>NZ_JBQCMK010000010.1:0-172118 GCF_051965175.1 Arthrobacter sp. SAFR-044
GGCACAATCAACCAATTACATACATAATCGGTATCAACAAACTTGGCACACTATTGAGTTCTCAAACAACAGACACACCCGGCACCACCCAAACCCTCGTTCAGGATCGCTCCGGAGCAACTTTTCAAACTTACCCGATCCTCCACCGCGAAGCAAATCCATCTTTCAGGATCCGCATCGAATTGAAGACCGCCCCAACCGATTTCCAGCGCCCTAAAGAGCAACCAGATTTTGGCTTTGATTGGGGTTTTTGGCCACCCGGTGATCAGTTCTTCACTGTCTCCCCCGCGGCGACTTAGAAAACAATACACGCAGTCCGGGCCCACCGCAAACCGGCCCTCAGGGGGTAGGAAATCCCCGGGATTCCGGGGCGATACGCGTGGTGGGGCACCCAGGAAGCCAACCGGCGTCGGAATTCCACCCTGTGTGCTGCCGCACAGCCCACCGGACCGGCGCCCACCTGCCACGGCTTAACGCAGAAGGGCCGGCAACCCTAAGGTTGCCGGCCCTTCTCAAGCAGCTGGAATGAGCGGTGCTGGATTACCAGGAAGACTTGGTGATGCCCGGGAGTTCGCCCTTGTGTGCCATGTCGCGGAAACGGACACGGGAGATGCCGAACTTCTGGAAGGTGCCACGGGGGCGGCCGTCGATGATGTCGCGGTTACGCAGACGGATCGGGGACGCGTTGCGGGGCAGCTTCTGCAGGCCCAGGCGGGCTGCTTCGCGTGCTTCGTCGGTTGCGTTTTCGTCAACCAGGGTCTTCTTCAGTTCGAGGCGCTTGGCAGCGTAACGCTCAACGATGACCTTGCGCTGCTCGTTGCGAGCAATCTTGGACTTCTTAGCCATGTTTAGCGCTCCTCTCGGAATTCGACGTGCTGGCGGATCTTGGGGTCGTACTTCTTCAGGACCATGCGGTCCGGGTCGTTACGACGGTTCTTGCGGGTTACGTAGGTGTAACCCGTGCCCGCGGTCGACTTGAGCTTGATGATCGGACGTACGTCCTTGTCCTTAGCCACTAGAGCTTCACCCCACGAGCCAGGATCGAGGCGACGACTGCGTCGATGCCTCGTACGTCGATGGTCTTGATGCCACGAGCAGAAACCTGCAGCGTGACGTTACGGCGCAGGGACGGAACCCAGTAGCGCTTCTTCTGAATGTTCGGATCGAACCGACGCTTGTTGCGGCGGTGCGAGTGCGAAATGCTGTGCCCAAAGCCCGGCTCGGCTCCGGTCACTTGGCAGTGTGCTGCCATGACTTCTCCTCAAGAATTGAAAGTAATGATCCGCATATCTGCTGCTGGACCATGCTGCCAAGTGCGACCCACAGAATGTACGGGCAACGGTTAGTCACGCAACTTGAGCCCCTAACTACCGGCCACCCTGGAGAAAATTACCGGGCAACCGGAGCAATTGCGCACGCTCCGCGCACTTAGCGCCTACCAAGTCTACGAGTTGACGCAATTAAAGACCAATCGGGTGTATAAGAGGTACCCAAAGGCGGAAAGGTCACAGCCGCCGCTGACCCCTTTTCACAGCCTGGACATAGCTTCCCCACGCATGTTTGATCCATGAACACGCAGCTCCTGCCGGTATCACCGGCCGCAAGCAGCTCCGGCCGCCCGGAGCTTTCACCACCGAAGATACCCGCCCGCGGCTGGTTCGCCCGCCAGTATCGCCAGCGCATGCTGCGGACGGACTTCCTGACCGTCATTGCCTGGGCATCCGTGGCTGCCGCCATCGCCTTGTGGCTGGCCGACGGCGGTGCCACCAACATCACGTCGCCCGCCGCACTGTTCACGGCGGCGGGAATCGTGGCCGGGCTGGCGGGCATGGACCTGGTCCTGCTCATGCTGCTCCTGGCCGCAAGGATCCCTTTCATCGACCGCACGATCGGGCATGACCGGGCCCTGGAATTCCACGGCAAACTGGGCAAGCCCTCCCTTTACCTCCTGTTGGCACACGGCCTCCTGCTCGCCGTCGGGTACGGCATGGCCGAGGGACTGGACCCGGTCAGCGAATCCATCAACCTGTGGGTGCAGGTCCCCGATATGTGGCTGGCGTTCGTCTCCATGGCTCTGTTCATCGCCGTCGTGGTGACCTCCCTGGTGGCTGTGCGCCGGCGCTTCCCCTATGAGTTCTGGTACGTGGTCCACCTGCTGACCTACGCAGCAGTGGCAACGTCAATCCCGCACCAGTTCAGCGTGGGCGGCCTCTTTGCGGCCGGCACCTGGCAGCGGTGGTACTGGCTCGCCATCTGCATCTACACCGGCAGCGCCCTGGTGTACTTCCGCATCCTGGAGCCGGTGCTGGCCACCGCGCGCCACCAGCTGACGGTGGCCCGCGTGGAAGCTGTGGCTCCCGGCGTGGTGAACATCGTCATGAGGGGCCGGAAGCTGGACCAGCTGGCAGGGACAGGCGGACGCTTCTTCATCTGGCGCTTCCTGGCGCCGGGCATGTGGTGGCACCCCCATCCGTTCAGCCTGTCCGCGGAGCCCGTCGTCAACGGCCGGGACGGCCAGGGGACGCTGCGGGTCACTGTCCGGAACCTTGGCGACGGGTCCGCCCAGCTGCTCCGGCTGCGGAAGGGCACAAAGGTGGCCCTGGAGGGTCCCTACGGATTGCTCAGCACGGCAGCCCGGACGAAGAACAAGGTGGTGATGATCGGCGCCGGCATCGGCATCACCCCCCTGCGGGCGCTGCTGGAAACCACGCCCTTTGCTCCGGGCGAGGCGACCGTCCTGCTCCGCGGGCACACAGAAGAGGAGCTTTACCTGGGCAGCGAAATCCTTGACCTCTGCCAGGCCCGAGGGGTGCGGCTCTTCCACCTCACCGGGCCGCGGGGCCACGGCCGGTCCACTTGGCTTCCCGAGGACTCTGTGCGCCACGGCTACAGCCTTGCCTCCTATGTGCCGGACATCAGGGATGCGGACGTCTACGTCTGCGGCCCGGCGGCGTGGGCGGCCAACGTCATTGCGGATGCCGGGAAGGCCGGCGTCCCTGAGGAACAGATCCATCACGAAAGGTTTGACTGGTGAAAATTCGCGGAACAGTCGCAGCAGCTTTGGCCTCCGCCGGGATCCTCCTGGCCGGCTGGCAGACAGGCACCCAAGTCAACGGCATCAGCACCGTGGCATCAAGTACGACGGCGACAGGCACCACGGGTGCCACCGGCACGGGTTCGTCCGGCACGGGGACAGGTTCGTCCGGTTCGGCTGGGTCCTCGAGCTCATCGGGCACAACAGGTTCCTCCGGTACTACAGGTTCTTCCGGGTCCTCCGGGTCCACTAACTCCTCTGCCTCCGGCACCTACAAAGGAAACACCGTCCAGACCCGGTTTGGCCCCGTGCAGGTCCAGATCACGGTGGCGAACGGGAAGATCACCGATGTCACGGCGCTGCAGCTGACCAACACGGACGGCAAATCCATCCAGATCAGCAACCGCGCGGCACCCCTGCTCCGCAGCAAGGTCCTGGCGGCACAGTCGGCCGATGTCCAGACCGTCAGCGGCGCCACCATCACCAGCGACGCCTACCTCACCTCTCTCCAGGCAGCCATCGATGCAGCAAACCTCTGACGCACAGCCGGCAGCCACCGGCACGGTCCTCAAGGCCCGCACCTTTGAATGCATGGGAACGGTCATCGGCCTGACGATGCCGGTGGGCTCGCCCGCGGAAGGGCAGCCGGGGCTCGACGAGCTCGGTGCCGCCACCGCCGTCGTCGAACGCCTGTTCCGGGACCTGGACGAAACGTTCAGCCTGTACCGTCCCGATTCGGAGGCGAGCAGGCTGGCGTGCGGTGACCTGAAGCTGTCCCACGCCTCGGCGCAGATGCGCGAGCGGTACGCCGAGGCCCATGAGTGGCGCCTGGGTACGGAAGGGGCCTTCACCCCTGAAAGGCCCGACGGGGTGCTGGATCTGTCCGGGATCATCAAGGGCCATGCCGTCCGTGAGGCCGGGACGTCACTCCTCGCCCTAGGCCGGCGGGACTGGTGCCTCAATGCCGGTGGCGACGTCCTGGTCAGCGGCTCTCCGCACCCGGGCAGCGCTGAGCCTTGGAAAGCAGGCGTGGTGGACCCGGCGGACCGCCAAACGCTCATCACCGCACATCCGCTGGGCGGCACGGGGCGGCACAAGGCGATGGCCACCTCCGGCTCCGCTGAACGTGGCGAGCACATCTGGCGGGTGGGAAGCGGCACCCGTGACGCCGGGTTCGTCCAGGTCACCGTTGCCGCCGCTGATATTGTCACCGCCGACGTCCTGGCCACGGCCATCGTTGCCGGCGGAACGCCGATGCTGGACCGGGCCGCTGACAACTGGGATGTTGCCGTGCTGGCCATCCACGCGGACGGCTCGATGCTGGCGACCCCGGCGTTCCAGCCGGCGTAAAAAAGCTACAGCCGGGTGAGCTGGGGGTACCTGGGCTGCAGGTTGTCCCCGGAGGACTTGCCGGTGACACGGCGGACCACCCACGGCGCCGCGTACTCCTTGAACCACTGGGCGTTGACGCGAATGGCCTCGGCGCGGCTGAGTTCCGGGACCTGCGTCATGGGCGGGATGTCGATGGAGTGGTCGTACTTAAGGACCTCGAGAACCCGCTTGGCCATGTTCGCGTGGCCGGCAGCGGACATGTGCATCCGGTCGTGGGCCCACATGCCCCAGTCGTAATATTCGCTGAAGCGCCAGTAGTCCACCAGCAGGGCGCCGTGGTCCCCGGCGATGCCGCGGACCAGTTCGTTGTAGATGGCAGTGCGGCCGCGCATGGTGCCGAACACCTTCGAACCCCGGGCGTCGAAACCCGTGAACATCACCACGGTGGCGCCGGTGGCAGCGAGCTTCGCCACGGCGTCGTTGTATTCCACCAGGAGATCATCGATGTCCACGCGCGGGCGGAGGATGTCATTGGCGCCGGCGTAGATGCTCACCAGTGTGGGGTTGAGTTCGACGGCGGCGTCCACCTGCTCAGACAGGATCTGCCGGAGCTTCCTGCCGCGGATGGCTAGGTTGGCATAGCCGAAGTCCGGGTCGGCGGCGCAGAGCTGTTCTGCCACGCGGTCGGCCCACCCGCGGACGCCATTGGGACGTGCCGGGTGGTCGTCACCGACCCCTTCGGTGAAAGAGTCGCCAAGTGCCACGAATCGGGAAGTGAAATCCATCCGGTTAGTTTGCCGTCCGTTGCCGGGAGCAACCAATCGACCGGTATCTGCCCCGGTCAGCCCTGCTTCTCGCGCAGGATCCAGTGGTCCGTATCCAGCCGACCCACCACTTTCTCGCCGATCCGCGCCAGGTCCAGCACGTCCTGTTCGGTCAGGGCGTCGAGGAACAAGTCACGGACGTCTTCGACATGACCCGGGGCCAGGCCCACGATGGTGGCCATGCCTTCCTCAGTGAGGTGCGCGGTGGTCACCCGGGCGTCGGAGGGGTGCGGGCGGCGTTCCACCCATCCGCGCTTCTGCAGCTTGGTCACCACATGCGAAAGGCGGGACAAGGATGCACTGCTGCGGGCGGCGAGCTCGCTCATGGGCAGGAACCGGTCCTCAGCTTCGGACAGCATGGCCAGGACGGTGTAGTCGAAGAGGGACAGCTTTCCCGCGGCATGCAGCTTCGTGTCCAGGGCCGCGGGCAGCAGCGTATTGATGCTCACCAGTGCCAGCCAGGCACGGCGTTCGTCAGCGTTGAGCCAGCGGGGTTCGGTCATGTTCCCCATTCTACGATTGATCCTTCAAGTAGCTTGTGCGGCGCCGGTAGGCTTGCCCCATGTATGTTGTCTCCCTTACCTACCGTGTGCCCCAGGAGATCGTCGACTTCCACAACGACGCCCACATCGCCTGGCTGCAGAAGGCGTTCGACGACGGCGTGTTCATCGCCGCCGGCCGCAAGATTCCGCGTACCGGCGGGTTGCTGCTGTCGCAGGCCGAACGGGAAACCCTGGACGCGAGCCTGTCCCAGGATCCGTTCTACACCAACGGGGTTGCCGACTTCGAAGTAATGGAGTTCCACGCGGGCCGGGTGGCCCCGGGCTACGAAATCCTGCTGGACACCCCGCCGCAGCCCGCACCCTAAGGCGCGATGCCTTCGTAAGGTGCGCTGCCGCCGTCGGACGTTCCCGCGGCGAGCTTCTTCAACCCGCCCTTCCGCGGGACTTTGACCGGCTGGGGCCAGCGCGGGGTGAGGGTGTCCCCCAGCGTGACGCCACGGAGCTTGCGGCCGAAGAGCGGCAGGACCCAGTCGTGGACCCAGCGCCGCTGGCGCCGCTCCCACTCGCGCAGGCTGGGCCGGGCGGGCGGTTCCCAGTCCCTGGGCTTGATCTTGTGCGGCACGCCCAGCTGGTCCAGCACCTGCCCGGCAAGGTATTTGTGCCCGGCCTTGGACATGTGGAGCCGGTCCGAGTCCCACATCTGCCGGTCGTGGAAGGCGTCCAGGCACCAGTAGTCCACCAGCACGGCCCCGTATTTATCCGCGATGTCCCGGACGCGCTGGTTGTAGTAGGTGTTGCGCTTCTTCAGCGGTTCCAGCAGCGCGGACACCTTGACGTCGAATCCCGTGAAGAGGACCAGCGTGGCCCCGGTACCGGCCAGCCGGGCCACCAGCTGTTCGTAGTCCGCCATGAGCGCGGGCATGTCCGTCTTCAGGTCCAGGATGTCGTTGCCGCCGGCGTAGAGCGTAATCAGCGTTGGCCGCATCCGCAGCGCAGGTTCCAGCTGCTCGTCAACGATGTGCCGCAGCCGCTTGCTCCTGATGGCCAGGTTGGCGTACTTCCACCCTGGCTGCGCTTTGGCGAGCTTCTCGGCCACCCGGTCGGCCCACCCCCGCACCCCGTTGGGCAGCCGCTCATCCCGATCCCCCACTCCCTCGGTAAACGAGTCGCCAAGGGCAACAAACACCCGCCCGGAGTCAGGAAGCAAGGGATCACAGGGCACCACGCCAACCTAACCCCACCATAGAAAGCGCAGGGAAAGCCGAGGTAAAGCAATGGTGACGAACCCTTGCAGCCGGAGCCGGGGGCTTGCGTAGGAGCGCATCGCCGACAGGAGCGCAGTGAAGGCCGCCCGCGGCCGAAACGCAGCGGAAGGAGGTGTCTAAGCGACGGCAAGCCGCCGGTTCCGGCGTAGCCGGCAACGGTGCCGGGGCTACCCTTCGGCTTTGCCCTGCCGCCAGTACCCCATGAACGCCACCTGTTTCCGGTCGATCCCCACGTCACGGACGAGGTACCGCCGCAGCTCCTTGATAACCCCTGCTTCGCCCCCCATCCAGGCGTAGAAGGGCAGGGCACCAGTTGGTAAGTGCGGGTTCCTGGAGCCGCTGATGACCGAGGATTCCAGGCGTGCAGGCGTCTCCCAAAGGATGTCCACGTCCACGTTGACGTCATCGGGCTCAGGCCCGGCGCCGCCGTCGTCCGCCGTGATGCCCACCCAGCCGGGCACGGGGACGGCGTTGCGCACGGCCTCCTGCAGCAGCTGCCCGTGCGGCCGGGACCGTCCGATGGCGGCGCCGCGGGCCAGCCAGGTGATTTCGATGTCCGCCGGGGAGCTGAGTTCCAGGAAGTCGGCGGCCTGCGGGACCTCCAGGAAGGCGTGCCCGCTCATGTACGGCGGGAGGGTTTCGAGGATGGCGGAGAGGGCGGGAACAGCGGTTTCGTCACCGGCGAGCAGGACGCGCTGCGCCATGCCGGGGCGCCACTCGATGCCGGAATAGGTTTCCGCGGTGACGCAGTGCGCGGCGCGGTTGTTCGGGCCTATGAGGGTGAGCGGGTCGCCAGGTTTGGCCTTGGATGCCCAGTCCGCGGCCGGCCCGGCGTGTCCGTGGTCGTCGGCGTGCATCACGAAGTCGACGTCGATCTCCGGGTACACCGCATCCAGCCGCGCCTCCCGGACCGTATAGGTGCGCATCGATCCGCGAACGGCCGGGTCCATGGCCAGCCAGTCCCGGTACCAGCCCGCGTGGCCCGTGTCGAAGGCGGGGAGCGGAAGTTCCGCGCCATCCGGGGCCTTCGACGGGATCAGGAGTTTGATCCGCAGGTCCAGGGTCTCGCTGTGGACGCCGAAGTCACGCAGCGAGTAGCCGCCGAACGTGATCCTGCGGAACGTGGGGCTCAGCTGCTGGACAGCGGACACGGTCACCTCGAAGGCAAGGCTCATCGGCTGGGTGGCGGTTGGCTGCCCAGCGCTTTCCCGGGTCTTCATGAAACGAGCTCCAGTTCGGTGGTTGTGGCGTGGTGGCGGCCGATGGGAATGATCAGCGGGGTGCCGGAGACGGGATCCGGGATGACGCGGCTCTCCAGGCCGAAGACGTTCCTGACCAGGTCCTCCGTCACCACGTCCCCCGGGGAGCCCAGGGCCGCGACGGTGCCGTCTTTCATGGCGATGACGTGGTCCGCGTAGCGTGCGGCCAGGTTGAGATCGTGCAGGACGATGGCCACGGTGGTGCCGCGCGTGCGGTTCAGGTCCGTCACCAGATCCAGGACCTCCACCTGGTGCGCAAGGTCAAGGTAGGTGGTGGGTTCGTCCAGCAGCAGGACGTCGGTTTCCTGGGCGAGCGCCATGGCGATCCAGGCCCGCTGCCGCTGCCCGCCGGACAATTCATCCACGTTCCGCCCGGCGAGCTCCAGCGTTCCGGTGGCTTCCAGCGCGCGCTGCACCGCGAGATCATGTGGGGATGATTCCCCTTCACTCCAGCTGCGGAAGAAGCCCTGGTGCGGGTAGCGCCCCCGGCCCACCAGGTCGCGGACGGTGATCCCGTCCGGGGCGCTGGGGTGCTGGGGAAGGAGGCCCAGGGTGCGGGCCAGTTCGCGTGCCGGACGGGAATGGATGTCCTTGCCGTCCAGGGTCACGGCGCCGCCGGCGGGTTTCAGGAGCCGGGAGAGGCCGCGCAGCAGGGTCGACTTTCCGCAGGCGTTGGCGCCCACGATCATGGTCACCCTGCCTTCCGGGATTCCGACGCTGAGCCTGTCCACCACGCATCGTTGGTCGTATTTGAGCGTCAGGTCCTTGGCTTGGAGAACTGCCACGTCAGGCATCCTTTCGGTTGGCTGTGACCAGGAGCCACAGCAGGAACGGGGCGCCGAGCGCGCCGGTGACCACGCCCACCGGCAGGACGGTGCCGCCCAGCAACAGGGGCGCCAGGTTCGCGGCGAGGAAGTCCGCGGCCAGGACGATGAGAGCCGCCACAAAGGCCGACGCCGGCAAACTGGCTTTGCCGGTGAAGCGGCGGGCGATGGGACCGGCCAGGAAGGCGACGAACGAGACCGGCCCGGCAGCCGCCGTCGCCACTGCTGCCAGTGATACCGCGATGGCCACCAGTGCCAGGCGCGCGGTGTTGACCCGGACGCCCAGGCCGGCGGCTGCGTCATCCCCCAGTTCCAGGATGCGCAGCGGCCCGGCGATAAGCCCGGCCGCGGGAACCAGGACGGCGAGCGCGAGGAACAGGATCCCTGCGCGGTCCCAGTTGGCGGATTTCAGGGATCCGTTCAGCCACACCAGGGCGTCGGCGGCGGTGCGGATTTCAGCGCGCGTCATCAGGAAGCTGACCACGGCCTGCAGGGCGGCCGCGATCCCCACCCCTGCCAGGACCAGCCGGTTTCCGGCACCGGTTCCCCTGCCAATTCGGCGGGCTCCGCGGGAGATCGCGTAAATCAGGGCCGCCACGGCCAGGGCTCCCGCCAGCGCCGCCCCGGACACCGCGGCACCGGATACGCCGAAAACAACGATCGCAACAACCGCCGCCGCGCTGGCCCCGGAGCTGATGCCGATGACGTCGGGGCTGGCAAGGGGGTTGCGGAGCATGGTCTGGAACAGGGCGCCGGCCAGGCCGAACGCGATCCCGATCAGGGTGCCGATGACGGCACGTGGAAGCTTGTTCTCCATCACGATGAAGCTGGCGCCGGGAATCTTGATGCCGCCGGTGAGGTGGTTGATGACGATGGTGAAGAAATCCGGGATGGTCACCGTATAACTGCCCAGCAGGACGGACGCGAAGAACATCAGCAGCGCGGCTGCGGCGAGAATCCCCGTCCGGTTCACTCCGCGAGATGGCAGATAACCCCAATGTTTGGGCGGGGGACTGCTGCGAAGTGCCATCTCGCGGGGTTGGGTGGGGGTTGCAGTCTCCTTGGCACTCACAGCCCGGCCCCCTTGCCGCGGCGGACCAGCCATACGAACACCGGTGCGCCTACCAGGGCGGTCATGATCCCGGCCGGGACCTCACCGGGCAGCAGCACCACCCGGCCAACGATGTCCGCGCCCAGGAGCAGCGCCGGGGCGGCGACCAGGGAAAACGGCAGGATCCAGCGGTAGTCCGGGCCGGTGAGGAATCGGACGGCGTGCGGGACCACCAGGCCCACGAAGCCGATGGGCCCCGCCAACGCGGTGGCCGTGCCGCACAGCAGGACGACCCCCAGTGCCACCACGGCGCGGGACAGGCCCACCCGTTGGCCCAGGCCGCGGGCAATGTCGTCGCCCAGGGCCAGGTTATTGAGGCTCCGGCCGGCCAACAGCGCGATGAGCGCACCGGCTGCCAGGAAGGGCAGGCCCGGCAGGAGCACTGACCAGTCCCGGCCCGCGATGCCGCCCACCTGCCAGAAGCGGAACCTGTCCAGCGTGTCCTGGCTGGAGACGAGGATGACGTTCATGAGCGACGACAGCCCGGCGCTCAGCGCGGCTCCCGCCAGCGCGAGTTTCACCGGGGTGGCACCGTCCCTACCCAGCGAGGCGATGAGGTACACCACGACGGCGGCCGCGGCGGCCCCGGTGAACGCGAACCAGATGTAGCCGGTGAAGGTGGTGACGCCGAACACGTAGATGCCGGCGACCACCGCCAGGGCAGCTCCGGCGTTGACTCCGATGATGCCGGGATCGGCCAGTGGGTTGCGGGCAACACCCTGCATCGCGGCACCGGCCAGGCCCAGCGCGCCGCCCGCGAGCAGGCCAAGGACGGTGCGAGGGATGCGGGCGCGCACCACGGCATGGTCGCCATTGGCGGGATCGAAGGCCGTCAGGGGCTGCCACACGGTGCCGAGGGGAACGTCACGCGCGCCCACGGCCAGCGATATGCCGGCCAGGAGCACCAGCACGACGACGGCGGCCAGCAGCCAGGCGGCCCGCCTCCTTCCCGAAGCATCACCGCGGAGGGTGCCCGGGGCTGCCGTGGCCGACACCTGGGCGCCGTTGTCCGCTGGCGGACGCGCCGTCGTCGTACTCATGGAGGTGCGCCTACTCCACTGCATCCGCTGCCGTGGCCAGCTGCGGCAGGAACATGTCCAGGGACCACGGCAGGCTCAGCGGTGATGAGGCCGAGATGGAAAGGGTCAGCGTGTTGTCCGAATCGGCTACCAGGGCGCCGTTCTTGATGGCGGGGATCTGGCCCAGCAGCGGATCGGCCTTGATGGCGTCGGTGGTTGAGGCGTCCGGGACCCAAGTGACGAAGATGTCGGACTGGAGTTCGTTGGCTTTTTCGGCGGACCACGGAATGTAGAACCCCTTGGAGCCCTTGGAGTTGTCCGCCACCACCGGGGCCAGGGTCATGCCGATTTCGCTGAGGAAGCGGGGGCGGTTGTCGTTGGCGGTGTAGACGTTCACGCCGTCGCCCTTGGCGGGCTCCAGGTTGCCGTAGATGAAGCTCTTGCCTTGGATCTGCGGGTACTGGGCGACCTTGTCCTTGACGGTCGATTCGGTGTCGGAAACCAGTTTGGCGGCTTCGGCGTCCTTGCCCAGGGCCTTGCCGGTGATGGTGGTTGCGTCCTGCCAGGAGGTTCCGTAGGCCACGTCCGGCTGGGCCACCACCGGGGCGATTTCGCTGAGCTTCCTGTAGTCCTCTTCCGTGAGGCCCGAATAGGCGGCGAGGATGACGTCCGGGCTGAGCTTCGCGATCTCGGTGAAGTTGATCCCGTCCGCCTCGGAGTACTGGGCGGGAGCCTTGGCCGAACCGAATCCGGCGCCCAGCTTTTCGAGGGCCGCATCTTTCCAGGGGGTGGATCCCTTGTCGTTGCCGCCCCATTCGTTCTTGGGGACGCCCACCGGAACCACGCCCAGGGCGATGGCGACGTCGTCGTTCACCCAGGAGACGGTGGCCACCCGGGTGGGCTGCTTCTCAATAGTGGTGGTGCCGTACACGTGGTCGATGGTGACCGGGAACTGGGCGCTGCTGCCGTCGTTGCTTGCGTCCCCGACAGAGGAGGCGGGCCCCGTGCTGCAGGCGGACAGCGTGAGGGCTGTTGCGGCCAGCACTGCCGCAGCCTTACCGGCGGATGAGAAGAGGGTCCGCCGGGTTGGATGGCCGGGGAAGAAGGGGTTGGTCACGGGACTCCTTGGATCAAGCTGACGAAACTTAAGTAAGGCTAACCTATGTAAATGGCAATTACGCAACTGTTTTGTCACCTAATCCGCGTAGGGTGACGAAGGCGACACTGCCTGACCAGCTCCTTGAACAGGACCCGCATCATTTGGCAGGATGGCCCTTGCCGGTCCGGGCTTTAGGACACCGGATGGCTGAACAGGAACAGGACAACGGGAACCATGCGCACGCAGAAGGCCAGCTGGGCCGCCGCTGCCTTGGAGAGCGGGGTGGCCGCTTTGGCCTGCACCGCGGGAACTGACTGAATCCCCCGTTACCCTTGGCCCGGCTCCGGGCCGCCCACCTTCACGAAAGTTTCAGCCATGCAATCAGTCACACCCCAACAGATCCGTTCATCCTTCGTCAACGCCAGCCGGTCAGAAGCCGCAAAGCTGACGCTGCCCAGGAACTTCGACTCCCTGGACTGGGACAGCCTGGAGTTCCTGGGATGGCGCGATGACAAGATGCCGCTGCGCGGCTATCTGGTGGTTCCGGGACCTAAGGGCCTCACCGGGATCATGCTCCGCGCCCCCGAAGGAGGCGCCAAAAAGAACCGGTCGGTGCTGTGCGAGCTTTGCCGGGACGTGTTGTCCAAGGAGGACGTCCTCCTGTGGGTCGCCAAGCGGGCGGGCCAGTCCGGACGCAACGGCAACACCGTCGGAACCTTAATCTGTGCCGACTTCGTGTGCTGCGGCAACGTCCGCAGGGAACCGCCGGTCAATGAGATCAACCCCGATCCCGCCGCCGTGGTTGAACGCCAGATCAACGGCCTGCAGGACCGGACGGCGCAGTTCCTTGCGCGCGTTCAGGCCACGTAGAACGTCGGGCCAAGCAGGCGGGCAGGGAACCCCGTTCACTCCCTGAACGGGGTTCCCCGCTTGCCGGTCAGCGGTAGGAAAAGCTCATCAGCACCGACTTCAGCGTTTGGCCTTCAGCGCTCCAGTACCAGGCTTTCGCCGCATCATCATCGGCAAACGGCTGCCCGTCGAACAGGACGTCCGCGCTCAGGACCCGGTCGCCAAGCAGCACCGGACCTTCCCGCACCTGCCCGTCCGGGGAAACAGGCAGTCCGGCCGTGAGTTCCATGCGGTACCTTGCGGTGCCTTCACTGCGGTCCACGAAGAACGACGAATGCGGCGTGGGGACAGAATGGTCCCGGAGGCCCAGGACGGGGTCTGTTTCGATGACGGTCCGGGTGGCAGAGCCGGCCACGACGTCGGCGATTTGGCCGTAGTAGATGTTGATGCGGCTGTTTCCTTCGGTGTCGTGAACCGTGGCCGTTCCCACGTACGGAGTCTTCGACGGCTCGAAAACCTGCACCGTCCAGTCCGCCGGATGACTGAAGGACAGCCGGCCATCGGGAAAGGTGAAGGTTTCCGGACCCGCGGGAACCGGTGACGATGTGGCGGCGGGAACTACTGACGGAGCCGGGTCCGGGGCCACTGTGGAAATGGCGGCGGACGCCGGGGATGACCCGCCATCGCGCGGGGTCCCGTCGGCACAGGCCGCGAGGGGGAGCAGCACAGCAGCGAGCGTCAGCGGTGCAGATTGCAGGAGGCGCATGGGAATGCCTTTCAAGAGGACGCCATCGTTCTCTTGGGGAACAGCGCGGACCCAGCATCCAGCAGTACCTATGGGATTTATTCAGGCGAGGTGTAGTTGGTAAAGCCCAGAGTGGCACAACGAAAACACCAGCCACCATTACCCGGACAATAAATCCATCAATTTGTTATATCCAATTTGTTATATAGCTGTTCCCGATCAGCGCAGAACGATGTCCACCGGGTTCGCTTCCGACCGCCAAACCCCTTCCTCCCCCGGCCGGGGACGGATCACCGGCGCCGTGAGGACGCCGGAACGGTTGGTTCGCCGGTCGCGGAGGATCTCGGTGACAGAGCCCAGGTGCCGGGACAGGTCGATCACGTTTTCGGGTGCGGCCAGCAGCAGCTGGAAACCGAACTCGTGCAGCGCCTTGATGCCGGCGCCGGCGAACTCCTCCGACGCGAGCACGAAGGCCTCGTCCATCATCACCGTGCCGTAGGTGGTGAAGCCCTGCTCGGCGATGCCCAGCTGGTAGCTCAGGGCCGCGGCCATGATGAAGGCGGTGAACCGCTGCCGCTCGCCACCGGACATCGAACCGGTGTCAGCGTGCATGAACACCTCGGTCTTCTTGCCACTGCGTTTCCCGTTTGACGGCGTTCCGGTGACTTCCCTGTGCTCCTTGCACTGGATAAACAGGTGCCCGCGCACGTCCAGCACCTCGGCCCGCCAGCGCCGGTCCTCGGGCGCCTGGGAACCAAGCCGCTTCACCAGGGTTTCCAGGGACTTGTAGCGGGCGGTGAGCTCGCCGTCGTCGTCCTTTTCCGGCCCGGAACCCTCTGCACGGCTCGCTTCCGCTTTCGCCGGCCGGGTGTGCCGGGCCTTCAAGGCGCCCTGGATGGCGTCCTTGAACTGCTTGGCCGTGGGCGGCAGCGTCTGCTTGATGTCCAGTTCCAGGTAGCTTCCCTCGTGGAAGTTCACCTGCGAGAGGATGCCGTTCAGGGGCAGGATGCGGCTGGTGATGGAACGGCGTTCCTCGTCCAGCAGGTGCAGGAGGGTGCTGAAGGACTCGTGCGTGCGCTGGTTGAAGAACTGGCGGAACTCCGCCTCCTGCGCGGGCAGTCCGTCGTTGACGATCGCGTGATAGCGCGCCTCGAACTCGCTTGCGGCGCCGATGCTGGTCCCATGGTCAGCCGAGATGGCGCTGCCCCACTCGCGCACGAAGCCTTCGAAAATACGGGTAAGCCGCTCCGCCGTCGCCTGGCCCCGCGACTCCGCGGTGTGCAGTTCGCCGAGCAGTGCGGTCCGGATCCGGTTGGCCAGGTTGTCCAGCTCGTGCATCTCAGTGATGTCGCCAAAGTCGGCGAAGTAGGGTTCCAGGGCTGTGACGGTGGCGGCCGACGGCGGTGCCTCGGCCAGACGGTCACGCGCGGCTTCCAGCAGGGTGTCCGCAGCGGTCAGCTGGCGGTCGAGTGCCTTGTATTCGCTTTGCAGGACGGCGGCGGACTCAGTGCTGGACTGGTGCTTGTGCCGGACCTCCTCGATGGTGGCGCGGAGCGGCTCCAGGTCGGCCTGGGCAGCAAGCGCATCCTTGAGCCGCTGCTCGATCCGTGCGAGCTCATCGGCGGCCACCGCGGCAGACACCTGTTCCCAGGGGCGGTCGTCTTCGGCGATCCGCCGCAGTGCGTCAAGCTGCCGGCTCATGCCCTGGTGCGAATCCTCGCGGCTCTGCGCCAGTTCGGCGGCCTTGGCCACTTCCTCCCGGAGGTCCTCCACCTGCCCGGCCACGAGCTCCAGCTTGGCCGCGTTGTCGAAGCCCAGGACGTAATCCTGGCGGCTGGTGAAGCGGTCGTCCTTCTCCACCGTGTGCCGGTTGCGCTTGACCACGCCACCCAGGCTGAGCCCCTTGTCCAGCGTGGCCAACTGGTCCGGGTCCTCCACGCAGGGATAGGCGAAGTCCATGGCGATCCGCTCCCGCACCCATTCCCCGGCTTCGGCAGCCGCGCCCGAGGCGAGGATGTCCAGCTTGGTGAGCAGGTCGCCGTCGCGCGTGTCCTCCACGGCGAGCGCGCCGCCTGCGAGCGGCTTGGAGACGTCCACTGCCCGGAGCGCGCCCCGGACGTTGTGGTCGTTGAGGTAGCGGGTGACGGCGCCGAAGTGCTCTCCGGGGACCAGCAGGGTGGTGGCCAGGTTGCGGAGCGCGCGTTCGGCAGCGGGGCGCCACCGTTCCTCCCCTTCCGCGAGGTCCATCAGCTCGCCGGCGAAGGGCATGCGGTCCTCGGGGATGCCGGTTGCGGCGGCAATGGCGGCGCGGTTTTCAATGCTCGACGGCGGCAGCAGGGATTTGCGCGTCTTCAGTGAGACAAGTTCCTGCTCAGCCGCGGCCAGTTCCCGTTTCCGGCTGGCATGCGCGTCGAACGCCTCGAACCGCAGCTCCTGCAGGGCCTGCGAATCATCCTTCAGCTCAGCTGACCGGGCCGCCGCCTGCTCGTGTGCCTGCTCCCAGCCGGCAGCGCTCCACTCGAGCTGCAGGCCGGCGTCGGCCAGTGCCTGCTGGGCTGCCTCCTCCACCTGTTGGCGGAGTTTCAGGCCAACCCGGGCGTTCTCCAGCGACTGCTCGATGGCCGAGATCGCGTTGCCGCCCTGGTTGTTGTAGTCGGTTTCCAGCTGCCGCAGGTCCTTGGCAAGGGCATCGCGGACCGCCCGTTCAGTGCCGAGTTCCTTGGCCTTTGCCTGCGCGAGCTCGCGGAAACGGACCAGGGTCTTCTGGTGGACCGTGACGGCCAGCTGCTGCCGGTAGGCCTCGAACTCCCCGCCCACCAGCTCCCGGAGCCGGTTCGCGTCCAGCAGCGACTGCGCATACTCCCTGTTGAGCCCCGGGACCGGAGCCAGCTGGTCCCGCTGTTGCCGGACGTCCTCCAGCCGCTGGCGGATGGACATCAGGTTGCTGAACTCCTCCACCACATCGTCCGCGGCGGCGAGCGTTGCCGGTGCGTCGAGGACCTGGTCGCGGAAGAAGGTGTTGACGCTGCCGCCCAGCCCTTTCCCCGCCTGAATCACGCGCAGCAGGGGCAGTGCCTGGTCCGAGCTGATCCCCAGGAGGCGCCGGAAGCGCTCCGCGAACGCCTTGTGGACGTCGAACACCTGGGCGTGCGGGAAGATCGTCTCCAGCGCGCCCTTGGTGAACCGCTTGTCGGCGATGCCCTCAACCGCTTCAAGGTCCAGGGGAACGTTGTCGATCAGGTAGAACCGGCCGACGCTGGACTCGGTCCCGTTCTTGGGCAGGTCGAACAGCGCCGAGACCGTCACCCGCGTCCCGGCGGCGTTATCGAACGTCAGGGCGACGGCGGACCAGGTCGCCCCAGGGCGCTGGAACGCACTCGCCGAGCCCTCGCCCACGGCTTTGTCGCCCACCTTGCCACGCATGTACGTGAAAGTGGTCCGTTTGTCTTCTACGGCACCCGAACGCTGCGCGGCGGCTTCGTTGGATCTCGGCCGGGCGTCGAACACCCGCAGCATCGCATCGAACAGCGTGGACTTGCCCACGCCCGAGTTACCCGTCAGCAGGGTGCCGTTCCGGTCCACGTGCATCGTGTGCGCCCCGTGGAACGTCCCCCAGTTGACCACCTGCACCAATGCCAGGCGCATTTGCCCCGGGTTGGTCACGTCCCCCAACGGAAGCATGCTCGCGATCGTCACTTGGTCACCTCAGTCTTGGTCGCCTTTGGCTCCGCAGCCGATGCCGCCCCCGCCCCTTCGCCGGGCGGCATCCGTCCTACGGACGATGCGCCCGGCTCCGACAGGCCCGATGCCACTCCCTGGGCGGCATCGGCTGCTTCGCCTTCTCGTCCGTCACCAGAGGCGGCATCGGCGTCGTCGTCCCCCGCGCCTTCCTCGTCCTCGTTCTCGTTCTCGTTCGAGGAAGACTCGGCGTCGAGGTCCAGCATCGCTTCTGTGCCGGTGGCGTCTGCCGAGGCCGCTACCAGGGCCTCGATGTGGGCCGGGATGTCGCCGATGTTCTCGAACGGGAGGGCCAGGGGCAGGGCGTTGGAGATGGTGTAGACGTCGTCCAGGCCGGTGGGGAGCAGGAGCTGGCGGGCCAGGAGCTTGGTGATGGCGCGGGTGACCACGTCCGAGTCGCGCAGGGCGTCCTGTTGGCCGGCGGGCTGGTAGTGCGCCACCAGGTCCGTGATTTCCTCGCGGGTGATGGTGGGGTCCGTCTGGGCCGTGACGTGCCGGTCCAGGAGCAGGCGCAGCCGGAGCAGCACGATGGTTTCCACCCGGCTGAGGGCGCGCTGCTGGCGCAGGATGCTGGACCGGCTGTTGCCGCCGATTACCTCCGGCTCCACGGGACGCAGGACGGCGATCTTCCGCTCATGGTCCAACTGCAGGGTCAGGAAAAGCTCGGAAAGGCGGCTGCGTAGGATCACCTGGTTGTCGAGCAGGACTGTCCAGAGCTTTTCGTCCCGGCCGCCGTCAATGTAGGGGCCCTTGAGGAGCTTCACCAGGGCCTGCCGCACCTTCATGGACAGGACTCCGGTGTCGCCGGGGAACAAGGCCGCGCCGTCGACGAAAGTGTCGCGCGGTGAAACAGGTCCGGGGTACCCAGTGCCCGATGCCGCCCCCGCCCCTTCGCCGCGCGGCTGATCTTCGATCAGCCCAGCGCGCGGCTCCGATAGCGGGTCCGGACTTCCCGGTGCTCGCAAGCTCGCACCGGGGCCCTCGTTCGTCCCCTTCAATGCCACTCCCTGGGCGGCATCGGGCGCTGGGGTGGTGACGTGTGAAACCTCAGTCATCTGAATCCTTTGCGAGCGTGACCACCGGCAGGTAGGCCCTGCGGGTGGAGCCGTCTATCTGTTCGAAGTCCAGGCCATCCCAGGCGCCGCGGTCGAAGTCCGCCCCGGCATGCAGGGCCTCCGACAGGAGGGCGCGGATGGTATTGATGTGCTGCTCTTCGGGCGGCAGCTGCTGCCAGGCGTCGGCGAGGGTTGCGGCTCCTGCCATGGCCGCCCGGACCACTGCCGGTTTGGCCTTGCCGGTCCTCGGCGAGCGCACCCGGTCCGAATCGGTGAAGGCGATGGGATCCGCCAGGCGGGGCGGTGCCGCGAACTCGTCGGGATCGAAGAGCTTCACCATGGACAGGGACTCGAAGCCGGCGTTGTAGAGGACAGGTCCGGGTACCAGGCCGGGGCGTTCCCGCTCGTACGGGAGGGACCGGATGGCCTGCTCCGCTTCGCGCAGGACCTGCCGCAGGCGGACCGACTGGCGGAAGTCGTCGCTCTGGACGTAGGTGTTGAGACTTTCGCTGAGTTTGCCGTAGATGCGCTGGATCTGGCTGTGCTGCTGGCGGAGCTCGGCCACCAGGTTCTTCAGGGTTTCCCGGTCATCGGGCGAGAGGTCGTCGGCGAACTGGCGGCTCAGCACCTCGCCGATGGCCGAGCGGAACCTCAGCTGCTGCTGCGGATCCTCGAGGAATGCCGTGAACGACCGGAACGTCCTGCCCTCGGGGCTTTGGCGGAGCCGCTTGTCCGCGTCAAGGACCTGGGCCATGGTGGCGCCCTTGGTCAGGGACTCCTCGATAATCTGGTTGCGGAGCCCGCCCACCAGTTCCTCGATCCGGTCACGCATCTTCTTGTAGTCCGCGGGCAGGCTGGCGGCCAGGTCCAGGATGTTTCCTGCAGCCTCCACCGCTTCATCGTCGTCCAGCAGGCCGTCGAACTCTCCGGTGCTGATGTCCTGGATGAGCTGCTGCCGCTCTTCGATTTCCTCTTCGAGGGCTTCGAGCCGCGCGCTCTGGTCCGGGTTGGTCTCATTGGCGAGCTTTTCCACGTCGCCCAGCAGGGTGCCCAGGCGGGAACCGTTCAGCGTTGACCTTTCACTGGAGAGGCTGTCCAGGAAGGCGAGCACGCGGGCTGCCGGCTCGGTAGCCTCATAGACGATCTGCCCTGACTGGTTCCGGCGGGTCAGGAACTGCCGCCGGGTCCACTCGTCCCCAAAGGCCTTTCCGCTGGCTCCTCCTCCCAGCCCGGGATCCTGGCGGCGGAGCTCCTCAAGGAAGGAGTCGACGTCGGCATGGAATTCCTCGAGCGGAACCTGCGGGCGGGTGCGGGTAAAGGAAGCCTGCAGCACCGCGATCACCCACGGCGCCGACCGCGTCAGGGCCCAGGCAGGACCCTTGGTGAGGAGTTCGAGGTCCCGGAGCCGGGCGCTGATGGCGTCAGCGGATGACCTGGCGGAGCGGGGCACACACTCTCCTTGGACTGGTGGGCGGGGGCTGGGCAGGTGCGGGCCGAAGGGGCCTGACGGGAAAACTGCCAACAACAAGGTTAACGCAGGCTGCCGCGACCACTCCGTGACCTACCTGCCGGTAGTGTTTCAATCCCGTATCAAGAGTCACATCCGCCCCATCCTCCTCTGGCTGGCTGTGCGGCTGTCCCCCTAGGCTTCTGCTACTGGTCTTCGCCACAGCAGTCTTTCGGAAGCAATGTCGCAGCAGGGGGATTCATGCAGTTCGATCTAAGCTCAGTGGAAACAGCCACCTTGGTCTTCATCGGGACACTGGTTTTCGGTGCAATCCTGGCCGGTTTCGTCCTCACGGCGGGGCTGGTTGCCCTGGTAGTCCTGGGGGCAGGAAAACTCACCTGGATGGTGGTGGCCAATACCCTGATGGCGGTAGTCCACGGGATCAACGCCGGCTGGGACAAGCTGGTCCACCGCGCCTCCGCCGTTGAGCTTCCCGGCGACTTCCAGGCCCAGCCATCCCCTAGCACCGGAACCTACCCGCGGGTAATCTTGAGGGACAGCTGAAGGGTTCTCCAACCCGGCGGATCCATGGCTACACCGGCCAATCCGGCCAAGGAGATAACCCATGACCTCCGCAACTGACAGCCAGGCCAAAGACGCCCCGGCTGAAGAAACCCCCGTCCCCGCCGGCAACATCGGCGCTGGAGCCACCGCCGAAGACGCCCGGGCCGTCGCTGAGGCCGCCCGGGAATCCGGCTGGGACCGGCCAAGCTTCGCCAAGGGCCTGTACCTTGGCAGCTTTGACCTGGACCTGGTCCACCCCTGGCCTGCCGCAGACGCCGTCTCCGTGGAACGGGGCGAGGAGTTCATGGCCCGCCTCACCGGGTTTGCAAAGACCATGTCCGGCCGCGTGATCGAACGGGACGCGAAAATCCCCTACGACTACATCAAGGGGCTGGCGGACCTGGGTGTCTTCGGCATGAAGATCCCGGAGGAATACGGCGGTCTTGGCCTCTCCCTGGTGTACTACGGACGGGCCCTTGCGCTCCTGGGCAGCGTGCACCCCAGCCTTGGCGCCCTGATCTCCGCCCACCAGTCCATCGGCGTGCCGGAGCCCGTCAAGGTCTTTGGAACACCCGAACAGAAACGCGAGTACCTGCCGCGGTGCGCCGGCGGCGCCATCACAGCCTTCCTCCTCACCGAACCGGACGTGGGCAGCGACCCTGCCCGGCTGGGCAGCACGGCAACGCCCACGGACGACGGCGATGCATACCTTTTGGACGGCGTGAAACTTTGGACCACCAACGGCGTGATCGCCGAACTTGTGGTGGTCATGGCAGTGGTTCCGGCGCACAGCGATGCGGACGGCACCAGGCACAAGGGTGGCATCAGCGCCTTTGTGGTGGAGATGGATTCGCCGGGCATCACGGTGGAGAACCGGAACGCGTTCATGGGCCTGCGTGGCATCGAGAACGGCGTGACCCGCTTCCACCAGGTGCGGGTGCCGGCCGCCAACCGTCTGGGCCGCGAGGGCCAGGGCCTGAAGATCGCGCTTACGACGCTCAACACCGGCCGTTTGGCACTGCCCGCGCTCTGCGTGGCCTCCGGACGGTGGAGCCTCAAGATCGCCCGCGAGTGGTCCGACGCCCGCACCCAGTGGGGCAGGCCCGTGGGCGAGCACGAGGCCGTGGGCAAGAAGATTGCCTTCATCGCGGCCTCGGCCTTTGCCCTGGACGCCGTGTTTGAACTGTCCGCCGAACTTGCCGATGCCGGGCAAAAGGACGTCCGCATCGAAGCCGCCCTCGCTAAGCTCTGGGCCACGGAGATCAGCTGCCGGATTGCCGACGAACTGGTCCAGATCCGGGGCGGGCGGGGGTTCGAAACGGCCGAGTCGCTGGCAGCCCGCGGCGAACGTGCGGTCCCGGCGGAGCAGCAGCTGCGGGACCTCCGCATCAACAGGATCTTCGAGGGTTCCTCCGAAATCATGCGGCTGCTGATTGCACGGGAAGCGGTGGATGCGCACCTTGCCGCCGCGGGCGACCTTGCGTCGCTTGATGCGAGCCTGGCCGACAAAGCGAAGGCCGCCGTCGGGGCTTCCAGCTTCTACGCCAAGTGGCTGCCCAAGCTGGTGGCCGGCGCCGGAATGGATCCCCGCTCCTACGGCGAGTTTGGCAGGCTGGCCAAGCACCTGCGGTTCGTGGAACGCTCCTCACGCAGGCTGGCGCGGCAAACCTTTTACGGCATGGGCCGGTGGCAGGCCAAGCTTGAACGCAAGCAGGCGTTCCTGGGCCGGGTGGTGGACATTGGCGCCGAACTCTTCGCCATGACCGCCTGCTGCTCCCGCGCAGAGATGCTGCTCAAGACCTCCCCGGACAAGGCGGCCAGCGCGTACGAGCTCGCCGACGCCTACTGCGAGCAGGCCAAGGTGCGCGTGGACGAGTACTTCGACCAGCTGTGGCGGAACACGGACGACGCCGACCGGGCCTTGACCCGCAAAGTCCTCGCCGGTGACTACACGTGGCTGGAAAAGGGCGTCCTGGACCAGTCCGAAGGGACCGGTCCATGGATTGCCGATGCCACGCCGGGCCCATCCCAGAAGGAGGACCTGCACCGGAAATACCGGTAAAACCGCAGGTCACAAAATAGTAAGCACGCTTGCTATCACCGTGGCCGGGTGGTTGAGTTGAACCATGAGCAGCTCAACGGACCCAGAGAACCTGCCTCCCCGCCGTGCCCGGGAGGACGACACCACCCGCAACGGAAGCTACCGCGCGGGTGCCACGGACGACGCCGCCACGCGCTCGATGGACCAGGCGCCGGCCCGGGAAGGGGCGGCAGCCCGGTCCGTGGACCGGGACCGCGCCTCAGACCGGGGCCGCGTTGTGGACCGGGACCGCGTTGCACCCACGGCGGAGCGGGAGTACCAGCCTGCTCCCACCACTGCGACGCCAGTCGTGGCGCCCGCGGTGAACCCGGGGATGGCAGACCGGGAGACCGCCGTCGCACGCCAAAAGGAGCGGTTCGGCGGTATCAAGGTCGGCTCCGCCTTCTTCGGGTGGCTGACCGCCACCGGCATGGCCGTGCTGCTCACCGCACTGGTGGCAGCCGCCGGAACCGCCGTGGGCCTTGCCAACAACACCGACGTCAACCAGGCCGTGAACCAGGCCGCCCAGAACAGTGGCACGGTTGGCTTGGTGGGGATCATTGTCCTGCTGGTGATCCTGTTCCTCTCCTATTACTGCGGCGGCTACGTGGCAGGCCGCATGGCCCGCTTCAACGGCGTCAAGCAGGGGCTCATGGTGTGGGTCTGGGCCTTGATCGCGGCCGTTGTGGTGGCCATCCTGGGCCTGGTGGCAGGACAACAGTTCAACGTCCTGGCCAACCTGAACAGCTTCCCGCGCATCCCCATTAACGAAGGTCAGCTGACCACCACGAGTATCATCGCCGCGGTGGTGGTAGCCGTCGTGGCCCTGATCGGAGCCGTGCTCGGCGGCCTTGCCGGTATGCGCTTCCACCGCAAGGTTGACCGTGCCGGCTTCACCCCGGACAGCGAGTTTTACGACGACGAGGAGTAGTCACCCGAGGATGTCGCCGTCCACGTAGAACCACCGGCCGTCCTCACGGACGAACCGGCTGTTCTCGTAGAGGATGCCTCGCGCGCTGCCGTGACGGTAGTACGCCTTGAACTCCACCGTGCCAATGGTGTCAAAGGGGCCGCCACCGCCGGTGGCCACGATGTCCAGGCGGCGCCACTCCATGGCGGGGTCCAGGTCCAGGGCAGGTGGCGCCGTGGATGGATGGTGGGTGCGCAGCAGATAGTCCTCATTCAGCAGGACAAATGCGCTGTAGCGGGAGCGCATGAGCTGTTCCGCCGTGGATGCCTCCGCCTGGCCAGAATGGAACCGGCCACAGCAGGCAGCGTAGGGCTCCCCGGACAGACATATGCAGTTTGCGGAATCTATTGATGCGGTCACCCGGCGATGCTGTCATATCGGGTAACAGCTTCGCTACAACCTGCGTCGGGCCCCTGCCGGCAGGGGCATGGAAGGACAAAAATCCGTATGGTGGAGAAGGAGCTTATGCCCGGCACCGTACACCGGAAGCGGCCCCAGGATGTTGGCTAGAGAGGAGAAGACGTGGAGAACCCGGACACTCTCGTCCTCAACCTGACCTTCCTGGGCACCATGGGTGTGGCTCTCCTGATGTTCCTGGTCCTCTTCCTGCTCGGAGTTATCACTTTGGTCCTTGCGGGCCTTGGGCGCCTCACGGCCGTCGTGCTGATGACCTTGTTCGGGCGGCCTCCAGGCAAACGGGATGCCGTCGGTTTTTCCGGCGCACCGGCCAAGCAGGCCCAGCCGCGCACGCCGCTGCGGGAACGTGCCGCCATCATGAAGCCGGACCGGCTGAAAGAGTCGCTGCGCACCGCCGTCGTACGCCACCCCAAACTTGCCGCCGCCCGCCCTGAACCGCAGGTCCTCGCCGAAGACTGGGCCTCCGCCGTTGCCGAGGCCGATAAGCGTGCCGAGGCCAGGGCCCGGGCAGCTGCGCCGGAGATCAAACTGTCGGTGCGGGATCTTCCGGATCCGGCTGTACCTGCGGACAAAGTGTCCGAGGTCGCGCCGCTGGTGGAGTCCGCCCTGCACAACCACCGGCCGCCGCATGAAATGCCGCGGTCCTTCAAAAAGCCCCAGCCGCCGCATCCGCTGCCGCCACTGGACACCGGATCCCTCGTTTCCCTGGCCGGGCCCCAACAGGTGCTCAAGGAGCAGGCCAAGGAGAACGGCTAAGCCCTTACCCTGAGCAACCATCTGGGTTAGCGTGAACACATGGAATTCAGATACCTCGGTAACAGCGGCTTCAAAGTTTCGGAAATCACGTTCGGCAACTGGCTGACCCACGGTTCGCAGGTGGAGAACGACGTCGCAAGCCAGTGCGTGCGCGCGGCCCTCGACTCCGGCATCAGCACTTTCGACACAGCTGACGTCTACGCCAATACAGCCGCGGAGACCGTCCTGGGTGAGGCCCTGAAGGGTGAGCGCCGCGAGTCCCTGGAAATCTTCACCAAAGTTTTCGGCCCCACTGGCCCCAAGGGCAAGAACGATCTTGGCCTGTCCCGCAAGCACATCATGGAATCCATCAACGGCTCGCTGCGCAGGCTGCAGACCGATTACGTGGACCTCTACCAGGCCCACCGCTACGACTTCGAAACACCGTTGGAAGAAACGATTCAGGCGTTCGCGGACATCGTCCGGCAGGGCAAGGCGCTGTACATCGGCGTGAGCGAATGGACCGCGGAACAGCTCCGCGAAGGCCACAAGCTGTCCAAGGAACTCGGCTTCCAGCTCATCTCCAACCAGCCGCAGTACTCCATGCTGTGGCGCGTGATCGAGGCTGAGGTGGTTCCGGCATCGGAAGAGCTGGGCGTATCCCAGATTGTGTGGTCGCCCATGGCGCAGGGCGTCCTCAGCGGCAAGTACCTGCCCGGCCAGCCGGCCCCCGAAGGCACCCGCGCCACGGATGAAAAGGGCGGCGCCAAAATGATCCAGCGGTGGATGCGCGACGACGTCCTGGCAGCCGTCCAGGAACTGAAGCCGATTGCCCAGGACGCAGGCCTGTCCATGCCGCAGCTTGCTGTTGCCTGGGTGCTGCAGAACCCCAACGTGGCGTCCGCCATTGTCGGCGCCTCCCGGCCCGAGCAGATCGCCGACAGTGTGGGCGCTGCGGGCGTGAAGCTGGAGGCGGAGGTCCTCAAGAGGATCGACGACGCCGTCGGGGGGTTGGCCGAACGCGATCCCGCACAGACCAAGTCGCCGGCCACCCGGGAAGCCTGAGTGGCGTCCCCGTCGGAACTGCCGGAACTGCCGGACCTCGCTGTCACCGGGTCCACCGGGGGCCTGGGCGGAATGGTGGCGCGGCAGCTCGCCGCGTCCGGTTTCGCCCAGCGCCTGCTGGTGCGCGACGCCGCACGGGCACCGCAGCTGGACGCCGCACATCCGGTGGTGTGTTCCTACGGGGACGCCGCCGCCTCCCGCCAGGCGCTGGACGGGGCGAAAGTCCTGTTCATGGTGTCCGCCGCCGAGGCCGAAGACCGGCTGCAGCAGCACTACGCATTCGTCGATGCTGCTGCGGCCGCCGGGGTGGAGCACGTGGTGTACACCTCCTTCTACGGGGCGGCACCGGATGCCACCTTCACCCTGGCCAGGGACCACTACGCCACCGAGGAGCGGATCAAGGCGTCCGGGATGGCGTACACCTTCCTGCGGGACAACTTCTACCTCGACTTCCTGCCGCTGATGACCGGCGACGACGGCGTGATCCGGGGCCCTGCGGGGGATGGCGTTTTCTCCGGGGTGGCCCGGGAGGACGTTGCCCGCAGCGCCCACGCCGTGCTGCGGGATCCTGCCATCCACAAGGGCAAGACCTACCACCTGACCGGCCCGGAGGAACTGAGCATGGCGCAGGCTGCCGAGGTGCTGAGCACCGGTACGGGGCGGACGGTGCGCTACCAGCCGGAGACGGTGGAAGAAGCCTACGCGTCACGGGCTTCCTACGGTGCCCCGCAGTGGCAGCTGGACGCGTGGGTCAGCACCTACACCGCGATGGCGGCCGGCGAGATGGCAGGGCTTTCGCCGGATGTCCATGGGCTGACCGGGCAGGATCCCATCAGCCTGGCCGAGTTCCTGACCCGGCCGGTGCTATAGCCGGGGTTAATCTCGTTGACGGGCGGGGCGGCCCGGCGTAGACCTGTGGCGGGGGGCCTTTAGTCCGCCGAGCAGAATCGCACCGCCATGAATCCCAGCAACCAGCAGTCCACCCGGCAGGAGCCGGCGCCGGCTCCTGCCGCCGCCGCGCAGCCCACGTCAGGCCCACTGACCCGCGAGGAACTGCAGCTCGCCGCCCGCAACCATTCCATGCCGCTGGAGGCACTCCGCCGCGAGGTCACGCCGCCCGGGCTCCACTACGTCCTCACGCACTTCGACATCCCGGACCTGGACGTTTCCGCCTGGCACCTGCGGATAAGCGGTGCGGTGGAACTCGCCCTGGAGCTGAGCATGGCCGCGCTAAGGAGGGACCCGGCCATTACTGTGCCCGTCACCCTTGAGTGCGCGGGCAACGGCCGGTCGCTGCTGGAGCCGCGGCCCCTCAGCCAGCCCTGGGTCCTGGAGGCGGTGGGCACCGCCCACTGGACCGGTGTGCCGCTGGCCTACCTCCTTGGCAAGGCCGGAGTGCTGCCGGACGCTGTGGAGGTGGTCTTCACCGGGGCCGATGCCGGCGTGCAGGGCGGCGTCCCCCAGCGCTACGCACGCAGCCTGCCGATCCGCGAGGCGCTGCGTCCCGACGTCGTCCTTGCCTACAGAATGAACGGCGCCGACCTGCCGCCGCAGCATGGCTACCCGCTGCGGCTGGTGGTGCCGGGCTGGTACGGGATGGCCAGCGTCAAGTGGCTGGAGTCCATCGAGGTGGTGAAGACGCCGTTCACCGGGTTCCAGCAACAGGTTGCCTACCGCTACCAGAGCTCGGCGGACGACGGCGGGAGCCCGGTTTCGCGGATCAGGGTGCGTTCGTTGATGGCCCCGCCGGGTGTCCCCGACTTCTTCACGCGGCGGCGTATCCTCCGCGCGGGCCCGGTGATGCTGGAGGGCAGGGCCTGGTCCGGCGAAGGCGCCGTGACCGCCGTCGAGGTGGGGATTGATGGAACTTGGCTGCCCGCCCACCTTGATAAGCCCGTAGGTGGTTTCGCGTGGCGCAGGTGGAGCCTGCCCTGGGTGGCGGACCCCGGCGAGCACGTCCTGGCCTGCCGCGCCACGGACATCACCGGCGCCACCCAGCCGCTTGAGCAGGACTGGAACTACCAGGGAATGGGCAACAACGTGGTGCAGCGGGTCAGCGTGACGGTGGAGTGAAACTGGTTTTACTGCCGTGGGCAGCGCTGGCGGGGGCTATACTCGGTGCCAATTATGACCAGCCTCCCATCCGCTCCCGCCAGTGTCCGCATCGATGCGTGGCTGTGGGCCGTCCGCGCCTACAAGACCCGGTCGGCCGCCACTGCAGCCTGCCGCGCCGGGCATGTCCGCCTGAACGGCAACCCCTCCAAGGCGTCGGCAGCGCTGGTAACGGGCGATACCGTCACCGTACGCATGCCCGGGTACGAGCGCATCCTCGAGGTCCGGCGGCTCATCGCCAAGCGCGTGGGGGCTGAGGCTGCGTCGCACTGCTTCACCGACCACACTCCGCCGCGGCCGGTGCTGCCGGCGCTTGGCCTGCCGCAGCGCGACCGGGGCGCGGGCCGGCCCACCAAGAAGGACCGCCGTGAGATGGAGCGGCTGCGGGGTCCTGCGTGACGGATGTGGTGCCGGCGTCAGGCACCCGCCTTGGTGCGTGCCTGCACGAGGTTGGCGAACGGCAACCGCCCATATTCCGCCACGAAAGCAGCGTGGTAACCCGCTTCTGCGCCGTTCAGCTGGTCCGTTGAAAGTTCCTTCCATGCAATGGCCAGTGATCCGGTGTCAGCGAGCTGCCAGATGAGCCGCCCGTCCCAGTGGCCGGGTGGCTTTCCTTGCCCAAAGTCCATGAACTCCTGGATCTGGCGACGGAGCCCACGGTTGCCCTTGCTTCCTGGTCCGGCCTTCCCCACGTAGAGAACAACGGCGGCATCCACCCACTCGGCGGTTAGCGCGGCTGCGGGGAGGGAAGGGTCCTTCTTCTTGAAGACGCCGGCGGTGCTTTTCGGGAGAAAGCGCGCTTCGAAATTTTCCGGCGCCACGACCGCAAAGAGCCCTGTTCCCTGCGGAATCCTCATGGTCTCAAGGTTTCGGATAGGCCGGAAGCCGGCGAAGCCTTCTGCCTTCAGGCCCTTTCTGGTGAACTGCATGATCCATTGAACAGCATGGTTTGGGATCGTGGCTGCGTCGTGTTTTCCACATAGGGCTTTTGGGCGGTCCGCGTTGTCGGACCCTGGTGGAAGACTTTGGTTATGGAAGCGGTTGTGGAATCGGCGGGAGTACAACGGGCGGTGGGACGCGTCGGATTGTCCGCCGGTGGTGCCGCTCCCTACCCGCCCGCACCTTCCCTTGGTGATGTCCTGGGCCTGCTCTCCCGCGTCCCGTTCCCTGCCGATGGTGCGGGGATGATCGAACAGATTCGTGGCCTGGAGGACCTGAAATCACTCGCGGGTGCCCGGCAGGCCGAAATATCCGTGGCTTTTGATCTGTCCCAGCGGCGGGAGCAGGCAGCCGCCGGAGTGCCGGCCGAGGAACAGGGCTCTGGAGTCGCGGCGCAGATCGCGTTGGCCCGCCGGGAGTCACCAGCCCGGGGTTCCCGGCTGCTGGGCCTGGCCAAAACATTGACCGGAATGCCCCACACGTTCGCCGCGTTCCGCAGTGGGTTGTTGGATGAGTGGCGGGCCACCCTGATCGTGAAGGACACCATCTGCCTCTCGGTCGAGGACCGGGCCGGGGTGGATGAGGAACTCGCCGCCGACACCGGTGCGCTGGAGGGCATGGGAGACAAGGCCATCATCGCCGCAGTCCGGGCGGCGGCGTACCGGCGGGACCCCGCCTCGGTCGCGAAGCGGGCCAGCCGGGCCGTGGGCGAGCGGTGCGTGAGCCTGCGCCCGGCCCCGGACACGATGGCCTACCTGACCGCGCTGCTGCCCGTCGCCCAGGGCGTGGCCGCGTACGCCGCTCTCAGTACAGACGCTGACACCGCCCGCTCGAACGGTGATGACCGGTCGCGGGGGCAGTTGATGGCGGACGCCCTGGTCGAACGCGTCACCGGCACCCCCGGCGGCATCACCGGGGTGGAGATCCAGCTCGTCATGACCGACCGCACCCTCCTGCAGGCCGACGCCGAACCCGCACGGCTGCCCGGCTACGGCATTATTCCCGCAGCAGTCGCCAGGGAACTCGCCCTTGCCGGCACCAAAGCACGCACCGGAACGGCAACACGTGACTCGGGGTCGAATCCCGAGCTCGACGTGTGGGTCCGCCGGCTCTACACCGCCCCCGCAACGGGCGAGCTGGTGGCAATGGACTCCAAAGCCCGGCTCTTCCCGGCAGGACTCAAACGCTTCCTCCAGGTCCGGGACGATACCTGCCGGACCCCGTACTGTGACGCCCCCATCCGGCACCACGACCACGTGACGTCCTGGCACAACGGCGGACCCACGATGGCCAGTAACGGCCAGGGTTTGTGCGAAGCCTGCAACCACACCAAAGAAACACCCAGGTGGACAGCGGAACCCGTCCCCGGTCCGCGGCACACGGTGGCGACCACCACCCCAACCGGTCACACTTACCACTCCACCGCACCACCACTCCCCGGCAGAAGGACAAGGCGCTTTGGGAAGCCGAGCGCAGCAACGCAGGTGCAGTCTGGACCGCCGTGAAAATTCGCGGTGCCCACCCCTCCCCGGGGAAGCGTAGAGTGACATAGGACGCCTGATTCTGGACGCCTCGCTGCCAAGGGAGAAATCGTGACAATTGATTGGGACGAAAAAAAGGCCCTGCTACAGGAACCGAATATCGCGAAGGTAACCCAGCTTTGCGATGAATTGATGGAAAAGAAGCCCGGTTCCACCGTCCCCTACATCGACCCCATCCACGATGAAGATGAGTGCAGGATCATCAGCCTCCAGGCCAGCCCTGGCAAGGGCACCGAGTCCGGATTTGTCTCCCACAACAACGATGATGAAGCGGCCCGCCGCGCAACCCAGATCTACGAGCTCGCCGAGCTGGACCCCAGTTACGTCATGCCGTGGAACGCCTACCCGTGGGTCCGAGAGAGCGGCAGCCCCTCGGCCCTGAGTGTCCAGGAGAAGACCGACGGCCTCCGCCCATTCAGGCAGTTCCTTAAAATCAACTCCCGTGTTTCGGCGATCATCGCGCACGGCACCGACGCATCCACGTTCCTGACCCTGTTCGAGAAGACTTACCACTCCTCCTTGAAGAACGCCGGCATCAAGATCTATAAGGCCTCCGCCCTTGGCGGCAGGGCCTTTGCTGTTTCCGAGGCCAAGCAGGAAGAACTCCTGGCTAAGAACGTGGACACCTACCGGGACGCGATGCAGCGGGCGGGCATCCAGCACCTCTAGCCGCCGCTTTGCTGCTCACCCAAAAACTGCGCGCACCTTGATGCACTCTTGATAAATCCTTGCTTCTACATCTTCAGCATTAGTGGAGTAAACACTCAGGATTCTCGGAGGTAGAGCACTTAATTCGACCTCGTTTCCTGCTGCAACTGGGCGAACTTGGCATGAAGAAACTCATCATTGCGTCACTGGCGGCCACCGGCCTGGTCGCAGGATCATTCGCTGCGGGTGCAGCTGCCAACGCTGGTACCGGCACAGTTGTCCGCGTGGTTGATGGGGACACTCTGGTGGTTTCCATCAACAATGGTGACCACACCATCCGACTGTTGAACATTGACACTCCTGAGACCAAGGACCCAAACCAACCGGTCGAGTGCCTCGGGCCGGAGGCCTCGAAGTACCTGGAGGGCCTTCTGCCGAAGGAGGCCCAAGTCAGGCTCGAGTTCGATGCCGAGCGCCACGACAAGTACGGCAGGACTCTCGCGGGAGTCTTCACAGCCGACGGCTTCCTGGTCAATGCCAAAATTGCGCAGCAGGGACTTGGAATTCCAGTCGAGTACGGCGGCAACCGGAAATTCCTGCCGCCCGTGCAGGCAGCCTACGAAGAGGCAAGGGCTGCCAAGAGCGGGCTTTTCTCTGAAGGCGTTGGTTGCACGCTCCCGGCCCAGTTGGCCGAGACAACCAAGGGACTGGCAACCGCCACCGCGGCTGCCCCGGCAACCACATCCGCCGCAGCAGGTGCGGCGGCCGGCGTACTGGCAACTAAGGTGGCTGCTGCAAAGGCACTCCGGAAGCTCCTCAACGCCGACAAAGCAACGGAGCGCGCCCTTTTGTGGGCAGGGCTCAACTGCCGTGTTGGCCAAGCACGTATCAAATCTGGATAAGAAAATTACCGCCGCAGAAACGAAGGCGGAAGATACGAAGGCCCTGAAAGCCACCCTGGCCGCGGCAGAGAAGAAGGCCGAGGAGGATCGCATTGCGGCTGAAGCCCGGGCCGCCTCCGAACGCAAAGCAGCAGAGGAGCCGGCTGCCGCTGAAAAGAAAGCGGCAGACGAGGCTGCGGCGGCCGCGGCTGCAGCAGATGAAGCAGCCCGAAAAGCGGCAGCTGAGGCTGAGCGCTTACGCAATCTCCCCGTACCGGCACCGAACCCAGCACCCTACGTCGCGCCAGCCCCGCAACCGTACGTTCCTCCTGCACCCTCCACCAAGTACACCGGGCCGCGCTGCTACGCCCCGGGCGGCAAAACCTGGCGGCCGTGCTGATCTAGATTCACCCGGTCAGTCGTCCGCCTCGACCTTTCGGCGCTCCTCAATGCTCCGGGCCACGTGCAGGATTCCGTCCTCCACCCCTCCCGCGATCGCTCTAGGTGCTGCCGCCACTCCCCCAGCCACAGCGCTCACTGCGCCCGCCACAGTGGTGCCAGCCGCTTGCCCCAGCTCCATGACCGACTCGTGCCATTCCTTCCGCTGAAACTCAACGTTCCAGGGCATGTCATAGGCATCAGAGAAGGCTTTGAGGAGTCTGTTGATTTCTGCGACCGAGTCGTACAGCTTGGGCATCTCAAGTGGATTCATAACGCGGGCCATCATGTCTGCTTTAGCAGCCGCAGCGGCCGCTTCAGCAAGTCGCTGCAGCTTAGCCTTTGTGGCATCGCGCCTGCGCATCCGAGACCGCTCAACATGCGCAGCGTGGAGGCCTGCGTTTCCTTCGGCCGCTCCGCGCACAATCTCGAGCGAATCCATGCGGACCATGTTGGTAAGTGCAACTGCTGTAATGATGAGCCAGTGTTGAAGTTCTCCAGATGCAGCGAGCTGCGCTGCATTCAGTCGTTTCCCAAATCCTCTGGCCTCAAGCCCTTCCCTCATCCCATCAATATGGTTCAGCGCCACCGCCTGCATCTGGGCGAGCACCGCTGCCTGGCCAGCCACTTGATCCCAGAGTGTATCGCTCAGCGTGCCTGTGTCTTCAAAGTAGCCAAAAGCCTTGTCCAGGATGTGGCTCGTCCCCTGGATGTTGCCGAGAGCTTCATTGCGAGCATCCCGGAGGACGGTATCCAACTTGGCGTCGATCGATTCGAGCTGCACCTCCAGACTGTGGATTGCCGTCCGGATGGCAAGAGTTGCTGCCAGGACATAAGGGTTCACCACTGCAGCAGGATTGGCGGGGGTAGAACTCACCAGCTCAACCACGGTGTCGATGGTGCCGTCAGGCTGCCGCAAAAGACCGCTGATTATGCCGGCCTTTTCCTTGGTTGAACCCACCAATTCCAGGTAGCGGGCATAGGACTCTGGTGTCATCTGGAATGAGTTTCCACTGATGCCTGCACCTGGGACTGCCCCTGCTATGCCAGCAGCCAGGGCAAGCACGTCCGCAACGGCGCTTCCCAACTTCGAAGTCGCCTCTGGCTGGACATCCAGCTTCCGGAACAGCTCAGTAATGGCTTCGGGCGTCCCGGCAACAAGGGCTGACTCACCCTCCACGTAGAGGGCAAGGTTCGGTTCTGCATCGTCCATAGGGCAAATCTTCACACAAACGACAGGCGACTGGCTGGTGGCCCACCGCTGTCGCCCCAGGCCACTAAACTCGCATGGGTGATCACAGGTGAAATTAAGTCCCAAGTAGACAAGGTCTGGAATACGTTCTGGAGCGGCGGCATCTCCAACCCGCTGGAAGTCATCGAGCAGACCACGTACCTGCTGTTCCTTAAGCGCCTCGACGAGAACCACACGCGCGAGGAGAAGCGCGCCAACCTGCTGGGCCAGCCCCTGCAGAACGCGGTGTTCCCTGACGGGCTGGACCCGCAGGGCCGCCCCTACTCGGACCTCCGCTGGTCCAAGTTCAAGGACTTTTCCCAGTCAGAGATGTTCGAGGTCTTCTCACAGCACATCTTCCCTTTCCTGCGCAACGAACTGCCCAAACTGTCCAACGGTGAAGACTCCACCTACAGCCACCACATGAAGGACGCGCAGTTCAAGATCCCCAATGCCGGCGTCCTGAAGCAGGTCGTCGACGTCATCGACGGCATCAACATGGACGGCCGGGACACGAAGGGCGACCTGTACGAGTACATGCTGTCGAAGCTGGCGTCCGCCGGCACGAACGGGCAGTTCCGGACGCCCCGGCACATCATCGATCTGATGGTGGCCATGACCGCCCCCAAACCGTTGGAGGCCATCTGCGATCCCGCCTCCGGAACCTGCGGGTTCCTGGTCCAGGCCGGCGAATTCCTGCGGAAGAACAACCCAAACCTGCTCACCAATGACGAGAGCAGCAAGTTCTTCCACCACCAGCAGTTCCACGGCTTCGACTTCGACAACACCATGCTCCGCATCGGCTCCATGAACATGCTGCTGCACGGCGTCGAAAACCCGGACGTCTCCTACCGGGACTCCCTCGCCGACCTGCACAGCCTTGAGGAGGAGAAGTACCACGTCATCCTGGCCAACCCACCGTTCGCCGGGAGCCTCGACTACGACAATGTGGCCAAGGACCTTTTGAAGGTCGTCAAGACGAAGAAGACCGAACTCCTGTTCCTGGCGCTCTTCATCAAACTGCTCAAGCCCGGGGGCCGCGCGGCCGTTGTTGTCCCCGACGGGGTGTTGTTCGGTTCTACAGGCGCCCACAAGTCACTTCGGAAAACGCTCGTTGAGGGCCACAAGCTCGACGCCGTGGTGAAGCTTCCTTCCGGTGTCTTCAAACCGTACGCCGGAGTGTCCACCGCCATCCTGTTCTTCACCAAGACCAACTCCGGCGGCACAGACAACGTCTGGTTCTACGACGTGAAGTCCGATGGCTTCAGCCTCGACGACAAGCGCACACCCCTTGGTTCCTCCGACCTTCCCGACGTCCTGCGCCGCTGGAATGAACGTACGACGACGGAACTTGGGCGGGTGCGCACCGACCAGTCATTCTGTGTGCCGCTTTCCGAGATCGCGGCATACGACTATGACCTGTCGCTCAACCGGTACAAGGAGATCGTGCACGAAGACGTCGAGCACGCCGAGCCTGAGGAGATCATGGCGGCACTGGACGGACTCGAAGCCGAGATTGTTGAGGGTCTCGCAGAGCTGCGGGAGCTGCTCAAGTGAACCTTGTTCCACTCGGCGATATCTCACGTGTCACATCTGAACGAGCGGGAACGCAGACCGGACTTCCGGTTTTTTCGGTTACAAAGCACGACGGGTTCGTTCGAAGTGATGAATACTTCCGGAAGCAGGTGTTCAGCCGGGACCTCTCGAACTACAAGGTGGTGCGCGAGGGACAGCTCGCCTACGCGACCATCCACCTCGATGAGGGCAGTATTGGCATCGCCCCCGAAGACAGCCTCGTGAGTCCGATGTATACCTCCTTCGAGGTTAACGAGAGCGCAGTTAGTAACGACTACCTAATACGTTTTCTAAAAAGTCCCCGTGCTATGGCCGCTTACCCATCACTTGGCAAGGGCTCTGCTGAGCGTCGTCGGTCAATTCCATTCGCGCGGCTGGCCGAGCTGAGAGTTCCCCTGCCACCCCTCGACGAGCAGCGGCGGATTGCCGCGATCCTGGACAAGGCAGACGAACTTCGCACCAAACGCAGCGAAGCCCTTGCACACCTCGACTCCCTCACCCAGTCAATTTTCCATGCAATGTTTATCGAATTCGCCGCAACTACAACACTCGGCGAGATCTGCGGCCAGAGGTTCAGAAATGGCGTATCACCATCGACTCGCGGATCCATTCAACAAAGAGTTCTCACACTCAGCGCAGTCACCGGATCTTCGTTCGACCCTACGGCAGTAAAGACCTCCACCTTTGATAAGCCGATCCCAGACAGCAATCGCGTTTCCAGCAATCTCCTTCTGATTTGCCGAGGGAACGGCAATCGTTCGCTGGTTGGCAAAGGCTATTTCCCTCGAGCGGACATCGCGGACGTCGGGTTCCCCGATACCGTGATCGCGGTGGAACCGAATACTGATGTGATAGACCCGACGTTTCTTGAAGCGTCTTGGGGGACTCCAGCGGTCCGAGCCCAACTCGAAGCTGCTGCGAAAACAACAAATGGAACTTACAAGATCAATCAAAGCGGCTTATCCGGGGTTCAACTCCCGCTGCCCCCGACGAAACTCCAACAGACCTTTGCGGCCCGCGCGGCCGCCGTTGAACGTCTAAGGGAATCCCATCGCAAGCACCTGGCTGAGTTGGACGCACTGTTTGCGTCGCTTCAACACCGCGCGTTCAAGGGGGAACTCTAATGTCCGAAACAGCAACTGAGTCGCTGGCAACCGAGGTACCGATTTGGCCGGCACTGATCGTTCCTGTCCTGGAGGCGCTTGAGGACGGCCGGACGCTGCACCGCAAGGACCTGTTTCATCAGGCCGCAGACAAAGCGGACCTCTCAGAGTCGGCACGTCTGGAGACACTGAACTCGGGCGGCCTTCGATACGAGCAGCGGATGGGCTGGGTCCTGAGTCACGTCACCCGGGCCAACTGGATCGACCGCCCGACGAAGGGGCACTATTGCATCACGGACGAAGGGCGCCGATGGCTCAAAGCGAACCCGGACGGCATCAACTACAGCCAGGCCCACGAAATCTTCGCCAAGTACTGGCCTAAGTCCGAAAAACCAACAGAATCTTCGCATGCAGTCGCAACAGAAGCAGTCGCGTCGGAGGAACTGGAGCCCGTCGAGCAAATCGAGGACGGCATCAATCGTATCCATGCAGAAGTGGGAGTTTCACTGCTCGCTCGACTCCGTGAGGGGCACCCGGACTTCTTCGAAGAAGCCGTGGTCAAGCTCCTCTTGAAGATGGGCTACGGCGGCGCTGAGCAACGGGGCCGCCGCATCGGTGGAACCGGAGATGGCGGCGTGGACGGGGTCATTGACCAGGACGCCCTCGGGCTCGACCGGATTTACGTCCAGGCCAAACGTTACGCCGACGGCAACACGGTGGGCCGCGAGACCATCCAGGCTTTCGTGGGCGCCCTGCACGGCGTCGGGGCGTCCCGTGGTGTCTTCATCACCACCAGCGGCTTCACGTCCGGGGCCCGGCAATACGCCGAGAACGTCCCGTCGCGGATCATCCTGATCGACTCCGCGCGACTGGTCGGCCTGATGATCAAGTACCGCGTGGGCGTGCAGGTGAAGCAGAGCTACGACGTGGTGGAACTGGACGAGGACTTCTTTGAGTAGGCCCACGGCAAATGTGTACGTGGACGGATCCAATCTCTACCGCCGGCTCCTGCAAGGACATCCTCAGGACAAGTGGCTAAATCTAGAGGCCATGGCGGAGTTCCTGCTCCCGGAATTCGACCTCAGCCGGGTCCGCTATTTCACGGCAATCGTCAAACCAATCCCCGGATCGGACCCGCAGACGCGGCAACGCCAGCAGGCCCATGTCCGTGCCTTGGAGACGTTGTCACGCACCAGTGTCCCTCTTGGCAAGTACAGGGTGGATCCGCGCATCATGCCGGTGCACCCCACTGCCTACAATCCGGACGGCACGCCCCAGACCGTCAAAGTTAAAAAGACCGAAGAAAAGGGCTCAGATGTATCCCTTGCGAGCCACCTGCTCCTGGACGGATTCAACGATGACGCAGACACCTACGTCATCTGCACGAACGATTCCGATCTGGTGACGCCGTTGCGAATGGTGCGCTTCGATCTAGGGAAGCAGACCGGTCTGTTGTCTCCGATGGAACCAAAGCGCGCAAGTAATGAGCTGAAGCAGACAAACCCGAGCCTTCACCGGCAGGTCACGCTCGACTCATTGGGCTGCGAGCCAACTGCCGGACAAACTACATGACGACCACGGCATTATTCACCGCCCTGCGAAATGGTCAGCTTAAATTCCGAAGGCCCCGATTACTCGGAGCCTTCTAACCAGTAGCCGAAGCATCTGGGGTGTGTTTCCACTATAGCCAGATCAGCTCCCCCAGTACAGAAACGCAATCAAACGGCATCAAACGAGACTGCGCCAAACTTCCCGGCAACAGTTTGTTCCACAGCATCACATGGTTGACTGGTCCCAGAAGAACTTGGGGCGCATGATCGGAGACAAACTGCATGGGGGCAGTGAACAGCAACTTTGGCTTCCTGTTGGAGGACTGGCCGGAGCTGGCACAGCAAGCCCGCCGTTCCGAACAGTTTGCCCGGATTGATCCTCGCGCCTCTGTCTTCTACGCCCGGTACACCATCGAACGGATTGTCGAGTGGCTGTACAAGGTGGAGCCCACGCTCAGCCTCCCCTACAAAGAGGACCTCAACGCCCTACTCAGCGAGCCCGCGTTCAAGAATCTCGTCGGCAGCACAATCGGCAACAAGCTCACCATCATCCGCAAAGCCGGGAACAACGCCGTCCACAATGCCGTCTCTCCGACGCCGCAGGGTGCCGAACTTGTGCTGCGGGAACTGCACCATGCCTGCTACTGGCTTGCGAGGAACTATGCGAAGAACGGCAGCCAGCTGCCGCCGTCGCTGGCGTTCGACGCCGCACATCTCGCTCCGCCGCCGAAGGCTGCAGTCCTCCCGCAGCAGTCGCCGGAGCAACTGCAGGAGCTGGAAGCGCAGCTGAAGGCACGTGACGACGCGCTGGCCAAGGCCGCAGCCGAGTCCGAAAGCCTTGCTGCGCAGCTGGCTCAGCTCCAGGCCGAGGTAGCCGAGGCCAAGAAGCAGAACCAGGCCATCCCGGACCGCCACGACTACGACGAAGCGCTGACGCGCAGCCACCTGATTGATCTGGACCTGCACGAGGCCGGCTGGCCGCTGGACAACATCGAAGACCGCGAGTTCAGGGTCGACACCATGCCCACGTCCAGCGGAACCCTGACCGGCACCGGCTACGTTGACTACGTCCTGTGGGGAGCCGACGGCCTCCCGCTCGCGGTGGTGGAGGCAAAGCGGACCACCGTGGACCCGCACATCGGCAAGCAGCAGGCCAAGCTGTACGCTGACTGCTTGCAACGCCGGTACGGCCGCAGGCCTGTCATCTACTACACCTCCGGCTATGAGACCTGGATCTGGGATGACGAAATGTACCCGGAGAGGCCGGTCCAGGGATTCCATACCCGTGACCAGTTGCAGCTGTTGATCAACCGCCGGCAGACGCGGAAGCCCTTGGCGAGGCAGCAGATCGACGACGCCATCGTCGAACGCCCCTACCAGCACAATGCCATCCGCGCGGTCACCGAGGCCTACGAGACGGACTGCGAGCGCAAGGCCCTGGTGGTCATGGCGACGGGCACTGGCAAGACGCGAACCGTCGTCGCGCTTGCAAAGCTGCTGCAGGAGGCCAACTGGGCCAAGCGTGTCCTGTTCCTGGCGGACAGGGTTGCCCTGGTAAAACAAGCCGCCAACGCGTTCAAGACCCACCTCCCCGGCTCCGGACCCGTCATCCTTGGCGCCGGCGAAGATGGCGACAGCCGAATCCATGTGGCCACGTATCCCACGATGATGAACCTCATCAACCAGACCGAGGGAAAGTTGGGAAAGCGCAGGTTCGGCATTGGCCACTATGACCTCATTGTGGTGGATGAGGCGCACCGCTCGGTGTACCAGAAGTACCGCGCCATCTTTAGCTACTTCGATTCACTCCTGGTCGGCCTCACCGCCACGCCCCAGTCCGAAGTGGACCGCAACACCTACAGCCTTTTCGGAATCGAAGACAACGTCCCCACGTTCGCGTACGAGCTCAACGAAGCCATTGATGCGGGGTATCTCGTTCCACCGCGAGTGGTTCCGGTCCCGCTGAAGTTCCCCTACGAGGGGATTTCCTACGACGACCTTCCCGAAGTTGAAAAGGAGCATTGGGACGAACTTGAATGGGATGAGGAAGGCGAAATCCCGGACTCTGTGGACGCCAACGCCCTGAACTCCTGGCTCTTCAACGCCGACACTGTGGACAAGGCGCTGGAGGTCCTCATGACGCATGGCCACAAGGTCGCCGGCGGGGACCGGCTGGGCAAGACCATCATCTTCGCCAAGAACAACCTTCACGCCCAGTTCATCGAAGAACGTTTCGACAAGAACTACCCGCACCTGAAAGGCCACTTCGCCAGGGTCATCACCCACCAGGTCAAGTACGCCCAAAACCTGATTGATGCCTTTTCGGAGCGCGATAACAATCCGCATGTCGCAATCTCCGTGGACATGCTGGACACCGGCATCGACGTTCCCGAGGCCGTCAACCTTGTCTTCTTCAAAATGGTCCGGTCCAAGACCAAGTTCTGGCAGATGGTGGGCCGCGGCACCCGGCTTTGCCCCAACCTCTACGGTCCGGGCGAAGACAAGGAAGACTTCTTCATCTTCGACCTGTGCCGCAACGCGGAGTTCTTCAATGCGGGCATGGCGGGCAACGAGGGTTCAGTGGGAAAGTCCCTCGCAGAAAGCACCTTCACCACGCGAGTACAGCTTCTGCGGACGACGGCGGACCTCACCTGGGACGCGAAGGTCCCCTTCGTGATGGACCTAAGAAAGTCCCTGCAGCACACGGTTGACCGGCTCCCCCGCGACAACTTCCTGGTGAGGCCGGCACGCAAATGGGTGGACAGGTTCGCTGAGCCCGCGGCATGGGATGCATTGGATGTCGAAGACTTCGAGGCGTTGGAAACGCGCATCGCCAGGCTCGCGTCTATTGGCGCCCTACCTGATACCGAGGAGGCCAAGCGGTTCGACTTCCTCATGCTGCAAACCGAACTCGCGTCGCTCCAGGGCAAGTCACTGGGACCCTTCCGGGCCAAGGTCCAGGCAGTGGCCGCTGCCCTGCAGGACCAGCCAAACGTTCCGGCCATCGCTGCGCAACTCCAGCTGATCGAAGGAGTCCTGGACGACGAAGAGTGGAACTCGGTATCGGTGGAATGGCTGGAGGAGATCCGGCTCAAGCTGCGGGAATTGGTGCACCTTATCGAAAAGCGCCGCCGGAACGTTGTGTACACCAACTTCCAGGATGAACTGGGGGAGCTGGAAGAGATTGAGCTCACGGGTGCCAGCAACGGGCACGTGGATCTGGATCGGTACCGCGACAAGATCCGCCAGTACCTCCACCAGTATCAGGAGCATGCCTCCATCCAGCGCCTCCGCCGGAACAGGCAGCTGACCGCTTTGGACCTCTCCGAGCTCGAGAGGATCCTCCTCGAGAGCGGTCTGGGCTCCCCCGAGGATCTCAACCGTGCAGCCGCCGACGGACTCGGGCTCTACGTGCGGTCCCTTGTTGGCCTGGACCGCGACGCAGTGCAGGAAGCCCTGCAAGACTTCGTAGCCGGGACAACCCTGACATCACAGCAGCTCGACTTCCTGCAGGTCCTGACGAACCACCTTGTGGACAACGGCAGGGTGCCACCGTCCGCACTCTTCGATTCCCCCTACAACGAACTGGCACCCTCCGGACCGGATGTCCTCTTCGGGGACGAGAAGGTTGTCCAGTTGTTCACCATTCTCAGGGACATTGAAGGGCGGGCACGAGTGGTTCAGGCCGGCTAGGCAAAAAGTCCGAACTGTCAGGGATTTCCCAGCCACGCGAGCGCATACTCGTAGGTACCCTGACCGGCGAAAGAACCAGGCTGACCCTTGACGTCCCACACCAACCATTCCCCCGAGGCGGCATCCCCATCGGAGGCTGCAGCCGTACGCATGGCGGCCCTCCCCCAGCTGCGGCACTGGGTCGCCGTGCCGTGCACGGCGGCTGTCCTGATCGTGGCCGCGGGCCTGGCCCTGCGCTTCATTCCCGCACTGACGTCGGCGGACATGTCCGTGGATGCCGAGCTGAGCCATGACCACACCGCTCCGCTGACCGGGGTGGCCATGTTTATCAACGTGGTGTTCAGCCCGGCAGGCGGCGTCCTGATGATCGCGGCCCTGTGCTTGTACCTGCTGCTGGTGCGGCGCAGCCCCGTGAACGCGGTGGCAACGGGCCTGGTGGCGGCCGGGGGCTGGGTGAGCAGCGAACTGTTCAAGGTGCTGGTGGCCAGGCACCGGCCGGACTCCACCGCCCTGTTCAACCCCCTCATCCCCGAACCGGGAACGGACAGCTTCCCGAGCGGACACGTGGCACTGGCCTCGGCGCTGGCCATCGCCGTCTTCCTGCTGGCCCGGGGCACCCGGTGGCAGCGGCCCGCGGCCATCCTCGGGATTGTGGTGGCGGTCGCCGTCGCACTCTCGCGCGTCTACCTTGGCGTGCACTATCCGACCGATGTCACGGCGTCGTTCCTCACGGCTGCCACCGGCGCGGCGTTCCTGACCGGTTTGTGGAACCGGTTCGGCCTGGCGCTGCTGGCCCGCATACCGTTCCTGGCGAAGCTCGGCCCCGTCCCGGCGCCCCAAGCCTGATCCGCTGCCATGACGGGCTTCATTGACGGACTCCTGAACGTCAGCCCGCTCGTGGCGTACATCGCCGTCTTCTGCCTGGTCTTCGCCGAGGACGCACTGTTCGTCGGCTTCGTCATCCCCGGCGAAACCGCCGCCGTCCTGGGCGGAGTGGTTGCCAGTCGGGGAGAAGTGCACCTGGGCACCATGATGGCCCTGGTGGTGGGCGCCGCCATCATTAGCGACAGCGTGGGCTACGAGGTGGGCAAGCACCTGGGCAACCGGCTCATGAAGACACGGATGCTGGCCCGCCACTCCGGCAGGCTGGAAAACGCGCAGGACTTCCTCCGGCGCAGAGGCGGGTCCGCCGTATTCCTGGGCCGCTTCACCGCCTTCTTCCGTGCCGTCATGCCCGCCCTGGCCGGCACGTCCCGCATGCCCTACGGCCGCTTCATCGCCTACAACGCAGCGGGCGGCGTGGTGTGGGGCATCGGCTTCGTCCTGCTGGGCTTCCTCGCAGGAAACTCCTACGAGACCGTGGCCCAGGCAGTCGGCCGGGACCTCGCCGTCGTGATTGCCGCAGTGGCAGTGGCCGCACTCATCGCCTGGCACCTCCGCTCACGACGGCGGCAGCAGCGGCGGCGCGCGGCCAACCTGCGGCAGGACAGGGCCCCGAATTCCTAGGAAGGGTTTGACAGCAACTGTGACCAGTGCCATATTTAAAGCGTGAACCTGTCAGACAGCCGGACAGCAGGACAGCCTGCATTCCGTCCCCTTGCCCGGCTGAGCGCTGCCGAGGCGGTGTTCAACGCCATCCGCGGGGACATCGAGTCGGGCAGCATTCCGGTGGGGAGCAAACTCAGCTCGGAGGCCACCCTTTCGCAGCAGTACGGAGTGAGCCGCTCGGTGATCCGGGAAGCCCTGCGCTCCTGCACCGCCTTGGGCCTGACGGTCACCCGGACGGGCAAGGGCACGTTTGTCATTGCCAGCAAGGTGGCCAATGACCTGACCCTCGGCCAGTACTCCGCCCGCGACCTTACCGAAGCCCGTCCCCACATCGAAATTCCCGCCGCCGGACTGGCCGCAGAGCGTCGAACGGAGGAGGAACTGGACACCCTCCGCCACATCATGGGTGCCATGGCCACCGAAACGGATCCCGAATCCTGGGTAGCCCTGGACTCCACCTTCCACGCCACCATCGCCCGTGCCAGCGGCAACAAAGTGTTCGCAAGCGTCGTGGCTGACATCCGGGACGCGCTGGCGCATCAATCCGAGACGCTGAACATGGTGGCAGACCGCCAGCATGCTTCAGACATCGAGCACCAGCAAATCCTTGCCGCCATCGAGACCGGCTCCGCGGAAAAAGCCCGCGCCGCCATGGCCCACCATCTGGAAGCCGTAGGCGTGGCCCTCGACTCCATCCTCAACAGCTAGCAAGATCCAACCAACCCTCCCAAGGACCCCATGCCATCCCCCGTGTTTTCTGCTGCCCACACCGCTGCCCCGGCCGGGCTGTCCCTGCCGCAGCACACCCCGCTGGTCGCCGCCATCCGCGACGGCCTCGTGGAGAGTGTCCACTACGGCTCCGCACTTGCCCTCGCGGCTGACGGCTCAGTGGCGGCGACGGCAGGGGACCCCCTGGCACCGTTCTACCCCCGCTCCGCACTCAAACCCCTCCAGGCAGTGGCCATGGTCCGCGCCGGCCTTGAACTTCCCGCCGACCTCCTGGCACTGGCCGCCGCGAGCCACTCGGGTGCTGCCGTCCACCGGGACGGCGCCCTGCGCATCCTCGAACTGCACGGGCTCGCCCCCACCGACCTGGAAAACAGCACGGACCTGCCCTACGGCACCACGGAGCGGGAAGACTGGCTCCGCACCGGCGGCAGCGCTACGCAGATCACGCAGAACTGCTCCGGGAAGCACGCTGCAATGGTGGCCACCTGCAAGATCAACGGCTGGCCCGTGCAGGGCTACTTGGATCCCTCCCACCCGCTCCAGCAGCTTGTGGCGCAAACGGTTATCGGCCTGACCGGAGAGGAGCCGGCCGCCGTCAGCACTGACGGCTGCGGTACCCCTTTGTTTGCCCTCACGCTGCGCGGGATGGCCCGCGCTTTCGGCCGGATCGCCCAGGCGGCCGCGGCCTCCTGGGAAGGAAAGCTCGACGGCGGCAGCCCGGAAGCCGCCGTCGGGCTCGCCATGCAGCAGCACCCGGAGATGGTGGCCGGCGAGGGCCGCGACGTCACCGAGCTGATGCGCCTGCTGCCCGGCGCCGTGGCCAAGGACGGCTTTGAGGGCGTGCAGCTGGTGGGCCTGCCCGACGGCAGCGCCGTTGCCGTCAAGATTTCCGACGGCGGCGACCGCGCCCGGATGCCCGCCACCGTCCGCCTGCTGGAGGCGCTGGATGTGGACACGGAGCCGCTCGCCGGCATCGCCACGGCCCCGGTGCTGGGCGGCGGCCACGAGGTGGGCCGGCTGCTGGCCACCGACTTTCTGAATCACCTGTCCGCACCCGTCAACGAAGCCCTGTAAGGACACCATGACTGCCACCCAAACCGCCGCACCCGCCCAGGTCCGGTCCGAACACGACCTGCTCGGCGACCGGGACGTGCCTGCGCACGCCTACTGGGGCGTGCACACGCTTCGCGCCGTGGAGAACTTCCCCATCACCGGCCAGAAGCTGTCCTCCAACATGCACCTGGTCCGCGGGCTTGCCGCGGTGAAACTGGCCGCCGCCCGCACCAACCGCGAACTCGGCCTGCTGGATGCCGAACGCGCCGATGCGATCGAGCAGGCATGCCAGGATGTCATGGCCGGACGCCTTGCCGACCAGTTTGTGGTGGACGTGGTCCAGGGCGGTGCCGGGACATCGTCGAACATGAACGCCAACGAGGTCATCGCCAACCGCGCCCTGGAAATCCTTGGTCACCCCAAGGGCGACTACGCGCGGCTGCACCCGAACGACCACGTCAACCTCAGCCAGTCCACCAACGACGTCTACCCCACCGCCGTCAAGCTGGGCACCATCTTCGCCGCCCGGGAACTGCTGGCAGCACTCGAGGAACTTGAGGATGCCTGCGCCGCGAAGGCCATGGAATTCCGCACGGTGGTGAAGATGGGCCGCACCCAGCTGCAGGACGCCGTGCCCATGACCCTGGGCCAGGAGTTCGGCAGCTACGCCGTCACCATCGGCGAGGACCGGCTGCGCCTTGCCGAAGCCGAACTGCTGATCCACGAAATCAACCTCGGCGCCACCGCCATCGGCACCGGGCTGAACGCCCCTGCCGGCTACGCCGATACAGCCTGCCGGCACCTGGCGGAGATCACCGGACTCCCGCTGGTGACCGCCGTCGACCTCATCGAGGCCACCCAGGACGTGGGCGCGTTCGTGCACCTGTCCGGCGTGCTCAAGCGCGTGGCGGTCAAGTTGTCCAAGATCTGCAACGACCTCCGCCTGCTCTCCTCCGGCCCGCGCGCCGGCTTCGGCGAAATCAACCTGCCGGCCGTCCAGTCCGGGTCCTCCATCATGCCCGGCAAGATCAACCCGGTCATCCCGGAGGTGGTCTCCCAGGTGGCCTACGAGGTGATCGGCAACGACGTCACCATCACCATGGCTGCCGAGGCCGGGCAGCTGCAGCTCAACGCCTTCGAACCGATCATCGTCCACAGCCTCCACAAGAGCATTTCCCACCTCGAGGCAGCCTGCCGCACCCTTACGGCCCGCTGCATCCAGGGAATCACCGCCAACACCGACCACCTGCGCCGCACCGTGGAGCAATCCATCGGCCTGGTCACCGCCCTGAATCCCCACCTCGGCTATGCCACCGCCACCGCCATCGCGCAGGAAGCACTTGCCACCGGCAAGGGCGTGGCCGAGCTCGTCCTGGAACACGGGCTCCTCACCGATGCCCAGCTCCAGGAACTCCTCAGCCCCGAACGCCTGGCAAACCTCAGCAAGTAGTCCCTACATCCCCCAAAGGACACCCCATGACAAATACCCCGCTTCCTGACCACTTGATTGACGGTGGCCACGCGCATGCGTCAGAGACCTCCCTGCACGCGGAGGACAAGGGTTACCACAAGAACCTCAAGCCACGGCAGATCCAGATGATCGCGATCGGCGGTGCGATCGGTACCGGCCTGTTCCTGGGCGCCGGCGGCCGGTTGAACGCCGCGGGCCCGTCCCTGGTCATCGCCTACGCCGTCTGTGGCTTCTTCGCGTTCCTGATCCTCCGCGCCCTGGGTGAACTGGTCCTGCACCGCCCCTCGTCCGGTTCGTTCGTCTCCTACGCCCGCGAATTCTTCGGCGAAAAAGCCGCGTTCGTCTCCGGCTGGTTCTACTGGATCAACTGGGCCACCACCACCATCGTGGACATCACCGCCGCCGCCCTCTACATGCACTTCTTCGGCAACTACGTCCCCTGGATGGCCGACGTCCCGCAGTGGGCCTGGGCACTGACCGCCCTCATCGTGGTCCTCGCCCTGAACCTCGTCTCGGTGAAGGTCTTCGGCGAAATGGAATTCTGGTTCGCCCTCATCAAGGTCGCCGCCCTGGTCGCGTTCCTGATCATCGGCACCTACTTCGTCATCTTCGGCACCCCCGTTGACGGCCAGCAGGTCGGCATCAACCTCCTCTCGGACAACGGCGGCATCTTCCCCAACGGCCTGCTGCCCATGATCATCCTCATGCAGGGCGTCCTGTTCGCCTACGCCTCGATCGAACTGGTGGGCACCGCCGCTGGCGAAACCGAGAACCCCGAAAAGATCATGCCCAAGGCCATCAACTCCGTGGTCTTCCGCATCGCCGTGTTCTACGTCGGCTCGGTGATCCTGCTGGCCCTGCTTCTGCCGTTCACGTCCTACCAGAAGGGCGTCAGCCCCTTCGTGACGTTCTTCGGCTCCATCGGGGTGCAGGGCGTGGACGTCATCATGAACCTCGTCGTCCTCACCGCCGCCCTGTCCTCGCTGAACGCCGGGCTCTACTCCACCGGACGCATCCTGCGCTCCATGTCCGTCAACGGCTCCGCCCCCAAATTCGCCTCCCGGATGAACAAAGCAGGTGTCCCCTACGGCGGCATCGCCATCACCGCCGTAGTGTCCCTGCTGGGTGTTCCGCTGAACTACCTGGTTCCGGCCCAGGCGTTCGAGATCGTGTTGAACATCGCCTCGGTGGGCATCATCATGACCTGGGCCACCATCGTGCTGTGCCAGATCCAGCTCAAACGCTGGGCCGACAAAGGCTGGGTGGAGCGCCCCTCCTTCAGGATGTTCGGCGCCCCCTACACCGGCTACCTGTCGCTGGTCTTCCTGGTGGGCGTCCTGGTCATGGTCTTCATCGACTCCCCCCTGACCATGCTCGTCACCGCCATCGCCTCCATCCTCATGGTCGTTGGCTGGTACGCCTGCCGCCACCGCATCCGCGAAATCGCCGAAACCCGCGAAGGCTTCACCGGAACGTCGCCCGTGGTCGCCAACGCACCGGCTGACACCTTCAAGAAGTAGCTGGGCTTAACGTCCGACGGCGGCACTTGGGTTCTTTTGCTGAAGAACCCAGGTGCCGCCGTCGGGTTTAACGGCAGTTCCTGCCCGTCACTTGGACAGCTTGACCACCATGGCGGAGCCGCCGCCGCGCCTCACCGGCTCAGCGGCAGCCAGCACCCGCCCGTCCTCAAGGAACTCGATGGCCGTGGCTGCCCCGATCTCCGCAGCGGACGTGAACGAGTCACCCGACTTTGCCAGCGTGTGACCAAACCGGGAAGTCAACTCAGCGCCGTACTTGTCGATGAATGCCGGCTCGGCAGTGACGCTGGCAGTGTTCCGTTGGGACGCACGGGGAGCCGCAATGGCGTCCGGAGTGCTCATCCCCAGGTCAATGCGGTTGACCAGGGTCTGCAGAACCGTGGTGATGATGGTGGAGCCACCCGGGGAGCCCAACGCCAGGAAGGGCTTGCCGTCCTCCAGGAGGATGGTGGGCGACATGGACGACCGCGGCCGCTTGCCCGGCTCGATCCGGTTGGGGTCCGTGGCGCTGTAGACCGTCGAGAAGTCCGTGAGCTCGTTGTTGAGCAGGAACCCGCGGCCGGGAACAACCATGCCGGAACCGCCGGTCTGCTCAATGGTCAGCGTGTACTCCACCACGTTGCCCCACTTGTCCGAGACCGTCATGTTGGTGGTGGAGATGTTCTCCGTGTCCTTCTCATCGGCGGCAGAAGCGGGATCCACCGGGCAGGAGCCGTCGTAGGAGGAGACATCGCCAGCCGTCTTCAAGGGCTTGGGAGCTGCCGTCAGGGGGTCCAGTTCACAGGCCCGTTCCTTGCCGAAGATGGGATCAGTCAGAGCCTTGGTAGGCACTTTTACAAAGGCCGGATCACCTACGTACTTCGCACGGTCCGCGAAGGCCAGGGCGCTGGCCTCGAGGTAGTGGTGCAGTACGGCCGGCTCGTCCTTCAATGCCGGCAGGTCAAACACGTCCAGAATGTTCAGCGACTCGCCCACGGTGGTCCCGCCGCTGCTGGAGGGTGCCATGCCGTAGACGTCATAGCCGCGGTAGTTTACGTGCGTCGGCTTCTGCTCCACGACCTTGTAGTGCTCCAGGTCCTCCTCGGTCATGGAGCCGACGGGGACGGGGAGCGCTGTGTCCGAAGACTTGGGCGGGTTCTGGACGGTCTTGGCGATTTCCTTCGCCAGCGGTCCGTCATAGAACGCGTCCATGCCCTTGTCGGCTAGAAGCCGGTAGGTGTTTGCAAGGTCCGGGTTCTTGAAAATAGAGCCCTCTGCGGGAAGCTGCCCACCGGGGAGGTACAGGTCCTTGGTGGACGTAAATGCTGCGAACCGTTTCTGGTTGTCTTCCGTCTGCTGACGGAAGGTCGTGTCTACCACGAAACCGCGGTCAGCGACCTCGATGGCAGGCTCCAGGGCATCCTCCAGACTGAAGCTGCCCCAACGCTTCAACGCGCGCTCCCAGGTGGCGGGCGTACCGGGAACACCTACAGAGACACCGCTGGTGACGAGCTCCGGCGTGAACCGGTACGGCTCGCCGGTGGCAGGATCGATGAACGCATCCTGCTTGATCCCTGCCGGCGCGGTTTCCCGGCCGTCAATGGTGCTGACCTTCTTGTTCTTCGCGTCGTAGTAAACGAAGTAGCCGCCACCGCCGATTCCGGCGCTGTAGGGCTCAGTGACGCCAAGGGTGGCTGCGGCGGCGACGGCCGCGTCCACTGCGTTTCCGCCCTTGCGGAGGACTTCGATGGCTGCCGCTGATGCTTCCGGGTCCACCGTGCTGACCGCGCCACCATAGCCGGTGGCTGTGGGGTCCTTGTCTGTATGGCGGGGATCGGCCGAAGCGGGGCTGATGGCCCCGGTGGTAACGCTCATCGCCAGTGCCGCAGTAACAGCTGCGAGCCGGCGTCCGAAATGTGGCATGGTGGCTCCTAGGGATGTCGAGTGATGTGGGCCACGCTACTCTTCGGGTAGGACACACTCAACGAATCCGGGAAGGAGGGACTCCGTGCCAGGATCCAAACTCGCGGTGGTGGGTGCCGGGAGCGTCGGCACCTCGCTGGCGTACGCGGCATTGATCCGTGGCTCCGCCAGCAACATCGCCTTGTTCGATGCCAACGCGCCCAAGGCCGAGGCGGAAGCCCTGGACCTCGCCCACGGCAGCCAGTTCGCCGCAGCCTCGGCTACCGTCACAGGAGGCGGGGATATCGCCGTGACGGAAGGCGCCGACGTCGTGGTCATCACGGCTGGTGCCAAACAGAACCCCGGCCAGAGCCGGCTGGACCTGGCCGGCACCAATGTGCGGATCCTGGAACAGCTGATGCCGCCGCTGCTTGAGCGGGCACCGGACGCCGTCTACGTCCTGGTGACCAACCCGTGCGACGTCCTGACCGTGGCGGCCCAGCGCATCTCAGGGTTGCCTCCGGAACGGATCTTCTCCTCCGGCACGGTGCTGGATACGTCCCGGCTGCGCTGGCTGCTGGCCCGCCGGGCAGGGGTTTCGGTCACCAGCGTCCACGCCAGCATGGTGGGCGAGCACGGCGACACGGAGTTCCCGCTCTGGTCCGGCGCCACCATTGGCCCGGTGCCGATCCGCGAGTGGACAGAAGGCGGCGAGCGGATCTTCATGCCCGAATACCTCGCCGACACTGCCAGGGAAGTGGTGCAGGCCGCCTACAAGGTCATCGCCGGCAAGGGGGCCACGAACTACGCCATCGGCCTCTCCGGTGCCCGCATTGTGGAGGCCCTGCTCCGCGACGACAACGCCGTCCTTCCGGTCTCCACGGTCCTGTCGGGGCTTCACGGGATCTCCGGGGTTGCCCTGTCCCTGCCCAGCGTGGTGGGCCGCGGCGGCGTGCACCGCGTCCTGGAAACACCCATGGACGACGGCGAGCTGGCGGCTTTGCGGCATTCCGCGGACACCCTGCGCAACACCATGGACGCGCTGGGGCTCTGAGAAGGCGTCATGCAACGCCGCGGCAACCCTCCCGGTGGCGTGTTCGCATAAGCTCAGTTCCACGTGCCAAATGCTGACTCGTACACGGCTGGCTCAACGACGAACCAACAGGAGTGACCCATGACCAACTGGCGGATCAGGGATTTCCATTCGGCCGACCTGGACGGCATCCTGCACCTGTGGGAGACGCTGAAGGCCAACAACGTCGAACCCGTCTATGCCCTGTCCGAAGTCCTGGCTTCCTGCGAAAAGGACCATGCCGTAGTGGCCGTCCAGGGTGATCAGGTGGTGGGTGCCGCCGTCGGACGCGCCGCCCACGACCAGGGCTGGATCGTCTTCCTGGCCACCCTTCCCGAGTACCGCGGCCGCGGAATCGGCACCTCGCTGCTCGCCTCCGTCGAAAACCGCATGGCCCCGCACGGCCTGAACAAACTCTCGGCCCTGATGCCGGAATCCGAAACCCGGGTGGAGGCGTTCCTGGGCCGCGGCTTCGCGCTCAAGAAGAACCTCCGCTACTTCGAACGCACCATCCCGGTGCAGCGCCAGGAGCTCGGCGCGCTCGGCCAGCTCGGCGGCCGCGTCCTGGCACGCGACCTGTGGGAAAACGTGGCCGGCATGCGCAAGGAAAAGGAACTGCTCGAACGCCGCCTGGTGCTTCCGCTCGCCGAGGCGGACCTGGCCGATGAATTCGGCGTGGTGCCGCCGCGCGCCGTCGTTCTCTTTGGTCCGCCCGGCACCGGCAAGACCACCTTCGCCAAGGCCATCGCCTCCCGGCTCGAATGGCCGTTCGTGGAAGTGTTCCCCTCCCGCCTGGCCGGCGATCCCCAGGGACTGGCCGGCGCGCTGCGCGAAACCTTCCTGGAAATCGCCGAGCTGGAGCACGCCGTGGTGTTCATTGACGAGGTGGAGGAGATCGCCTCCCAGCGTGCCGGGGATCCGCCGTCGCCGCTGCAGGGCGTAACCAACGAGCTGCTCAAGATCATTCCGGCGTTCCGCGAACAACCCGGCAGGCTCCTGGTCTGCGCCACGAACTTCATCCGCGCCCTGGACTCGGCCTTCCTGCGACACGGCCGGTTCGACTACGTCATCCCCATCGGACTGCCGGACCGGCAGGCCCGTGAAGCCATGTGGCAGCGGTTCATCCCTGCCGCGGTGGTGGACGCGGTGGACGTGGAGCTCCTGGTGGAACGGACCCAGGGCTTCTCCCCCGCCGATATTGAGTACGCCGCCCGCAGCGCATCCCAGCGCGCACTGGAAAAAGCCGTGTACGACGACGGCGGGCTGGCCTCGGGCGGCGACGTGTCGGTCCGCGAGGCGGTCCGGAAAGGTCCCTCCACCCAGGACTACCTCGACGCCATCGGTGATACCCGGACCACCGTGAGTCCCGAGGTCCAAGCCGATTTCCTCGAGGACATCGAGGCGCTGGGGCGGGTCTAGCTGGGACCTTTGCCCCTGTGCGGTGTCCTGCCGGGACGCCAGAGTGGTGTGCATGGCAAAGATTCTGATCCCCTACGGGACCACCGAGGGCCAGACGGCCCGGATCGCCGACTACATCTCCGATGTGCTGCAAGCCCACGGCCATGAGGCGGAGACGTTGGACCTCAAGCACGCAGACCACGACCTTCCGGACGGCTACGACGGCGTCATCGTGGGCGCTTCCATCCACGCCGGAAAACACGAAGGGTACGTCGCGGACTTTGTCCGCAGGAACCGGGAGGCGCTGGAGAAACTGCACGCTGCCCTGTTTTCCGTCAGCATGTCCGCCGACGCAGACCCGGAAGAAGCACAGAAGTACGTTGCCGAGTTCGAGGACGCAACCGGCTGGCGCCCGGCAAAGGTGGCGTTGTTCGGCGGCGCACTCCTTTACACGGAGTACGGGTTCCTCAAGCGCATGCTGATGAAGAAGATCGTCAGCAGCCAAGGCAGCACGGACACCGATACCGGCCGCGACTACATCTACACCGAGTGGGACGGCGTGCGGCGGTTCGCGGAGGAATTCGTGGCTGATCTCGAGCGCAAACCGGCCGGGGAGTAGTCAGCTTCCAGGCCAGACCCACGGTTCCCGGGGCAGGGCGGCGGGCTGGAACGCCTGCAGCGCCTGGTCGAGCGTTCCGCCCGGCAGGCCAACGGAGGCAAGCAGCCTGTCCCGGACCTCCTCCACCGGCACCCCGGCTTTGGCCAGGTCCGTGAGCGTCACCGCCCCATCGCGCTTGGCCAGCCGCGCGCCGTCGTGGTTCACCACCAGGGGAACATGCGCATATTCCGGGGTGGGAATATTCAAAAGGGACGCGAGGTAGGCCTGCCGCGGCGTGGACGGGAGCAAGTCATCACCCCGAACTACCTGGTCTATCCCCTGCTCGGCATCGTCCACCACCACGGCGAGGTTGTAGGCTGTGACGCCATCGTTGCGCCGCAGCACAAAGTCGTCCACCACGCCGGTGAACCGGCCATGGAGGACGTCGTTGACGGTGAACTCCGCAACCCCGGCGCGCAGCCGGAGGGCCGAGGGCCGGATGGAGCGCTTGAACTCCAGTTCAGCGCGGTCCAGGTTGCGGCAGGTCCCGGGGTAGGCGCCCTGCGGGGCGTGGGGTGCCGACGCCGCCTCCTGGATCTCGCGGCGCGTGCAGAAGCACTCATACGTCAGGTCCGCCTCCTGAAGGCGGGCAATCGCCCCAGCGTAGAGGGGGCCGCGGGCCGTCTGCCGGACCGCGTCACCGTCCCAGGTGACACCCACGGCGGCCAGGTCACGCAATTGCACGGCTTCCGCTCCCGCGCGGGCACGGTCAAGGTCCTCCACCCGCAGCAGGAACGTCCGGCCGGTGGAGCGGGCGAAGAGCCAGGCAAGGATGGCGGTGCGCAGGTTCCCGACATGCAGTTCGCCGGAAGGGCTGGGGGCGAAGCGGCCTGCGGAGGTCATATACCCACCCTAGACCGAACAACACAAGAGCCCCTCAGCTACCGATGACTGCGGAATTCCGACGTCGGTAGCTCAGGGGCTCTTGCCGTGTTTGCAGAGTGAGCATGGTGTGAACAAGCCTCAATCAGCGGCGGCCTCCTTGCGGGAAGCGGTGTCCAGGGGCCGGGTGGTGTTCCGGGGATCCTGTAGCCTGCGGGGCCAGCGGTAGCTTTTGCCCTTGTTGCCACTATTTCAGCAGACCTCATACAGTTGGAACAACAAGCAGGACTTGAATTAGTCATTCTGGTCAATTCGTGACAGTAAAGCAGGCAGGAAGTGATCAGATTGCAGGAACTGGACGCCACGGACAAGCGCATCCTGAACGCCTTGGACGAAGACCCGCGCATCCCGGTCATGGTGCTGGCGCAGAAGCTGGGCCTGGCCCGCGGGACTGTGCAGTCGCGGATGGAGCGGATGGCGGCATCAGGTGCCCTGCGCCCCAACAGCAGCCGAGTGCTGCCATCGGCCCTTGGCCGCGGCGTCGCCGCAGCCGTGAGCGCGGAACTGGACCAGAGCCACCTGAACGAGGCCATCGCCGCACTGCGCAAGATCCCCGAAGTCCTGGAGTGCCACGCACCGGCCGGGGATACCGACCTCCTCATCCGCGTGGTTGCCAAAAGCCCGGACGACCTCTACCGAGTCTCAGAGGAGATCCGCCTCTGCCCCGGCATTGTCCGCACGTCCACCAGCATGTTCCTGCGCGAGGTCATCCCGTACCGCACCACCGGCCTGCTCGCTGAATAGCCGCCGGCAGCCCCTACACTGGCGGGCCCGCGTTGGATTTCAGGTTCTTCATGACCAGCGTTGAGGTCAACCGTTCCACGCCGGGCAAGGACGTGAGTTCGGTGTCGTAGAAGCGCTGGTAGGCAGGGAGGTCTGCGGCGATGATCTTGAGCAGGTAGTCCGGCGAACCGAAAAGCCGTTGCGCCTCGATGACGTTGGGATTCTCCGCCACCCGGGTTTCAAAGATCTCCATGGTGGACCTGTCCACCTGGCGGAGCGTGACGAAAACGATCGCCTCGAAGCCCAGCCCCACGGCAGCGGGGTCAACGTCCGCCCTGTACCCGCGGATGACGCGGGACTGCTCCAGTTCCCGCAGCCGACGGTGGCACGGTGCCACCGTCAATCCCACCTTTGCGGCGAGGGCGGTGGCTGTCATCCGGCCGTCCTCCTGGAGGTGGCGCAAAATATTTCTATCAATTCGATCCAGCACGCAATAAATATACTGTGCGGACAGCGGGGCGGGCGAAAACAGGACAGCACTTTTGGCCCGATTCTCCCTATGGTTGCTCCTGAGAGCCCTTCGACAGGAGAAACCCATGAATCCGCAGCTGTTCCTGGCCTTCCTGGTGGTGGCCGCAGCCCTGGCCTGCACGCCTGGAGTGGACTGGGCCTACACCATCGCTGCCGGTCTCCGGCAGCGCAGTTTCGTCCCCGCAGTCGCAGGGCTCTGCGGTGGCTACGTCCTCCATACCGCCCTGCTGGTGGCAGGCCTGGCTGCGGTGCTGGCCGGAACGCCCGGAGTCCTGGGCTGGATCACCCTGGCAGGCGCAGGCTACCTGCTGTGGCTCGGCGTGGGAACGCTGCGGTCATGGCGCGCCGCCAGCTTCAGTGCGGATGCCGCCGTCGGTCCCGGAACACAGCTGCGCACCTTCCTGCAGGGCATGGGCACCAGCGGCATCAACCCCAAGGGCTTGCTGTTCTACGTTGCCCTCATTCCGCAGTTCGTGAGCACCGACGCCTCGCTGCCAGTGCCGGTGCAGTCGGGCCTCCTGGGGATGACGTTCGTAGCGCTGGCGGGCCTGGTCTACACAGTGGTGGCCCTGCTGTCGCGCACGCTGCTGCAGAGCAGGCCCGGGGCAGCGCGTGCGGTGACGCTGGCCAGCGGCATCATCATGGTGGCGCTGGGGACCGTGCTGCTCGGCGAGCAGCTGCTGCCCTTCCTGGCCGGCCACGCCCAGCCAGGGTCCTAGTCCCCGCTGAGCTCCTTCCAGTCCTGCTCCCAGATCCGCCGCATCTCCTCGTCCTTGCGGATGGGAGCCGGCGCTTCAAGTTCCCGCTGTGGTTCCGCATCCCCGCGCCGGCGTCCCCAATCGCGCGGGTTGAGGGACCGGCGGCTTGATTCCAACACCAGCAGCGCCCGGTCCGTCAAGGCGTCGTTTCGCAGCGCAAGGTGCGTCTTGCGGCGGCGCAGGACTTCGGCGACCGCCTGGTGCGCCGCGTCCAGCCGGCCTTCCCTGCGCAGGGCCCGGGCGCGGACCAGCAACAGGGCAGCGGAGAGATCGTCCGCATTCAGCAACCCCTCCGTCCAGTCGATGACGGTGCGGCTGCGGCCAAGGCTGAGGGCCAGGGAGCAGCGCGCCAGGGCCATGGGAAGCGACGGCGGCAGCCCCGTCAGGGCGTCGAGCGCGGCTTCCGTGCGGCCGGTCTCGCGCAACGAGTGGGCCAGGGCAAGGAACACCGATTCCTCGCTGAACAGCACGGGGATTTCCACCCGCTCGGCCAGTTCGATCCGGGTGACGATCCGCGTGAGGTAGGTGGAGGAGTAGCGGTTCGCTTCGTCATCATTCCTGGTGGTCAGCCCGCGCTGGAGGAGTTCGGAAGCGCGGAGGTAGCCGCCGTGCTTGTACACCAGCAGCCCGGCCATCAGGTAGCAGAGCCCGGCCCATCCCGGGTAGGCGCGCGCCAGGGTGATCAGGCGCTCCGGCTCGCGGCTGGTAAACACCGCTTCATGCACCACTTTGGCAGGTTTGGGCATCAGCCGCTTGAGCCGGGGCACCTCGCCGTCGATGTACAGCAGCGCGGGGTTGCGCCCACCCAGGACGCCGGTCAGCAGGCCGCCCACTCCCCCGGCGAGGTCGTGGACAGGGGTGCGCAGCTGGGCCGGCCCGAAAGGGGTGAGGTCGCGGCTGTCCCAGTAAATCCGTGCAGTCTCCCCGGCGCTCATCTTTCCATGCTAACCGTGAGCACACTGCCCCGTCCCCGGGAGTTGAACACGCACCAAGGCCAGGGGCTTGTCCCCGGCACCATATTCAGGAAGGGTGGCAAGCACCCTTATCAAGATGATTTCCGGCAAGGAGAAACCCATGCAGATCGACAAGAACCAGATCCTTGAACTCCTGCGTTCACAGGGAGACCAGGACAAAGCCGCGCAGGCAGAATCGGAACTTCCGGACCAGGTGGACACCGAACAGCACGTGGGCCTGCTCTCCAAACTTGGCATTAACCCGGCAGAACTGCTCTCCAGGCTTCCCGGCGGACTCGGCGACAAACTTCCCGGTGGCCTGGGCGACAAGCTCGGCGGGCTGGGGCTCTAAGAGCCGGGAGGTCAACTCCTGGCCATGAACCATTCGGTAAAGGCGGCGGCCCGGCCGGACCCGTCAAACCTGATAACCCACAGGTTGTCATACGTGGGCCGGCCGCCCGAGTAGGAGGTGACGCCCTGGACAAAGGCGGTGTTGCCGTCGCATCCAAGCAGCTCCCAGCTGAACGTCCAGTCCGCTGGCTCGTCGCGTGCGGCGAGCCAGCCGTCGACGATACCCTCCTGGCCCCGCCAGGGTTCCGGATCGTGGGGACGGGTTTCATACAGCGCATCAGGGGCGAAAAGGGCCCGGATGTCGTCGGCGCCGTTGCTGGTCCATGCCGCCTGGTACTTTTCCATCCAGGCGCGGACGTATTCCCTTGCTGAAGCAGGGTCCTTTGCTGAAGGTGGCTGAGTCATCTTTTGGTTGTACCCGCGCAATGGTCCGGGGGCAATGGCGTCACCCGCTGGCGGCGGCTATCCACACCCCGATTACCCAGGTGCTGGCGGCCAGGCACGCGAGCCCGAATTCAGCGAGCATTCCCAGGCCCGTGGCCTTCAGGGCGGCCCAACTGGACCTCGCCGCCGTCGTAAAATTCCGCGTGCGGAGGAACTCGCTGGCCAGCAGCCCCGCCGCGAACCCAACGAAGAGGCCCACCACCGGGATGATGAACATCCCCACCACACCGGCCACCAAAGCCACCACCACGCTGCGGCTGGGAATGGCGTGCTGCTTGAGTTTCCGGCCGGTAAGGACGGCACCGGCCGTCATTCCAGCGGCGACAAAGATCATGGCCACCGCGAACACCACCCAACCCGCAGTCCCGGCACCGCCCCAGATGGCCCACGCCAGCAGGCTTACACCGATCAGCACGCTCCCGGGCAGGACAGGAATGATCGTGCCGGCTACCCCCACCAGGATCGCCAGGCCGCACAGGATGGTCACCACGGTTTCGGAGCTCATGCTGCCCAGTCTAGGGGGCCGGATCAGCGCCTTAACGCCCGACGGCGGTGCCTCCTTCAGCAAAGGAGGCACCGCCGTCGTGGGTTCCGGAAGGAAGGAGCCCTACTCCGCTTCCACCGCTGCGGCGACCGCCGCGGTGACTGCCGGGGCCACGCGGGGGTCCAGCGGGCTGGGGACGATGTAGTCGGCCGACAGGTCCTCGGCGGCAAGCCCGGCAATGGCGCGCGCCGCGGCAAGCTTCATGGCAGGGGTGATGCGGCGGGCGCCGGCGTCGAGGGCCCCGCGGAAGATGCCGGGGAACGCCAGGACGTTGTTGATCTGGTTGGGGAAGTCGCTGCGGCCCGTGGCCACGACGGCGGCGTACTTCACGGCAACCTCGGGCAGGACTTCGGGGTCCGGGTTGGACAGCGCGAACACGATGGCGTCCTGGTTCATGGTGGCCAGGTGGGCCTCGTCCAGCTTGGAGGAGGAGACGCCGATGAAGACGTCGGCACCGGCCAGCGCTTCGGCGGGGCCACCCGTGATGCCGCGGGGGTTGCTGCGGCCGGCAATGTCAGCCTTCTTGCCCGCCGTGTCAGCGGCCAGGTCCGGGCGGCTGCTGTTGATGACGCCGCGGGAATCGAGCAGGACCACGTCGGTGATGCCGGCTGCGAGCAGGATTTCGGCGACGGCGATCCCCGCCGCACCGGCACCGGACACCACTACCTTCAGCCCCTCAAGCCCGCGGCCGGTCACCTTGGCCGCGTTTGTCAGTGCGGCGAGGGCAACCACGGCAGTGCCATGCTGGTCGTCGTGCATGACCGGGCAGTCCAGGGCTTCGATCAGCTTTTCCTCAAGCTCGAAGCAGCGGGGCGCCGAGATGTCTTCAAGGTTCACGGCACCGAAGCTGGGACGCAGGCGGACCAGGGTCTCCACGATCTCGTCCACGTCGGTGGTGTTGAGGACCAGGGGAATGGAGTCAAGGTCGCCAAAGGTCTTGAACAGGGCGGACTTGCCTTCCATGACGGGCAGCGAGGCGCTGGCGCCGATGTTGCCCAGACCCAGGACGGCGGTGCCATCGCTGACAACGACCACCAGGCGCTCGGCCCAGGTCAGTGTGCGGGCGAGTTCGGGCTTGGCATGGATGGCGCGGCTGACCTCGGCCACACCGGGCGTGTAGGCGATGGACAGATCCCGCTTGTTGGACAGCGGAACAGTGCTGGTGACGGACAGTTTGCCGCCCTGGTGGGCGCTGAAGATCTCGTCTTCGGTCAGGGCCGTGGCTGCTGAATTGTCGGTGGCGGTGATTGCGTCAATGGACACGTCGTTGTCTCCTGGTGCTTGCCGTGGGCGCACGGCACGTGGAGCTGGGGGCCAGCATGGAAAGTAGTGCGACAGGAAACCCAGGGGTGGCGGGTCCGTGGGAACGCCGGGGATGTTTCCGCCCTGCCGCTCCGGTGCCTCCATGGTAGGCAGCCTCAAGCAGGGCTGACGGCACCTCTTGACAAGCGTAAGCGTAGAAAAAACGTTTTGGCAGCGGGTTTTGTGGTCCGCATCACGCGATTATGGCGGATTTAATCCTGTTCTGGTCTAGACCAGTTACGCAGATCGACTCACTGTTAACCCGGACTCGGCGGCAGGCGAGAGCCGGCCGCAGGCCTTTTTAAGGTCTTCCTCTGCCTCGAAGAGGGAGAGGCGGCGGTTGCGAACGGACTGGACCAGACCAGTGACTGTCAGGAGGAGCACCCGCGCTCCCACCGCGTCACCGCACGCCCCGGCCACGAGCTTTTCACTGAGTGCGTCGATCTCGCGCAGGAGTTCCGTGGTGTCCTTTTCCGGCAGGTACACGCCACGGCTGAGGCACTGCTCCACCGCGGGCTGCATGACGCGCATATGGAAAATCTCCATCAGCAGGCTGGAGAGCGCCCGTCCCCGGAAGCGGGGGGACGAACCGCGGGAGCCCGCCTGCAGTTCGTCCAGCTGCTGCCGGTACAGTGCCAGCATCAAATGGGTGGGGGAGGGGAAATACCGGTAGAGGGTGCCGAGCGGTACGTCTGCTTTTTCCGCGACCTCGGAGAGCTCCACGGCGTCGAGTCCCGTGCGGGCGAACCCCGCAGCGGTGTCGAGGATCCGTGCGTAGCGGAGGCGCTGGCGTGGAGCGGACGGCCTGGCGGCCATGGGCGGATGGTCTGAAAAAGTCTCGGGCATCAGCATTCCGGGGTTGTGTCGTAGGGACTGCGGCCAGGAGCGCCCCCACTTCCGTACCGCCCTGCAGCCCGGTTCAACTATACGGCACGGGCACGCGCCATCATTAGTCAGCGGCCTTACCTTCAGGTGCCCCAGGGGTCAGTCGACGCCCCTGATTTTCACCACGAAGACGGCGCCCAGCAGGCCAATGACCGCTGCGGTGAGGAACAGCGTCCGGTAGCCGCCCCCGTAGTTCACGGCCAGCAGCGCAAGTGCCGGAGCGACCACCTGCGGCAGGGAGTTGGCCACGTTGATGACCCCCATGTCCTTGCCCCGGCTGGCGGCAAAGGGCAGGACCTGGGTCAGCAGCGCAAAGTCCACGGCCAGGTAGGCGCCGAACCCGATGCCCAGGACGGCGGCACCGGCCAGCGCCCCGGGCCACACAGGAAAGAACGCCATGATGGCACCGGCCATGGCGATGGTTGCCGAGGATCCGATGACGAAAGGCTTCCGCCTCCCCACCCGGTCACTCCACGGTCCTGCGGCTACGGCAGTGATCATCACCATCACGGCATAGATACCGGTCAAGACCAGTACACCGGTGGCCGGATCCTCGTGACCGATGACGTCCCGCAGGAAGAAGAGCAGGTAGACAATGGTCAGCTGGTTGCCCACGTTTACCAGGAAACGGGTCAGCCAGGCCCAGGCAAAGTCCGGGTACCGCCGGGGGCTGATCCAGAAACCGCGCAGGAAACCGCTCCAGCGGAACGTGCTGCGGGCATCCTTCGGAAGTGCGGGGTCGTTCCGGTGGAACAGGTACGGCAGCACGGACAAAAGCAGCGCCCCCGCGCAAAGCCAGTAGCCCACCATGAAATTCCCTGAAACCACGGCGCCGAAGACCGCCCCTGCGAGGATGCCGAGGGTCTGGCCCATTGCCGCGAGTCCGCCCACTCCCCCGCGCTGGACCACCGGCACACGGTCCGGGACTGCTGCGGTGATGGCAGCGTAGGCGGCGTTCGCGCCCAGCTGCACCAGGCACCAGAAGAGAACCATGAGCGCCACGGCACCCGAGAAGGACATGGCCAGCAGCGCCGCGGTGGCAAGCACTGCCCCGGCCAGCACCCACGGCGCCCGCCGCCCGAACCGTGACGTGGTCCGGTCCGACAGGGCACCGAAGAGGGGGTTGGCCACCAGCGACACGGCGGCGCCGCAGGCCGTAACCAGGGACAGGATGGCTTCCTTGGAAGGTGCATCGATACTGATGGCCTGCTGGCCGATGAAGACGTTGATGGGGCCGAAGAAGGCGGCGTTGATGCCCACGTTCACCAGCACCAGCCCGGTGACCCAGCGGGCGGTGACCCTTTCAACCGGCTCGGCGAGCGCCGCCGTCGGGGTTTTGCCTGCGAAGGTGCCGTCCGGCGCGGGCGTATCGGACAGACTCATGGCGTGCTCCCCCTGGTGCGGGCCGGTTGGCGGTGCGACCAGACTATCGTGGGCGGTAAACGCGCCGCCCTCCGCAAGGCGCCGCATGTGCATATTCCACCACTACGCGAGGAGAGCCCTGTGACCGCACCATCCACCCCAGCTGTTAACACCGCCGATCTCTATGACGAGCGCGACGACGAACTGGCATCAGTGTCCCTGCAGTTCCAGTCGCTGGGCGGCCGGTCCCACTTCAGTGGTCCGGTCCGGACCATCCGCTGCTTCCAGGACAACGCCCTGGTGAAGTCCATACTGGGCTCCCCGGGGAACGGGGCGGTACTGGTGGTGGACGGCGGCGGCTCGCTGGGCACTGCCCTGATGGGGGACATGATCGCCGAAAGCGCCGTGGCCAACGGCTGGGCCGGCGTCGTCATCAATGGCGCCATCCGCGACCGGCTGGCGATCGCTGCACTGGACCTCGGGGTCAAAGCCCTCGGGAGCAACCCCCGGAAGAGCCTGAAAGCGGGCGCCGGCGAGGTGGACGTGGACGTGGTGATCGACGGCGTGACGTTCCGTCCCGGAGCCACCGTCTGGTGCGACCCGGACGGCATCCTCGTGGAGCCGTAAAGGAAGGGCAAAAGGTACCGCAGCAAAAGAGGCAGGCCGGGGAACAAAAGAACCAGTAAGATAGTTACTGAAAGCAACTATCACTGCTTATATCCTTTTTCCTTCCCCTTGGAGCACCCATGTCCAAAACCACTGCCGCGCCAGGCGCCGGAGAAGCCCTGACGCAACGCCAGATCGTCACCGTAATGGTGGGCCTGATGCTGGGCATGTTCCTGGCATCCCTTGACCAGACCATCGTCTCCACGTCCATCTACACCATTGCCAACGACCTGGACGGGCTTTCCCTGCAGGCGTGGGCCACCACCGCGTACCTGATCACCTCGACGGTCAGCACCCCCCTCTACGGCAAGCTGAGCGACATCTTCGGCCGCCGCCCGCTGTACCTGGCCGCGATCGCCGTCTTCCTGGTGGGTTCGCTCTACGCGGGCTCAGTGCATTCGATGACCGAACTCGCCGTTGCCCGCGGCATCCAGGGCCTGGGCGCCGGCGGCCTGCTGGCCCTGGCGCTGACCATCATCGGCGACATCGTCTCGCTCAAGGACCGCGCCAAGTTCCAGGGCTACTTCATGTCCGTGTTCGGCATTTCCTCGGTCCTGGGTCCGGTGGTGGGCGGCGCGTTTGCAGGCTCCGCCAACATCCTGGGCTTTGACGGCTGGCGCTGGGTGTTCTTCATCAACCTCCCCATCGGGCTGGCGGCGTTGACCGTGGTGTTCCTGTTCCTCCACCTGCCCGCCAAGCACCTGAAGCAGAAGATCGATTACTGGGGCGCCGCAGCGATCACCGTAGCCATCGTTCCCCTCCTCCTGGTGGCCGAACAGGGCCGCACCTGGGGCTGGACCTCGCTGAACTCCTTCCTCTGCTACGGCCTGGGCGTGGTGGGCATCGCTTGGTTCCTGCTGGCGGAAAAACGCGCCGGCGACTACGCCCTGATCCCGCTGCGGCTCTTCCACAACGTCACGTTCGGCCTGTCCTCGCTGCTGAACTTCATCATCGGCATCGGCATGTTCGGCGCCATCGCAATGCTCCCCATGTACCTTCAGCTCGTGAAGGGCCTCACCCCCACCGAAGCCGGCCTGATGATGATCACCTTCACAGTGGGCATCCTGTTCGGATCCATCACCGCCGGCCGCACCATCTCCGCCTCCGGCACGTTCCGCATCTTCCCCATCATGGGTACCGGCATCCTGACCGCGGCCGCCCTGGTGATGGGCTTCTCGCTGCAGGTGGACACGGACCTGTGGGTGCCGGGCCTGATTGCGGTGTTCTTCGGCCTCGGCCTGGGCTTCTGCATGCAGCCGCTCACGCTGGCCATGCAGACTTCGGTACCGCCCCGGGACATGGGCGTGGGGACCTCTTCGGCAGCGTTCTTCCGCTCCATGGGCGGTGCCGTGGGAACCGCCGTCTTCATCTCCATGCTGTTCAGCCTGGCTGCCGGCCGGATTGCCGACAGCATGAAGGCTGCCGCCACGGACCCCGCCTACCTGGCCGTCCTGAAGGACCCAGCCGTGGCGTCGGACCCAGCCAACGCCAAGCTGTACGACTTCTTCAAGAACGGTGCGTCCAACGACTCGCTGAACGACACCAGCTGGCTGCACACCGCCAACAGCACCCTGACCAGGCCCATCACCGAAGGCTTCGCCACGTCCATTGACGCGGTGATGCTGACGGCGGCAGCCCTGACTGGCCTGGCGTTCCTCATCAGCTTCGCCCTCCCCCGGAAGAAGCTGACCGACCAGAAGGCATCCCCGCAGGACAGGGACAGCATGGAGATTCCGGCGCACTAGCCAGGTGCTCCAGCCCGGGAGCGCACTGAACGGACGACGACGGCGGCACGGCCCGCCGTCGTCGTCCGGCGTTTAAGGGGACAAGGGGCGCCAAGTGGAACCTGCGGCGGTGACGTGCCACACTGTGTAGCGCGTGTGCGCCGGCCCCTTTGGCCGGTACCGCAGCCGACGACGTCCGCACCGCATCCATAAACCCCCAAACCCAGGGAGAGCCATGCCCACTGCACAGGAGCAGACCAACACCGGGATACCGCGGCGGGTGATCTGGCTGGCACTTGCGGGGGCGGTGGGCGGATTCCTCTTCGGCTTCGATTCGTCCGTGGTCAACGGTGCCGTAGACGCCCTCAAGGAAGAATTCGCGCTCTCCGAGGCCGTGACGGGCTTCGCCGTGGCCGTCGCCCTGCTGGGCTGCGCGGCCGGCGCCTTCCTGGCAGGCAAGGTGGCGGACCGCCATGGCCGCATCCCCGCCATGAAGCTGGGCGCGCTGCTGTTCCTGGTCAGCGCCGTGGGCACCGGGTTCGCGTTCGGCGTCTGGGACCTGGTGTTCTGGCGCCTGGTGGGCGGGCTGGGCATCGGCCTGGCATCGGTCATTGCCCCGGCCTACATTTCCGAGATTTCACCGCGGCAGGTGCGCGGCCGCCTGGCATCGCTGCAGCAGCTGGCCATCACCACCGGTATCTTCGCCGCGCTGCTCTCCGACGCGCTCCTGGCCACCACCGCAGGCGGCGCGGACCAGCACTTCTGGCTGGGCATTGAGGCGTGGCGGTGGATGTTCCTGGCCGCCGCCGTTCCCGCCGTGGTTTACGGCTGGATAGCCTTCACCCTGCCGGAGTCCCCGCGGTTCCTGGTGTTCAAGGGCAAGGAAGAGGAGGCCCGGAAGGTCTTCGCCTCCATCGCACCCGCCGAGGACACCGACCGGCACATCCGTGAGATCCAGGAAGCCATCGAGGAAGACAAGGTGGCCGGCCAGAAGGGCTCGCTGCGCGGCAAGACCCTGGGCCTGCAGGCAGTGGTCTGGGTGGGCATCATCCTGTCAGTGCTGCAGCAGTTCGTGGGCATCAACGTGATCTTCTACTACTCCACCACCCTGTGGAAGGCTGTGGGCTTCCAGGAAAAGGACTCCCTGGCCATCTCGGTGGCCACGTCCATCACCAACATCCTGGTCACCCTGGTGGCCATTGCCCTGGTGGACCGGGTGGGCCGCCGGCCCATCCTGCTGGCCGGCTCCGTGGGAATGGCTGTGTCCCTGGGCGCCATGGCCCTGGCGTTCTCTTCCGCCACAGGTTCCGGCGAGGACATCACCCTCCCGGGCGCGTGGGGTCCGGTGGCCCTGGTGGCCGCCAACGTTTTCGTCATCAGCTTCGGCGCCTCGTGGGGACCGCTGGTGTGGGTGCTCCTGGGCGAGATCTTCCCGTCCCGGATCCGTGCCCGGGCCCTGGGCCTGGCCGCTGCCGCACAGTGGGTGGCGAACTTCGTGATCACCCTCAGCTTCCCGGTCATGGCGTCCGCGTCCCTGCCGCTGACCTACGCCATGTACGCCCTGTTCGCCGCCGCGTCCTTCTTCTTCGTGATGTTCAAGGTCCCGGAGACCAACGGCATGTCCCTGGAGCAGGCGGAGACGCTGTTCGTGCCGAAGGGTTCTGCGAAGGCCAACTAACGCCCCATCACATCCGGCAACCTTTCCGGCGACGCCCCATCAGCTTTCGCCCGAAAACAGCAAACCCTCCATCACCTGGCGTGATGGAGGGTTTGTTGTTTACTGCTTGAGGCGCGGTTACACGACGTGCGGTTCGTGCGAGGAAAGGTAGGCCCGGCCGCCGAAGGCGATCAGGATGGCGATCACCATGGCCACTGCCCCGGCGAAGAACGGGACCTGCGGGCCGAAGTGTTCGCCGAGCTGGGCCGCCGCGAACGGTGCCAGGGCGCCTCCCATCCAGCGGACGAAGTTGTAGCCGGAGGACGCCACGGGCCGGGGAGAATCGGAGACGCCCATGGCCAGTTCGGTGTAGATGGTGTTGTTGACGCCCAGGAGCGCACCGGCAACGATGACCAGGACGACGACGGCAGGAACCGAGTGCCCGGCCGCCAGTCCCAGGCCCGCAAGGTCCAGCATGAGCAGGAACAGAGTGCCCGTCAGGACCTTCACGGCGCCGAAGCGGGCCTGCAGGGGCGGGGCCACGAAAACGGAGAACACGGCGACGGCCACGCCCCAGCCGAAGAACACGCCACCGATGCCGTACGCGTCCATGCCCAGGATGAATGGGGTGAAAGCCAGGATGGTGAAGAAGCCGTAGTTGTAGAACAAGCCGCTGGCCGCCGACGTCCGCAGTCCCTTGTGGCCCAGTGCCAGCAGCGGATCGCGCAGGCGCACCTTGCGTTCGGGCAGCGGGGTCTTGGGCAGCAGTGCAATCAGCGCGATGAAGGCGGCAGCCATCAGGACGGCGGTGCCGAAGAACGGTGCGCGCCACTGCCAGCCGCCCAGGAGGGCGCCCAGGAGCGGGCCGAGTGAAATGCCCAGGCCCAGTGCGGCTTCGTAGAGGATGATGGCGGTACCGGCGCCGCCACTGGCCACACCCACGATCACGGCGAGTGCGGTGGCCACGAAGAGGGCGTTGCCCAGCCCCCACCCGGCACGGAAGCCCACCAGCTCACTAACACTGCCGGACAGGCCGGAAAGCGACGAAAAGACGACAATGACGGCCAGGCCGATCAGCAGGGTCCTCTTGCCACCGATACGGGAGGAGACAAAACCCGTGATCAGCATGGCCAGCGCAGTGACCAGGAAGTAGCTGGTGAAGAGCAGGGATACCTGGCTGGGGCTGGCGTCCAGGTTGGTGGCGATGGCCGGGAGGATGGGGTCCACCAGCCCGATGCCCATGAAAGCGAACACCGCGGCGAGGGCGGTGGCCCACACAGCCTTGGGCTGCTTCAGGAACGAGGCCTTTTCTGCCTGCAGGGTCGATTCTGGTGCCGGCAGGGTTTCTGCGAGCTGGCCGTCCATGGAGGGTACTCCTAAATTCGTGGCGTGTTTTGCTGGTTCAGTTCTGGAGGGAAGCGTTGATTTTGTCGATAACCGGCAGCGCGTCCGCCAGGGCCTTGCGGTCCTGCTCGGTGAGGGTGCTGAGGATGTCGGCCATGACTTGGTTGCGCCGCTTGTTCGCGGCGTCGACGGCGGCCCGGCCCTCGGGGGTGAGGATCACCCGGACGGCGCGGGAGTCTGCCGGGTCCGGCTCGCGGCGGGCCAGGCCGGCGCGTTCGAGCTTGATGATCTGTTCGGTGGCGCTGGGCACCCGGACACCGAGGTTCCGGGCGATCTCACCGACGCGCTGGCCTTCGCCGAGCAGCATCTTGAGGGTGCTGAGCTGGGCGGCGCTGAGTTCGCCGTCCGCGTCGAGGCGGCGGACCAGGTAGACACTGTGGCGGAGGGCTTCACGGAATCCGCTGGCGAGTTCCTGCAGCTTGGGATCATTGGTATTCATTGTTAGGTAGCCTAACATTTAGGGCACCTAACAGTCAAGGATTTACAGCGGCAGCTTCATGCCGACATGGCTGGCCTCGAAGCCCAACTGCTCATAGAACCGGTGGGCCGCGGCGCGGCTCTTGTGGGTGGTCAGCTGCATCAGGGTACAGCCGCGCTCGCGCGACTCCCCGACCGCCCAGCCCACCATCAGCTTGCCGATGCCCTTCCCACGAAGGTACGCCGCAACCCGCACGCCCTCGAGCTGCGAGCGCCAGGCACCCTGCCGGGAGATGCCGGGGAGGAAACTCAGCTGGAAAGTGGCCACCACAGGTCCGGCGGCTTCACCTGGCGGCACCTGTTCCCCCACCACCAGCAGGTGGTTTGGGTCTGCCGCAATCGCTTCGAAGGCGCGCCCGTACGGCTCCATGTCCTGCGAGGTTTCGCGGCCGGCACCCAGGGCGTCGTCAGCCAGCAGCCGCACCATGGCGGGCAGGTCGGCGCGGGTGGCGTGGCGGAGGCGGAACGTCCCGCCGTCGACGTCGGCCGTGAACAGAGCAGGAGCAGCATCTTCAGTAGGGACCACACGCCCAGCTTTGCACAGGAAACCCACGACGCCGGCACTCGCTTGAGTGCCGGCGTCGTGGTTTAGGCAGTACGTCGGTTAGCCGGAAAGGCGGCCCGGTCAGGCGGGAGTGCTGGCCAATTCCGCCTGCCGCTCCTCCACCAGGGTGGCAACGGCATTGAACAGCGGGTGGTCCGGTTCGAGCCCGGTGATCTTCGCCGTGGCGTCGGCGGGGCTGGCCGAGCCCAGGATGCCCGCCAGCTCGGTGGCTTCCGCATCCGCGGGATCGGTGAAGCGCAGGGCTGCGGCGATGGCACCCAGCAGGGCCTCCGGCACCACGCCCCGTTCCGCCAGTTCCGCGGCCGGGCCGATGAACCGCTCATGCCGGCTCAGCTTCCGCAGCGGGGCGCGGCCCACCCGGTTCACGGTGTCCGGCAGGTACTGGTTGGAGAACCGGACCAGGATTTTCTGGACATAGGCCTCCTGCTCGTCGTTGCTGAACCCATGCTTGGCCACCAGGAGTTGCTTGGTTTCCTCCAGCACGGCCCGCACGTCCTCGGCCACATCCTGGTCCGCCATGGCATCCGAAATCTTCTCCAGGCCCGCTTCGAAGCCGAGGTACGCGGCAGAGGCATGCCCGGTGTTCACGGTGAACAGCTTCCGCTCGATGTACGGCGAGAGGTCATCCACGAAGGTGGCGCCCGGGATCACTGGAGCGGAATCGCCGAAGGCCGTGCGGTCGATGACCCACTCGTAGAAGGTCTCCACCGTGACGTCCAGCCCCTGCCCGGCCTCCTGGTTGGGTACGATCCGGTCCACGGCGGTGTTGGCAAACACCGCCTTGCCATCCAGCACGGCCGCGGTGACTCCGGGCTGGGAGGCCACCTCCTTGGCCAGGACGTCCGTGGCATTGATGGCGTTCTCGCAGGCCATCACCTGCAGGGGGGCCAGCCCCGGTTCCCTGGCAACGATGCCCTTGGCGATCACGGGCGCCACGAACTTCAGGATGTGCGGGCCCACCGCCGTGGTGACGATGTCCGCCGTCGAGATTTCCCGGACCAGCTCAGCTTCCTGGGCGTTGGAGTTCAACGCCCGGAAGTTGTCCACGGTGCGCACGGCGGGATTCTCCCCTACCTCGTGCACCGCGTAGCTGTCCGCCTGCGAGAGCCGGGTGATGAGTTCTTCGGCCACGTCCGCGAACACCACCTCGTAGCCTGCATCGTGCAGGAGCAGGCCCACGAAGCCGCGGCCAATGTTTCCGGCACCGAAATGTACTGCCTTCACTATGCGTTGACCTTTCCGAAGAGCTCCAGGACTTCGTCCTCGGACGTGGCAGCCTCCAGCCGGGCCACCTGCTCCTTGCTGGTGAACACCTTGGCGATGGAGGACAGGATGTGCAGGTGCTCGTTGTTGATGCCTGCGACGCCCACCACGAACTTGACCTGCTTGCCGTTCCAGTCGATGCCCTCCGGGTAGCGGATGACGGACACGGCCGACTTTCGGATGTGGTCCTTGGCGGCGTTGGTGCCGTGCGGGATGGCCAGGAAGCTGCCCATGTAGGTGGACACGGATTCCTCGCGCTCGTGCATGGCGGCAATGTAGCCCTCATCCACCGCGCCCCGTGCCAGCAGGAGCCGGCCGGCCTCGTCGATGGCGGCATCGCGGGTGGTGGCCGAACCGGTCAGCACCACGCTCTCGCGGGCCAGGATCTCAGCGGAGCCGTTGGCAGCGGCAGCTGTGCCGCCTCCCGCAGCCGCGGCAGCGGGCGCTGCGTCCACGGGCACGTCCGCGGCGTGGGCACCGTGGGTGGTCCCGGCGTCGGCCGTTCCGCCCTCGGTGTTGCTGTCGCGGACCAGCTCGACAATTTCGTCATAGCGGGGGCTGTTCATGAAGTTGTCCACGGAGTAGTGGACGGCGCTGGAGGTGACCGGCTTGGCGCGTTCGGTGAGGTCCTGGTGGGTGACCACGACGTCGTAGGTGTCGCTGAGGTTGGCGATGGAGGCGTTGGTGACCTTGACGTCGGGAAAGCCCGCCGCCTTGATCTTGTTCCGCAGCACCGAGGCGCCCATTGCACTGGAGCCCATGCCGGCGTCGCACGCAAACACGATGTTCCGGACGGGACCGGCCAGCACGCCCACTCCGCCGCGGCCGGCGGCTGCGGCAGTCCCCGCACCGGCACCGGTCAGGGTGGAGGCTACCGAGCTCTTCTTGCCCTTCATGGCCTCCATGCGGGACGTGGCGTCGCCCAGGTCCGCCTCGTCGCTGTGCTTGGTGGTCTTCAGGATGACCGAGGACACCAGGAAGGAGACTGCGGCGGCGAGCACCACGGAGAGGATCACGCCGAAGTAGCTGTCGCGGGAGGTCTGCGCCAGGACGGCGAAGATGGAGCCAGGCGCGGCCGGCGCCACCAGGCCGGAGTTGGTGACGGCGAGGGTGGCGATGCCGGTCATGCCGCCGGCGATGGTACCCAGGATCAGCAGCGGGCGCATCAGGACGTACGGGAAGTAGATTTCGTGGATGCCGCCCAGGAACTGGATGATGGCTGCGCCGGGGGCCGAGGCCTTGGCGGCACCGCGGCCAAAGAACGCGTACGCGAGCAGGAGGCCCAGGCCGGGGCCGGGGTTGGCTTCCAGCAGGAACAGGATGGACTTGCCCTGCTCGAGGGACTGCTGCACGCCCAGCGGGGTAAGCACGCCGTGGTTGATGGCGTTGTTAAGGAACAGGACCTTGGCGGGTTCAATGAAGATGCTGGTCAGCGGCAGGAGGCCGTTTTGCACCAGGAACTCAACGAACTTGCCGGCCTGCTCGCTGAAGGCCGTGACAACCGGCGAGATGCCGTAGAAGCCCAGCAGCGCCAGGAGGGCGCCCCAGATGCCGGCCGAGAAATTGTTGACCAGCATTTCGAAGCCGGGGCGGATCTTGCCGTCCCAGATCGAGTCGATCTTCTTCATGGTCCAGCCGCCAAGGGGGCCCATGATCATGGCGCCGATGAACATCGGGATGCCGGCGCCCACGATCACGCCCATGGTGCCGATGGCTCCCACCACGCCGCCGCGGACGTCATAGACCATCTTGCCGCCGGTGTAGCCGATCAGCAGCGGCAGGAGGTAGGTGATCATGGGGCCTACCAGGCCGATGTTGGGCTTACCTCCGGTCTCGCCGAAACCACCGAGCTGCGGAACGGGCAGCCACCCCTTCTCGATGAAGAGGGCGGTGATGATGCCCCAGGCGATGAACGCGCCGATGTTGGGCATGATCATGCCGGACAGGAATGTCCCGAACTTTTGGACGTGCACGCGCGCGCTGGTGCGGGGTTTTGCAACTGTCTCTGTTGCCATGTGATTTCCTAACCGTCATTCCTGCTGCTCCGCAGGATTGGTCCGATGATTACGACGACGTACTGCTGGGTAATGCGGGGTTGTGGGGCTAACCTGCCGGGCTGGTGGAGATCCGGTGGAGCCATTCGAGGAAAAGCTTGAGTTCCGAGCTGGAAAGCTGGTCAGAGTGCGAGGCCTGAAGTGCGGCGTTCAGGGCGATCGCTGCCACCACCACCGAGGACTTCCCGGTGCCGCCCGGCGCCGGGCCGCTGGCGGGCTCGGTGGACACCGCGAAGATCATGGCGTCCCGGGTCATGGTGGACAGTTCGAGGTTGCGTTCGGTGGCGGGCTCCGCAATCAGCATCAGCGTCACGCCCACGTTGGCTGCCAGGATGGACCTGGCCGCTTCCCGGGGCTGGACGTTCAGCTGGCCCGCCGCCGCTGCCTTGTTCAGCATCTCCTCCATGAGCGCCTCGGCGTCGGCCACGATGGCCGGCCGGCTTTCCGGGCGGATGTTTCCGAACATCACCAGGTACAGCTCGGGCTGCTTCAGTCCGAACTGGACGTGGTTGTCCCACATTCTCCGGATGTCCTCAAGAGGCTGTCCGGACGGGGCGAAATCCCGTTCGCCCGCGACATATTCTTCAAACCCTGCGGCGACGACGGCGTCGAACAGACCTTCCTTGTCACCGAAGTGGTGGTACAGCGTGGGAGCCGAAACCGCCGCCAACTGGGTGATCTGGCGGGTGGAGACCGGAGCCCCCGCAGAATTGGCCAGCAGTTCCGCGGCAGCACGAAGCAGTCGCATTTTGGGGGGAAGCTGGCCATCCAAACTCATAACCGCTACCCTAGCACCTATAGCGTTGCTATATGAACTGAATCACATACAATTTTTTCAGGCACGTTTCCTGCCCCTGGATGTAGCAGTCCTCCGGCGGACCCGGCACGGCGCCGGAGAACTTGGCGGGCCTGTCTACCGGCAGAGAATGAGGACCTTCAGTGCAGAACTTCCCAGGAGTAGGCGTCAGCCCAGGCCGCGTCATCGGCACCATCCGCCAGATGCCCAAACCGATCAGTGAGCCTCCTGCCGGTGAACAGCTGGCAACCGACACCACTGCCGAGGAAGCCACCGCAGCCCTGAAGGCAGCCGCCCAGGCCGTGCACGACGAACTGAAGGAGCGCGCCGCGCATGCCATCGGTGACGGCAAGGCGGTCCTGGAGGCCACTGCACTGATGGCCAAGGACACCATGCTGATCAAGGGGGCGGCCAAGCTGGTGGCCCGGGGCGTCTCTGCCGAACGCGCCATCTGGGAATCCGGCTCGTCCGTGTCCGAGATGCTGCACAACCTGGGCGGCTACATGGCCGAACGCGCCACCGACGTCCTGGACGTCCGCGCCCGGATCGTCGCCGCGCTGCGGGGCGTGCCCGCGCCGGGCATCCCCGCCTCCAACACCCCGTTTGTCCTGGTGGCAGAGGACCTCGCTCCCGCGGACACCGCAACCCTTGACCCGAACAAGGTCCTGGCACTCGTCACCGCAGGCGGCGGCCCCCAGTCCCACACGGCGATCATCGCCCGGTCCCTGGGACTTCCCGCAGTAGTGGCCGCCGTGGGCGTCGACGAACTCCCGGATGGCACCGAGGTGTACGTGGACGGCGCTGCCGGCAGCATCACCGCCGAACCTGACGAGACTCTCCGCGCAACGGCGGAAGCCTGGGCAGCCACGGCATCGCTGCTGGCTGAGTTCACCGGCACGGGCACGACGGCGGACGGCCACGAGGTGCCGCTGCTCGCGAACGTGGGCGGCGGCAAGGACGCCGAGGCGGCCGCCAAGCTGGGCGCCCAGGGCGTTGGCCTGTTCCGCACCGAGTTCTGCTTCCTGGAACGGGACACCGAACCTTCCGTTGAGGAGCAGGCCGCGGCCTACAAGAGCGTGTTTGATGCCTTCCCCGGCAAGAAGGTGGTCCTGCGCACGCTCGACGCCGGCGCCGACAAGCCGCTGCCCTTCCTGACGGACTCCACCGAGCCAAACCCCGCGCTTGGTGTGCGCGGCTACCGCACCGACTTCACCACCCCCGGCGTCCTGGACCGGCAGCTGGAAGCCATCGCCCTGGCCGAGCAGCAGTCCGAGGCCGATGTCTGGGTCATGGCGCCCATGATCTCCACGGCGGAGGAAGCCTCGCGCTTTGCCTCCATGTGCGCCGACGCCGGCATCAAGACCCCGGGCGTCATGGTGGAGGTGCCCTCCGCGGCCCTGACCGCCGAGGCCATCCTCCGCGAAGTCAGCTTCGCCAGCCTGGGCACCAACGACCTCACGCAGTACGCCATGGCCGCCGACCGCCAGCTCGGTCCGCTGGCCAACCTGAACACGCCGTGGCAGCCGGCGGTCCTGCGCCTGGTGGGCCTGACGGTTGAAGGATCCCGGGCGGAAGGCCACAACAAGCCCGTGGGTGTTTGTGGCGAGGCTGCCGCGGACCCGGCCCTCGCCGTCGTCCTTACCGGACTTGGCGTCAGCACCCTTTCCATGACGGCCCGTTCGCTGGCCGCTGTTGCCGCAGTCCTGAAGACGGTGACCCTGTCCGAAGCGCAGGAGCTGGCCAAGCTGGCCCTGTCCGCGCCGAGCGCCGCCGAAGCCCGCGCCTGGGTCCGCGGGAAGCTGCCGGTCCTGGAGGAACTGGGGCTCTAACGCCTCGGCGGGCACGCCGGCCGCACGGGATAGGCTACGTCCATGGCACTGATAGCCCCCCGCGTTACGGCCGGCCTGCCCGCCGATGATGCCCGCGCGCTGATTCGCGCCCTCGAGGACAGCAACGACATCACCGTCTTCGTGGACGGCACGGTCCACCGGCTGCCCGGGCAGGCGAGGGACGCCGTCGTGGATCTCCTCGCCAGGCTGGGCCGCGGCGAAACCGTGACCGTGACCAGCGTGGAGGAGATGCTCACCACCTCCCAGGCGGCCGAACTTGCCGGCATCTCGCACACCTACCTGCGCAACATGACGGACCGTGGCGAGATCCCGGTGGAGTACCGCGGATCGCACCGCCGGATCAGGACGGCCGACATCATGATGTGGCTTGAGAAGCAAAAGCCTGCGGAACAAAAGCGCAAGCATGACAGGAACGCCGGGGGCGACGCCGGCACGGGCGCCTAGTGCGGACCCGAGTGGCTTGGCCGCGCCGCCGGAAGGACCCCTTGCTCCAGTCGGCCGATGTGGAAGCCCATGGACTGCAGGGCCGGATCCTGTGGGCGGACGGGACGCCGGCGCCGGGACGGGAAATCCCGGAGGCTTCCGCCACCCCCGCCTACGTCCTCATCCACGGCATCGGCGTCTCCCACCGCTACCTTCGGCGGCTCCACCTCAAACTGGCTGCGGACGCCCCCACCTATTCGCTGGACCTCCCGGGCTTCGCCGGCACGCCCAAACCCGGCCGGCAGCTGTCCGTCGAGGACTACGGCGCCTTCATCGCGCAGGCCCTGAAAGCCAGCGGCATCAATTCCTACGTCCTGGTGGGGCATTCCATGGGGGTGCAGTTCGCGATCGAGACGGCGCTCTATGCCCCCGGCCAGGCGCAGCGCCTGGTGCTGATGGGACCGGTGGTGGACTCCCGGCACCGCACCGTCCGCCGGCAGGCGCTGGCACTGTTCCTGGACTCCATGCTCCGCGAAAGCCCCTCCTCCAACTGGATTGTGTTCACCGACTACCTCCGCTGCGGCCCGCGCTGGTACTTCACCGAGCTGCCCGTGATGATGGACTACCCCACAGAGCTGCGCCTGGCCGGGATCACCGCGCCCGTCATGGTCCTTCGCGGCAGCCATGACCAGGTGGCCGGCCCCGAGTGGTCGCTCATGCTCTCGCAGGCCGTGTCCCAGGGAAGTTTCGTGGAGGTTCCCAGGGCAGGCCACGTGGTCCAGCACCTTCGCGCGCGCCAGGTAGCGGCGGCCATCAAATCCTGGGCCGCGCCGCCCACCGCCGCATCTTGAGGGCGGCATGCAGCTCCAACCGGGGCATTCCCTTCAGCGGGTCCACCCCCAGCAACTGCCGGATCCGCCCCAACCTGTTGTAAATACTGCTGCGGTGGAGGTGGAGCTTGGTGGCCACGTCCTGCACTGAGCCGTCATTGTCATAGAGCAGCTCCAGGACTGGAATGAGCTCGCCGTTGCGGTCGTGGTCCTCCAGCATCCGGAAGTACACCGACCCGGAGTCCGCCCAGGCCCCTACCCCTCCCCCGGCGGACGCGAGCAGCTGGTACACGCCGGTGGCCCTGCAGTCCACCAGCTCGCCTAACTGCGGATCCACCGCGGCCGCCTGGGCCGCCATCCGCGACTGGCGGTACGCCTCGGAGAGCTGGCGGGTCTTTGCGAAGCCTTCGCTGATCCCCAGGATGATCCGGTGCACGGGGCGCCCGGAGCGCTTGGCCAGCTCCAATTGGTAATGCACCAGGACCTGGGCATGGTTGGCCCGGCCGGTCGATTCGCGGAACAGCACCACCGAGTGCGTCTCCGTGCCGGCGCTGAACAGTGCGGCGTCCACCCCCACGGTGGCCTGGAGCGCGGTGGACCGGTGGATCAGGGTTGACGCGATGGGATCCGGGCCGCTGGCCCAGCCGTCCGCGTCCAGCACCGTGACCATCTGCCACGGCCCCCTGCCCTGGACTTCCTTCCAGCCGGCCACCGCGGCCACCGCGTTGGGTTCTCCCGCACAGGCGGCCAGGAACTCCCGCTCACGCCCCCTTCGGAATTCGGATTCGGCCGTGTTTGAGTCGAGCAGGAGCCCGGACAGCAGCTCAAGCTCATGGTTGACAGCCGGCAACTGGGTGAGGATTGCCGTCGGGCTTTCCTCCGCCGAGTCCTGCTGCACCCAGAGGTAGCCCACCCGGAAGCCACGCACCATCAGCGGGACACAGACCCTGCCCAGCATGCCCAGGTCCGGATTGGCCGGAACCACAACGGGCCGCACGGCGGTGGCGATGCCATGCGAGAGCTGCCACGCGCTCACGTCCGCGGGGACTTTCTTGCTCAAAAGGAAGTTCACCCGGACGCGGTCAGCGTGGGACTGGTTGGAACTGTAGGCGAGCAGCAGGCCGTCGAGGTCCTCAAGGGACAGGCCACGGCCCAGCTTCTGCGCCACCTGCTCCACGAGCTGTTCCACATCCTGCTGCTGCATGGGCCAACAGTACTGCCCCCGCGGCCCCGGGGACGAACGGACACGAGGCGACACTTGACGCTTCAGGGCTCGACACGTGTCGAGGTATGAGAACGGAAAACCGCGGAATCACGCGGCTGCAGTGCGCTGGCAGCGAGCCGGTTCATGTCGCGTGGCTCACAGCGGGATTTATCGTTGAAACACGAGAATCCTTCCGCCTTTCCGGCCTACCGGCCCCCAAAAACTGGAGCAGACGATGATCATCGGCGTCCCCAAAGAAATCAAGAACAACGAATTCCGCGTGGCCATCACCGCGGCCGGCGTCCACGAGTTCCTCACCCACGGCCACACCGTGCTGGTGGAGCGCGGGGCCGGCATGGGATCGGGCATCACCGACGAGGAATACTCGATCGCGGGTGCCGAGATCGTCAACGAGGCCGATGACGTGTGGGCCCGGGCCGACATGGTGATGAAGGTCAAGGAACCCATCAAGTCTGAGTACCACCGCTTCCGCAAGGGCCTGATCCTCTTCACCTACCTGCACCTGGCCGCCGAGCCCGAGCTCACCAAGGAGCTCATCAACTCCGGCGTCACCGCCATTGCCTACGAAACCGTGCAGGACGGCCGCAACCTGCCGCTGCTGGCACCGATGTCCGAAGTTGCCGGCCGCCTGTCCGTGCAGGTGGGTGCAACCTCGCTGATGGCCCCGGCCGGCGGCAAGGGCGTCCTGCTGGGCGGCGTGCCCGGCGTCCGCCCCGCAAAGGTGGTTGTCCTGGGCGCCGGTGTTGCCGGCACCAACGCCGCAGCCATGGCCCTGGGCCTGGGCGCCGACGTCACCATCCTGGACATCAACATCAACCGCCTGCGCGAACTGGACGCCCAGTACCAGGGCCGGCTGAAGACCGTTGCTTCCAACAAGTACGAGATCGAAAAGTCAGTGGTGGACGCCGACCTGGTGATCGGTTCCGTCCTGATCCCCGGCGCCAAGGCTCCCAAGCTGGTCACCAACGAGCTCGTGGCCCGGATGAAGCCCGGCTCGGTCCTGGTGGACATCGCCGTGGACCAGGGCGGCTGCTTCGAGGACACCCACCCCACCACGCACCAGGAACCCACGTACAAGGTGCACAACACCATCTTCTACTGCGTGGCCAACATGCCCGGCGCCGTGCCCAACACCTCCACGTACGCGCTGACCAACGTCACCCTGCGGTACGCCGTGTCCCTGGCCAACCTGGGCGTCAAGGCCGCCTTTGACCGCGACCCCGCCCTCGCCGCCGGCCTGAACATCGCCGCCGGCCACGTGGCACACCACTCCGTGTCCGAGGCCCACGGCCTGCCCCTCGTCGCCGACTGGCGAGAACTGGTTTCGGCCTAGTCCTCCCCATCGATTGCTCCGTACTTGTCGTTTTGAACGCTCAGAACGACATCTACGGAGCAATCGATGAGTCATTTAACCCAGTTCCCTCGCCCTCTCGATGATTTTCAGGACCTCCACCGCGTCCTCCGGATTTACCGGGAGGGGAAGGCTTGAGGCTGCACCGCCGTCGAGGATCCTGGCTGCCAGCAGGCGGTAGAACTCCGGGTAGTTCCCGCGTTCGGTAGGGAGCCGGTCAAGGTGGCCATCGCGGCCCAGGAGCCCGGCCCACTCGGGTGCCTCCACGCCGTAGTCCCCGTCCAGCGGGCTGCCACCTGCCGCGATGTAGGGCTCCTGCGGGTCCACGCCGTTCTTGGTGAAACCGCCGATCGAGCCGAGCACCCGGAAGCGGGGCCCCTGCTGGGCGCACAGCACGTTCATGGCCAGGTGGCTGATCACTCCTGACTGGTGCCCCAGGACCAGGAAAACGTCGTCGTCGGCCCGCTCATCGGACCGCCGCGCCTGCAGCTCCGCGTGGAGGACGGTGGCCGGGCCGAACAGCTGCAGGGCCTGGTCGATCAGGTGGCTGCCGAGGTCGAACAGGACGCCTCCGCCGTCGGCAGCGGTGGCCCGCGCCTTCCAGGCTTTGGCGATGGCCGGGGACCACCGCTCGAACCGCGACTCGAAGCGGGTCACCTTTCCCAGGGCCTGGGCCGCCAGCAGCTTGCGGAGGGTGAGGAAGTCCCCGTCCCACCGGCGGTTGTGGAACACGGTCAGCACCCGGCCCAGTTGCCGGGCCAGGTCGAGGAGCTCCTGTCCCTGCACGCTGGTGACCGCGAACGGCTTGTCCACCACGACGTCCAGCCCCGCCTCCAAGGCTGCCCTGGCCAGGGGGTAGTGCGTCAGCGGCGGCGTTGCCAGGACCACCAGGTCAAGGTGGACTGCCTGCTCAAGGACGGCGGCGCCGTCGCGCACCACCTCCACGCCCGGAAGCCGTGATGAGGCAGCCGCCTGCCGCCCGGCGTCGGACGTTGCAATGACGTCCAGCGAGTAACTGGTGTTGGCTGCCAGCAGCGGCGCGTGGAAGACGCTGCCGGCAAGCCCGTAGCCGACGACGGCAGTGCGGATGGCGCGGGGGTCGCCTTCAGTTCCGGTCATGGAAGCAACGCTACCCCCGGTCCCGCGTACTTAAAAGAAGCCGGCACCCCTGGTGAACTGAGCAGTCCACCAGGGGTGCCGTCTTCTCGATCAGGCGGCGGGTGGTTACTTCTTTTCCCAGCCGATCGTGGTCCAGTCCGGCACCTGCGAGGTGCTCTGGAAGAGGGACGGCCCGTAGTTGGCCAGGCCGGTGCGGACGAAGGAGATCTGCGGTCCGTTCATGACCACGCCCATGGAGAAGTACTTCGCCATGTGTTCCTTTTCCACGTCCATGGCAGCCTTGTTGCGCGCCGCGTTGTCTTCGATCGAGGCGAGGTCCGCGATCTTCTTGTCCAGCTCGGCGTCGCCCAGCTTGTTCTCGTTGGTCTTGGAGTCGTAGTACTGCTTGACGGCGTCCGTGGCGTCCGCGCCTACCGTGTAGCCGGAAACGCTCATGTCGAACTCGCGGGAACCGAGAACCTTGCCGAAATCGGCGGAGGCACGCTGGTCGATGCCCACGTCCATGCCGCCGGCCTGAAGCTGCTTCTGCAGGGTCTGGGTGAAGGCGAGGGTGGTGGGATCGTCACCGAAGTTGCTGATCTTGAAGGCAGCGGGCTTGCCATCCTTTTCCATGATGCCATTGGCGTTCGGCGCGTAGCCGGCATCGGTGAGGACCTTCTTGGCGGCGTCCGGGCCTGTTTCCTTAACCGGGTAGTTGTCCTGGTAGTACTCGGAGAACGGCAGCAGCATCATCGATCCGGAGCTGGGTTCTTCCCAGTTAAGCCCGTTGAAGCGGACCTTGCGCAGGGCTTCGCGGTCCACGGCGGCGAAGATGGCCTTGCGGACGTTGACGTCGGTGATGCGCTGGGCGTTCAGGTTCATGCCGCCGGCGAAGAGGCGCTGGCCGCGGCGGATGTCGGAGTTCTTGGTGCCGTCCAGCTGCTTGTAGAGGGAGATGGTGTTGGCGGACATGGCGTCGATCTCGCCGTTCTTGAAGGCGGCGATCTGTGCGCTGGTTTCCAGCTGGCGGAACGTCACGTTGGCAAGGACCGGCTTCTGGCCCCACCACTTGTCGTTCGGAACCATGGTTACCGTCTTGGCGGCGGTGTCGTACTGGTCAAGCTTGAAGGGACCTGCCATCCACTCCGGGTGCAGGTTGCCGTTAAAGCCCTCGTTGAAGATCTCCGGGGTGTTGACAGCAGGGTGGATGAGGCCGAAGAAGAGCGAATCCACTGGGAAGACCGGGCGGCTGGTCTTGACGATGACTTCCTTGTCGCTGCTGCCTGCCTCGACGGAGTCAACGAACTCGTAGGCGCCCGAGCTGACGATGTCGTAGCCGGCGTCCGGGCTCTTGAGGATGTTCCAGGTGTTCTTGAAGGCCTTGACGTCGATGGGCGTGCCGTCGTTGTAGGTGGCCTTGGGGTTCACCTTGATGGTGATGGTCTGCTTGCCGTCCTTGACTTCGCTGTCCACTGATTCACAGAAGTCTGTGTTGGGCGTGACCTTGCCCTTGAAGTCGACCTTCCAGCAGCCGCCGATGCCGCCGCTGTTCATGGCGACCGGATTCATGGGGATCTGCAGGGCGGAGTTGTCAGCGCTGTTGCCGTTGTTGGAGAACCCGTTGAAGTCGGGGCCGATGTTGCCCAGCGGAAGGGTGACCTTGCCGCCCTGCTGAAGATCGGCTGCCGGCTTCTCGTTGATGCTGATCAGCTTGGACAGGTCACTTCCGGATTCCTGTCCCTTGGCTGTTTCGGGGCCGCTGGCACCGCCACCGCCGCAGGCCGTCAGCGCCAGGGCTGCAGCAACGGCTGCAGCTCCGCCGATCCTGTTCAGTTTCCTCATGGTTTTCCCTTCATTGTGATGCGAGTGGTGGTGCTTTGGGGTCGAGAAGTCTTAGGGCGCATGGTGGTCCGCCGGTTCGTGGACCACCAGCATGTCCTCGTCCAGTTCCCCGTCCGGAAAGAAACAGGCGAACTGCTGGTCCGTGGCGGAGGACGCCGTTTCCAGGGGCGGTTCCAGCGTGAGGCACTTCTCCTGCTTGGCCGGCGGCAGCGCGGCGAAGACAGGGCAACGGGTGGCGAAGTTGCAGCCTTTGGGCGCCTGCAGGGGCGAGGGCAGGTCCCCTTGGAGGATGATGCGTTCGCGGGTGCGTTCCAGCTGGGGGTCCGGCACGGGGATGGCCGAGAGGAGCGCACGGGTGTACGGGTGGCGGGGGTTGTCGAACACCCGGTCCACCGCCCCGATCTCCACAATCTTCCCGAGGTACATGACCGCCACGCGGTTGGAGATGTGGCGCACCACGGACAGATCGTGCGCCACCAGGAGGTAGCTCAGGCCGAGTTCGGCGCGCAGGTGGTCCAGGAGGTTGATGACCCCGGCCTGGACCGACACGTCGAGGGCTGAGACGGGCTCGTCCAGGACCACCAGCTTGGGGTTCACTGCCAGTGCGCGGGCAATCCCGATCCGCTGCCGCTGGCCGCCCGAGAACTGGTTGGGGAAGCGGTTGACGTGGTCCGGCTGAAGGCCCACGAGCCGCATCAGTTCCATGATCCGCTTCTTGATGGCGGAACGGTCCATGCCCGCGTTCTGCAGCGGTTCGGCAAGGACTTCGTAGACCGTGAACCGCGGATCCAGGGCGCCCGTGGGGTCCTGGAACACCATTTGGAGTTCGCGGCGCATCTTGCCTTTGGTCTTGGCGTCGGCCGCCTGCTTGTTGCTGAGGCCGCCGATCACCACCTCGCCGTCCTGGTCCGGATGGAACTCCATGATTTCCAGCAAGGTGGTGGTCTTTCCCGACCCCGACTCGCCCACGATCGAGAAGCATTCGCCTTCGCGGATGTCGAAGCTCACGCCGTCCACGGCCTTGACGGTGCCGGTCCTGCGCTTGATCAGGGCGCCCCTGGTCAGCGGGAAGTGCTTCCGCACATCCTTGAGCTGCAGCACCGTGGACCGCTCGGCCCGGGGAACCGCGTCGAAGCGGGACACCGGGACCGGCGGGGCGGCGAACACGTCGTGGACGTCCACGTCTCCGCCCAAAGCGTCTGATTTGATGCAGGCCGCCCGGTGCAGCGCCCCGCCGGGAACGGGTGCCAGCGCGGGCTCGCCATCCAGGCACGCGTCCGAGGACAGGGGGCAGCGCGGGGCGAAGGAGCAGCCGGTGGGGGTGTGCAGCAGGTTGGGCGGCATGCCCTCGATGGGAACAAGCGAGGATTTCTCCGCCACATCCACGCGGGGCACGGCGCCCAGCAGGCCCAAGGTGTAGGGCATCCGCGGGTTGTAGTAGATGTCATCTACGGCGCCGGTTTCCACCGGCTTGCCGGCGTACATGACCATGATGTCGTCTGCCATCCCGGCCACCACGCCAAGGTCGTGCGTGATCATGACGACGGCGGCGCCGGTCTCCTCCTGTGCCGTATGGAGCACCTCGAGGACCTGGGCCTGGATGGTGACATCCAGGGCCGTCGTGGGCTCGTCAGCAATGAGGACGCGGGGGTTGTTGGCGATGGCGATGGCAATCATGACGCGCTGGCGCATGCCGCCGGAGAACTCATGGGGAAACGCCTTCAGGCGTTCCTTGGGGCTGGGAATTCCCACCATGGCCAGAAGTTCGACGGCGCGGGCTTCCTTGGCTGCCCTGCTCATAGTGGGGTGGTGGATGGTCAGCGCCTCGACGATCTGCGTTCCCACGGTGAACACGGGCGTGAGGGAAGACAGGGGATCCTGGAAGACCATGGCGAGGTCGTTGCCGCGGTACTTGCACATGTCCTTGTCGCTGAGACCCAGCAGCTCCCGGCCCTTAAGCCGGACCGACCCGGATACCTGCGCCGTGGGCGGAAGCAATCCCATGATGGCCAGGGAAGTGACTGACTTGCCGGAACCCGATTCGCCCACGATGCCCAGCGTTTTGCCCGGCATCAGGTCGAAGTCGACACCCCTGACGGCGTGGACCGCGCCGTTCTCCGTGTTGAATCGGACGTTCAGGTCGCGGACGGACAGCACCGCGTCACCCGGGACCTGCAGCCCTGCCACGTGCAGGCGCTCCACGGTTGGACGTGATGGGTCCGTGGCTCCGGTGGTGGTTTCGCTGCTCATGCCGCCTTCTTTTCCGCGGTGGTGTTCCGGGCTTTGGACTTCTTGGCTTTTCCGGTGGAACTGGAGCTGGGGTCGAAGGCGTCGCGCAAGCCGTCGTTCATCATGGCCAGGGAGCCGGTCAGCAGGAACATCACGGTGAGCGGCACCCAGAACATCCAGGGGAAGGTCTGCACCTGGGAGGTTGCCTGGCCGATCAGCACGCCGAGGCTGACGTCGGGGACCTTGATGCCGATGCCGATGAAGGAGAAGGCGACCTCGGCCAGGATGGCGGCGGTGACGCCGCGGGTGATGTCCAGGATCAGCAGCGAGCCGATGTTCGGCACCAGGTGCCGCCAAACGATCCGGCGCGGCGGGACACCCATGTACTGGGCCGCCTTGACGAAGTCACGCTGCATGAGCGACATCGACATGGAGCGGATCAGGCGGGCGGTGCCCATCCAGCTGAACACCAGCAGGACGATGATGAGGAGAAGCCACGAGGGAAGGTCGCGTTTCAGGCCGGCACCGCCGCCGCTGGTGGCCACAGCTACCACCAGGAGCGCCGGCATCATGATCAGCGCCTCCAGGACGAACAGCATGACCTTGTCCACCTTGCCGCCGAAGTAGGCCATGGTGCAGCCGTAGACCGCGGCGATCAGGACCGATACCAGGCCTACCACCAGGCCGATCAGGATGGAGATCCTGGTGCCCTCAACGGTCATGGCGTACAGGTCGATTCCTGCCTGCGATGTGCCAAGGTAGTGGTCGGTCGACGGCGGCATTCCGATGTTGAAGGGGTCGATGGTTTCCTTGTCCCACTGGGTGAAGAACCCCCCGATGAACGAGAAAGCGGTCAGGGCCAGGAAGATGGCGAGGCCCGCCACTGCCGTCTTGTTGCGCAGGAAGCGGCGGAAGATGATGGTGGTCTTGCCAATGACGACGTCGGCGCTTTCCAGGTGCGCGTCCTGTGCCACTGCTGCCGGGTCAACTGCGTTCAGGTTGGTCATAACTACTGCACCCGCACTCTCGGGTCGACAAGTGTGGTGGCGAAGTCAGCCAGGATGGCGCCCAGGGCGAAGATCACGGAGCCGTAGGCCAGCGTGGCCGTGGCGGCGTTGACGTCCTGCAGCGAGATGGCATCGATACTCCACGACCCCACACCTGGCCAGGCGAAGATCTTTTCGGCGAAGAAGCCGCCGGCGAAGATCGCCGGGATGGTGAAGGCGATGCTCTGGGCCACCGGAATAAAGGAAACGCGCAATGCGTGCCGGGCAATGGCCTGGTTCCGGGTCAGGCCCTTGGCGCGTGCGGTTCGGACGAAGTCGGCGTTCACGTTGTCCAGCAGGTATTGCCGCTGGGCGATCTGGTACGCGCCCCACCCCACCAGCGTGATGGCCACCGTGGGGACTGCATAGTGGGCCAGCATGTCCACGAACTGGGCCCAGCCCGGCGCAATGCCGGGGGTGGAGATGCCGGTGACGAAGAAGATCCGGTCGCCCACTGATTCGTTGACGTTGATGGCTCCCAGCTGCACCAGGAAGTAGGCGATGGGCGCCGGCACGATGTAGGCGAGGTAGCTGTAGGACGTGATGACACGATCCTGGAACTTGTACTGGCGTGCTGCTGAATAGACGCCGAGCGCGACGCCGATGACCAGGGTCAGGATGATGGAAGCCAGGAAGAGCCGGGTGGAGATCCAGACGCGGTCCCCGAACTCGGCGTTGATGTAGGCGCCGTTGGGGCTGCGGCCCCAGTCCCAGCGGGTGACGATGCCCGTGAGCCAGTCAACGTAGCGCTCCCACGGGCTGAGGTCCGGGTCCAGGCCCTTCAGCCGCATTGAGTTGGCCACCTGCTCGGGGGTGGGGCGCGGGATCCGTTCCTGCTCCAGCAGCGCCGGCTTAAGCGAGCTGACAGCCAGGAAGTAGCCGGCGGACGTGGTGAGGAAGATCATCACCACATACGTGATGCCGCGCTTGGCGAGGTACTTGAGCATGGGCGCTGCTGGATCCTTCCGTCTTCCCCGGACGAGCACGGGTTGTGCCGCCTCACCGGGTCCTGCACCAGCGGGTAGCTGGCCTCCCGCAGCCTTGGGGGCAGGTCCTGGTGGACTATGTCGCGGGTCACATTCCAGAGGAAACTATCACAAGCCCCAAGCCGAAAAGCGCGGGAATCCACTGAAACAGGACGCGCCGTATCAGATCGTTATGAATAGTTCTGTGAAGCCCGCTTGACTGGACGCAGGAGTATGCCAGCGCGTAACCTACGCGCCCGTGACAAGGCGTGTCACAAGGTCGCTCCATGAGGTTGCCAGCCGCTCACTCGTGACGCCATGGTCACGGATGAGGTGCAGGAGCCGTTCCGGGTCAAGCGTGGCATTGAGGGATCCGGCCATCAGCCACGGCTCCGGCGAGTCGAATCCGCCTTCGCGCAGCAGTATCTCGACGTGCCGGTCCCAGAGTGCGGCAGCCGGAACTTCGAACCTTCCCCGCGAAGCATTTCCGGCCGCAAGCACCAGGTCCCCGTATTCCACCACGTAGGCGATCCGCTCGGTGCCGAAGGCGATGAGCCGGTCCAGCGGCGGGTCGCCCGGCCCCAGGGGCGGCGGCCCGAACAGGAAGCGGGCCTGGAACGCGGCCTCGGAGTCGTTCAGCAGGGTCAGCATCAAGCCGGCCCGGCTGCCAAAGCGGCGGAAGACGGTGCCCTTCCCCACGCCTGCCTGCTCCGCCAACCGGTCCATGGTGAGAGCCGCGGCCCCGCCCTGCTCGATCAGTTCCCGGGCAGCCCGCAGGAGGCGTTCCCGGTTCCGGGCAGCGTCGCTGCGTTCCGCGGCCGTTACCGGGGTCATTCCCGGCCGCACTGGGATGGAACTCACACAGACAGTGTAGCCACGGGGAATAGAACCGGACCACGGTCCGTTTAGTCTGATGAAGGCTCCAGAGCCTGACGTTTGACCGATTGCGGCCCCCGCCGCTCCCCTAGCCAGGAGTTCCCATGACCAAGAGCACAGTACTTACCCTTGTCGGCAGCCTCCGCGCCGAGTCCACCAACCAGAAGCTGGCGGAAGCCATCCAGCTCAACGCGCCGGAGCAGGTGGACGTGGTGATCCACGAGAGCCTGGGCAACATTCCCTTCTACAACGAGGACATCGACGTCGAGGGCCAGGTCCCTGCCGCTGCCGCAGCCCTGCGCGCCGCAGCCGAAGAGGCCGATACCGTCCTGCTGGTCACCCCCGAACACAACGGCACCGTTCCCGCCGCCCTGAAGAACGCCATCGACTGGCTGTCCCGCCCCTTCGGTGCCGGCGCCCTGGCAGGCAAGCCCACCGCCGTCGTCGGTACCGCGTTTGGCCAGTACGGCGGCGTCTGGGCCCAGGATGAGGCCCGCAAGGCCGCAGGCATCGCCGGTGCGCAGATCCTGGAAGACGTCAAGCTCGCCGTCCCCGGGTCCATGGTCCGCTTCGCTGAAGTCCACCCCAAGGATGACGCCGAGGTTGTCGAGCAGATCAAGGGCGTCTTCGACGCCCTTGCCGCAGCGGCTCCGGCAGCGTAACTACCAACGGCACTGCACTACCAACGGCACAGCGCCCGGCACGCACCCTGCGTGCCGGGCGCTGCTGCGTCCACCCGCCGTCGTAACCAACTCTTGTCCCAACCGGTACCGCGCAGACATCTCCGCCGGGAGGGGCCGCCGTAGCGTTAATCCCCTGGACCTACCCGATCGGATTGCGGTGCCGCATGGCTAAGAGATGGAGCCCGTACGGGCCCGGCGCCCTCGCCGCGGGCTGCGTGGCGCTGCTCCTCTCCGGCTGCAGCTTCCCGGCTCCCGAAGCGACCTCCCCGCCCGCGACGGGAGTCGGTGCCGGATCCAGCGCACCCCCGCTGGCCCTCCTGCCGGCAACGATGCCGGGCACTCCTCCCGCCGGGGAGACGGCAAAGGCAGGCAGGATGACCGACAAACCCCAGGCCTCTCCCGACCCCGACAGCAGCGCCGGGCCCGGCGTTGCTCCGGTGACGGCATACTTCGTGCTGGTGGACGACGGCGGAAGGCACGGCGTCCGTTTCGGCTGCAATGACAGCCTGGTCGGCTCCGTCCGGCCGGGAGGCGCCGGCGACGCCAGGCTCAAGGCGGCGATCACCGCACTGCTGGACGACGGGCAACACCACGGGAACACCTACAACGCGCTTGGCGCATCCCGGCTGACGTTCCTCTCCGGCAGCTTCGACGGCACCACCGTCACCGTCTACCTGTCAGGGACCCTCAACCAGGGCGGAACGTGCGACCTGCCCCGCATCGAGGCCCAACTCACCCAGACCGCCCTCGAAGCAGTTGGTGCCATCAGGGCAGACATCTACATCAACGGCGAAACCCTGGCGGATTACCTCAAGCTGAAGTAGCACCGCGAACGGCCGGACATCAATAAACAGATGTTGCTTTGCAAGCAACAACGGCCTGTATCCTGACTTTGTGACCCACGAAACACTTGACGCTTCGGCCGGAACCCTGCCCGCCGAAGCCATCGATGCCATCGAGCGCGCGGCCGCATCGGCCCACCGCCACGAGGAATTGTTTTCCGAGCGTGCGGCGAATATCCGCCAGTCGGCCGTCCGGGACGTTTTCGATATCTCGATGCGGCCAGGACTGGTTTCCCTGGCAGGAGGAAGCCCGTACCTCCAGTCGCTTCCCCTCGACCGCCTGGCAGGGACGGCAGCGAAAATAATTGCCGAAGATGGACTCACGGCCCTTCAGTACGGCGCCGGGCAGGGAACCCCGGAGCTGCGGGCGCAGATCTGCGACGTCATGGCCGCCGAGGGCATCCTGGATGCCCGGGCGGAGAACGTGGTAATTACCGCCGGCTCCCAGTCAGCGCAGGACGTGGCCACCAAACTCTTCTGCAATCCGGGCGACGTGGTCCTGGTGGAGGACCCCACCTACGTGGGAGCGCTAAACACTTTCGAGGCCTACCAGGTCCAGGTGGAGACCGTGGAAATGGACCAGTACGGCCTGGTCCCGGAGCTGCTGGAGGCGCGGATAGCGGCGCTACAGCTCGCCGGCAAGAGCATTAAGTTCCTCTACACCATCCCCAACTTCAACAACCCTTCCGGCATTACGTTGGCCAAGGAACGCCGGCAGCAGGTAGTAGACATATGCCGCAGGGCGAATATTCTGGTCCTCGAGGACAACCCCTACGGATTGCTGCGCTTCGAAGGTGAACCCTTGCCTCCCCTGCGTGCGGCCAATCCGGACGATGTCATCTACCTCGGCTCCTTTTCCAAGATCTTCGCCCCCGGCCTCCGCATCGGTTGGGCCCTGGTGCCGGAACACCTGCAGCGCCGGTACTACCTCGCCGCAGAATCGGTCACGCTCTGCCCGCCGGCCCTGAACCAGATGCTGGTCTCCGCCTACCTGCGCGACTACGACTGGAAAGGCCAGATCGAAACCTACCGCGGGCTGTACGCCGAACGCTGCCGAGCCATGCTGGCAGCGCTCAAGGAATACATGCCGGCAGGAACCACCTGGACCAGCCCGCAGGGCGGCTTCTTCGTCTGGGTGACCCTGCCCGAAGGCGTTGACACCTACCCGCTGCTGCACAAGGCGATCGATGCCGGCGTCGTGTTTATTCCCGGCGCCGCCTTCACGCCGTCGGACGAGCCGTCCAACAAGCTGCGGCTCGCCTTCAGCGCCGTTCCCCCCGACGCCATCGCCGAGGGGGTGCGCCGATTGGCGCCGGTGCTGCAGGAAGCCATGGCTGCGCTGTAGCGTAAGCCACACGAACGCCGAAAACCGAGCAAAGGAGCATGCATATGGGTGGAATCATCGTTGTAGGGGTTGACGGCAGCGAGACCGCGAAGCGGGCGGCGGAATCGGCCAAAAACCTGGCGGCAGGACTCGGCGCATCGCTGCACGTCGTTTCGGCCTTCGACAGCGACCGGACCGAGGTGTTCGGCAGCGGCAGCGACCGGTGGATCGTGTCCGATGCCGACGCCGCGGAGCAGGTGGCAAGGACGGTGGCGGAGTCGCTGGGCCGCGACGTCACGGTCACGTATTCCGCAGCCCGCGGGCGGCCCGCCGACGCCCTGATCAAGGAAGCAGTCCGGATGGACGCACGCGTCATCGTGGTGGGAAACAGGCGCATGCACGGCATCGGCCGGGTACTTGGCAGCGTGGCCAACAGCGTGGCCCACAACGCCCCGTGCGACGTGTACATCGCCAATACCTACGACGCCGACTAAGGCGGGGTCACTGCCCGGGTAACGCAGGACACCCCCCGTGGTGGCGGAGATCGCTGCGGGGGGTGTCCGTTCTCACCGCCATATCACCGTTTCAGCTGCCGGCGCAACGATAAAATTGGTGGGCCCCCAAAGGCGTGGACACTCACGAATCCACCCCCAGCGAAGGGCTCCCCTTGATCACCATGCAGCGCCGCCAGCTTGTTGGCCACGACATCCTCCTGGCCCGCCACGGCAACCACATCAGCTCCATGCGGGTGGACCGCAGCAACGACAGGGTGGTTGCGCTCCTTGATGACGGCAGCCTGGACAGTGCACCGAACCTCATCACACCGGGGCTCCAGCTCCCCCAGACCGTCCGCAGCGTCCTCCGCGAGGACTGGAAGTTCCTGGGCGCCTGGGCCGGCATGACCGCGCTCATGGGCGGCCTGATGGCAGCCGCCGCGGTTGTCGTGGGAACCACCGCTGATCCGGCCATGCTCGAGGCTTTCACCGCCTACGCCCCTTACTAGGCCGGCTTCCCCCGGGGCCCGACTGGACGTTCAGGCCACCAGCCAGCCCTGCAGCAGCCACCAGATTCCGGCCATGACCAGGCCGCCGAAGAGCGATCCGGCCACCACCTGGGCCAGGGAGTGGGCCCTGAGGACCACCCGGGACCAGCTGACCGCTGGGATCAGGACCAGCAGCGGAGCCCAGGCGGCGCCAAGCATCAGCACGGATACGACGGCGGCACAGGACACGGCTGCTGCGTGGCCGCTCATCTTCCAGAACGGACTGACGGCCGCCAACACCGCCACCCCGCCCACCACTGCCAGGACCATGGCAACGACACTCAGCGGCGCATCCACGGCTTTGAGCACCAGCAGCCCCACAGCGATGCAGCCCAGCGCCATCAGCAGGACTGGCGCCCGCTGCTTCCGGTCGCTCACATGGTGGTCCGTGACCTTCCCCAGCCGGACCAGGACCAGCAGCACAACCAGCGGCAGCACGCACACGAAGAGGGCCGCCAGCGCACCGTAGCCGATGGTCCCCGGGAACCCCGCCTGGGCCAGGGGGCTTATCAACAGCTGCAGGGACACCACCACCGGAGGCTGGAAGACCTCCGTCAGCCACTTGGCCGTGCGGTTCTTTATTCGGATTGAGCCGCTGGTTATTGTCACGGCCTAGTCCAGGAGGAGCGCGGGCTCTTCCAGGATGGCCGCGACGTCGGCCATGAAGCGGGCAGACAGATCACCATCCACCACGCGGTGGTCGAAGGATCCCCCGAGGGTGGTGATCCAACGGGGAATCACCTCGCCGTCCAGGACCCAGGGCTTCTGCTTGATGGTGCCGAAGGCAACGATGGCCACCTCGCCCGGATTGATGATGGGCGTGCCGGTGTCGATGCCCAGGGCGCCGATGTTGGTGACGGTGAGCGTGCCGCCCTGCATCTGGGCCGGCTGCGTCTTCCCGGCCCTGGCCGTGGTGGCCAGGTCATTCAGCGCGAGGGCCAACTCCTTCAGCGACAGGTCCTGTGCGTTTTTGATGTTGGGCACCATGAGGCCGCGCGGAGTGGCCGCGGCAATGCCCAGGTTCATGAAGTGCTTGACCTGGATCTCGGCGCTGCCATCCTCGTTATCCACCCAGGCAGCGTTAACGCTGGGGTTCCTTGCGGCGGCCCAGATGACGGCCTTGGCCAGGATGAGCAGCGGCGACACCTTGATGCCCTCGAAGTCCCGGGAGGCTTTGAGCCGCTTGACGAATTCCATGGTGCGGCTGGCGTCGACATCCACGAAGATGCTGACGTGCGGTGCCGCGAACGCCGATTCCACCATCGCCTTTGCCGTGGCCTTGCGGACGCCCTTGACGGGAATGCTCTCCACCCGCTGTTCCTGCGGCCTCCCGGCCTTGCCCCAGAAGCCGTCCGCCTTGTCCAGTTCGGCGTCGCGCTGCGACTGGTAGCTCACCAGGTCCTCGCGCGTGACCTCGCCGCGGGAACCGGTGGCAACGACGTCAGCGAGGTCGATGCCCAGGTCACGGGCAATCTTGCGGACCGGGGGCTTGGCCAGCACCCGGTTGACCAGGCCCGTGATGGTGCCGCCAAGGGTTGGCCGGGCGTCGACGACGGCAGCTTCGTTCCCGGAAACCTCGCCGGGCGTGCGCGGCTGGACAGGTTCAACTTCGGGGGCGTTGACGGTCACGGCGGCGGACGGTGCGGTCTTCCGGGGCCGGCGCTTGACGGCGTCGGCCTTCGGTCCGGAACCCACCAGGGGAGCGGCGGACGGGGTACCGGCACTCCCCGCGTCCCCCGCATCTGCGGACAGCTTGCCGTAAAGCGGCTGGGCGGGAAATTCAGCGGCGGGAATATCAGTGGCGGAGACGGCCTGGGGCGCGCGGACATCAGCTGGAGTGGGGTCGCCGGCAACTTCGTCGCTGACACTGATAATGGCGGTCCCGACGTCGACAGTCACCCCTTCCGCCACCAGCAGTTCGGTGACGGTCCCGGCAAAGGGGGAGGGCAGTTCCACGATCGACTTTGCCGTTTCGATCTCGCAGATCACGTCATTGATGGCCACGGTGTCGCCCGGCTTAACCTTCCAGGAGACGATTTCCGCCTCGGTAAGGCCCTCGCCGACGTCGGGCAGGTTGAACTTGTTCAGGGTCATGGTGTCCTCAGTAGGAGAGGGCGCGGTCCAGCGCCTCCAGGATGCGGTCGATGTCCGGAAGGTAGTCTTCCTCCACCTTGGCAACGGGGTAGGGCATGTGGAACCCGCCCACGCGGATCACGGGCGCCTCGAGGGAGTGGAACGCCCGCTCGCTGATCCGGGCTGCGATCTCGCCGCCGATTCCGCCGAACGTAGGGGCTTCGTGCGTCACGATCAGCCGGCCCGTCTTTTGGACCGAGGCGGTGACGGTGTCGAAGTCGACCGGGGAGATGGAACGGAGGTCAATGACCTCGACGCTCCTCCCGTCCTCCTCTGCTGCGTTGGCGGCCGCCAGCGCCACGGGCACCAAGGGTCCGTAGGCAACGATGGTGGCATCCGTACCTTCGCGGAGCACGTGGGCTTTGAATGGATCCTCGGACGGCCCGGGCGCATCGACATCAACATCGCCCTTGAGCCAATAACGGCGCTTCGGTTCGAAAACGATCACCGGGTCCTGGCATTCAACGGCCTGCTGGATCATCCAGTAGGCGTCATGGGGATTGGACGGGGTGATGATGCGCAGCCCTGCCGTGTGGGCGAACAGTGCTTCCGGGGATTCGGAGTGGTGTTCAATGGAGCCGATGCCCCCGCCGTACGGAATCCGGATGACCACGGGCACGCTGAGGTTGCCGTTGCTGCGGGAATGGATTTTGGCGAGCTGGGTGGTGATCTGGTTGAAGCCGGGGAAGACGAATCCGTCGAACTGGATCTCGCAGACCGGGCTGTACCCGCGCAGGGCAAGGCCGATGGCGGTGCCGATGATTCCGGACTCGGCCAGCGGGGTGTCCACAACACGGTCCGGGCCGAATTCGCCGATCAGCCCGTCCGTGACCCGGTAGACGCCGCCTAGGGGCCCGATGTCCTCGCCCATCAGCAGCGTTTTGGGGTTGGCGGCCAGGGTGGCGCGAAGCCCCTCGTTGATGGCCTTCGCGATGGTCATGGTGGTCATCAGTGGCCTGCCTTTGCTGCCTGCCCGGCGGACTCTTCATCGCCGGCGAATCCTGCACTGTATTCCTCGAACCACGCCAGTTCCTCGGCCACCAGCGGGTGGGCCTCCCTGTAGACGTTGGCGAAGGCCTGCCGGATATCCGGGTTTTCAAGGTCATGGGCGGTTCGCCGGACGTACGCGGCCAGCTCGTCGCCGTCGGCCTTGACCTTGGCGAAGTAGGCGTCGTCTGCAAGGCCCTCGGCACGCAGGTACTTCTCCAGCCGTGCCAGCGGGTCCTTGGCACGCCATGCGTCTTCCTCCGCCGATAGCCGGTACTTGGTGGGGTCGTCGGCCGTGGTGTGCGCCCCCACCCGGTAGGTGAAGGCTTCGATGAGGACCGGTCCGTTGCCTTGGCGGGCATGCTCCAGCGCCCATTCGGTGACGGCGTGCACGGCGATCACGTCATTCCCGTCCACCCGGATGCCCGGGAACCCGTAGCCCTTGGCGCGGTTGGACAGCGGAACGCGGGTCTGGACGTTGGTGGGCACGGAGATGGCCCAGTGGTTGTTCTGGCAGAAGAACACCACAGGGGCCTTGTAGGAGGAGGCGAACACCATTGATTCATGGACATCGCCTTCCGAGCTGGCGCCGTCACCGAAGTAGGCGATGACTGCGGCGTCCGGCTGCTTGGCCTTTGCATCCGAGGCGGCAGCGAGTTTCTGGTCGCGCTGGATCCCCATTGCGTAGCCCACTGCGTGGAGGGTCTGTGCGGCCAGGACCAGGGTGTACAGGTGGAAGTTGGTGTCCTTGGGGTTCCAGCCCCCATTGGAGACACCGCGGAACTGGCGCAGGAGCTCTGCCAGGTCCACATTCCGGGTAAGGGCCACGCCGTGTTCCCGGTAGGTAGGGAAGATATAGTCCTGCGGCTGGCTGGCCCTGCCGGAACCGATCTGCGCTGCTTCCTGCCCCGTCAACGGTACCCAGAGCGCCAGTTGGCCCTGGCGCTGGAGGGCGGTGGCTTCGACATCGAACCGCCTGATCGCCGCCATGTCGGCGTAGAGGCCGCGGAGGTCTTCCGGGGTGAGCTTGTCCGCGTAGCCACTGAAGACCGGATCAGTACCGAGCTTCCCGTCGGGACCGAGCAGCTGCACCATCTGGGCCGCGGGCTCGCCCATGACGGCTTCAGCATCGGCTTCCCGCTGGTCGTCTACCGCTGTTCCGTCGAACTCGGTGGAAGGCAGATGAGTGCCCATACCGTTCTCCTTGCTTGCCGCATCCGGATGCAATGCAATGTCGCTGGGATATATGCCGCAGGGGGAATACATTCCCGCCACGGCATACATTGGCTTATTGATCCTAACTTTATCTTCGGTAAGTAGCGGGAAGGCTACTTGATAAGTGCTAGGAAGTTGCGGGTGCCTTTGTATAGTCGGCACACAACTGGAGGAACCGGGTGTTGGCCTCGGGTTCGCCGATGCTGACCCTGACGCCCTCTCCTGCGAAGGCCCGGAGGGAAAGGGCGCGGGTTCCCGCCACCTCTGCGAAGGCGGCACTTTCAGCACCAAGGGCAAGCCAAACGAAGTTGCCTTGGGCATCGGGGACGGCCCAACCGAGGTCCTTGAGCCCGGCCAGTACCCGCGACCGCTCATCCACAAGCCTTTGTACCCTTTCCACAACCTGGGCGTAGTTCTCAAGGGAAACAATTGCTGCCCTTTCGGCTATCTGGGATACGGCGAAAGGGGTTGCGGCGACCCGCAGGTACTGGGTCAATTCGGGGTGGGAAACACTGTAGCCAATGCGGAGCCCGGCCAGGCCGTGCGCTTTGGAGAAGGTCCGGAGCACCACTACGTTCGGGTATTTCCGGTAGAGGTCGATCCCGTCCACGGCGTCCTCCGCCCTGACGAACTCCTGGTAGGCCTCATCGATGACCACCACCACGTCTGCCGGCACGGACCGGATAAAGGCCTCGGTTTCGGCAGCACTAAGGGCCGGCCCGGTGGGGTTGTTGGGCGTGCAGAGCAGGATGACCTTGGTGCGGGCGCTCACGGCGGCCGCCATGGCATCGAGGTCATGCCGCCCGTCTGCGGTGACCGGGATGCGCACGCTTTCGGCGCCTGCAAGGCCCACGCTGATGGGGTACGCCTCAAAGGACCGCCACGCATAGATGACCTCGTCCGCTTTGCCGTCCTCGTTCTGGCCGGCAAAAGCGGCCAGGATCTGGTTCAGGGCGCCCAGGCTTCCGGCTCCTGTGACGATGTCGTCCGCCGGCACGCCCAGGAAGTCCGCGAGCGCCGCGCGGAGCTTGCTGCTGAGGGGGTCCGGGTACCGGTTGATGTCTGTCTGGCCGGCGATGGCCTCCAGCACGGCGGGGATGGGCGGCAGCGGGTTTTCGTTAGAGGACAGCTTGTAGCTGGCAAGACCGCTGACGGCGGCCGGCGGCTTACCTGCCGTATAGCGGGGCAGCCGGTCCAGCACCGGGCGCGGTGCCGGACCGCCCGCCCTGGTATCAGATGAAGTCATGGCTCCTAGCCTACGTCCAAGCCCCCGGCGCGAATCCGGGGAGCGAACCGCGGAAAAATCAGGGCACGCCGCCGTCCGCCCACAAGGGACGGTATGCAAGCATGGTGCCATGGCTTCATTCTTCCTTCGGGTCATCGTCAATGCCGCAGCCCTTTGGGTGGCCAGCTGGCTCCTGCCGGGGATGGACATCTCCAGCACGGCGGCATCTGATGCGGTAGCCAGGACTGGCATTTCGCAGGACACCGGGACCATCGGGATTGTCCTGGCCTACTTGTTCATCGGCCTCATCTTCGGTGTGGTCAACGCGTTCGTGCGGCCGTTGGTCCGGCTCCTCGCACTTCCCATCACCATCCTGACGCTTGGCCTGTTCGCCATCGTCATCAATGCCGCCATGCTTTATCTGACCGCCTGGATCAGTAGTTACACCCCGGTACACCTCACCATCGATTCGTTCTTCTGGACTGCACTCCTTGCCGCGATCATCATCTCCCTGGTGTCGCTGGTGGCGGGTTTGCTGCCCGGCGGCAGGCGCTGACTCCCGGGCGCATCGCCCCCTCTTTCGACGAGTCCCTCCCCGGGGAAACCTGCCCACCTAAGTAGGAGGACGGCGGAGAACAGGTACCCATTAGGTGCCATTCCGGGGAACAGCAGCAAAAACTTCAGTACCCGCCACCCATGACCCCGGCTGGACCATCCGCCTAGGCTGCAAACCGGGCCGCGAAAGGCCCGTTGCTGCCAGTTCCGGGAAGACGGGGACCCAATGAAGCCCATAAGATCGCTCGTCGCTGCCTGCCTGCTCCTAACGTTGCAGGCAGGCCCCGCGCACGCCGAAACAGAGCCGGGGCCAGAGGGCGCCGCCACGCTGGGCAATGACATCTCCTGGCCGCAATGCGGCACTGAGCTTCCGGCTCCCCCCGCATTTGCAATAGTGGGGGTGAACGGCGGACGCCCGGAGACGGTCAACCCGTGCCTGGGGGCGCAGCTGGCGTGGGCGGACCAGAGCGCAGAGTCGGCCGGAGGCACGCCGGCGGCAGTGTATGTAAACACCGCCGCGACAGGACGTGTGGACTCATTGTGGTGGCCGGCAGACAACACCTACCGGGGCGCTGAGGTCAGCAACCCGTATGGATTATGCGACGGCGCCGCCTCTCCGGCCTGCGCATACGTCCACGGCTACGCCATGGCTGTCGCGGACGTCACCACCCTGAAGGAATCCGACGGCAGCTGGGTACGCAGACTGTGGTGGCTGGACGTCGAAACCGGAAACAGTTGGTTGTGGGACAAGGCAGTCAATGCGGCCGAACTGGAAGGCATGACCGCCTACCTGCAGGGGACGGGCGCGGAAGTGGGAATCTATTCCACTTCCTACCAGTTCGGCGAAATTGTGGGCGAGGTAAGCCCTGGCAGCAACCTGTACGCGCTCCGGAACTGGTTGGCTGGCCCCGACTCGGCATGGTCCGCCAGGGAGTACTGCGGGTCCGCCCCCCTGACCCCCGGCGGGACCGTCACCACAACCCAGTTCACCGAGAACAACCTGGACTACAACTACCGGTGCCCGGCAGCCACTCCTGTGCCCGCTCCAGCGCCCCGTCCGCAGCCTGCCCCGCAACCGTCTCCACCGGTCCCGCAACCTGAACAGACGCGCTCCACCCGGTACGCAGAATTGCACGCCGCCCAGATTTCGTAAGGGCGGCAACAGCCAGGGACAATCAGCACCTACCTGGCACCCGGCTGCGGCCGCCCGGAAAAGGGATCCCTGCGGTCCATGGGCGGAGCGGGCTGCGGAGGTTTCGACAAGGAAAAACGGGTGGCAGTGGCGGCCCCGCCGGCGCCCAGGACTCCGCCCAGTACAGCGGTGGACTGGACCAGCGACGGATCCTTGCTGGCGCCCACAAGCTCTGCCGCCTCCTCGTAACCGGTCAGGCGGTGCCCTGGGCCCAGGCCGGCGTCTTCTCCGCCACGCACGTAAAGGTCATTGGTCACGGTCACGGTGACCTGGTTCCTCGCGTCCCGGTTCGGCAGGCCATCAGTGCCCGGCACCCAGTCCGTGCGGTGTTCCAGGTGAAGCGTGCTCACCTCCGGCGCAGGCGTTATGCGGGCAACGGGAGATCCGGCAGTCAGGACATATTTCATGCGGTACTCCCTGAGGACGTCCTCATCCGCCGCCAGGTTCATGGCATGGATGCCGCCCTGGCTGTATCCCACCGCCACCACATCTGCTCCCGGTTCCGCACCGGCGGCCCGAAGCGCCTGGAGGACAGCTGCATTTACCTGCCCGGAGTTGTTGCCCATCCCGTCGACGATGCCGGAAAGATCGAAAGGATTGGTGCCGTGGTCGGCGTCGTTCATTTGTGTCCCGGGAACCACCACGACGTAGGCCTTTCCGCCGCCGGTATCCACCTCGATAATTTCGATGTAGCCGCTGCCGCGCTCCTCGATCAGCCTCACCCGCTCAAGCAGCCCCGCGGGAGTGGCGTCGAGGTCGATCTGCACGCTCTCTTCCTGCCTGGCCGTTACAGGGCCTGGGCGCAGCGATGGGACGAGCCAGCCAACCGCCGGTTTGATCACGGGAAGGGCCGTGACGGCGTTCGCCAGCACTGATTCAGTGGCATCACCGTTCAGGAAGCCCGTGCGCCAAAAGTCCACGTGCTTCTGAAGTTCCACCGCCGGTTCCGACAGACCCACCATCCACTGCATGTGGGCAGAGGATTCGGCCATTTCGTAATCCCACCTGCAGCTGCGCACCTGTCCACTGATCCGCTGCAGTTCCAGGCGGACTTTCCGGACCGCGTCCCGCGCCTCCCCAACCGCCACGAGCGCGGCGGAGCCTGTGGAGCGGGGTTGGTTCTGGAAGGGACCAAGCTCCTGCCAGGCGCTGAGCAGTTCCGACTCAACGCCGCCGAGCCGCCCGGCGAGCCCATCCAGCTTCGCAGCTCCCGCCTCCAGTTCCTCCAGCTGGACCGTGATGCCACCCACGCCGCCGGAAATTCTCAGGATGCCATCGGGGGGTGGCGCCGAGATGTGCAGCGGACCGCCTGATCCGGAAGGGGTTGCCTCCGCCATCAGAACTGTCCCTCAGCTGGACAGTCGGCCGCCAGTGCAGCGCGGGCATGGACGGCCACTGCGGCAGAAGCCTCCCGGATCCGGTCCAGGGCCCGCCGTACCGCCACCGCCTGCAGGCTCACGGAATCGCGGTATGCCTGTCCGGCCGGCGACTGCCAGTCCGCCATCTGGATCTCGTGAAATCCCGCCAGCACCTCTTCAGTGCGGTCCGAAGACTGGGACACCTTCCTGCCCACCTCCTGGACTCCGAGGCTGACGTCCAGCCCGCCACCCCATATCCCGTCCATCAGACCGTCCCCCTGCCCAGCTTCCGTCCCGGCCTCCCCGGCCGGACAGTGCGCCCCAACCTTGCCGTTCCCAACGCTAGGCACGCGTCCCTGCCCGGGTAAGGGCCGCCGTCGGCTATGTGGACAAGTAACGTGCATGGCCCGCTTAAGGGGGCGCCGGACTTCATGAAAGAATCAGCACATGCCTGAAACTGCCGCCACAGCTGATACCCGTACGCCCTCAGGACGCCTGGCCCTCGCCGCGTCATCGGAAAAAATCGCGCTTGGCCCCCTGGACGGCCGTTACCAGTCCGCCGTCGCGCCACTGGTGGACTACCTGTCCGAGGCCGCCCTGAACCGGGACCGCGTGGCCGTCGAAGTCGAGTGGCTCATCCACCTGACCAGCAACAACGTCCTCCCCGGCGCCGGACCCCTGAGCACAGAACAGCAGGCCCAGCTCCGTGCCATCGTCACCGAATTCAACGCCGCGTCCGTAGCGGAACTGGCTGACATCGAAGCCGTCACCGTGCACGACGTGAAGGCCGTGGAGTACTACATCGGCCGCCGCCTCCCGGCAATCGGCATCGAGAACCTGACCGCCATGGTCCACTTCGGCTGCACCTCCGAGGACATCAACAACCTCTCCTACGCATTGGGCGTCAAGGGCGCGGTGGAGGACGTGTGGCTTCCGGCAGCCCGCGCCCTGGTGGCTCAGATCAGCACGATGGCTGAGGAAAACCGGGCGGTCCCCATGCTGTCCCGCACCCACGGCCAGCCGGCCACGCCCACCACCCTTGGCAAGGAACTCGCCGTCATTGCGCACCGCCTGACGCGCCAGCTGGACCGGATCGCGAAGACCGAATACCTGGGCAAGATCAACGGTGCCACCGGTACCTACGCGGCCCATGTGGCTTCCGTCCCAGGAGCCGACTGGCAGCAGGTCTCCAAGTCGTTTGTGGAGGGCCTGGGCCTCGCCTGGAACCCCCTGACCACGCAGATCGAAAGCCACGACTGGCAGGCAGAGCTTTACGCTGACGTGGCCCGCTTCAACCGCATCCTGCACAATGTCTGCACCGACATCTGGAGCTACATCTCCATCGGCTACTTCGCGCAGATTCCCGTGGCAGGCGCAACGGGTTCTTCCACCATGCCGCACAAGGTCAACCCCATCCGCTTCGAAAACGCCGAGGCCAACCTGGAGATCTCCTCCGGCCTGCTGGACGTCCTGGGATCCACCCTGGTCACCTCCCGCTGGCAGCGGGACCTCACCGATTCCTCCAGCCAGCGCAACATCGGCGTGGCATTCGGCCACTCCCTGCTGGCCATCTCCAACGTTGCCAAGGGCCTGGAGCGCCTGGACGTTGCCGAGGACGTCCTGGCAGCGGACCTGGACACCAATTGGGAGGTCCTGGGCGAGGCCATCCAGATGGTCATGCGCGCCGAGGCGATTGCCGGCGTCGAGGGCATGGAAAACCCCTACGAACGCCTCAAGGACCTCACCCGCGGCCACCGCGTGGACGCCGCCCGCATGCAGGAGTTCGTCCAAAGCCTCGGCCTTTCGCCCGAGGCTGAGGCACGACTGCTTGCCCTCACTCCCGGAAAGTACACCGGCATCGCGGACCAGCTGGTGGACCACCTGAAGTAGGCCCCGCAGCCGGCTGGGAAGTACGACGGCGGCGCCGGGCTCCCAGGGGCCCGGCGCCTTCTTCGTGGCACCGGCAGCGTGACGGACGATGCCGCCGTGCGCCTGCACCCATCCAGGAGTGGGAAACTGTGAATATGAAGTTGCTCCTGATCCGCCACGGCGAAACCCCCGGCAATGTGCTGGGCCAGCTGGACACCGACCACCCCGGCCCCGGACTGACCGAACTCGGCGAACGCCAGGCAGAGGCCATGGCACGTGCGCTTGCCAACGAGCGCATCGGTGCGCTCTACGCCTCGACGTTGATCAGGACGCAAATAACGGCTGCTCCGCTGGCACGGCTGCACAGCCTCGAAATCGAGGTGCTGGAGGGACTGCACGAAATCGAGGCAGGATCACTGGAAAAGCTCACAGACCACGAATCCCACAAGCGCTACATGGGCACCGTGATCTCCTGGGCTGCCGGTGACCTGGACCGCCGCATGCCGGCAGGACCGGACGGCCACGCCTTCTTCGACCGGTTCGATGCTGCGATCGCCCGCGTAGTTGGGCGGGCGGAACAGCAGGAGCATGGGACCGTTGCTGTGGTCAGCCACGGTGCCGCAATCCGTACCTGGGCCGGGCTCCGGGCCGAGGGCGCGGACCACGAGTTCGCTGCCCGCCATGTCCTGGCCAACACCGGAATCGTGGCGCTCGAGGGCAGCCTGGCTGGCGGCTGGAACCTGATCCACTGGGACGGAAGCCCCGTGGGGGGCCTCGCCCTGGCGGACCCCACTGCCGAGGATCCGACAGGCCGGGACGTAGCCGCCCCCTGATCGTGGTGCTAGGCCTGCTGCCGGGGGCGCCCGGGAGAAAATGCCCGCATCCTGGGACAGACCGCGGCACCCGCCGGTCCTCGCCGGCTGCCGCGGTCCCCTTGCATGCTTTGGCCGCCGGACGGTACCCCGGGCATCAGCCGCGCCGCCATCCCTGCGGCGTCTGCCGCCGTCGGGCGTTCCCACGGATCCATGGCTGTCAGCGAACGCAGCAGGGGGGCCCAGTCACCGAGGTGGTCCGGGACCTCCGGCAGTCGCAGGGTCCGGGCCACAAGGGATTCGATCGCGGTGCCCGGAAATGCCTTTGAGCCCGTGAGGAGCTCCAGCAGGACCAGCCCCATGGCGTAGACATCCCATGACGGCGCCACTGCCCCGCCGGATGCCTGCTCAGGACTCATGTAATGCACTGTGCCGGACGAAATCCCCGGCTCTGGTGGCGAACCGGTTGCGGCGGCAATTCCAAAATCGACAATCCGGACGGGACTTCTCCGCAGGCCGCTCAGCATCAGGTTTGCGGGCTTGATGTCACGGTGCACAAGCCCTCTGGAGTGGAGGTGCGCGAGCGCACCAAAAAGACCGCGGGCCCAAATTGCCACATCACCGGAGCTGGGACTCTCCGCCCGGATGGTTTCGGCCAGGCTTGTCCCCAGGGCCAGTTCCTCGACGAGATACGGCCGCTCCGAATGGGCCCCGCTGCCGCCCGGGACGCCTTGGGCCACAAGCCTGACGATGGATGGATGGTTCAGGCCGGCCAGGACAGCAGCTTCGTTCCTGATCCGCTGATGCTGCTTCCGGCCGCCGGACGCCGCAATCTTGACCGCAACGGCCGGACCGCCTTCCAGGTCTACCGCACGAAAGACTTCGGCACCGGACCCCCTGCCCAGGCGCTCCCCTATCTGCCAGCGGCCGGCCAGGGGCTGCCCGCTATTCAGCGACGAATGCGTCAGCGCCGGCACTGCCGTCCCGGCGCCCCTCATGCGGGAAAAGCTGCGGACGGGCAGGCGACGCCGGGAGCCGAGGTGACCACGTGCATTGGAGAACCGCGGTGGACAACGGCCTTTCCCTGCGGCGCTGGAGTGCCGTCCAGGGTGGATCCCAGGTCCATGTGCTCATCCGGGGTGGTCACACCCATGCCGGACCCACGCGGTGGAACTTCGGTGACAGAAACCAAAACACTCACGACTCCGTTGGGAAGCAGCTTCAGGAACAATCGTAAGCTTACATATAACTAGGCGATCTAGCTAGTCCGGCTAGTGAACTTTTCTTTCTTCGCCTTCACGCGCCTGAAGCGACTCCGTCATGCGCTGGAGGAAGTCGACCACCACGCGCGCCTCCTCCGCCGTGAGGCCTTCCGCCACCGCCATCATCCGCTTGTGCATGGCGCCGAGCGTCTCCCGGACCTCCTTGTCCGACTCAGCCGTGGGGACTACCACCACCGAGCGGCGATCGGAAGGGTGCGCTTCACGGCGCACATGGCCGCTGGCCACAAGACGATCGATCAGCGAAGTGGTGGAAGCGCTAGTAATATTGAGGAACCTGCTCAGATCCTTGGGGACAACCTGCTTGCCGGACGCCTGGACCCGCAGCAGGTAACGCAGGGCTAGGATGTCCGTTTCGCCCATACCCATGGAGTCCCTGGTGCTGCGGCGGATTTCGGTCTCGGCCGCGCGGTAGTCCCGGAGGGCCTTCAGTACTGCTGCGCCGTAGTCCAGTTGCCCGTCGGGTCCGTACCAGTAGCCGGATCCCTCGTTGCCTGTAGAAACCATCCCATCATTTTAGACCAACTGGTAACTAGACCGCCAAGTAACATCCTCCCTAGCTGGCTTCGCTGCGTTATCCAGGTGCTAACCGCCGGGAAACACCTCCGTAACTCTCCGCGCCTAGCCTTATCAGGCATACCCCTCCGGCGAATCGAGGCAGATATGCAGACCAACCCCAGGCTCAACATCCGGCAAGTTTCCTGGTCCAACCCCGTGGGTGCCGACCTTCGCCGTGCGCAGCAGGCCGAACTCGACGCCCGCTTTGGCCGGCCAGACCACGAACCCGGCCCGCCGCCGTCGGGCGCTGACTGTGCCGTGTTCCTCGTGGCATACGACAAGGGGTCGGGGCAGCCCGTGGGCTGCGGGGGGCTGCGGCTCCTGGATGGAGCAACGGCGGAAATAAAACGGCTCTACGTGCTGCCGTACACCCGGGGCTCCGGCGTTGCCAGCTCCATCCTCGCGGCCCTGGAAGCGGAGGCATTCAGCCAGGGCATCACCCGCATCAAGGCCGAGGCCGGATCCGCCCAGCCTGACGGCCGGAACTTCTATGAAAACTCAGGGTTCGAGCAGATCCCCAACTTCGGGCCCTACATCGGCGTGGAGCACTCGCACTGCTACGCCAAGCGCATCAACGCCTACAGCGCCGCGCAGACCGCCATGGCCTAGCCGCAACTCCGTCACACTGGGGTTGCCCGCACCAGCTTCGGCTAATCTCGGCCTATGGAAACAGCAGACATCACCTTCCGGACCCGCAAGTGGGTCCGGCCTGAGGACCTCAACGCCAACGGGACCCTCTTTGGCGGCAGCCTGCTGAAGTGGATTGACGAAGAAGCCGCCATCTACGCCATCCTCCAGCTGGGAAACGGGCGCGCAGTCACCAAGTACATTTCGGAGATCAACTTCGTCAGCTCCGCGGTCCAGGGCGACCTGATCGAAATGGGCCTGACGGCCACCCGGTTCGGCCGGACGTCGCTGACCATGCGGGCCGAGGTCCGCAACATGATCACCAGGCAGAGCATCCTCACCATCGAGGAGATCGTTTTCGTGAACCTGAACCAGGAGGGCAAACCCGAGCCGCACGGCTACACGGAGATCACCTATGACCGGGACCGGATCCCCACCCACCACCTCAGCGGGACCGCCATCAAGGACTGACGCGGTCAAGGGCTAACGTTTCCCCCGGGTTTACGCGGCGGCCCCCAGCCGTTTCCCCGACTGGTCCAGAGTGAGCAGCCGGGCTGTTTATCGAATCGATAGCTATAACAGCCCGGTTTTCGTCATGCCCGGCTATAGGCTGTGCGGACATGCTCCGATTCCAGTCCAGAAATGAGTCCTGATCGTGCGTAAATTGAAGACTTTGGTTGCCGCCGCTGTCGCCGCCACCCTTCTCACCGGCTGTGGCGGGGGCTCCACCCCGCCCGCCGCGAGCGGTGAAGCCTCCGGAGCCCCGGCGGGTGGGTCCGGGGACACGCTGGTGATCTATACCAACTCCAACGGCGAAGGCCGGGGCGACTGGCTGGCTGCCAAGGCGGCCGAAGCCGGGTTCAAGATCGAGATCGTGGGGGCCGGCGGCGCCGATGCCACCAACAAACTCATTGCCGAAAAGAACAACCCCATCGCCGACGTCGCGTTCGGCCTGAACAACATGTACTTCTCACAGGTCAAGAACGAGGGCGCGCTGGAGGCCTACCAGCCTGCATGGGCCGGTGAGGTGGACAAGGGCCTGGGCGATGGCGAAACGTACTGGCCCCTGGTGAAGCAGGCCATCCTCCTGGGCTACAACTCGGACAAGATCTCCAAGGACGCCGCACCAAAGGACTGGCCGGACCTGTGGACCAAGGACGAATTCAAGAGCCGCTACGAGCGGGTCACCGGTCTGGGCACCGCCACGGCCCAACTGGTCTTCGCGGGCATCCTCTCCCGGTATCGCGACGACTCCGGCGATTTGGGGATTTCCGACGACGGATGGAAGCAGGTTGAGCAGTACTTCAAGAACGGCAGCCCCGCCGTTGCCAAGACCGACCTGTTCGCCCGCATCGCTTCCGGCGAAGTGGACATGGGCCAAATGCCCTCCTCGATCATCGCCGACCGCGAAAAGTCCTTCAAAGTGAACGTGGACACGGTCATCCCTTCCGTGGGCGTCCCGCTCGCAGTGGAGCAGATAGCCCTGGTGAAGGGAACCAAGAAGAAAGAACAGGCCCAAAAGTTCATTGACTGGTTTGGCAGCTCCGAGGTCCAGGGCGAATTCGCCCAAAAGTTCAACTCCATGCCGGTCAACAAGGGCGCCCAGGCAAAGGCCAATCCCGAGGTGGTGGACTTCTTTGCCGGCCTCAAGCAGCAGGACATCGACTGGGAATTCGTCCAGAAGAACATGGGCGCCTGGGTGGAGAAGATCGAACTCGAATACATGACGTAACCCGTCCTGCCAGCCGCCGTTTCCGCGTTCCATCAGACAGGGTTGCCATGATCCGCTTGGAAAACATCGAAGTTACCTTTGGCGATTTCACCGCCATTCCGCACCTGGACCTGCATGTCCAGCCAGGCGAATTCTTCACCCTCCTGGGACCCTCCGGCTGTGGAAAGACGACGGCGCTGCGCACCCTGGCCGGCTTCATCCAGCCGGCCAGGGGTACGGTCAGGGTGGACGGGAAGGACGTAACCCGCCTTCCAAGCGACAAGCGGCAGGTGGGCATGGTGTTCCAGAACTATGCCCTGTTCCCGAGCATGAGCGTGTGGGAGAACATTGCCTTCGGGCTGCGGGTCCGGAAGGAAAAACCGGCAGACAGCGACCGGCTGGTGCGGGACATTGCACGCCGCGTGGAGCTCAGCGACGAGCAGCTGGCAAAGAACGTGGCCGAGCTGTCCGGCGGCCAGCAGCAGCGCGTGGCTGTTGCCCGGGCCCTGGTGCTGCGGCCCAAGATCCTGCTGCTGGACGAGCCGTTGTCCAACCTCGATGCCAAGCTCCGCCACCAGCTGCGCCAGCAGCTCAAGGACCTGCAGAGCGAGTTCGGCATCACCACCGTGTACGTTACGCACGACCAGGACGAGGCCCTCGCCATGAGCGACCGGGTGGCGGTCTTCAACAAAGGCGTGGTGGAACAGGTCGGGACGCCCCAGGACATCTACGACCATGCCGCTACGGAGTTCGTCTGCAACTTCATTGGTGACAGCTCGGCCCTGACACCGGATTTCGTGGCGGAGGTCAACCGGCTCTCAGGCGCCGGCCTCAGCACGGATGCCAGGTCCTACCTGCGCGTGGAAAAGGCCTCCCTGGACCGGCCCGCGGACGGAGGGACCGCCGTCGGGCTTCCCGCCACCGTGGTGTCCCGGACCTACCACGGCCTGCACAGCCGGTATGTGGTCCGCAGCCATGGCGCGGACATCCGCCTCCTGGTCAGGGAAGACGGAGCCGCGCACCCTGGGGCCGGCACGGCTACAACGGTTTACGTCCAACCCGGGCACATCCTCCAGTACCATCCGGGATCCGGTGCCGCACGTGCACAGGACCAGGCGGTTGCCCTGCCATGAGCGGCAACAACGCGGTGCGCAGCATGGCCCGCTCCCCGTTCGTCCTGGTGGTGGGGGTCATCCTCACCTGGTTCATAGCCGCGTTCCTGGTATGGCCCAACGTGAACATCCTGATCGCCACTTTCTTCCCGGACGGCAGCTTTTCGGGCCGCGCCGCAGAGAAGTTGTTCTCCTCCCAGCGGGCAATGAAGGCACTGGGCAACAGCTTCCTGCTGGCCGTGGCGCTGTCCGTCACGGTCAACCTGGTGGGCGTCTTCATCGTCCTGGTGACGCATTACTTCAGGATCCGGGGTTCAAGGATCCTGTTCCTGGGCTATGCCTCCACCTTCATCTATGGCGGCATTGTGCTGGCGGCGGGGTACAAATTCATCTACGGGGACAAGGGCATTGTCACGTCGCTGCTGGTCCGGGTTGTCCCCGGCATGGACCCCGGCTGGTTTTCCGGATTCTTTGCCGTGCTGGTGGTCATGACCTTTGCCACCACCACCAACCACATGCTGTTCGTTGCCAACGCCCTCAAAGGCATCGACTACCAGACCATCGAGGCCGCGCGGAACCTTGGCGCCTCCACGTGGACCATCCTGCGCCGCATCGTCCTGCCGATGCTCAAGCCCACCCTGTTCGCCGTCACCATCCTGTCCTTCCTCACCGGCCTGGGCGCCCTCAGCGCCCCGCAGGTGCTGGGCGGCCGCGACTTCCAGACCATCACGCCGATGATCCTGACGTTCACCAACAGCCCCACCTCGCGTGACCTGGCGGCACTGCTGGCCGTGATCCTTGGCGTGGCCACCATGCTGATGCTCGCCGTCATGTCGCGGCTGGAGAAGGGCGGCACGTACTTTTCGGTGTCAAAGGTGTCTTCCGAGCTGCAGAAACAGGACATTGCCAACCCCGCCGCCAACGTGGCCGTGCACGCCGCGGCCTATCTCCTCTTTGCCATCTACACGCTTCCCGTGGTGCTGATCGTGCTTTATTCATTTGCCGACGGCGCGGCCATCCAGACCGGACAGCTTTCGTTTTCCAACCTGACGCTGGACAACTATGTCCGCGTCCTCACCCAGCAGTCCGGGCTCCGGCCGTTCATCGTCAGCGTGGTGTACAGCGCCCTGGCGGCGGTAATCGCCGTCGGCGGCCTGCTCTTCGTGGCCCGGCTCCTGCAGAAGTACAAAAACTGGGTGGCCTCAGCCTTCGAGTACCTGCTGCACATCCCGTGGATCCTGCCCTCCGCGCTGCTGGCCCTGGGCCTGATCGTCAGCTACGACCACCCCAATCCCCTGGTGGGCGGCGCTGTCCTGACGGGAACAACGGTGATCCTGCTCATCGCCTTCGTCACGGTGAAGATCCCGTTCACGCTCCGGATGCTCAAGGCGTCCTTTGCCGCCGTGAACTCTTCCCTGGAGGAGGCCGCCGCCATCATGGGCGCCAAGACGCTGTACGTCTTCCGCCGGATCCTCCTGCCGCTGGTCCTCCCGGCGGCTGCAGCCATCACGGCCCTGAACTTCAACAGCCTGCTGGACGACTATGACACTGCCATCTTCCTGGCCCATCCGCTGGTGCAGCCGCTGGGCCTGGTGATCAAGGCCAACACCGACGGGGCGGAAGGCACTGAGGGCATAGCGAACACCTTCGTTTACACGGTGCTCCTCATGGTCATCACCGGGGTGACGATGTATCTGGTCTACGGCAGGTCCGGGCGGCGGAGGAACCGGAAGCGGCTGCCCGCCGCTCCGCGCGGTCCGCAGGCCCCCGCGCCGGGACTTCCCGGTGCCCAGGCCCCGGGTGAGGACGACGCCACGCGCCCGGCAGCTGCCGTCCGCTGACTATCGCCCCGAACCGCTGCCGACGGCGGCCCGTGAGTTCCGCCGTCGGGCCAGGTTGAGCATGCGGTCACGCAGCGGCTGGGCACGGTCAGCGAGGGCGGCACGCCCCAGCGCTGAGGACGCCAGACTCACGGCCTGGGTGCGAAGTCTCCGTTGCCGGTCATAGGCGCGCAGCGCCTGGTCCTGGCCGCGGCCTTCAGGCGTGTTGTTGAAGAGGTCGGCCAGTGTCACCGCATCCACCAACGATTCACAGGCACCGCGGCCAAGGGTTGGCATCATGGCATGCGCGGCATCACCAATGAGCACCGTCCGGCCGCGGACATACGAGCGCAGATGGGGCACCGTCCACAGCCGCTGGACCAGGCATTCCTCCGGCGTGGCAGCTGCGAGGGTTCGCCGGATGGCAGGTGCGTGGCCCGCAAAGCGCTCCCGGGCCTGTTCCAGCGCTGACGGAACGTCGATTCCGTAGGGGCCCAGTCCGGACCGGAAACTCGCGTACCAGAAAGACCCGCCCCGGGCGGCGGCCATGCCGAAGAGATCACCGCGGCCCCAGTACTCGCCCACCTCGTCCGGAGCGACCGGCGTCGGGAGGGTTCCCCGGAGGGCAAGGTAGGGCGTCAGGCGGGCATCCGCGCCGGGGCCCCGTCCCGCACGGCGAACCATGCTATGGACGCCGTCGGCGCCCACTACCAGGCTGCCGTCCGCGGGGACTGCCTGCACGGTGTCGGTGACACGGCGGACGGCGGCGGGCACGGCGCCATCCAGCAGCCGGAGCAGGTCGATCCGGGAAATGCCGAACATCTCCCCGGCGTCGACGGTCACCCACGGCTCACCCTGGGCGTTCCGGACCGATCCGCTCCCCAGCACCGGGCTCACGGCCCGCGCCTGGTCCAGTATCCCCAGCCGGGCCAGGGCGCGTTGGGCGTTGGGCCACATCCCAAGGGCGTTGCCGACGGCGGGCAGTTCCGGCCGTTTCTCGTACACCGTCACGTGGAAGCGGCTGGTGTCCAAAGCAGCCGCGAGGGCCAGGCCGGCGATGCCGCCGCCAACGATCGTAATCGTTTCCATGCGCGCCATTTTACTACTTTTGTAGTGAACCGGAAGAGGTCCCACTACACTGAATCCCATGCCGGACCGACGCACCCTCTTGCTCGACGCCGCCCTGGCCGTGGTGGCGGACAAGGGCATGAAGGGGCTCACCCACCGGGCCGTGGACACTGCCGCAGGCCTATCGGAAGGCACTACATCCAACTACTACCGGAACCGCGCAGCCCTGGTTGACGCCGTCCTGGACCGGCTGCTGGAACTGGACGCCGCCCTCCTCCGGGAACAGGGTCCTGCCGGCCCGCCGAAGGACTTGGGTGAACTGGCAGGCCAACTCGCTTCCATGGTGGTGCTGCTTGCCGGCCGGCACGCCGGCCTGACCCGCGCCCGGCTGGCACTGTCCCTGGACAAGCCGGAGTCCGTGACGGCCGGCCACTTCCAGTTGGTGGGAGGCCTCGAACAGGCCCTTGCCGGACTGGGAGTGCCGGACGCGCGGGCCCGGGCACGGGACGTGGCCGACTACGGCGACGGCGTGCTGCTGCACCTGCTCACCGTGCGCCGGGATGAAGACCCCGACCCCAAGGCCATCGCGGCGGCTGTCCGGCGGCTGGCGACCCCCTGAACCAACCCGGCCAGCCGGCGTCGTACTTCTCCAGCCGCGTTAGGCCGAGGCGGGCCAGCCCGTGTACGCCTCTGCCAGGTAAGCCCGGCCGTGGCGGGAGGAGACCACGGAGTTCAGTTCACCGAGCTGGCGGGCGCGGGAGAAATCGTCCGCATCAGCCGGAGTGTGCAGCATCGTGGTCATCCAGTAGGAGAACTGCTGCGCCTTCCACACCCGGTCCAGGGCGCGGTCGCTGTAGGTCTCCAGGAGCCGGTCCGAGCCGGAGTTGTAATGGCTGTCCAGCCCCTCGAAGAGGACCTTGACGTCGTTGATGGCCAGGTTGAGGCCTTTGGCACCGGTGGGCGGCACGGTGTGTGCGGCGTCCCCCGCCAGGAACAGGTTGCCGTAGCGCATGGGGGTGTGTACGAAGCTGCGGAACGGCAGGACCATCTTCTCTAGGACCGGGCCTTCCTTGAGCTCGAAGCCGTTGCCGTTGACGCGGCTGCGGAATTCGGCCCAGATCCGGTCGTCATCCCATTCCGCCACGTTCTCCTTGGGATCGCACTGGAAGTACATCCGCTGCACAGTCTCCGTGCGCTGGCTGATCAGGGCGAAGCCGTTGGCCGAGTTGGCGTAGATCAGTTCGTCGGAACTGCGCGGCGCCTCGGCCAGGATGCCGAACCAGGCGAAGGGGTATTCGTGGAAGTACCACTTGCGGTGGGCCTCCGGAATCTGGAACCGGCAGTGGCTGCGCGAGCCGTCTGCACCCACCAGGAAGTCGGCCTGGATCTCGAACTCGGCGCCGTCGGCATCGGTGAACCAGACTTTCGGCTTGCCCTCCAGGTCGTGGACGGTGGTGTCAGTGACGCTGTAGCGGACGTCGCCGCCGTCGTCCTTCCTGCGCGCGGCGAGGTCCAGGAAGACGTCCGTCTGCGGGTACAGCCACACCGACTCGCCCACGAGGTCCTTGAAGTCGATGCGGTGGCTTTCGTTGTTGAAGCGCAGCTCGATGCCGTCGTGCCGGTCGCCGTCGCGCAGCACCCGGTCCGAGACGCCGCTGTCCACCAGCAGGTTGACGGTTCCGTGCTCCAGGATGCCGGCGCGCACGGTGTGGGAGATTTCCTCGTGGCTGCGGATCTCGATCACGGTGGATTCGATGCCTGCCTTGGCCAGCAGATGGGAGAGCATCAGCCCTGCCGGACCGCCTCCCATGATGGCTACTTGGGTGGTGATGACTTTTCGTGCCATGGCTTTGTCTCGCTTCGTTGCGGGGCCCGGGAAAGGGCCGGAATGGTTGCCTGGATTCAGTGTGCGGCAGGCACGGTGACCGGCGTTACAGCTATTCCGTTGAACGGATTGGCAGGGACATTCCGGGCCGGATCACGCCTCGGCCAGGCCGCGCGCAATGCCGCGGGCCGCCGTCTGCAGCGCGGGAACCAGCGCCTGAAGCCGCATCTCCCGGAGCGGAACCACGACGCCGAGGGATGCCACCGCGCGCTGGCGGCGGTTAAGGACGGGCACGGCTATGCCCCAGGTGTCCGGATCAACCACGCCTTTCAGCTGCGCGAAGCCCTGATGCGATGTATCCGCGAGCAGGGTCCTCACGTCATCGGCTGCCAGCTTTCCGTAGGGGTCGTGGAACTGGCTGAGGTACTCATGCTGCAGCGCCCTGTCCTGGTGGGCCATGAGCGCCAGCCCTGCGGACGAGATGTGGATGGGCATCCGGCCTGCCACCTGGGCGCGGTTGGCCACCGAGCCGCGCCGGGAGAGCCGTTCCACGAAGAGCGCCTCCCAGCCGTCCAGGACTGCCAGGTTCACGTTTTGGTTCAGGACCTGCTGGATATCCTCCATGAAGGGCATGGCCGCCTGCCGGAGCGCCAGCGCCGGGGAGGCGCGGTTCACCAGCTCCCAGAGCCGGAGTCCGGGCCGGACCATTCCCCCGGGGGCAGTCTCCAGCAGGCCATGCCCGGCAAGCTGGGCCACCAGCCTGTGCGTGGTGGTCAGTGGCAGGCCGGCACGCTCGGCAAGCTCCGACAACCGGAGGTCGGTGACGTCCTGGGGGAAGGCAGAGATCAGCCGCACAATCCGGTCCACCACCGAATCGCCGGAGCTTGAGTTCGCCACGGCCGCACACCCTTCCGTTGAATGGGAAGTCCAGCGTACCGCCCTGGACGAACGAAAAGGCTTGGCGAACGAAAGGCCGGGCGCACCCAGAGCGGCTGTCCCGGACGGCGGTCAGGCCGCCGTCGTACCCTGCTCCTGCCTTTGCCGGACCCGGCGCCACGCGCCCGGGGTTAGTACCACGGCAATGCCGACGGCGGCACCAATGACGGTCTCGATGATGCGGTCGCGCAGCAGGATGGACGCGGAAGCGGGGACCACCAGGAGCGTGGACACCAGCGCCAGGGGCGTCACGAACACCTGGGCCACCAGGTATTGGCGGATGATGAACATCTCCGCGCCGAACTGGCAGAGCGCCATCACCAGCACCGTCTGCCAGGGCTGCAGGCCCACGAGCAGGACCGCAGCCAGGACCAGCAGGCCCAGCACGGTACCGATGATCCTCTGGATGCCGCGGCGCACCCGGTGCCTGGTGGTGTGGCCCACCAGGGGAACTACGGCAGCCACCATGGCCCAATAGTTGTGGCCGAATCCAAGCCGCCCTCCCGCCCACGTGGCCAACGAACCGGCCAGGCCCGCCGCCACAAGGTAGCCGAACCCCTCAAGCCACGCCGTCCGCTTCTCCGCCGGGGTGCGCCGGATGCGCGGAGGCCTGGTCCAGGGCGTGCGGTGGCTGGGAAGGACCCGGGACGAGAAGCCGATGAGCAGGGAGAACACCGTGGTGAGGACCGCGACCAGCATGCCCTGCCGCAGCGGCGGCTGGTTGGGAATGGACGCGATGGCGGCAAAGGCGAAGATGTGGAAGAGCGACCCTGCCGGGCGCAGCCGCAGCCAGGAGATCGCCACCGAGCAGACGCCTGCCACCAGGGTGGTGGCCAGGACCAGCAGCCAGGTGTGCGCGGCGGCATCCAGGCCCCAGGCAGGACCCATCCGGGCGGCGAGCGCGGCGAGGAGGATTACCAGCAGCATCAGCAGCCCGGCCCGGAGCTGCAGCACAAAGCGGACGGCGTGCGGCTCCCCACGGCCGTAGATTCCGGTGAAGGCACCGAACGACGCGAAGATGGCCAGGTCCAGCCGGCCCAGCAGCACCAGGGTGATCAGGGGTACGAAGACGCCTACGGCGCACCTCAGCGCCGGGTGGTGGTCCTTGTTGCCGGGGGCGATGCTGAACATCTCAGCAAGCATCTTCACGGGGGCAGCGCCTTCCTTGGGGGTGGATTCCGGGGTGGCGGCCGCGCTGACGTTCCTGGTAAATCCTACGGCCAGGACCCCCGGGACCGCCCGGTACGTTCCCATGAACGGAATCGGGGGGCAATGCGGCGGAAACAACGCCCCGTGATGCTTGAGACATGAAGCGCCCTCCGCACAACACGCCCGCCGCCGACCTGAGCTGTGAAGTCTGCGGCCAAATGCCGGAACCGACCAAGGCGCGGCTGACCCTGGCGAACGTGGCCGCGATGCTGCCCATCGAGCTTCTGGTCCATGCACTCGTGGTGGAGACCCACCTCCCCTACGTGGCGAAGGTGCTGGTGCTGACCCTCACCGCCACGGTCCTGGTGATCTGGGTGGCCGAGCCGTCCGCTGCCCGGATCCTGCGCGGCTGGCTGCACGCGCCCGCGTTGCGGCACCGCAGGCAGCTGGCCTCAGCCCCGTCCCTGTGGCGGGCGCGGACGAGGCTCCAGGACCACCCCGGCTCGCTGCAGCGGATCACGCGGGCGCTGGCCCGGCTCGATACGAACATCCTCGGCATCCACGTGCACCCGGCGCCGGGAGGCGTGCTGGACGAGTTCGTACTCTCGGCTCCGGGCACCGTGGGTGAGCGTGAGCTACTGGCTGCGCTTTCCGACGGCGGCGGGAGCGGTTCGCACGTTTGGCCCACTACTGCGCTTGCCATGGCAGACGGACAGACCAGGGCACTGAGCCTTGCCTCGAGGATCGCTGCTGCCCCGGACGAACTGCCCCTGGCGGTGGCCGAGCTGCTGCACGCGACGATTGTGCCGCCGTCGGACGCCCTCGATGAAGCGCCCGACGACGGGACCCGCCTCAAGATCCCGACCGCATGGCATGGTCCCATCACCTTTTCGCGTGCGGGCGAGCCGTTCACTCCGGCCGAATCGGCCCGGGCACACCGGCTGGCGGAGCTTGCCGAGATCCTGTCCCACCGGCGCAAGGACTCCCTGGCCTAGGTCCGGGGGCAGTCACAATCCGCTTGCAGGCCATCTGGGCCCCTTCGGACCACTAAAACCCTTGACAGTGGCGGGAGTCACTTCTACCTTTGATTTTGGGATCCCAAATTGGGATCCCAACTGAGTACCCGCTCCACGCTCCGGATCGTCCAGCGGCTGCTCCCTCCGCAGGCAGTCCCAATCCTGCCCACGACGCACCACGCATCTTTTCGAACCCTCCCCATCCGTAAACTTCCCCGTGAAGGAGAAGCTGTGTCCATCCCAAACACTGAAACAACGGCCACGTCCGACGAGGCCGCACCCCAAACCGCCGAACAATCCGGAAAGGACGGAAAGCAACGGCGCACCTCCGTCCGCTGGAAAATGTTCCTGCTCCTGCTCGTTCTGGTTTCCGTCAACTACATCGACCGCGGCTCCATCTCTGTCGCGCTGCCCATCATCCAAAAGGAGTTCAATCTGGCCCCTGAGCTAGTGGGCTTACTGCTCTCCGCCTTCTTCTGGACCTACGCCCTGATGCAAATCCCTGTGGGCCTGCTGATCGACAAGTTCGGTCCCCGCAAGGTGATGACCGCCTCCTGCATCGGCTGGGGCGCGGCAACGGCCGCATCCGGCATGGCCGGCGGCTTCCTGAGCATGTTTATCGCCCGACTCGGCATCGGCGTGACCGAAGCCGGCGTCATGCCAGCCGGCGGCAAGCTCAACGCCATCTGGATGCACAAGTCGGAGCGCGGCCGCGGCGCCACCATTCTGGACGCCGGCGCCCCGCTGGGTGCAGGCCTTGGCGGCATCCTCATCGCCGGCCTCATCGCCGCAACGGGCAGCTGGCGCAGTTCGTTCGTCATCGCCGGCGCGGCAACGGTCCTGATGGGCCTGGCCGTCTGGTGGTACGTCCGCGACAACCCGCGGCAACATCGCGGTGTCAATGCCGCCGAAGCCGAGTACATTGAAGCGTCGCACGCAGCCGAGGACGCCGAAGCCGAACTCGACGGCAGCCAGGGCAAGCGCGCGCTGCTCCCCTACCTTAAGTTTCGTTCCTTCTGGGCGATGTGCTTCGGCTGGCTCGGCTTCAATGGAGTGTTCTATGGGCTGCTGACCTGGGGCCCGCTGTACCTCGCCCAGGCCAAGGGCTTCGATTTGAAGACCATCGGCTGGTCGACGTTCGTCATCTTCGGTGCCGGCTTCGTAGGCGAAATCCTGGGCGGAACCATTGCGGACAAGTGGCGCGCCTCCGGCGCCTCAGCCAACAAAGTGATGCGCACCCTCCTGGGCATCTCCAGTGTCGTGGTGATCGGCGGCCTGGTGGGCGTCACCGTGGTCCCGGACCCCACCACCGCAGTGGTCCTGCTCTCCCTCGTCATGTTCTTCCTGCGCTGGGTGGGCCTGTTCTGGAGCATCCCCTCCATCCTCGGCGGCCGCACCAACGCGGGCGTCCTGGGCGGCGCCATGAACTTCAGCGGCAACATCTCCGGGTTCGTCACTCCGATCGCCGTCGGCCTGATCGTCGGGGCCACTGGCTCCTACACCTGGGCGCTGCTGTACTTCGTCGGTTCCGCGGTGATCATGGGCGCCTCAGTCCTGACCCTGAACTACAACAAGCGGCTTCCTGTCTAAGCTGACCCTCGCAGGGAAACTTGCTACCAATGACGCCCCCGCAGCCGGGAGCCGTGCCACACAAGAATCCGAATGGAGCAGCATGCTGACCGCAGAAGAGACCCAGGACAAGGACCGCCCCCTCCGCGAGACTGTCCGGGACACCCTCCGCACCCGGATTTTCGAAGGGCACTACGCTCCCGGCACGCGGTTGGTGGAACGCGACCTGGCAGCCGAATTCTCCGTATCCCGGCTGCCGGTCCGCGAGGCGCTCCGCATGCTCCGCCAGGAAGGCCTCATCAGCGACCGCGGTGCGCGCGGGGCAGAAGTCAGCAGCCTCAGCCCCAAGGACGTGGAGGACCTCTTCGACGTCCGCCAGTCCCTGGAGGTGCTGGCCTGCAGGCTCGCCGCCAAGCGGGCCACCAAGGACGACCTCTCCTACCTCAAGCGGCTGCTGGACAACGCGGAGGCGTTCCTGGCCAAGGGGGCGGTGATGGAGGCACACCGTTCCAACAGCGAGTTCCATGACGCCATCACCGCCATCGCAGACAACAACTTCCTCAAGTCCGCCCTGGAACCCCTCCAGGGCCGCATGCACTGGCTGTTCCGGCACGTCAGCGACCTGCCCGAGCTCATCCGCGAACACCGCGAGCTCTACGCGGCCATCGCCAGCGGTGATCCGGACAAAGCAGCCGCCCAGTCCGCCTCCCACATTGGAAAGTACCGGGAGCAGTTCCCTGAGGACTTCCAGAAGACCGAACCAGAATTCCACCGGAAGAGAAAATGAAACTCCTGGTCATCAACCCCAACATCAGCGCCGATGTCACAGCGCTGATCGAATCCGAGGCGCTCCGATCCGCCTCCCCCGGCACTGAACTGCTGGTCCGGACGGCCGGCCACGGCGTCGAATACATCGAGACCCGCTTCGAATCCCTCATCGCCGCCGGTGCGGTGGCCGAAATCATCGCCGAACACACCCGCCCCGGAGCAGACCCGGTGGATGCGGTGGTGGTGGCAGCCTTCGGCGATCCGGGCATGCCTGCCCTCAAGGAACTCGCGGACGTCCCCGTCATCGGCATCACCGAGGCGGCACTGTGCGCAGCCGCCCTGCAGGGCCACCGTTTTTCCATCATCGCCATCTCGGACCGGATCAAGCCCTGGTACCGCGAGTGCGTGGAGCGGTTCGGCCTGTCCGGCCGGCTGGCTTCCATCCGCTCCATCAACGACTCCCTCACCAGCATCGCTTCCGTCCAGCAGGACTTCCGGGAAACCCTGCTGGCGCTCAGCCGGCAGGCCGTCGCCGAGGACGGCGCCGACGTCGTCATCCTTGCCGGCGCCCCGCTCGCCGGGCTGGCCCGCGAACTCAAGGGACAAATTCCCGTCCCGGTGGTTGACGGCATCTCCGCCGGCATCCGCATGGCGGAGGCGGTGGCCGCACTGCAGTCCGGAACCCACCGCGCCGGCGCCTTCGCCCCGCCCCCGGCCAAGGACCGCAAGGGCCTGTCAGGCAACCTGGACGCGGCCCTCGCCGCCCGCCAGGAACGCGCCGGCACACCCCAGCCCACCGCCTAAGCCAAAGCCAAAGCCAAAGCCAAAGCCCACCAATTGTAGGAGGACACCGATGTCCCAGCCAGAACTTGTCATCGCCAACGCCACCATGGTCAACAGCACGGGCCGGCGCGAAGCCCACATCGTGGTTTCCGGAGGCCGGATCGCAGCCCTTGTGGACGCCGCCCAACCCGCCCCGGCGGCGGACCGCACCATCGACGCCACGGGCAAGCTCGTGATACCCGGCGGCGTGGACGGACACTGCCACGTGGCGCAGGTGACCGGCCGCTTCCGCACCCTCGACGACTACCGCACCACCTCCACCGCAGCGCTGTGGGGCGGAACCACCACCATCATCGACTTCGGCATCCCCCGCGATGCCCAGGAAACACCGCTCGCCGCCGTCCTGCACAAGAAGGAACTCGCCACCCAGTCACGCTGCGACGTGGCCCTGCACGGCGCCGTGGTCAGCTGGGACGAAACCGTGCCGTGGCAACTGGAGCAGCTGGCCGCCGAGGGCGTCCGGTCGGTAAAGATGTACACCACCAACCGCGGCACCACCATGGCCGACGGCGGCACCATCCTGAAGGTGATGCGCGAAATGGTGCGGCTGGACGGACTGGCCTACATCCATGCCGAGCACGATCCGATCATTGCCGACTGCACCGAACAGCACGCCCAGGACGGCCTGATCGGGATCGAACACCTGCACCGGACCCGGCCCGAACTGGCCGAGGAGATCTCGGTCAAAGAAACCCTGGCCATGGCTGAATACACGGGGGCACCGGTCTACTTCGTCCACCAGTCCACGCCCGGAGCGGTGGACCTGGTATCCCAGGCACGGGAACGCGGGCTCGAGGCGTACTCCGAGACCTGCCCGCACTACGTCACGCTGGACGACACCGTCTACGCCTCCACCTTCCCCGAGTGGTTCGCCTGCTGCCCGCCCATGCGCAACGCGGAAACCGTGGCCGCCCTCAGGGAGCGGCTGGTGTCCGACGCCATCCACACCATGTCCTCGGACCACTCCTGCTACGACCTGTCCCAGAAGCTCGAGCGCACAGATGACGTGCGCGCCATGCCGCACGGACTGCCCGGAGTGGAGACCCGCATGCCCGTCACGTTCACCGCGATGACATCCGCCGGCGCAACCGTGGAACAGTTCGTCAGCGCCTTCGCTGCGGAGCCCGCCCGGATCAATGCCGTCCCCGGCAAAGGCCGCATCGCCGAGGGCTTCGACGCCGACCTGGTCATCTTCGATCCCGCCGAGGAACGCACGGTCAACGGCGCTGCCCTGCACATGGGGACCGACTTCTCACCCTTCGACGGGCAGGCACTCACGGGCTGGCCCGCCGTCGTGGTTTCCAACGGCCGCGTGGTCCTGGACGCAGACGGCTTCCACGACCCCGGCGCCGCCGGCCGTTTCATCAACCGCAACGGCTTCCGGGAGCACCAGTCCGCCGCTGCCGACGCCTCCCACCTGCCTGCCGCCGTCCTCTAGGAGCCCCCATGCCCGCAACCACACGCCCCCGCAGGATTGGCATGATCGTGCCGTCCTCCAACACCTGCCTGGAGCCCCAGACCTACCGCATCCTGGGCGATCGCACGGACGTCACAGTGCACTTCACCCGGATCCCGGTCACCCGCATCGCCCTGGACGACTCCTCCAACCGCCAATTCGACCCCGCCGTCATGGCGGACGCAGCCAAGCTGCTGGCGACGGCGGATGTGGACGTGATCGCCTGGAACGGCACCTCGGGTTCATGGCTGGGGTCAGCGCACGACCAGGAACTGGCCGGCGGGATCACGGCCGCCACCGGGATCCCGGCCACCACCTCCACGCTGGCCTACCTTGCGGCCTTCCGGGCCTTCGGCACCGAGCGGATCGGCCTCTTCACGCCCTACACCGGGGACGTGAACCACCAGGTCATCGCGTCCTACGAGCGTGAAGGCATCAAGACCGTGGACCACCGGGCGCTGGGCCTGAGCGACAACGAGTCCTTTGCCCGGGTCACCGACGACGAGATGCGCCCCGGATCCCTGGAACTCGCCGCCGCGGCTCCCGACGCGCTGGTGTACCTGTGCACCAACCTATACGGAGCCAACATAACGGCCGAGATCGAGCAGGCCACCGGGGTGCCGGTGCTGGATTCAGTGGCAGTCACGCTCTGGCACGCCCTGAAACTGGCCGGCGCGCCGCTGCTGGACGCGCGCTGGGGCAGGCTGCTGGGGTAGCGAACGTACCGCACGGCCCTACATCCGCAGGGTCAGGGCACCGGGCTCCATGGTCATGAGGACGTGCTTGCCCTCGCCCTCGTGGTCGCCGTCCAGCTGGTAGTCGTCCTTGTGCTCCAGCGTGATCTCAACGGTCTTGCCCTGGAAGTACTCCACGGCGGTGTCCCTGTTTTTGCCTTTGCCGATGATGCCCGCCAGCACGGACAGCCAACCCAGCTTGCCGTGGTGGGGCGCCAGGACGGCGATATCCAGCAGGCCGTCGTCCATCTTGGCGTCAGGGAAGATCTCCAGGCCGCCCTGGACCTTGCCGCAGTTGCCCACCATGACGCTCCGGACGCCGCGGTGCACCACGGACTTGCCGTCGATCACCACGGTTGCCTTGACGGGTTTGCCGGGCAGGTTCCGGATCCCGGCGTCCACGTAGGCAAGCCAGCCCACCTTGTCCTTCAGGTCCTCGTTGGTGTCCGCCATGATGGTGGCGTCATAACCCATGCCGGCCATGACCAGGAACAGCTGTTCCTTGTCCGGGTCGCTGCGGCGGGCGCGGACCACGTCGATCTTCCGTTCGGTCCCGATCAGGGCGCCAGCCATGGCACCGTCGTAATCGGTGACGTCCATGCCCAGGTTGCGCGCCAGCAGGTTCCCGGTTCCCAGGGGCAGCAGGCCCATGGGGGTGTCGCCGCCGGACAGGACCTCGGCAACGCAGCGGACGGTACCGTCGCCGCCGGCCGCGATGACGATGTCCGCGCCCTGCGCCAGCGCTTCCTTCGCCTGGCCGACGCCCGGGTCCTCCTTGGTGGTTTCCAGCCAGATGGCTTCGCCCCAGCCGTTTTCCACGCAGTGCTTGGCCACCAGGCCGCGCACGTCGATGTCCACCGGCTTGGCGGGATTGACGATGATGGCGGCCCGTTTGGGCGAAGTTGAGCTGGTCTCAGTCATGGCGTCCTCTAGTGGCGGATGGAAAGCAGGCTTCTGAAAGAAGGGTAACCCGCCGCGGGGGTGGTCAGACGCAGTGTGGCGGGCTACAGCGCCTTGACCGCGCCCAGCACCTGGGCCAGGGAGTCCTTGGCGTCACCAAACAGCAGTGAGGTCTGGGGCTCGTACAGCAGGTCGTTTTCGATGCCGGCGAAGCCCGGGCGCATCGAGCGCTTCAGGAAGACCACCTGCCGCGCCTCGGCCACTTCCAGGATGGGCATCCCGTAAATCGGGGACCCGGAGGACGTCTTGGCGGCCGGGTTCACCACGTCGTTGGCGCCCACCACCAGGGCCACGTCCGTGGTCTTGAACTCCGGGTTGATCTCGCCCATCTCCTTGAGCGACTCGTAGGGCACGTTGGCTTCCGCCAGGAGCACGTTCATGTGCCCGGGCATCCGGCCGGCCACGGGATGGATGGCGAAGTCCACCTCGATGCCCCTGGCCTCCAGTGCCAGGGCCAGTTCGGCGGCAGTGTGCTGGCCCTGAGCCACCGCCAGACCGTACCCGGGGACGATGATCACCCGCTGGGCGTACCCCAGCAGAACCGCCACGTCCTCCGCTGAGGACGAGCGGACGGGACGCTCGCTCACGGCCGTGGACCCCGCCGTCGAACCTCCGCGGAAGGCACCGAACAGGATACCCGCCACGCTCCGGCCCATGGCCGCCGCCATGGCCCGGGTGAGGATGGTGCCCGAAGCTCCCACCAGGGTGCCTGCCACCACGAGCAGGACGTTGCCCAGCACCAGGCCGGACGCCGCGACGGCCAGGCCGGTGAAGGCGTTCAGCAGCGAAATGACGATAGGCACGTCGGCGCCACCCACCGGCAGCACCAGCAGGACACCGGCGGCCAGGCCCAGGACCAGCAACAGCACCGCAAGGGGCAGCGAACTGGTGATGACCACGGCCACGGCCGCAGCCACGGCGGCGAGCAGGACCACCGCCATCACCACCGGGAGGCCGGGGAACACAACGGGCCGGGTGGTCATCAGCTCCTGCAGCTTGGCGAACGTGACGCCGGAACCGGCGAAGGAAACGGCCCCCACCAGGAGCGTGAAGACGATCGCCACCCGGACCCAGGGATTGCCGGCGTGGCCCAATTCCAGGAGCGCCACCAACGCTGCCGCGCCGCCGCCAACGCCGTTGAACAGCGCCACCAGCTGCGGCATCTGCGTCATTTTCACTCGGCGCGCCACCGGGGCCGCCACCGCCGAACCAATGGCGATGGCGGCCAGGATCCAGGGGATGTTCTCCAGCCGGGCGGACAGGAAGACGGTGACGACGGCGATCAGCGCCCCGAGTGCCCCCACCAGGTTTCCGCGGCGGGCCGTGCGCGGGGAACTGAGTCCGCGCAGGGCCAGGATGAAGCAGACCGCCGCCGCGAGGTAGAGCAGGGAGGTCCAGACGGGGTCGAGGAGGCTCATTTGCTGCCTGCCTCGGGGTGGGCGCCAGCCTTAACAGGGTCCTTTTTCGCGTGGAACATGTGCAGCATCCGGTCCGTCACCACGAAACCGCCCACCAGGTTGGCGGTGGCAAGGACGACGGCGAGCAGCGCCACCGCGAGCACCCATGGGTCAGCTGCCTGGCCGGCGACAATAATGGCCCCCACCAGGATGATCCCGTGGATGGCGTTGGCGCCGGACATCAGGGGCGTGTGCAGGGTGCTGGAGACCTTGGAAACCACCTCGAAACCGACGAACACCGCCAGCACGGTGATGGTCAACAGCGCGGTTCCATCCATCAGAGCACTCCTTCCGGGCCGGCCGCAGCCGTGGCCGTCCGTGCCGCGAGCAGGTCCGCGGTGGGCTGGTGCCGCACCTCCCCGGCGTGGGTGAGGCAGGCGCCGGCCACTACTTCGTCGTCGAAATCCAGGGTGAGGGTCCCGTCGCGGACCAGCAGGGCCAGCAGGTTGGCCACATTCTTGGCGTAGAGGCGTGAGGCGTCCGATGCCATCGCGGAGGCGGGGTCCTTCAGTCCCACCAGGGTGATGCGGCCCGTTCCGTCCGCGGTGGGGATGGGGATGTCCTGGCCCGGCACGGAGCCCTCCACGTTGCCGCCGGACTCGGCGGCGAGGTCGACGACGACCGATCCCGGGCGCATGCCCTGCACCATCTCCCGTGTCACCAGGAGGGGCGCCGGCCGCCCGGGGACGGCCGCCGTCGTGATCAGGACGTCCGATTGCGCCACGTGGGGTGCCAGCAGCTGCCGCTGCCGGGTGCCGGCGTCGGAACTCAGCTGGCGGGCGTAGCCGCCGGCTGCTTCCGCCGTCTCAAGGTCCAGCCGGATGAACGTTCCGCCCATCGAGGCGACTTCGTCGGCTGAGGCGGGGCGGATATCGTTGGCGAAGACCCGCGCCCCCAGCCGTTTGGCGGTGCCAATGGCCTGCAGCCCTGCCACGCCCGCACCGAGCACCAGGACGCGGGCCGGCGGGACGGTTCCCGCAGCGGTCATGTACAGCGGGAAGAACCGGGGCAGCCTGATGGCGGCTTCCAGGACGCAGCGGTACCCGGCCACCAGGGCCTGGGAGGTCAGGGCGTCCATGGACTGGGCACGGGAAATCCGGGGCACCAGCTCCAGCGCGAAGGAGGTCACTCCGTTGTCCGCGAGCGCCTGCACCGCGGGCAGTTCGGACGACGGCGACGCGAGCCCCACCGTCACGGTTCCCCTTTGCAGGGACGCGGCAGTGTGCGGGTCAAGGGGCCGGACGTGGGCCAGGACGTCCAGGGCTGAGGTGTCCAGTTCAGGGACGATGGTGGCGCCGGCCTGCTGGTAGGCGGCATCAGCGTGCCCGGCGCCGTCCCCCGCCCCGGTTTCCACCAGGACGTCCAGCCCCATTGCCGCGAGCTGCCTGACGGTATCCGGTGTGGCGGCGACGCGCCGCTCACCCTCCCTGCGTTCCCGCGGAATCCCCAGTTTCACCCGCCGACTCCTCTTCCTGACGAGCTGTGCAGCGGCTCTGCTGCACGCAGTTGGCTTGAGTCTAGAGCGCGGCGGCGCGCGGCGGGAGTAGGCGGCGGGGAGGTTGTGGGTAACGATTCACCTGTCAGCCCGCGTCCTTCGGGCTGCGGGGCCCCTTCACGGGCGGGGTAGGGCTACTAGTTGCTGGCGCGGGCGGCGGGGCCGCCGTAATCGAGTGCAATGCGCCGTGCGGCCTCCGTCAACTGCGGAAGGACCGTTGCCTCGATATCCCTGGCCGCCGCACGGTGGGTCTGCAGGGACACATTGGTGGCGGCAACCACCTCGTTTCCACGGCACACGGGGACGGCCACACCGCGCAGGCCCTCCTCGAGTTCCTGGGAGACCATTGACCAGCCCCTGGTCCTCGCCGCTTCCACCTCTGCCCGCAGGTCCTCCACGCTGCCGATCGAGCGGTCGGTGAAACGGCGCAGCTGGACCGACCGGAGGTACTCCTCCAGCTGCGGGGCCGGCAGCCCGGCAAGCAGGACGCGGCCCATCGAGGTGGCCCACGCCGGGAAGCGGGTCCCGACGGTAATGGAAACGCTCAACAGGCCGGGAGACGGCACGCAGGCCACGTAGACCACATCCCCGCCGTCGAGGATGCACAGGGCAGTTGTTTCATTCAGCTCCGCCGCCAGATCCCTGAGATGGGGCTCCGCCACCTTGGGCAAGGTCAGGCCCGCAAGGTAGGAACGGCCCACATCCAGCGACCGGGCGGTGAGTTCGAAGGCCGGCCCCTCGGCGCGGATGTATCCAAGGTCCGCCAGGGTCAGCAGGAAGCGGCGGGCGGACGCGCGGGTCATGTCCGTCCGGGCAGCAACCTGCGAGACGGTAAGCCGCGGCTGCTCCGGGGTGAAAGCGAGCAGGACGTCGAATGCCTTCTCAACCGACTTCACAAAGTAGGCAGCCTGCTCCTCCATTGACGTTGCTGTTCCTCTCTGAACGATTGGCTACCTGCACCGGCCTGCCGGTCTTCGGCGCCTGTTCGATCTTATCGTTCGGCCGCTTCCCCTTCAGTGCCTTTCCCGGAGGATTCCAAGGGACCGCTGGAGCAGTTCGCTGGCCCGCCCGTCAAGGCCAAGGAGGGGCACCATGGCTAGGGCCTGCTCACGGAGATGGTCCCACCCGTCGATGCACCGGACGCCCAACTCCCTGGCGCGCTCCACACTGGCGGTGACATGGCGTGCGTACACGTAGTCATAGAGGACCGCACCAGGGGCCAGCGGCGCGCCGCCCCAGACCGGCATGTCGGAGGCGCTTTTTCCGACCGGAGTCGCATTGACAATCAGGGATGCCTTGGGAGCCAGGTCCTGCGCCTCGTGCCAGGTGACGGCCTGTGCCTCGATCCCGAAGCCCCGGGCCAGGTCCAGCAACTCCTTTGACGCGTGGGGATCGCGGTCCGCAATGGACACTCTTCCCACGCCGCCCCGGAGCGCGACCAGTGCTGCCCTGGCGGCTCCCCCGGCACCCAGCAACAGCGCGTGCTGCTGGTACCCGCCCCCGAGCAGGACTTTCACAGCCGTAACGTCCGTGTTGTGGCCCGCCAGCCTTCGGCCCTGCCGTACCAATAGGTTGCAGGCGCCGCTGAGCTGGACGGGCGCGGTGGCTTCATCAGCAGTTTCCGCCGCCCAGTGCTTGTGCGGCATTGTCACGTTCGCCGTCACGATGTCGGGGTTCAGGAGCCTGCGGCGGACCGCTTCCAGGTCTCCGTCACCAGCCACGTCCCAGGACTCGTAGGTCCAGCCGTTGCCAAGCTCCCGCAGAACAGGATTCCACAGGCCGGGAGACATGGCCTGTGATGCGGCCGAGCCGATGAGGACCAGACGGGATGCTTGCTGGTTGCCTTCGGTCATGATGCACCTTTCTCAATGACGTTGTGATTGGCGTCACCGGCTAGTATCCTCTTTCTAGGCGCATTTCGCACACATGTTCGCATTGCGTACAAATAGACGACAAGATCCCCGCCTTCAGCGTGGAAGGAACCAGAAATGACCGACATCGCAGCAGGAGCCCAGGCCCAGTCAACGCCTGAAGCACAGCGCCAGCTCAAGCGTGCCAAGAAGGCCGCACTGGCCGCCTTCCTCGGCGGCGCGCTGGAATACTACGACTTCTTCATTTATGCCACCGCAGCGTCGCTGGTGTTCTCGAAGATCTTCTTCCCCGCCGGCGACCCTACAGTGGCGCTCATCGCCTCCTTCGCCACGTTCGGAGTGGCCTACGTCGCGCGGCCCTTCGGCGCCGTGGTGTTCGGACACCTCGGCGACAAGATTGGCCGGAAGAACACCCTGGTACTCACCCTGGTGCTCATGGGCAGTGCCACGTTCCTGATCGGCGCGCTGCCCGACTTCAGCCTTGCCGGCTACTGGGCGCCGGCGCTGCTGGTGCTGCTGCGCCTGATGCAGGGCCTGTCCGCCGGGGCCGAAACCGCCGGGGCCTCGGCGCTGTCTACCGAGGAAGCCCCGGAGGGCCGCCGCGGCTTCTTCGCCAGTTTCGCCATGAGCGGCATCTCCGCCGGCATCGTCCTGGCGTCCCTCGCCTTCCTGCCCGTGGCCGCCATGAGCGAGGCGGACCGCCTCGCCTGGGGCTGGCGGATCCCGTTCTGGCTCTCCCTCGTCGTGCTCATCGTCGCGTACCTGGTGCGCCGCTCGCTGGACGAGCCGGAGGTCTTCGAGGAAAAGCATGACCATGGTGAACTGGTGAAGCTCCCCTTCGCCAAGATGTTCCAGACGCACCCGGCGCAGTTCTTCCAGGTGGCGCTGATGTCCTTCGAGACCGTCACCAACACCTTCATGCAGTCCTTTGGCCTTGCCTATGCGGTCTCGGTGGGTGTCCCCGCCTCGACGATGCTCTGGGTGAGCATCGTGGGTAACGTCCTGGCCATCGTCACGCAGCCCTTGACGGCCCGCCTCTCCGACACCTTCGGCCGCCGTCCGGTCTTCATCATCGGTGTCCTCGGTTCCGGCATCATGATCTTCGTGTACTTCTCGGTGATTGCCACCGCCAACGTCCCCATGATCTTCCTGACCAGCACCTTGATCACGGCGGGAACCTACGCCATGTCGAATGCGATCTACCCGGCCTGGTTCGCCGAACTGTTCAACGTCAAGGTCCGCTACTCGGGTATGGCGATCGGGCTCCAGATCGGCATCCTGTGCGCCGGCTTCACCCCGCTCCTGGGCACCGCGCTGGTGGGTGCGGACAAGGCCAACTGGGGACCCGCAGCCTGGATCGTGGCAGGTTCCTCGATCCTCGCGGTGGCAGGCGCGTGGTGGGCGCGCGAAACCGCCAAAACCCCGCTCCGGCAGCTTGGCAACCCGGTGAAGTAGGACTGGGCGGCCACACACCCAAGCCAGGAGGACGACGGCGGGAAGCACCCGCCGTCGTCCTCCCCGCCTTTGCACCCCGCGCGTTTGGCCAGCTCAAGGCGCTGTTGTGTGAGAATGAGCGGGATTCACAGACAACAAAATATTGGGGGACCCATGTCAGAGCGCGCAGAATTCGAGGCAACACCATCCGGGCCGGAGGGCAGTCACGGAACTCCGGTTCCGCAGTACGGCCAGCGGTCTTCGGAACCACAGGTGCCGCCCGCAGGCCAGTTCCAGCTCCCGGTGCCCGAGCCGACAGCCCCGCGGGAGGATGTGGTGCGCGGTGCCGTCTACGCTCTGGCGGCGGTTCCAGTAGGCATCGCAGCCTGGCTGGTGCTGTGGAACATGGGCTGGATGGCCTCCATCGTTGCCTTTATCGCCGCAGCGCTGGCAGCGCGCCTGTACGTCATGGGAACCGGCGGCATCATCAGCCGGCGGGGCGCATGGGTGGTTGTGGCAATAACGGCGGTGACGGTGCTGCTGTCTTTCTGGGGCGGCATGCTGGTGGACGCCGCGAAGTACCTTGGCGGGGGCTCTCCCCTGCTGATGCTGGCAGATGCCCAGACCTGGGACCTGCTCCTCTTCAACCTCTCGACGAACCGGGAACTGATCGACGGGTACGGCGGGGACTTCCTCGTTGCTCTGCTGTTCAGTGGCCTGGGCTGCTTCTTCACACTCCGCCGGCTGTTCGCCCAAACCAAGATCAGCTAGCGAGAAGCAACTTGCGCAGACCACGGTCAGCTAAGCGCGACTAAACAGTCACCCTGACCGGGCCCGTCTTAGCCGCCTGCCAAGCGGCAGGAATCCCCGCAGTGAAGTATGGGTTGGCTGCGCAGCGGCAGTCCCTGCGCACTGAGAACCGGGTTCGCTGCGCAGGAACAGTCACTGCACTCAGGGAAAGAAGCTGACCACGGAGCCGGTCAAGCGGCTACCCGCGGGCAGTGAGGTCCGCGGAAATGAGTTTTGCCGTGGCCACGATCTCCTGCGCCACTGACGCCAGGTAGGCCTGTGGGTCCGGTTTGGCCTCCACGGACTGGGCCTGCAGGGACACGTTCACGGCCGCCACCACCTTGGCCCCGTCGTACACGGGCGCGGCGACGGACATGAGGCCCAGCTCCAGCTCCTGGTCCAGCAGGCACCAGCCCTGCGCCCGGACGGTGTCCAGCACCTTCAGCAGCTCCGGTACGGTGCCCAGGGCGCGGGGGGTGAGTGGTTTGATGTCCGCCGCTGCCAGGTAGGCCTTGAGGTCCGCGGGCGGAAGGTGCGCAAGCAGGACCCTGCCCATTGAGGTGGCGTAGGCCGGGAAGCGGGTTCCCACGGTGATGCCGATGGTCATGATGCGGCGGGTGGTGACCCGCGCGATGTAGGCGATGTCGGTGCCGTCCAGCACGGCGGCGGACGTGGACTCACCCAGTTTCAGGGACAGTTCCTCAAGGTGCGGCTGCGCCAGCTGCGGCAGGGACAGCCCCGAAAGGTAGGCATACCCCAGCTGGAGCACCTTGGCCGTCAGGGCGAAGGTTTTTCCGTCAGTGCGCACGTAGCCCAGTTCCACCAGGGTGTGCAGGAAGCGGCGGGCCGTGGCTCGGGTGAGCCCGGTCCGGACGGCAACCTCGGACAGCGTCATGACCGGGCGCTCGGCGTCGAAGGCGCGGATCACGGCCAAACCCCGGGCCAGCGACTGGACGTACTGGTCGCTGGCTTGCGGGGCGGCTTGGGTATCTGTGCCTGCGTCAATCATGGTTACCAATCCTAGGTGCGGTACCGGGCGCAGGCTCATCCGGCGGCGGGTGTGGCCTTCAGCGGGACCTGTACCAGTTCCTGGAGTTCCTCCAGGGTGCAGCCGAAGGTTTCACGGACGGTGACGCCGTCCGGACCGATGAGGAAGACGGCCTTGTCCGTGTACACCCGGGTGACGCAGCCGACGCCGGTGATCGGGTAGCTGCAGGCCTCCACGATTTTCGAGGCGCCTTCGCGGGTCAGAAGCGTCATCATGACGAAGACGTCCTTGGCACCCGTGGCCAGGTCCATGGCACCGCCGACGGCGGGAATCGCCCCGGGTGCCCCGGTGTGCCAGTTTGCCAGGTCACCGGTGGCCGAGACCTGGAAGGCGCCCAGGACGCAGATGTCCAAGTGCCCGCCGCGCATGATCGCGAACGAGTCGGCGTGGTGGAAGTAGGACGCACCCGGGAGCTCGGTGACGGGGATCTTGCCGGCGTTGATGAGGTCGCCGTCGATCTGGTCGCCCTTGGCTTCCGGGCCCATGCCGAGCATCCCGTTCTCCGTGTGGAGGGTGATGTTCTGTTCCTCGGTGAGGTAGTTGGACACCAGGGTGGGCTGGCCGATGCCCAGGTTCACGAAGGACCCGGGTGCGATGTCCCTGGCCACCAGCCGGGCCAGGTCGTCGCGGCCCAGCGGCGTCTCAGAGGTCTGGAGGGACTTTTCGTTGGACTGCACGCTCATGTCAGGCCGCCTTTTCTGCTGTGCTGCCGCTGCCGGCTACTTTAACGATGCTGTTGACGTAGATTCCCGGGGTGACCACGTTCTCCGGGTCCAGCCCGCCGGTCGGCACGATTTCGGACACCTGCACGATGGTGTGCTTCGCGGCCGCTGCCATGATGGGACCGAAGTTCCGGGCGGTCTTGCGGTAGACCAGGTTGCCCTTGCCGTCGGCTTTGAGGGCCTTGACCAGTGCGACGTCGGCGTGGATGGGGGTTTCGAAGACCTGCCACTTGCCGTCCAGGAACCGGGTTTCCTTGCCCTCGGCGAGCATGGTGCCGTAGCCGGTGGGAGTGAAGAACCCGCCGATGCCGGCCCCCGCGGCGCGGATCCGCTCGGCCAGGTTGCCCTGCGGGACGAGTTCGAGTTCGATTTCGCCGGCCTTGTACTTGGCGTCGAAGTGCCAGGAATCGGACTGCCGCGGGAAGGAGCAGATCATCTTCTTCACCCGGCCCTCCTTGATCAGCAGCGCCAGGCCCTGGTCGCCCTGTCCTGCGTTGTTGTTCACCACGGTCAGGTCCGTGGCCCCGCATTCCAGCAGCGCGTCGATCAGTTCGAACGGCTGCCCGGCGTTGCCGAACCCGCCGATCATCACGGTGGAGCCGTCCTTGATGCCGGCGACGGCGTCCTGGACCGAATCTACGAAGTTCAGCATTACTGGTCCTTTCCAGCGGTGACGTTTTCAAGTACGACGGCCAGGCCCTGGCCCACTCCGATGCAGATGGCAGCAACGCCCCAGCGCTCACACGAGGCCTGCAGGGACCTGGCCAAGGTGCCCAGGATCCTGGTCCCGGAAGCACCCAGCGGGTGTCCCATGGCGATGGCGCCGCCGTGCCGGTTCACGATCGAGTGGTCGATGCCCCAGGCGTTGATGCAGGCCAGGGACTGCGCTGCGAAGGCTTCGTTAAGTTCGACGGCGCCCACCTGGTCCCAGCCGATGCCCGCCTTGGCGAGGGCTTTGTTCGCCGCCTCCACGGGGGCGTAGCCGAAGTACTGCGGATCGTTGGCGTGCGCGCCACGCCCGGCAATGCGGGCCAGGGGGTCGAGCCCCAGCAGCCCGGCGGCGGTCTCGCTGCCGATCCAGGCTGCGGAGGCGCCGTCGGACAGCGGGGACGCGTTGCCCGCGGTGACCGTGCCGTTCTCTGTCCGGAACACGGTCTTGAGGCCGGCGAGCTTCTCGGCCGAGGAGCCGGGGCGCACGCTCTCGTCACGGACCAGGTCGGTGCCGGGCACGGGGGCCACGAGGTTGTCGTAGAAGCCTTCATCCCAGGCGGCGGCGGACAGGTTGTGCGAGGCGGCGGCGAATTCGTCCTGTGCCTCGCGGGTCACGCCATACTTTTCGCGGAGCCGCTCGGTGGCTTCGCCCAGGGAGATGGTCCACTCCTTGGGCATGGCCTTGTTCACCAGGCGCCAGCCCAGGGTGGTGGAGGCCAGGGTCATGTCCCCGGCCGGGTAGGGCTTCTCCGTCTTGGGCAGCACCCAGGGGGCACGGGACATCGATTCGGCGCCACCCACGAGCATCAGGTCAGCATCACCGGCGTTGATCTGGCGGGAAGCGATGATGGCGGCATCCAGGGAGGACCCGCACAGCCGGTTCACCGTGGTGCCCGGGATCGAGACCGGGAGCCCGGCCAGCAGCGTGCCCATCCGGGCGATGTTGCGGTTCTCCTCACCGGCACCGTTCGCGTTACCAAACACCACCTCGTCGATCCGTTCGACGTCGAGCCCCGGTGCGCGCCGCACGGACTCCTTGATCACGTGCGCAGCGAGGTCGTCCGGACGGACGGCGGCAAGGCCGGAGCCGAACTTGCCGAACGGGGTGCGCACGGCGTCGTACACAAAAGCCTGGTTCATGGTTCCTCTTGGTTCTCTGGGGACCCAACTGACTGGCAATTGATGTCGTTTCGGAGGCTCAAAACGACAACAACTGCGAGCTAGTTGGGAGGGGTGGAGTTGGTGTTGGTGCCCGCCGGGTCTTCGTGGGTGGTATCCATTTCCCGAAAGACCTGCTGGGCGGTCTTGAAGGCGGTGTTGGCGGAGGGGACTCCGCAGTAGATGGCGGTCTGCAGCAGGATTTCCTTGATCTCGTCCCTGCTGAGGCCGTTCCGGAGGGCGGCGCGGATGTGCATGGCCAACTCCTCCCAGTGCCCATGCGCCACCATGGCGGTAATGGTGACCGCGGAGCGCATCTGGCGGGTCAGGCCGGGCCGGGTCCAGATTCCGCCCCAGGCGATGCGGGTGATCATGTCCTGGAAGTCGTCGGTGAAGTCATCCTTGTTGGCGTTGGCCCGGTCCACGTGCGCGTCGCCCAGCACTTCGCGCCGGACCACCATGCCGCCGTCGTAAATCTCCTGGCTGGTGGCGCCGGGCTGGACCACGCCGTGGCGTTCTGCGCTGCTCATTTGGCGGCCTGCCGTGATTCGGCCCAGGTGGCCAGGCTGCGCATCAGGTCCGCAACGTGTGCCGGTGCTTCCGCGGGTGCCAGGTGCGAAATGCCCTCGATCGTGACGGCCGTCGCGGTGCCGCCGCCAGCCGTGATGCCGCCCGCGACCTCCTCGGCCATCTCCGGCGTGGCTACGCCATCCAGGGCCCCGGCGATGACCTGGGTGGGGACTGTGATGTTGCCCAGCTCCTGCCGGACATCGAAGGCGGCCAGCGCTTCGCAGCAGAAGGCGTAGCTGAAGCGGTCGGCATCGCGCAGCGAGTGCAGGAGCCTGCTGCTGAACTCGGGTTCCCTGTCCATGAAGCCGGGTGCGAACCAGCGCTGCGCGGACCCCTGGATCATGACCGGCGTGCCCTGCGTGCGGACGGTTTCAGCGCGCTCCAGCCATCCTTCGGGGGTCCCGATCTTGGCGCCGCTGTTCTGCACGGAGAGGCTCTTCAGCCGTTCCCCGTGCTTGATGCCCAGCTGCAGGCCCACGGCGCCGCCCAGGGAGACTCCTGCGTAGTGGAAAACCTCGCCGGGGGCAATGGAATCCACCAGGTCCACCACGGCGTCGGTGAGCACGGGGACGTCGAACGTTTCGGTGGCGGCGGGCGAGACGCCGTGGCCGGGAAGATCCCAGGCCACCACGTCGTAATCGTTGCCGAGCAGGGTGGCGACGCGGTTCCACAGGATGGATGAGGTTCCCAGAGAGGGACCGACAACCATCAGGGGGTGGTCGCCCAGGGGACGTTGGGGGGACAGCAGCGCTGCCTTCAAAGCCGGCTTAGCCACGGGAAGCTCCATTCGCGTCGGTGGTAGGGGAAGTGAATTCGGGAAAAGCGGCCAGGACGCGGCGGGCGATCTCCGCCGCCTGGCCCAGGTAGCTGGCGGGGTCCAGGAGCTCCTCCAGCCGTGCGTCTGGAACGACGGCGGCGGCGACGGCGTCGCGGAACAGCTTGCGGTATGTGGCGGCCTGCTCCGGGGGAGGCGCCTGCAAGGTCCGGTCCACCACGTCCTGCAGTTGTTGCTTGCCGCTGCGGCCGTCCTTCTCCCCAAGGAGGGGGGCCACCGCGGCGCTGACGCCCTCAGCCAGCAGCAGCGGGCCGGACAGGTCAAGGTTGCGGCGCATGGCGTCCGGGAAGACCCGCAGCCCCCCGGCGAGTTCGTGGATGTGGCCCGCGGCCCCGAGGGCCAGGGCAAGCAGCTGGCGCAGGGCCGGCCATTCGGTGTGCCAAGCGCCGTCCGGGCGTTCGTCGTTGAAGTTGGCGGCTGCAACGTGCAGCTGGGCGGCCAGCTGGGGTGCCTGCAGTGCGGCGCTGCGGACCATGACGGACAGCACCGGGTTCTGCTTCTGCGGCATGGCGGAGGACACCCCCCGCCCGGCCGCCCGCGGTTCGGCGAGTTCCGCCACCTCGGGCCGGCTCAGGAACAGGATGTCGGCAGCAATCTTGCCGAAGGCGTCCAGCACAGATGCCAGCGCATGCCCCAGGGATGTGATGGCCAGGCGGTTGGTGTGCCAGGGAGCCGCGGCCGGGGCCAGGCCCAGCTGGGTAGCCAGGGCATCGGCCAGAGTGAACGGCGTGGACTGGGAGCCGTCCGTCAGCACGGTCCCGGCAGCGAGCGTTCCCGCCGCCCCGCCGAACTGCACCGGGAACTCCAGGCTTTCCAGTTGCCGGCCCGCGGCGGCCACGCCCTGGAACCACTGCGCGGCCCGCAGCCCGAAGGTATAGGGAAGCGAATGCTGCGTCAGGCTCCTGCCCACGCACAGCGTGTCCGCATGCTGCCCGGCAAGGTGCGCGAGCGCCGTCGTGGTGCCTTTCAGGTCCGCCAGCACCGCGTGGACGGTGTTGCGGGCAAGCAGCATCAGGGCAGTGTCCAGCACGTCCTGGCTGGTCAGGGAGGTGTGCACGGCCTTCGCGGCACCAACTCCGGCGGCATCGAGCGGCGCCACGTTCTTCCGGAGGTCCGCCAGCAGCGGGATCACCGGGTTGCCGCCGCCCTGGGCGCGCAGCGCAATACCGGCCAGGTCGTAGCGCCCCGCCTCGGCGGCGGAGGCGACGACGGCGGCCGAACCGGCGGGTGCCAGCCCGGCCCGCTGCAGCACGGCGGCCCAGCCCGCTTCGACGGCGAGGATGGCCGCCAGCACTGCCCGGTCCCCTGTCAGCGCCGCCACCAACGGCGACGCTGAGACGGGGGTAAGCAGGCCGGCGTCGGCCTCTTCCGCGAAGGCGCGCAGGTCTCCCAAAGCGGCGGCGTGGGTCACTGGAAGTCCAGGAAGACCGTCTCGCCCTCACCCTGGAGGCGGATGTCCCAAGTAAGGCCACCGTCGGGGTCGCGGCGGGCGATGAGCGTCTTGCGGCGCTCAGGCTCCAGCGAGGCCAGCAGGGGGTCCTTGGCCAGGGCCTCGGTGTCCTCCGGCAGGTAGATGCGGGTGAACAGCCGGTTGGTGAGGCCGCGGGCGAAGAGTGCCACGGAAATGAACGGTGCCGCGCCCGGCTTGGTGGGGCCGGGGTTGACGGTGGTGAAGGTGAAGACGCCGGAGTTGCCAACGGCGCCGCGGCCCCAGCCGGTGAAGGTGTAGCCGTCACGGACCAGGGAACCGGTGCGCTGGACAACTTTGCCGTCCGCGTCAGGCTGCCAGATCTCCAGGATGGCGTCAGGGATGGGGTGGCCGGCGCCGTCATAGACGGTGCCCTGCAGGCGGATGGACCCGGGGAAACCGGGTGGCAGCAGCTCGTTGTCCTTCTCGAACGGAAGCGCGTAGCCGTAGAACGGGCCCACGGTCTGGCCGGGGGTGGGTACCAGTTTGGTGCTCATCTTTCCTACTCCTCGTCGCCTGCGGCGCCCAGCGCCTCGTTTTCCGTCCAGGTCCGCTTGGGGCCGGTCAGGACGATGTCCCAGTTGTAGCCCAGCGCCCACTCGGGCTCGGTGAGGCTGTGGTCGTAGGTGGCCACCAGCCGGTCGCGGGCGTCCTGGTCCACGATGGTCTGGTAGATCGGGTCCAGCGGGAACAGCTGGTCGCCGGGGAAGTACATCTGGGTGATGATCCGCTGGGTGAATTCGGTGCCGAACAACGAGAAGTGGATGTGCGCCGGCCGCCACGCGTTCAGGTGGTTCTTCCACGGGTAGGCGCCGGGCTTGATGGTGATGAACCGGTACGAGCCGTCCGGGCCGGTGATGCAGCGGCCAATGCCCGTGAAGTTGGGGTCGATGGGCGCGGGGTGCTGGTCACGCTTGTGGATGTAGCGGCCGGAGGAGTTGGCCTGCCAGATTTCCACCAGCTGTCCCGCCACCGGGCGGCCGTCGCCGTCCAGGACCTTGCCGGAGACGATGATCCGTTCGCCCAGCGGTTCGCCGTTGTGCTGGATGGTGAGGTCCGATTCCAGGGCGTGCACGTCCTGGTGCCCGAACGCCGGCGAGAACAGCTCGATGGTTTCCGGGTCCGCGTGCTGCAGGCTCTTGGTGGGGTGGCGCAGGATGCTGCTGCGGTACGGCGGGTAGTCCAGGCGCGGCTGGATCTCCGGCTGGCCGCCGTCCTTGAGGGCGCGGCGGTATGCCTCGCCGATGGCGCTGATCTCTGCACTGAGGTCCGCCTGCGACTCGATGGCCTTGTCCAGGGGCTGGTGGGCAGCCTTGGGTTCGGCCGGGGGCACGAGCTCCTCCGACTCCAGCTCGGCGTTGATGTCTTCCTTCACGGCTGGCTCCTTTCTGGTTGTTGGGTTTGGTGCGTCTGGGTTTTGGGTGGTGCTGGTCTAGGTGGTGCGGTGCAGCGAGTCGTACTGGACTGCGTGCCGCACCGGGGCATTCGGGGCACCGTATCCGTCGTAACGGCCGCGGCGTTCCACCATTTCGAAGAACACGCTGCCCACGGTTGCGGTGTAGAAGTGCAGGAACTCGCCGTCGGCATCCCGGTCAAACAGCAGGTTGAGCTCCTGGAGCGTGGCCAGGAACCCTGGCTCGAGATCAAACCGGGCGTCCAGGTCCTCGTAGTAGTTGGCCGGAATCTGCAGGAACTCCAGTCCCCGCTCCCTGGCAGCACGGGCGGTGGCCACCAGGTCCTCCACGGCGAAGGCAATGTGTTCCTGGTAGGTTTTGCGGGCCTCATTCCTTGCCTGCTGTATCGGGGCGAGGTTCAGGACCAGCCGCACCGCGCCGTCGGAGGTCTGCATGACCTGCGAGCGCACCAGGCCGCTGGGGCTTGGGACTTCCGCGAACGGCTGCGGTTCGAGGGCGAGCGCGCTGGTGTAGAAGAGCACGGCTTCATCGAAGTGCTGCCACGGCTGGGCCAGGTTCACGTGGTCGATGACCGCGCTGGCTCCTCCCGAAGGGTGTTCCAGCCCTTCCCCGAATTCGTGCGTCCACGCGGCGGTGCCGTCCGGGCTGCCCTGGCAGAGGAAGATCTCGGTGGAGTCCGGCGCGGCGATGCCCTGGAACACTTCCTCGTCCGCCTGGACCTTGCGGGCTACCACGGGGGCCTTGAGCTGCTGGGCGCGGGCTGAGGCGATCACGGGGGAATCGACGTCGAACCCCAGCGCGGCGATGGCCGGGTCGGCGTGCCGTGCGGCCTGTTCGTTGATGATGACCCGGGCCTGGCCCATGGTCCAGAGCTGCACGTCCTTGGTGCGGTGCCGGCCCTCGAACTGGAACCCGAGCTGGCCCAGGAGCTTCTCCAGCTGGGCGGTGTCGTCCGCCTTGACCTCGGCGAAGTTGAAACCTGCGGGCTCGTTCACCTTGGGCAGGGTGGCAAGTTCCATGGGATAACGACGGCGGAGCGCGCCTGCGTTGCCGGGCGCGGCTTCGGCGCCGGCGAGCCATTTGGCGCTTTGCTCCTCCAGCCAGATCAGCGAGCGTATGGCATCCACGGCGGTGCGTTCGACGTCGGACTGGCGGAAGACGTCGTTGAACACCTCCAGGGAGACCGGGCCCGTGTAGCCGGCGCGGACCACGTGGCCCATGAACTTGGCCAGCTCAAACTGCCCTTCACCCGGGAACACGCGGTAGTGCCGGCTCCAGGACAGCACGTCCATGGAAAGCTTGGGGGCATCCGCCACCTGGACGAAGAAGATCTTGTCCGCGTTGATGTTCTCTATAGGCGCGGTGTCCCAGTCGCGGGAGAGGATGTGGAAGGAGTCCAGGCAGGTGCCCAGGTTGGGGTGGTCCACCATTTCCACCAGGCGGTAGGCGTGCTCGTAATCGTTGACGTACTTGCCCCAGGCCAGGGCCTCGTAAGCAACCTTGACGCCGTGGTCCCCCGCCAGGTTTGCGAGCTGTGCCAGTTGTTCGGCGCGGACGGCATCGTCGTCAATGGTGGCTGTGGCAACGTTGGAGCACACCAGGATGGTGTCCATGCCAAGGCGGGCCATGAGCTTGAACTTGGCCTCCGCGCGGCGCAGGTTGGCCTTCAGCAAGTCCGGCGTGACGCCGTCGAAGTCCCGGAACGGCTGGTACAGGTCCAGGCCAAGCCCCAGGTCGGCGGCCATCTTCCGCACGTCCTCAGGGCTGAGCGGGGAGGTGACCAGGTCCTGTTCGAAGATCTCGATGCCGTCGAAGCCGGCGATGGCGCAGGCCTGCATCTTTTCCTTCAGGGTGCCGGAGAGGCAAACCGTGGCGATTCCGGTGCGCATCAGGCGGCCACCTCCTCGGCGGCCACAAGCTCCAGGAAGTGGCTGCGCATGCGCGCCGGGTCCGCCTCGAGCCCGGTGAAGATCCGGAAGGCGTCGGCGGCCTGGCCCACGGCCATCCGGCCGCCGTCCAGCACCTCGCAGCCCTTGGCGCGGGCGCCGCGGACCAGTTCGGTGTCGATGGGGCGGTAGACGATGTCCGCCACCCAGTGCCGGGGCTCGAGCAGGTCCAGGTCCATTGGGACGCCGGGGTGCGCCACCATGCCTACGGGGGTGCAGTGCACCAGGCCGTCGGCAAGCGGCATCAGTTGCGGCAGCTCCGCCGTCGTGCGTGCCGTGACGGTGCTGTCGGGGAAAAAGCCCTGCAGCTCGGCGCCCCGCGCCGCAGCGCGTTCGGGGTCCATGTCCACCAGGTCCAGCGATTTCACTCCCGCACTGAGCAGGGCGTAGGCGACGGCGGACCCGGCACCGCCCGCGCCGAGCTGCACCACGCGGTCCAACCGGGCGTTGGGGAGGCCGGACGCGAGGGCTGCTGCGAAGCCGGAGAAGTCTGTGTTGTGGCCGATAAACCGGCCGTCGCGGATGACCACGGTGTTGACGGCGCCCAGCCGGCGCGCGTCAGGTGAGATCTCGTCAAGGTGTTCCAGGACCAGCTGCTTGCAGGGGTGGGTGATGTTCAGTCCGTTGAAGCCCAGGGTGCGGGCGCTGTGCAGGATGGCGCCCACGGATTCCCCGGTCAACCCCAGGTCCAGCAGGTCGATGGGCCGGTACAGGTAGCGCAGGCCCTGCACGTCGCCTTCCCGTTCGTGCATGGGCGGCGTGAGCGATGGCGTAACGCCATCACCAACCAGTCCTACCAGGTAGGACTCAGTTCGATTGCTCATGCGTGCAGCTCCTTTGGTACGGCACCAGGCGCGGAACTCAGCCGCATTGCAGGTGGTAGGGATTACGGTACAACAAATGTTCACTTATCGCACTCATGTTCTACATACGAACAAAAGTAGTTTTCGGGCCGGTCCTGATTTCGGGTTCTGCTACCGCTGCGGCAGCCTGGCCGCCAGTTCGGCAGCGGCTTCCTGCAGCAGGGGAACGTGCGCCACCAGCCCCTCAAGGTCCAGCCGGAAGACCGGCACTGCAGTTGCCAGCGAGGCAAAGGCGTGCCCCTGGTCATTGAGCAGCGGAACGGCCACAGCGCGCATTCCGGCCTCGTTCTCCTCGTCCATGACGGCGTATCCCTGCCGACGGACCTTTTCGATTTCGGTCTTGAACGCTTCGCGGTCCGTTATCGATTTGTCAGTGAGCGCTTCGAGCGGGACCTCGGCCAGCAGTTTTTCGCGTTCCGCGTCCTCGGCAAATGCCACCAGGGCCTTGCCCACCGCGGTGGACGAGAGCGAGCCCAGGTGGCCGGGGTCGCTGGTCACGCGGAAGGTCTGCGGTCCATCCACCTTACTGACGGTCAGATGGTGCAGTCCGTCGCGGACGCTGAGGATGGTGGCCTCACCGGTCTGTTCGGTGACCCGGCGGAGGATGGGCATGGCCGTGCCCGCGAAGCCGTGGTGGTTGGAGACGCGCTGTCCCAGCTGGAAGATCCGTAGGCCCAGGTGGTAGCGGCGGCCATCCGGCTCGTAGTCGACAAAGCCGTCGCGGGTGAGAGAGCCCAGCAGGCGGTAGGTGGTGCTGAAGGGAAGCTCGGCACGGCGCGAGATCTCCGCGGCACTGGCGCCGCGGGGTTCATCGCCCAGAAGGACCAGCAGCCCCAGGGCCTTGCCCACCATATCCGTGCGCTCCGCGGGACGGGCGCCAACCTTGCCTTCGGGCGGCATGGCATTTACGGGCCCTCCTGGGCGGCCGGCAGCAGCGGATTCTTCATCGGCCGCTGTGGTTTGGTTCACACTCATAGTGACGATGTTGCCACAATGTGAGAACTATTTCTAGATAGTGATTATTTTCTTGACAGGTGACTGCCCTCACAGGCATAGTTTCTGTATCGCAAAAGTAGCTCCCACCATGTGGCTACTATGGCCGGGTCTTCCGACCGGACTCCAGCCGCATCCCCCGCCCGCATCAAGGCATGGGCGGCCGCGCCCCAGATCCATCAGCGACAATGTCGTCACACCAAAGGAACACCATGAGCAAGACACTTCCGGCAGCAAGGGCGGGTGCCCTCACCTCCGCGGGGACTCCCAAGAAGGCCGCCCTCGCCAGCTTCCTGGGCAGCGCCGTGGAATACTACGACTTCTTCATCTTCGGCTCCGCCGCAGCGTTGATCTTCCCCACGGTTTTCTTCCCCAATGCCGATGCGAACGCCGCCATCATGTCCTTCGCAACCTTCGGGTTCGCCTATGTGGCGCGGCCCATTGGCGCCGTCATCCTGGGCCACTTCGGTGACCGGGTGGGCCGGCAGAAAGTCCTGATGTTCACCCTGGTGCTCATGGGTGCTTCCACCTTCGTCATCGGCTGCCTGCCCGACTTCCGCACGGTCGGCTGGTGGGCTCCGGCGCTGCTGGTGCTGGCCCGCCTGTGCCAGGGCCTCTCCGCTGCAGGCGAGCAGGCCGGCGCCTCCTCCATGACCCTGGAGCACGCTCCGGACAACCGCCGCTCGTTCTTCACCTCCTGGACCCTCACCGGCACCCAGGGTGGCCAGATCCTCGCGGCCCTGGTGTTCATCCCCGTCCTGGCACTGCCGGACGAGATCAAGTTCGGCATCGGCTGGCGCATCCCGTTCTGGCTGAGCGCCGCGGTGGTTGTGGTGGCGTTCCTCATCCGCCGCACCCTGCACGAGCCGCCCGCCTTCGAGGAAGCACGGAAGAACGCCCAGATCGCCAAGCTGCCCGTGGCCGACCTGCTCAAGGGCCACTGGCGCGACGTGCTCCGCGTGATCTGCTGCGCCTTCATCGCCGCCGTCTCCACCGTGTTCGGCACCCTGGCCATCAGCTACGCCAAGACCGTGGCCGGCGTGGACGGCACCACTACCCTGTGGCTGGTGGTTGCTGCCAACGTCGTGGCCCTGGGCACCCAGCCGCTCTTCGGAATGCTGGCAGACAAGATCGGCCGCAAGCCGGTCTTCATCTACGGCGCCCTGGCCAGCGCGGTCCTCACCCCCGTGTTCCTGCTGAGCCTTGAGTCCCACAGCGTCCCGCTGATGTTCCTGGCCGCCATCGGCTACTTCTCGTGCGGCTACGCAGCGGCCAACGCCGTCTGGCCTTCCTTCTACGCTGAAATGTTCAGCACCAAGGTCCGTTTCTCCGGCCTGGCCATCGGCACACAGCTGGGCTTCCTGATGGCGGGGTTCGCCCCGGCCATCGTGGCTGCCATGGGCGGCATCAAGCCCGGCGGCTGGGTGCAAATCAGCATCTTCACTGCCATCATTTGCGCCGTTGCAGCCGTGTCCGCCCTGACCGCCAAGGAATCCTTCCGGGCCCCCACCAAGCAGCTCGGCCTGAAGTAGCGGCGGTCCACCCCGAGTCACGCAACAGGCAAAGCCCGCCACCCCTGGAATGGCCAGGGATGGCGGGCTTCGTCGTGACATCCGGAAGGACCAGTGAAAAGCAGGCTAGATCGTGGTTGGCGATGCCTCCATGTCGCTGGCTGTCTCAAAATTCCGGCGCTTCCTCATCAGAACTGCGAAGTAACCGGCAGCCGCCGCGCCAACCAGCCCGATGCCGGCAGTGACAAGGAAGAACAAGTTGTTTGCTCCTGCCACATCGTCACCGAAGGCGGTATAAATCGCGCCGCTGATCTGCGGAATAAAAATGTCAGGCAGATAACCCACAAATGAAATGATGCCGATGGCGATACCAGTCGCCGCGGCAGGGACACGGCAATCATCAAGCAGCGACCAGTAGATCCCGCGGATTGCGTACAGGAAGAGGCCAACAACCACCACCAGCACGTAGGCCAGGGCATTCGAACCGCTTGGCAGGAGGCTCAGGCTAATGAACCCGAGAGCTGCGACAACCATTGAGACCGCCAGTACCCGGCTCTTGCCGAGCCTGTCTGCGAGGAACCCTCCTCCGAACCCACCGATTGGACGCATCCACAGGACGATTACCGTCACTACACCCGCATTCACCGGGCTCACGGCGTGATTCACATTGAGGAACCCGGAGAAGTAGTAGTGTCCCCAGAACAGCGTGTAGCCACAGAAGAGAACCAGGCTCATCACCCACACCTCGCGGATTTTCAGGATTCGCCGTACCGCGGCCAAAGTCGACTCAACCGGTTCTCCTTGGGACCTGGCGTCCTTTTGCTGACCGTCGGAAAGTACGAAGAAGACCAGGACGGCGATAACGACGAGCACTGCACAATACATATAGACCACAGCTTGGAAGCCTGCCTTGGTCTGCGTGATGTCGGAGGTGCCATCTCCGGCAAACAGTGCGAAAAGACCGACTGCGCAGCTGGCCAGAATTGCCTCCACCAGTCCCCGACCGCCGTCAAGCGCACCAAAGTAAGTACCTTCCTCGTTCTTATCCGCGAGAAGGCTGACAGTTTTAAGGATTGCACTCCAGAATGTAAAGACTGTGGCAAATCCCCAGACAAGGTATACGTAGACGAGAGTGGATTTGTCCGGTACCTGCGCGTAGAACAGGCCAGTCACTGCGGTGAGAACCAGCGAAAATGTGATGAGGTAACGCACCGGGACCTTATCGGCCAACCATCCGCTTGGTATGTAGCCGATAACGAAGATGATCCCGAGCATCGAGTAGAGGCCCGCCAATTCTGAGTTGCTGAGATGAAAGACGGACAGGATAGTGGATTCAAAGTTTTGTCGAAGGTACACAAGCGGATAGATTGAGCCCGCCGCGAGTATGAGCAATACAAGCTGAAAAATCTTCTTTGATTTGCCGAGCTTGAGCATGGAGCAGCTCCTTATTTGTCAGATAGTATTTTGTGGATTTTTTCCAAAATGGGGTCTGTGTGCATCGGTATTTCGGCCGCAACTGTGCACAACTGCTCGTACAGCGCGGCGTTCTGCGGGTCGGGTTCGAATCGGTCCTCTCGCCGAACCATATGGGCAGATGCGTCGTCGAAGTCCGGGTAAATTCCACAGGCCACGGCAACGCAGATGGCAGCACCGAGACCGGCGGCGTTCCGGACAACATTCCGGACCACTGGCATATTGAAGACGTCGGCGAAGATCTGCATGATGAGATCGCTGTTTGAGCCGCCACCTGAGATAACCAGCGTCCTAAGATCCATGTCTCGTTCGGCGGTCATGGCAGCCATGTTTCGCTTCATTGTGAAGGCGATGCCTTCCAGGACGGCGCGGTACATGTGCGCGTAACCATGCCGTTCGTCGAAGCCGATGAACATTCCCTTTTTAAAGGGCTTGTTCGGCGGTGCGAGCCAGTCGAGAACGCACAGCAGGCCGTCACTTCCTGCGGGAATGTCAGAAGCCAACCTGTTTAAGCGCTCCTCGGCACTGGTGCCGGCCTCCGCCGCAGCAAGGGCGTTCTCCGCACCAAACAGGTCCCGTAGCCAGGAGACGGTCCACATGCCCCGCCGGATGCCGCCGCATTCGTATATGTAGCGGTACGGCTCTGACGCGAAGTTCGAGAAGTATGTCCGCGGCTCGGCCGCAAATTCCTTCCCAACGACCATGCCGGCAATGTACGTGCCCAGCGAGACCAGGCCGGTTGCGTCGTCGCGGAGGCCGGAACCCAATGCCTCGGCAGCCTTGTCGTTTGCGGTGTGGACCACAGGTATCCCCTGTGGGATCCCTGTGAGCTCCGCAAAGGTGGTGTTCACAAAGCCGCCGACGTCGCCCGGCATCTGCAACCGGTACAACATGTCACGCGGCACATTGAACGACTCGAACTTTTCCCGATCGTCAAACCAGTCCCATGTCCGGCCATCCATGGGCCAGGGTCCAATGTAGTTGGCCGCGGTGTCCGTTAGCCCCCCAGTGAGCCGGCCCATGAGATACCCCGAAGCGGTGGTGACGTAAGCGACGTCGTCGTTGTTGTGTTCATACGCTTTGGAGAGCCGATGGTCCATCCAGCTTTGGACAGGCTCGGCCAGGGTCCCGTCGCTGCGAACCAGTGCCCGGCAACACCGGATGGTGCACAACCCCACGCCAATGATGTCCTTGCGATTTCCAGGAAAAGCCCTCATCGCCCGGGCGGCCGCGGCAACGATGGAGTCATAGAGGTCGTCGTTCGGGTGTTCCGCAATACCCGCCCCGGGCGTGTGCATGGGGGCCAGGGGCTCACTTGCCTCGCACACGACCCGGCCGTTGGTGTCGAAGATGACTACCTTTGAGCTTTGGGATCCACCATCAAGTCCGATGATGTAGTTGGTGGTCATGTCATGTTCCTCATCTGCGTTGCCGGCGCCTAGCGCACCAGGTAACCGCCGTCGACGCTCAGGATGTGACCGTTGACGTAATCGGACGCCCGGCTGGCCAGGAATACTGTCGCGCCCATGAGGTCCTGGGTTTGCCCCCAGCGGTTCGCCGGGATATGGTCCAGGACCCGCCGGTTGGCTTCAGGATCAGCTCTGGTCGCAGTGGTTAGTTCTGTGGCGTAGTAGCCGGGTGCAATGCCGTTAACCTGCACACCAAACTGGGCCAACTCGTCGCAGTAGGCCTTGGTGAATCCTGCAATACCGTGCTTTGTGGCTGCATAGGCCGGCGACCATTGCCCTCCGAGGAATGTGAAAACCGAGCAGATGTTGATGATCTTGCCGCTGCCCTGCGGAACCATGTACTTGGCGCACTCGTGTGACATTTCGAAGGCGGCTGTCAGGTTCAGCGCCACCATGGGGTCCCATTGCGCACGGGTGTAGTTGAGGACGTCGGGTTCGTTGATGCTTCGCCCCGCACAGTTGACGAGAATATCCACGCTCCCAAATTCGGATATACAGGCATCCACAACCTTTTTAGGGTTTCCCTCCACCGTGATGTCGGACTTGACGTAGGCGTATTTTGCGCCGGCTTCCTCGACCATGGTCCCCGTGCTGCCATCATCAGGCATGATGCTGGCAGCCAGCACATTGGCGCCTGCCTTGGCCAGCGCAAGTGAAAAGGCCTGACCGAGACCGGTGTTGCCTCCGGTTACGATCGCATTCTTGCCTTTCAATGAGAAGAAACTCATTTGAAATTCGGCAATGTTCAAATCGGGCATACAAACTCCCTGGTTCTGAGTTGATTCTGGGCTGGATCAGAGCGGGAAGATTGTCCCTGGATTCATGATGCCATTCGGGTCAAAGGCAGACTTGAGGGTCTCCAGCATGTACAGCGAGGAACCGTATTCTTCTGCGAGAAAGTGCGTCCGGTGCTTTCCCACGCCATGGTGATGGCACATTGAACCGCCGAGCTTGAGCGTTTCCTCCACGATTATGTTCTGGATGGGGTCGTGGTAAACCGTGCGTTCCTCGGTGGGGTCCACGTCAATTTTGTAGTAATAGACGAAATACATATTTGTTCCGTTGAGATAGCTGTGGCTGGAGTGGCCGCCCAAGAGGCTGAATTGCGCCGGCACTTCGTTCCGGATTCTTGTGAGCGCATTAATGTAGATGTCGTTGATGACACTCCAGTTTCCGGAGATCTCTGTGGTGAAGCCGTTATTCAGGGTCTCGCGAATTTCCACCCTTTCCTCTTCGATCTTGGAGACGTCCCAGTTCAGGTGGTTAAACCAGTCCTCGATCAGCGAGTCTGCAACCCGATCTGCAGCAGTGAAGGAGGAGACAATTTGCTCAATGGCTTTACCGGTGGCATCGGCGATGAGTTGGGGGCCCTCCGCCATGAAAATCAGTACGCAACGGCCTTCGGAGAAGTGCCCGAAGTGGTACAGCCCATCTTCTTTGTCGTAAAGGCGGGCAACAGAAGGCTTGTAGCCCTGCGTGACTACTTCCCGGAGGATTTCGAAGCCCGTCTTCATGTCGTCCAGCAGATATCCGTAGAACCGATTGTTTTCGGGGAAGTAGCGGAAGATCTTGACGCTTACCTCCGTGATGAAGTTGAGGGCACCCTCGTTTCCCAGCACCAGGTGACGGATATCCGGGCCGGCCGCCCGCCGCGGAACATTCTTGATTCGGCAAATCTCACCATTGGCAAACACCGTCTCAACGCCGACGAGCATGTCCTCGATGCCACCGTAGAGAGTCGAGAACTGTCCAATGGATCGCGTTGCAACGAGCCCTCCGAACTGTGCAATTGGCTTCGACTGGGGGGAGTGGCCGGTCGTGTAGCCGATCTTTCGAAGTTCGTCCTCAAGATCCTGCAGCCGAACGCCGCACTGGACGGTCGCCAGCATATTTTCGGTGTCAATGTTGATGATCTCGTTCATCAATGACCCGTCAACAACGACAGAATTTTCAACGACGGTTTCAAGGCCGCCCTCCGTTGCTGAGCCTCCAGTCTTGGGGACGATACTGATTCCATATTCGTTCGCGAGCTTTAGTACTGATGAAACTTCTTCCGGAGTACCCGGCTTTACGACTGCCGCAGGCAGAGGCAAGGAATAGATACCAAAGATATTTTCGACCTTGTAATAGCGGTCGACGCTGTTCTCCCGCAGCGTCTGCTCATCGGTAATTACGCGGTCGCTGCCCAGGATATCGGCGTAGGCGCTGACGATCTCTTCGCGTTTGAGGGTTGTCAATTCTTATGTTTCCGTTCGTGTTAGGCGTTCGCGCTTTTGCGGGCTGACTCAACCTCCACCTTGTTCAGGAAAGGCACAAAAAAAGAGAACAGCGATCCCCTTGGAATTGGGGGTCGCTGTTCTCTAGTTTTTGAGCAACCGTCACGGGCAGAGCCCGGAACAAGTATGAAGTTTTAAGTTGAAAAGGACTCTAGCATGTGGCCGGAGGTCTGCCTAGGGGCAGTTTTGTTTTTCGCTACATGAGCCACACATCCCGGTTGGACGAAGCCACTGCTGTGGCACCAGCACCCAGCGCGCCGATCACGTCCTCCTTGTCACATACCAGTCCACCAGCAATCAGCGGGAGATCTATGTCTTCGCAAACCCATGAGATTACTCGGGGCATGCATCCCGGCAGGATCTCGATGGCGTCTGCGCCCGATACGGAGACCTGTTTGGGCAGATTGTTGTAGCTGAACGAATCGATCAGGAAGAGACGGTGAATTGACAGGAATCCCGCCGTCTTTGCCGCACGTACCATGGCAGCCTTTGAGCTGAGAATGCCGTCGACATGCGTGTTCGCCCTCAGAAAATCGACCACGACCGGCTTGCTGGCGAAACCATCAAGGAGGTCCACATCGACAAAGACCGTCTTGCCGGCCGCCTTGAGCGTCTCCACGATCCCTCTGATCGACATCACGGATCCAAAGAGGACAAAGACAACAGGGCATGGGGCTGTCAGAACCGCCCGCAAACCGTCCTCATCCTTGATGCTTGCGATCACTGGGTGATCCGACAGCAGGGCATTTATCTTGGCAGATTCATCCCGCGCAAAGCGGCTCTTGGTCGGTGATTCTGCCACAGCACTTATCTCCTGGTGTAAGGATCCGTCTCGTTGCGGGAAGCCAAACGGTGCCATCTTCGAGAACGCTTCAACAATGGTATCCCCGGTCCATGGCGTCCGTATCTGGTTGGATACGAACCGCGGCGGACCTGCCGTGTGGACACGCAGTCTGCGGCTACCGGCCGGTCTCCAGCACCGAGGCGAGGTCGAAGTTCACCGGCTCTTCCAGCTGCGCGTAGGTGCAGGATTCGGGGTCCCGGTCCGGCCGCCAGCGGTTGAACTGCGCGGTGTGGCGGAACCGGTCGCCCTCCATGTGGTCGTAGCGGACCTCCACCACCAGTTCGGGCCGGAGCGGAACGAAGGACAGGTCCTTGCCTGCGCTCCAGCGGCTGCCCTCGGCGTTGCGGGGCGTCCGTTCGCCTTCCTCCTGCTTGGCCCAGGCCCAGGGGTGGTTATCGAAGTCGGTGACCAGTGGCTGGAGTTCCTGGAACAGCTCCTGCCGCCGCTTCATCGGGAAGGCGCCGATCACGCCCACGCTCGCCAGGCCGCCGTCGTCCTTGTACAGGCCAAGCAGCAGCGAGCCGATGGCGTCGGGCCCGCTCTTGTGGAGGCGGTAGCCGGCCACCACGCAGTCGGCGGTGCGCTCGTGCTTGACCTTGAACATCACCCGCTTGTCGGGTTCGTACCGGCCGCCCAGCCGCTTGGCCACGATGCCGTCCAGTCCGGCCCCCTCGAACTGTTCAAACCAGTGCGCGGCCGTTTCCTTGTCCGTGGTGGCGGCGGTGAGGTGGACGGGCGCCTTGCTGGCCGCGAGCGCCTTCTCCAGCGCGGCCCGCCGCTCCGAGAAAGGCCTGCCGGTGTAATCCTCATCGCCCAGTGCCAAGAGGTCGAAAGCCACAAAACTGGCCGGGGTTTGTTCCGCCAGCAGCTTCACCCGGCTGGCGGCGGGGTGGATGCGCTGCTGGAGCGTGTCGAAATCCAGCCTGTCCCCGGACGCCCCCACCAGGATGATCTCGCCGTCCACCACGCAGCGCGGCGGCAGGTTCTCCTTGAGCGCGGCTACGAGTTCCGGGAAGTACCGGGTCATGGGTTTTTCGTTGCGGCTGCCGATCTCCAGGTCATCGCCGTCGCGGAAAATGATGGATCGGAAGCCGTCCCACTTGGGTTCGTAGCTGAGGTCCCCGCCTCCGGGGATTCCGTCGATGCCGCTGATGGCCTTGGCGAGCATGGGCGGGACGGGCGGCATCACGGGAAGTTCCATGTGCCCATTCTTGCCCGGCCGGTGGCCCGCGCGGTAGGGCGGCGCGCCCGGCGTCAGGCCGCCAGCAGCCAAACGATCAGCACCAGCACCGGCGCGGCAGCCGCCGTGGAGAGCAGGATCGTTTCGCGCGCCACAGCCACGCCGCGCCCGTATTTGCTGGCGAACAGGAACACGTTCTGGGCCGACGGCAGCGCCGCCATGAGCACCACGCCCAGGAGCATGCGGTGGTCCAGGTCGAACAGGAAACGTCCGACGACGAACGCCACCGCCGGCATCACGGCGGACTTCAGCGCCGTGGCAGTGAGGATCTCAGCCGTGTGCCCGCCGCTCCGGAGCATCCTGGTGCCCTGCAGCGACATGCCGAAAGCCAGCAGCACCACCGGGACGGCCGCTCCGCCCAGGAGCGTCAGCGGTGCCATCACCGGGTCCGGCAGCTTCACGTGGAACGCCGCGAGGACCACGCCCAGCAGCGAGGCGATGATCATGGGGTTGCGGAAGGGCTGCGTCAGCATCAGCCGCGGTGAGAACCGCCCGGCCGCGGAAAGGTCCAGCAGGGTCAGGACCAGCGGGGCGAACAGGAGCAGCTGGACCAGCAGGACCGGGGCCACGGGGGTGGCGTCGCCAAGGGCATAAAGCGTGATCGGGATGCCGATGTTGTTGGCGTTGACGTAGGAGCCCGCCATCGCACCCACCGCCGTCTCGGCGAGCGGCCGCCGGAACCAGATCCGGCTGGCAGCCACATACAACAGCGCGGTGACGGCTGCGGTGATCATGGCCAGCGGAACAAAGGCCGAGAAAACCACGGACAGGTCGGATTTCAGCACCACCGTGAAGAGCAGCACCGGGTTGGTGATGAAGAAGGCGGTACGGGTCAACGCCGAGATGGTGGGTTCATCGCCCAGGCCGCAGCGCGCGGCGACATAACCAACGGCAATGACGACGCCAATCACCGCCAGGCCGATCAGCACACCGCCCATCGAGGTACTCCCCTTCCCGTCCCACGCGTTCCGCCGCGAGCCGGAATGCAGTACCACAAGTCTCTAACTTATCTGACAAGCAGCCCCTGCCCGCACCGGTTTTCCGGCGGACCCTCGACAGGGCAGGGTGCGGGACGGTAGAGGTTATCGATGGTCACTGTCGGTTTTCACGCATCGCACGAACAGATCAGCCCCGGCCAACTGCTGAAGGACGTCCAGCACGCCGAACGCGCCGGTTTCGATGCGGCGATGTGCTCGGACCACATCGAGCCGTGGTCCGCGCGGCAGGGGCACTCCGGCTTCGCCTGGTCCTGGCTCGGAGCAGCGCTGGCCACCACCGGCCTGCGGTTCGGAGTGGTGACCGCGCCCGGCCAGCGGTACCACCCGGCGATCATCGCGCACGCGTCAGCAACGCTGGCCGGCATGTTTCCGGGCAGGTTCTGGTTCGCGCCGGGCAGCGGGGAAAACATGAATGAGCATGTCACGGGTGATCCCTGGCCACCGAAAGACATCCGGCAGCGCCGGCTTGAGGAGTGCGTGGACGTGATCCGCCGGTTGCACCGCGGCGAGGAGGTCACCCACCGGGGCCTGGTGACGGTGGAGCAGGCGCGGATCTGGGATGTCCCTGAAACCCCGCCGCCGTTGATCGCACCGGCCATCAGCGTGGACACGGCGCGCCGGGCAGCGGCCTGGGCGGACGGCCTGGTCACCGTCAACCAGCCCGCACCGAAGCTGCGCGATATGCTGGCCGCCTACCGTGACAGCGGGGGCAGGGGGAAGGCCGTGCTGCAGGTGCATTTGTCCTGGGCCGGCACAGAGGATGAGGCCCTTGATATCGCATTGGACCAGTGGCGGACCAACACGTTCGCGCCGCCCATCCCTTGGGACCTGCCCACGGCAGGACATTTCGACAGCGTGGGCGAGCATGTGCACGAGGAGCAGGTCCGCAGCACGGTCAACGTTTCCGCCAGCCTGGAGCAGCACGTGGAGTGGCTGGGCGGGTATGCGGAGCTGGGCTTCGACGAGCTGTACCTGCACTTCGTGGGCCAGGAGCAGGCGTCCTTCATCGATGCGTTCGGCGCGGACGTCCTGCCGCAGCTGCGCACCCTTGGAACCACGGCTGCCGGAGCCCCCGCTGAACCGCAACTGGTCCGTGCAAGTGCCATACCGGCGTCGGACGCTCCGGCATGAGGATCGCGGAGACGTCGGACCTGTGGTGGAAGAACGCCGTCATCTACTGCCTGGACGTGGAGACATTCTTTGACGACGACGGCGACGGCACCGGTGACTTTGCCGGCCTGACCCAGCGGGTGGACTACCTCGCCGCGCTTGGCGTGACGTGCATCTGGCTGATGCCGTTCTACCCGTCCCCGGACCGCGACGACGGCTACGACGTGACGGATTTCTTCGCGGTCGACTCCCGGCTGGGGACCCTTGGCGACCTGGTGGAGTTCATCCGTGCCGCACAGGACCGCGGCATGCGGTTGATCGCGGACTTCGTGGTGAACCACACCTCGGACCAGCACCCCTGGTTCGTGGAGGCGCGGAAGTCCACCGACAACCCGTTCCGGGACTTCTACGTCTGGCGGCAGGACACGCCCCCGGACACGTCCTCCGAAGTGGTGTTTCCCGGGGAGGAAAACTCGCTGTGGACCCTGGACGAGGCCACTGGCGAGTGGTACCTGCACATGTTCGCCAAGCACCAGCCCGACCTGAACGTGATGAACCCGCAGGTCCGGGACCAGATTGCCAAGGCGATGGGGCTGTGGCTGGAGCTGGGGCTGGACGGTTTCCGGCTGGATGCCGTGCCGTTCTTCCTGGAGACGCGCGGGCAGCCAAAGGACGAGGCGGCGAACATCGATCCGCACGCCTACCTGGCGGCGCTGCGCAGTTTCGTAAGCCGGCGCAACGGCAGTGCCGTGCTGCTGGGCGAAGTGAACCTGCCGTACAAGGAGCAGCTCGAGTACTTCGGCGGGCCGGAGGGCAATGAGCTGAACATGCAATTCGATTTCATGTCCATGCAGCACATCTACTTGTCGCTGGCCCGCCAGGACGCCCGGCCGCTGGCGGAGACGCTCAAGAGCCGGCCGGCCATCCATCCGGACAACCAATGGGCCATGTTCGTCCGGAACCACGACGAGCTCACCCTGGACAAGCTCAGCGACGGCGAGCGCCAGGAGGTGTTCGCCGCGTTCGGGCCGGAGAAGAACATGCAGATCTACGGCCGGGGCCTGCGACGGCGGCTGCCGCCGATGCTGGGCGGGGACCCGGAGCGCCTCCGGATGGTGTATTCGCTGATGTTCTCCCTGCCCGGCACGCCCGTGTTGTTCTACGGCGAGGAGATCGGCATGGGCGAGGACCTCCGGCAGAAGAGCCGGGCCGCGGTCCGCACGCCGATGCAGTGGAACAGCGAAAAGAACGGCGGCTTCTCCAGCGCCAAGGCGTCGGACCTGGTGGCCCCGCTGGTGCGGGGCCAGTACGGGCCGGAGAACGTCAACGCGGCGGCGGGCAAGCGCGACCCGGCATCGCTGTTCACCTTCATGGCCACGCTGATCGCGCGCTACCGGGAGGCGCCCGAGTTGGGCTGGGGCGTCTTTGGGGTCATCGACCAGCCCGAGCCTGCGGTGTTCGCCCACACCTGCAGTTCCGACGGCGGCACGCTGGTGCTGCTGCACAACTTCGGCGAGGACCCGGTGAAGGTCAGCGGGAAGGTGGGGCCGGGGGACGGGCCGCAGGCATTCCGGGGTGCCATGCTGCTGGACCTGTTCGACGGCGGCAACGCCGCCCTGGATCCCGATGGCGGCTTCCAGGTGGAGCTGGGACGCTACGGCTACCGCTGGTTCCGCGTGCACCGGAAAGGCGACCGGCTGGCCCCGTAGCCTCCGCCGCCGTCGTGCTTTGTGAAAAGATCAACCATGCGCGCCATGCAACACTCCAGCAAACTCCGGAACGTCCGCTACGAACTCCGCGGGCCGATCCTTGAGGCCGCCAAAAACATGGAGGCCGAAGGGCACCGGATCCTCAAGATGAACCTGGGGGACACGGCACCTTTCGGGCTGGAGGCACCGGAGTCCGTGGTGGTGGACATGATCCACCACCTTCGCGGCGCCCAGGGCTACAGCGATTCAAAAGGCATTTTCACGGCCCGGACGGCCATCTCGCAGTACTACCAGACCCGCGGCCTGATGAACATCGGGGTCGAGGACATCGTGGTCGGCAACGGCGTCAGCGAACTGATCTCCATGTGCCTGCAGGCCTTCATGGAAAACGGCGACGAAATCCTGGTCCCGGCACCTGACTACCCCCTGTGGACTGCCGCCGTGACCCTGACCGGCGGCAAGCCCGTGCATTACGTCTGCGACGAGGCAGAGAACTGGTGGCCGGACATGGCCGATGTGGAAGCGAAGATCACCACCCGCACCAAGGGCATTGTGATCATCAATCCGAACAACCCCACAGGGGCTGTCTACCCCCGGCACATCCTGGAACAGTTCGCCGGCCTTGCCCGGAAGCACAACCTGGTCCTGTTCTCCGACGAGATCTACGAGAAAGTGCTTTACGACGGTGCGACGCACATCCACACCGCGGCCGTGGCCGAGGACGTTTGCTGCCTGACCTTCAGCGGCTTGTCCAAGGCCTACCGGATGCCCGGTTACCGGGCCGGATGGGTGGCCATCACCGGTCCACTGGCCGCCACCGCCGCTTACCGTGAAGGCCTGGAACTGCTGGCCTCGCTGCGCCTGTGCGCCAATGTTCCCGCCCAGCACGCCATCCAGACATGCCTGGGCGGCTACCAAAGCATCGATGCGCTGGTGAAGCCGGGTGGCCGGCTGCGTGAGCAGCGGGACCTTGCCCACAAACTGCTGACGGCCATTCCCGGCGTCACGTGCGTCCCGGCGTCGGGCGCAATGTACCTGTTTCCGCGGCTGGACCCGGAGCTGTACCCGATCGAGAGCGACGAGAAATTCGTCCTGGACCTGCTCCGGGACCAAAAGATCCTGGTCTCCCACGGCTCGGCCTTCAACTGGCCGGCGCCGGACCACTTCCGTTTTGTCATCCTTCCCTCGGTGCTGGACATCGAGGAAGCCGTCCGGAGGATTTCCGCCTTCCTTGCGGCCTACCGGAGCGGGGCAACAGCCTGAAACCGGGGCGGCGCGAAGAACTAACCGCGCCCTAACCGCGGGGAAACCAGTACGCAACATTGCCGGGCCAGACTTGGTAGTGCAGGCAAGAGCCGGCATCAGCTCCAGCCAGGAGGGCCCCGCGATGTTGAAGAAAGCGACCACGCATGTAACAAGAGTCCGTGCCCTGGACCAGCTCCACCGCGGCGATGAAATCGAAGCCCGCCTGTCGGTGGGGCCCTCCTATGACGACGTGGTGATCCGCCGCGGCAGCGTCCAGGAAACAGCGCCCGGAATCGGCGTGGTCTGGATCCTGGACCGCATCAGCGGCGTGCGCAAGGCAGTCAATACGGACGAGTGCAGCGTCTGGCGGGTGGCATAGCCGGTGCGGGGAGGGGGTGGCGGGCGTAGTCAGGAAGGACTGTCCGCAACCCGTCCCTAATTTTGGTCCTGCCAATGATGTACCGGCGAATGCAGCCACTCGACGGTGGCGTCCGTGATGCTTTGGATTGGTTTGCGATCAGGGCTCCATGGGCAGCTCAGCCTCCCGCAACGGACTGGATGACCAGCACCTCCTGGCCGGGTTGGACCTCGGTCTCCAGGCCTTGCAGCCGCCGCACCTCGTCGCCGTCGACGTAAATGTTGACGAATCTGCGCAGCGCCCCGGTTTCGTCACGGAGCCGCCGGCCCAGCACGGCATAGTCCGATGCCACCGCGTCGAGCAGGCGCCTTACCGTTACCGGCCCGTCGGCTGGGGTGGACAGTACCGACTGGCCGCCGGCCAGGGGCTGCAGGACACTGGGAAGCAGCAACGAGATCTCAGGCACCGGCCACCACTGCTGCCCGGACGCAGAGGACGTCCGGCAGGTGCGACGCCACTTCCCTGAAGGTGTCCCCTTCGTCCGCACTGGCATAGACGGTGCCGCCCCGCGTGCCGAAGTAGACGCCGGCGGGTTCGGCGGTGTCCACCGATGCGGCGTCCCTCAGCACGCTGTTGTACTCGTGCTCGGGGAGACCGGCGCTGAGCCGGGTCCAGGTGGTCCCGGCGTCGTCCGTGCGGTGGACGGCGAGCTTTCCGTCGGGAGGGATGCGTTCGCCGTCGGCCTTCAGCGGAACCACCCAGGCGGTGCCGTCCCGGCGCGGATGCGTCAGCATCACGAAGCCGAAGTCCGCGGGCAGGCCGTCGGCGATCGAGCTCCAGCTGTCGGCGTTGTCGTCCGTCCGGTAGACCCCGTGGTGGTTCTGGGCGTAGAGGCGTCCTGACACGGCGGCATCGGCGGCGATCTTGTGCACGCACTGGCCGAACTCCGGGTTGGGGTCCGGCATGAAGTAGGCCGAGATGCCCTTGTTGCGCGCTTCCCAGGAGGTGCCGCCGTCGAGCGAGCGGTAAACCCCGCCGGTACTCATGGCGACGTGCACGGTTTCGCCCACCGGGTCCACGACGATGGAATGGGCCGCCGCACCGCCATAGCCCGCTCCCCATTCACTGCGGTGCGGGTGGTCCCACAGGCCCCGGTTCAACTCGAAGTGCTCGCCGCCGTCGGTGGATTTCCAGACGGAGATGGGCTCGGCCCCCGCCCACACAACTCCGGGACGGGACTCTGCGTCCGGGTAGATCTGCCATACGCGGTCGAGGGCGGCGCCGGTGTCCTCGGGAAACGTGATGGCGCCATGCTCGGGCTCGGACCAGGTGGCGCCCAGGTCATCGGAGTGTGCAACCGTTGGCCCCCAGTGCGGGCTGCGGACCCCCACCAGGATCCGCGTGCGGCCCTCCCGGGTATCGATCCCGATGCTGGGGATTTCAGCCATGAGGAAATGCGGGCCGGTGAAGGACCATTCCCGCCGGTCGCGGCTGGTGGCGAGCCACAGCCCTTTCTTGGTGCCGATTGCCAGGATGAAGGATTCTGCCGCCGTTGCCATGCGGACCATGCAACCACCGTCAGGGGCCAAGGCGCAACGGTTTCCGCCCCCTGCGTTTCCCCAATCGCAGACCGGGAGGGATCAGTCCACGAATTCCGACTGGGTCTCGATGAAGTCCCAGTCAGCGGCGGTCAGCACGGCGGCCGGATTGCCCGGATGCGGACCGCCCGCCTCCGCGATCCCCTGAAGCACCGGGAGCGGCAGTTCCTCCGCATGGAGGTTTTGCCGCAACCACTCCTTGCTGGCCAGGTCCAGGTCCAGCCACCACATGAAGATTTCCACGATTTTCCCTCCTTGCTGCACTTAAAACGTTAGGCGCGGCCCAAGCGGCGGACAAGGTCCTGGCGCGGAAGCAGGTGGCCAAGGCCGGCTTTAGGGTACCGGCAGGTAACTTGGCCGGCAGGTGCCCGGGAAAGACGAGTATCCCCTACTGGCGACTGCGTCAAGCGGTCCCCCTAGCCTGAAATCTCAAAGCAAGCTGACCGTGTTGCTGGGGCATAGGGCGCTACTGCTGGCCAGTCCTCGCCATGGTCCGTTTCACACATATATGGGGAGAAATCATGAAACGCACCTTAGCCACACTGGGGGTGGTTGGGCTCGGCCTGATCAGCCTCACAGCGCCTGCCATAGCCGCCCCTGACCAGGTGGTGGCCTGCCACTGGGACGGAAAGACCCTCACCCAGATGTCATTCAACGCCAACGGGACCGGCGGCCACGACCAGCACCCTGATGACATCATTCCTCCAACCACCAAACTGCCGGAGGGAAAGAACTGGACCAACGAGGGAAAGCTTCGTTACGTCAACGAGTGCGGTGCGACACTGCCGCCCGGCGAAGTGATTGACCCGCCCGTTGTGGTGGATCCTCCTGCCACAACTCCGGCGACACCGCCTGCCGAGCAGCCGCCGGTCGTCGTCGAACCTCCCGCCGAGGAACCTCCTGTGGTGACTCCGCCGGCCGAGGAAACGCCCGTCGTCGTCGACCAGCCTGTTCAGGAACCGCCCGCTGTCCAACCGGAAACCACTGCGGTGGAACCGCCGGCGGTGGCACCGGCCGCTGTCTCGGGCCAGGCCGCACCCGCCAAACAGGCTGCCGCTGCTCCCAAGGCAGCCCCCCAAGCAGCTCCCGCCGCAACTCCCGTCAGCGTGGGAACGAACCAGGGGTACAACGCCCAGACGGCAGTGGGTGCCGCCGACGGCGGGCCCGGCTGGCTCGCAGGCCTGGGAGCGCTGGCGGCCGCAGGAGCAGCGGTGGCCGTCCGCCGTCGGCCACGTTTGCTGCACACCGACGGCTAGCCCATAACCCGCCACTTCCAGTGGCTCCAGACAAGGAAGGCGTCCTGCCAGTGCCCGGCAGGACGCCTTCCTTCCAATCCAGCCCGGCCCGGGAGGACATGCCATGCCACAGGATCGACGCCGGCACGCGGCGCCCAGGCGACGCGTCACGGGACGCCCGGGCTGGCGGCGGTGGAACCGGGGCGACCTCGCCATCCTTTGGTGTGGTGTCCTCACTTTCCTGTCCTTCACCATTGGCGCTCCCCTGTTCCATCCCTCACCGCTGCTGGCTGTCCCCGTCAGCTCCGCTTCGGCTCCCGGCACTGCTGGGTCCGCCGGCGCGGCCCCCATGGCGGAGACCGGTGTGCCGCACGCTGCGGCAGCCGCTGCACAAAGCCCGGCCCGGCCGGCAGTGGAGGCACCTGACCTTCCACCGGCTGCCCCTCCACTGCACATCCGTTATCCGGCCGCCGCCTTCGACGTCGCTATCCAGCCCCTGGACCTGGACGGCGAAGCCCAATCCAGCCGCACCATCGAGCCCCCTGCCACCAAGGACGGATACTGGCTGACGGCCTTCGGCACGCCAGGGAAAGGCTCTGGCAACACCACCTACGTCATCGGCCACAGCTGGGAAGGCGCGGACGCTCCCTTCAACCATCTCAGTTCCGCGGCGGCCGTTGGTGACCGGCTTGATGTTGAGACTCCGGCCGGAACCATCAGCTACCGGGTGGACAGCGTCACCACCTATCTGAAGTCAAGCCTCAAGGACAGTCCGGTCTGGGACATGGTGCCCAACCGCCTGGTCCTCATCAGTTGCTACACGGAGGATCCGTGGGGCAAGAACGTGGTGGTGACCGCGTTCCCCGCAGTTCCCTAGCGACCCGGTCCGGCAGTCAAGGGGCTGCCCGGGCCTAACGTACCTGTTCACCCCGCCGTGGGCGGGCGGACAATGGGCAGCATGATGTGGGAACACTTCGACGGGGCCCCGCTGCTGGTGGGACTCATGCCCAAACAGCACCCGGAGGTGATCGAGGCCGCGGCCGCCCTGGCTGCCCGGCTGGCCGCACCCCTGGTCTGCGCGTACGTAGATGAAGCCAGCTACCTTGTGGAGTGGGACCCCGCCCGCTCCGCCCACCGCCTTTCGCGGCACCCCGACGCTGATGATGACATGCCTGCACTGGCCGCGGAGTTGAAGGCACAGGTCCAGGCCACGGTGGACAAGCTGCCGGCGGGCGGCGGTCGCCCCGAGTGGTCTTTCCGTACCCTCACCGGGGATCCGGCCCGTGCCCTTGGGCAGCTGGCAGCCGAAGTGGACGCCACCATCATCATTGTGGGCACCTCGGAACGGGGATTGTCCCACCGGCTCTCGGAGGCCCTGGGTGGATCCGTGGGGGCCTGGCTCAGCCACCATCAAAGCCGGCCGGTGCTGGTGGTTCCCTATCGGATGGCCGCCCACGAGGACCGGCCATGAGCAGCGGGCAGGGACGCGGATGCCTCCCTGCGGGGCCCGGCTAAAGTAAAGCGAAAGTAGTTATTCTCGGTGCTGGCGCAGTGCCGTACCTGCCAGTAAGCTAATTTCAGCAAGGCCGATCCAGAGAGATGGAAGCCGGAATTGCCCAAAAGCTGCTCCGGAGTGCGTATCCCCCAATAACGCACTCCGGAGCTTTTTTGTGCCCTGAAGGAAACCTGGGTGAGTCGGACCCCACCGCGCCAATGATACCCCCTAGGGGTACTTGCCAAGATACCCCACCCGGGTATAAGTTGACTGCATGAACGCTATGGAAGAAGCCGTTTCCGCGGCCGAGCGGCCGGCCACCGAGGATGGCACCGCCCCGCAACATGGCTACACGGGAAACAAGGATGCGTACCTGCGCCGCCTGAAGCGCATCGAGGGCCAGGTGCGCGGCATCGCCCGGATGGTGGATGAGGACAAGTACTGCATCGACATCCTCACCCAGGTTGCCGCCGTCACCAAGGCCCTGCATGCTGTCAGCCTCGGCCTGGTCGAGGAACACATCGGCCACTGCGTGGTGGGGGCAGCCTCCGAACCGGACCCCGACGCACGCGCAGAAGCCATTGATGCCAAGGTCAAGGAAGCTGCCGACGCGATCGGCCGGCTGCTTCGCTGACACCACCCCATCCCACCCCGGCCACCGCCGGCCCCACTGAAGGAGCAAGCCATGAGCACCACCTCCCCCACCACCACAACCATCAGCGTCTCCGGCATGACCTGCGGACACTGTGTGTCGGCAGTCAGCGAAGAACTCGAAGCCCTTGAAGGCGTCGAAGCAGTGAACGTGGACCTGAACGCCGGCGGCGTTTCCACCGTGACCATCACCTCGGGCAAGGAACTCTCCCCTGCGGAAATCGGCGAAGCCGTAGCCGAGGCCGGCTACCTGGTGGTAGCCAACGAAGCCTAGAAACCCTTCCACTACCGGAAAGCCGACCATGAGCCACCAGGAACTGCTCCGCCCGCCGGGCACCCGCATCGTCGAACTCGACATCGAAGGGATGACGTGCGCATCCTGCGTCAACCGGGTGGAAAAGAAGCTCGGCAAGCTCGACGGTGTGGCCGCAACGGTCAACCTGCCACTGGAGTCCGCATACGTCACGGTCCCGGAGGGCGTCACCGACGAACAGCTCACAGCAACGGTGGAAGCGGCCGGCTATAAGGCAACGGTCCGCGCCCAACACCCTAAGGGTCCGGAAGCCGGGCCTGCCACTGAAGCCGCTGCGGTCCCCGCATCGCTGCTCCGCCCGCGCCTCATCCTCGCCGCAGCCCTGACGGCCCCGGTATTCCTGGTCAGCATGGTCCCGGCGTTCCAGTTCCCCAACTGGGGGTGGGTGGCGGCAGTGCTGGCGCTGCCGGTGGTCACGTGGGCTGCATGGCCCTTCCACCGTGCCGCGGCCATCAACGCCAGGCATCTCGCCTCCACCATGGACACCCTGGTGTCGCTCGGGGTGGCGTCAGCGTACCTGTTCTCGGCCTGGCAGCTGCTGGCGGACCCGCGGATGACCGAGCACCCGGGCATGGAGGGCATGTCCGGCGGCCTGTACTTCGAGGTGGCATCCGTCGTCACCACTTTCCTGCTCCTGGGCCGGTACCTGGAGGCCAATGCCAAGCAGAAGGCCGGTGATGCCCTCAAGGCCCTGCTGAACCTGGGTGCCAAGGATGCCACTGTCCTGCGCAACGGCAACGAGGAGAAAATTTCCGCCGACAAGCTCCAGGTGGGCGACGTCCTGGTGGTCCGGCCGGGAGAGAAGATCGCCACCGATGGCGTAGTGGTGGACGGGGCCTCGGCCGTTGACGCCTCCCTGGTGACCGGTGAATCGGTCCCCGTGGAGGTGGGACCGGACAGCCGCGTCACCGGCGCCACCATCAACACCTCCGGCCGCCTCCTGGTCAGGGCCACCCGGGTTGGTTCCGAAACCACTCTCGCCCAGATGGCGCGGCTGGTGTCGCAGGCCCAGACCGGCAAGGCACCCATCGCGCGGCTCGCAGACCGGATCAGCGCGGTCTTCGTGCCGGTGGTCCTGGCGCTTGCCGTCCTGACGTTCGTGCTCTGGCTCCTCCTCGCCGGCCCGGCCGCTGACGGGGACCACCTGCGGCAGGCGTTCACGGCCGCCGTCGCCGTGCTGGTCATTGCCTGCCCCTGCGCACTCGGCCTGGCCACCCCGGTGGGCCTGCTGACGGGCACGGGCCGGGGAGCCCAGCTGGGCATCCTGATCAAGGGCCCCCAGGTCCTTGAAGACACCCGCACCGTTGACACCATCCTGCTGGACAAGACGGGCACCGTCACCACGGGCGTGCTGGCCGTGGATGCGACGGCAGCGTTCCCCGGGTTCCAGGACCAGGACGTCCTCCGGCTGGCCGGAGCCGTCGAGGCCGCCTCCGAGCACCCGGTGGCCCGCGCCATCGCGGCGGCAGCAGTTGCCGGGGCGCCGTCGATGGGCGCAACGGACGACGCCGGCCCGTTGCCATCCGTGCAGGATTTCAGTTCCGCCCCGGGCGGCGGAGTCTCGGGAACCGTCGGGGGCCGGGCCGTGATGGCAGGGCGGAGCGGCTGGCTGGAGCAGAACGGGATTGTCCTGGATGCCGGCCAGCGGGCCCTGCTGTCGTCCGCTGAGGAGGGTGGAGCGACGGCCATCTGCGTTGCCATGGATGGGAAAGCCGCCGGAATCATCAGCCTCCGGGACACCGTCAAGGAAGGGTCCGCAGCCGCCGTCGACCGGTTGAAGGCACTGGGCCTGCGGCCCATCCTGCTGACCGGGGACAACGCCGCCGTCGCCGCCCGGGTGGCTGCCGCCGTCGGCATCGCCCCGGACGACGTCTACGCCGGCGTCCTGCCGGAAGGGAAGGTCGAGGCAGTCCGGAAGCTCCAGGCGGGGGGCGCCACGGTGGCCATGGCCGGGGATGGCGTCAACGACGCCGCGGCGCTGGCGCAGGCCGATCTGGGAATTGCGATGGGGTCCGGCACGGATGTGGCCATCGAAGCCGCTGACCTGACGGTAATGGGCAACGACCTCGCCCAGGTGGCACAGGCCATCGAGCTGTCCCGGAAGACCCTGGGCACCATCAAGACCAACCTGTTCTGGGCGTTCTTCTACAACGCGGTGGGCATCCCGGTGGCCGCCCTGGGGCTGCTCAATCCGATGATCGCCGGCGCTGCCATGGCCGCCAGTTCCGTCCTGGTGGTGGCCAACTCGCTGCGCCTGCGCAGCTTCGGGAAATAGCAGCAGTGCGTCGGCCGAGGCTCAGGCCGCGCCGTAACGCACTGCGGCGCGCGCCTTGGCCTTGGCCGCTTCCGCGTCCCGGTCCTTGGGCGGCGCCTGCGTTACCAGCGCATCCAGCAGGTGCTGTGTGATGTGGGCGATCTCATGGACGGCGTCGTCAAAGGCCTCCTGGTTGGCCTTTGACGGCTTGGTGCTGCCGCTGATCTTGCGGACATACTGCAGGGCGGCTGCGTGCACTTCCTCGGACGTGGCGTGCGGCTCGAAGTTGTGGAGGGTTCGGATATTCCGGCACATACCGCCATGCTAGGCTCTTCCAACGCCTGGGATCGACCCCTTTTTCATGGCCTCCGCCCGGCGTCCATGGGGAGCCCGGCATGGGCAGGGCTGCCCATCGACACTTTTTTGGGGTCCGGGATAGGTTTTAGGCAATGGATCTTCCGGATGAGCCGGGGGGCCGCTGGGGATGCCGATCTGGTTCGGATCCACGATTTCAACAAGGAGAAACTGATGGCTATTTGGGGTGCAGACGTTGAGCAGCTTCGCCAGCTCGGCAGCAAGCTTCAGGCAGGGGCGTCCGAGATCGAGACGCAGAAATCCACTCTCACCAAGGTCCTGAGCAGCACCAACTGGGAAGGCCCGGACGCCACCAAGTTCCGCAACGAATGGTCCGGCACCCACACGGCGATGCTCACCAAGGTTGCCGAGGCACTGAAGGAAGCGGGCGCGCAGGCCAAGCGCAACGCCGAAGAGCAGAGCCAGGCCTCCCACTAGGCTTACCGCAGCGGGCGGGGCAGGGACACCAACCGGTGTCCCTGCCCTTTTTTGTTGGCGTCCGACGGCGGCGCCTGGGGGTGCAGGGCCACCGGCAAGGCGGCGGCCCGCCTTGCCGGTGGCCGGCTTCCCGGGCGGGTACGGCTAAGGCACGGGCGAAGCGCAGGTGACGGGCGTGGCTAAGGGACGGGCTCGACGTCGTTCGCGTGTTCCAAGGGTGACGCCGTGACACCTGCACCTTTTTCGCCGGGGGATGCGGCGGCACGCAGCTCGTCCACCCGGACCAGGATGACCCCGCCGACGATCAGCACACCGCCCAGGAGCTGGATGGCGCCGGGCAGTTCGCCGAGCAGCAGCCATGCCCACAGCACTGCGAACAGGACCTCCGTCAGCGACACGAAGGATGCCACTTTGGAACCGAGGGCCCGCGCGGCCATGATGCCCGAGACGTACGCCAGCACGGTGGCCAGCACCACCAGTCCCGCAAGGGACACCCACCAGGGTGTGGTCCAGGGGCCAAGCGTGGTGTCCGCGGCACTGAATGTCATGGGCAGCAGGCCCGTTGCGGCAGCAAGCCACATCACGGCAGCGCCAGTCATGAGTCCCCCTGACGCAAGGACAATGGGGGGCAGGGTGTCATTTTCCCTGGCGGTGATGAAGAAATAAATGGCCAGGCAGACGGCGGCCGCCATTCCCCAAAGGACCCCGATGAGGTCCACCTTCACGGCGCCGGTAAGGTCAAGGACCAGCACCAGCCCGGCGAGGGACAGCAGTGTCCCGCCGGCCGTCAGCAGCCTGGGACGCCGCCGGCTCGCGGCCCAGAGCCACAGGACGATGATCACCGGGGCCAGGTACTCCAGCAGGAGGGCCACTCCCACGGACAACCGGGCCACCGCGTTGAAGTAGAACAACTGGCAGGCCGCCACACCAATGAGCCCGAACAACACGATCGTGAGCCAGTTGTCCCGCAATTTGTGCCAGCGGCCCTTGAGCGCAAAGGCAGCGGGCAGTGCAAGGATCAGCGCCGCACCAGTCAGGCGGGCGGTGACGGCAGCTCCCGGCGACCAGCCGGCCTCAAGCAATGACTTGGCGAAGGACCCGGACAGGCCAAAAACCGCGGAAGAGAACAGTGCGGTTCCGAGCCCGGACGCCAGGAAGCCAGGGCGCCCGGTGCGCAGTTCCGGGGTGGGGGTGATGTTGTTGGCGGCAGGCACCGTCGCCTCCTGTCAGGAGTAAAGTGGGGTAATGCTCATGACACTACGCTTGGGTGCTGTAAGGAGTCAACATGGTTTTCGCCCCTGACACTGAAGTGGCGCTGCGTACGGTGGTGAACCTCATCAACACTTCCGCGAATGGCAGGGAAGGACTGGCTTCCGTGGCAGATCTGGACGCCTTCCTGGCCGCTGAAGGGTTCTCCGGCGGCCGGAGCCGCGATGCCGCGGAATTGGAAAGCGTGCTGCAGTTGCGACGTGAACTGGCAGCGGTTTGGACCGCGGATGAGGATGCCGCCGTTGAAACGGTTAACCGGCTGCTGCGGGACGCGAATGCGCTGCCTCAGCTGATGAAGCACGACGGCTGGGACTGGCATCTGCATGCAACGGCGCCGGAAGCTCCCCTGTCGGACCGGATGAGCACCGAGGCGGCAATGGCCCTTGCTGACGTGATCCGCAGCAAGGAGATGGAGCGGCTGCGCATGTGCGAGTCGGAAGACTGCGATGCGGCGGTGCTGGACCTGAGCCGGAACCGGTCAAAGCGGTATTGCGACACGGGAAACTGTGCCAACCGGGCGCATGTTGCGGCCTACCGTGCCAGGCAGGCGGCCGCGAATTAGCAGGGTCTTCCTGCGCTTGGCCCTTAACGCTGGTTTGCCGCTAGCGCTGGGGCGTGCCGTCACTGCCGTTGCCGGATGCCGGCGGGTTCTCGCGGCCGGGAGCACCGAAGCCGTGGCCGGACCCTCCGTGGGGAGATGCTTTGGGCGCGGAGCTCAGGTTCACGCCCGACCCCTTGCCGAGGTGTTCGGCGTTCTCCTTGTAGCTCATCGACAGCATGGCGGCGATCACCAGGGTCACGATGAAGGCGATGCCGGCGGCCGTGAAGGCGAGGTCGAAGCGGGGCGCCCGGGCGCTCCCCCCGGAGGCGAAGATCAACACTGCCACGAAGGCGACGACGGCCCAGAATGCCGAAAACATCAGCGGCCCCTTCACCGAGGTCCGCAGCTTGCGCGGTTTTCCTTGATGCTGGTCAGCCACAGTGGTTCCTCCCTGCAGGCGGCGCGCGGCCGGCCTGGTTTACGAATTGCGGTTTCGCGCCGGATTTTCTACAGAAAGTAGAAGGGCGCTCCTCCTAGTTTACGGCTTTCCTGCGCCGGGGCGGGCATCGTGCCGCAGCGTCAGGCCGGACAGGACCCACAGGACGCCCGAAATGATGGCTCCTCCCCCGGCTACGCCGAGCAGGGCGTGGGCTCCGAGGTTGATGAAGAACGGCAGCAGCACGGCCGTTCCGATGCCGATGACTCCGGACGCCATCCAGTCGCGGGCCAGGACGTGGCGGCCCCTGTTCTGCAGGCCGCAGGCGAGTTCGAGGACACCGGCAACGCCCAGCCCCAGGGCCGCGATCACCCCGAACAACAGGTCACTGTGCAGCAGGATCACCGCAAAACCGGCACCGGCCAGGACGGCGCCGCCGGCGGAAAGCAGCTTTCCGGGCGTGGAATTCTGCGCGAAACCCGCTGCGGGGACAGTCCGGAGGGACACCACACCGGCCGCCAGGAGGTAGAGGCCGCCGGCCCAGCCCATGACCTCCACGGAAGGCGAAGTCCAAAACACCGTCATCGCGCCGAATGCCAGCGCGGCAGCCGCGCGCAGCAGGACCGGCTTCCAGAGGTCGTTGCGGGGGGCAGTTCCCGGGGCTGCGCCCGCGGGAGTGGATGGTTGCGTCACCGGTCCAGTTTAGTGCCGGCTGCCGGAAGGTCGAACCCGGCCACCGTGCCGGCCTGGAATGCCGCCTCAGGCGGACCCCAGCACTATCCAGCGGTCAGACCGGGCACGAAGGCCAAGGGTCAGGGCGCGGGCGGCCATGTATCCCACGCCGAAGGCGGCCCAGAGCCAGGCCAGCCCTGCGGCGCCGGTGGCACCGGAGAGCGCCACCCCGGCCAGCAGCGGCACGTAGACGGCGAGGTTCACCAGCCCGGCGAGAGCGAGGTACCGTGCGTCCCCGGCACCTATCAATACACCGTCCAGGACAAAGACATATCCGGCGATGGGCTGTCCGGCAGCCAGGACCCAGAGCGCAACGGTGAGCACTGACTGCACTTGCGGATCCGGAGTGAACACGGCCCCCACCCAGGGGGCAACTGCGGCCAGCAGCAGGCCCGTGACCACGCCGAACCCTGCGCCCCACTTGGTCATGGTGCCGGTGAGAAGTCGGGCCCTGCCGGCATTCGAAGCACCCAACTCCTTCCCGATCAGCGCCTGCGCGGCGATAGCCAGGGCATCCAAGGCGAAAGCCAGGAAGGAAAAGATGGTCATGGCCAGCTGGTGGGCGGCGAGGTTGACCTCACCCTGGGCCGTCACCACCAGCACCGTGGCCAGGATGGCTGCCCGCAGGCTGAGTGTACGCAGCATGAGCCAGGATCCAACACGGGTCATGCCAAGAATGCCCCGCCAGCTGGGCAGAAGACTGACGGCGTGCCGCACCGCGTTCCGGCGCACCATCACGACGTAGACGGCAGCCATGGCCCACTGGGCCAGGCTGGTGCCGATCGCCGATCCGGCCACAGACAAGCCCAGGCCGTAGACAAGCCACAGGTTCAACAAAATGTTGACGCCGAATCCGGCCGTTGCCACCACCAGCGGGGTCCGGGTGTCCTGCAGTCCGCGAAGCACGCCGGTGCCGGCGAAGATCAGGAGCATCGCCACCAGGCCCGGCATGGACCAGCGGAAATATTCGACGGCAAAGGTGCGCACGCTGCCTTCCGCGCCCAGCAGGTCAATGAGCGGCTCTGCAGCGGCGAAGCCGGCCATCGCAAGGAGCACACCAAGCAGCGTTGCCAGCCACACGCCGTCGCGCCCTGCGGCGAGGGCCTTGCCCAACTGGCCGTCGCCGATGGCACGGGCCACGGCAGGCGTCGTGGAGTACGCCAGGAAGACCATCAGCCCGACGGCGGTCTGCAGCACAGCGGACGCCAGTCCCACCCCGGCAAGCTGGGCGACGCCAAGATGCCCCACGATGGCAGAGTCAGCCAGCAGGAAGAGGGGTTCAGCCACCAGCGCCCCGAAGGCAGGGACGGCGAGGCGGAGGATTTCGCGGGCTGGGCCGCGGGTCCCGGCCGCGGGGGCAAGCGCAGGTTGTTGGGGCACGTTGCCAGCCTAACCGCGGCTGCCAGCCGACGAGGCCCGGGCATGACAAAGCCCACACTTTCAGCATATTAGTTGACAGTTCAACTATTGCTCGGGGACAGTGGATCCATGAACAAGTCAGCACTGACCACCACCGCCCTTGCCGCCCTTCGCATCATCCTCGGCTTCCTCTTCGCAGCCCACGGCTGGCAGAAGTTCAATGAATGGACCATCGCCGGCACCCAGGCCTCCTTCGCCAAGATGGGCGTTCCGGCGGCCGACGTCGTGGCCCCCGCCATCGCCGTCCTCGAACTGGCAGGCGGCATTGCCCTGATCCTGGGGATCCTCACCCGCGTGGTGGCCGCCCTGCTTGTCCTGGACATGCTGGGCGCCCTGTTCCTGGTGCACGTCCAGGCCGGCGTTTTCGCGGCAAACGGGGGGTACGAACTCGTGCTCCTGCTGGCCGCGGCTTCCTTCGCCCTGGCCCTCACCGGAGCGGGGCGGCTCTCCCTGGACCGTGCCCTCTTCGGCCGCCGTCCTGAGTCCCGGCTCGCGGTCCTCGCGTAACCCCCCATGCCCCAGCCCGACGGCGGCAGCTCACCCAAGGTGACCTGCCGCCGTCGGACTTTAAGCGGCGCTTCGCTTTGTTGCGGCACCAACCGGCCGGTAACCGGGGCCGCCAGTAGGATCGCAGCATGACTGAGACCCGCCGGCCCAACTCGGTAACCCTCCGCTTCCTAGCCGCCCCCACCGACGTGGGACACAGTGGTTCAGTCGATGCCGGCACGGTGCTCGAGTGGGTGGACAAGGCCGCTTACGCCGCAGCGGTGGGCTGGGCCAAGTCCTACTGCGTGACCGCGTACGTGGGGAACATCCACTTCGCTGACCCCGTCAACAGCGGAGACATGGTGGAAGTTGAGGCCACCATCGTTTACACCGGCCGGTCCTCCATGCACATCCACACCGTGGTCTCCTCCGGCGATCCGAAGGGCGGGCCAGCCACCATGCGCAGCCAGTGCATGGTGATCTTCGTGGCGGTGGGCGCGGACGGCAAGCCCATCCCGGTGGAGCAGTTCGAACCCACAACCCCTGCGGAGATTGAGCAACGGGACCACGCACTGGCCAGGATCAAGGTCAGGGAGCAGATCGTGGAAGCCATGAACCGGCAGGAATATACCGACGCGGGTACGGCCGAACGCGTGACACTGCGGTTCATGGCCGCCCCTACCGACGTGAACTGGGGCGGCAAGGTCCACGGCGGCATCGTCATGAAATGGATCGACGAAGCCGCGTACGTGTGCGCCTCCCGCTACTGCGGCAGGGACACTGTGGCCGTCTTCTCCGGCGGCGTGCGCTTCTACCGGCCCCTGCTCATTGGCCATGTGGTGGAGGTCGAGGCCCGTCTGGTGTACACCGGGACCAAGGGCATGCACATCGCCGTCCACGTCCGTTCCGGCGACCCCAAGGGCCGGGAACTGAACCTCACCACCTACTGCCTCACGGTGATGGTGGCGCGCGACGACGAAGGCACCTCCGTGCCCGTTCCGGCCTGGGTGCCGGTCAGCGAGGAAGACAAGCGGCTCCACGCCCACGCCCGCGAACTCCTTGAAATCCGGGGCACGGCCCCCGGGAACCGCCTGCCGAACCATCTGCTGGCCGCAGCAGGACCTGCCGGCAGCGCCGCGTCCCAGTCAGGAGGCGAGGGCGCCTAGAAGCCTCCGCCACCGGCGTCGCCGGCCATGTTGGCAAAGCGGGAGTAGTGGCCCTGGAACGCCACCACGATGTCCTTGGTGGGGCCGTTACGGTGCTTGGCCACCAGGATGTCCGCCTCCCCGGCGCGGGGTGATTCCTTGTCATAAACGTCTTCACGGTGGAGCAGGATGACCATGTCTGCATCCTGCTCGATGGAACCGGACTCACGGAGGTCCGACACCATGGGCCGCTTGTCCTGGCGCTGTTCAGATCCACGGTTCAGCTGGGACAGGGCGATGACGGGGACCTGCAGTTCCTTGGCGAGGAGCTTCAGCGCACGGGAGAACTCGGAAACCTCCTGCTGGCGGGACTCCACCTTCTTGCCCGAGCTCATGAGCTGCAGGTAGTCGAGGATGACCAGCTTGAGGTCATGCTGCTGCTTCAGGCGCCGGCACTTGGCCCGGATTTCCATAAGGGACATGTTGGGGCTGTCGTCGATAAACAGCGGGGCATCATTCATACGGCCCATCGTGGTGGCAATCTTGGACCACTGCTCGTCCTTGATGGTTCCCTTGCGGAGGTCCTGGAGCCCAATGGTGGCTTCGGCGGACAGAAGGCGCATGGCGATCTCGTTCCGGCCCATTTCCAGGGAGAACATCACCGTGGAGAGGTTGTTCTTGATGGCCGCGGACCGGGCGAAGTCAAGGGCAAAGGTTGACTTACCCACGGCGGGGCGCGCAGCGATGACGATCATCTGGCCGGGGTGGAGCCCGTGGGTCAGTTCATCGAGTTCGTAGAAGCCTGTGGGGACACCGGTCATGCCTTCACCGCGGTGGCCGGACGCCTCAATTTCGTCCACCGTGGACTCCATGACGTCCTTCAGCACCACGTAGTCCTCGGCGGTGCGGCGTTCGGCAACGGCGTAAACCTCCGCCTGGGCCTGGTTGACCAGGTCCTCCACCTCGCCGTCGGAGCCGTAACCCAGCTGGACGATCTTGGTGCCGGCGTTCACCAGGCGGCGAAGCACTGCCCGCTCGGCCACGATCTCGGCGTAGTAGCCGGCGTTGGCGGCAGTGGGCACGGTCTGGATCAGTTCGTGCAGGTAGGCCGGGCCGCCGATCCTGTTGATCTCGGCGCGCTTGGTCAACTCGTCGGACACCGTAACCGCGTCCGCGGGCTCCCCGCGCCCATAGAGGTCAATAATGGCCTCATAAATGGTCTCGTGCGCAGGCCGGTAGAAATCCTGGCCGCGGAGGATCTCGACAACGTCCGCGATGGCGTCCTTGGACAGCATCATTCCGCCCAGGACGGACTGTTCAGCCGCTATATCCTGGGGCGGCTTCCGGCTCGCGTCCGATCCACGGGTTGCCTCGACAGGGTCCAGATGCGCGATTGACAAAGCTGCCGTCCTCCATTTGTACCGGGTGTGCCGCCCGGTGATCCATCCTGTTCGCGGCCTCCGACAACCGGATCCGCCACCCATCAAGGTCTACCCGCAGGCCCTGACATTCACGTGCCGCGGTCCGGAAACCGGCTCCGTTCCGGAGTTATCCCCAATATCCACAGCTTTTCCACAGACAGAGGCGGGCAGCGGTGCGAAGGGGCCCGGAAACCGAAACAGTGGGACCTGCTTCGGCTGCGGAGAACAGGTACCCCGCTACGCTAGCCGCCGGGACGCCAGCCGCAAAGCCAGCATCCCGCAGGAGCTGTGGATAACCTGTGCACTATGGGGCATAGCTTGTGCACAGCCTGTGGGGAAGTCTGTGGATACTAATTTTCTTTGGCTGGTGATTCGCGCCTGACCTGCGAAAACTCCTTGGCTGCCATGTGGAGTAAATATTTCTTCGCGGGAATTTCATCCACAGGTACGGAACGGGACCGCTAGGGGGAGGAAGGCTGAAGGACCTTCCGGAACGGGTAGTGTGCGAGCTCGTGGCGCATCTCATATTCCGTGCCGGAAGTCCAAGGGCGGCCCGTCCGCGCCTGTATGCGGGGTAGTGAATATTGCTGTGGATAAACCCGATGTGGATTAAGCTCTACATATGGGCGATCTCCTGCTGGTGCTGTTGCCGGCGATAGTTTTGGTAGCGCTCATGTGGGGCGTTGCTACCGCACTGCGGCCGCGTGATGCGGGAACCTCAGAAGCCGAAAAATACCAGCGGGAACTCGCCGAGCGCTCTGCCAGGCACTACGCAGCCCAGGTCCAGGCGGCCACCGCAGCCCGTGCCCGCCTGGCGGCGGCTACCCACCCCAGCCAAAACGCCCAGCAACACAACCAGCAGCAGGAATATATCCGCGCGGGCGACCAGCACGGCAATCGCACCTGGCGACGGCCAGGAAGTACAGAGAACGGCTCATGAAGATGGAATCCCTTGTGGTCCCGGTCCTTATCCTGCTCGCGGTGGTTGCGCTGGTTATGGTGGCATACCGCGCCGCCCGCAACCGCAGGGCATCGCACGGCACGGCCCCGTCCGCACAGCCCGCCGCACCACAGGAGCTCGCCCAGGCAGCTGCGAACAGGCTGTCGGAGGACCAGCACCGGAGGATCTATGCCCTGATCGCGCAGGGCCAGGCGATGGCCGCCATCAAGCTCTACTACGAGGTCACCGGCGAGGGCCTGCGTGCCTCGCGTGACGCCGTCGGCGCCCTGGCCGCCCATCCCCAGCCCTACCGGAGCCAGGAGCAGGCGCAGGTGGTTGAGGAGGACGACGACGAGCCGCAGCGGTTCCCGTACCGCTACCGGGCGATCGCGAGCAAAGGCGACGTAACCCGCGAGGTCAGCAGCAACATGCTCAATGATGAGATCTACGGCAGGATCCGCACGCTGGCCCGGAGTGGCGATACCGAGGCCGCTGCCAACGCTTTGACGCGCCACTCGGATATCTCGCTGAAGCAGGCACGGGAATTCATCGCGCTGCTGGACGACTAGCAGGAACCAGACATGCGGGCCAGCAACTGCCCGGACGTCCCAGCCCCGCGGTCACTGATGGGCGGGGCGTACAGCTGGTGGTCGGTTGAACAGATCGGGACCCCGTCCTGCTGGACGGGGTCCCGATCTGTTCCTGGCTGCCGGCCGGTTTACTGACCCAGGGTCAGGATCAACTTGGGTGCCGCGGTGCCGCCCGCTTCCCTGGAGTTGAGGTCCAGGCCATCACTGCTGCTCGAGTCCAGGCCGAGCGAGAGCTGTTGGCCCAGCTCTCCGGACAGTCCGCTCACGGTCAGCGGAATGTTGTAGCTGGTGTTGGTTGTTGTAGGGCCAAGCTTGCCAATAATGGTTCCGAGCGCCGGACGGCTGTTATACGTGATCCCCGCCTCGGTCCAGTTGTCATCTGCAACCACCTTGACGTTTTGGGTACCCGTGGAACCACTCCCGGCACTGCGCAGCTGCAAGGTGGCACTCTGCAGCGTCCTGCCCGAATACTGTGAGAGGTCGAACTTGAGGTAGGTCACCTCCACGGGGCTGTTGTCCACCCCCAGCAGGGTGCTTGTGCCGAAGTTCGATCCAGCCGACCCGCTGGACGCATAGGTGTCAGCTGTTGCCGTCAGGGTGACGGTCTGCGGTGTGCCGCCCCCGCCCGCCGCGGCCGCGGTGGTGAAGGTCCACGTCCTGTCCGAGGCCAGAGGGTTGCCGGCCGTGTCCTTCACCCCACTGGTGCCACCTTTGATGGTCGCCGTGTACGTCGTCCCCGCCGCCAGGTCAGCGTTCGGGTTCAGCGTCGCCACTTTGTTGGTGCTGTCGTACGTCACGGTGGCCGGGACGGCAGTCGCGCCCGCCGCCAGGGTGAAAGTGGTCGACGTGACGGTTGATGCAGTCATCGCTTCCGAGAAGGTCCCTGTTACATTGGCCGTGACCGCTACACCGGTGGCACCGGCAGTCGGCGAGGTAGCCGCCACAGTCGGAGCGGTGGTGTCACCGCTTCCACTGCCGCCGCCGCTGCTGGGACTGTAGTAGTGCCAGTACCGGCTGGTGGCGTTGACATCCGCGAGCACCAGCAGGCCGCTGT
>NZ_JBQCMK010000011.1:0-126258 GCF_051965175.1 Arthrobacter sp. SAFR-044
CACATTCATCCCCCCACCCCACATCGACCCCACCCAAACACCCCAACAAAACCACTACTTCAAACCACCCCCACCACCCCACCAACGACAATGAAGAGTGTCCAAAGAGTCTCCGTTAGGCTTCACCCATGACCGATACCAGCAGTGCAAAAGCCACCGAACTTCTCCGCCTCCACGAGGCCCCTGAGATCCTCCAGGTGGTCAACGTGTGGGATGCCATCACGGCCAAAGTCATAACGGACGTTCCTGGAACCACTGCCCTGGCAACGGCAAGCCACTCCATCGCCGCAACACTGGGTTACCAGGACGGCGAGAACATTCCCGTCGACGAGATGATCGGCTTTGTGGGGCGCATCGCCGCAGCCACCCACCTTCCTGTCAGCGCCGATCTTGAATCCGGTTACGGCAATCCGGGCGAGACCATCCGCAAGGCCATCGGAGTCGGAATCGTCGGCGCAAACATAGAGGACCAGATGCGCCCGCTGACAGATGCCGTCAACCAGATGGCAGCCGTTGTTCATGCCGGCGCTGCAGAAGGAGTCGGCTTCGTCCTGAACGCCCGGACCGACGCATTCCTCAAGGGGAAGGACCGTAAGCCTCAGGATGTACTTGCAGATGCGATCGAACGCGGCAAGGCGTTCCTGGACGTCGGCGCCACCTCAGTTTTTGTCCCTGGGCTCCTGGACGAGCCCACGGTCACCGCACTGGTAGAGGGCATCGGCTGGAACAAAATCTCGGTCATTAGCGTCCCCGGCTCCCTGCCGCCGGCCAAGCTGCAGGAACTGGGTGTTGCACGCATCTCGTACGGCCCTTGGACGCAGCGGGTAGCCCTGACAGCCCTGGCTGACACAGCCGCCAAGCTTCTCGCCGGTGGCCAGCTACCCGAAGACACACGCCCGCTGAGCTAAGCGCTGCCTGGCCCAATGATCCGGGTCTCCGTCGCGCCAGGCCAGAAAGGAGCGGAAGAACGTTGACCAAGAACCTGACTGCGGCTTTCCTGTGGCCGCGCCCGCCGGAATTGCCAACGCCGGTATTTTCCGACCAGCGGTGGCTTGACGCAGTGTTCCTCCACTGGCGGATCCCTGAAGCATTAGCGGCCACGTTCATGCCGTACGGGCTCCAACCGGATGTCTTCGACGGGAGTTCGTGGGTAGGTCTCATCGGATTCCGCATGGTGCAGGCCGGGCTCGGCCACGGTCCCGGCATTCCCTACCTCGGAAGCTTCAACGAGGTCAATGTCCGGCTTTACTCCCGTGAGCCGGATGGGACCCGCGGGGTGGTGTTCCTGACCCTGGACGCAAACCGGCTGCCGGTCGTGCTGGCCACCCGGGCTGCCGGAATCCCTTACGTGTGGTCGCGTATTTTGCAGGTGCAACCCTTTCCGGGCAGCGACAGCGGGCGTCAGGATGGCAGCAGCCGGACCACAGCCGGCAGCGCGGGGAACTTCCGGTCGGCTACTCGGTCCACCGGTTTGGCGCCACCGCCGCCCGCAGCAAGTTCGTGGTCATTCCCAGGCTGCAGACCGCGGCTGCCGACCCGTTGTCCATCTTCCTGACCGCCAGGTATGGCATGCACGGACGCTTCCGGGGCAGAACCATCTACGTTCCGAACACCCACCACGAATGGCCCCTCTTCGGCGCCGAGGTCCACCATCTCAGCGATGGATTGGTGAGAGCTGCCGGCATCAGCGTCAGCGGCCCGCCAGAGTCGGTCCTCTACTCCCCTGGAGTCCGGACAAGATTCGGCAGGCCGCGCATCCTGGGGACTGCCGGCTAGCGACCAGTCTCCTGGACATCCTGCCAGCCCTGGCCTTCGCTGAACCTGCTCACCAACGTACCCACACCAGCCTGGAGGGAGTCGGAGGGATCGAAGTACAAGGCCCCCTCCGATGCCCGGCTGTGCGTAATCAGCTGCTCGGCCTCCAGCTTCGCCTCGGGTACCGTTGCGCCGATAATCCCGGTACGCGCCGGAAGAACCGTCGTGTGCACCACGTCGGCCTCCGTCTGGGTCAGCGGGACCGTGGTGCCTGCGTTGATCTCATCGTTGGGGAACGCGAACTCGGCATCACCGGGGGCAACAGGAACGGTGTACTCCAGGAAGTAGGTCATACCCCACCCTTGCAGAAAAGCCGCCACCGTCAAAAGGCCCGCGGACTACTTGCCCAGGCCGGCCTTGCGGAGTGCCTCGGCCATGGCCGTATTGGCGGGCTGGGGTTTGGGACCCGGCCGGCCACCACCAGTGGTCGATCCCTGCTGCCCCGCTTGTTGGCGGTCGGGGCGTCCAACGCGCCCAGCCTTTCGGCCGTCTGCGTCCCGCCGCCCGGAACCTGCACCGCCGCCGGCTGGTTCGTCGTCGAGCCTTAACGTCAGGGAAATCCGCTTCCGCTCCGGATCAGCCTCCAGTACCTTGACCCGGACCACCTGGCCGGACTTCACCACCTCGCGCGGGTCGGACACAAAGCGGTTGGACAGGGCAGACACGTGGACCAGGCCGTCCTGGTGGACTCCAACGTCCACAAATGCGCCGAACGCGGCCACGTTGGTTACCGTTCCTTCGAGAACCATGCCCGGCACCAGGTCCGAGATCTTCTCAACGCCTTCCGAGAACGTGGCGGTAGTGAAGGCGGGACGTGGGTCGCGTCCCGGTTTATCCAGCTCAGCGAGGATGTCCTTGACGGTGGGAAGGCCGGCCGAGCCGTCCACGAATTTCTGCGGATCCAGGGAGGAGGCAGGTGCCGAACCGGCGGCCACGAGGATCTTCCTCGCCACCGCATAAGACTCGGGGTGCACGCTTGATGCGTCCAGGGGCTCCGCTCCCCCGGTAATCCTCAGGAATCCTGCGCACTGTTCGAACGCCTTGGCGCCCAACCGCGGCACTTTCTTGAGGTCGGTCCTCTTCCTGAAGGGTCCGTGCTCGTTCCGGTAGGCCACGATGTTTTCGCTCAGAAGGGGGCCGACGCCGGCCACGCGGCTCAGCAGTGCGGGCGAGGCGGTGTTGACGTCAACACCCACGGCATTGACGCAGTCCTCCACCACCCCGTCCAGGCTGCGGTCCAGTTTGGACGCTGTCACGTCATGCTGGTACTGCCCCACGCCGATGGACTTGGGATCGATCTTGACGAGTTCGGCGAGCGGGTCCTGCAGGCGCCGGGCAATGGACACGGCGCCGCGCAGCGAAACGTCCATTCCCGGCAGTTCAGCGGCGGCGAGCGCGGAGGCGGAGTAGACGGACGCACCGGCCTCGGACACCACGATTTTCTGGGGTTTCCGGTCCACCTCCGGGAGCAGCTTGATCAGTTCGGCAGCCAGTTTGTCTGTCTCGCGCGACGCCGTCCCGTTGCCGATAGCCACAAGTTCGACGGCGTGCTGCCGCGCCAAGCGCACCAGGGTGGCCAGGGCTTCGTCCCATTTCCGCGCCGGGGCGTGCGGGTAGACCGTGTCAGTGGCCACTACCTTGCCGGTGCCGTCCACCACCGCGACTTTTACCCCGGTCCGCAGGCCGGGGTCCAGGCCCAGGGTGGCACGGTTGCCGGCAGGGGCGGCCAGCAGGACGTCGCGGAGGTTAGCGGCGAACACCCTGACGGCTTCGTCCTCAGCTGCTGCGAACAACCTGGCGCGGAGGTCGGAGGTGAGCCGGGCCAGCACGCGTGAGCGCCAGGCCACCTGGGCTGTCTGCATCAACCAGGCGTCGGCGGGACGGCCACGGTCGGCGACCCCGAGGAACCTGGCCACTGCGGACTCGTAGCGGGCGCGGGCGGCGGTGAGGGCGGCGTCGTCCGACGGGTCGGCTTCGGCGAGGTCAAGTTCAAGGACGCCGTCCTTCTCGCCGCGGAACAGCGCGAGTGTCCGGTGCGAGGGCATCCGGTCTGGTGCCTGAGCGAACTCGAAGTAATCCGCGAATTTCTGGCCTTCGGCTTCCTTGCCCTTTTTGACGCGGGAGACCATCCTGCCCTGGGTCCACATCCTGTCCCGCAGGGTCGCGGCGAGGTCAGGGTCCTGGGCCACCCGCTCCACCATGATGGCGCGTGCACCTGCGAGCGCGGCGGCGGGGTCACCGATGGCGTGCTCACTGTTGAGGTACTTCCCGGCCTCGTGTTCGGGATCCAGGTCCGGCCGTTTCAGCAGGGTGTCCGCGAGCGGCTCCAAACCTGCTTCCCGGGCGATCTGGGCTTTGGTCCGGCGCTTGGACTTGAACGGCAGGTAGATGTCTTCGAGCCGCGACTTGGTGTCCGCTGCCAGGATTGCCTTGCGCAGTTCAGGCGTCAGCTGGCCCTGCCCCTCAATCGCTTCGAGGACTGCACGACGACGGTCTGCCAGTTCGCGGAGGTAGCGCAGCCGTTCGTCGAGGTCGCGAAGCTGGGTGTCGTCCAGCGTGCCGGTGGCTTCCTTGCGGTACCGGGCGACGAAGGGGACCGTCGCCCCGCCGTCGAGCAATCCAACCGCCGCCTTCACCTGCCAGGCCTTGACGCCCAACTCGGCAGCGATCTGGTCGAAGATTGCGTCCTCCTCCGATGCGCGGGAGGAGGTGGGAACGGCGGAGGGAGCAGGCAGTTGAGTCACCAGAACATCTTGCCCTACCGGCCAGCCGGGCTCCACCGAACGGTGTGCTGACGAGGGTGCAGCGGGGAAAGAAAGGGTATTCCGCTGGGCCCTGCAAAGTGCTGTAGTGGACATGCCGTTACTGGCGCCGACGCTCGAGGAAGAGGCGATCATGCGGGAACTGCTTGTGGTTTTTCAGGAGGGGTTCGACGAGGCCAACATCACCGTGACGGTCAACGGCAAGGAGGTGCGCCGGGACCTGGGGGTTTCCACCAACCCGTTGCTCGGCATCGCATCCGAGGTGTCCGTGGAGTTACCGGCAAAGGGCGCACAGGTGGGAGTCGAGGTTACCAACCGGGGGCTGAAGGCCATTACCAAGGTCAGTGGGAAACCCAAAAGCGTGCTGGTATCGATTGAGGACGGGCGCCTGCTGATGAAGGAAGGCACTGGCCGCGAAGCTGTTCTGTAGCCAACTTCCCAGGTGGCAAAACTGGCTCTGGTAAGAGTCCATTCGTTGGAGTAGCATCTGATCACCGCCGGCTTCCAGTGGAGTCCGGCGGGCCACACAAGTCTTGAGCCGGAGGTCGTCGGATGGCCTTCGGCGCCGCTGCCCGGGACCAGCACCCCTGACAGCTGACGACGGCGGCACCCGTGATGGGTGCCGCCGTCGTCGTCTTATTCAGCAGGTTGGCTGGTGGGACCGCGCTTAGCTTTGGTACAGCGGGTAGTCCGTGTAACCAGTGGCGCCATCCGCATAGAACGTGGAGGCATCCGGCTCGTTGAGGGGGAGGCTTTCCTTCCAGCGCCGTGCAAGGTCCGGGTTGGCGATCGCGGGCCGGCCCACTACAACGGCGTCAGCGTGGCCTTCCGCCACCAGGTTCACGGCTTCTTCCCGTGTGGTGATGACGCCGAAGCCGGTGTTGACCAGGAAGGTCCCGCCGAAGCGCGCACGGAGGTCCTGGACAAGGTCGCCCGCCGGCTCGTGGTGCAGGATGCTCAGGTATGCCAGGTTGAGCGGTGCGATGCTGTCCACGAGGACCTCGTAGGTGGCGCGGACGTCCGCCGCGTCCGTCTCCGCGATGCCCTGCACATTGTGCTCAGGGGAGATCCGCACGCCCACGCGGTTGGCACCCAGGGCTGCCACCACGGCATTGATGGTTTCGATGACAAAGCGGGCGCGGTTCTCGGGCGATCCGCCGTAGCTGTCCGTCCGGACGTTGGAGTTCGGCGCCAGGAATTCGTGCAGGAGGTAACCGTTGGCCGAGTGCAGCTCCACGCCGTCGAACCCTGCCTCAATGGCGTTCAGGGAAGCGTTGACGAACTCCTGGATCACCATGGGGAGTTCGTCGGTGGTCAGTGCGTGCGGAACTGGATACGGCTTCTTGCCGGCCGGTGTCCGGACCACGCCGCCAATGGCCACGGCGCTGGGAGCGACGATGGGCAGGCCGCCGGTGATGTCGGAGTGGGACACCCGGCCGCCGTGCATGATCTGAGCGAACATGCGCCCGCCCTCGGCATGGACGGCGTCGGTAACTTTCTTCCATCCGGCAACCTGTTCCTCGGTGACGATGCCGGGCTGGCCCGGGTACGCCTGGCCGGCAGGGGCGGGGTACGTGCCCTCGCTGACGATGAGGCCCAGGGAGGCGCGCTGGCGGTAGTGCTCAGCCAGGAGCGGGCCGGGGATACCTTTCTCACCCGCGCGGAGGCGGGTCAGGGGTGCCATCACCAGTCGGTTGGGAAGTTCAAGTTCGCCGAGGGTGAGTGGAGAAAACAGCATGCGCAGTTCCTTTCGAAGGCTGAAGACGTACTGTCTTTGCCAACTTTGGGGCCCGTGCAACTATTCCGGTCTTTGACCGGTGGGATCGGGATCACATGCTCCCTTCTGTTCCTGGGCTATCCTCCAACACCCGGGCATCCCTGGCCCTGTGGATTGGTGTTGCAGTCGTCGGCGTAGTTGCGGGTGAGCGAGCGCCACACACTGATCCCTTGGGGTGGGGCGTTGAACTGGCCTTGACCGGGGATCGGCAGCGGCGGCCCGGAATTAACCGAGTAGGTGCCCTGGAACGAGGTGGTCAGGACAACCTGGAAATCCCCTGTTGAGGCGTACGCGTGGCTGGTCCGGGTCTTCTCGCCCCACCGATCCTGCGGCAACGGGCCGCCCATGGAAGGCTGCGGGCCGAACACTGTGCCGTCACCGTAGTTCCACGTGTACTGCACCGGCGTCGCCACAACGTGAACCTTCTGGCCAAACATGGTGATGTCGAACTGCTGCTCAACCGCTTCCGCGTAAAAGTTCGTCTCGGCGCCGCGCAACGTGTTGGGGCTGGGCTGGGCCACGACCACCCCGGCGTTCACCGGCAGGTTCTGGAACTGCCGCTGGATATCCGCGGCGATCCGGGGCAGGAGGTCCTCGGGCTTCGGATCATAGAGGCAGGTAGGGCCGGAGTGATGCGCCCACACCGCACCCGGTACGCCTCGCGGCCGTGACAGCCACATGACCGGAATGCCTTTGGCGCCGTCCTCCCGGTCCTTGCAGTCGAGCTGGCGGGCAAGGCAGGGCGTATCAAAGTCGCCCCCGCCGAGATGGCATTGAAGTTCATATTTGTACTCGTTGGGGTCGTCAACTCCTGAGCTTGGCGTTTCCAAGGTCCCCTTACCCGTGTTTTTGTCAACGACCCAAGTATCAACGCCCACCCCGTTGTCGATGAAACCGGAATCAGTACCGCTATCTGCGATCGCCGGTTGAAGCGCGGTGAGCATGATGACAAAAACCAAAACAGTTTGTACAACGCCCCGGCCCACATTTGAAGTACTCATTAGCGAAGCGGGTGCAGGCCGTTGACACGCCATGCCGAGTTCTCAAATCCAACCAGAATTACATTGCCGGTATTTGACGACTTCGTGGCCGCCCTAAATTCTGATCCGCCTCTCTCATAATAGGTGATCGTGTCTTGCAGAACCTGGAGGATCACTTGGTAGTTGGCGTCTGCTGAGCGCTCGAAAGAGGTGCTTGCGGCTGGAATTGTAATTCTGCCTCCAGCAAGCCACCGGTCCCCCCGGTAGTTCGTTGTCAGGGAACTAGTAATGTTCGAACAGAACTCACAGGCTGGTGAAGTTACAGCTTGAACAGGCGCTATGTCGCCTGTTTGGTACGCATAGTTCAGGAGCTCGAACCAGTACCGTGTGAACGCCTCAAGCCCTTCCTTCGTCTCCGTCTTGGCCACCTCGGGAAGCACGGGGACCGGGACGTTCTGGGCGGGACCGGTCGCGTCGGCTGGCTTATAGACGGCTGTTGGCGTGGGTGTGGGAGTAGCCGTGGCGCTGGCAGTAGGTGTCTCGGCAGCCACCTGGGACGAAGTACTGCCCGGCCCCGGCGAGCCGCCGGAGTTGCAGCCGGACAAAGCGAGCGCACAACCAATAACAAGCGCCGCCGCCGCACTTGACCGCCCAACACGGGACCGCGCAACACTGGACCCTGAAAAGCGGGAAGTAAAAAAGCTCTGTGATGTCATGGGCCGCTATTCCCCCAGTACTTTCAAGACGGCTTGCTCCGAACAGTGCCTTAAGGGTAGCCCACGTCACAATCCGGTGGTCAGGCTTATCCACAGGCACCGCCAAACGTTCTACCACCAGCCCGGAAAGCAAAAATTCATGAAGGAAGCCGGTGCAGGAATTGCACCGGCTTCCTTCAGAAGAAAAACCCTACTTTTGGGCGGGCAGCACCAACTCCCCCGTCTTGTCCGTGGACAAGGCGAGCGACGAAACATACTGCGGGCCGCCGTCGGCCGCGTCCTGCGCGGAGCGCACCATGTCCGGCCGTTCGAACTCCAGGCCGGTCACGTGGCAGAGGAGCTTGGCGTCGCTCGGGTTCCCGTCGCCATCGAACATCGGTAGGTCGATTCCATCGTCAATCCGCCGCAGGTAGAACTTACCGCGGGTCAGCACGGCCAGGACCGGCGGCAGCACCAACGCCAGCCCCACCGCGGAGATCGGTGAGTACGGCTGGATCGCGGCACCGAAGGCCCCGAAGAACACGGCAATCGAAACCCCTGCGGACACCAGCATGGACACGAAGCCAACGGGGTTCACCGCGTACAGCATGCCGCGGCGGAACTCCGGCACCTTGGGGGAAACCTTGAGCAGGTACTTGTTGATGGCGATGTCGGACGCCACGGTGACCACCCAGGCCATGGCGCAGTTGGCGTAGAAACCGAGGATGGTGTTGAGGAAGTCGAACATGTTGGCTTCCATCAGGACCAGAGCGATCAGCAGGTTCACGGCCACGAACACCATGCGGCCGGGGTACGTTTTGGTGATGCGCGTGAAGGAGTTGGTCCACGCCAGGGAGCCGGAATACGCGTTGGTGACGTTGATCTTGATCTGTGAGATGACCACCAAAACCACCGCCAGCGTCATCGCCAGCCACGCGGGCATCATCTCCTGGTACACCCCCAGGAACTGGTGGACGGGCTCGTTCGCCGTGGAAGAGGCGGCAGGGTCCAGCGTGGCAATGAGATAGATGGCGATGAACAGGCCGACGATCTGCTTGATCGCCCCGAAAATCACCCATCCCGGCCCGGCCAGGATCACTGCCCGCCACCACGCGCCCCGGTTGGCGTCGGTGCGCGGCGGCATGAACCGCAGGTAGTCGATCTGCTCGGCGATCTGCGCCATCAGGGACAGGCACACGCCGGCGGCGAGCATGACGGAGGCCAGATTCGGGCCGCCGTCGCCTGTCGCACCGGTGTACGCGAAGAAGCTGTCGATGCTCTCCGGGTGCGAGATCAGCAGGTAACCGACAGGCACCACCATCAGCAGCAGCCACAACGGAGTGGTCCATACCTGCAGCTTCGCCAGCGTGTTCATGCCGTAGATGACCAGCGGCATGATGATGACCGTCGACGCAAAGTACCCCAGCCACTGCGGAATCCCCAGCCCCAGTTCCAGCCCCTGCGCCATGATGGAGCCCTCCAGCGCGAAGAAGATGAAAGTGAACGTGGCAAAAATGACGTTGGTGACCACCGACCCGTAGTAGCCAAAGCCGGAGCCGCGGGTGATCAGGTCCAGGTCGATGTTGTAGCGGGCCGCGTAGTACGCCAGGGGAAAGCCCGTGGCGAAGATGACCACGGCGGCCACCAGGATGCCCAGGATCGCGTTGACCGTGCCGTAGGAGATGCCAATGTTCGCCCCGATGGAGAAGTCCGCCAGGTAGGCTATGCCGCCCAGCGCACTGGTGGCCACCACACCTGCACTCCATTTGCGGTACGACCGCGGCGCGAACCGCAGAGTGTAGTCCTCCAGACTCTCTTTGGTGGCGTTCAGAGCTGAGGTGTTGCCCGCCGTGGGGATTGCCGGAGAACGTCCGACGACGGCGGCACCCGGCGGTGCGGACGGTTCCAGTAGTTGCGTTGTCTCCGAGTCATTGGCCATTTTGGTGCGTCGCTTTCGTTCGAGGTTCGAAGGTTGCGACCGACGCTATCCACCCGACAAGACAGGCTGATCACCGTTTTGTTTCAGCTCTGTAAAGCCTTGACTCACATTGTCAACAAAAGGTGCCCGCACGCATTGTGGGCAGCCCACAAAATCGGGATGGCACAGCGGAACTAGCGTCAAAGAAGACATATCCCAAAGCCAAAAGGACGGCTATGAACTTCTCCCCAAACCACCAGGGCCACCCAATCCTGGAAGCAGCCCGCCAACAGGTCCTCGAAATGGGCATCGGCCTCACCGAGGAACAGCTCCTGGAAGTCCTCCGCCTCCCCGATGCCGCCCTCCCGGCCGCCTTGGAGCTGGCCCACCAGGTGCGCCTGCGACACTGTGGTGAGGACGTGGAGGTTGAAGGCATCATCTCGATCAAGACGGGCGGCTGCCCCGAAGACTGCCACTTCTGCAGCCAGTCCGGGGTGTTCGACTCCCCCGTCCGCGGCGTCTGGCTGGATATCCCCGAGCTCGTCAGGGCCGCAAAGGAAACCGCCGCAACCGGCGCCACCGAATTCTGCATTGTGGCGGCAGTCCGGGGGCCCGACATCAAGCTGATGAACCAAATCAAGTTCGCCATCGACCGCATCCGCCAGGAAGTGGACATCAACATCGCCTGTTCCCTGGGCATGCTCACGCAGGAGCAAGTGGACCAGTTGGCCTCATGGGGCGTGCACCGCTACAACCACAACCTCGAAACCGCGCGCAGCTACTTCCCCCACGTGGTCACCACCCACACGTATGAGGAACGGCTGGAGACCTGCGCCATGGTCAAGGACGCCGGAATGGAGCTGTGCTGCGGCGCGCTGATCGGCATGGGGGAAACGCTGGAGCAGCGCGCCGAGCTCGCCGCCCAGCTTGCAGCGTTGGAGCCGCACGAGGTTCCCCTCAACTTCCTCAACCCGAGACCCGGTACGCCGCTGGAAAAGCAGGAAATCATGGACGGCAAAGACGCGCTGCGCGCCATCGCGGCCTTCCGGCTGGCCATGCCCCGCACCGTCCTGCGCTATGCCGGCGGCAGGGAACTCACCCTCGGCGACCTCGGCACCCGCGGTGGCCTGCTCGGCGGCATCAACGCCGTGATCGTGGGCAACTACCTGACTACCTTGGGACGCCCCGCCGCCGCCGACCTCGACCTCCTGGTGGACCTCAACATGCCCATCAAGGAACTCCAGAAAACCCTATGAGCACCCAAAGCCAGCCCCACACGGCCGAAACCCCTTACTGCGAACTCTGCGGCCTTCCGCTTCAGCCGTCCTCCCGGCAGAAGGACGCGCCCAAGGAGGAAAAGTACGACGGCGGCGACGCACCGCCGTCGTACCAGCACTCCAGGTGCGCTGACCTTCTGCAGCTGGAACCGCCGCGCTATTGCGCGTCCTGCGGGCGCCGGCTCAAAGTCCAGGTCTCGCCCATGGGGTGGTGGGCCAGTTGCGCGCGGCACGGCATGAACGCCCGGTAAAGGCAGGAACGCTTCGTAAAGGGGCCTCCGGCCTCTGGTGCGTTCCTGCCCGGCTGTGAAGAATGGCCGCATGATGTTTGAACACGCAGACGGCAATCCCGTCCTGGAACTTGATGATGATCAGTCATGGCGCCTCCTTGCTGCAACCCAACATGGTCGGCTGGTGGTCTCCGTTGCAGGGGAACCGGACATCTTCCCGGTCAACTATGTGACGTCCAACCGGAAGCTCTACCTGCGCACGGCGCCCGGGAACAAGCTCGCACAACTGACCATCAACGACCAGGTGTTGTTCGAAACCGACGGCATCCTGTCGCAGGAGGCCTGGTCCGTTGTCCTCCGGGGAACAGCGCGGGTCCTCAGCAACTCGAGTGAGCTTGCAGCCATTGAAGAGCTTGGCCTGAAGACGTGGGTACCCACGCTCAAGGACTTCTATGTGGAGATCCAGCCGAAGTCGGTCAGCGGCCGGCACTTCGTGTTCGGCGAACAACCGGAACGGGAGATCTAGGCGCTCCTAGACTGGAGGAATGCCGGACACTTCCAGCACCGACGCAACCAGCGCGGACAAGCTCACCCCAGAGCAACGCAGCTGGAACATGTCCCGGATCCGCGGCAAGCACACCAAACCCGAACTGCTGGTCCGCCGGCTCCTTCACGCCAAAGGCTACCGCTACCGCCTGCACGGAAGGTCCGGCAGCAAAAAACTTCCCGGCAATCCTGACCTCGTGTTCGCGGGGCGCCACAAGGTGATCTTCGTGAACGGTTGCTTCTGGCATTTCCACGACTGCAGGGTGGGCCTGCACGCCCCCAAAGCCAATGCTGACTTTTGGGCTGCCAAACGCACCCGGACCCGCGAGCGGGACGCCGGCCAGCGCCGCGAGCTCGAAGCGGCCGGCTGGGAGGTGCTGACCGTCTGGGAATGCGAACTCAAGGACCGTTCAGCCCTCGAAGCCCAGCTGGTCCATTTCCTGGACGCCGGCCTGACGAAGAACACCTGAGGTCCTCGGCCCCACTACTCGGCCAAACACCGCACTCCCATCAAGAAAACCACAATTCTTGCCCGGTCTCCTGCCACCTCAGGCACACGGTCCTAACCTGAAAAAACAGCAAGCAGCCACGCACAACCGCGTTGATTCCAGGGACCGCGATTCCGGCGGAAAGGAGTGTCATGAGCACGTCAGACGATGCGCCGAGGCCGCTGGTGGACCAGTCCGTCCTGGACCGGTTGCGCGAAGAACTCGAGGAGGAAGAGGGGTACACGATGGTCTTCGTGGGAAACTTCATCGCGTACCTGCCGCAGCGGCTGGACCGGCTTCGGCTAGCCCTGACCACCGGAGACCTTGAGGGATCCATCGACGCGGTCCTGAGCCTGAAGACCTCGAGCCAAATGGTGGGGGCGGAGCGCCTGGCAGGACTGGCCCTCGAGTTGGAGAACGAAATCCGGGCGGAGGCCCGCCACGCTGACATGGCGGTAGCGTTACCCAGGTTGGCGGCCACATATCTGCGGCCCGTTACCCAGTGCAGCCGCCAAACCACCCACCGGCTGCAGGCTCAGTGCTGCCCGGGCGCCAAGCGGTAGCCCACCCCGCGAACTGTCTGCAGCCACCGCGGCTGCTGCGGCGAGTCACCCAGCTTCTTGCGCAGGTTTCCCATGTGGACCTCCACGGAACGTTCGTCGGCCTCGCTGATGTAACTGCCGACGTCGTAATCCTCATCCCGGAGCCGGCGTACCAGGTCGGACTTCGTCCTGACCGTCCGCCCGGCTTCCAGGAGCGCGTACAGGAGTTCAAACTCCGTGCGGGTCAGGTTCATCTCCTTGCCGTCCACCATGACGGTGCGGGAGGCGTAGCTGAGTTCAAGCCCGTTGTGGTTGAAGTTCCCCCGCTCGGGGTGGGCGGCGCTGTCAGCGGAAGCGTCAACGGCAACCTCGCGCGGGTCCGGAACGGACCGCGGCCGGCGCATCATGGCCGCCACCCGGGCACGCAGTTCCCGCGGCCGGAACGGCTTAGTGAGGTAGTCGTCAGCCCCGGACTCGAGCCCGATCAGGGTATCCAGTTCCTCGGTGCGCGCCGTCAGCATCACGATGTAGGCATCCGAGAACTCGCGGATCTGCCGCGAGACCTCAAAGCCGTCGATGTCCGGCAGGCCCAGGTCAAGGGTGATGACATCGGGATTCAGGCTCTTGGCCATCAGGACGCCCTCGGCGCCGCCGCTGGCGACGGACACGTCGAATCCAGCTTGGGTCAGCACAGTGCGAACCAGTTCCCGAATGTCGTGGTCATCCTCGATGACCAGACCCACACGTGCCTCACTCATAGAGCCCCCTCAGTGCCAACGTCAGAAGTATAGCTGGCTGCGGATATCCTGCTGGTATGGTCCCGCACACCACGACGTCCGCGTCCTCCGAGCCATGAGCAGCCGCACGGCCTGGTCCTCGGGAAGGCTGCAGTTTTTCAAACGGCCCTTCCACGAATACCGGCTGACGGACCGGGTGGCCATGAGCCAGATGCCGCTGTTCGTGACCACCATCTTGACGGCCGTGCTCATGTGGGCATTCTTCCCAGCCACGATGAACAGCCCCTTGTTCGTCACGTTCCTCGTCTCGCAGCTGGCCCTCATGGCGCTCTGCTACGCCATCCCCTGGGAACGCCTGCCCTACACCAGTTTCCTGGTGATCCCGCTGCTGGACTTCGTCTCCATCGCAGCGGGCAGGGAAGGCGGCCAGGAAAGCCTGACGGGCATCACCCTCCTTGCCGTGTTCCCCGTCATTTGGCTCTGTGCGTCCGGGTACTACCCCCGCGCTGCCCTGTGGTTCTCCTTCCTTGGCCCGCTGGCCATCATCTGGGTGCCGCTGCTCCTGAAGGGCAACTACATGCCGCAGGACTTCGCCCGTTCCCTGCTGCTGCCCGTCATGATGCTGGGCATCGGTGTATCCGTGAGCGTCCTGACCTTGAGCATGATGCGCCAGCAGGAGCAGCTCGAAGAAAAGGACGAGCAGCTCCAGGCCAACCTGCGCACCAGCAAGCGCCAGGAATCCCTGTTGAACACGGTGCTGGACACCGTGCACCTGGGGGTCCTTGCTGTTGATGCCGACGGCCATGACATCCTGATGAACCGGAAGCAGCGGGCCAACCATGAACTGGCCCGGCCAAGGAACGTTGCGGACCCCAATGAACCACAGCTGCTGGTCTACGGGCCGGACCGGAAAACCCTGGTCCCCGTCCAGGAGCGACCGGTGCGCCGCGCCGTCCTGGGGGAAACCTTCACCGATTACCTGGTCTGGCTGGGCGACGGTAAGGACCAGAGGGCGGTGGTGACCACGGCACGGGCCATGAGGGACTCCGACGGCAACTTCACCGGCTCCGTGATCGCCTTCAGCGACGTCACGGACCTGGTCAACGCGCTCTCCGCCAAGGACGACTTCGTCTCGAGCGTCTCCCACGAATTCCGCACCCCGCTGACGTCCATCCTGGGCTACGTGGAGATGCTGCTGGCCGATGAACCGGACCAGCCCCAGCACAGGATGCTGGAGATCATCCACCGGAATTCCGAGCGGCTCCTGACCCTGGTGTCAGACCTGCTGGCCAGCCGGAACGGCCAGCTGATCGTCTCGCCGGACGCCGCGGATGTTGCCGAACTGGTGCGCAGCAGCGTGTCCTCGGCCATGCCCCGCGCAGCAGCAGCCGGCGTCGAACTGCGGGCGGAAACCCCGGAACGGCTGGAGGCCCGCGTGGACGGCGCCAGGATCTCCCAGGTCCTGGACAACCTGGTGTCCAACGCCATCAAGTACTCACCGGACGGCGGCGAGGTAGTGGTATCGCTGGCACAGGAAGACGGGCACCTGGCCTGCCGGGTCACGGACACCGGGATGGGCATGAGCCCGGAGGACGCGTCCGAGGTCTTCGCCAAGTTCTTCCGCACCAGCAACGTCCGGCGCACGGCCATTCCCGGCGTGGGCCTGGGCCTGCCCATCAGCAAGGCGATCGTGGAGGCGCACGGCGGGACCATCGACGTCGACAGCACGCTGGGCGAGGGGACGACGTTTACCTTCCGGGTACCGGTCTGACTTTCGGCAGTTTCAATCTCCCGCTGTCCTGAGCACCTCGCCCCAGGACTGGGAGGCAAGCTCCCGGATTGATGCCAGGATGGCCGACGGCGGCTGGCTGAGGTCCAGCGGAAACTCCACTATGTCGATGTCGGTGTTCAGGATGCGGCGGAGTTTCATCTCGCCCTTTCCCGCGTAGACCAGCCAGGCGGTGGGCACGGCCAGGGCGGTGCAGTGCGCCAGCATCTGGTAGTGGTCGGCGGTCAGCGACGCGCCGGCGTCCGACGCAGCACGGTATTTGGCGTTGTAGGCCACCACCGGGCGTCCGCCGAGCATGTGGACGGCATCCGGGCGCACGGAAAGCCGGTCGGAATCGCGCACGGCCTCGCTGAGGAGGGCGTTGTACCGCAGCCGCAGCTCCCCCGGATAGGAAGCCATCGCACTGCGCAGTGCCGTTCCCACGAAGTCCTCGAAAACCTGCGCCATGTCCACCACGAACGAGGCCGTCTGTTGCTTCCCCGCACCCGCTTCCGCGGAGGCATTGCGCAGGATCAGCTCCGCCAGGCGCAGCACTGCGTGGTAACGCAGGTTCATCCTGGTCGGCGTCCACGGCGGCACTGGAGCGCCCGCTGGAAGGCGGGTGACGGCGTCGAGCTTTCCCTTCAGCTGGCGCAGCCGCCCCAGAACCTCGGGCCGGACCCCCGGCACCTGCCCCATCCGTTCCAGGGCTGCGCGCAGGAGCCGGTTTTCGGCGATGTCCTCGGTGAACTCGTCATAGGAGACCTCCAGGGGAACCAGCATCCCGGGGCGGCGGGAGATTTGGTCCGAGATGCGGATCCGTCCCTTGACGGTGCGCAGGGATTCGTCCACGGTGAGGTAGCCCTGCAGGACGCCGCGGCCCAGGGCCCGCTCGGCCAACTGGGCCAACGACTCCGCCAGCGCGCTCCACAGCTCCCGGTCTTCGTCCGCCGCCACCAGCTCGGGCCTGAACCCTTGCTCCCCCGCGTAGCTGAGCAGGAACAGGAGCCGGCTGAGCCCCAGCCGGTCCTTGGGCCGGACGTCCAGCTGGACCGTTGAGGTGCGCACCGAGCCCACCTTGCCCACCGGCTCGATCCGGTACAGCCCCAGCCCCATGGGGGAAGCCTTGGCCAGGCCACTGGAGTTCAGGGTGGAAGCGGTGGACGCATCCAACCGTTCCACCATCCCGCTGGACAGCTCGTCCAGGACCAGGTGCCGGACGGACGTCCTGGGGTCAGCGCGCTGCAATGCGTCCCAGCAGCTGGTCCAGCCCGAACCGCTCCTCCAGCTGCGCCCGCGTCAGCTGCCCGTGGTAGTGCTCCTCCAGCAGCGGCATGAGCTCGTACTTCCAGATCCGCCGCAATCCGGCAGGGGTCTGGGCTGCCGGCTTCATGAAGTAGGACGGGCCGATCATCAGGTCCCGGTCCCACTCGTCAATGGCGCCGTTCAGTGCGTCCAGCAGCAGCGCCGGCGTGGTGTCCAGCTGCCTGGCCTGCAGGAACCGGAGCAGGGAGCCCTTGACCGGCTCCGTCTGGGGGTGCAGCTCAATGAAGGAGAAACGGCGACGGATGGCCGCGTCCATCATGGCGATGGACCGGTCCGCGGTGTTCATGGTGCCGATGATGTAGAGGTTGTCCGGCAGCGTGAACGGCTCGTTGGGGCTGTACTGCAGGTAAATCCGGTCATCGCGGTACTCCAGCAGGAAATACAGCTCGCCGAACACCTTGGCCAGGTTGGCGCGGTTCATCTCATCGATGATCAGGAAGTACGGCTTCTTCTCGTTCCCTGGCTTCGCGGCTTCCTCCGCCAGCCTGCGCAGCGGCCCGGCCACCAGCTTGAAGGACACCTGCCCCTCGTCCGTCTTATCAGGCCGGTAGCCCTCGAAGAAGTCCTCGTAGGCGTAGGACGGGTGGAACTGGACCAGTTTGACGCGTTCGTCCGTGGTGTCATCCGCCAGTTCCGCGGCGAGGTGCTTGGCCAGGTAGGTCTTGCCCGTGCCGGGAGGGCCGTAGAGGACCATCTGGCGGTTCTCCTCAAGCAGGTCGGCGATCTCCTGGAGCGGTTCCAGCTCCATGTGCAGCGAGGCCGCGAATTCCTGCGTCAGCGGGCGGAAGCCCTCCTGCACAGGGAGGACGACGGCGGCGCCGTCCGTATCGCCGTCGGGCTCGGTTTCCGCCTCGGCCGGCAGCAGCGCCTGCAGCGCCTGGACCACGCGGGTCACGTCCACCACGATGCCGGGAGTGGCGAGCTGACGCTGAACGTGGCGGGGAAGGGTGGTGGCGGTGTGGCCGTCGTCGAACCAGCGCACCTTGCGGCGCAGGCGCCGGTTGTCGTCGTTGTACTCGGGCTCGCCCAGGACGCCGCCCAGCCGTACGGTTCCGGCGTGCTGGTACAGCACCAGGTCGCCGGGCTTCATGACGGTCAGGAAGGCAAAGACCGCGGTTTTGGTGTCCTCGCGTTCCACGTAACCGAGGTGTTTGTAGTCCTCGTCCACGGCGTGCTGGACCAGGCCGGCGGTGACACCGGGGTCCAGCGTCCGGAGATGTTCGACGTCGAGGGTCACCTTCTCCTCGCCGTGCCAGGCGGTGAGCAGCTCGGCGTGGTCGCTGTGGGTCCGGAGCAGCCAGGCGCGCCGGCCGGGGTCGCCCACTTTGCGCCACTGGCTGACCAGTTGGCGCGAGTACCAGTCGATTCGCTGGCCCGCCTGTTCGTCCAGGTGCAGCCGGATGCGGTGGATGTCCGCGGTGATGTCCTCTTCGGTGTCGCCCTTGGCCCCGCCCACCAGGGAGGCGAAGGCGTCGCGGATCTCCTGCCGCTCCACGTCCGCCACCACGGGCTCGAAGTAGCTGGGCCAGGCCAGGAATTCGATGCTCCGGCGGATGGCGGGCTGGTCGTCGGGCGTGGAAGCGGCGAGGCGGTGGAACTGCAAGGGGTCCTTGATGGCCGCCTGCACCACCGCGGCCGGCCGCTGGGCGACGTTCCGCACGAACCGGCACAGCCACTTCAGGTGGTCCCAGATGGTCCAGTTGAATTCGGCGGTCCGGTCCCGGATCACGCCGTGGTCGGTCATCCCCGCGTACAACTCCTCGGGAAGCTCCAGCGGCGGCTCCAGCCAGCCGGCGGCTTCGGCCACGCGGGCGCGCTTGACCTTGAGTGACTTCACTTCGTGGGCCAGCGGAAGTGACTGCAGGAAGAGCAGCTCGACGGCCAGCTGTTTGGCCCCGCGCGTGGCACCGTCCAGGTTTTCCCGGAGGTTGGTCATCATCGGGGCCTTGGGGTCCGCGATGCCGCGATCCAGCCGGTCCAGCAGCTCCGTCGCCGCGGGAACGGACCATGTCCTGGTGCGGCCGTCCAGGGGCGAGGCCTTGCCTTGGAGGCCGGGACCCAGCACGAACCACGCCGCATCCTCAATCTCCTTGGAGATGCCGAGGGCGCGGGTCATGGCAACAGTGGCAGTGGGGGTCATGCCCTCAAATTTACAGGGTCAAGCTGGGCGGCCGCTCCACCCGGGCAGCCGTCCTCCCGCCGGACAGGGCTACTTGCCGGTGGCGGAGTGCTTCCGGCCGAAGATGAAGTACCCCATGGGCCCTATGAAATTGACGAAGGACGCCGCCCGCCATGCGGCCTTGGGCCCGTTGATGAGTTCTGCCGGCCGCCGGGAAATGTCCCGCTGGGCGGCAACCAGCAGGGACAGCTGCACGAACGCCGTCACAATGGTGCCCACCTTGGCGGAAGGTGACATTTCCTTCCAGGTCTTCTTCTTCCGGGCGGTACGGTTCTTGTTGCTGGCCATGGGGCTTCCTTTCGCTGTACAAACGTGGTTCCAGTCCAGTGGGTGCGGTGCAGTCCTGTCCAGAGTCTTAGTGCCTGTAGGGGGCCATCCGGTCTTTTTGCTCCTGCGTAAGCCGTTGCACCCGGCCCGTGGCCTCATCCACAAATGCGAGGTGGCTGCTTGCCTTCACGCAATCCTCCCCCGTGACGGGGTCCTGGAGCAGGTAGTGGATGTCGAAGCTGGCGCCCTTGACGGCGCCGATCCATACCTGGACCACCGCCGGAACGTTGCGGTATTCCAGTGTCCGGACGTAACGGATCTTGTGGTCCACCACCAGGGCAAGCGTCCCGGTTGGGACATCGTTGAACAGCGACACCGGCGGCTCAATGCCCTGAAGGCCCGCACCGCGCGGGGGTCCGAAAGCTGCGATCCGGGCCTCCTCCAGCATCCGCACGATCTGGACGTTGTTGATGTGGCCATAGGCGTCCATGTCGCCCCAGCGCATCGGCACCAGCACCTCGATCCGCTGGCTGCCGTGCGCGCTCAGCTGCGCACCGCCGTCGAATCGTCAACCGGCGCGTCCCCGGCGTCCGCACCGGCAAACTGCGACATGTAGAGGCGGTGGTAGGCCCCGCCGGCAGCGAGCAGCACCTGGTGGTTGCCCTGTTCCACGATTCGTCCGTTCTCCATAACCAGGATCGTATCGGCATCCCGGATGGTGGAGAGCCGGTGCGCGATGACGAAGCTGGTCCGGTCCGAGCGCAGCGCCGCCATGGCCTTCTGCACCAGGAGCTCGGTGCGGGTGTCCACGGAACTGGTGGCCTCGTCCAGGATCAGCAGCGACGGGTTGGCCACGAACGCGCGGGCGATAGTGATCAGCTGTTTCTCGCCGGCACTGACGTTGTTGCCCTCCTCGTCGATCACGGTGTTGTAGCCCTCGGGCAGGGCCCGGACGAAGCGGTCCACGAAAGTGGCCTTGGCGGCTGCCATGACCTGCTCCTCTGTGGCGTCAAGGTTGCCGTAGCGGATGTTGTCGTAGATGGACCCGCCAAACAGCCACGCGTCCTGCAACACCATGCCCACTTTGGAGCGCAGTTCGGAGCGGCTGAGGTGGGTGATGTCCACCCCGTCCAGCGTGATGGAGCCGGCGTTGAGCTCGTAGAAGCGCATCACGAGGTTCACCAGGGTGGTTTTGCCGGCTCCCGTGGGCCCGACGATGGCCACTGTGTTGCCCGGCTCTGCGGTGAAGGACAGGTTCTCGATGAGCTGCCTGTCAGGGGTGTAGCTGAAGGTGACGTCCCTGAAGTCCACGTGCCCGTCGGTCTTGCCGGGCAGGTGTTCGGTGGCCGTTTCAACGTCCTGTTCGTCGGCGTCCAGGAATTCGAAAACGCGCTCCGAGGAAGCAACGCCGGACTGGAGCATGTTGGCCATGCCCGCCATCTGGCCCAACGGCTGCGTGAACTCCCGGGAGTACTGGATGAACGCGGTGGCATCGCCCAGGGACATGGCGCCGGAAGCCACCCGGAGTCCGCCCACCACGGCGATGCCCACGTAGCTGAGGTAGGACACGAACTGCATCACGGGGAAGATGATTCCGGAGACGAACTGCGCCCCGAAGCTTGCCTTGTACAGCGCCTCGTTGCGTTCCTCGAACAGGGCCAGCATGTCCGCGTCCCGGCCGAAGACGCGGACCAGGTCGTGGCCGGAAAAGGATTCTTCGATCTGGCCGTTCAGTGACCCGGTGTTTTTCCACTGGGCGGCGAAGAGCTTCTGGCTCCGGGCACCGATCAGGCCGGCCGCCACCCCGGACAGCGGGAGCGCGACCAGGGCGATCAGCGCCAGCTGCCAGGAGACGATGAACATCATGATCACGATGCCCACCACGGTCAGCACGGAGTTCACCAGCTGCGCGAACGCCTGCTGGAGTGCCTGTTGGATGTTGTCGACGTCGTTGGTCACGCGGGACAGCACGTCGCCGCGCTGCCGGGTGTCGAAGTAGTTCAGCGGCAGGCGGTTCAGTTTGCTTTCGGTATCGTCGCGGAGCCGCCGGATCACTTTCATGACGATGCGGTTCAGCACGTACCCCTGCAGCCACATGAAGATGTTGGACACAAAGTACATGAGCAGGACGATGGCGATGAGCATGCTGAGCTTGCCGAAGTTGATGCCAGTGCCGGGCACCAGTTCCATCCTGGAAACCATGTCGGCGAAGTTGTCCTGGCCCTGCTGGCGCAGGCCTGCCACGAACTGCTCCTGGCTGGCGCCGGCAGGCAGTTGCTTGCCCACGACCCCGGCGAAGATGACATCCATGGCCTGGCCAAGGATCTTCGGCGCAATCACGTTCAGGACCACGGAAATGACCACCAGGCCCACCACCGCGTAAATGCCCATAGCCTCGGGCTTCAGCAGGCCCATAAGCCGCTTTGCTGAAGGCCAGAAGTACTGGGCCTTCTTGGCGGGCATGCCGCCGAACATGTCCCCGTCCGCCTCGGAAGGCGTGAATTCCTCCTCGAAGTAGTCATCGTCTTCAGGCGGCGGTGCGGGCTGCGTGGTCTGTTCCACGGAAGCGGTGTCCTTCCTGCTGGGGCTCATGCCACTTCCTCCACGCTCAGCTGGGATTCGACAATTTCCTGGTAGGTGGGCGAGGTTTCCAGGAGTTCTTCGTGCGTGCCGCGGTCAACGATGCGTCCGTTGTCCAGCACCAGGATCTGGTCGGCCTCGGTGATGGTGGAAATCCGTTGGGCCACGATGATCACCGTGGCATCTGAGGTGGTGCGCTTGAGGGCGGCGCGGAGCCGGGCGTCAGTAGCGACGTCAAGGGCGGAAAAAGAATCATCAAACAGGTAGACCCGCGGTTTGGTCACCAGGGCCCGTGCGATGCAGAGGCGCTGGCGCTGGCCGCCGGAGACGTTGGTGCCGCCCTGGGAGATCCGGGAGTCCAGGCCGTTCTTCTTGTCGCGGACGAAGGACTCGCCCTGGGCTACCCGAAGGGCGTCCCACAGTTCCTGGTCCGTTGCCTCGGTCTTGCCGAACCGGAGATTGTGCCCGATGGTGCCGGAGAACAGGTACGGACGCTGCGGCACCAGGGCCACGCGTTTGGTGATTTCGGCACGTTCCAGCCTGTCCACAGGCACACCGTCCAGCAGCACCTGGCCTTCGACGGGGTCATAGAGCCGTGGCAGGAGGGACAGGAGGGATGTCTTACCGGCGCCCGTGGACCCGATGATGGCGATGGTCTGTCCCGGCCGCGCGGTGAAGCTGATGTTGCTGAGCACCGGGGACTCGGCGCCTGGGTACGCGAAGGTCACGTTGCGGTACTCCACCATCCCGGTCAGGGACGCCGGGGCTTCGGGGCGTCGGGGGTCGTGGATGGAGGGCTCGACGTCGAGTACCTCGCCGATGCGGTCGGCACAAACGGAGGCGCGCGGGATCATCATGGCCATGAAGGTGCCCATCATGACGGCCATCAGGATCTGCAGCAGGTACTGCAGGAACGCGGTGAGCGACCCCACCTGCATGGCGCCGGCGTCCACCCGCTGCCCGCCAAACCAGAGCACGGCGGCGGTGGACAGGTGCAGGATCATGCTGATGGCCGGGAACATGAGGACGAACAGGGCCCCGATCCGAAGCGAGACGTCCGTAAGTTCCTTGTTGGCACCGCCAAAGCGGTCCGTCTCGTAGGGTTCGCGCACGAAGGCCCGGACCACGCGGATACCGATGATCTGTTCGCGCAAGACGGCGTTGATGCGGTCGATCTTCCGCTGCATGGAGCGGAAGAGCGGCATGAGCCGGACCACCAGGTATCCGACCACGACCGCCAGGAGGGGGACGGACACCCAGACCAGCCAGGACAGATTGAGGTCCTCGCGCAGCGCCATGATGATGCCGCCGATGCACATGATGGGAGTGGCCACCATGAAGTTCAGCGCCATCAGGAGGAGCATCTGCACCTGCTGGACATCGTTGGTGCCCCGGGTGATCAGCGTGGGGGCGCCGAACGCGTTGACGTCCCTGGCGGAAAAGCTGGTGACCTTGCGGAATACGGCCCGGCGGAGGTCCCGGCCCACGGCCATGGCCGTGCGGGAGCCGAAGTAGACGCCCGCGATGGCCGCAGCCACTTGGGCGAAGGCCACCAGGAGCATCACCGCGCCCGTGCGCCAGATGAAATCGGTGTCCCCGCGGGCCACGCCTTCGTCGATGATCTGGGCGTTCAGGCTGGGCAGGTACAGCGCGGCGATGGTGGATGCGAGCTGGAAAATCACGACAGCAGCGATATACGGCAAATACGGTTTGGAGTAGCGCCGTATGAGGGTGAGGAGCATGGACTCAACTCTAGTAATGACCACCGACAATTGGGTCCCGTGGAAGCATCTTTTCCGAGTGGAACAGGCAGTTCGATGTCGGGTTCAAGCGGCGAACGAGGCGCAGCATGCAGGAAAGCCGCAGCCCGCATCCGGATGGTTTTCCGGGTACGGGCTGCGGCTTTCCTGCTTGTCCGTCGAGGGCTTGGCCAGCCCCCGGGACGGCCTGCTCTCCGCCTACTGTCCCTGGGCCGGCTCGGCAGCGCCTGCGGTGGACGGTGTCGGGGCTGCGGCACTGTGCTTGCCGTGCCCGGCCAGGTACAGCGCCGCTGCCGCCTGGATCTTGCGTTCCTTCAGGAGCTTTCGCTGCAGCCGGCTGAGCTCTGCCGCAGTGGCTGCCTGGCGGGCAGCCACGTCCTGCTGGGAGCGCAGCTGTTCCTGGATGTCCAGCACCAGCGTTCCGAGTTCAGCCTGCTGCCGGGCCAGCAGGTGCTGGGTGTCCTGCAGTTTCTGCAGGGTCGCAGCGGCGCTGGCGATCGCGTCGGCGGCCTTGTCCGCATTGTCAGCGGACCGCAGGTCCAGCTCTTCGGAGCGGAAGCTTCGTGCGAAGGCTTCCTCGAAGTCGTCCGTGGCAACCCTCCCGGACGCTGCTGCCGCAGCGGCAGCACCGCCGTCGTACACCTTTGCGGGGGCCGCGGCCGCACGCACCGAACTCCGGGCAGCCATGGCGCCGGCGGGAACGTCCCCGTCCGGCGCCGAGCTGGACACCATCGGCAACTGGCCGGTCATGGCGGTCATGCCCGCTTCACCGGCGGCGTTGGCCTGCAGGGTGGCTTTGGGGGTGATGTCAACGGTCTTGCGCAGCGGGACTTCGTTGATGAAGATCACGGCGATGAGGGCAACCACGCTGACGACGGCGGAGATCATGAAGATGCCGGCCGTGGCGTCACCGTAGGCGGCGCGCATGACGTCCGCGATCGGTGCGGGCAGGTCCTTGAGGTCCAGCGTGGCACCGCTGTTGCCGCCGGGCTGGATGCCCAGCTTGGACAGTCCGTCGGTGGCCAGGTCCTTGACATGGTTGGCCATGACCGCGCCCAGGACGGACACGCCGATGGCACCGCCTACGGAACGGAAGAAGGCAACGGAGGCGCTGGCGGAGCCGATGTCCTTGGCCTGGACGGTGTTCTGGACGGCGAGGACCAGGTTCTGCATGAGCATGCCCAGGCCGATGCCGAAGATGCCGGTGTACAGGCCGGTCAGCCAGAGTTCGGTGGTGTGGTCCATGGTGCCGGCGAGTGCCAGGCCGCCGATCAGCAAGACGGTGCCGCCAATCAGGAAGCGCTTCCACTTGCCGTAGCGGCTGATCAGCTGGCCGGAGACGACCGACCCGATAAGGTTGCCGGCGATCATGGGCAGGGTCAGCAGGCCGGCCTCGGTGGGTGTTGCACCGCGGGCAACCTGGTAGTACTGGCCCAGGAAGGTGGAGGAACCGAACATGGCAATACCCACAGCCACGGAGGCGACGATGGCCAGCGCGGTGGTGCGCTCGGAGATGATCTTCAGCGGGATGATCGGTGCGGACACCTTGGACTCCACCAGCACCAGCAGTGCAAGCAGCAGGACGCCGCCGCCCACCATGACCGCGGACTGCCAGGACCACCAGTCGTAGTAGTCGGCCTTGCCGGCGAAGGAAACCCAGATCAGGAGCAGGCTGACGCCGGAGGTCAGCAGGATGGCACCGAGCCAGTCGATCTTGGCGGGGCGTTTGACGTGCGGAATCTTCAGCGTGATCTGGAGCAGGATCAGGGCGACGACGGCCAGCGGCACGCAGACAAAGAAGGTCCAGCGCCAGCCCAGCGAGCTGTCCACGATGAAACCGCCCAACAGCGGGCCGCCGGCGGTGCCAACGGCCATGACTGCACCCATGTAGCCGGAGTACTTGCCGCGTTCGCGCGGCGGGATGATGGAGCCGATGATGGCTTGCGCCAGGGCGGTGAGGCCACCCATGGCGATGCCCTGGATGACGCGGGCCGTGAGCAGGAACGGGATGTTCTCGGAGAAACCTGCCATGACGGACCCGGCAACGAAGATCACGATGCTCAGCTGGACCAGGACCTTCTTGTCGAAGAGGTCGGCGAGCTTGCCCCAGATGGGGGTGGTGGCCGCGTTGGCCAGCAGCGCCGCAGTGATGACCCACGCAAAGTCCGTCTGGGTGCCCTTGAGCTCGGACATGATGGTGGGCAGCGCGTTGGCAACGATGGTGCTGCTGAGGATGGCGGTGAAGAAGGCAGCGAGGAGGCCGGTCAGTGCCTCCATGATCTGCCGGTGGTTCATGGGTGCGCCGGGTTCGTGGCGCTTGGACTGCCGCGATTCCTGTCTGGCGGTGCGTTCGCGCTGGCGCTCCTGCTCCTGGTCCGCGGCGGCGGTGACGTTAGCCATTGATGGACTCCTGCGTTTTGTGTTCGGTGGTGGTTCCGGCCGCCCTTGCCCGGATGGAATTCTTCAGTGAAGCTGTCAGCTTGTTCAGCATTGCGGCCGTTGCCACGGCGTCGTCCTCGTTCCAGTCGGAAAGATAGCCCTGCAGCGTCTCTGCCCGGTGTTGGATGAGCTCCGCGAGCTTCTCCTTGCCACGTGGTGACAGGGCCAGCAGTTGGGCCCTGCCATCGTCCGGGTCCGGCGTCCTGACCACCAGGCCCGCGTCGGCGAGTTCCGCGATGTGCCGGCTGAGCACCGGCGGGCTGACGCCCAGGCGCTCCGCCAGGTGCGCCGCGCGGGTTTCCCCTTCGCCGATGAACTTGAGCACGCCCTGGAGGGCGATGCCGGTGTCCTGGCCCTTCACGTTGACCATGGTCACGCAGCGCAGTGCGCGCTGGAGGTCAAAGATATGGCCGACGAGATCGGCTGCGGTGGCCGGTGCGACAGACATGATGCTCCCTAAAGAATTAGTTGCTGCAAGCAACTGTATCAGAAAAAGGTTGCTTAGGGAAACGAAGTTGTTGCGGTTGATCTTAAACAGCAAGCTCCCCCGCTTCAGCCGGACGGGGTCCAGGAAGTGAGGGAGCTTGCAGGTGGCGGCTGGGTCAGGGGGCCAGGTGGGTGGGGCCGAACATCTTCAGGAGGGTTTCAACCACGACGACGTTGGGCCCCTCAGCAGCGAATGCTGCCCTCAGCGCGTCCCCCACATCCTCCGGGGCCACCCGGACGGCAGGTACGCCGAAGGATTCCGCGAGCTTCACGAAGTCCGGCCGGGCGAGTTCGGTGGCGGTGGCCTTTCCGAAGGCACCCACCATGTATTCGCGCAGGATCCCGTAGCCGCCGTCGTCCACAATCAGCCAGGTGACCGGCACGTTGTGCTGCTTGGCGGTGGCGAGTTCGGCGATGGAGTACATGGACGAGCCGTCGCCGGAGACAGCGAGTACGCGAGCAGAACCAGCCGGCCTGCCCAGCGTCTCCAGGCCCACGGCCGCGCCGATGGCACCGGGAAACGCGTAGCCCAGGCCACCGGCGCCCTGGGCGGAGTGGAACTGGCCGTCACGCGCGTCCCAGCAGGACCAGCCCCAGTAGGCAGCGATGGTCATGTCCCAGAACGTCTGCATCTCCGCGGGCACGGCCTCGCGGATGTCGGCCATGAACTTCAGCTCCTTTGCCAGGTCCTGCGACTCCAGCCGGGCCCGGACCTTGGCGAGTGACTTCCTGACCAGCTCTTCCGGGGTGCTGCCGTGCCAGTCCGGCGTGGTTGTCCTGCCCGGCTCAACGACCGCCTCACCGGCCACATCCAGGGCCTCGTCCAGGGCCTCGTCCAGGGCAGCGAGGGCCTGGCCGGCGTCGGCGCGGATCCCCAAACCTGGGCGGTTGGACTCCAGGACCCGGGGCTCGGCGTCGATCTGGATGATCCTGCCGCGCGGTTCGAAGGTGAAGTAGTTGGAGGTGACCTCGCCCAGGGACGAACCGATGACCACCAGGACGTCCGCGTCCTCGAGGAGGTCGGTCATGTGCCGGTCCTCGATCCAGGACTGCAGGGACAGTTCGTGGTTCCACGGGAACGCGCCGTTGCCGCCGGGAGTGCAGATCACCGGCGCCCGCAGCTTTTCGGCAATGGAAAGCAGGGACTTCTCCGCCTTGCCGCGCCGCGTGCCGCCGCCGGCGATGATGGCGGGGCGTTTGGCCGCTTCCAACCACTTCACGGCCTCGCGGACCAGCTCAATCCGGGGCGGGTTGTCCGCTGCCTCGGCGAGCGCGTCCTCCACCGGCGGCACCATGATCGGATCCAGGAGCACGTTTTGCGGAATCTCGAGCCACACAGGGCCCTGCGGGGAGGAGATGGCCTCGGTCCAGGCGTCCTGGATGGCCGACGGGATCCCGGAGGCGTGCTGGATCAGCCGCTGGCTCTTGGTGACATTGGCGGCGGAGGCCTTCTGGTCATCGAGCTGGTGCAGCATTCCCTTGCGCCGGGCGCCGAGTCCCTCCAGGGGAATCTGGCTGGCCACCACCACCATGGGCACGCCGGTGGCATAGGCCTCCTGCAGGCCGGCCAGCGAGGTCAGCGCGCCGGGGCCGGTGGACAGGAACAGCACCCCCACCTCGCCGGTGGCGCGGGAATACCCGTCCGCCGCAAAGGCGCTGTTGTTCTCCACCCGGGAGGAAACAAAGTGCAGGTTGCCTCGGCCCATGGCGTCGAAGAGTCCCAGTGCATGCTGGCCGGGGATGCCGAAAACAGTCTTCGCACCCAGCGCTTCAAGGGTCTCGACGACGAGGTCCCCGCCGTTGCGGACACCGCCTGCCTGTACCGGGGCGGGCGTGGCCAATTCCGTCACGGCCTACTCCTTGGTGGCGGCAGCGAAGCCGGCGGGGCGGCGGGCTTCCTGGCCGAGGGCCTGGGCCTGGTATCCCGTCCCTGCTCCGAAACGGCTGCCGGGCGCCGCGTTGTCCGCCATGAGGGTCACCAGTTCGTAGGCGACGTGGCTGGCGGCAACGCCCGTGATCTCGGCGTGGTCATAGGCCGGTGATACCTCGACGACGTCGGCGCCCACCAGGTTCATGCCGCGGAAGCCCCGGATGATTTCCAGGAGTTCGCGGCTGGTGATGCCGCCGGCTTCGGGGGTCCCGGTGCCGGGCGCGTGGGCGGGATCCAGGACGTCGATGTCCACCGAGATGTAGAGCGGGCGGTTGCCGATCCGGTCCCGGACCTTGGCAACGGTTTCCAGGACGCCCTGGTAGTAGACGTCCGCGGAGGTGACGATGCCGAACCCAAAGCGGTGGTCGTCGTCGAGGTCCTTCTTGCCGTAGAGGGGGCCGCGCGTGCCGATGTGGCTGATGGCTTCGGTGTCCAGGATGCCTTCCTCCACCGCACGGCGGAAGGGCGTGCCGTGGGTGTATTCGGCGCCGAAGTAGGTGTCCCAGGTGTCCAGGTGGGCGTCGAAGTGGAGCATGGCGATGGGACCACCGGCGCGCTCGGCGGCGGCGCGAAGCAGTGGCAGGGCGATGGTGTGGTCGCCACCCAGGGTCAGCAGCTTGCTGCCCGCGGCCGTGAGGTCCAGCGCGTTCTGCTGGATGGTTTCGATTGCTTCGTTGATGTTGAACGGGTTAACCGCCATGTCCCCAGCGTCGGCCACCTGGATGTTCTCGAACGGGCTAACGTCCCAGGCGGGGTTGTAGGGGCGCAAAAGACGGCTGGCCTCGCGGACGTGGTTTGCCCCGAAGCGGGCACCAGGACGATAGGAAACCCCCGAGTCGAAGGGTACGCCGACCACTGTCACATCAGCCTTGGCCACCTGGTCCAGCCGCGGGAGGCGGGCATACGTGGCAGCTCCGGCATAGCGGGGGATCCGGGATGAATCGATGGGGCCAAGGTGGCCGTTGGCTTCAATGCGCAGCTCTTCCAATGGAGGCCACTCCTTCGAGGAGTTGAGGGACGGTGTGACGGCCATCATACACCCCGGTTTTCCAATGAGCACCAAGTGTTTACCAACCGACCCGACCCTGGGATACCTCGTCACGCAGAGCACTTTTTGGGCAGCCGGAAGCTGTAGGAAACCCGGGTTCTAAAGGAAAGCCAGGCAGGCAAGCGCCCAAAGAGTGCTCCACGTGACGCCGATCAAGGCCGGCAGCGTGCAATTAGCGGATCAGCGGCTGGCCGCGGGCACCAGGACCCAGAGCACCTCGACCGGCTTGTCCGTGGGATTGACCCAGGTGTGGGGCTCCCGGCCCGGGAAAGTCACGGTATCGCCCGTGTCGAGGTCGTATTCCTCATTGGTGAGGATCAGCTTGATGGACCCCTTGATCACGTGCAGGACATCCACGTCGCAGTCCACCGCGTACAGCTCGGACTCACCGCGGCCGCGCGGCTCGATCACCGCCTGGATGATCTGGACCCGGCGTTCGGAGCGGGCTGTCAGAAGCCGCTCCACGATGCCCTGGCCGCCGAGCGAGATGCGCGGACCGTCGTTCCGCTTGGTCAGGTGGGTTTCCGGCGCCACGAAAAGGTCGCCGATGGAGATGGAGAGCACCTGGCAGAGCGTCACCAGGGAAGCCACGGACGGGGACGTCAGGTCCCGCTCCACCCGGCTGAGGAACCCCTTGGTCAACCCGGTGGCGTCCGCCACCTGTTCAATGGTGAGCCGCTGGGACTGCCTGGCGGCCCGGATCCTGGAGCCAATGGCAACAGGGACATTGCTCGGCTCAACTGGCAGTGCCTTCATCTACGAACCTTTCATGGCCGGCAGTCCGGCTCCACTCTCGAGCCATCCTAATAGGCCCGGCTTTTGTGACGCGCCCATGCCACACACCCCGCGCCGCAGGCGGGACCTCCTTGACTGTCGTCCACGTCACACCCTAGTCTTTGGAAACTCCTGTTGCCTATAAGGCAATTACAGGACGGTCCCCGTATTTGTCCGCGGCGGTTCCGGGCGTACCCGCGCAAGGTCCCACACCCGGCCCCAACAGCTCCAAGGAGCCCTTTATGGATGCAAGTGCCATCAACATCGCCATTGTGGTGGTGTATCTGCTCGCAATGCTGGCCTTCGGCTGGTGGGGCAAGTCGCGCACCCGGAACAACAGCGACTTCCTGGTGGCCGGCCGCCGCCTGGGCCCGTTCCTCTACACCGGAACCATGGCCGCCGTCGTCCTGGGCGGAGCCTCGACCGTGGGCGGCGTGGGGCTGGGCTATAAGTTTGGAATCTCAGGAATGTGGCTGGTGGTGGCCATCGGCGCCGGTGTCCTGCTGCTGAGCCTGCTCTTTGCCGGGACCATCCAGAAGCTGAAGATCTATACGGTGTCCCAAATGCTCACCCTCCGCTACGGAAGCAGGGCCACCGAGGCGTCGGGCATCGTCATGCTCGCGTACACGCTGATGCTCTGCGCTACCTCCACCGGGGCCTACGCCACCATCTTCGTCGTCCTCTTCGGCTGGGACCGGGCGCTGGCCATCGCGGTCGGCGGCGCCATCGTCGTGGTCTATTCCACCATCGGCGGCATGTGGTCCATCACCCTTGCCGACCAGGTGCAGTTCGTCATCAAGACCGTAGGCATCTTCTTCCTGATGCTGCCCTTCACGCTGAACGCCGCCGGCGGCCTCGACGGAATCCGCAGCCGGGTGGATGCCAGCTTCTTCCAGATCGACGGCATCGGCGTCCAGACGATCATCACCTACTTCGTGGTCTACACCCTGGGCCTGCTGATCGGCCAGGACATCTGGCAGCGCGTGTTTACCGCCAAGACTCCCAAGGTGGCCCGGTGGGGCGGTTCGACGGCGGGCATCTACTGCATCCTCTACGGCGCCGCCGGCGCGATGATCGGCCTGGGGGCCCGAGTGGCGCTGCCCGCCATCGATGTGAAGGCCCTTGGCAAGGACGTTGTGTACGCGGAGGTAGCCACCAACCTGCTGCCCATCGGCATCGGCGGCCTGGTGCTGGCCGCCGCAGTCGCCGCCATGATGTCCACAGCGTCCGGCGCGCTGATCGCGGCCGCCACGGTGGCCCGTGCCGACGTCGTGCCCTTCGTCGCCGGTTGGTTCGGCAAGACCATCAGCACCGACGACACGGACAACCCGGAGCACGACGTCAAGGCCAACCGTCTCTGGGTCCTTGGCCTGGGCATCGTCGCGATCGTCATCGCCATCATCACCAAGGACGTAGTCGCCGCGCTCACCATCGCCTACGACATCCTGGTGGGCGGCCTGCTGGTCGCGATCCTCGGCGGCCTAGTGTGGAAGCGCGGCACCGGCATCGCCGCCGCTGCTTCGATGGCCGTCGGCTCGGTCGTCACCCTCGGCACCATGATCATCCTTGAGATAAACGCCGAGGTCCCGCTGGACGGCATCTACGCCAACGAACCGATCTACTACGGCCTGCTGACCTCCGCCGTGGTGTATGTCGCCACCTCGCTGCTGACGAGTCCCACCGCTCCCACGATCATGCGCGCCTGGCAGCTCCGCGTTGCCGGGCAGGAGCAGGAAGCCACTCCCGAGGAAGTCCCCGCCGGCCGCTGACCTGCAGCGATTAAAAGTACGACGGCGGCACCTCCTTTTGCTCGACAGCGCGGGGAGGTGCCGCCGTCGTCAGTCCTACTCCCCCGTGTCGCGCTCTTCGTCATCCATCGGGACCTCGCGGTCCTCGGCGTCGATGACTACCGGCGCCGGCTGGACCACCGGCTCTTCCTCGTCGATCAAGTCGTCCTCCGCGTCCCAGTCCGCGTCGTCTACCGGTGCATCCTCGGCGTAATCGTAGGCGGGGTCCGCTTCCACGGCGTCCAGGTGCGGCATGTCCGGGTGCTGTCCGGTGGTGCTCATGATTCAACCTCCGTGTGTTCGCCTGACGTGCTCTTTCAGGTAGGGCGCAGCCTGCGCCACACCTTCATCACAGCACCGGCCGGGCGGACGGGTCAATAGCCACAACAGTCCCCCAAGGACCGCATCACGGCGATGCAGAGAACCGCAGGTTTTACGGTCAACCGAAACTTCCCAGCGAGGTTTGCCAGCCAAAAATCCGCGGGAATCCGCAGTAGGCTGGCAGGGCAAAGGCGCGAGTTCATGCCCTTTCCAGCCCAGGAGTTTCAGTGTCGCAGCACGCCCAGCCCGAATCCCACGCTACGCCCCCGGAGTCCGCCGACCCAGCCCAGCCCTCGCCGTCGAACATCAAGCGGTGGCGCCAGTACCTGGCCGACGAGCGCGCGGAAGCCGCGGTCTACCGGGACCTGGCCCAGAACCGCGAGGGCGAGGAACGGGCCATCCTCCTTGCCCTGGCCGAGGCCGAGGGCCGGCACGAGGCCCACTGGCTGGCGCTGCTGGGCGACCAGGCGGGCAAACCGAAAAGGGCGTCCGCCCGCAGCCGGTTCCTTGGGTTCCTGGCCCGCCACTTCGGCTCCGTCTTCGTCCTGGCCCTGGCCCAGCGCGCCGAGGGCCGTTCCCCTTACGCCAAGGACCCGAACGCCACCGCCGCCATGGCTGCCGATGAGCAGATCCATGAGGAAGTGGTGCGGGGACTGGCAACCCGCGGCCGCAACCGCCTGGCCGGCACCTTCCGTGCCGCGGTCTTTGGCGCGAACGACGGCCTGGTCAGCAATCTCTCGCTGGTGATGGGCATGGCCGCGTCCGGCGTGGCCAGCAGCGTGGTGCTGCTCAGCGGCATCGCGGGGCTCCTGGCCGGTGCCATGTCCATGGGCGCCGGCGAATTCATTTCCGTGCGCTCCCAGCGCGAACTGTTGGCCGCCACCCGGCCCACGCAGGTCACGCTGGCGGCCGCGCCCCAGCTTGACCTCGAACACAACGAACTGCTCCTGGTGTACCTGGCCCGCGGCATGTCCCGGGAGGCGGCGGAACACCGGGTGGCCGAGCGCATGGGCCTGCTGCCCTGCGACTGCGATCCCAGCCTGTCACTGCAGCCGGACCTGCCGGAGGAAGAAGACCAGCACGAAGCGGTGGGCACGGCCTGGGGCGCGGCGCTGTCCAGCTTCTGCTTCTTCGCCTCCGGCGCCATCGTCCCCATCCTGCCGTTCCTTTTCGGCCTCACCGGTGTCGCTGCCCTCGTGGTGGCAGGCGCACTGGTGGGTATCGCACTCCTGGCGACCGGTGCCGCCGTCGGCCTGCTGTCCGGCACTTCCCCGCTGACCCGCGGCCTGCGGCAGCTTGCCATCGGCCTGGGCGCGGCAGCCATCACGTACCTGCTGGGCCTGCTCTTCGGCACGGCGGTCGGCTAGTCCCAGTCAAAGGACACTTCATGGAGGTCCTCGGGCAGCGTTCAGCGCTGCCGGAGGACCTCCACTGCTTCTTCCACCGTGTCCACCAGGTGGATGTAGTCCGCCATGGCCCGGCCGGCGGCAAGGCTGCGGAGCATGGGCCACGCGGGATACTCCTGCTCCCAGTGCCGGCGCCCCACCAGCACCATGGGTGCCACCTTCTCGCGGGCGCCATAGTAGTTCTCGCAGGCGTCCTGGAAAATCTCCTGTACGGTGCCGGCCGCTCCCGGCAGGAAGACGATTCCGCCATGGCACAGTTCCAGCAGGATGGCCTCGCGGATGGCGTTGGCGAAGTACTTGGCAATGTGCGTGGCGAAGTAGTTGGGCGGTTCATGTCCGTAGAACCAGGTGGGGATCCCGAGGGACGGCGTACCGTCCGGATGGCGTTCGACGACGGCGGCGGCCGCACGTGCCCACGCCGACACCGAGGGACGGAACCCGGGAACAGAGGCGAGCGTGGCAAGGGCTGCCTGCACGTCGCCGTCGGACGCCTGGCTGAGGTAGGCCCCGAGGTTCGCTGCCTCCATGGCTCCGGGGCCACCGCCGGTGGCCACCGAGTGGCCGTCGAGGGCCAGCAGCCTGCCCAGCCGGGCCGCCTCCGCAAAATCCCTGCTGCCGCGGGGTGCCGCGTGGCCGCCCATCACGCCGACGATGGTCCGGCGGGGCCAGGCCCCGGACCGGGTCAGCTCATCCAGTGCGTCGCCGATTGCATGGTCGTGCAGTGCCGAGGCCAGCGTTGAGTCCACCCGGTGGCGCTGGCCGGGCTGGATGCTCCAGTGGTAGATGCGCGCATCCGGCAGCTCCTCATAGGGCGAAGTTGCCAGTCCGGCGTACAGTTCGGCCGGGGAATACAACGAACCACGGTACGGGTCGAACGGGACGCCTTCAAGCCTGGGGAAGATGAGGGCGCCGCGGCTGCGGAGGTTGGTTTCCATGCCGTCATCGAAGATGCAGCCCAGGAACATCGCGCCCTCGACGCTGACGCTCTTGAGCGCCGCGGACCGGCCGCGCAGGTCCAGCGACTGCGCATGCCAGCCGTGCAGGTTGACGGCGCCACCGGCCACCAAGCGGTCGAAGCTGGCCAGGTCCTGGACTTCGAGGTTGCGGGGGCGGGGACCAAGGCTTCCGGCGAAGTTCATGGCTGCCTCGCGGCGAAGGTCAGCCCGGTCCTGGTCATGGAGCCAGCCTAGGCCAACCGGCGCAAAAGCGGGGCCGGACCGCGGCCCTCCGGTTGGTACCGGAAGAGCTGGGTCCGAACCCCGCGTTGCTGGTTCAGTGCCAGGTGGAGAAGCGGTTAGGCGGTGACCTTTGCCGGAACCTCACCGTCGCGGAAGTGCGCCTCGAGGTCCTCGAGCGAGTGGCCCTTGGTCTCCGGAACGAACTTGATGACGAAGGCCAGGGAGGCGAGGTTGACCAGGACGAACAGGCCGAAGGTGCCCGTGGAACCCAGCGCGTTGACCACGATGGGGAACAGGAAGGAGATGGCCGCGTTGACGGTCCACAGTGCGAAGACCGCGATGCCCATGGCGAAGCCGCGGATGGCCAGCGGGAACATTTCGGAGAGCAGGAGCCAGACGCAGGTGCCGATGAAGCACTGGACGAAGGCCACGAAAAGCATCATGGCGGCCAGGATGGTGTAGCTGGCCAGGTCGGACTGCGGGAGGAGGAAGACGATGGCCAGCAGGGCCTGGGAGCCGACCACTCCGGAGAATCCGATGACCAGCATCCGGCGGCGGCCAACAAAGCCGAGCAGCCAGATGCCCAGGATGGTCATCAGCACCGAGGTCACGCCCACGCCGATGGTGGCAACGAGTGATGCGCTGACGCCGAGCCCGCTCTTTTCCAGGATGGTGGGGGCGTAGTAGTTCACAGTGTTGATGCCGGTGGCCTGCTGGACGGCAGCCAGGCCGATGCCGATCCAGAGCAGACGCCGCATCCAGGGGTTGTTGCGGAGGTCGCGCAGGGCATGGCCCCGTTCTTCCTTCGCCGTGCGCGCTGCCAAGGCAATTTCTTCGAATTCGGCAGCGGCTTCTTCCGGGCTGCGGCTCAGGTTAAGGACGCGGCGGCTGTCTTCCAGGCGGCCACGGATGGCGTACCACCGCGGGGATTCGGGGAGCATCAGCATGCCCGCCAGAAGTGCGATGGCAGGGACGGAGGCGATGCCCAGCATGGTGCGCCAGACTTCGTTGTCGTGGATGAGCGCGTCCAGGAGGGCGTTGATGGCGAAGGCGAGCATCTGGCCGGTCACGATCATGAGCTCGTTGATGGTGACCATCCGGCCACGGAGGTTGGCGGGGGCCATCTCCGCCAGGTACAGCGGGCAGGTCACGGCGGCGGCGCCCACGCCCAGGCCGAGCACGATGCGGGCGGCAATCATGAAGGTCACGGTGGGCGCAAGGGCGCAACCCATGGCCCCGACCAGGAAGAGCAGTGCGCAGACCAGCAGCGAGCCGCGCCGGCCCAGCTTGTCGGCCATGCGGCCGCCGGTGAGGGCGCCGACGGCGGCACCAGGGAACAGCAGTGCGCTCACCACAGTTGCTTCCTCGACGGAAGTCATGTTGAGGGAGTCGTTCATGTACAGCAGGGCGCCGGAGATGACGCCGGTGTCGTACCCAAAGAGCAGGCCGCCAAGGGTGGAGATGACGGTGAGCCGGGCAAGGTATCCGCGGCGCCTGCTGCCGGTGGCGCCCATGGTTTGTTTCTGCAACAGCATTGTTGCCTCTCAAATTCTCTCGGGGACCGGAACGACCGGCCAGGAATGTGATGCGTGACACCCACTTTAGAGCGCTCTAACGCCACGGTCAAGCAAAAGTCCTAATGTCAGAACAAATAGGGTTTCGTCCCGGCTTTGCAGGTCGCATGGCCTGATCCCTTGACCCGCCATGGACGCCTGCTACGATCAAGGGAGAAAGTATGTCCTATCAAGCGGACATATGCGGCCTAGCGCCGACGGCACCGGCGTCCTGGCTGGACAAAGGGGCTGCCAAACAACATGAGGGAACGCATCGTGGCGAACAACTTGGGTCTCAGTATTGACCGCTCCTCCCCTGTCCCCCTGTACCACCAGGTGGTCCAGGGCATCGAGGCCGCCATCTACAGCGGGGTCCTGGAGCCCGGCAGCCGGCTGGATAACGAGATCGACCTCGCCGCCCAGCTCAACCTCTCGCGGCCCACCATGCGCAAGGCCATGGATGAACTGGTCCGCTCGGGGTTGCTGGTGCGCAAACGTGGCGTGGGAACGCAGGTGGTCTCCAGCCAGGTCCGGCGACCGCTGGAGCTGTCCAGCCTCTACGACGACCTCACCAACAACGGCAAGAAGCCCACCACCGAAGTCCTGAGCTTCTCGCATGTGGAGGCGGACGAAGCCATCCTGAGCACGCTCCAGCTTCCCGCCGGATCCAAGGTCTACCATTTCACCCGGCTGCGGAAGGTCGGCGGCAAACCGCTGGCGCTGATGGAGAACTGGGTCCGCGACGACATCGCCGACATGGACGAGGCAACCCTTGGCGCGGAGGGCCTCTATTCCATTCTCCGCCGGGGCGGGGTCAACTTCCGCCTGGCAACCCAGCGGATCGGGGCAGTGACAGCCAACGAGTACCAGGCCTCCATGTTGGACACCGCGCCGGGATCAGCACTGGTCACCATGGAGCGCACGGCAGTGGACGACACCGGCCGCAGGGTGGAAACCGGCCAGCACGTATACCGGGCCGATTCCTACAGCTTCGAAATGACACTCGTACAGCGCTAACCGCAAGGAGCACTTTTCATGACCAACTGGGTCTACCCCCTGGGCACCGCCACCGACGGCAAATGGGACGTTTCGATCGGAACCTCCGATTCCTCCCTCACCGTGGACGGCTGGGCACACACTGGCCTGAAGGTGGCCACCCTGCCGGCGGGCGCCGCCGTCGATCTTCCCGCAGCGGACGAGGAACGCATCGTGGTGCCCCTCAACGGGTCCTTTACCGTGACCGTGGACGGCACGGACTACCCGCTTGCGGGACGCCGCTCGGCCTTTTCGGGCCCCAGCGACGTGCTGTACTCGGGCACCGGGCGCGCCGTGAGCATCAGTTCGGCCGACGGCGGACGCGTGGCCGTGGCAACCGCGCCCGCCAAGGCTTCGTACCCCACCCGCCTGGTGTCCGCCGCGGAGACCCCGGTGGAACTGCGCGGGGCCGGCAACTGCTCACGCCAAGTCCACAACTTCGGCACTCCGGCCGCCCTGGAAGCAGACCGGTTTATCGTCTGCGAAGTCCTCACGCCCGCCGGGAACTGGTCCTCCTACCCTCCCCACAAGCACGACGAGGAGAAGGACGGCGAGACACACCTCGAGGAGATCTACTACTTCGAGACCCAGGTTTCAGTCGGATTGGGCGCACCCGCTGACACCGATGCCATCGGCTACCAGCGCGTCTACGCCTCGGACGAGCGGCCCATAGACGTGGCCGCGGAAGTCCGCACCGGAGACGTCGTCCTGGTCCCCTACGGCTGGCACGGCCCAGCCATGGCCGCACCCGGCTACGACCTCTACTACTTGAACGTCATGGCAGGCCCGGGCCCCGTGCGCGAATGGCTGATCAGCGACGACCCGCACCACGGCTGGGTCCGGCAGACCTGGGAAAGCCAGAACATCGATCCCCGACTGCCGTTCGGCGCCTGATACCGCTCCGCCAGGCAAAGTGAGGCCCTGTGAAGCAGACGTTCCCCGCCTCGCGTTCAGTCACCATGGAGGACGTGGCGCGTGACGCCGGCGTGAGCCGCGCCCTGGTTTCCCTGGTGATGCGGGACTCGCCCAAGGTCTCACCTGCGAAGCGGGCGGCGGTGCTGGAAAGCGCCGCCGCCCTGGGCTATTCCCCCAACCGGCTGGCGAGCCGGCTGGCGAGTCACCGGACCAACACACTGGGCGTCCTCTTCCTCGACCTGCACAACTCGGTCTTTGCCGACATCTATGACGGCATCACCGAAGGACTGGCGGGCAGCGGCAACCAGGTGATGGTCGCCGTCGGCTCCGCTGATCCCGGAACCGAACTGGAGGCCGTCCGCTCCTTCGTGGACCTGCGCGTGGACGGTGTGCTGCTCGCCGGCTACACCGGCTCATCGGAGGAACTGGCAGCCGCCCTGCGCGGGACGCCCGGCGTCGTCATCACAAGGGAGATGGATGTCGACGGCGTCGATTCCGTCCTGACCGACGACTTCCGTTCCGGAGCGCTGGCCGTGGAGCACCTGTATGGACTCGGGCACCGGCGGATCGCGCACATGGGCATTTCCGACTGGCTCCCCTACACTGCCCGGCGGGAAGGCTACCTGCACGCGATGAGGGAATTCGGGCTGGAGCCGCAGCTCGTGCACAGCGACATGACCGAACGCGGCGGCCGGGCGGTGATGGAGCAGTTCCTCGACTCAGGCGGCACCCGGCCCACAGCTGTCTTTGCCCATAACGACCTCACCGCACTGGGCACCATGGAAGCCTTGGCCTCCCGCGGCATTGCGGTACCTGGGGATGTGGCGGTGATGGGCTGCGACAACATCGAAGTGGCAGCATCTCCCCTGATCGGGCTGACCTCCATCGACCAGCACGCCGGCGAACTGGGCCGGGTGGCTGCCCGGCTCATGCTTGAGCGCCTGGACGGGCGGACGGGGCCAGCCGTCGTCGAGAAACTGGCCCCGTCCCTTGTGGTGCGAAACTCCACTGTCCCCGCTGTGCGCTGAGAGCCGGCTGGCTACGCGAGGGCTGTCCGGGCGAGGCTCACGGGCAAACCAGTCGCCAGCGACTCCTGGGCTGCATCGGCCACCCTTGAGGCCGCAACCGCGTCCTCGGGCGTGCACGGGTTCTCCCGCTGCCCCAGGATGACCTCCACGAAGGCCTCCATCTCGGAGCGGTAGGCCTGGTCGAAACGTTCCGCGAATGTCTGGTGGGGATGGCCCGCCGGAAACGTTACCCCGGTCTCTGCGGACGCCATGGCTGCCTTGTCATCCAGGCCCACCATGAGGGAGCTCCGCGAGCCCTGGATTTCCAGCCGGACGTCGTGGCCGGCCCCGTTGTAGCGGCTGGCCGAAACGGTACCTACCGTACCGTCGTCGAATGTCACCACGGCGAGCGCCGTGTCCACGTCCCCCACGGCACCGATGGCCGGGTCTCCGTTGTTGGACCCCTTGGCGAAGACCTCCACGATTTCGCGGCCCGTCAACCACCGGAGGATGTCGAAGTCGTGGACGGAGCAGTCGCGGAACAGGCCCCCTGAGGTGGCGAGGAACTCCACAGGCGGCGGGGTCATGTCGCAGGTGACTGCCCGCAGGGAATGGATCCAGCCCAGCTCCCCCGCCTGGTAGGCCCGCCTCGCTTCCAGGTAGCCTGCGTCGAACCGGCGCTGGTGGCCGATCTGCACCACACCCTGCCGGTCCCGGATGTCATCAAGCACAGGAAGGGCATCAGCCACGGACATGGCCACCGGTTTTTCACAAAACACCGGTATCCCTGCTTCCACGCCTGCACGGATCAGCTCCGGGTGGGTTCCGGTCCCGGTGGCAATGACCAGGCCATCGATGCCGGAAGCAATCAGGGCTTCCACGGAGGGGAGGTATTCCGCGCCCAGTTCCGCCGCCACAGATCGGGCGTGGTCCGCCGCCACGTCAGTGAGCCGCAACCCCACGGCGATGCCCTGCGGATTCAGTTTCCCATTGAGTGATGCGATGTTGCGGGCGTGCATCACTCCGATGCGCCCCACCCCGACCAGGCCAAGAACGACGTGCTTCACAGTGTTGCCCCCGCGGAAACAGGGGTTGAATCCGGCCCAGGGGCGGTCACGGGGCCGGGGACGGTGAAGGCCCGGCGGAAAGCCTCAAGCGCGGCGCCGTCGTCGCCGCTGGCGTAGGCCTCCATGCCCACTGTTCCGTCATAGCCGGCGGCGGCCAGGGCCCGGGCCACTGCTGCATAATTGACCTCGCCGGTGCCGGGCTCGCAGCGGCCGGGGACGTCCGCCACCTGGATCTCGCCGATATGCGGCAGCGCGCTGCGGACCAGTTCGATCAGGTTCCCCTCGCCCAACTGTGCGTGGTAAAGGTCCAGCATGAGCTTGACGTTCGGGTGCCCCGCCGCCTCCACCAGTGTCAGGGTGTCCTTGGCCCGTGCCAGCGGGATCCCCGGGTGGTCCAGGACGGTGTTGAGGTTCTCCAGGCAGAACGTGAGCCCGTGCTTTTCGCCGAGCGCACCCAGGCGTTCGAGAGTCCGGGCTCCGGTGATCCACATGCTGCCGGTGGAACGGTAGGCGGGCCTGGCTGCCTTGCCGTCGATGAGCTCCGCGGAATGCACCACCATCCGCTTGACGCCGAGTTCCAGGGCGGTGGGAACCAGCGCTTCGGCCGTGCGCACCACGTCATCGGCCGTGTCCGGGTCCACGAGGCTGCCGGCGGTGTAGCCGGTCATGGAGGAAAATTCGGCGCCCGTTGCCTTGAGTGCACGGATGTCCTTGGTCCTCGAATCCCAGAGTTCGACGTCGAACCCGGCCTCGGAGATCAGCCGCACCCGTTCGGTGAACGGCAAACCCGTGAAGACCATTTCCGCGCAGACTGCCAGCCGCATCAGGCACCGTCCTTTGCAGCGCCTGCGGCTGCGCGGGCCGGAACAGCCACCGGCCGGCCCTGCTGGACGGATTCGATGCAGGCGAGCGCGATGGCCAGGGCCCGGTGGGCGTCGGAGGCACCAGGCGTGAGGGTGAAGGCGCCCGGCGGCACGTCGCCATCCCGGAGTGCCCGCACCGTTGCGGTGAAGTCAGCGAGTTCGTCTGTGTAGGCGTCACGGAACAACTCCACATTCAGCCGCGGAGTGTCGGCTGAGAGCCCGTCTGCCGTGAACCGCAGGGCTGCCGTTTCGGTGGGCCGTCCGGCCTGGACCATGCCCTTGGAGCCGAACACTTCTCCCCTGACGTCGTAACCGTAGAGCGCACTGAAGTTTGCTTCTGCTACCGCCAACGCACCATTGCTGTACCGGATGGTGACTACGGCAGTGTCCAGGAACCCCTGGTCGCGCAGGCCAGGCTCCACCAAGGCGTCCGCGACGGCGTAGACCTCCACAGGTTCGGCTCCCTCGTTAAACCAGTTGAGCGTATCGAAGTCGTGGATGAGGGTTTCAAGGAAGATGGTCCAGGCGGGAATCCTGGCAGCGTGCCCAATGCTTCCCGTGCCTGGGTCCCGGGTCAGCGAGCGCAGGAGCTGCGGTTCTCCGACGATTCCTTCTGCAAGGTCCTTCTTGGCCGCCTGGAAGTCGGCTGCGTAGCGGCGGTTGAAGCCGATCTGGAAGTGGACGCCGCCGTTTTCGACGGCGAGCAGGGCTGCATCAAGCTCTGCCAGGCTTTGCCCGGCGGGCTTTTCACAGAACACGTGCTTACCGGCGGCCGCGGCCCGGGAAATCAGGTCGGCGTGGAAGCGGGCAGGGCTGGCGATGATCACGGCGTCGATGTCGGGGTCCGCCAGGATGTCCGCGGCGTCCGCGGTGACCTTTGCAGCGCCAAGCTGCGCGGCCACGGAGGATGCGGACTCCACGTTGGGGTCGGCAACGGCAGCGAGGACCGCACCCGGTATCCGGCGTGCAATGCTCTCGCCGTGGAAGGCTCCCATCCAGCCGGAGCCAATGAGGCCCAGGCGCACAGGAACGGAGGCCTGGAGGGTGTGCTGTTCGATGTAGGCCAAGGGCCTGTCCTTTCGGTCGATGGTGCTATGGGTCAGTCAGAGGGGCCGGTCTTCGCCGGGAAAGGTTATGCCCAGCTGGCGGCGGATTTCGTCAGCGGCCTCAAGGGTCCGGATGGAGGCGGCAAGGGGGCGTTGCGGAACCTGGGTTTCACCGCTTGCGACCGCACGGGCGACGGCAGCGGCCTCATAGTGCAGCCCTTCAAAGTGGGCTCCGGCCGGCTCGTCGTAGCGAAGCCGATTACCGTCGGGGAACCGGACCTCGAACCCGCCCGGCATGTTGAAGGGGCCGTCGATAGTCAGCGTGGCTTTTGTGCCCACGATCGTGGCCGTGGCAGGCGTGAAGTTGTGCAGCTGGGTGTTGGTCATGGCCTGGCTTCCGTCCGCGAACTGCAGCACGGCGGACACTTGCGCGTTCACTCCGGATTCGTGCGGCTGGCCAAACGCGTGCAGGCCGGTGGGCGATCCCAGGACCTCGGTAATGAGGGCAAGCGGGTAGGTGCCAAGGTCAAGCAGCGGTCCCCCGGCCAGTTTGGCATCGAAAATGCGGTGGCTTGCCTGGAAGTGTTCGCCGTACTCCGCAAAGACGGTAGTGACCGTTCCGAGGATGCCGTCGTCAAGCACCTGCCGGATGACGTCGAACTTGGGGAGGAAGAAACTCCACATGGCTTCCGCTGCGAACACCCCGGCGGTCCCGGCCCGGCGGGCGATGTCCCGGGCCTGCCCTGCATTAACACCGATGGGCTTCTCCACCAGCACGTGCTTTCCGGCGTCGACGGCGAGCACGGCTGCCCCGTGGTGGAAGTTGTGCGGCGTGCAGACATAGACGATGTCGATGTCCGGAGCACAGGCCAGTTCCTCATAGCTTCCATAGGCGGCCGGCACGCCGAAAGTATCGGCGAATGCTTTCGACCGTTCCAGGGAACGGGAACCGACAGCGGCGATCACCTGCCCTGTGTGCGCCTGGACGGATTCCGTGAAGCGCTCAGCGATCCAGCCCGGGCCCATGATGCCCCAGCGAAGTACGGGGGCATCACGTGGCTCTTTGACCCGGGATGCGGGCAGCGATGGATGCACCATCAGTAGGCCACCTTGGTGAAGGCACCATCGCTGTGCAGTGAACGTGTCATGGCCTGGGCAACCTGGGCGGCACGCAAACCGTCCTGTGCCGTAGCCAGGGGTGCCGGTTCCCCCTTTTCGAGCGCAGAGATCCAGGCCTGCAGCTGCAGGCGGTAGGCGTCGGCGAAACGCGGTCGCCAGTCAGCCGGGATTCCGGCGCGGCGCTGCCCGTCTTCCCTCAGGGCGAGGGCAGGGGGTTCAGGGAGGGCGGTGGTGCCCAGCTCCGAAACCACCTCGCAACCAGTCGTGTAGCCGTAGCGGGCGTTGAGGAAAAGCTCGAGGGTGGACAGCGTGCCGTCCGCCGTCCTCAGCAGCATGAATGCAGGGTCCCGGAGTCCCTCCAGGCTGTGCCGGGAACTCCGGCCCGCCTGCCACGAAACTTCCGTGATGGGCGAGTCCAGGAGCCACGGAAGGATGTCGAGCTCGTGGATTGCCGAATTGGTGATCGCGGATTCCGAGCTGGTTCCCGGTCCGGCGGCGGCGGTCCGGCTGGTGCAGTGGACCATCAGGGGATCACCCTGGGCACGGGAAGTGACGGCCTCCCGCAACGCCAGGTAGCCCGGGTCGAACCGCCGCATGAAGCCCAGGGACAAGAGCGACGCTCCGGTGGCGGCCACCATGTCGGCGTCGGCTTCCACTACTTCGATGCTTTCCAGGAGCGTAGGGGCCAACGGCTTTTCACACAGCACCGGAGTCATCGCCTCAAAGCACTCCAATACAAGCCCGGCGTGGGTGGAATCATGCGACGCAACCACCACGGCGTCCACCTCGCTGGAGTTGATGAGCTCCGAAGGATCGGTGGTTATGCGTGCGGACGGTGGCGCAACGGCTGCCGCCCGGTCGGCGTCAAGGTCGGCCACATAGCTGACTTCCGCCCCGCTGACGCTGGTGTTAAGGTTCCTGATGTGGTCCGCGCCCATGACGCCGGCGCCGATGACGCCCACTCGGATCGGCATGCTTTCTTCCCGTCTGATTCTTGCTTCCATTCAGCCTGCCGGACACCTTTGCCGGGCCCGCCGGAGTTCCGGCGGGCCCCGGTCGCGGTTGCGTAAGGACGGGCAGGCTTCCTTGCGCTGATACCCAGGCGTCAGCGGGCTTCGCTGACCTCGGCTACTTCCGCGACTTCGGCTTTTACTTCCTTGACGATCTCACCGTGTCCGCCGAGCTGTTCGAGTTCGTGGGCGAGTTCGGCCAGTTCGGCGCCGCCGGCCATTTGGGCCGTGAGTTCGTCGAGGGTGATGTCTTTCTTGTCGTAGTAGCCGATGGACTTGCCGCGTTTGAGGAGCAGGAACCGGTCACCGACAGGGAAGGCGTGGTGCGGGTTGTGGGTGATGAAGATGACGCCCAGGCCCCGGTCGCGGGCCTGGAGGATGTACCGGAGCACCACGCCGGACTGCTTGACGCCCAGCGCCGCGGTGGGTTCGTCCAGGATGAGCACCTTCGCACCGAAGTACACCGCACGGGCAATAGCCACACACTGGCGCTCACCGCCGGACAGCTGGCCGATGGGCTGGTCCACGTCGCGCAGGTCAATGCCCATCTCGGACAGCTCATGCTTGGTGATGTCCTTCATCTTCTGGACATCCATGCTCTTGAACGGACCGAAGCCGCTGGTCAGTTCGGAACCGAGGAAGAAGTTCCGCCAAATCGGCATCAGGGGAACCACCGCGAGGTCCTGGTAGACAGTGGCGATCCCGGCGTCCAGGGCGTCCCTGGGCGAGGAAAACTTCCGGGCATCCCCCATCACGTTCAAGGTGCCCTCGTCATGCTGGTGCAGGCCGGCAATGATTTTGATGAGGGTGGACTTACCGGCGCCGTTATCGCCCAGCACGCAGGTGACGCGGCCGTTGTCCACGGCCATGGTGACATCGCGCAGGGCGATGATGTTGCCGTAATGCTTGCCCACCCCCTCGAGTGACAGCAAGTGGACCGGGGTGTGGGTCAGGGGATCTTTTTCGTCTTTGAGCAGCGTTTGCTGGTCAATCTGGTTGCCATTCATGGATCTGCCCCTTACTTGAGCTCTGCTCGGCGCTTGACGATCAGGTTGACGATGGTGGCCAGCAGCAGCATCAGGCCCAGGAAGAACTTGAACCAGTCGGGATTCCACTGCGCATAAACGATGCCCTTGTTGGCCATGCCGAAGATGAACGCACCGATCGCACCGCCCACGGCCGAGCCATAGCCGCCCGTGAGCAGGCAACCGCCGATCACGGCCGCGATGATGTACAGGAACTCATTGCCCACACCCTCCCCCGACTGCACGGCATCGAACGCGAACAGGTTGTGCATACCCAGGATCCAGCCGCAGAAGCCAACGGCCATGAACAGGCCGATCTTGGTCTTGTTCACCGGCACCCCTACAGCACGGGCGGCGTTGTCGTCGCCGCCAACGGCGAAGATCCAGTTACCCACCCTGGTCCGCAGCAGGACCCAGGACGCGACGGCAACAAGGACGATCCAGAAGAACACGGTGATCTTGACCTCAACACCGCCAATGCTGATGGAGGAAGCGAAGACAGCCCGGGCAGAGTCGAACCCGTCCAGCTTGGAAATGGACGGCGAGGACACGCTGCCGCCGATGAGGCGGGTCAGCGCCAGGTTCAAACCGGTCAGCATGAGGAACGTGGCGAGGGTGACGATAAAGCTGGGCAGTTTCGTCTTGATGAGGATCCATCCGTTGATGAAGCCGATGCCCAGGGAAACGACCAGGGCCAGCACGACACCGACCCACGCGTTCATTGAGAAGTTCCAGCTGAAGAGCGAGGCCGTCAACGCGGACGAGATCACGGCCACGCCGGTGGAAAGGTCGAATTCCCCACCGATCATCAACAGCGATACGCCTACCGCCATGATCCCGATGGTCGAGGATCCATACAGGATCGTGGCCAGCGCGTTGGGCTGCGTGAAGGTGCCCGAAACGAGTGCGAAAAAGACGAAGAGGACCACCGCTCCCACGAGCGCGCCCACCTCAGGCCGCCCCAGGAGCTTCTGGAACGGGCTGCGCCGGCCGATCCGTTCATCGCCGTGCCGCCCAGGGGCCGCCGGCGCGGGTGCCGGGGGCAGGGTTGCTGTGTTTGCCATAGGAAGGACTCCTTGTTGGTAATGCCTTGTTGGTCAGGCCGCGCGGCCTGAACTAGCCGCGCGGCCTGGTTCCCGGATTTAGCGAACGCCCTGCTGGGCGAATTTGAGGACGTCGGACGCGTTGGACTTATCCACAATGGTCGGGCCGGTCAGGACGGGTTGTCCGCCGCCGAGCTTGAAGCCGCCACGCTTGGCCTGCCACAGCGAGTCAACGGACATGTAGCCCTGGAGCCACGGCTGCTGGTCCACGGTGAAAATGACGGCGCCGTCGACGATCTTCTGCGCAAGGTCGGCGTTCAGGTCGAAGCTGGCAACCTTGGCGGAGCTGCCGGCGTCGGTAACGGACTTGAGGAGGGTGAGGGTGATGGGTGCGCCGAGGCCAATGATGACGTCGGCGTCCTTGGACGCCTGCAGCTTGGCCGTGGCTGTGGACTGCACTGCGGTCATGTCCTTGCCGTCGACGTAGAGGATTTCTGTTCCGGCGACCTTCGCCTTCACGCCTGCGCACCGCGCTTCAAGGCCCACGTGGCCCTGCTGCTGGATCACGCATACAGGGTGCTTGTAGCCCTCGCCGGCAAGCCGGGTACCCACAGCTTCGCCGGCGAGCTTTTCATTTGAGCCGAAGTGGGTGAAAGCGCCCAACTGCGATGAGATGCTCTCACCTGCGTTGAGGCTCACCACTGGGATACCGGCGTCGCTGGCCTTTTTGAGAACGTCCTTCAGGGCGTCAGGCGTGGCAAGCGTGACGGCGATGCCGTCAACCTTCTGGTCGATGGCCTGCTGGACCAGCTGCGCCTGCCGCCCCGCTTCCGGGTCGGACGTGTAGAGCAGTTCGACGTTGTCCTTCGCCGAGGCTTCCTCCGCACCCTTGCGGACGATGTCCCAGAACGTGTCGCCTGCTGCTGCGTGGGTGATCAGTGCCACCTTGATACGGGCGGTGCCGGCCACCTGGCCCGCAGCACCGGTGTTGGCGGTCTCTGCCTTGCCGCCGCTGCTGGAGCAAGCGCTCAGTGCCAGCATCGGAACGACGGCCGCCACAAGGGTCGCCTTCCGCCAGGAAAACTTCTTCACGATATATCTCCTTTGATAAGGGTTGCTGCCCTGCCTCACTGCAGGAACTCGAGGCCCTCTACAGAGATCATCGTGAGTCGGATCACACTTTGTCAAGACTTTGTCCTGACATCAGAATGTTTTTACGTCTCTATCGTTGGAAATTTCGTGGTCCCGTTGTGCTCCGAACCACCAGTTCCGGGTCGATCAACTGCCGGTCAGGACCGAGCGAGGGATTCCCGAGCCGCGCCAGGAGCATTCGGGCAGCGGCAACGCCCACCAGGTCATTGCGGCTGTCGATCGTTGTGATGTCGAGGAAGCGCGACTTGGCCAGCGCGGAGTTGTCATACCCGAGGACGGACACGTCGTATGGAACCGTCAACCCGCGCGCTTTGAGGGCTGCCAACACCCCGAGGGCCATCGTGTCATTCGCAGCAAAGATGGCAGTGGTGTCCGGAAAACGATCCAGGACCCAGCAGGCCGAGGCATAGCCGTCTTCTTCCGAGGTACCACCGGACTCTCCAGCGATCCGCACTTCAAGCCCGGCCTCCAGGATTCGATGTCGAAAGCCGTCGCGGCGGTGCGCAGCGGCACCGCCGGCTCCCGAAAGGTGCGCTATGGCGCTGTGGCCAAGCCCCAGCAGGTATGCCGCGGCCATGCCTCCACCGGCGTCGTCGTCACTGGCGATCAAGGCCGCCCGCCCAGGTACCTGTTCACGCCAGCCCGCCACCACCAGGGGCAGTCCGTCCGGGGCAGCCAGCGCTTCCTCCAGCTCGGCGGCGATCACCAGCGCATCGACGTGCATGGCCAGTAACCCGCCAACAGCCTCCTGTATCCGGCCTTCCCCGGGCTGCGAATCAGCCAGCGTGACCTGGTAGCCATGGCCGGACAACTCCGCCTGCATGCTGCGCAGCAGGTCCACGAACCAGAGATTTCGGTAATCATCAATGACCAGGCCAACGCTCTTGGTCCGGCTGCTTGCGAGTGCGGTGGCGGCCCGGCTGGGCCGGTACCCAAGCTCGGCGATGGCCGCTTTGACAGCCTCGCGCCGCTTCTCACTGACCCTGCCGGGCTCCTGCAGCACGAGGGACACCAATGAGGGCGAGACGCCGGCGTGCTTGGCAACGTCATAGATGGTCGGGCGACGGGCACCCGGAGCGCCGGTTGGCATGCTGGAGCACTTCCTCTCTTGAAGGCCGTTGGGAGCCGGGCTATTGACAGGACATATGGACATAAATAGTCTTTGACTCCAGCGCTAATTGTAGCGCTCCAAAAGTTACCGGCGATTGCTCGGAACGCACTTTCAAAGGAGAAATCAATGGCTGCAAGCCTAGGGGTGGCCGTCATCGGCGCGGGGATGGCGGGGAAGGCGCATGCCGCCGCTTACCGGACCGCATCCACCCTCTACAGCCCCGTTCTACCAGCCGTGAAGCTGGTCTCCATCGGCGACGTGAATGCCGAGTTCGGCTCCCTCGCCGCCCGCCGCTTCGGGTACGAGCGCAACGACACCTCCTGGCAGGCGATCGCGGAGGCCGACGACGTCGACGTGGTCAGCGTGGTCATCGCGAACTCCCTTCACCGGGAAGTGGTCGAGGGGCTCCTGGCGGCAGGGAAGCACGTCCTGTGCGAGAAGCCCCTGAGTGACTCACTTGAGGACGCCCGTGCCATGGCTGATGCAGCCCGCGCGGCCTCCTCCATCGCCCGGATCGGTTTCACTTTCCGCCGCACCCCCGGCATCGCCTACATCCGGGACCTCATCCGCACCGGTGTCCTGGGGAACGTGCTGCACTTCAGCGGCCGCTACTGGACAGACTACGGTTTCAGCCCGTCGGCCCCCATGAGCTGGCGCTACAAGGGCGGTCCGGGTTCCGGCGCCCTGGCCGACGTGGGAAGCCACTTGGCCTACGTTTCCGAGTTCCTCTGCGGGGACATCAAATCCATCACGGGCGGCCGTCTCAGCACTGTCATCGGCAAGCGGCCCCTGCCGCTTGGCGCGGTCATGGGCCACGACCACGCTGCCGTCAGTGACACCTACGAGGCAGTGGAAAACGACGACTACGCCGCCTTCTCGGCCGAGTTCGAAAACGGAGCCGGAAGCTTTGAAGTATCGCGCGTAGCGGCAGGGCACGCCAACAGCCTCAACTTCGAAGTCTTCTGTGAAAACGGTGCGGCGAAGTTCGACCAACGCCGCCCGTCGGAAATCCAACTGTTCCTCAACGATGGCTCCGGAAACGAAAACGGCTACCGCCAGGTCATCCTCGGCCCCGGGCACCCCTACATCGCCGGTGGCCTGGCCATGGACGCCCCCGAAGTGGGGTTCGGCCAAAATGACGCCTTCGGATACCAGGCCCGGGCATTCCTCGAAGAAGTCGCCGGCCTCAGCGAAGACAACTCACTCCCCCGCTGCGCCACATTCGACGAGGGCGTCCGCAACATGGAGCTCCTCGGTGCCGTCACTGAATCCGCTTTGAACAACGGGAAGAAGGTCACGCTGTGAAGCTCGGCGTCTACAATGCAATCCTGCACGACCGGCCCCTCCCTGAAGCCCTGAAGGTCATCGCAGACCTGGGCCTGACTGGGATCGAGATCAATACGGGAGGCTTCCTGCCGGCCGTGCACGTCCCCACGATGGACCAGATCCTCGAAAGCGACGCCGCCCGGGACGACTATCTGGAAATCTTCGCCGGCAGCGGGGTCTCAATCGCAGGGCTTAACTGCAACGGCAACCCCTTGCATCCCAAGCCGGAAATCGGCTTGAAGCACGCGGAGGATATTCGGCGCTCCATCCGACTGGCGCAAAGGCTGGGACAGGACCGCATTGTGACCATGTCCGGCCTCCCAGGTGGTGAGCCGGGCGCCACGACGGTCAACTGGGTGGTCAACGCCTGGAACTCCGCCGCCCTCGACGTGCTCGACTACCAGTGGGGTATAGCTGCGAAATTCTGGAAGGAAACCGACCGGCTTGCCGCCGACCACGGCGTCAAAGTGGCACTTGAGCTGCACCCCCAAAACATCGTGTTCAACACCGCCGACGTCCACAAGCTCATCGAACTCACGGGTGCAACCCACGTCGGCGTCGAACTGGACGCGTCACACCTGTTCTGGCAGCAGATGGACCCCGTGGCCGTCGTCCGCGAACTGGGGCCGCTGGTCTTCCAGGCAGCAGCCAAGGACGTGCGAATCAACAGGGACAACGCCGCCCTGTACGGAGTCCTCGACAACAGCTTCCGCAGGCTCTCGGCCGAGGAAAACCGCACCAACCTGGGCGGTGACGAATGGGCCAACGAATGGCCCAAAAACTCCGCATGGGACTTCGTAGCCCTGGGCCGGGGCCACGACACCGCCTACTGGACGGAGTTCCTGCGGGCTTTGTACTCGATAGACCCCGGCATGCTGGTCAACATCGAGCACGAAGACACTTCCCTCGGGCGGATCGAAGGCCTCCAAGTCGCCGCCAAGGTCCTGCGTGATGCGGACGCCGCACTCAGCGCATCACTGGCGGTCGCTCCTTAGGCAGCAAGCTGCACGTCAAGGGGAGGGAACCGGCCGGTTCCCTCCCCTTGACGGAGCACAGCAGTTGTCAGGCAGTGACGCGTTCTGGATGCCCCTGTGCCGTGGACTTGAAGTAGTGCTCCAGGTCTTCAAGGCTTTTGTCCTTGGTCTCGGGAACATATTTCGCGGCAAACGCAATGGCACCGAGGCCAAGGACGGCAAACACGAAGAACGTGTTGGAGAGGCCGATGGCCGCCAGCAGCTGCGGGAACCCGAACCCGATCAGGAAGTTGACGATCCACAGCAGGAAGGCCGAAGCCCCCATGCCCAGGCCGCGGATCTTCAGCGGGAAGATCTCCGAGAGCATGAGCCAGGTCACCGGGGAGATGGCGCCCTGCTGGAAGGCCAGGAACGTTACGGTGAGGGCCAGGATGACAAATCCCCGGGCGGAGCCTTCCGGCAGGATGAGGGAGAAGAAGCCGATCAGCAGCAACGCCGTGGTGGTACCCACCTGGCCGGTGATCAGCATCCTGCGGCGCCCCACCTTGCCCAGCAGCCAAATCCCGACGAATGTGGCCAGTACCGAGATGACTCCGTTGGCGATGTTGGCAGTCAGTGCCGCTTCACGCCCAAAACCGGACTGCGACAGGATCTGGGTCCCGTAGTACATGATCGAGTTCACGCCGGTGATCTGCTGGATCACCGCAAGGCCGAGCCCCACGACGAAAATCCGGCGGAGCCACGGAATGCCCAAGTCCTTCCAGGAACCCATTTTGGACTTGTAGTCCTCCACGGCCATGGCCTTGACTTCCTCGAACTCGGCCCGCGCTTCTGCCTGCGACCGGATCCGCTGCAGCACGCTGAGAGTCTCGCCAAAGCTGCCCATGGAGGCCAGCCAGCGGGGACTCTCGGGCATGAAGTTCATCCCGATCCACAGCGCGATGGCCGGCAGAGTGGCGATGACCAGCATCCAGCGCCAAATACCGTGTGATTCGCCGAACGAGTTGCCCAGGTAGGCGTTGAAGATGAACGCCAGCAGCTGCCCGGTGACGATCATGAGTTCGTTCTGGGTGACGATCCGGCCGCGCCGGTTGCTGGGTGATACCTCGGCCAGGTACACGGGAACCGTCACCGAGGCCCCGCCCACGGCGAGGCCCAGGACGAACCGGGCGGCGATCATCATCTCAGTGTTCGGCGAGAGTGTGCAGCCGATGGTGCCCACCAGGAAGATGACTGCCAGCACCATGATCATCCTGCGCCGGCCGTTGCGGTCTGCCAGCCGTCCGCCGAACAGGGCGCCGAAGGCGGCACCGAACAGCAGGGACGAAGTCACCAGGCCTTCGGTCAGCGGGGTGAGGCCCAGGTCCTCTTGCATGTACGGCAGGGCGCCGTTGATGACGCCCGTGTCATAGCCGAACAGCAGGCCGCCGAACGTGGAAATGATGGTGACCGTGCGCAGGGCCCGTCGATGGTTGCCGGCCCGCGGCGCGGTATGCGCAGGCGAACTCATAGGCTTACCTTTTGGACGTACTGCTTCATGGTTTCGAGCTGGTAGCGGGAGACCTCGTCGGCGTTCTCGTCCTCCGCGAACACACTGGACACCATGACGGTGTCGTCGCGGTCCAGGAAGCCGATCTCCTTCAGCCCGCCGAAGAATTCGTCCCAGTTAACGTCGCCGTCGCCGATCTTCAAATGCTGGTGGACGCGGACCGGGTTGCCCGGCGGGTTGGTGATGTACCGCAGGCCGTGCGAGGCGTGGTGGTCCATGGTGTCGGCCACGTGGACCAGGCGCAGCTTGTCGCCCGCGGCGCGCATGATGTCCAGCGGGGAGTTCTTCATGTGGAAGCTGTGCGACGCCACATAGACCATGCCCACGTTCTTCGAGTTCACGCCCCGGATCACGCGGATGGCGGCCAGGCCTTCTTCTACGAAATCGTCCGGGTGCGGGTCGATGAGCAGGTGGATGCCTTCCCGCTCGATGACCGGCAGCAGTTCCTCCATGGAACGGTAGAACGCCCGCTCGGACTCCTCCGCCTTCTCGGGCCGGCCGCTGAACTCGGTGTTCATGGTGCTGACGCCCAGGTCCACGGCGATCTGGATGGCACGCTTCCAGTAGCGCACGGCAGCTTCACGGGCGTCCTCGTCCGGACCGGACCAGCGGAGCACGGGGAGGATCGAGGCGATCTCAATCCCGGCATCCTTGCAGGCCCTGCCCAGTTGGCCCACCAGTTCATCGTCCGCTTTGGGGTGGTTGTAGAACGGGATGAAGTCCGCGTGCGGGGTCATCTGCATGTACTTGTAGCCGAGGTCCGCCACCACCCGGGGGAACTCCAGCAGGCTGTGCGAGTGGTGGAACGGGGTAGGGTCAAGTGCGATTTTCACGTAAACACTCCATTGTGGATCAGGAAGGGTGGAGACACGAAAGGGGGCGGATGGCTCCGCCCCCTTTCCGGTGCTACTTGTAGAGGTCGGGCTTGGGAGCCAGCTTCACGGCGACTTTTTCGCCGTTCTTCTGCGCTTCGACGCCTGCTTCGCAGCACGCGGCGGTGGCGTACCCGTCCCAGGCGGAGGGGCCACCGATTTCGCCCTTAAGTGCCGCGTCCACCCATGACTGGATTTCGACGTCGTACGCCGCGCCGAAGCGCTCCTCGAAACCGGGGGTGACGTTGCCGCCCCAGCGGCCCGAGCTCCGGGTATACGGGCCCTTGTCACCGCCAATGCTGACGATGCCGTCCTCGAAGGACGCCTGGGTGGCCACCTCATAGCCAAACTTGGCGTTGACGTAGATTTCGACGTCGGCCAGGACGCCGGATTCGGTCCCGAGCAGGACGTGCTGGGGATCGTGCTGGCCGGACGGCGCGTTCCTGGTGGCCTTGCCCAGGCGGACCTGGACGCTGGTGATTTCCTCACCGGTGAAGAACCGGATGGCGTCGAACTCGTGGACCACGGAGTCGTTGATGAGCATCTCGTTGGTGAAGCCCGCGGGGGTGCTCGGGTTGCGGTGCTGGTGGTGCAGCATCAGCAGTTCGCCCAGTTCGTGGTTGCGGATGATCGAGCCCAAGGTGGCATATTCGGCGTCGAAGCGGCGCATGAAGCCCACCTGGATCCGCTTGTGGCCCAGCGCCACCTCGGCCTCCACGATCTTCCAGGAGGATTCCGCGTCGGGGGTGAGGGGCTTTTCGCAGAGGATGGGGATGTCCTTGGCGAGGGCTTTGAGCAGGATGTCCTCGTGCAGGAATCCGGGGGTGGCGATCAGGACGGCGTTGACGTCACCGTTGTTGAGGGCCTCCTCGGCGTCGGCGAGGGCCACTGCTCCGGGAATGCCTTCGATGGCAGCCTGGGCGCGTGCCAGGTCCACGTCCACGACCGCGGCAACTTCGGCTCCGTGGATGCGCTTGCTGAGTCGCTGGATGTGGTCGGCGCCCATGCGGCCTGCGCCGACGACGGCAACGCGGAGGGTTTCAGTCATTGTTTTGTCCTTCTGGTGTCTGTGGCGGGATTAGCTGACGGCGGTGCGGGAGCCGCAGGACAGCAGGTAATTGCGGGTGCGCTTGGCGATCGGCATGGGAACGTCGAACGCCACGGGGTACATGTCCTGCTCCACGATGCCGAAGATGGGACGGTCCAGGGCTTCCACGGCTTCAATCACCGCGCGCAGGTCCGGCAGGCCGTTGGGCGGTTCGGTCATGACGCCGGCCAGGTTGGCAGCGGCCCACGTCATGTTCTCCTCGTTGACCTTCTTGAGGATGTCCGGGTTGATCTGCTTCAGGTGCAGGTAGCCGATGCGGTCCGGGTAGTTCTTGATCAGTTCCAGGCTGGAGGCGCCGCAGTACTCGGCGTGTCCGGTGTCCAGGCAGAGGTTCAGGTACTTCGGGTCGGTGGCCGCCAGCAGCGTCTCGATGTCCTCCTGGGCGCCAACGTGGGAATCGGCGTGGGAGTGGAACTGCTGCTTCAGGCCGAAATCTTCCAGGAGCGTCTTGCCCAGGCGGTTGTGTCCGGCGAACAGGTCACTCCAGGCCTTCTCGCTTAGCGTGCCGCTTTCCACGGCTTCGCCGGTGACGTCATCGCGCCACATCGCCGGGATGACCACGATGTGCTCACCGCCCATTGCTGCCGTCAGCTCGGCCACCTTGCGGGCCGGCTCCCAGGCGGTTTCCCACTGGTCCAGGCCCCGGTGGAAGGCCGTAAACACGGTGCCGGCAGTGACCTGCAGGTCACGGGCCTTGAGTTCCTCCGCCAGCCGGGTGGGGTCCGTGGGCAGGTAGCCGTACGGGCCCAGTTCGATCCACTTGTAGCCGGACTCGGCCACCTCGTCGAGGAAGCGTTCCCACGGGGTCTGCTTGGGATCGTCCGCGAACCAGACGCCCCAGGAGTCGGGCGCCGTGCCGATGATCAGCTTGTTTTCAGTCATTTGTCTTTTCCTTTGCATCGATTGCTCCGCAGGTGTCGTTTTGGACGCTCAAAACGGCGTTTACGGAGCAATCGACGGTAAGTGGTGGGTGGGCCCCCGCCGCCAGGGTTCCCTGGCCGAGCTTGCGAGGCGAGGGTGGCGGTGGGGTCAGTTGGAGGGGAAGTTGTAGGAGGCGCCGGAGGCGTGGTGGGTTTCGGGCCAGCGGGAGGTGACTACCTTGCCGCGGGTGTAGAAGGATACGCCTTCGGGTCCGTAGATGTGCTTGTCGCCGAAGAGGGATGCTTTCCAGCCGCCGAAGGAGTGGTAGGCCACCGGGACGGGCAGGGGCACGTTGATACCGATCATGCCCACGGTGACGGAGCGCTGGAACTTGCGGGCGGCGGCGCCGGAGGAGGTGAAGATGGCGGTGCCGTTGCCGTAGGGGTTGGCGTTGATCAGCTTGATGCCCTCTTCGAGGGTGTCGACGCGGACCACCACGAGGACGGGTCCGAAGATTTCCTCGGTGTAGGCGGTCATTTCGGTTTTGACGTGGTCCAGGACGGTGGGGCCTACCCAGAAGCCGTCTTCGTGGCCGGGGACGACGAGGTCGCGGCCGTCCACGACCATGGCTGCGCCGGCAGCTTCGGCTTCGGTGACGATCCGTACGATGCGTTCCTTGGAGGCGGGGGTGATGACCGGGCCCATTTCGGCGTCGGGTTCGGTGCCGTTGTTGACCTTCACGGCCAGGGCGCGTTCTTCGACCTTCTTGACCAGCAGGTCCGCGGCGTCGCCGACGGCCACGGCAACGGAGATGGCCATGCAGCGTTCACCGGCGGAGCCGAACGCGGCGGCGGCGAGGTGGTCGGCGGCGTTGTCCAGGTCGGCGTCGGGCAGGATGATGGCGTGGTTCTTTGCCCCGCCCAGGGCCTGGACGCGCTTGCCGTGCTTGGTGGCGGTCTCGTGGACGTACTGGGCGATCGGGGTGGAGCCGACGAAGGAGATGCCGTCCACGTCCGGGTGGGTCAGCAGCCCGTCGACGGTTTCCTTGTCGCCGTGCAGGACCTGGAAGACACCGTCGGGCAGGCCGGCTTCCTTCCAGAGCTTGGCCAGCAGCAGCGATGCTGAGGGGTCGCGCTCCGAGGGTTTGAGGATGAAGGCGTTGCCGGTGGCGATCGCCATCGGGGCCATCCACAGCGGCACCATGACGGGGAAGTTGAACGGCGTGATGCCGGCGACCACGCCGAGGGGTTCGCGGAAGTTGAACACGTCGATGCCGGTGGAGACCTGGTCGGAGTAGTCGCCCTTGAGCAGGGTGGGGATACCGCAGGCGTATTCGATGACTTCCAGGCCGCGGCCGATCTCGCCCTTGGCGTCGGAGAGGACCTTGCCGTGCTCGGCGGTGACGAGCTGCGCGAGTTCCTCGATGTGGGAAGCGACGAGTTCGCGGAACTTGAACAGCACGGCGGTGCGCTTGGCCAGGGAGATGTCGCCCCAGGTGTCGGCGGCCTTGCGGGCTGCGGCGACGGCGGTGTCCAGGTCGGCCCGGTTGGCCAGGCGCAGCGTGGCGGACACGGCACCGGTGGCCGGGTTGTACACGTTCGTGGTGCGGTCGCCCTGACCGGGGGTCTCGGCGCCGTCGATGAAGTGGTTGATAACCGTTGTTTCGGTGGTGGTGGCAGTCATGGGACTCTTCCTTGAGTAGTAAAAGAGAGGTTTTAGCCCAGCAGTTTGCGCTGGCGGTTCTTGTGGTCGGTGTAGGTCTGGAAGGCCTGTTTGGTGGAGTCCAGTTCGGAGACCTGGGAGACAGGGACGTCCCACCAGGACTCGGAGGACGGGGCGTCCAGGAGCGGGTCGGACTCGACGTGGATCAGGATCGGGCCGCTGTTTTCCGGGGCGGCCTTGGCGTCGCGGATGGCCTGTTCGAGTTCGGCGATGACCTTCTCGCCCGGTTCGATCCGGATGACCTTCACGCCCAGGGACTCGGCGTTCAGGGCCAGGTCCACGGGCAGGGTCTCGCCCTCGTCGAAGCTGTGCTGCCCCTCGTTCAGGGCCCGGTACTGGGTACCGAACCGCTGCGAACCCAGGGATTCGGACAGGGAGCCGATGGAGGCGTAGCCGTGGTTCTGGATCAGGACCACGATCAGCTTGATGCGTTCGGCGACGGCGGTGACCAGTTCGGTGTGCATCATCAGGTAGGAGCCGTCCCCCACCATCACGACGACGTCCCGCACCGGGTCACCCGACCCGCCTGCCGCCGTCGTACTGGCTGCTTCGGCGATCGCGGCGCGCTTGACGCCGAGCCCGCCGGGGATTTCATAGCCCATGCAGGAGTAGGCGTACTCGACGTGGTAGCCGAACGGGTCCCGGACCCGCCACATCTTGTGCAGGTCACCCGGCAGGGACCCGGCCGCGCAGATGACCACGTCGCGGGCGTCCATGGCCCGGTTGGTGGCACCGATGATCTCGTTCTGCGCCGGCAGCGGGGTGTAGCGGGTGTCGAAGGCCTCCTCCACGGTGGCGTTCCAGCGCTTCTTCTCCGCCGCGATCTTCTGCTCCAGGTCGGCGCCGACCCGGTAGCCGCCCAGGGCTGCGTTGAGCTTGACCAGGGCCTTGCGGGCGTCGGCGACGATCGGCAGGGTGGTGCCGTGCTTGTAGGCGTCGATCGGGGCGACGTTGATGTTCACGAAGCGCACGTCGGGGTTCTGGAATGCGGTCCGGGACGCGGTGGTGAAGTCCTCGTAGCGGGTGCCGATGCCGATGATCAGGTCCGCTTCGGCTGCGATGGCGTTCGCCGCCGTCGTGCCCGTGGAGCCAATGGCGCCGAGGGAGAACTGGTGGTCCCAGGGCAGGACGCCGACGCCGGCCTGGGTGTTGCCCACCGGGATCCCGGTCAACTCGGCCAGTTTGGCGAGTTCGTCGTTGGCGTAGGCGTAGAGGACGCCGCCGCCGGCGATGATCAGCGGACGCTTCGCCGCCTTGATGGCTGCGGCGGCGCGGGCGATGTCCTCGTCGTCGGCGTCGGGGCGGCGGATGCGCCATTCCCGCTCGGCGAGGAACTCGGCCGGGACGTCGAAGGCCTCGGCCTGGACGTCCTGCGGCAGCGAAATCGTGACCGCGCCGGTCTCGGCCGGGTCGGTCAGGACGCGCAGGCCGTGGTGGAACGCGGAGAACAGCTGCTCCGGCCGGTTCACCCGGTCGAAGAACTTCGACAGCGGCCGGAACGCGTCGTTGACCGTCAGGTCGTAGGCGTAGGGCTGCTCGAGCTGCTGCAGGACAGGGTCGGCGGCGCGGGTGGCGAACGTGTCCGAGGGCAGCAACAGCACCGGCAACCGGTTGGTGGTCGCCAGCGCGGCACCGGTCAGCAGGTTGGACGAACCGGGGCCGATCGAGGTGCTGATCGCGAACGTCTGGCGGCGGCGGGTGTGCCGGGCGTAGCCGACGGCCTGGTGGACCTGGGCCTGCTCGTTCCGGCCCTGGTAGTACGGCATGAGGGTGGGGTCCTGCTGCTGGTACTGCTTCAGCGCCTGGCCCACGCCGGCCACGTTGCCGTGCCCGAAGATCCCGAAGGTGCCCGGAATGAGCCGCTCACGGTACTCAACACCGCCCACCGTATCCACGGTGTACTGCTGGGAAAGGTATTCGACGACGGCCTGCGCCACCGTCATTCTGCGCGTTCCTGTTGTTGTGCCCATAGCTAGTTCTCCGGGAGTTCTGTGCTGTAGTGCAGGAGCGAGGCGGCAGCTGCGACGGCGCCGGCGACGTCCCCGTCCGCGGGGTAGAGCAGCGTCCGGCCAACGGTCAGGCCCTGGACACCGGGCAGTGCCAGCGCGGCACCCCAGGAAGCGAAGACCTCGTCCTGGGACCCGTCCGGGTCCCCGCCCAGCAGCACGGTGGGCATGGTGGTCGCGGCCATGACGCGTTCCATTTCCGCCACCACGGGAACCTTCATCCACGTGTACGCGCTGGTGGAACCCAGTCCCTCGGCGATCGCGATGGACTTGATCACCGCGTTGGGAGACAGGTCATTGCGGACCCGGCCGTTCTCCCGGACCGACAGGAACGGCTCCACCATGGCGATCAGCTTCCGCTCGGCCAGGGAGTCGATGGCCTTGGCAGTTGCCTCCAGGGTCGCCACCGTGTCCGGGTCGCCCAGGCAGATGCGGGTCAGCATCTTCCCGCCATCGGCGCCGAGTGCTTCCAGGGCGGCGGCGGTGTGGCCGGTGAACCGGTCATCGAACTCGTTCACCAGGCCGGAGAGGCCGCCGCGGTTCATGGAACCAAAAACGAGCTTGCCGTCCAGGGCGCCCAACAGGAGCAGGTCGTCCATGATGTCCGGGGAAGCCAGGACACCGTCGACGGCGGGGTTGGCCAGCGCGATCTGCAAACGGTCCAGCAGCTGCCGGCGGTCCGCCATGGCCACCGGGTCATCGCCCACGGCCAGGGCGCCCCGGGCCGGGTGGTCGGCGGCGACAATGAAGTTCTGCCGGCCGGCCTTCACGCCGGGGTGGCGGCGCCGGGCCTTCGCGGCGCGGGCCACGGCGTCCGGGTCTTCGAGGCGGATGGTGCTCAGGTGCTCGTAACGGCGCGGATCATCATCCACCACGTGGTTTGAGGCAATCGGGGTGAGGGTCACAGTGCTGCTCCTTCGGTGGCAAGCTGCGAAACGCCGGGCACTGCGCCTGGCACAATACGGCCGCGTTCGGCCAGCAGGGAGGTGACCTCGTCCGGCGTCGGCATCGCATCCGCGCAGGACAAGCGGGAGGCGACGATGGCGCCGGCGGCGTTGGCGTAGTCCAGGACCTGGGCCAGCGGCCAGCCGGCAAGAAGCCCGTGGCAGAAGGCGCCACCGAACGAATCGCCCGCACCCAATCCGTTCAGGGTCTCGACGGGGACCGGGGCGGAGACCACGCGCTCGGTGCGGGTCTTGGCCATCACGCCTTCGGCGCCGAGTTTGACGACGGCGATTTCCACGCCGGCAGCGAGCAAACGGTCCGCCTGTTCGTCGGGGGTGCCTTCACCTACGGCGACGGCGCATTCCTTGTCATTGCCGATCGCGACCGTGACGTGCGGCAGGATCTTGGCCACCTCTGCGCGGGCCTCGTCCTCGGACGCCCAGAACATGGGCCGGTAATCCAGGTCCAGGATGGTGAACTGTCCCTCGGCCAGGTCGGTACGGGGACGGGCTTCATGGGCGGCGAGGTGCGCGGAACGGGAAGGTTCCTGGCACAGGCCGGTCACGGTAGACCAGAAGATGCCGGCCTCGCGGATGGCGTCCAGGTCCAGCTCTTCAGCCTTGATCTGCAGGTCCGGCGCCGTGGGGAACCGGCCGTAGAAATACAGCGGGAACTCGTCCGTGGCCGGCTTGATCGCGCAGAAGGTCACCGCCGTGGGCCAGTCCTTCACCGGCGTGACGAACGTGTCGTCCACGTTGAACTTGCGCAGCTCGCGGTGCAGGTACTCCCCGAACGGGTCGTCCCCGGTCCGGGTGATGACACCCGTCCTGCGGCCATGGCGGGCAGCGGCAACAGCGACGTTCGACGGTGAACCGCCAAGGTATTTGCCGAAGGAATTAACGTCCTCCAGGCCAACCCCGATGTCGTTCGGGTAGATATCAACGCTGATGCGCCCGATCGTAAGAAGCTCGTGGGTCACGGGAATCGTGGACCTTTCTGGTGTGGAACTCGGATCCTTTGAAGAGCAGGAGTTCCGGGACTGGCAGGCCGTGGCGTGGGCCACATGCACTACTTTGCCCTAGATCCAATGTCCTGTCAAAGGTTTGTACTGACATGCTTACAACAGAAGTTGGAGGCACCCGTCCCCCATTCAACGGGTGCGTTTGCGCTACTTCTTCGGGACCGCCAACTCGCCTGTGACGTACTGCGCCCTGCCGAACCCGAAGGACCAGTCGCCGGCAGTGTTTTCGACATAGCCAATGAAGACGTCCTGGCCGGCAACCCCCACCGCGGCGAGCTTTTCGGCCACTGCGGCAAAGAGCCGTTGCTTGGCCTCCTGGGACCGACCGCCCTGGGTAAAGATCTGGATCATCACCACTCCCCCGGTGCGTTCAAAGCCCAGCCCGGCATCCTGGGCGAAGATCTGGCCCTGCGGGTGCTCGGTAAGGATGTGGAAGTAGTCCCGCTCCGGGATGCCGTACTCCGCGAGGATGGCGTCGTGGATGCCGCGGCTCAACTGCTGCAGATCCTCGGCGGTGCGTCCTTCATTGACGTCAACGCGAACAAGCGGCATGAATCTTCTCCCTCAGATAGTTTGTACTGACATACTAACAAACTGCATTTCAGGAATACAAGACCTCTTGCGCGGCGCGCAGCAGCAGGGCTACCATTAATCAACCACAAGGTTGATAAACGAAACAATTGATTACAAGAGGGGCGGAAGGGTGTCTGATGATGACGCGGCTTTGGACGTGGCTTTCCTGGCCCTGGCCGACCCCGTCCGTCGACGCATCATTGCCCGCTTAAGCCGCGGCCCGGCCACCGTCAACGACCTGGCCGAACCCTTCGAGATTTCCAAGCAGGCCGTCTCGAAGCACATCCAGGTGCTCGAGCAGGCGCAGCTGGTTACCCGCAGCAGGGACGCCCAGCGCCGGCCCGTCCATCTGAACCCCGCACGGCTGGAGGCGCTCACCGCCTGGATCGACCAGTACCGGCTGGTCCGCGAAGGGCAGTTCCGCAGCCTCGATGCGGTGCTTGAATCCAGCGCCGGGCAAGCGGCGCCAAAGGCAAAGGACTGAAAATGACCAACCAACTGAAGATCACCGCCCCCGAGGGACTCCCCTACATCGACTTCGAGCGGGAGTTCGATTTTCCGGTGGCGGACGTGTTCCGGGCGCATAAGGACCCCGAACTGGTGGCCCAATGGCTCGGCCCGCGGGGCATGAAGATGGAGATGGACCACTACGACTTCCGCACCGGAGGAAGCTACCGGTACATCCATACCGGCCCGGAGGGAGTGCCATACGAGTTCCGCGGCATCTTCCATACGGTGCGCGAGAACGAGTTCGCCCTGCAGACCTTCGAGTTCGGCGGCTATCCGGACTCGGTGAGCCTGGAGTCCATGACATTTGAGGAGCTCGACGGCGGCCGGTGCCGGCTGCGGGGCCACGCCATGTACCAGAGCATGGAGGCACGCGACGGCATGCTGCACTCCGGTATGGAGGGCGGCATGTCCGAAGGCTATGAGCGGCTGGACGAACTGTTGGCGGGCGCGTCGGTCTGACGCAGCAGAAGGGCTTCGTCCAGCACGCGGCCAAGGTTGGCGGCATCATGGGCGAAGCGGCCCAGGAAGAGTCCGCCGGCGGCGGGCAGCCGCGGAAGCAGGCCGGGCCCGGCGCTGCCGCCGTAGATCAGCGGGCAGGCCGAGCCAAGCTCCTCACGGATCCGCGCCAGGACGGCGTTGACGTGGTGCGGCGGGGCGGGCTCCTGCGCACCGATGGCCCAGACGGGCTCGTAGGCCAGGACCACACGGTTCAGCAGGGCCGGGTCGCCGTCCGTGGCGGCACGGACCTGCTCCACACAGAAGGCGGCGGCAGCTCCGGCGTCGAGCCTGTCCGGCTCGCCGATGCAGAGCAGCGGGGCCAGGGACTGGCCGACGGCGGCACGCACCTTGCGTGCCACCACGGCATCGTCCTCACCGAACAGCCGGCGGCGCTCGGCATGGCCGATCTCGACGAGTGAGACGCCGAGTTCGGCCAGCATGCCGGGGCTGACTTCCCCGGTCAGCGGCCCGTCGCCCCAGGCGCAGTTCTGCGCTCCAAGCAGCACGGGTGACCCGGCCAGGATCCGGCCGGCGGCCTCGAGGAGCGGGAAGGACGGGATGACGAAGACCCGGACCGGGGCGCCTTCGGCGGAATCCCCGAGTCCGGGCCTCTCGTCAACAATGGAACGCACCTCCGACAGCCACCGCAGGCTCGTTTGGTAACCCAGGTACATCTTGGTGCTGACACCGATGTAGAGGGGGCCTTTGCCTGTGCTGCTGCCGGAGGTGCTCATGGTATTCCTTGCGTGGATAGTGCGGCGTGCTCAGTCGAGCAGGTCGTCGGCCTTGTTCTTGAACCGCCTGGTGGCGAACATCATCGCTGCCGCCACGAACGGCAGGACACCCAGGGCATAGACGCCCATTGAGCCCGTTGGCGACTGCGTGGCCTCGTTGACCGCGGTCCGCAGGATGGGCGCCACGAAGCCACCCAGGTTGCCCAGGGAGTTGATCAGCCCGATGCCTGCCGCAGCGGCGGATCCGGCCAGGAACGCGGTGGGATAGGACCACACCACGGGACCGACGGCCAGGAAGCTGCAGACAGCCAGGGTAATGAAGATCATGCCCAGGACCGGCTGGTGGTTGGTTCCCGCCCAGGCCGAGCCGAAGATGCACAGGCCGGTGGAGATGAACAGGATGGTGCCGAACTTGCGGCGCTTGGCCACGGTGTCTGCGGCCTTGCCGATGAAGTAGCAGGAGAAGATGCCGAAGAACCACGGAACGGCGATCAACAGGCCCACCGCGAGTCCCACCTTCTGCCCGGTCAGGGATGACACCTGCTGCGGCAGGAAGAACGTCACACCGTAGACGGCAATCTGCAGGCAGAAGTAGATGACGGTGAAGTACCAGACGCGGCCGTTGCGCATGGCGGCGAGGATGCCGCGGGGGCCGGTCTCGTCCTTGATGGTGTCCTCCAGCGCCATGACCTCCTTCAGCGCGTACTTTTCCTCGCTGTTGAGGAACTTGGCCTTTTCCGGCCCGTTGATGAGGAAGAAGAAGGCCGCAATGCCTGCCAGGACGGCCAGGAGGCCTTCGACGAAGAACATGACCTGCCAGCCGCGCAGGCCGGGCACCTGGTCGCCAATGTTGATCAGCCAGCCGGACAGCGGGTTGCCAATCATCTGGGAGAACGGCTGCGCAAGGTAGAAAATGGCGAACATCTGGACACGCACCTTGTTGGGGAACCATTCGGCAAGGTACATGATGACGCCGGGGAACAGCCCGGCCTCGGTGACGCCGAGGAGGAAACGCAGGACCACGAACGAGGTCTCGCCCTGCACGAACGCGAAGCACGCCGAAACGATGCCCCAGGTGATGGCGATACGCGCCAGCCAGATCTTGGCGCCCACCTTCTTGAGCAGCAGGTTGCTGGGGATTTCGAAGATCGCGTAGCCAATGAAGAAGATGCCGGCGCCCAGGGCGAAAGCCGCGGCGGACACCCCCTTGTCCGCACCCAGTGCCGCCTCGGCGAAGCCCACGTTGGTGCGGTCAAGGAATGACACGACGTACAGGATGACCAGCATCGGCATGAGCCGGCGGGCCGCCTTGGAAATCGCGGACTTCAGGACCGGACGGGCCAGAAGTTCCTTGGATGTTGCGGTGGTTTCTGACACAACACTCTCCTTCGAGTGGTGACGTTGGTGTTTCCCCGCGGGCCGGCGGCCCGCGGGACTTATGGCATCCCGCGTGGGTGCCGTCAGTGCATGTACAGGCCGCCGTCGACGTTCAGCGTCTGGCCCGAGATGTAGCCGGCGTCCTCGCCGATGAGGAAGGAAATGGCCGCCGCGATGTCGCGGGTGGTGCCCACACGGTTCACCACCAGATCCTTCACGAGTTCATCCTTGCGTTCCTCGCTGAGGGTGCCGCCCATGATGTCGGTGTCGATCGGACCGGGTGAGATGGCGTTGACCGTGATGTCGTACTCGCCCAGTTCCCGGGCGGTGGCGCGGGTAAGGCCAATGACGCCGGCCTTCGCCACGGAGTACGGGGTCTTGCTGAAGGTTCCGCCACCGCGCTGCGCGGAGACCGAAGAGATGTTCACGATCCGGCCCAGCCGGTTTTTGGCCATTGATTCGGCCGCACGGCGGGTAGCGTAGTGGACGCCGTTCATGTTGATGTTCACCACGCGGTCCCACTCGGCGGCGTCGAGTTCCAGGTAGGGAACCGGGGAGCTGACGCCTGCGATGTTCGCCAGGGCCACCAGCTGGGGAAGCTCGGCCTCGATCTCGTCGATGGCGGCGCGGACCGAGGCTTCGTCGCCAATGTTGGCTCCGGCTCCGTGGGCCTTGACGCCGTGCTTTTCGGCCAGTTCCTTGGCCAGGTTCTTGCTGGCGGCGTCGTCAAGGTCGATCACGCCGATGTTCCAGCCGCGCTCGGCGAGGTAGTCCGCGGTGGCGCGGCCGATGCCGCGTTCGGAGACTGCGCCGGTGACGATCACCGTGCGGTCTGCGGGAAATGCTGTCATGAAGTGTTCCTTCTGATGGGGGCCGGCGGCCTGCAGTCCAAAAACTCAGGACAGCGGGGCCGGGCCCAGTTCCTCAACGAGCTTCTGCATGGCGACGTACGCCTTGTTCCGGTAGGCAACCAAGGCTGCCGTGCGGTCGGCGGGGACGTCGAGGAAACCCGAACCGGTCTTGGTGCCGAGCTGGCCGGCGTCGACCTTTTCCTGCAGGATCTTCGGGGTGGCGAACCGTTCGGGGAAGCCGGTCTGCAGCGACTTATAGCAGAAGGCGTAGACGTCCAGCCCTGCCATGTCCGCGATGGCGAAGGGACCGAAGAACGGGAGGCGGAAGCCGAAGGTGGTGCGCACCAGCGTGTCCACGTCCTCGGCAGTGGCGATGCCTTCCTCCACCACTTGTGCAGCCTCGTGGAAGAGCGCGTACTGGAGGCGGTTCAGCACGAACCCGGTGACGTCCTTGACGGTGGCGGTTTCCTTGCCGGTCTCCCCCACGATGGTGCGGGCGGCCTCCACGGTGGCCTCGGAGGTCCCCTCGTGCGGGATGACTTCCACGCCGGGGATGAAGGGCGCGGGGTTGGAGAAGTGGACGCCCAGGAAGCGCTCCGGGCTGTCCACCACCTCGGCCAGCTTGGCGATGGAGATGGTGGAGGTATTGGAGCCGATGATGGCGTCGGGACGGGCGGCGGCGCTGATCCGGCCGAGGGTAGCGTGCTTGATCTCGAGGACTTCCGGCACCGCCTCCTCGATGTACTCCGCGTCCGCCACCGCTTCTTCGATGTCCTTGGCGGCCCAGAGGTTCTCCTTGAGCAGGTCCGTGGCGTTGGCAGGGAAGAGGCCGGCTGCCACGAATTCGTCGGATTCCTTCAGCAGCCGTTCGTAGTTGCTTTGGGCTATTTCGGCCGAGACGTCGGCCAGGGCCACGCGGGCTCCGGCGAGTGCCAGGACCTGGGCGATGCCGCCGCCCATGTAGCCTGAACCGACGACGGCGATTTTACGGATGCTCATTTGGTTTCAAGTCCTTCCGACGCGCCCTCATAGGAGCAGATGGCGTCTACTTTGGCCGCGGATGCGGAGTTTTCATCGAAGCGGTAGTTGAGCCACTCGCCCACCAGCTTCTTGGCCAGTTCAAGGCCGATGACGCGCTGGCCCAGGGTCAGCACTTGGGCGTTGTTGGACAGCACGGAGCGTTCCACGGAGTAGCTGTCGTGGGCCGTGACCGCCCGGATTCCCGGTACCTTGTTGGCCGAAATGGCGACACCGAGGCCCGTCCCGCAGATCAGCAGGGCGCGGTCGGCTTCACCGGCGGCCACCTTGCGGGCCGCGGCGACGGCCAGGTGCGGGTAGGCAGTGGTGTCGTCGGCGCCGACTCCCACATCCTCCACGGAAGCGACCCGGGGGTCCGCCTCCAGCAATTCGCGCAGGGCGTTCTTGTATTCGACGCCGGCTTCGTCATTGCCGACGACGATGCGCCAGCCTGGCTGGGTGTTCTCAGTCATGGGTCTCCTTAGTTGCTTTCGATCGAGGCGGCGTACTCGGCCACCCGGCGGGCGATGAGGCCGAAGGACACTGCCCCGGGATCGGGGTGGCCCAGGCTCTTTTCCGCCAAAGGCCGGGCGCGGCCTTTCTTCGGGCTGAGCGCGGCAGTCGCGTCAGCGGCCTCTGCCGCCGCCTGCGCTGCCGCACGAAGGCTGCCGGCCAGGCTGCCGCCGTCGTCAATTGCCTTGGTGAAGGTGTCGGCGAAGGGAAGCAGCGCGTCCACCATGGTCTTGTCTCCGGCTTCGGCCTTGCCCAGGGTGACAATGGCGTCGCGGAGGGCGTTGACGGCTGCAGCTGCGTCTGCGGCAGTGTAGGAATCCTTGCTGCCCAGGGTCCTTCCGACAGCGGTGACGGCCGCGCCCCAGAGGGCACCGGAAGTGCCGCCGGCACGTTCGGCCCACTGCTCCCCCGCCGCCGCGAGGAGTTCCTCGAGGCCGGCGCCGGCAGCGTGGGATTTTTCAGCGGCGGCGACGGCGGCATCCACCCCGCGGCGCATGCCGATGCCGTGGTCCCCGTCCCCGGCAATGGCGTCAAGCTTCCCGAGTGCCTCTTCGTGTTCGACGACGACGGCCTGGGCCTCCTTCAGGGCGCCCACCGCGGTAGCCGCCAGGGCGGTGGAGGCTGCCGTGGCAACCAGCGCCGGAGTAGCTTCGGCGTCTTCCAGGGCCTCCAGCGAACGGGCCCGGCGGGGAGCCAGGTTGCCCTTCCGGAAGGCGGGGGTATCAGCCGGCGCGGCCCAGAATTTCTCCAGTTCCTCATCCAGCCAGAACAGCGTCAGGGACAGTCCGGACATGTCCAGGCTGGTCACCAGTTCGCCGCATTCGGGCTCCACGATCTCAAGTCCGGCTGCGGTCAGCAAGGCCTCGATTTTGCCGAACAGCAGGAAGAGTTCGTCGTACTTGACCGTGCCCAGGCCGTTGAGGATGGGCACCACCCTGGTGCCCGCGGCGTGGGGCCTGTCCTTCAGCAGCCCGTCCACCAGCAGCTTGGCAAGCTCGCTGGCGGTGGGCAGCGGCTGCTCCGAAATACCCGGCTCGCCGTGGATGCCAAGTCCGACGGACATCATGCCGTCGGGCACCGTAAACAGGGGCTCCCCTGCTCCGGGCAGGGTGCAGCCGGCGAAGGCCACGCCGAGCGAGCGGGTGTGGAGGTTGGCCTTGATGGCAAGGCGCTCCACCTCGTCCAGGTCCAGGCCGGCTTCCGCCGCCGCCCCGGCCACCTTGAAGACCGTGAGGTCGCCGGCGATGCCGCGGCGCTTGCCGATCTCTGCGAGCGGGGCGCTGGCGATGTCATCGGTGACCAGGACGGTCCGGGTTTCGATGCCCTCGGCGTTCAGCTTGTCCTGCGCCTGGCCGAAGTGGAGGACGTCACCTGCGTAGTTGCCGTAGCTGAGCAGGACGCCGCCGCCGGCCTGGGAGGCCTTGGCCACGCGGTACACCTGCCCCGCCGAGGGGGAAGCGAACATGTTTCCACAGGCACTTCCGGCCGCGAGTCCGGCACCCACCAAGCCGGCAAAGGCCGGGTAGTGCCCGGATCCGCCACCGATGACCAGCGCCACCTGGCCCTGCGGAGACTCGGTGGAGCGGACCACGCCGCCATCAACGCGGGCCACGTACTGGCGGTTGGCGGCGACGAAGCCGTCGAGGGCGTCGTCTGCAAACTGCGCTGGATCGTCAAATATCTTTGTCATGATTCCTCGTTGAACCGGTTGGGTCGGCTGGGATGCCTGGCGGCTTAGCGTGCTGGAACCGCTGCGGGTGCCTGCCGGCCCTGGGCCACGAGGCTGGTGCCCACGGCGTAGCCGTCGCGCTTGGGCAGGACCTGGCGGCGCAGGTAGTCCTGGTTGGCGGCGGTGACGCTCAGGCCGTCGCCACCGTAGTGCTCGGTGCAGATGACGCCCTGGAAGCCGACGGAGATGGCGAACTGGAAAGCCTCGCGGTAGCTGATGAGGCCGGATTCCATGGGGGCCGGCATGGCCACGTACTGGTTCCGGGCCTGGTCCTCATCGCGGATGTAATTCTTGACGTGCCAGTAGTTGGAATACGGCAGGGTCTTGTGTACCAGTTCGCGCCAGTCCTCGATGGGACGGTGCAGGCGGATCAGGTTGCCCAGGTCCGGGTTCAGTCCAACGTTGGCAAGGCCGATGTCCTGGACGAGCTGCACGGAGGAGTCCCCTGTTCCCAGGTACGTGTCCTCGTACATCTCCAGGGACACCAGGAGGCCGAGTTCGGCGGCGTGCTTGCCCACCTCGCGGATGCGGGTGACGGCGTTGTTCCACGCTTCTTTGTCCCCCACGGGGTCCTTGTGGCCTTCGACGGTCCAGAACCACAGCTGCTTTTTCTGCTCCGGGGTAATGGCTTGGTGCAGCCCGATGGAGACAACCTCACAGCCAAGCTGTGCGGCGGCCTCGATGGTGCGGTGGGTGTAGGCCAGGTTGTCCTCCCAGTTGCCCTCTTCGATCACGCTGCGGCGGATGGCAGAGATGGAGGGCAATCCAAGGCCTGCGGCGGTGGCTGCGGACTTCAGCTCATCGAGGCGTGCGCTGGAGAGGTCACCGGGGCGGACCCAGCTGTCGGTGAGGTCCGCGTTGGTGAAGCCGGCGTCGGCCACTTCCTCGAAGACCTGCTGCCAGTCACTGGCAGGGGCGTCCTGGACGGCGGTTCCATCGGGTTTGGTTCCGGGGAACTGCAGCAGGGCTGCGGCGATGGGCCAGTTTTCGGCTGTGTACGGCATTGTCACTCCAGATCTAGAATCGCATTTCCTATAGGATCTACGCTGCTTGGGGATCCTGTCAAGGGTTGGTTTGTGGACTCCAGCTGTGGAGTCCAGGAAGGAAGGGGCCGGTCCGGCCCCTGGGCGTCCTGCTAGCTGCGGACTTCGCTGTCGTGCTGCGAGCGCTGCTTAACGCCCTCGATATGGTCGATCATTTTTTGGCGGGCGAGCTCGGCGTCGCCTGCTTCAATGGCTTTGAGGATCTCAGCGTGTTCGGCGATGGCGTAGTCGGCGTCGGTCACGCCCAGGCCGCCGAAGAAGCGGAAACGCTGCACCTGGCCGCCCAGCGCGTTGTAGGCGGACAGCAGGAACTGGTTATCCGCGGATTCGGCGATCAGACGGTGGAAACGTTCGTCGGCCTCCCAGTAGGCACGGAACTCGGCAAACGACGGGCCTCGCGGCGCGGCTTTCAAGTCCTCGATGGCCTGCTGGAGCTGCCCTGTCAGCTCCTGGTCTGCGTGCTTGCAGGCCATGAAGGCGTTGGCGGGTTCGATCACCAGCCGGGCGTCCATCAGGTCTGCCAGCTCTTCCGGGGAGAACAGCGGGGCCACGCGGTAGCCACGCAGGGCCATCCGCCGGACCATGCCGGTGGCCTCCAGCCGGGCAAGCGCCTCCCGTACGGGCGTCGGTGAGACGTCCAGTTCCCTGGCCATCCCGTCGATACTGACCGGCGTGCCTGCTTCCAGGCGGCCGTCCATCAGGGCAACCAAGAGCGCCTCGTAGACGTGGTCGGCGAGGACCTGCCTGCTCACCCCGCCGGTGGCTTGGTTCTTGGTTGCCATGTAGAAATCCTATAGCCGCTGAAGGGGCGGGACGTTGCGGAGGACGGCGCTCCGGAAATGGTGCCGTGCGGGGGTAATCCGCACGGCACCATTGCGCAGTGGGTCAGGAACGCAAGGAGCGTCAGGAGACCTGCAGGCCGCCGTTGATGTCATAGGTGGCGGCAGTGATATAGCCCGCATCCTCGCCCAGGAGGAATGCAATCAGGGCAGCCACTTCCTCGCGGGTTCCTACGCGGCCCATCATGATCCCCTCGGACATCTGGGCTTTGCGCTCATCGCTCAGCGTTCCGCCCATGATGTCCGTGTCGATCGGGCCCGGCGCGATGGCGTTCACGGTGATGTTGTGCTCGCCCACTTCACGCGCCAGCGCACGGGTAAACCCGAGGATGCCGGCTTTGGAGGCACTGTAGGCAACCTTGGAGTAGGTTCCTCCGCCGCGCTGGGCGGAGATGGAGGAGATGCTGACAATCCGCCCCAGTTCCCGCTCGATCATGCCCTTAAGGACGCGCTGGGATACCACGAAGGTGCCGCGCATGTTGATGGCGAAGACCTTGTCCCATTCCGCCACGGTGGTTTCCATGAAGGGAGTGGGGGAACTGATTCCGGCCAGGTTGACCAGTCCCACGATGGGCGGAAGGGACTGCTCGATCTCCGTGATGGCCCGGTCCACCGACGCCTCGTCCGAGACGTCGGCGCCCACTCCGATGGCCTTGACGGCACGGCTGGAGCCAATTTCCGCCGCTGCCGCCTGGGCGTCTTCGGCGTTGATGTCCAGGATGGCGATGGACCAGCCCTCGCTGGCCAGGCGGTCGGCGGTTGCGCGGCCGATGCCGCGGGCCGATGCCGCCCCGGTCAGGACCGCGGTACGTTCTGCGGGGAAAGTGTTCTGAGTTGTCATTGCTGTTTCCTAGTGGGTTTCGGCGGCAGGAACGGTGGCTCCGGGCGCGGAGACACCTTCGGGCCGCTTGCGTGCGTAAAGGTAGGTGGCGACGGCGGTCACGGCGAGGCAGGCGGCCAGGAAGACCAGGCCGGTCTGGCTGTTTCCGGTGGCGTCCTTGAGGATGCCCACGATGTAGGGGGCCACGAAGCCGCCCAGGTTGCCGAGCGAGTTGACCATTGCCAGGCCAGCGGCTGCCGCGGCACCGGTGAGGGCTGCGGAAGGCATGGCCAGGAAGGGCGCAATCGCGGAGTAGATGCCCATGGCCGCGAGGGTCAGGAAGACCATGGCGAGCACGGCGTTGACGGGGAGCAGGAACCCTGCGCCCAGGAGGCCGATGGCGGCGAGCACCATGCTGACGGACGCATGCCAGACGCGGTTGCCGGTGCGGTCAGAGCGCTTGCTCCAGAAGTAAACGAACACCGCGGCGATGGCGTACGGGATGAAGACAATGAATCCCACCTGCGTTGAGTCGAACTTCCCCAGTGCCTTGACGATGGTGGGCAGCCAGAGCCCCAGGCCGTAGATGCCGCAGACCAGGCCGAAGTACAGCGCGGAGTAGGCGATGGTGCGGGGGTCCTTCAGGCCGGCAAGGAAGTTGTGGTTGCCGGCCTTTTGCTTGTTGGCCAGTTCCGCGGCCATGGTGGTGGAGAGCCATTCGCGCTCTTCCGGCTTGAGCCACTTGGCGTGTTCCGGGCGGTCCGTCATGACGAACGGCGTGATGATGCCCAGGATGATTGCGGGGATGCCTTCGAGGATGTAGAGCCACTGCCAGCCGTGCAGGCCGGCCAAACCTTCCAGGTTCAGGAGCATGCCGGACACCGGTGCACCGAGGGCGTTGGAGATGGGCTGGGCGAGGATGAAGATGCCAAGCACCGTCACCCGCTGGGCGGCCGGGAACCAGAGGGTCAGGTAGAAGAGGATCGCCGGGAAGAAGCCGGCTTCGGCCGCGCCAAGGAGGAAACGGATGACGTAGAAAGTGGCCTCGCCGTTCACCAGGAACATGGCGGTGGCGAAGATGCCCCAGCTGATCAGGATGCGGGCGATCCACTTGCGGGCGCCGAAGCGGTACATGCCGCCGTTGGAGGGGATCTCCAGCAGGGCGTATCCCAGGAAGAAGATGCCGGCGCCCAGGCCGTAGGCGGCCTCGGTCAGGCCGATGTCGCCCTGCATGCCGAGCTTGGCAAAGCCCACATTGTTCCGGTCCAGGTAGGCGACGAAGTAGAGAAGGACGATCAGGGGCATCAGCCGCCGGCGTACCTTGCGGAGGGTGGTCCTGCCGAGTTCGCTGAGTGCGGGGGCGGTAGCACGGGAGGTCATCGGGTGCCTCCCGTCGTGGTGCGGGGACCCTCAAAAGGGGAATGCGCGCGCATGAAGACTCCTTTGGCTGGCGGCATTTTGGGGGGTGATATCAGATGTCTGATGTCTGACTGAGATTCTAGTCACAGGTCCATGCGGCCGTCAACACAAGCGAAGCACCCTCGGGTCCAGGAGGGAAGGCGCGGCGAACCCGGGTCCGCGGGGGCGGCATGCCTAGCGGGCAGTGGTTCCCCGGCGGCTGGACATGGCAAGGAACTGCTCGTAGTCCTCAAAGGTCTGCGTGATATGGGCGTCCATGGTGGAGCGCGCCGTGGCAGGATCACCGGCAGCGATGGCGGCAAGGACCATCTTGTGGTGATGGATGGCGTGGCGCTGAACGTCCGGAAATGCGGAGGTTTCCCTGCGCATGGCGTACAGCAGGGTGGAAAGCTGGCCCAGCAGTGCGGGTACGAACGGATTGCCGGACGCCCGCAGCACGGTGTCATGGAAGGCGATATCGGCCACTGTCAGCGCATCGACGTCTCCGGCCTGGTGCGCCGCTTCCATTTGCTCCACGCTGTCCTGCAGGGCGGCAAGGTCAACGGGTCTATGGCGGGAGGCCGCGAGTTCTGCTGCCCCGGTCTCCACCATCCGGCGGACCTCGAGCAGGCGAAGTGCCACCTGGTCCGAGGCCACTCCCCTGGAGGCTGCGCGCATGATGGCGTCCAACCCGGTCCAGCGCTCGGGCGGATTGACGAACGTGCCCAGGCCGCGCTTGACGTAGACAACATCCTGCGCTTTGAGCACCTTCATGGCTTCCCGGGCCGTCAGCCTGCTGACACCCGATTCCTTGGCGATATCAGCCTCCGGCGGCAGGGCGTCGTCGGCCTTTATGTCCCCGCTGATGATGTGCTCGAGGACCTTGTCAACGACGGCGTCGACCAGAGTGGGTCGCTTTTCTGCCATCGTCATTCCCCTGCCTGCGCGCCCAAGGCGCCCCGATTTTCCTTCCCCAACATTACTCGACCGGGGTGGGCAGGCGCCGCCCGCCGTCGTCGTCATTCGTTAAACAACAAACGCGGGGCCACCCGTAAGTCCGTCCCGTGGAGGGGGAACGGACCGGGGTGGCCCCGCGTTGCGACGTATTGCCTACAGGGCTGCGTAGACCTCGCGGAGCAGCTTGGCGGTCTCGGACGGCGTCTTGCCGACCTTTACGCCGGCAGCCTCGAGGGCTTCCTTCTTGGCCTGTGCGGTACCGGCCGAGCCGGAGACGATGGCGCCTGCGTGGCCCATGGTTTTGCCCTCGGGCGCGGTGAAGCCGGCCACGTAGCCGACGACCGGTTTGGTGACGTTGGCCTTGATGAAGTCGGCCGCACGCTCTTCGGCGTCGCCGCCGATCTCGCCGATCATGACGATGGCCTTGGTCTCGGGGTCAGCCTCGAACGCGGCCAGGGCGTCGATGTGCGTGGTGCCGATGATGGGGTCGCCGCCGATGCCGATGGCGGTGGAGAAGCCCAGGTCGCGCAGTTCGTACATCATCTGGTAGGTCAGCGTGCCGGACTTGGAGACCAGGCCGATGGGGCCCTTGCCGGTGATGTTGGCGGGGGTGATGCCAACCAGTGCTTCGCCGGGGGTGATGATGCCGGGGCAGTTCGGGCCGATGATGCGGGTGACCTGGTTGCCGTCGGCGTCCACCTTGGACTGGGCCAGGGCCCAGAATTCGGCCGAGTCCTGGACGGGAACACCTTCGGTGATGACCACGACCAGGCCGATGCCGGCCTCGATGGCTTCGACAACGGCGTTCTTGGTGAAAGCCGGCGGCACGAAGACGATGGAGACGTCGGCGCCGGTTTCAGCCATGGCTTCCTTGACGGTGCCGTAGACGTTGATTTCCTTGTCGCCGTGCAGGACCGTGGTGCCAGCCTTGCGGGCGTTGACGCCGCCAACGATGTTGGTGCCGGCCTTGAGCATCAGGGCGGTGTGCTTGGTGCCTTCGCCGCCGGTGATGCCCTGGACGATGACCTTGGAGTCTTTGTTCAGATAGATAGACATGGTGCGTCCCTTTACTTCGCTGCGTTGGCGAGCTCGGCGGCCTTGTCGGCGCCCTCGTCCATGGTGGCGGCCAGGGTAACCAGCGGGTGGTTGGCCTCGTTGAGGATGCGGCGGCCTTCCTCGACGTTGTTGCCGTCGAGGCGGACTACCAGCGGCTTGTTCGCGGTGTGGCCCAGTTCGGCCAGTGCGCCGACGATGCCCTTGGCGACGGCGTCACATGCGGTGATGCCGCCGAAGACGTTGACGAACACCGACTTGACCTGCTCGTCGCCCAGGATGACGTCCAAGCCGGCGGCCATGACCTCTGCCGAGGCCCCGCCGCCGATGTCCAGGAAGTTGGCGGGCTTGACGTTGCCGTGGTTTTCACCGGCGTAGGCAACGACGTCCAGGGTGGACATGACCAGGCCTGCACCGTTGCCGATGATGCCCACTTCGCCGTCGAGCTTGACGTAGTTGAGGTCCTGCGCCTTTGCCTTGGCCTCAAGCGGGTCTGCAGCGTCCTTGTCCTCGAGCTGCGCGTGCTTGGCGTGACGGAAGTCGGCGTTCTCGTCCAGGGAAACCTTGCCGTCCAGTGCCACGATGTCGCCGGCGCCGGTCTTGACCAGCGGGTTGACCTCCACCAGGGTGGCGTCTTCCTTCTTGAAGACATCCCAGAGCTTGAGGATCACGGCGGCGACCTTGCCGCGCAGTTCCTCGGCGAAGCCGGCGGCTGCGACGATTTCGTCGGCCTTGGCCTGGTCGATGCCCACGGCGGGATCGATGGCAATCTTGGCCAGCGCTTCGGGACGTTCGACGGCGAGCTGTTCGATCTCCATGCCGCCTTCAACCGAGCACATGGCCAGGTAGTTGCGGTTGGCGCGGTCCAGCAGGACGGAGAAGTAGAACTCCTCGGCGATGTCCGCACCCTGGGCAATCATCACCTTTTTGACGGTGTGGCCCTTGATGTCCATGCCGAGGATGTTGGAGGCGTGCTCAAACGCCTCATCAGCGGACTTTGCGACCTTGACGCCGCCGGCCTTGCCACGGCCGCCTACCTTGACCTGTGCCTTGACAACGGTAACGCCGCCGATCTTCTCGGCAGCTGCCTTTGCTTCTTCTGGGGTGTACGCCACGATGCCGGCAAGCACGGGTACACCGTGCGCCTCGAACATATCGCGCGCCTGGTATTCAAACAGGTCCACGGTTTAGTGTCCTTCTACGTCGAAGTAGTTTCTGTACAGTCGGACACCATCGGAAAAGACGATGACCGGGCTGCGGATTGCACGCACCGGCGGCCTGTCTGGAAACGAGCCACGCGGCGTAATGCTCCATGGGGAACTCTAGTCCTTTGGAGGGACCGGGCCGTCCCAGACTACCTCTTATGTGAGTAAGCACACTATTCTATGGGGCGTAGAAAAACCGCGGAATCACGGGGTTTTTTGACCCTCCGGCTGCGGCGGCTGGCTGCTTTTGGCCGGCCCCGGAACCAGCTCGTAACGTTCGGGGGAAACGAAGAATCCGACGCCCCCGGAAACATTTCCGCACGCCACCCCGCCGTTGTAGGCCGAGCAGCGGAGCCCGTTGCGCTCCAGGTTCTGCCCGTCCGCAAGCACAGGCAACTGGGTCAGCGCTCCCTGCTTGTTCCCCTTGGGCCCGTAGGTTCCTTCCATGGATGTGACGCCGGAGCGGCATTCACCGTACCGGGCGGTGTCCGGCGACAGGAGGGCCACACCGCCCAGGTAGCCAAGATGGGTCCCGGCGCAGTCGTCCTTGATATCGCCTGGCTCGGGCGCCGGGTAGGAGGCGAGCTCGCAGTGGGCCACCGGGACGATGGGCAGCTTGTTGTTGGCGGCGTCGCTGTAGCGGTTCTGCTCGTAGGGGAGGTTGAGGTGTTCCCCGCGGGCGGACGTGAGCGAGCACGCGATGGTCCGGTCGGCGGTGATGAAAGAGAGGACATCTGCACCGCTGGAGAACGTCTTCGCATCGGCCAGTGGCGCCTTTTCCAGCTGTTCCATGGGTTGCAGAGGAGCCGGCGGAACGTAGGACGGGTCCTTGGTGGTCACGGTGCAGCCTGTGGCGGTGATCAGGAAAAGGGCGGCCAGCATCCCCCATACAGTCCGTCGCATGGCCTCCATTATGCCCGGCCGCGGAAAGTCGGGGACGCTCAGCCGCTGGTGTTTGCCGGCGCGGTCCTCAGGCAACCCGCGTGTGACTGCCGGGTCCGGCCCGTCAGCGGACGATCTTGAAGTTGAAGGCCGGCGTTCCAAGTGCACCCCAAAGGCGCAGCCAGACAGGCAGCAGCATTTCGGTTCCACGGGCGGTAGTAATGTCGCCGAGATCGATGACGTCCTGGTGGCCGAAGTCCTTCAGGATCCCGGTGACAATGGCCTTCGCCTCCGCATCGTTACCGGAAACGAAGACGGAACCAGGGTCAGGCAGCAGTCCGGGACGGGCCATCAGGTCCGCATTCAGGGTGTTCAGCGCCTTCACCACCCGGGCAGTGGGGAAGGCACGCTGGATTTGCTCAGCCAGCGAATCGGTGTCCTTCACAAAAAGGGTTGCCGGCATGCCGTTGCTGAAGTCGAGCGGGTTGGCAATGTCCAGGATCACCCTGCCATCGAGGCTTCGAGCACCAACCTGCCCCAGAACGTCAAGGGATGCTCCGCCGTTGGTGGCGTTGACGATAAGCTCGGCGCCTGCCGCAACGTCGGAGAATCGTGCAACCTTGATGTCCGGGTGTTCCGCGGCCCAGGCAGCGAAGGCCGGGTTGCCCATTTCATCCGCCCCGTTCCGGGCCATGGCGGCGTCAGGATCGCGGGTGCCGACGGTGACGGAATGGCCGAGCTCTGCGAGGCGTGCTGCGATGGTCCGGCCGACCATGCCGGTCCCCAGTACTGCTGACTTCATGCTGTTCTCCTGTTCGCGCGTGGTCCACCCACTCAATGTGACGGATCGTTCTCAAGTTTGTGACGGATCGTTCCGTCTGTCAAACTTGGTGCGTCGATGTCGGAGCGAACGAGAGGAGTGTTGTGGTGCGCAGGACTGCTGAGGAAAATCGGCGTAATGTTCTGGAAGTTGCCACGCGCCTGTTTTATGCGCACGGTATCCGGGCTGTGGGAATGGATGCCGTCGTCAAAGAGTGCGGGGTGGGCAACGCCACCGTCTACCGGCAGTTTCCTACCAAGGATGCACTGGCCACCGCCTACGTCCAGGGCCGGGCCGACGCCTGGTTCGAACGCATGCGTGATGCCGCCGGCGGGGAAGCGGCTCCGCAGGACAAGCTCGTTGCCGTCTTCGAAGTACTGGCCACGGACTGCGCCGGGAGCGGCTACCGGGGGTGCCCCATGTTGAACACCAATACCGAGTTCCCCGAGGGGTCGCACCCGGCTCATCTGGCAGCCGTCGCGCACAAGCAGCAGGTCCGCGACTGGTTCCGCGAACTGGCGGCCGACGCCGGCGTCCAGGATCCCGACCAGCTTGCCGAGGAACTCCTCATTGTCCTTAACGGCGCATATGCCACGGCCGCGGTCCTGGACGGCGCTGCGTACGGGGCCCGGGCAGTGGCCATGGCCCGCCGCCTCGTGGCCGGGTCCTGCCCGGCACGTAGCTGATGCTGCACCCACCGGACCCCACGCTGGCAGGGCGGCGCGGGCGCGGGCGTTTCTAGGCGTCGAGTTTGGTGAGCGGGGCGTAGCGCAGCAGCAGGCGCTTTTCACCGACGTCGAACTTCACCTTTGCCACGGTCTTGTCTCCTGCGCCTTCGAGGGCCAGGACGGTTCCGTTGCCGAAGCTGGTGTGGTTGACCTTGTCCCCCACGCTGACGGCGATGATTTCCTTCTGCGGCTGCACCCGGTTCTTGGCGATGAACGCCGGGACGTCGGCATTGAAGCCGGCTGAAGAATCTGCCGCGGCTCCGCGGGCGGTACCGGCGCCCCAGAACGATCCGCTGTACCGGCCCGAACCAATCGAGCCGCCCCCTGCCCACGACTGCCGGCTGGTTCCTTCCCGTTTCCATTCCAGGAGCTCGGCGGGGATTTCCTCGAGGAACTGGCTGGCAGGGTTGTACTGGCTCTGGCCCCACATGCTGCGTACCTCGGACCGGGTCACGTACAGCCGCTTCCGGGCACGGGTGAGGCCTACGTAGGCCAGCCGGCGTTCCTCGGCCAGTTCCTTGGGGTCGGTGGCGGAGCGTTGGTGCGGGAAGAGCCCGTGTTCCATGCCGGTGAGGAACACCACCGGGAATTCCAGGCCCTTGGCCGTATGCAGGGTCATGAGCGTCACCACGCCCAACCGCTTGGCTTCGGCCACGGCGGCGTCGATGTCCGCACCGGGGGCATCCGGGATCTGGTCGGCGTCGGCCACCAGTGAGACTTGTTCCAGGAATGCGCCGAGGCTGCCCTCGGGATTCTCCTGCTCGTACTCGCGCACCACGGCCACAAGTTCGGCGAGGTTCTCCACGCGGGACTCATCCTGCGGGTCGGTGCTGGAGCGGAGTGCGGCAAGGTAGCCGGTCTGTTCCAGCACGGCTTCGAGGGCCGCGGCAGCCCCCGACCCGGCGGCCACCTCGGCGAGGTCGTCAAGCATTTTCACGAAGCCCAGGACGGCGTTGACCGAGCGGGTGGCCATGGCGGGCGCCTGGTCCGCGCGGCGTGCGGCCGCCATGAAGGAGGTGCGTTCACGGCTGGCGAGGGCCGCCACGGCACCTTCCGCGCGGTCACCGATGCCGCGCTTGGGTTCGTTGAGCACCCGGCGGAGGTTGACGTCGTCGTCCGGGTTCACCAGCACGCGCAGGTAGGCCAACGCGTCCTTGATTTCCTTGCGCTCGTAGAAGCGCGTGCCGCCCACCACTTTGTACGGCAAACCCACGCGCACCAGCACGTCCTCGATGGAGCGGGACTGCGCGTTGGTCCGGTAGAAAATGGCCACATCACCGGGGCGGAGGTTCTCTTCGTCCTGGAGCCGGTCGATTTCCTTGGCGATGAACTGCGCTTCGTCGTGTTCATTTTCGCCAACGTAGCCGATGATCTTGTGGCCTTCGCCCTCGGCAGTCCACAGCCGCTTTTCGGGCCGGTTGGGATTGCGGGAGATGACGGAGTTGGCGGCACTCAGGATGTTCTGGGTGGAGCGGTAGTTCTGCTCCAGCTTGATGGTGCGCGCTTCGGGGTAGTCCTTTTCGAACTCCACGATGTTGCGGATGTCAGCGCCGCGGAAGGCGTAGATGGACTGGTCCGAGTCACCCACGACGGTGAGCTCCGACGCGCCGGGGCCCTCACCCACGATCTCGCGCACCAGGGCGTACTGGGCGTGGTTGGTGTCCTGGTATTCGTCCACAAGGACGTGGCGGAACCGGCGGCGGTAGGACTCGGCCAGCGCCGGGAAGGCCCGGAACATGTAGACCGTCTCGGCGATGAGGTCATCGAAGTCCATGGCGTTGGCCTGGCGCAGGCGCTGCGTGTAGCCCTTGTAGACGTCCGCCACCGCATGTTCGAAGGGGTCGTTGTAGTTGGCCGCGGAGGCGAAGGAGTCGGCGTCGATCAGTTCGTTCTTCAACGCGGAAATCTTGTGCTGGATGGCCTTGGGCGCAAACTTCTTGGGGTCCAGGTCAAGGGATTTGGAAACCTGGGTAACCAAGCGCAGGGAGTCGGCGGAGTCGTAGATGGAGAAATTGGATTTCAGGCCGACGTTCGCCGCTTCCTGCCGCAGGATCCGGACGCAGGAGGAGTGGAACGTGGAGATCCACATGATCTTGGCGCGTCCGCCCACCAGCGCCTCAATGCGTTCCCGCATCTCCGCGGCCGCCTTGTTGGTAAACGTAATGGCCAGGATCTCGCCGTGGTGGGCACGGCCGGTGGCAATCAGGTAGGCGATCCGGTTACTGAGCACGCGGGTCTTGCCCGATCCGGCGCCGGCGACGATCAGCAGCGCCGATCCGCCATGCTTGACCGCTTCCTCCTGCTGCGGGTTCAACCCCTGCAGCAACTGGGCAGCATCGGGGCGGCGGCTGCCATGGTGGCCGCCGTCGTCGTGCCTGTTCCCGCCGTTCGGGTTGGACTGTTGCCAGCCGCCGGAGCGGTGCTGGCCGCCGCCTTGCGGGTCCGGCATTCCGCCCGGCCCGGCGGTGGTGACAACGCCCTCGGACCCCGTCCTGGTGCGGGCGGTGACGGCGGGGGCGGCCTTGAACGGTCCGTCAGAGTACGGGTCAAACAACATATCCATGGTGCCTACAAGTCTAGGCGGTGGGACCGACACCGCCTTCCAGCCTGTGGATTACTGGCCCTTATCCACCGGCCGGAAACGGTATGCGCCCATGCCAGGGCAACATATGCCTAGCCCACCGACGCTGACTCAAGGGCCGCGCGCAACTCGCGCACCGCCGTCGTTCCTCCTGCGATAAACCACTCCAGCCCGTTGACCCGGACGGTGTCCACGGCACCGCCGGCCGCAAGGACGATGGCCTTTCCGGGGAGCCAGTCCCATTCCGGACAGCTGTGCTGGAACCAGCACCCCAGCTGCCCGTCGGCCACCCGGCCCAGGTCGCACGAACCGGATCCCAGCATGCGGAGGGACGCGGCGGAGGTCGCGGCGGCGTGCCAGGGCATGGCGCACATAGGGTCCATCAGCCACGTGGGATGGATGTAGGTGGCAGCACCAAGTTCGGCAACGCTGGTGGTGTTGCGCCTGCCTCCGGCGTCGGCAAACGACGTCAGCGCTTCACCGTTCAAGGTGGCAGGCCGGTCATGGCCGCCAAGCCACAACTTGTCCTCCTCAGGCTGGAAAACAGCGCCCAGCAGCACATCGCGGCGGTCCTTGAGCGCGATGGCTGAGCACCAGTAGGTGGAGCCGTGCAGGAAGTTGTAGGTACCGTCCACGGGGTCTATCACCCAGGTGCGGCCGCTGGTCCCCTGGACGGAGGCGCCTTCCTCGCCCACGATCCCATCCTCCGGCCGGCAGCGCCTCAGCTGTTCCAGCACGTAGGCCTCGGCGGCGTGGTCGGCCGCGGTCACCACGTCGGAGACAGAAGTTTTTTGCTCGGACTCCAGCCCGGCCATGCGCATGAGGAGCGCCAGCTGTCCCGCTTCACGGACCAGCGCGGCCGCCAGGTCGTAGTCATTCAATGAGGGGTCAAGAACAGCTGCGCTGTGTCGGCCAGTGGTCATGCGTTCAGTTTATGGGGCGGGATAATGGTGCCATGGCCAAAACCCCTGCCCAGCGGATCAAAAAGCACGGCGCCAACGCGGCCGTGCCGCAGCATCACCTGCCACCGGTGGTCAATCCCACCACGGCGCGAACACCGGAGAAGGCGCAGGGCAACAGCAACCTGATCGTCATCGCCGGCGTGGTGGCCAGCCTGTTCCTCTTCTGGTACCTGCACCTGCTGACCCTGAACCAGCTCACGCAGCTTTCCCAGGACATGGCCATGCCGGACTCGCTGGTGGGCGGTTTCGATGCCGGCTACATCAGCCGGCTTCAGGGCGCCATGAACGGCGATGCGCTGGGCCAGCTGAACTACGTGCACAAGACCGCCGGCACACTCTTCCCATTGATCTTCGGGTTCACGTGGCTGCTGCTCATTGGCACCAACGTGGCACGGAAGGCGGTCCGCTGGGCGCTCTGGGCGTTGCCCATGCTGTTCGTGGTGGTCCGGCTGTGGGGCAACGTGGCCATCGACGCCATGCTGGGCACGGCAGGTCCCGACGCCGGCCAGGTGGCCTTGGCGTCCGGCCTCACCGTTGCAGGCTGGGTGCTTCTGGTGCTGAGCCTGCTGGCCGGGGCGGCGGCGGTATTCCTCAACAGCCGGAAACGGAAAGAGCGCTAGGCGGCAGTTGCCCTTGCAGCAGCAGCGGCTGCCCGCAGCTGCTTCCGGTGCCTGTGCACCCGCTGCGCAACGACCAGCCCGGCGGCGGCCATTCCCACGGTTACCGGATAGGCCATCAACCGCTCCAGGGTGCCTGACTCGGGAACCATCATGTGGGTAAGCCCCCCGGTGGCTGTTGCCGCCACGGAGACGCCGCCGCACGCCAGGATGAACCACGCCATCCCTGTCTTCCGCAGCCACAGCAGGCCGAGCACCAGCAGTGCCGTGCCCCCGGTGATGAAGTACATGACGGCTCCCGCATAGTGCCAAGGGGAGCCAACGTCTTCGGGGACCAGCCCCACCACGACGGTTCCAACACCGGCGGCTCCGGTGAGCAGCCGGACGGCTGAGGCCGCGAGCCAAGGCTCCCTGCGCCCCCAGTCCACCCGCGTGCCAGGCCGTGCGGCCACGCGCAACAGTCCCGACGTCAGCAGTACCGCCCCCAGCAGCAGCCCCAGGCCCTGGACCACAAACGAGGCGTTCATCAGCCAGTTCAACGGCGAGCAGACATCCCGGCCGGAAAAGATCCCGCAGTGGAGCGCCCCCAGGTCACTGATGTACCCGGTCCTCAGGTCGTACGGACGCGGTCCCGCCCAGGCCATGGCCACGGCTGCCTCAGCGGCGAAATACTGCAGCACGCTCAGCACTGCCCACGCGCCGATGTACTGCCGGGTGGACGCAATGTTCGGGATGAAGGCAGTGGCGGGAGCGGCAGTGGGGGCTGGACTCATGCCTTGAGCGTAGTACGGCCCGGCACCTTGTATGCTTGTAACCGTGTCCGGACGGACCGGCCCCGCCGAACCCCACCGGACACCCGCCCTCGTAGCTCAGTGGATAGAGCACGGCTCTCCTAAAGCCGGTGTCGTTGGTTCGATTCCAATCGAGGGCACTTGAATTCTCCCTCCCCGGAGCCAAGCCTCCGCGCCTACCTCCTGGGCAGCTCTCCAACCGGCCAACCCGGGCGCCCGGGCCGCTGGCGGCTGGAGCGGGACCTGCTGGACAGGTCGGACGGCACCCGCGGAACCTTTTCCGGCGTCGTCACTTTCACACCAATTGACGACGGCAGCCTGGCCCTTCGCGAGGAAGGCACCATGCGCTGGCCTGCTTTTACCGGCCCCGCCTCGCGTGAGTACGTCCTGGAACCCGTGCCGGAGCCCGATGCGCTGGACGTGTTCTTTCCCGACGGCAGGCCGTTCCACCGCATGAGCTTCACACCGGACACCAGCCAGGACACCCACTGGTGCGACCCCGACACGTACCGCGTGTCCTACACCCGCCTGGGCCCGGACGCGTTCAGCTACAGCTGGGACGTGACCGGTCCCCGCAAGGATTTGCTGCTGGTCTCGCGCCTTGCCAGGATCGCCCCGTGAAGGACCGGATCGTGGTCTCCGCCGTCTGCGTGTTTGATAAGGCCGGGCGCCTCCTGACGGTGCGGAAGCGCGGGACCGGCATGTTCATGCACCCCGGCGGCAAGCCCGAGCCGGGTGAAACGGCCGTGCAGGCCGCTGCGAGGGAACTCGCCGAAGAGGTGGGCATCATCGTCCACCCCGGGGAGCTGGAACTGATGGGGGTGTGGATCGCCGACGCCGCCAACGAGGCCGCCACGGACATCGAAGCCACCGTCTTCATCGCCCCGGGTACCTGGCAGGCCTCGCCTGCTGCCGAAATCGCCGAGATCCGGTGGCTGGACATCAGCCCACCCGCCGTCAGCACGGCCCTCCCCCAGGACCTCGCACCGCTGCTGACGGACCACATCCTGCCCCTGCTGGCGGCACAGGCCACGAAGTCCGGCTAAAACTCGGGGACGGCTTCCTGCGCCACTGCCGTGGCCTCGGCAAACTGCGTCCGGTACAGCTCGGCGTAGCGGCCCTCGGCTGCCAGGAGTTCGGTGTGGGTTCCGCGTTCGACGATCCGCCCGCCCTCCACCACCAGGATGGCATCGGCCGCACGGACAGTGGAGAGCCGGTGGGCAATCACGACGGCGGTCCGGCCCTCGAGCGCGGCGCCCAGGGCTGCCTGCACGGCGGCTTCGTTCGTGGAGTCGAGCGCGGCGGTGGCTTCGTCGAGGATGACGACCCGTGGCTGGGCGATCAGGAGCCGGGCGATGGTGAGCCGCTGGCGTTCACCGCCGGAGAGCCGGTAGCCGCGCTCCCCCACCACTGTCTCCAGGCCGTCCGGCAGAGACCTGATCATGGTCTCCAACCGGGCCTGCCGCAGGACGTCCCACATGTCTTCGTCCGTGGCGTCCGGCCGGGCAAGCCGGAGGTTGGAGGCGATGCTTTCGTGGAACAGGTGGCCGTCCTGGGTCACCATGCCCAGGGTGTCCCGCAGGGAATCGAAGGTGACGTCCCGGACGTCCAGGCCCGTACCCGGCATGGTGCCGCCGAGCCGCACAGCGCCCGAGTCGACGTCGTACAGCCGTGACAGCAGCTGGGCGATGGTGGATTTGCCGGCGCCGGAAGAACCCACCAAAGCCACCGTCTGGCCGGGCTCCACCCGGAAGCTGACGCCGTGCAGCACTTCCTCGCCGCCCCGGGTGTCAAGGGTAGAGACCTCTTCCAGGGAGGCCAGGGACACCTTGTCCGCCGAAGGGTACGCGAAGCGGACGTTGTCGAACTCAACGGATACCGGCCCGGCCGGCACCGCCACGGCGTCCGGTTTCTGTTGGATAAGCGGCTTCAGGTCCAGGATTTCAAATACCCGTTCAAAGCTGACCAGCGCGCTCATGACTTCCACCCGGGCGTTGGACAGCGCCGTGAGCGGGGCGTAGAGCCGGGTCAGGAGCAGCGCCAGGACCACCACGTCGCCGGGCGCGAGCTGGCCGCCCAGGGCGAGCCAGCCGCCCAGGCCGTAGACCAGCGCCAGTGCGAGCGCGGAGACCAGGGTCAGTGCCGTGACGAACGTGAACTGCAGCATCGCCATGCGGACACCAATGTCACGGACGCGCCCCGCCCGGGCGGCGAATTCACGCGACTCCTCATCCGGCCGGCCGAACAGCTTGACCAGCGTGGCGCCGGGCGCGGAGAACCGCTCCGTCATCTGGGTGCCCATGGCGGCGTTGTGGGCGGCGGCTTCGCGGCGCAGGTCTGCGAGCTTGGAGCCCATGCGCCGGGCCGGGATCAGGAAGATGGGCAGCAGCACCATGGCGAGCACGGTCACCAGCCAGGACGTATTGAGCATCACGGCCAGCGTCAGTGCCAGCGCCACCGAGTTGCTCACGACGCCGGAGAGGGTGCCGGCGAAGGCTGACTGTGCCCCGATGACATCGTTGTTGAGGCGGCTGACCAGCGCCCCTGTCCGGGTGCGTGTGAAGAAGGCAATGGGCATGCGCTGCACGTGGTCGAACACCCGCGTGCGCAAATCCACGATGACGCCCTCGCCGATGGTGGAGGACAGCCAACGGGTCAGCAGTCCCACCCCGGCTTCCCCGACGGCCACGATGGCAATCAGCACCGCGAGCCAGATGACCGTGTCAACGCCTGCCTTGGCGATGATGGCGTCCACCACCTGTCCGGCGAGCACCGGGGTGGCGACCGCCAGGAAGGCAGCCACGATGGAGGAGAGCACAAAGGCGATGAGCTTGCCCTTGTGCGGGGCGGCGAAGGCAAGCACCCGCTTCAGGGTTTCCTTCGAGAACGGCTTGGAAGCGCTCTTTGCGGTGCTGATGTTGTAAAGCGAGCTCCAGGCCACGCGGTCCATGCTCATGGTTATTTCTCCTGGCTAGCAGCGTGGTGGAGTTCCTGGACGTTCCCGTTTTCCAGGTGCCACCGATAGTCGAGTCGGACGTTTTCCAGCAGGCGGCGGTCGTGGGTGACCAACAGCAGGGCGCCGTCGTAGCTTTCAAGGGCCTCTTCCAGCTGCTCAATGGCCGGCAGGTCGAGGTGGTTGGTGGGTTCATCCAGCACCAGCAGGTTCACGCCCCGGGCCTGGAGCAGGGCCAGGGCTGCCCGTGTCCGCTCCCCCGGTGACAGGGAATCCACGGCCCGCGACGTGTGGTCGGCTTTGAGGCCGAACTTCGCCAGGAGCGTGCGGACGTCGGCGCCGGTCCAGTCCGCCAGCACTGCTTCGACGGCGTCGCCCAGCGGCAGGCTGCCATCCAGCAGGCCGCGGGCCTGGTCAATTTCGCCGACGGCGACGGACGCACCCATGGAGGCGTCGCCGTCGTCCGGGGCCTGGGTTCCCAGCAGGAGGCGCAGCAACGTGGACTTGCCGGCGCCGTTGGGGCCGGTGATGCCGATCCGTTCGCCGCCATTGAGCTGGAGGTTGACCGGTCCCAGCGTGAAGTCGCCCTGGCGTGCCACCACGTTGCGCAAGGTGGCGACGACGGCGCTGGAGCGGGGTGCCTGGCCGATGCTGAACTGGAGCTGCCATTCCTTCCGGGGCTCCTCCACCACGTCCAGCCTGGCGATCCGGGATTCCATCTGCCGGACCTTCTGCGCCTGCTTCTCGGAGGACTCGGTGCTGGCGGCGCGGCGGATCTTGTCGTTGTCCGGGTTCTTCTTCATGGCGTTGCGGACGCCCTGGGAACTCCACTCACGCTGGGTCCGTGCCCGGGACACCAGGTCTGCCTTGGTGGCGGCGAAGTCCTCGTACTTCTCGCGCGCGTGCCGCCGCGCCACTGCGCGTTCTTCGAGGAAGGCGTCGTAGCCGCCGTCGTACACGTCCACGCTGTTCTGGGCCAGGTCCAGCTCAACCACCCTGGTCACGCAGCGGGCAAGGAACTCACGGTCATGGCTGACCAGGACCACCCCGCCGCGCAATCCCGTCACGAAGTTTTCAAGGGTGGCAAGGCCTGCGAGGTCGAGGTCGTTGGTGGGCTCGTCCAGGAGCACCACATCGAAGCGGCTCAGCAGCAGGGCAGCCAGCGCCACCCGGGCCGCCTGGCCGCCGGAAAGCCCGGTCATGAGTGCGTCAGGGCCGGCGTCCAGACCCAGCTCTGCAAGCACGGCAGGAAGGCGGTCATCCAGGTCGGCGGCGCCGGAGGCCATCCAGCGGTCGAACGCCCGGGCGTAGGCATCATCTGCCCCGGGAGCACCGGAGCCCAAACCCTCCGCGGTGGATTCCATCTCAAGGGTGGCTTCCGCGCAGCCGGTCCGGCGGGCGACGTAGGCGGCCACTGTTTCACCCGGAACGCGTTCATGTTCCTGCGGCAGCCAACCCACAAATGCATCCGACGGGGCAAGGCTGACAGAGCCCTGCTGGGGCTGGTCCACAGCTGCGAGGAGCCGCAGCAGCGTGGACTTTCCGGCGCCGTTCGCGCCCACGACGCCCACCACGTCACCGGGAGCCACTGAGAGCGAGAGCCCGGAAAAAAGCGTGCGGTGGCCGTGCCCGCCGGAGATGTCCTTGGCAACAAGGGTTGCAGTCATCGATTCGTCCTTTCGCCGCTGCCCGGACAGCCGTTGACGGCCGGCAGAGGCGGCGAAAAGCGGGCCGCGGCGCCGCTGGGGCTGCAGGACATAGAAGAACCCGCTGGTCCGGACTTGGGGGGTGTACGGACCAACGGGCTCGACCATCAACTATAGACGAATGTGGGCCATGGACAAAATCCGAGGTACACGGCGCCCGGCCGGACGCCGCACGCGGGCGCGGTAAAATCGTCAGCACCACCCGTTCTGCAGAGAGTCCTCCATGACCCTTTCCGCCAAGGCGTTCCAGCGCTGGCTGCAAGGCATCGCACCAGATGCCAGCACCGCAGACGTCTGCCGGGTCTCGGGGATCAAGCGGACCACGCTGGCCCAGCAACTGGTCCGCGGCAAGGTCTCCGTGAGCACTGTGGTCAGCATCAGCCGCGCCTACAGGATCAACCCCGTCACGGCACTGGCCGGGTTCGACGCCTACAGCGCCCTCGCTGGGCCGCCGCGTCCGCCCACCAGGAACGAGCTGGTGAGCCAGATTTCAACCGCAGACCTCCTCCGGGCGCTGCTGGCCCGCCCCGCCATGGATGCCGACCGGGGAGCAGCGGCTCCCGCCCTCAGCCCCGCCCCGCACGCCACTTCCGTGAAGAACTGGGTTGACGCCATTGACGACGGCGAGGTCCGGCACCGCGTTTCGGCCTCCACCGGGGTGGCCCCGCAAAACTATTCCGCCCAGTTGACGGCCAACCGGTTGTCCCCCGAGCTTGCCATGGCTACGGCGTCGGCGGCCGGGGTGGGACCTGCCGGCGGCCTGGTGGCCACCGGGGTCATCACGGAGGAGGAGGCCGGCTGGCCTCCCGGAGCCCGGCAGGCGGCACTGGACAGCCTCTCCGACGGAGAACTTACCGCGCTTGCAGGAGACAGGCTCCAGGCACTGGGCAAAGTATTGCGCCGGCAGGAGCAGGACCAGGCGCAGACAGAAAAGATTTGGGAGAACCTGGGATGATCGAGACCCTTCAATGGACCACGCTGGCCATCTGCGCATTCGTTGCAGTGGCCCGCGTTCCCAGCACCCTCCGCGGCGAGAACCGCTCCCTGTTTGGCATTTTTGCCATGATGACGCTGGCCATCCTGTTGAGCATCCAGGGTCCCTATCTGGTGATCGACCAGGCGCTGGGAGGGATCAACCTCGCCAACCTGCTGCTGCGGTTCGTGATCTTCGGGGCCATCTACTTCATGGGCATCCGCATCTCCAGGGGCTTCGGTGCAGATGGCGCCTATCGGCATATCACGGGGAAAACGGGGATGCTGGTTCTCTTGGTGATCTCCACGGTTATGGTGGCGCTGTTCTTCTCGATGGACACGGCCGGTTCCTCGGCGGGCCTAAGCGCCATTTCCGCGAAAGACGCCCGTCACTTCGCGCTCGTGGAGTACTACGGTGCGGCAGGCCGGGCTTATCCCGCCTATGTGGCCCTGGCCTTGGTTCCGGCCTTGGTGGGGGCGGCGCGGGACCGGCTTCCTGCCCTGGTGCGCACCGGTGCCGGGCTGCTGGCGCTGGGCGGAGCGGCGGTTGCCCTCACGCTACTCTTTCCGGTGATCCCGCCCGAACTGGGGCAAATTGAGTTCATCATCAATTACACGGCGATCCTGTGCTTCGTCGTCGGATTAGCCTTGATCTGGGCAGCAAGGGTGGTCAACGGCCGCAGCACGGCCCGCAAGAGGACATCTTCTGAAACATAACCTCCTGCCGCTTTCACAAAATCATTAGACTGTGACACAATCATGAATGTGTGAAGGCGGGGCCGCCAAGCGCTTTCGAACGGGGATAAATTCCAAATCGCCGCCGGCCCGGGGGCCTTTGCACACATTGGGGGGATGAGTGGTGGCGGATCGTTGGGGACCGCCCCCACTCAGCCTGTTTAAGGCCCCTTTCAGCAGGCCATATCAGCAGGGCCGGCCCACACAGGCGGGCAACTACTTCCGGGCAAACCTCAACGTCACCAGCTGGAACGGCCGGAGCGTAAGCACGGCACCGGTGCCGGTGGGCTCAACTCCAGGAGCTTCGGCGGCGCGCTCCAGGAGGTCCGTGGGCACAATGTCCCGCACCGGGAAGTTCGCCGTAATACTCCCCGTGGAACGCTGCCCCAGTGACTCGTAAAGCCGGACCACCACGTCGCCCGAACCGTCCTGCGCCTGTTTGACCGCTTCAATGACCAGGGCAGGATTGCTGACGCAGAAAAGCGGCTCCACGCCGGCGGCGCCGCTGACCAGCCGGGGCCGCAGGTTTGTCCGGTAGCCTTCCTGGACCGCATCGGCAATATCGGCACCCGGGCGGATGGCCACCGTCAACTCGTGCTGTCCACGGTCTGCGTCCGGGTCGGGGAACTTGGGTGCCCGCAGCAGGGAAAGGCGCACCGTGGTGGTGGTCCCGCCGTCGGCTTCCCTGATGCTCCTGCCCACGTCGTGGCCGTAGGTGGAGGAGTTGGACACGGCCACGCCGTAGCCGGGTTCGCCCACATGGATCCACCGGTGGGCGCAGATTTCGAACTTGGCGGCCTCCCACGAGGTGTTGGTGTGGGTGGGCCGGAAGACGTGGCCGAACTGCGTCTCGGCCGCCGAGCGGTCCGCCCGCACGTCGAGGGCGAACCCAAGCTTCAGCAGCTTCTCACGCTCCTGCCAGTCCACCGAGGTGGTGATTTCCAGTGACGGACTGCCGGGAGCGAGGGTGAGGCGCTGGGTCAGCGGCGACGTGCCCGCCAACCGCTGCACCACAACGACGGCGCTGCCGCCTTCGCTGGCAAGCCCTACCGATTCCGCCTGGACCAGCGGCGTGACGTTGCGCCGGTAAAACTCGTCGATGTCCCAGGCATCCCACTCATTCGGGGTATCCCGGTGCAGTTCCAGCAGGTTGCCGTGTTGGCCGGGGGCGATCGCTTCGCGGCCGCTGGCGTGGTCGCGCAGGGAGGAGAGGAGTCCGTTGGCGTCCACCACGGCCCGGATGATTCCGTTGTCCAGGATGTAGCCGCCGTCGTGCGGCGTGGCCTGCACGGGCTCCGGCCTCAACGCGGGCTCCCCCGCCGCCAGGGCGGGGACCCCGTCCCGGGCATGCGGTGCGGCGTTGAGCAGGAATTGGCGGTCGCCGGAGCCCAGCATGGCCGCAGCGGCGCGGTTGATCAGTGACTCGAGGGCAGTTTCGATGGCCTGGTAGTTCCGCTCGGCGTCCTGGTGGACCCAGGCAATGGCGCTGCCGGGAAGAATGTCATGGAACTGCTGCAGCAGGACCAGCTGCCAAAGTCGCTTGAGCTCGGCGCCGGGGTAGTCATAGGCGCCGCCGGCGCGCACGGCAGCGGTGGCGCACCAGAGTTCCGCTTCACGCAGCAGGTGCTCGCTGCGCCGGTTGCCTTTCTTGGTGCGTGCCTGGCTGGTGTAGGTGCCGCGGTGCAGCTCCAGGTACATCTCACCCACCCAGACCGGCAGGGCGGGGTACTCTTCCTCGGCCTGCCGGAAGAAGCTTTCCGCGGAGCCGATCCTGACCTTCGCGGATCCTTCCAGGTCGGCCGTACGAGCAGCGGCGGCAAGCATTTCGCGGGTGGGACCGCCGCCGCCGTCGCCATACCCGAACGGCACCAGCGACACCGTGCCGCGGCCATGGTCCCGGTAGTTCCGCTCCGCGTGGGCCAGGTCCCTGGCGCTGAGATCCGAGTTGTAAGTGTCCACCGGCGGGAAGTGGGTGAACAGCCGGGTGCCGTCGATTCCCTCCCAGTTGAAAGTGTGGTGGGGCATCCTGTTGGTCTGGTTCCAGGAGATCTTCTGGGTGAGGAACCAGCGGCTGCCGGCGGCCTTCACGATCTGCGGCAGGGCCGCACTGTAGCCGAACGAATCCGGGAGCCACGCTTCCCTGCACTCGATGCCAAACTCCGCCAGGAAGAAGCCCTTGCCCTCGACGAACTGCCGGGCCATGGCTTCGCCGCCGGGCATGTTGGTGTCCGACTCCACCCACATGCCGCCGACCGGGACGAACTGCCCCGCCCGGACCTTTTCCCGGATCCGGCTGAACAGGTCCGGGTACTGCTCCTTGATCCAGGCCAACTGCTGGGCCGACGAACAGGAGAAGACAAAGCCTGGGTCTTCATCCATCAGGGCCACCACGTTGGAGAACGTCCTGGCGCATTTGCGGATGGTTTCCCGGACCGGCCACAGCCAGGCGGAGTCGATGTGCGCATGCCCCGTGGCGACCAGTTGGTGCGCCGAAGCGTACGCCGGCCTGGCCAGGACGCCGGCGAGCGCCCGCCGTCCGGCGGCGGCGGTTCCGGCAACATCGTCCGGGTCCATCACGTCCATCATGCGTTCGAGTGCCCGGAGGATCTCGTGGCGGCGCGGGAGCTCGACCGGAAGCTGCTCCATGAGGCCTGCAAGGGTCCAGATGTCCTGCTGGAGTTCCCACACGCTCTGGTTCAGTTCGGCGATGGCGATGTTTCCCAGCCGGTACTGCGGGGCGTCCCCGGCGGTTGCCTTGTCCCCCAGCGGGGTAGCGGCAAAGGTCCAGCCCTGCGCCATGTCCGGGTTCGCAGCCGCTTCCACGTAGAAGTCCACCGCCATGCCGCTGCCCAGCAGCTTGAGCGGGATGTACTGGTTGCGGGGCGATATTGCCTTGATGATGCTGCCGTCGGACCGCCAGGCGATGCCTTCGCACTGGAACCCGGGCGCTTCTGTGGTGAACCCCAGGTCCACCACCACCTCCACGGTGGTGTCCGGGCCGCCGCCCCAGGATTCGGGCACTTCCCCCTGAAGCCGCAGCCACGTGGTGCCCCACGGCCGTCCCCAGGGCGCACCGTGCTCCTGCGGCTGGAACTCCTGCCTCATCGCCTCGAGCGCGGGGACCGGTTCACCGGGCACTTCCCAGCTGCTCAGGGTAAGCGGGACTGTCCTGCTGTAAACGGCAGGGACAATGCGCTCGCGCACAAATCTCGCGAGGCGGACTTCCGTGATCCTGCGGTCGTCATGCAATATAGGTCCTCTTTAGGCTGGAGACTGGATCATCGCGTCCATTCGATGGACAAATCTACCCGCTGGCAGCACTGCATCCAACCCCCTGGGCACATCCAGCGGACCGTCCCAGGTGTCGGCACCCCTACGTTCTTGGAACGGCCGCTTCGGGCCTCAGGATCCGGGCGTTCCCGGCGTAGACATTGAAACTGGCGCCCCGGCTGAATCCCGCCACCGTCAGCCCGTTCGCCTCTGCCAGTTCCACGGCAAGGCTGGAAGGGGCACTGACGGCTGCCAGGACGGGAATTCCGGCGAGCGAGGCTTTCTGCACCAGTTCGAAGGACGCCCTGCCGGACACCTGGAGGACTGTCCCGGCCAACGGCAGGAGGCCTTCGCGCAGCGCCCAGCCCACCACTTTGTCCACGGCGTTATGCCGTCCCACGTCCTCCCGCAGGCACAGGAGCCGTGGCTCGCCGTCGTCGTCGATCCTGAACAGGCCCGCCGCGTGTACTCCGCCGGTATCGTCAAAGACGCGCTGGGACTCGCGCAGCAGCCCCGGCAGGGAGGCCAGGACCTTGGCGTCCAACGTCAGCGGGTCCGCCTGAGGACTGTGGTGGGAGGACTTTTGGACAGCTTCGATGGAGTCCGTTCCGCAGATGCCGCAGGAGCTGGACGTGTAGACCCTGCGGCCAGTGTCGGGGAGTGGGACGTCCGGCCGCAACTGGGCCTCCACCACGTTGAATGTCTGGACGCCGTTTTCGTCCTCGCCGGCGCAGAAGCGCAGCGACACCAGCTGTTCGGGCGCCCAGATAACGCCCTCGGACACCAGGAATCCGGCCACCAGGTCAAAGTCGTCGCCGGGTGTCCGCATGGTGACAGAGTAGGAAAGCCTGCCCAGCCGGATTTCCAGCGGTTCCTCCACGGCGAGGACATCTTCGCGGTGCCGGACCGGGTACTCCAGGGCGGCCGGAGAACCGTCCAGAAGATACTTGTGCACCTTGCGGCGCTGGGTCACTCGTCCCATGTTCCACCCTGCCTGTTCATTACTCCATCATGGCACCAACAGAGCCTCCCCTTGCCCAAAAGGCGCAGCCCGGGGCGCTTGGCCCGAGCGCTCCAGCCCCAGCTGCCTGGCCCCTTAGCCCAGGAGTGCGCTCCAGTCGACGGGCCCGCTGGGTGCCGGTTTGGCCTTGGGCTGGCCGGTGCGGGCATTGCTTCGGGGTTTTGCGCCCCCTTCGCGGGGACGGGGAATGGGCGGCCCCCACGGCAGCGCGAAGGCGGGCACCACTTCGCCCAGCTGGACTCCGTGCGGCGGCACCACCAGTACCCCGTCGGCGGCGGCGAGCCCGCGCATCATGCCCGGTCCCGTATGCTGCGCCGGGGAGGCCATGCCGTACAGCAGCCGGAACGGCATCAGGCGGGTGCGTCCGGGGTCCGGCTCGATCATCGTCCCGCACGGCACCTCCTCCACTGGGGGCATGGCGCGGTGCCCCAGTGCGGCCAGCAGCGGAGCCCCCACGGTGGAGAGGGCCATCATGGCCGCCAGCGGGTTGCCTGGAAGTCCCAGGACAAAGCGGCCGTCCGGAAGTTCCGCGAGAACCGCCGGATGTCCGGGCCGCATTGCCACGCCGTCGATGATGAGCCGGCCGCCGAGTTCAGCCACTGCCCGCCGGAGGTGGTCAGTTCCCGAGCGTCCAGTGCCCCCGGTGGTGATGACGACGTCGGCAGGCAGGTCCGGAGCGTCGGGTACCTCAGGCAGTACGTCCTCAAGCGCCGCCAGCCATTCGGCGTAGGAGTCGCCGATCCGCTGCTGGCCGCCGGCGATGCCGCCCAGCATGGCAACGACGTCCGGCAACTGCGGGCCGAATGTGTCGCGCACCTGGCCGGGGGCGGGCGTGCCGTGCTCAACCACCTCTGACCCGGTCAGCACCAGCCGGACCACCGGCTTCCCCTGGACCTGCACTTCGTCGTAGCCGGCCAGGGCGGCCAGGGCCAGGTGTGCCGGGTTGAGTTCCACCCCCGCCTTGACCAGGGTGTCCCCTTCCAGGGCTTCCTCCCCGGCCTTCCTGATGTGCTCCCCCGCGCGGGGCTCGCCGGGTCGCGCCTTGCCGCCGGTCATCAGGACGGGGAGCCCCTCATCGTCCTGGCCGAGGACGGCATTCTCGGTGCGCAGAACAGCCTTGGCCCCGGGCGGGATCAGCCCACCTGTGGCAATGGGGCTCGCCTGGTGCGGTGCCAGCCGGGTCCCGGGCTCCACCGGAATCCACGGGCCGCTTCCATTGACTGCCCAGCCGTCCATCGCTGAGGACGCGTAGTGGGGCATGTCCTGAAGGGCCACGATGTCCCGGTCAAGTTTGCGGCCCACGGCTATCCGCAGCCCCACCGGTCCGGGGGGAATGGGCGTGGCTGCATCGAACGCAGCCTGCCGCGCCTCTTCCCAGGTGTGGGCCGCATGGTGGTGGTCAGCATGCCCCTGTTCAGTTGTAACCGGGTGCGCCTCTGCTTCACTGCCCGGCGGCGCCTCCGGATCGTCGTGGGGTTCTGCTGTCATTCGCCGGCGGTCCCGGCGGCTTCAGCGTCGTAGTCTGCGGCCAGTGAACGGGCAACGGCCAGCGCGGCGTCCATCGAAGCTGCGTCCATTTCCCTGCCTGGAGCGGCAGCCAGTCCCGCTGCGAAGCCTGCGATGAAGGTGGTCAATGGCGCGGCCGGGCGGACAACCGCATGGGCAGCGACGCCGGCAAGCGACAGTACGGCATTGACATCCACCTGGGCATCCTCAAGCTTGTATGCCTGGAGCAGCGCCCTGCACCACTCTTCCAGCGTCTCGTCCTGGCTTTTCACGACTTGCCTCCCACGTTGTCTCCGCCCGCTTGCCGGTCCTGGCATACGCGCTGCTTCCCGGCGGCAACCCCCAGCGCGGCAGCATCGTCCCAGGTATCCACATCGGAAGTGGACCCGGCGGGGACTGTGACAAGCTGCACGTCCAGACTAGCAAGGAGCGCCCTGACAGAGCCGTTGACCAGGGCGTTGCGGGAAGCGAGGTTCCTGCAGGCTTTTGTTAACCCAGCCGTGCCGTATAAACCTGCCAGCGGCTGCACGCGGCCGTCCTGGGCACAGGCGATCACGCCGTCCCCGCCACCCCCTGCGGCAGCGGATTGCGCCAGTACATCCCGCAGCGCTGTCACCGCCAGGGAAGCCAGCGGCATGTCGCAGGCCAGCACAAGGGAGTAGGGAGCCTCTTCGCCGTTCCTGGCCAGGGCGTCCAGGCCCGCGGCAATCGCAGCTGCGGGACCAGCGAACGGCGGCTCCTCCCGGCACATCAGCAGGCGGGAAGGCCTGGTCGGCGGGCGCAGCAGGCCGGCGGCCAGGGCCCCGTCCGGCAGGGACCCCGCATCGCCGACAACCACGGTGTGCCGCGCACCTTCCGCCGCGGCGATGGCACGTTCAAGCAGGGTCTGACCTTGGAAGACAAGCGACTGCTTGGGCACGCCGCCCAGCCGGGATGACCGCCCTCCGGCCAGGATCAAGGCGTCGAAAGCCAACCTGTTCTCTTGCACTCCCCCAGCCTATAGATCAACACGGTACCGGGCAGCCAAAGCCGCAGACCGGGGCTGGATCATAGGGTCAGGTGACCGGCAGGTGGCCGGGGAGCGCCTTGGCCACACGGGGCAGGTGGTGATGCAGCGCAGGTAATCAGGCAGCGCGCTCCGGCAGCAGGAACGGATCCCAGGCGGGCGTCGGCTTCTCAAGCTCCTTGATCTGCCAGATCATTCCGTGCGGGGGTTCAGGAACGAACCGAAGGGTCCAACCCATTTCAGCGGGAGTGTGGTCGCCCTTGACGTTGTTGCACCGCAGGCAGGCAGCCACCAGGTTCTCCCATGAATCGGCCCCGCCCCGTGACTTCGGGTGCACGTGGTCGATCGTGTGCGCGGCTTTGCCGCAGTAAGCACATTTATGCCCGTCGCGGCGGAGCACACCCCTGCGGCTGACTGCCGTGGAGTGGTTGTACCGGGGCCGGATGTAGCGGTTGAGGAGAATAACGGACGGGCGGCCCAGTACGTCGGTGGGGCCTACCACGGGGTCGTCCCCTTCGGCCACCACGCTTGCCTTGCCCGTGAGCACAAGCACCAGCGCCCGGCGGAAAGTGATTACCGCCAGCGGTTCATATCCAGCATTCAGAACGAGAGTGCGCATGCACTTACCTCTTCACGGCCGCACCCGTCAGGGGCACGAGGGCCGGCTGCCCCCGGCATGTCCGGGCTATGGATCGACATCACAAGAGTAAGCAAAGAAGTGCAGAATCGGGTAATCGCGGCCCCTGGGCCCGTTCCAGCCCCAAAGACAAGGACAGGCAGCCATGCGGGCGCGGAAGGCTCAAAACGAAAAGGACCCCCGCCTTCCGGCAGGGGTCCTTTGCTGCAATTCGTGGCCGACGCTGGTTCAGGCCGGCACGAAAAATGTTACCTTACGCGGATGGCAACGGGTCCGGAACCAACATTGGCACTGAAGACCACGGTGTCGTTGCCGTTGTAGCCGCCGTGCACGGCCATGCCATTTCCGGCGTAGACGGCAATGTGGGCCATGCCGCCGCCGCCATCAGCGTAGTACAGGAGGTCGCCGGGCTGGGCCTGGGACATGGGCACGGTGTCACCCAGTGACAGGTAGCCGGCAGGCCAGTCATGGAAGTGGATGCCAACGGCGGCCAAGGCGTTGGTCACCAGCATGGTGCAGTCCTGGTGCACGCCAAGCTGGGCATAGGCGGCGGAGAGAATGGCTGCACCCTTCCCGCTCGCGGAAGCCTGGGCTGCAGGAGCAGCCGGAGCAGCAGCGGTGGCAACCTTGGCCGTGACCTTGGGAGCGGCAGCGGGCTGGGCAGCAGGTGCAGCCTCCTGCACCTCCACCTGGGGCTCAGGCTCGGCGACGGGAGCCGGCGTGGTGGTGACGGCAGGCTTCTCGTAGCTGATGGCGATGGTGGAAGCCGCGGAGATAGGAGCATCAACGACCGATTCAACCTCCAGCTGGGATGCCGGAGCGGAATCGCGCTTGACGTTGGCGTCGGCAGCGTTCGCAGCAATTCCGCTGGTCAGGACCAGGCCGGAAGCCGCGGCGATAACAGCAGCCTGGCGGCCCATGCCACCGGCGTTGTCGCTGACAGCTTTGGCAATGATTGCGATCGAGTTGGTTTTGGTGACCTCGGCGCGGTGCCGTGCGGTAGCACGAGTCGTCATGAGTTCTCTCTTTCGTTTTTCCTTCGGACCGCGTGTAGGCAGGCAAAGGGAACTGGACGCGCCGGCATCTTGGGGGTACGCCGGCGCATCCCGAACGGGGATGTGGTTTCTAGCGAAAAGGCTTTGGGCAAAGAAATAGCCCTTGGAGCATGAAGTCCAAGAACTACTTGTTGAGGTGGTAGTACGACGAGGTACCGGTGGCTGCAGGCGAGTGCAGCAGCGTGCCCTGGGACGGGTTGAGTGCGCTGATCATCATGCCGTTGCCGACGTAGATGCCCACGTGCGCGCCGCCGTTCTGGACGACAACGTCGCCAGGCTGCGGGGTGGAGGTGGGGGTCATGATGTTCCACGCGTTGGTGCGGGGGATGCTGATGCCGGCCTGGGCGTAAACCCACTGAACGAACCCGGAGCAGTCCCAGCCGGTGACGGGGCTGGTGCCGCCCCACACGTAGGAGTGTCCGATGCCGGTGTAGGCGATGGCTGCAATGCCGGACGTTGCCGCGGATACGGTCTCTGCGGCTTTCGCGGCCGGGGCAGCGTCCTGGCCTGCGGTGGCCGTGGCAGCGCGTTCGGCCGTAGCGGTGGACTGGGTACGCACCGCTTCCACCTTTGGAGCGGCGGTGGTCTTGACGACGGGGCGCTCGAAGGAAACCGTGGCCGTCGGGGCGGCGGTGACAGCGAGGGCCGTCTGGGCCGAACCGGACTCGGTGGAGGCAGAGACACCAGCGGTGGTGTCTGCTGCGGTGGCCGGCAGGCCCATGCTCAGGATGAGGCCCGACGCCGCTGCCACAACGGCAGCCTGGCGGCCTACGGGCCCGGCATTTGCACTCACGGCCTTGGACACGGCGTCCAAGGGGCTGGTGCGAACCGTTTGCGCACGGTGGCGCGCAGAATTATGGCGTGAAGACACGAAGGTAGCCTCTCCCAATGCCTGCGAGGTGAGCTGTCGGATTCGGATGGGAGTCACCCGGCCACACTGCTTCCTGGGAAGCTCGTGACTTAACCCCAAGGCCTTCTGAACGTGAAGGCCAAAATTGGTTCCCCCGCCCCTGCCAGACGATGAAATGCGAACGGACCTTGAGCGGTGGCAGAGTTAGGCAATCCACTCAAGAGCGTCAACTTCGGAAAAGTTGACGCGAGTTAGACGGTACAGCAGTTTTCTTTCAATGTCACATTCAGGTCACAGCGCGTGGATGCGATCTGAGAGTGGTCAATCATTTGGTTACAGCCAGCCCATCGGGTCGACCACTTCGCCGTTGACCTGCACCTCGAAGTGCAGGTGGCAGCCGGTGGACGCCCCTGTCGTGCCGCTGAGCGCCACAACGTCGCCCCGGGAGACCGTCTGGCCCACCTTGACGTTGAAGGACGACAGGTGGTTGTAGGTAGTCTCGAGCCCGTTGCCGTGGTCGATGACCACCCGGTTTCCGCCGCCGAACTGGTGCCAGCCCGCGAAGGTCACGGTGCCCGTCGCGGCAGCAAGGACGGAGGTTCCGCACTGGGCCACGAAGTCCTGGCCGCGGTGGAAGTCCCCGGAGCCACCGGTGATCGGGCTCACCCGGTAACCGAAGGGTGACGCAGTGGTGAGCGAGGCCAGCGGCGCGGCCAGGGTACCGGCCGACGCGGCCCGCGTTACGGAACCGGCGGACTGGGCGCTCAGGAGTTGCTTCAGCTTCCCGTCGGGGTCGGCCTGGGTCACTACGGCTGAGCGGCTGAAGTCGATCTGGGCCCCGATATCAGCGGAAATCTGGGGACTGACGGCGGAGGCCGCCAACGGCGCGTTGCCTGACGCGTCCGTTGCCATGACAGGACTGGTGGCGGGCACCGTGACCGTCAGCACCAGGCCGGTGGCGGCCAGGGCGATTCCAGCTTTCTGGCCGATACCGCTGGCGGCGGCAAACTCCGTCACCTGCCGGAACGGACCCCGGCGCCGGCGCGCGTCGCGATGCAGATCACGGGGGCGCTCCGCTGCGACATCTTCGACAACCCGGGGTGCCGAAGGGGTGCCGGCCGCGCGGCGCCGGCCCCGGGAGGTCTGCATGGTCAAGAAGGGTTCCTCTCTGGAAAAGCCTGCGGAGTTAGCTGTCGGATTCGGGTCAGAGAGATCAAAGACCCGGCCCGTCAGGGCAAGCTTCTGCACAGGGGTGTTCCCGGAAGAATCCTTCACTGGAGAGGCTTGCTGCTGACGGACTTCACCCCAAGGCAGCCCCCCGCTGCCGTTTGTGGTTCCCCCGCCTCTGCCAGTAACGACTCGTGCACCCGATCCGCTGGCAGAGCTCGGCTCCGGATCGGGTAACGCTTAAGTATCAACGATTGGTTCCACTATAGGGCCTTAAGACCCTAGGTAACAATTCCGTTATCTTTGCGTGGAACGACGGCGCTGGGCTATAGGGCCCGCCTCAGGACCGGCGCATGGCGACAAAAACGTGGGCTGCAACCTCGGGCGGGAGCTCCAGTGCGCCTTCGATTCCGGAGACGCGCACGGAGATGTAATCCCCCACGCGCTCCAGGCCTACGGCAGCCCCGGGCCGGATTCCGCCTTCGTCCAGTTGCGCCAGCAGTTCCGGTTCCACCTGGATCGGTTCCGCCAACCGGCTGATGGTCACCACGGAGGCGGGCGCATAACTCTTCATTGCCTCGACCAGGCTGATGGCGCCGTCGGCCAACCCGGTGGCCGGCTGTCCGCCCAGCGCCGCGAGGCCGGGGATCGGGTTGCCGTAGGGCGATTCCGTGGGATGGTCCAGCATCTCGTAAATGCGCCGCTCAACACGCTCGCTCATGACATGTTCCCAGCGGCAGGCTTCGTCATGCACGTAGGCCCAGTCCAGTCCGATGACGTCGGCCAGCAGGCGCTCGGCCAACCGGTGCTTGCGCATGACTTCGGTGGCCCGCTTGCGGCCCGTATCCGTGAGTTCCAGGTGCCTGTCACCGGAGACGACAACCAGTCCGTCGCGTTCCATCCTGCCGATGGTCTGGGACACGGTGGGGCCCGAGTGGCGCAGGCGCTCGGCGATACGGGCCCGGAGGGCAACGATGTTCTCTTCCTCAAGCTCCAGGATGGTCCTGAGGTACATCTCCGTAGTGTCGATCAGATCCGTCATCCAGCTCAGCTCCTCGAGCGCAGTACCTTGCGTTGTCCCACCGTATCGCCTCTTGCCGCGAGGTAGTCCGGGGGCCAGCTTAGCCTATTTTGACTTTGTCCGAATAGCCGCGCCCCGGGCAGCCTGACAGCGTGCGGCGCGTCTCATTGTCTGGACTTTGATCCCTCCGGCTCCCGCCCCCACTGCCATTCAGGCAGAATGGGGAAGGCCCTGTTGCGCAGCCACTGCGCGCCACCGGCCACCTTTAACCCGCCCGTCCGGACCAAAGCTTTCGTCCCCGCCGAATTGGAGCACCTGTGAGCGACACCAGCATCACGATCCCCGCCGACCTCCTGCCCAAGGACGGGCGGTTCGGCGCCGGCCCGTCAAAGGTCCGCCAGGAACAGATCGATGCCCTGGCAGCAGCGTCCAAGACCATCCTCGGCACGTCCCACCGCCAGGCGCCCGTCAAGAACCTGGTTGGATCGGTCCGGGAAGGGCTGAACCAGTTCTTCCGCGCCCCGGAGGGCTATGAGGTAGTCCTCGGCGTCGGCGGCTCCACGGCGTTCTGGGACATCGCGAGCTTCGGGCTCGTCGAGAAGAAGGCCCAGCACCTGTCCTTCGGCGAGTTCGGCTCCAAGTTCGCCTCGGCCACCAACAAGGCGCCCTTCCTGGATGCCTCCTCGATTATCACGTCAGAGCCGGGCACGCGCCCTGCAGCCCGGGCAGAGGCCGGGGTGGACGTCTACGCCTGGCCGCAGAATGAGACCTCCACCGGCGTGGCCGCCCCGGTCCAGCGGGTAGCCGGAGCCGACGAAGGCTCCCTGGTCCTGGTTGACGCCACCTCCGCGGCCGGCGGCCTGGACGTGGACGTTGCACAGAGCGATGTCTACTACTTTGCCCCGCAGAAGAACTTTGCTTCCGACGGCGGCCTGTGGCTTGGCTTGTTCTCCCCCGCCGCCATCGAGCGTGCTGCACGGATCAAGGCCAGCGGCCGCTGGATCCCGGATTTCCTGGATCTCCAGACCGCCATCGACAACTCCCGCCTCAACCAGACGTACAACACGCCCTCGCTGTCCACGCTGGTCACGCTGGACGCCCAGGTCCAGTGGCTGAACTCCAACGGCGGCCTGGACTTTTCCGCAGCGCGCACAGCTGACTCGGCCGGACGCATCTACAGCTGGGCCGAGGCCTCCGACTTTGCCACCCCGTTCGTGGCCAAGGCGGAGGAACGCTCCAACGTCATCGCCACCATCGACTTCGACGAGTCGGTTGATGCCGCGGCTGTTGCCAAGGTCCTGCGCGCCAACGGCGTCGTGGACACTGAGCCCTACCGGAAGCTGGGCCGCAACCAGCTCCGCATCGCCACCTTCGTGGCCATCGAGCCCAGCGATGTCTCCGCCCTGCTGTCCAGCATCGACTACGTTGTGGGCGAGCTGCGCAAGTAGGTACGGCAGCAGCTACAGGTAACGTACGACGGCGCCGCCCGGGTTCTTCCCGGACGGCGCCGTTTTCGTTGTCGCCCGCAAGGGCTGGCCGGTTTCCCGGCAAAGGTGCGGTCAGGCTCCCGGCTGCGTGCCGGCGTCGTCCGTGGAATCCTCCGCCGCTTCCGCTGTTTCCTGGCCGTCCGCTGCAGGCCGGGCTGCTTCGGGGGCGGCTGCTTCCCCGCTGTCGGCTTCGGACTCCTGCTGCTGGTCCTCCTCCTGCTGCTGGTCCTCGGGGCGGACGCGTTCGGCCCACGGCACCCACTCGGGGGCGAGGATCGAATCCTCGGATGGAAGCAGGCCCAGCTCGTTGACGGTGACCACCTTGGAGCGCGAGTTGCGGGTCAATACCGCGTACCACTGCCATCCTGCGTAACCGGGCAGCCTGGACTCGAACAGGTGCGTGACCAGCCGGTCGCCCTCGCTCTTGGCCGCCAGGTGCGCGCCGACGGTCGCCGCCGGCGTGATGCCCTCCACGGCGGCCCGGGCAGTGTCCACCGCAGCAGCCAGGAAAGCATCCGGCTTGCCCGTGCGCCACACGGGCACGCCGGCCTTGCGCTTGGGCGGAGTCTTGGCAGCCTGCTCCTGCACTGGCGTGCCCGGCTGTTCAGAATCGGGAGTCATGGGCGCCTAAACGTCCAGCTCGTCGGCGACCTTGCGGAGGGCGGCAGCAATGGCCTTGCCCTTGTTGCCGTCCGGGTACTTGCCCTTGGACAGGGTCCCGGACAGGTTGTCCAGGACGGTCACCAGGTCCTGCACCAGGGGGGCGAGGTCCTTGGCGCTGGGACGCTTGGCCTTGGCGATGGAAGGGGTCTTGTCCAGTACCCGCAGGCCCAGGGCCTGGGCACCCTTGCGCCCGTCCGCCACTCCGAACTCCACGCGGGTGCCGGCTTTCAGCTCCGTAACGCCCTCGGGCAGCGACGACTTGGGCAGGAAAACCTCCTGGCCGTCTTCGCCCGCCAGGAACCCAAAGCCCTTGTCCTTGTCATACCACTTGACCTTGCCGGTAGGCACGTAATCAACCTTCTTCGTTCTGCTGTCATGAGACACGGCCCGCTGCCACCGCATCCGCATTGTTGTGCGGGTTCAGGGTATGGCAAACGTAAACCGTGTTGGTCTGTATGCTTCAAGGTTATCCTGCCGCATGGCCTATTGATGCGTTGGGCAGCGCTGTTCCGCCCCAGGCGCAAGGCCCCGGCTTTAACCCGCGCCGTTCCCGGCGCGGTAGCGTTGCGTCCATGACTCCCTCGCGTTACCGGCGGCCGCTGATGGTCCTCGCCGCAGTTGTTGCCGTGCTGTCCCTGATAGCCGTGGCAGCTGTCATGGCGCTTGCCTTCGCCGGCTCGGTGGCTCCTGCCTGGGTCACCTACACCGCGCTGTACGGCCTCCCGGTGGCATTCATCCTGATGCTCCTGCTGGTCCTGGACGGTGTTGCCGCCCGGCGGCGGGCGGGAAGGACGCAGCAGCGGTAACGTTGGACTGATGTCCCTCATTCGCGCGCTTGGCAAGGACCTGGAGGCACGCAGCGACGATTCGTTGCGTGCGCTGTTCGCCGCGCGGCCGGACCTCATTTCCCCTTCCGTTCCGGACTTCGCTGCCCTGGCGGCACGGGCCACATCCCGCGTCAGCGTCCAGCGCGCCCTTGAGCGGCTCAACCGGCCGCAGATGCAGGTCCTGGAGACCCTGCATCTGTGCACCAACACCGACACCGGGCACAGTGCCTCCGCTGAGGGGGTGCACAAACTAATCCACGGCTCCGCCCTGGCCACAGTCAACCAGATCCTGGGCACCCTGCAGGAGCTGGCGCTGGTGCACCCCGCCGCTCCCCCGCACGGCACCCCTTCCCCGGCCGCCGGCCAGCCCTTCTACCTTCCGGTGGGGTCACTCAAGGACGTGGTGGGAATCTACCCGGCCGGCCTGGGCCGCAGCTATACCGAACTGGTCCGCTTGCAACCCGCCTTCGCCCAGCGGGCGGTACAGCTGGTGTCCGAACTGCACCGCAGCGGGTTCGCAATCCACGAAGCCACCACGCCCATGGAGGCTGCCCTGGCCCTTCAGCACTGGACGTCCTCCCCCGAGGCACTGCAGGACATCCTCGCCGGCGCCCCGGAACGGACGACGGCGCTGCTCGCCAGGTTCCGGAACTGGGCCATGGGTGCCGTCCCCCAGGCACAGCGGAAAGCGTCGGTCACCACGGAGGGGGCCGACGTCGGGCCCGTTGACTGGCTCCTCGCCCGCGGGCTGCTGGTTCCGCTCGACGCCGCCCACGTGGAACTGCCCCACAGCGTGGGACTGGCCCTGCGCGGCGGCGCGATCATCAACGACTTCACCCTTGCGCCACCGGTCCCCGAGCTGGGCCGGACCACGGCCGCGCTGCGCCGGAATGCGGCCCTGAGCGCCATCTCGGACACCCTGCGGCTGGCCGCCGAGCTGCTCCACGCGGTCAAGGAACATCCGCTGGCAACGCTGCGCAGCGGAGGCGTGGGAGTCCGCGAAATCCGCCGCCTGGCCGAGCACCTGCGGGTTGACCAGGGCAGGGTGAACCTGCTGCTGGAGCTGTGCGGGCTGGCCGGCCTCATCCGGCTCGATGTCGACTCCTCATCATGGGTGCAGCCGCCGCAGCTGGAATGGCTGGTCCTTCCCCGGCAGGAACAATGGCTGTGGCTGGTGAACGCCTGGCTGGCCAGCGAGCGCGTGCCCTCGATGGTGGGCCAGCCGGTGAATTCGGCTCCGGGCACACCGGCCGGGCGCTCGGCGTCGGGAACCACCATCGCCGCGTTGTCCGCCGGAGCGCAGCGGCCCGACGCTCCCGTGGTCCGCAAGCGGATCCTCGAGATCCTGCACGAGCTCACCCAGGAGGCGCCTGCGGCCGACGGTGCGGCGCCCGTTCTGGACGCCGCCGCCGTCCTGCAGCGCGCGGAGTGGTCGCAGCCGCGGATGGCCAGGCGGTTCAGCTCGCTGATCCGCGGGGTCCTCGCCGAAGCCGAAATACTGGGCCTGGTGGGTTCGGGTGCCCTGAGCCAGCTGGGCAGCGCCATCGCCGAGGACAACCCGGATGCTGCCATTGCCATCCTGGGCGAGCACCTGCCTGCAGCCCTGAACCACGTGCTGCTGCAGGCGGACCTCACAGCCGTTGCGCCGGGCTACCTCGCCCCGGCCCTGACCGAAAAGCTCTTGGTCATGGCCGACGCGGAGGGCCAGGGACCGGCCACCATCTACCGGTTCTCCGCGGAGACCATCAAGCGGGCACTCGACCACGGCTACGACGCCTCCGGCCTGCTGGCGTTTCTCCGTGAACACTCGGCCACCGCCCTACCGCAGCCGCTGGAGTACCTGGTGGAGGACACGGCCTCCCGCCACGGCAGCCTCCGCGTGGGCCAGGCCGCCAGCTTCATCCAAAGCGACGATGAAGCGGCCCTGCGCGAGCTGCTGGCTGGACCGAAAGCCACCCAGCTGGGCCTGGTCAGCCTCTCACCCACGGTGGTGGCCTCCTCGTCGCCGCCGCGTGAACTCGCCGCCGCGCTTCGCAGCTTGGGCCTGTCCCCGTCCGTGGACGGGGCCGAACCGGTCACGCATCTGCGCCGCCCTTCCACGCCGCAGGAAACCTCCCGCCCCGTCTACACCGCCCCGCGGATGGCGCCCCCGGCGGAGGAAGTCGACGCCCAACTGGACGTCCTGCGGCAGGCGGGTGCCGGCGTCGGGCACCACCCCGGCACCGCTGCCGGCAGCGAGGCCGCGACGCAGCTGGGGCTTGAGGCACTGCAAAGGGCCATCCGGCTGAAGCAACGGATCCACATGAACGTGGTGGACAGCCTGGGGAATGCCAGCCAGGAAGTCGTTGTTCCGCTCTCTGTGAGCGGGGGCAGGGTCCGCGTCTTCGATCCTGCCAAGGACACGGAGCGGGTCCTGTCCGTGCACCGCATTATCGATATCGAGGCGGCAGAGGAACTGCGCCAGTGAAGGAATCCCCCGCGTGACCGACGGACCCCTGATTGTCCAAAGCGACAAGACCATCCTCCTCGAGGTGGACCACGAACTCGCCACCGAGGCCCGGCACGCCATCGCGCCGTTCGCCGAGCTGGAACGGGCACCTGAGCACATGCACAGCTACCGGCTGACCCCGCTTGGGCTGTGGAACGCACGTGCCGCCGGGCTGGACGCGGAAAAGGTGCTGGACGCGCTGCTGAAATACTCCCGCTTCCCGGTGCCGCATTCCCTGTTGATCGATGTCGAGGAAACCATGTCCCGGTACGGCCGGCTGCGCCTCGAAAAGGACCCCCGGCACGGGCTGGTCATGCGCACCGACGACTACCCCGTCCTGGAGGAAGTGATCCGGGCCAAGAAGATCGCGCCGCTGCTGGGGCCGAGGATCGACGGCGAAACGGTGGTGGTGCACGCCTCCCAGCGCGGCCAGCTCAAACAGCTGCTGCTGAAGATCGGCTGGCCTGCGGAGGACCTCGCCGGGTACGTGGACGGCACCCCGCACCTGATTTCGCTCAACGAGGACGGCTGGCAGCTCCGGCCGTACCAGCGCCTGGCCAGCGAAAACTTCTGGGCAGGCGGCAGCGGCGTGGTGGTCCTGCCCTGCGGCGCCGGCAAGACCCTGGTGGGCGCCGCGGCCATGGCCACCGGTTCCACCACCACGCTGATCCTGGTCACCAACACGGTGGCTGCCCGGCAGTGGAAGGACGAACTGCTCCGGCGCACCTCCCTTACCGAGGACGAGGTGGGTGAGTACTCCGGCGCCCTGAAGGAGGTCCGGCCGGTGACCATCGCCACCTACCAGGTGCTCACCACCAAGCGCGGCGGCATCTACCCGCACCTGGAACTGGTGGACGGCCACGACTGGGGCCTGATCATCTACGACGAGGTGCACCTCCTTCCGGCACCGATCTTCCGGATGACCGCCGACCTGCAGGCCCGCCGCCGGCTTGGGCTGACCGCCACCCTGGTCCGGGAGGACGGCCGCGAGGGCGAGGTCTTCAGCCTGATCGGGCCGAAGCGGTATGACGCGCCCTGGAAGGACATCGAGTCGCAGGGCTACATCGCCCCGGCGGACTGCGTGGAGGTCCGGGTGGACCTGCCCAAGGATGAGCGGGTTGCCTATGCCATGGCGGATGACGCCGACAAGTACCGTTTGTGCGCCACGTCGGAGTCAAAGACCCAGGTGGTGGAACAACTGGTGGCACGGCACTCCGGGGAGCAGCTGCTGGTGATCGGCCAGTACATCGACCAGCTGGATGACCTTGGGGAGCGGCTGCAGGCGCCCGTGATCAAGGGTGATACCTCGGTCAAGGTCCGGCAGAAGCTCTTTGATGCGTTCCGTACCGGGGAGCTGCAGACCCTGGTGGTGTCCAAGGTGGCCAACTTCTCCATCGACCTTCCCGAGGCCTCCGTGGCCATCCAGGTCTCGGGCTCCTTTGGGTCCCGGCAGGAGGAGGCGCAGCGGCTGGGCCGGCTCCTGCGGCCCAAGAAGGACGGCCGGGCCGCCCGTTTCTACTCCCTGGTGGCACGGGACACCCTCGACCAGGAGTTCGCCGCCAAGCGCCAAAGGTTCCTTGCCGAGCAGGGCTACGCCTACCGGATCATGGACGCGAAGGACGTGCACGCCTCGGAGTAGGAATCCGCCGGTGCGCACAGCAGCCGCCGGAGCGCACACTGGAAGCATGAGCATACGAGTCATTCCGGCTGTGCCCGGGCCGGGGCAGGAGTCCGTGTGGGACTATCCCCGGCCCCCGCGGATCGAACCCAGCAGTGAACGGATACGCATTGTTTTGGGCGGTGAGTTGATTCTCGATACGACCGATTCCCTGCGCGTCCTCGAAACCAGCCACCCGCCGGTGTACTACGTCCCCAAGTCTGCATTCGCCGCCGGCGCACTGGAGCCTGCCTCGGGCAGCAGCTTCTGCGAGTTCAAAGGCTCGGCAAAGTACCTGACCGTTCGCGGCGGCGGCAAGGAAGCGGACAGCGCCGCCTGGTCCTATCCTGACCCCGCGTCCGGTTTTGAGGCGCTCGCGGACCGGGTGGCCGTCTACCCCGGCCGGATGGACTACTGCGAAGTGGATGGAGAGCGGGTCAAGCCGCAGCCCGGCCGCTTCTACGGCGGCTGGATCACCGCCCGTGTGGTGGGCCCGTTCAAGGGCGAGCCGGGAACCATGGGCTGGTAACCGCAAGCCCATCTCCATCATGCTCACAAGCAATATCCAGACAACTCCCAGAGACTGGGAGCATGATGGGAGCATGAACAAGAACGGTCCAGAAGCCAGGCTGCTCGTCGTCGATGATGAACCCAACATCCGCGAGCTCCTCTCCACGTCGCTGCGGTTCGCCGGCTTTGAAGTGGTTTCCGCCGCAAACGGCCGCGACGCCCTCGCCGCGGCCGACACCCACGCCCCTGACCTGGCCGTGCTGGACGTCATGCTCCCCGACATGGACGGCTTCACCGTGACCCGGCGGCTTCGCGCCTCGGGCAAGCACTTCCCCGTTCTCTTCCTGACCGCCAAGGATGACACGGAGGACAAGGTCACCGGCCTGACGGTGGGCGGCGATGACTATGTCACCAAACCCTTCAGCCTCGACGAAGTGGTGGCAAGGATCCGGGCCGTGCTCCGCCGCACGCAGCCCCTGCTCGACGACGACGCGGTCATCCGCGTGGACGACCTCGAACTCGACGACGACGCCCACGAGGTGCGGCGCGGCGGCACCGTCATTGAGCTCTCCCCCACCGAGTTCAAGCTCCTGCGCTACCTCATGCTCAATCCCAACCGGGTCCTGTCCAAGTCGCAGATACTGGACCACGTCTGGGAGTACAACTTCAACGGCGACGCGTCCATCGTGGAGTCCTATATCTCCTACCTGCGGCGGAAGGTGGACATCGACCCCGAGGCGCCGGCCCTGATCCAGACCAAGCGCGGCGTGGGCTACGTCCTGCGGACGGCTGAAAAGCGCTGACCTTGCTGAAGCGGTGGAAGTCGGCCTCACTCAGGTCGCAGCTGGTGGCCATGATCATGGCCCTGCTGATTGTGGCCCTGACGGTGACCGGCGCAGTGACCCTGACACTGCTGCACAGCTACCTCCAGGGCCAGGTGGATGACAAACTGAACGCCGCCGTCGACTCCGCCCGGAAACAACGCTCCTTCACCCAGCTGCAGGCTCCCAGTTCCATACCCACCGACTATTCGCTGATGCTCTTCGCTCCGGGCGAGCAGCCGTACACGTTCGGCGGCGATCCCGACGACCACCCGGATATCAGCTCCATGACCGTGGAGCAGGCGCAGGCCCGCGGGCTGGCCCCCTTCCAGGTCCGTGGGACGGACGGGGAGAACTGGCGCGTAGTGGCGGTGACGGTCCAGAACGGCCAAAGCACTGCCGTGGTGGTGATTGGGCTGCCGTTGGAGAGCGTGGACGACGTCCTCAAGCATGCCACCCTGGTGGTCACCGGGGTAGGCCTGCTGACGCTGCTGCTGGCATCGCTCATTGCGAGCTGGACCGTGTCGCGTTCCTTCCGGCCTCTTGCCCGGGTTGAGAAAACGGCCGCCGCCATTGCCGCGGGCGACCTCTCCCGCCGCGTGGAGGTGGAAAACCCCACCACCGAGCTGGGCCGGCTGAGCAGCTCCCTGAACGCCATGCTGGCCCATATCGAGACCGCGTTCGCAGCGCGGACCGCCTCGGAAGCAAGGATGCGCCGCTTCGCCGCCGACGCCTCCCACGAGCTGCGCACTCCGCTGGTCACCATCCGCGGTTTCTCCGAGCTGTACCGCCACGGCGCCCTGGCAACGGATGAGGACGTGGCCACGGCCATGGGCCGGATCGAAAGCGAAGCCAAGCGCATGGGGTCCATGGTTGAGGATCTGCTCCTGCTGGCGCGGCTTGACGAGCAGCGTCCCCTGCAGCAAAAGCCGGTGGACCTGCAGCTCATCGCCCACGATGCCGTGGTGGACACGCAGGCCAGTGACCGTTCCAGGGTGATCTCGCTGACCGGGCTCGACGGCGGACCGGCGGCGCCTTCCCCGGTGCTCGGCGATGAGGCCAAGCTGCGGCAAGTGGTGGGAAACCTCGTGGGCAATGCCTTGCGCTACACCCCCGAAGGCAGCCCCATCGAACTCGCCGTCGGAGTCCGCAGGACTGACGGCGGGGAGCGGTCCGTCATCGAGGTGCGGGACCACGGACCCGGCATCTCGGAAGAGGACGCAGCCAAGGTCTTTGAACGCTTCTACCGGGCGGATACGTCCCGCACCAGGGAGACAGGAGGCAGCGGCCTTGGGCTCGCCATCGTGGCGGCAATCGTGGGGTCCCACGGAGGCTCGGTGCGGGTTGAGAAGACCGACGGCGGCGGCGCCACCCTGGTGGTCAGCCTGCCCCGGCGCGAAGACGCGCCACGGGAGGGCAGCGTGGACGGACAGGAAGCATCCGCCGGCAGTACCGCAGGCGCCAAGGGCAGCGACGGATCGGTTATCCACATATAGCCAACCGGCCATCGCCCAGGCCTGCCGCTGCTCCGTAGGCTCGTCCCAGCAGCCGGGAACCCCCGGGCGCGGGGCGCTCCGCCCGCCGAATCCGAAAGGCACAGCCATGAGCATCATTTCCGTCGACACAGAATTACTGCAGCTGAAGTCCGCCAACGTGCAGGCAACCGTGGACCGGATCAGCGCGGACGTGCAATCCATGAAGCGCGGACTGGACGAGCTGCAGGGTTCGTGGCGGGGTGCCGCAGCCACCAACTTCCAGGCGCTCGTGACCGAGTGGACCATCACCCAGGGCAGGGTGGAGGCATCTCTCGCCTCCATCAACGCGGCACTGGCGTCCGCCGCCGCCACCTATGCCCAGGCGGAGCAGGGAAACGCGCAGCGGTTCAGCTGACGCCATGGCCTGAGGGTACCGTCAGGCCTCCGGAGTTCCCTGGTGGAACCGGAGCCGCCACCGGCCCCCGTCGAGAACCCACAGCGAGCTGCGGAGGATCGTGCCGGAACGTGCGAAGCTTCGGTACGTCAGCAGGACCGCGCCGGTGCCGATGCGGTCAGCACCCAGGATTTCAATATCGGTCCGTTCGCCCGGGTCCTCTTCCAGGGCCATCATCATGGCATCCCGGGTCCACACCCTTCCCGAACTGCCGATCTCCATGAAGTCGGGGTGGAGCAGGACGGCGGTCCGGCCGATGTCTCCCCGCACCAGGGGGCCCAGCAGCTCACGTTCGAGCTCTTCCACCAGCGCTTCGGGCGGGATGGAGCCGGCATGTTGGGTTGCCTCCGCAACTTCAAGGGCTTCGTTTCCGAGTTCACTGAACAGGTCAAGTTCCTCGAAGGCTGAGACCGGGGCAGGAGTTGCCCGCGGCGTTCCCGCGGCACCAGCGCCGCCAGCTGCAGGAACGTTGACGCCGGCTGCAGGCGCCCTGCCGGCCGGCGCTGCCGCGGGGCGGGCCTGCCCAGTGGACGGAATGTCCAGCGTGGCGGACGGGAGTCCGACGCCGGATGCAGGCTGCGCGGCCGCTGGACGCCCGGAGGTGCCAGGGTGGTGGCCGCCCGGGAACCCCGGACCCGACCTTGCTGCCACCCCCTGCTGGTAGGCCGTGGCGGCCGCCCTGGCACGCTCGTCGGCTGCCTCGTTCAGGTCATGGCCGGCGTGCCCTTTGACCCATTCGAAGGTGTAGGTCCTGCCGGCCAATTCCCGGTCAAGTTCCTTCAGCAGTTCCACGTTCAGGACGGGTTTTCCATCGGCCTTGCGCCAGCCCTTGCGCTTCCATCCGGGCATCCATTTGGTAATGGAGTTGATCACGTACTGGCTGTCGCAAAGAATGCGCAGGTCTTCCCCGGGCAGGTGGGCCGTGGCGCGCAGCAGGTCAAGGACAGCCATCAGCTCTCCCTGGTTGTTGGTCCCGTGGGGCCAACCGCCCGCGCGCCAGCAATCGTCATTCACATACCAGGCCCAGCCGGCCGGGCCGGGGTTTCCCAAGGCCGAACCATCAGCCGCTGCAGTAATCGTCACCGGTCCATCCTGCCAGAAGCAACTGACACGCGTACCAACCGCCCGCAGGAAAACGTTTACCAAACATTCTTGACGTGCCCTGGAATGCGCGAAACAATCGCAACATCGTGCGAGAAAGCGGTTTCTGACGCTCCCGCGCAGTTTTGAGAAAGGCACTGCAGTGGGGCAACGAGTACCTGAACGGACAGACGGACAAGGTCATCGCCGCGTTCGAAGCCTCCCACCCGAACATCAAGATCAAGGCCGAGCCCGGAGAATGGTCCAGCTACTGGGACAAACTGGCAACAAAGACTGCCGCCAACGATGCACCCGACGTCATCCAGATGGACCAGAAGTATATTGCCGAATACGGCGGCCGCGGCGCGCTGCTGGACCTCGCCAAGCAAAACGGCATCGACACCGCAAGACTGGACAAGGAGGCCCTTGCCTCGGGCCAGTATGACGGCGCGCAGTACGGGCTGAGCACCGGCGGGAACGCCTATGTCATCATGGCCAACACCAAGGTGTTTGAAGCGGCGGGGGTTCCCATCCCGGACGACAAGACCTGGACGTGGCAGGACTTCGAGGCCACCGCGGCGAAGATCAGCGCCGCAGGTGATGGGAAGTCCTATGGGGCCGCCTATGGCAGCAACGAGGCCGACCTGATCATCTGGCTGCGCCAGCACGGCGAAAACCTGTATTCCGGGGACGGGAAGCTCGACTTTGAGAACGCCACGGCCGCCTCCTTCTGGGAGCGGCTCAAGGAGCAGCGGGATTCGAAGGCCGGCCCGCCGGCAACCGTGGCCACGGAGGACGCCGGAGCCGGGCTGGAAGAGAGCCTCTTCGGTACAAACCGGGTGGCCATGGCTTGGTGGTGGACCAACCAGCTTGGTTCGCTCGAAGCCACCACCGGCAGCAGCATCAAGATGCTGCGCGCTCCGAGCACCGACGCCGCGTCGGCCAGGAACGGCATGTACTACAAACCCACTATGTTCTGGTCCGCTTCCTCCCGCTCGAAGCATCCCCAGCAGGCCGCGGAGTTCATCAACTACCTTGCCAACAGCCCGGAGGCGGGCGCCATCCTGATGACGGACAGGGGCGTGCCCACCAACAGCGAAATCGTTGCCGACATCACGCCCTCGCTGAAGCCCGCCGACACCACCGTGGTTAACTTCCTGAAGGACATTGCGCCGGATATCAAGGATGCGCCCCCGGTCCCGCCGGTGGGTGCGGGAAGCGTCCAGAACGTCATCAAGCGCTACACGGATGAAGTGCTGTATGACCGGCTGACCCCGCAGGCTGCGGCGGACGCCTTCAGGAAGGAAGTCCAGGGGATGCTGGACTCGGCACGGAAGTAAGTTCCGGGCAGGCCCCCTTCCGGGGAGACAAAAATGCGGCCCCCTCCGAAGAGGGGGCCGCATCCTTTATAACTCTGGCGGGGCAGGTCCCGGCCTGGAGGCTTAGAAGCCGCCCATGCCGCCCATGCCGCCCATGTCGTCGCCACCGGCGGGAGCAGCGTTCTTCTCCGGCTTGTCAGCCACAACGGCCTCGGTGGTGAGGAACAGGCCGGCGATGGAGGCCGCGTTCTGCAGGGCAGAGCGGGTCACCTTGACGGGGTCGTTGACGCCGGCAGCCAGCAGGTCGACGTATTCGCCGGTTGCTGCGTTCAGGCCGTGGCCTGCGGGCAGGCCGCGGACCTTGTCGACAACCACGCCGGGCTCAAGGCCGGCGTTGAAGGCGATCTGCTTCAGCGGGGCGTCGATGGCCACGCGGACGATGTTCGCACCGGTTGCTTCGTCGCCGGACAGCTGCAGGTTGGCAAATGCCTTGGCACCGGCCTGGATCAGGGCTACGCCGCCACCGGCGACGATGCCTTCTTCAACGGCAGCCTTGGCGTTGCGCACTGCGTCTTCGATGCGGTGCTTGCGTTCCTTGAGCTCAACCTCGGTTGCGGCTCCGGCCTTGATGACTGCAACGCCGCCGGCCAGCTTGGCCAGGCGCTCCTGCAGCTTCTCACGGTCGTAGTCGGAGTCGGAGTTCTCGATCTCGGCGCGGATCTGGGAAACGCGGCCTGCGATCTGGTCGGCATCGCCGGCACCTTCGACGATGGTGGTCTCGTCCTTGGTGACAACAACCTTGCGGGCCTGGCCCAGGAGTTCCAGCCCAGCCGTTTCCAGCTTGAGACCGACTTCCTCGGAGATGACCTGGCCGCCGGTGAGGACGGCGATATCGGCCAGCTGGGCCTTGCGGCGGTCACCGAAGCCCGGGGCCTTGACGGCGACGGACTTGAAGGTGCCGCGGATCTTGTTGACGATCAGGGTGGCCAGGGCCTCGCCCTCGATGTCCTCGGCGATGATCAGCAGCGGCTTGTTGGACTGCATGACCTTTTCCAGGACAGCAACCAGTTCCTTGACGTTGGAGATCTTGGAGTTGACGATCAGGATGTACGGATCCTCGAGGACCGTTTCCTGGCGCTCAGCGTCGGTGACGAAGTAGGCGGAGATGTAACCCTTGTCGAAGCGCATGCCTTCGGTGAGTTCCAGTTCCAGGCCGAAGGTGTTGGACTCCTCGACCGTGATGACGCCTTCCTTGCCCACCTTGTCCAGGGCTTCCGCGATGAGGGCACCGATCTCGTCGTCACCGGCGGAGATGGAAGCGGTTGCTGCGATCTCTTCCTTGGTTTCGATTTCCTTGGCGGAGTTCAGCAGCTCGGCGGTAACGGCCTCGACAGCCTTCTCGATGCCGCGCTTGAGGGACAGCGGGTCGGCGCCGGCGGCAACGTTGCGCAGGCCTTCCTTGACCAGGGCCTGTGCCAGGACGGTGGCCGTGGTGGTGCCGTCACCGGCAACGTCGTCGGTCTTCTTGGCAACTTCCTTGACCAGCTCTGCGCCGATCTTCTCGTAAGGGTCGTCCAGCTCGATCTCCTTGGCGATGGACACACCATCGTTGGTGATCGTGGGGGCGCCCCACTTCTTTTCGAGGACGACGTTGCGTCCACGCGGGCCGAGGGTGACCTTAACGGCGTCGGCGAGGGTGTTCAGGCCACGCTCAAGGCCGCGGCGTGCCTCTTCATCAAATGCAATGATCTTGGCCATAACGGCAGTAGTCCTTTCGGGACAGTCGTTAAGAATGAACCTTCGCTGCAGTGCCCGCGACGGACGATCCTTTGCCGGCGGCCTCTGTATGCCTCCGGGCGGGGATCTCACTGAAGTGAGGTGTTTCTTTCGCTCCTCGACCGGTGCCGCGCGCCGCCGGCCGGAACCAGGCTTTGCTTAGCAGTCGGTGCGTCAGAGTGCTAAGTCAATAATTAGCACTCCCCAGGTGAGAGTGCAAGCGAAAAGACGCTGCATGCCCCGCGGGGAGCCGCCGCTTCGCCCAGGGCGATCAGCCGGAGTGTCCGGCTGTCTCCCTGCCTGAGAGCGAGGGGTTGTTGTCTGCCCGAAAGGTGTACACGGAGAAGACAGCCGTGGTGATGTCGCCGTTGGAATCGAAGGCAACCGGGCCCGACTCGCCGTCGTAATTGATGTCGGGGCCGCCAGCAAGGCCGCCCAGGCATTCCTTGTAGCTCAGGCAGGGGGTGGCCGGTGTTCCGGCGCCGGAGTGCGGCGTCCCTCCGGAAACGGGAATCAAGTTGGCCGCGATGGAGCGTCCGGCATCATCCTGCGCGCGGGCTGCGGCGAGGCCGGCGAGCGTGACGGCGTCATAGGTTTCGGCAGCGTAGGAGACATCTTTGAGGGCAGGGTCGACCGCCAGCAGCCTTGCCTGGAAGCCGGCGGTGGGCAGCCGTCCCGGGACGATGGCGCGGGCACCCTCCAGGGCCCGGGGTGCCAGGCCGGATCCGTAGCGGGCAAAGGCGCCGTCGCTGAGGATGATGCGCGAACCACTGAGGCCGGCATTGTTGAGTTCGGCCAGGGCGCCCTGTGCGCCCTCGCGGGCAATCAGGACGACGGCGTCCGGCCTGGCTTTGCCGGCGGAGCGTGCGGCCTCGCCGGCGGCCCCGGCCTTGAAACCCGACCCGGGAAGGACCGTGAGTCCGGACTTTTTCGCCGCGTCCGTGACGGCAGCCGAGAGGTCCTTGCCGTAAGCGCCTTCCTGGTAAAGCACGCTGATGGAGGCAGCGCCGGCGTCCTTGGCGAGTTTGGCCAGCACAGGGCCTTGGGCGACGTCGGCTGCGGCGGTCCGGAAATAGTACCCTCCGCTGGCCAGCCCGGAGAGTCCGGCAGCGGTATTGGCCGGAGAAATGAGCGGTATGCGCGCGTGGGACAGGGTGTCCACAGCAGCGTCCGCGTGGCTGGAGTCCGTGGGTCCGACCACCACGTCGGCTTTGGCGGCCGCCAGGTCCTTCGCCTGCCGCGCGGTGTCCTGGTCCGGGTGCACCGGGAGGAGCTCCACCGGCCGGCCTTTGTGTCCGCCGGCGGCGTTCATGTCCTGGATGGCCAGTTTGGCGGCAGCCAGCTGGGGTGCATTAAGGAAAGCATTGTCCCCGGTGTTGTCCAGGATCAGGCCCACCCTCAGGACCCCGTCGCCGGAGGCCTCAGCCGGTTCCACCCTGGCGTTGCCGCCGGCGCCGGCGCAGGCTGTGATCGAAAGAAGTGCTCCGACGGATACGGCGAACGCCACCCGGGCACGGACTCCTGGGCGCAGGGCATGCCTCACTGCGCGGGCCGGACGTTTTCCGCCTGCGGGCCTTTTTCGCCCTCGCCCACATCGAGCTGCACGCGCTGGCCCTCGGCCAGCGCCCGGTAACCCTCCCCCTGGATAGCGGACCAGTGGACAAAAATGTCATCACCGGAGCCGTCAACGGTGATGAAGCCGTAGCCCTTTTCAGCGTTGAACCATTTGACGGTTCCCAGTGCCATGGTGAACAACTCTTTCCGTTGGGGCCAGGTGGAGACCGGGCCGGCGTGACTGGACGGCGTGCGGCTACCGGTAACCCGGGCCCAGCACCACGACGAGCGGTGCCTGGAACTCGGTGCTGCTCACCACGGTGGGGATGTTCAGCAGCGCGGCAAGCGCCTGGGCGCTTGCCAATTGCTGGGGGCCGGCATAGAAGATCACGGAGGACTTCTGCGGGGCTCCGGACCAGTTGCCCACCGGGCCCAGCCGCCAACCGTCGGCCTGGACAGTTCCGCCTATCCGGCTGGCCAGCCCGGCGGTGCCGGCGGCGTTGTAGACGGCAACTGCCTGTGTCCTGTCGACGGTGGCCTGCTGGGTGGGAGTAGCTGTGGGTTCCGGCTCCGGCTCAGTACTTTGGATTGCTTCGGAAGAGGCGGAGGGCACCGGGGAGGCAGTGGGCACGGAAGCCGAAGGCGTGGCCGGCGGGGTGGATCCGGCGCCGGCCAGCGGAGCTGACTCCACGCTTGCCGACGCCTGGGTGGCGGTGGTGTTGAAACCAAGTTTGGGAAGGATCAGGAAGGACACCAACCCAATGGCAAGGGCCGCCACTCCCATGGCCAGGATGGGCCACAGCCGCACGCGGGACGGGGCCGAGGCCGTCCGGTGGACACCTTGTCGCGACGCAGCCTCCGGGACCTTGTCGAATTCATCGCGGGCGTATCTGGTCATGGTGGAAGGACATCCTTGGTGAGTGCGGCTGGTGTGCCCGCAGGGGCGTCTTAAGCGTCGGATCCCAGGCGGCGGGCTGTGCGTGCACGATGGCGCGACGTACGTAGTCTACGCAATCTCTTGACCAGCATGGGATCGTGGGCCAGGGCATCCTCGCGGTCGATCAGTGCATTGAGGAGCTGGTAGTAATGTGTCGCGGAAAGGTCAAACAGTTCCCGGATGGCCTGTTCCTTGGCCCCCGCGTACTTCCACCACTGCCGTTCCAAGGCGAGCATTTGCTGCTCGCGCTCGGACAGGGAGGATTCACGAAGGCTGAAATCCGCCAGCAGGGACTTCCCTGGATCCTGCTCCGGCAGGTCTTCCCGGGCCGGTTCCGCCACGGCACACTCCTTCGCTTGTTACTGTCAATGTCTTACCCCTATGCTAGCCGCCGAATAACAGGGGTGTCATTTGCGCCCCCGCCCCGATGGAGGGTTCCGGCCCGCCCTTTTCTTTAACAGGCCCAGGACCGTCACTGCAACAATGGAACGATGGTTGAATCGGATGCGCTGTTCGAGCTGCAACAGGACCCGGCGGACGCCGTCAGCTTCGCCGGCCTGGCGCAGCTGCCACTGGGAGAGCTGATGGCTCCGGACTGGGCCGCGGCGCTGCAGGGCGTCGAATCCCAGCTCCGGAAGGTCCTGGCGTTCCTTGCAGACGAAGAGGCGGCCGGGCACCAGCTCCTGCCGCCGCCGTCGAGCGTCCTGCGCGCCTTCCGCCAGCCCCTCGCGGACGTGAAGGTCCTCATCGTGGGGCAGGACCCCTACCCCACGCCGGGACACGCCGTCGGCCTGTCGTTTTCGGTTGACCCGCACGTCCGTCCCCTCCCCCGCAGCCTGGTCAACATTTACCGGGAGCTGGAATCGGACCTGGGCATTCCCCCGCGCGTCCATGGAGATTTGTCCGCGTGGACAGAGCAGGGTGTGCTGCTCCTGAACCGGGTGCTCACCGTCAGGGCCGGCGCGGCGGGCTCCCACCGGGGCAAGGGCTGGGAGGAAATTACGACGGCGGCAGTCACCGCACTGGCCGCCCGCAAGTATCCGGACGGGTCCAGGACGCCCTTGGTGGCAGTGTTGTGGGGCAAGGAAGCTGAGGGCGTCCGGCCGCTCCTGGGCGGGGCCCCCGCGGTCACCAGCCCGCACCCCAGTCCGTTGTCCGCGTCCCGCGGTTTTTTTGGTTCCAGGCCGTTCAGCCGCGTGAACCAGCTGCTCCGGGAGCAGGGTGCGCGGGACGTAACCTGGGAACTCCCGCCGCTGCCCTAGCTAGGCTTGCCTTATGAGCACCGTCCCCGCCGCCACAAGCGCAACCAAGAAGAGCCGCCCGCAGGTCAACCTCACCGTGCTGCGGAAGGAACAGCTGTCCCCGCACATGGTCCGGATCGTGGCCGGCGGAGAGGGCTTCAGCGATTTCGTCAACAACGGGTTCGTGGACCGCTATGTGAAGATCGTCTTTCCACAGCCCGGCGTGGAGTACCCGTCCCCGCTGGACCTTTGGACCGTCCGGGAAACCATGCCGCGCGAGCAGTGGCCCTTCACCCGCACCTACACCCTGCGCTGGGTTGATCAGGAGGCGCGGGAACTTGCCATCGACTTCGTGGTCCATGGCGACGAGGGGCTCGCCGGTCCGTGGGCGGCCAACGCCCAGCCGGGTGAGACGATGATCTTTACTGGCCCCGGCGGCGCCTACAACGCCAATCCCGAAGCGGACTGGTACCTCTTTGCCGGTGATGAAGCGGCCCTGCCCGCCATCGCTGCCTGCATTGAGTCACTGCCGGCAGGAGCAACCGGGCTGGCCTTCCTTGAGGTCGGGTCCGAGGCCGACATCCTGCCCGTTTCCGCTCCGGCAGGGCTGGAGATCACCTGGCTGCCCCGCAACGGTGCCCCGGCGGGTTCCAGCGACCTGCTGGTCACCGCAGTGGCGGACGCGGAATGGCCAAGCGGCAGCGTGGATGTCTTTGCGCACGGCGAACGCAGCTACATGAAGGCCCTGCGCGAGGTCTTGTTCAAGCAGCGCGGCCTGGAGCGCCGGCAGGTGTCCCTCTCCGGGTACTGGGCGCAGGGCCGGGTGGAGGACGTGTTCCAGGCCGAGAAGAAACTTCCGGTCGGGCAGATCTAGCCTGGGCCCGGCGGGCGCTGGCCGCGGCCGTTGGCTAGCGGCGGCGCGCCCGGCGCCGCTCGTTGCTCGCCAGGCTGCGCGTCAGCGGACGGGCCAGCACGTCGCCCAGGACGATCCCGCCCGCCGTGCCCAGCACAATGGCACCGGCGCTGAGCATCCCGCCGGCTCCGGCCAGGACCTCGGTTTCCTCAACGGTGAGCACATACATTGACCGGAAAATCGTGAGGCCAGGCAGCAGGATCAGTGCCGCGGGAACAGCCACCACCAGCTGCGGTGCGCCCATCCGCAGGGCCACCACCCGTGCCAGCAGGCCAATGACGACGGCGGCCATGGCGGGTGCAAAACGGTCCCCGACTCCCAGCAGGCCGCAACCCAGCAACACCAGGTAGCCGGCCACCCCAACGGCCGCCGTGGGCAGCAGGAGCTTCCAGGTGGTCTGTTCCGTGATGCCGATGGCCATCACCGCGGCGGCTACGAAGAGGACCAGGACCCACAGATCGTAGGCGGGCGGGAAGGTCTGCGTGACGTCGATGCGCTGCAGCCCGGTCAACTCCCCCACCACGAAGGCAACAGCGATTCCGGCCACGATCGCACCGAAGGTCAGCAGCGTGGACAGGAACCGCCCCGCCGCGGTGACGGGGAAGCCGTTGATGGCGTCCTGCACGGAGGACACCAGGCGGCCGGTAGGCAGGAGCAGCAGGATGCCGCCCACCACCACAATTGACGGTGACGCGGTGAGCCCCAGCTGCCACAGCAGCAGCGCCAGGATGGTGACCACGAAGGAGCAGCTGGCGGTGATGAAGAAGTCGGGCACCCGCCACCGCCCCAGCTGCCGGGCCAGGAGGCTGATGCCGATATTGGCTACGAACGCGATGGCCGAGGACACGAGGCCGCCGCCCAGCACCCCCACAAAAACGGCGGCGAAAACACCGAACGCGGCCGTGACCATCCACCGCGGGTACGGCTTGGGACTGGTGATGGCCTCGTTCAGCCTGCGGATCGCCTCGTCACGGCCCACGCCGCCGGCGACGATGTCGGTGACCAGCTGGTGCACCTTGGCCAGGCCCGCGTAGTTGTTGGTCCATGACCTCACCACGCGCAGCAGGGCGATGGGGGTCTGGTCCTTCGGCGCATAGTTGATGCCGACGGACTGGTTGGTGATGTCCACCTCGATGTTCTTCAGCCCCAGGGCCGCCGTGACGGCGATGATGCTGGTTTCAACTTCCAGGGCGCCGGCCCCGTAGCGGAACATGGTCTCAGCCAGGTGCAGGGCGAAGTCCAAGGTCTTGCGTGCGGACGTGTCCACGCCGCCCACCTGGATGGTGGGATTGGCATAGGGGCTGCCGGCAAGCCGGTCCACGATGCTCAGCGGAGCCGTAGGAGGATTTTCGCCCTGCACCAGCCGGCGCAGCATCCTCTTGGCGGCAGCGTCCTGCCGAAGCTGGGCAGGGGTCAGCGGTTCCGTCTTGGGCAGGCCGTCAGTTGTCGGCCTGGATCCTGGCCGTGGGGGCCGGTCAGTCATGCCCGTTTCCTCCCTGTGTGCGGTTGGTGGATGGTCAGGCTGCGCGCTTCAGCGGCAGTTTGCCCATCAGCGTACGGGCGGCAGCCGCAGCGGACCTGGCCAGCCTGTTGGCGTGGAAGACCGCGGGCCGCACCGGCAAGACGAAGTCCCCCACCAGCTGGACCACCTCCCCGCCGAAGCCCTTCTTGAATTCGTAGCCGCCGTGGCCTTCCTCGTCCTGCCCCGAGATGCCGAACGTGCCGTAGAAGTTGTACCGCGGGTAGCCCTTTTCCAGGGCGTGCAGCATCATTCCCCAGTAGAGGGAGGTTGCACCGTTGAAGTAGATGTAATCCTGGACGGTGCCGCCGATGACGCACACCACCTCATCGCCGTAGCAGACGAAGTGGATGGCCGCCACGGTGGCCGTTCCCACGGAGTCGGGGAAGCGCTCGATGTCCTTCAGGCTCCGCTCGTAGCTGTCCACCAGGTCCTGGACAACCTTGAGCCGGTTGGCTTTTTTCTTGCTGCCGGTCTCCTCCACCTCGCGGCGGAGGTCCGCCGCCGTGGCCGACTCCGCAGCCAGACGCTCGGTGATGGACTTTCGGTAGGCCGGGATGTCGATCTTGGCCATCATCAGCTTGGTGAACTCCGCAGAGGTGGTGCGGAGCAGGTTCTCGTAGTAGGCGCGTTCGCGGTACACGAACCCTTTCTCGTCGCCTGCACGGCTCAGTGCACCGTAGAAATCGTCCAGCGTCTCCAGGGTGGCCTGTTCCAGGAAGACGCCGTTCTTTTCGGCCTTGCGGATGGCCTTCCGCGTCCGGTAACTGGTGCCCATGATCAGTTCTTCCGCGTCCTGGATGCCCACCAGGTTTTTGATGAACATCCAGTTGACGTTGACGAAGTTCATGTCCAGGCCCTGGTGCTGGAATCCGAGGCGTTCCAGGTCCGCCACCAGCGGCCGGTTGTCCTCGATTTCCGGGTGTTCGGCGCCGTCGGCGTCCCGTGCGATGTACCTGATGTTGGGAGAGATCCGCAGTTCAGCAGCTTTGCGGCCTGCCGCGTGCTTGCGGAGAAGTTCGACGACGGCACTCACCAGTTCACGGTCTGCATAGTCCATGAGGGGGCCCTTGGCACACTCGCAGACGGTGTAGCCCAGCCGGGTGGTGGTGTAGTTGAGCTTTCCTGCGGCCACGAGTTCGCCGTCGCGCCGGACCCCGAAGAGTTCCACCTGCTGGCCCCGGGCACGCTGGAAGCGGGCAAAGTCAATGGATTGCAGGAAGCTGTTTTGCGGGTGCTTCAGGGCGAAGGCCTCAAATTCTGCGTCGCTGAGGTTGGCGTATTCAAGCCCGGTCGCGGCGGAAACTGGATTCAAGGGGTGACCTTCTTCTGGACTCTTCGCGGCCGGTGGGCTCGCGCTGGGTGGAGGGGTTCAGGACGGACGGTGTTCAGGGCGGGCGGTGTTCAGGGCGGGCAGCACGGGGCGGGGCCGGCGGGCGCCTGGGCGTGCGGTCCTTGCCGGCAACGGTCAGTAGAACTGCTGCCCGGTTCGTGCGGTTTCGATCCGGCGGAACACCTTTTCCCCACCGTTGACCCAGAGACGGTGCCGGAGCGGGGACAGGATGTAGTCGTGGCAGCCCACAAAGTCGGTGACCGTCTTGGTGAAGCTGGTCTTGAACATGCCCATTCCGTAGAGGTTGTGGGTCTTGTCCTTGATCCGCGCAGCCGGCGGAGTGCCGCAGAAGTCGTACTCCGTGCAGCCAAGTTCCTGCATCCGCCGGATGGCCGCCCACTGCACCAGGTGCGAGTCCCCGTACTGCTTGCGGTTCTGGGTGGAGCCGCCGTCCTTGTACGTTGCCTTGGCCCCGTAGTTGATGACGAAGGCACCCACGCTGGGTTTCCCGTCCTCATAGACGAAGAAGAAGTTGCCCTGGCCGCGGTTGCAGAACTCGTCCCAGAACCGCTCGTAGTAGTCATAGCTGCGCAGGGGCATTGACCCCTTTGCGCTGACGGTGTTGGCCATCAGGTCGTACAGGGCGCGGTAGGTCTCCGGTCCTTGTTCCTGCCGGACCACCTGGCAGCCCTCACGCTCTGCGCGCCGGATGGCGTTCCTGGCGCGGGAAGAGATGGCTTTGAATACTTCCTCTTCCGTGCCGGAGATATCCAGCAGGGCGGTGGAATCGTTGGACTGGATATTGGGGGCTTTGGCCAGGTGGGCGGCTGCGAGTTCCCGCCGCGCCTGCTCGGAGTCGATGATGTCCGGTTCCACCTTGATGGTGAAGACATTCAGCTTCCTGCTGCGGACCAGTTGCGCGCACGCTTCGAGCGCAGGTCCCAGGTCTGCTGCACCGGCGAGGTCAGGGCCCTTGATGAGGTACCAGAGCCGTCCCAGGATGGGAAAGCTTTTTTCCAGCACCAGGTTGTAGCTGGAATTCCCGCCGCCTTCGAGCACCAGGAACCGGATTTTCCAGCCGCTTCCGTTCTTGACCGATGCGTAGGCGGCAGACTGCAGCATGTTGCCGCCGTTCGGGTTGGCCGTGACGTGCTTGTCCCAGTTCTCAATTTCCTCGGCTGTGGCAAAACGTGCGGTGAATTCTCGCAAGGGGGCCGTGTCCAATCGGGTTTGTGCGCGGTTTCGGTACTTCTGGATGCGTGCGGACATGCAGCCTCAAGTCTAAAGCCTCATACGCTCCCGGCTTTTCTCCGGCGTGCCCCGGACGGCACCCACGGGGTGCGGAGCGCCGCCTTGACGAAGCTCGGGAGGTTCAACAAGGGTTGGGGTATGAGGCCGGATGGGGAACAGCGCGCCGCTCCCGCAGGACGCGGCAGGCAGCCGTACAGTGCCGGGGTCCAGGCGGCAGGGCTTGCCGGTTTCCTGGTGGCGTCACTGCTGGTGGCGGCCCTGGGCGGCCTGGCTTCAGCGGCCAATGTCACGGGCTGGTACGCCACCGCGGACAAGGCCCCCTGGTCTCCGCCCAACGGCGTGTTCGGCCCGGTGTGGACCATCCTCTACACGGCAATGGCCTTGGCGGCGTGGCTGGTATGGCGTAAACGTACCGATGGCACACGGCAGGCCATGGTGGTGTATGCCATCCAACTGGCCCTCAACCTGGCCTGGACCCCGGTGTTTTTCGCCCTTTACCCAGCCCTTGGTACGGCGGCCCTGTGGTTGGGGTTGGCCATCATCGTGGCCTTGGTTGCCGCGGTTACGGTGACGGTGCTGCATTTCGGTCCCATCAGCCGGACGGCGGGACTGCTCCTGCTGCCCTACGTCTCATGGCTGGTGTTCGCTGCAAGCCTGAACTGGTGGGCGGCAACACACAACTAGGCTCACGGGCATCGCTCGGGCCGCCATGCTGCCGGGTGTCGGCGGGGTGTCAGCATTCGACGACGTTGACGGCGAGGCCGCCCATGGCGGTTTCCTTGTATTTGGAGGACATGTCTTTGCCGGTTTCGCGCATGGTGATGATGACTTCGTCCAGGGAGACGCGGTGGGTGCCGTCGCCCCAGAGCGCCATTTTCGCGGCGTTGATGGCCTTCGCGGCCGCGATCGCGTTCCGCTCGATGCATGGGACCTGGACCAGCCCGCCGATCGGGTCACACGTCAGGCCCAGGTTGTGTTCCATCGCGATTTCGGCGGCGTTCTCCACCTGGGCGGGGGTGCCGCCCATGACCTCGGCCAGGCCCGCGGCGGCCATCGAGGACGCGGACCCGACCTCGCCCTGGCAGCCCACCTCGGCCCCCGAGATCGAGGCCTGTTCCTTGTAGAGCACCCCCACGGCGCCGGCGGCGAGCAGGAACCGCACCACCACGTCGTCCCGGTCTTCCTGGGTGGCCTGGTCCATGCCCGGGGC
>NZ_JBQCMK010000012.1:0-113586 GCF_051965175.1 Arthrobacter sp. SAFR-044
CAAAACCGAAGGCCAATACGCAGCCACCGACGTCAAAGACCGCGCAACAGACGCCAAAGACAACATCCAAAACACCTAGTCCGCGTGGGTAACCACGGACTGCAGCAAAGCCGGCTCCGCATCATCTGGGGCCGGCTTTTCTGCTGCCCGGGCCGCACCCTCCCCGGTCGGCAGGGCGTGCGGCTAGCGCTTGCCCTTCTTCCGTGACCCCTTGCCGCGGCCCTTGTCCGGGTTCGGGGCGTAGCGCTGGGCCACCTTGGGTGCTTTCTTGGCGCCGGTGCCGCGGCGGTCCGGCTTGGGTTCCTTCTTCACCTTCTGCGGCTGGGCGGAGGGCTGCCGTGAACTCTGCGCGGTACGGCCGCGCACTACGCCAATGAATTCCTCCAGCACGTCGTCCGTGGCGTCCGTCGGCCAGGCCAGGGCAACTTCGGTCGCCTCCGCGCCCGTAAGCCGGCGTGCAACAGTGTCCTTGACGTTGAAGTGGCGCGCCACCGCCATGGGGAGGATCACCAGGCCGGCGCCTGCGGCAACCACCTGGAGTGCAGCCTCCGGCCCGCCCAACGCCGCAACATCCAGGAACGATTCCTCCGCGAGGTCGGCAAGCGGCACTTCCTCGAATACCGAAATCTCATGACCCTTCGGGGCCACCACCACCGGCTGTTCCTCGTACAACGGGATAACACTGAGGCCCTCCCGCTCGATGGGCAGGCGGACAAAGGCCATGTCTGCGCTGGCATCCCGCAGGCTCCCCAGCTGGCGGCCGTCGTCGACCATGAATGCCTGGAGGGGTATATGCGGCATCCGCTCCTCCCAGCGGCGGATCCACTTCCCGGGCGTAACCCCGGCCACGTACGCGATCCGCAGCACCCGCGGCGCCCCTTCCTCAGGGGCAGCGGGGGCGTCGGGGGTGGGGGTATTGTCGGCTGGCACGTCTTCACAGTACCTGCCGCCCGGATACCCTTGAAGCATGACCTCTGCAAACTCCCAGTCCATGAAGCCGGCCACTGTTGCCAAGAAACTTGGCATCTACCTCCCGGCCACGCCGCAGGAGTTCCAGGATTCAACCATCACCCGCGAGGAGTTCGCCGAACTCCAGGCCAACCCGCCGGAATGGCTGGCCGAACTGCGCCGCAACGGCCCGCACCCGCGCCCCGTGGTGGCCCAGAAGCTGAACGTGTCCATCAGCGGCCTGGCCCGGGCCGGCGTGGAGGAAGCGCTCACGACGGCGGAGATCACCGCGCTGCTGCAGGCTCCCCCGCAGTGGCTGGTCACCGAGCGGGCCACGCATGCCGCCGTCCGCGCCGAAGCCCAGCGGGTCAAGGACGAGGCCGCAAAGAAGCAGGCCAAGAAGGACCGCGCCCAGGCCAAGTAGCGCGGCCAGTTGTTTCAGAAGCGTGTTCGCCCGTCAGGTCCGTGAAGGCCCGGATGCGCGGACAAGCTTCCGTTGCATCCGGGGCAGTCAGTCCTGGTGAATCTGGACGTAGTTGCCGCAGCCGTCGTCGAACACGGCGCTGGTCCCGAACGGATCGGTGGTAGGCGGCGTCTTGAAGCTGACCCCGGCAGCCGTCAGCCGGTCGTACTCCGCCTGGACATCGGGGACCCCAAAGACGATGGCCGGGAGCCCGGCCTCCCGCACGGCGTTCATGTAGTTGGCGCCGATCGGGTTGTCGCTGGGTTCCAGGAGCAGCCCCACCGAACTGTCGTCCGCACCCGGATCCTTGATGATGTACAGGTTGTATTCAGGCATGGCCATGAGCGTGTCAAAGCCGAGCGTGCCGGTGTAGAAAGCGTGGGCGGCCGCCGGGTCCTGGACGTGGATGCTGCACATTTTGAGTCGCATGGTCCCACGGTACCCGTCAGGCCCCTTCCGAAGGCGTGAACGCAGTGTACGCCTCGAAGTCGCGGCCCCGCTTTTGTTCCGGTGTATCGGAAGCATAAGGATCCAGTCCCTGGCATTGACCCACCTGCTGGAAAACGGTGCAATGGAAGGACCAGCCGGTGCTTTCCGGCCGGGGCCAGTCGCGAATGGGTATGCGGGGCGCCGGAGGTGCGCAGATGTCAGTCATGGAATCCTTGGTGCAGGGACTGCTTCATGGTGCGGGTGCGGTCCTGTTATGCGGTCCGGTGCTGGTTGCCAGCGTAGCCGCCACAGTTTTTGTCGTCCGACGACGGTCCCTCGCTCCCAGCGGAACCTCACCCGAGCGGACGGACCAGCTGTTTTGGGACCTCTTCCTTGGTTCCTGCGTGGCCCTTCCCGCCCTTCTGATTCCGGCCCTGGTTTCACCGTGGGCGGGGCTGGTGCTGGCTGGGGCAGCTGTTGCTTCGGGCCTTGCGGCCTACCGGGGAAGCCCGAAGTTCCTGGCGTGGCGCTCTGGCCGCCGTGAACACCGGGAGCAGCTTTCCGCCCACCAGGCCGCGCGGATACAGCATGATGAGCTGATGGCGCGCTGGCGGCGCTACGAGCTGGATCCAGGCTGCAGCATCGACTACCCGGCGCTGACCGACGTGCGGCTGCCGGAAACGTCCGCGCTGATCAAGGCGATGCGGACCGCGGACCAGCTGCGGACAGCAGCGCACAAGGAGTACCCGGACGCCGTCGGAAGCCTCGCCGCATCGCTGGCAGCGGCGGAACGGGCGGCGGGGATTCCGGGCGCCCTGCAGGCGAAGCAGGCCGGCTGAGGTTAACCGGTGTGTCGCAGGGGTTGGATCGCTCCCGAGGCCCGGCGATAGCATCCCAAGATGAAGCCTGAGGAACTGCCTGTCCATGACGAGTACGGCCGGCTGCTGGAGGACCGGGGAGTCTGGCGCCAGGCCACCACGCTGGAGGCTGCCGGCGAGTTGACGGCCCGGTGGCTGGAAGGCGGGAACTCGTACCAGCCGGGACATTTTGCTGCCGCGTTCGACGCCGAGACCGGACCAATTGCCGCGGCGCTGGCGGAGCTGAACCGCCACGGGCTGTTCACCAAGGAGTCCCAGCCGGGCATTTTGGCCGATGGCGCCGCGCAGCGGCAGTACGTCACCGGCTTCTGCAGTGCCGAAACCGCGCGCGGACTGCTGGCACTTTCCACCCGGACCGAACTGGTGACCGTGGCCCATGCTCCCGGCGAGGCAAGCAGCGCCGCCATTCCCGTGACCCTCGCCGGAACGGAGATCGCCACGGTGCTCGGCTCCAGCGAAAACCCTGTCGAGGAAGCCCAGATCCAGGACTGGGCCGGCGAGACCAACGATGCGCTGGCCCTCCTGCTCGCAGATTCCTGGTACGTGGAGATCCTGGATCCCGCATGGGGACGCAATGACATGCTGCTGCCGGCAGTCCTGGAGACATTGGAAGGGGCGGAGCAGCAGTAGCCGCCCCTCCCCTTTCCCAAGAACCCCGGTTACAGCTCCACCGTCCCGCTTTCGCCTACACTCATCCGGTCGTGGGTGACCTTCGACTTGATCCACTGAAGCACCGTGGCAGCGGTGCCGCCCGGGCTGGTCCAGTACTCCGCGGAATCTGAATCGACGCGCAGCAGGCACACCTCAGGCGTGTCCGGGCCGTCCGGGAACCACGCCTCGACCACCTGGTTCCAAAGTTCGTGGATCTTGGCCCGGTCCGTGACCACTTCCGCAGTTCCGGCCACGGAAACCCATTCGGTGTTCTTGCCAAAGGCGACGTTGACGCGCGGATCGGCCCGGACGTGCGCAACCTGCGAAGTGCCAAGGCCCGTGAAGAACCACATGTCGCCGTCGTCCTTAACCTCCTGGACCGCCAGCGGCCGGCTGACGAGGGCGCCTGCTTCGTTGATGGTGGTGACCATTCCGATCTTGGAATCGTTGATGATCTCAGTAACCTTGCTGATGCTCTGGGCGTCTGTCATGCCTCACCTCGTTCGTCGAAAAGCCGGGGACGCTCCCCGCCGCCAGCCTATTAGTAAGCATGCTTATTTACCAGCCGGATGCCACCGGGACCTTGGCAACTTCGGCGATGCGCGCCGCGGTGATGCGGCCCATGCGGATGGCCCCGTCCACGTGCTGGTAGCCTTCCGCGGCGAGGTCCGACGAGGACCAGTAGATGGGGCCGACGGGGGCGTGCTGGTCCTTGCCGTAGCGGTGCAGGCCCCCAAGGTCATAGCTGGCGGCGTAGGCGCCACGGGTCCATTCTTCGGAGCCCCAGTCGGACTCGTAATAGACCTCAGGGGTGAGGGCCTCGTCACCGAGGTAACCCGCGATGGATTCCAGGATGGCCTTCCTGCGGTCCTCCGCACCCAACTCGAAAACGGCGTCGGCCTTTTCATCGGACACGAACCCCACCAGGGTGCCCCGCGGGTCGCCGTGGTTCGTATTGTCGTACACCTCCTGGACCAGGGCATCCGCGCCAAAGCCGGTGCCGGAGAGCCCCTTGTCCCGCCAGAACGGGGTGCTGTAGACGGCATGCACCTTGATGACCAGGCCCAGGGATTGATGCTGGTGCATCTGGTGCTGCCGGCGCGGCAGCGGCGGGTTGAAGGAGACGCGGGAGTAAAGGTTGGGCGGCACGGCCATGACCACAAAGCGGGCGTTCACTGTGGCGCGCTCCGAAACAACGGTCACGCGATGGCCGCCGTCCGCATCCGGCTCCCAGTTGATGGTGCGCACCGGCGTGTTAAGGACGACGTCGTCACCCAGCTCCTGTGCCTGCAGCAGTGATACCTGCTGCATCCCACCCACCACGCGGCGGTCCAGGATGAAGTCCTCGTCCGTCAGGTGGGTGAAGGAGCCGGCAGAAGCTGCCATCAGGACGGCCTGCAGGGCGGAGAAGGAGTGCGCGGGCTTGGTGAGCATGCCGCCGGCGATGAAGAGGCCGATGTTCCTGCACGCCTCCTCGTTGGCGGAATTCTGCCGCAGCCAGTGGTGGAAGGAGATGGTGTCCAGCTCACGGGCTTTCGGGTGGGCCCAGGGTTCAGTGGGTCCAATCTCTGCGGCAAGTCCGTCCAGGAGGGCCACCAGGCGGCCCATTTCGACGGCGGTGTCCGGGTCCACCGGGAAGGTGTCGCCTGCGTACCGCACGGGCGCACCGTCGGCTCCAATGTAGATGGACTCCCCTTCGCGGTAGCGCGGGTAGGTTTCCAGGTCCAGTTCCTGGAGCAGTTCCAGGAGGGCTGTCTGGTCCGGCGAGACCCACTGGCCGCCGATTTCGAGCATGGCACCGTCCACGGTGTCGGTCCAGGTGCGGCCGCCCACGCGGTCGCGGGCCTCGAGCACGGCGACGGTGAGGCCGGCCTTCTTCAGTTCACGGGCGGCGGTGAGTCCGGACGGCCCGGCTCCAACGACCACGACGTCGCGGTTCAGGTTAAGCATGATGTCCTCTCTGCGGCCCTTGGTGACGGGGACCACTAAATGAATGCCATTCATTTAGCTAGAACTATAGCCGGTACCTGCCGGGAGCGGAAGTGCTGGATGGAATAATGCTTGGGACACCGACGAAAGGGCAGCAATGCCGGCAGTATCAGCCGCACAGGGGCGCTCCGCCAGCAATGGCGGCGCACAGAGGAGGCGGGCAGGCCGGCCGTCGGCTGCAGTGCTGGACAAGGCGGGCATTACGGCAGCGGCCCTGGAACTGGTGAGCCGGAAAGGTTATGACGGCCTGACCATGGCGGCGCTGGCCAAGGTGCTCGACGTGGCACCTTCCGCCCTTTACAACCATGTGAAATCAAAACAGGACGTACTGCTCCTGGTCGAGGACCACCTGATGTCACTGGTGGACGTCTCAGGTTTCGGGGGCGGCAGCTGGGAAGACGCCGTCCGCACCTGGGCGTGGAGCTACCGGGATGTCTTCGCCGAACACACCCCGCTCATTCCCGTCATCGCAGTCCTGCCAGTGACGGACGCTCCCCAGACCCTTGCTATGTATGAAACCGTCAGCAAGGGATTTTCCGACGCCGGGTTTCCCCAGGAGCGCATCGTCCCCGCCATCGTGGCACTGGAATCGTTCATCTTCGGCTCTGCGTACGACGTCACGGCACCGGAAGACATTTTCGATTCCGGGTCGATGGCCGGTTCCACGCCGCACTTCACGGCGGCCGTGAGGAGTTCAACCCAGGGACACGCGCCGGCCGGACCGGAACGCGGCCGCCCGGCCGACACCGCCTTCCACCTTGGGCTCGAGGCACTGATTGCCGGTTTCGGGGGGATCAGGAAGTAGCGGCCATCCGGGGACATTGCGGGAGTGGCATACCGCAGGGCCCTTCACGATACTTGTAATACAAGTTGAACACTTATATCCTAGGTGTGTGGGCGAAGGAGCCCCGCCCCGCCCTTAGGAGAATTAATGAGCACCGTCGATCTCATCCGGCACGTCAGGCTGTCCACCGCCCGCCTTCCCCTCGCCGTTCCCATCAGCGACGCCAAGGTCTTCACCGGCCGGCAAAAGCCCATGACCGAGGTGGTGTTCCTGTTCGCGGAGATCACCACTGAACTCGGCCACTCCGGCATCGGCTTCAGCTACTCGAAACGCGCCGGCGGCCCGGCGCAGTATGCCCACGCAAAGGAAGTGGCCGAAGGCCTCATCGGCGAGGACCCCAACGACATCGCAAGGATCTACACCAAACTCCTGTGGGCAGGGGCCTCCGTGGGCCGCTCCGGGGTCGCCACCCAGGCCCTCGCCGCCGTCGACATCGCTTTGTACGACCTCAAGGCCAAGCGCGCCGGGCTGCCGCTGGCAAAGTTCCTCGGCTCCTACCGCGACTCCGTCCAGACCTACAACACCTCGGGCGGCTTCCTGAACGCCAGCCTGGAGGAAGTTAAGGCACGGGCCACCCGGTCCATTGAAGAAGGCATCGGCGGGATCAAGATCAAAGTGGGCCTGCCGGACAGCAAAGAGGACCTGCGCCGCGTTGCCGGCATCCGCGAGCACATTGGCCCTGACGTTCCGCTCATGGTGGACGCCAACCAGCAGTGGGACCGTGCCACCGCCCTGCGCATGGGCCGCCGCCTCGAGGAATTCGACCTTGTCTGGATCGAAGAGCCGCTGGACGCCTACGACTTCGAAGGCCACGCCCACCTGGCACAGGTCCTGGACACCCCCATCGCCACGGGTGAGATGCTCGCCTCCGTGGCCGAGCACAAAGGGCTTATTGCCGCCAACGGCTGCGACATCATCCAGCCTGATGCCCCGCGCGTGGGCGGCATCACCCAGTTCCTCCGCTTAGCCGCCTTGGCGGACGAGCGGGGACTGGGCCTGGCCCCGCACTTTGCCATGGAGATCCACCTCCACCTCGCGGCTGCATATCCGCGCGAGCCCTGGGTGGAGCACTTCGACTGGCTGGACCCGCTGTTCAACGAACGCCTGGAGACCAAGGACGGGCGGATGATCGTCCCGGACCGCCCCGGCCTGGGCGTCACCCTCAGCGAGCAGGCCCGCGCCTGGACCACCGAGAGCGTGGAGTTCGGCGCGTAACCCCGAAGCCGTAACCTTGAGCCATGAGCCGGAACCTCACCGCGGACCTCGCCGCTGACCTTCGCAACCGCATCGTCGACGGCGTGATCCAGCCCGGCGAGAAGCTCCCCAGCGAGAACACGCTCATCAGCGACTTCGGTGTCAGCCGGACCGTGGTCAGGGCCGCCCTCACCCGGCTCCAGGCAGAGGGGCTCGTCGAAACCGAGCGCGGGCGCGGCAGCTTCGCCCTTACGCCGCCACCGGACGGGCCCCAGGCAGCACCCGGGGTCCGGCCGGTGGCCACCACGGAGGACCGGCTGCACCTGCTGGCCTTCCGCATGGGGGTGGAGACGGAAGCCGCTGCCCTGGCCGCACGGAACCGCACGGACCGGCAGCTGCGCGCCGTCAGTACGGCGCTGGACGCCTTCACCGAAAGCGCCGGCCACCCTGCCCATGCCATGAAATCGGACTTCGAGTTCCACCGGGCCGTTGCCGCAGCATCCGGCAACCCCTATTACTCCGATTGCCTGGCGGCCCTGGGCCAAACCATGATTGCCATGCCGCGCACCCGCCTGATGACCGGCGTCGAACATTATGCGCGGGACCATTTTGACCAGGTGGTGCTGGAGCACCGCTCCATCCTGGAGGCAATCGCCGACGGCGACGAGGCTGCCGCGGCGGCAGCGATGCGCAGCCATCTTGCCAACTCACGACGCCGGTTCAAGGCTTCGGCGCGTCCGTCCAGCTAGGCGGCAGAACCGCTGTTGCAGGCGGGAAACGCAAAAGAACCCCGGTCCAAGACCGGGGCTCTTCCATTTGCGTGCGCGAGGGGGGATTTGAACCCCCACGCCCTTTCGGACACTGGCACCTGAAGCCAGCGCGTCTGCCGTTCCGCCACTCGCGCGCAACTTCTTCCACTGAGCCGGACCGGTTTCCCGTTCCGCGCCTCGTAAAAGCAGCGAGATCAAGCATAACGGACAGATGCCGCAAATTACCAATTGGCCCCCGCCCACCCTTCCGCACGCCCGTCGAAACAGGATCGAAACTGCGCAATAGCAGGGATCGCGGGCCCGGCAAGAAGACTCCACCACCGGCGTCACAGCAGTGCGGAACAGTTACGCATCCGAACTTTTGCCGGCGCCCGGCCGTTGTGGATTAAGGTCATTCGCAGGGCTGGCCATTAGTATCGGATGTAGGAGTGGCCACTGCCGAAGGGCATCACCGCACAACGGTGGACTGCCCTGCAGGTACTGGCCAACAACAACTACTGCCCCGGAGCCGGGGGGAAAGGAGAAGAACCATGGGACTGCTGGACAAGGTTGAACGTGGCATTGAAAAGGCCGTCCGCGGTGTCTTCTCCACCGGTTCCAAGGCCCAGGTTGAGCCCGTTGAGATCGCCAGCCGGCTCCGCCGCGAGGTGGACCACAAAGCCCTCACCGTGGCCGCCGGACGCACTTTGGTGCCCAATGTCTTTGACGTCCAGCTCAGTGACGACGACTTCAGCCGGGCACAGGAATGGGGCACCCCGCTGGCCGAAGAACTGTGCGACGTGGTCATCAACCACGTCCGCGGCCAGGGCTACACCCTCCAGGGCCCGGTCCGGATTTCATTCCGGCGCGACGCCGAGCTCCGCGCCGGCGACTTCGAAATTGCTTCCGCAACCGAGACGTCCCAGGGTTCCGCGCCCGCCCAGCCCAGGCCGAACGTCCCGGCGGCCCCGAGCCGGCAGCCTGTCAGGCTGCAGCCGGTGCTGGACATTGACGGCCAGCGCTATTCGCTGAACGCCCCGTCCATCGTCTTGGGCCGGTCCTCCGAGGCGGACATCCACATCGAGGATACGGGCGTATCGCGGCGCCACCTGGAGATCCGCACCAACAACGGTGTCACCAGCGCCGTGGACCTGGGTTCCACCAACGGCAGCTACGTCAACGGCCAGAAGGTCTCCGGAAGCACCGAACTCACGGACGGCTCCACCATCACGATGGGACGGACAAAGATTATCTTCCGCCTGCTTCCTGCCACCCAAGGTGGCCACGCATGAGCGACCTCACCATCACCGCGCTGCGGTTCGGCTTCCTGCTGCTGCTCTGGGTACTCATCTTCAGCATCGTCTCCGCCATGCGCCGCGACCTGATGGTGGGCCGCAAAGCTGCAGCCGGTGCCCCCACGGCCCGCCAGGTCCGGCGCAACCCCGAACTCGCCGACGCGCCGCCGCAGCCCGCGAAGCAGCAGGCCCGGCAACTGGTGGTGCTTGAAGGACCGCTTAAAGGCCGGACCCTGCCGTTGGCAGCCAGCCCCATCCTGCTGGGACGCGCCCAGGAAGCCACCTTGGTCCTTGAGGATGATTACGCCTCCGGCCGCCACGCGAGACTCTTCCCGCAGGGCAGCCGCTGGTTCATCGAAGATCTTGGTTCCACCAACGGAACCTACTTGGGAGACCAGCAACTTACCCGTGCCCTGCCTGTCGAGCCAGGGGTACCCGTGAGAATCGGCAAGACGGTCATTGAATTGAGGCCGTAACCATGGCCGTGGCTGAAACCCCCGCACCCGGCTCCAGTCCGGCGCAGCGGCCCCTCATCATGCGCTTCGCCGCGCGGTCCGACGTCGGCCGGATCCGCTCCAAGAATGACGATTCAGCCTACGCCGGCCGCCACCTCGCAGTGGTCGCGGATGGCATGGGCGGGCATGCCGGCGGCGACGTGGCCTCAGCCGCAACCGTCCTGGACATGATCCACCTGGACAGCCCGGACCACGGTGACGACGCCGGAACCGTCCTGGCCGACGAAATCCAGACGGCCAACTCCCTGCTCTCCGAGCTGGTGCATATCAACCCGAAGCTGGCGGGCATGGGCACCACCGTCACGGCCCTCCTGCTGGCCGACGGAAAACTCCACTTCGCCCACATTGGCGATTCACGCGCCTACCGGCTTCGCGACGGCGAATTCAAGCAGATCAGCGTGGACCACACGTTTGTCCAGCGGCTCATCGACGAAGGCCGGCTGCGCCCTGAAGAAGCGGAAACCCATCCCCACAAGAACGTCCTCATGCGCGTCCTGGGTGATGTCGATGCAAGCCCTGAGCTGGACCTGGACACCCTGGATGCCCGGCCCGGCGACCGTTGGCTGCTGTGCTCCGACGGACTGAACTATGTTGCCGCCCATGCCGTGGAACGGACGGTCCGCGAAACCCACAACCTGCATGAGTGCGCCGAAACGCTTGTTGAGCTGACCCTCGAGGCTGGTTCCCCGGACAACGTCACCGTGGTCATGGTGGACATTGTGGAGGAAACGCCCGACGACGTCAGCACGGCCGCCGTGGAGATCGTCCCGCCGGTGCAGGGCAGCAAGCCCGCTGCCGCGGCGGATGTTCCCCCCGTTGCCAGAGCTGCTGCCGTTGCCCCGGCCGCCGGCAAGGAACCCGCCGGCGCCGAATCTGCCGAGCAGGACCCACGGCCTGCCAAGGAACCGGCGGACGGCGACGCGAAGGACGGCGATACACCCCCCGCCGAAGCCGGAAGCACGGACCCCCACTTGGGCGAACACCTCTCCGCTGAGGTCCTGCGCGAAGAACTTGCCTCCCGCCCGCACGAGCTGGTGGGTGCCGCTGCTGCTGCCGCGGAGTCCGGTTCCATCCCCACGGTGGCGGGCCGCACCGTGGCCCGTCGGGCCGCCACTCTCCTCACCCACAAAGCGGAGCCAGCCGACGGGGAAGACACCCTGCCGGCACTGCGGCCACGCCGCTGGCTGACCTGGTCCATTGCGGCAGCCGTGCTGGTGGTGGTGGCCGTCGGCCTCTGGCTCGGGTACGCCTGGACGCAGACACGCTACTACGTGGGGGAGTTCGATTCCCGCGTGGCAATCTACAACGGAGTGTCCCAGAGGCTGGGTCCCATCCAGCTGTCCTCCCTGGAAGCGGTGACCGATATCCGGATGGATTCCCTTCCTCCGTTCTCGCAGCAGCGGGTCCGCCAGACCGTTCCCGCCAATGACCTCTACGACGCCCAGCGGATCGTCAAGAACCTGGAGCTCACCGGGACCACCTCCCCGGAGGAAGAGTGCCCCAAGCCTTCCGCGTCTGCCACTGCCCCCGCGCCGTCAGCCAGCGCACCCCCGGCCAGCGCAGCAGCTCCGCCGCCGGCACCGGATGCGTCCGCTGCTGCCCCCGCGCCATCGGCACCGTCCCCCTCACCCAGTCCCACCATCACCTGCGAGGCGGCTAAATGAGCCAGGTAAGCACCACGCCCAAGCCTCGCCGCAATGTTGAACTTGTCTTGTTGCTGCTGGCCCTCGCCGTCGGCATCGGTGCCAACATGCTGGTTGGCGTGGACCAGGAAAAGGCCTTCGACTCCGACTTCTGGTTCCAGTCCAGCCTGCTGGCGGTCGCCGCCCTGGTGTTCCACGGGGTGCTGCGCTTCCGGGCCAAATATGCCGATCCCGTTATACTTCCAATCGTTGTTGCGTTGAACGGCCTGGGGCTCGCCATGATCCACCGCCTAGACGCTCCGGGCGAGGACACGGGAAACAACCAGCTTCGGTGGACCTTGATCGCCATGGCCGTGGCCATTGCGGTGGTGTTCTTCCTCAAGGACCACCGCGTCCTGCGCCGGTTTACCTTTATTTCGCTGGCCGCGTCCGCCTTGTTGCTGATCCTTCCGCTTGTTCCAGGGATCAGCGCGGGAGAAATCCTGGGCGCACGGGTATGGATCAGGTTCGGTCCCATGACGTTCCAGCCGGGCGAAGTAGCCAAAATTACGCTGGCCATATTCTTCGCAGGTTATCTGTCGTCCAACCGGGACCTCATCCTGCTGGCCGGCCGGAAGATCGGCCCACTGCAGTTTCCCCGGTTCAAGGACATGGGCCCCATGATCACGGCGTGGCTGGTCAGCATTGGCGTGCTCATCTTCCAGCGCGACCTGGGCTCCTCCCTGCTGTTCTTCGGCCTGTTTATTGTCATGATCTACGTGGCCACCAGCCGGATCAGCTGGGTGGTCATCGGGCTGGCCTTGATCATTGGCGGCGGCTTCGTGGCGGCCCAGGTGTTCTCCCACGTCCAGCAGCGCGTTTACGGCTGGCTCAATGCTTTCTCCCCGGACGTCTATGAGAACGGCAGCCGGCAGGTCATCGAAGGCCTGTTCGGCATGGCCAACGGCGGCCTGGTGGGTACCGGCCTCGGCCAGGGGCGTCCCGATCTTGTTCCTTTCGCCAACAGCGACATGATCATCGCATCCCTGGGCGAGGAGCTGGGGCTTATCGGCCTGTTCGCCGTCGTCCTGCTGTACCTGCTGTTCATTACCCGCGGCTTCCGCGCCGCCCTGGGGACCCGCGACGCGTTCGGCAAGCTCCTTGCCTGCGGCCTGTCCTTTGCCGTCGCCCTTCAGTGCTTCGTGGTCATCGGCGGCGTCACGCGGCTCATTCCGCTGACCGGGCTCACCACGCCGTTCCTCGCGGCCGGCGGATCGTCCCTCCTGGCCAACTGGATCATTGTGGGACTGCTCCTGATGATTTCGCACGCAGCCCGCGGCCCTGTGGATACCACTCCGCTCCCGCCCGCCGATGCGGCGGCAGCAACCGGCATTGACACTCCAACCGAGGCGGTGAAGCAGGCGTGAACCAGGCAATTCGACATTCATGGGTGGCAGCAGTGGCCATGTTTGCGCTGCTCTTCGGCGCCATCAGCTTTGTGCAGGTGGTGGGTGCGGACGACCTCAAGACCAACCCGCTCAACCAGCGCGCCATTCTCCAGAACTACTGCAATGACCGCGGTGCCATCATCGTTGGCGGCACTCCCGTGGCCGAGTCGGTGGAAACCGGTTCGGAGACGTGCACGTTCCAGCGCACCTACGCCCAGCCTGAACTTTACGCCGGCCTCACCGGCTACTTCTCGAAGAACTACGGAGCCACTGGGCTGGAACAAACCATGGGCGCGGAACTGGCAGGCAACTCGGACCAGCTGTTCCTTGACCGCGTGGGCCAGCTCTTCCTGGGCAACCAGCCCAAGGGTGCATCAGTGGAACTGACCATCGACCCCCAGATCCAGAAGCTGGCGTATGACCTGATCCCGGACGGCCAGCGCGGCTCGATTGTGGTCAGCAATCCCAAGACCGGCGCCATCCTCGCCATGGTGTCCAAGCCGTCCTATAACCCGAACCTGGTGGCCACCCAGGACGCTGCCGCGGAACGGGCCAACATCAACGAATTGGTCAAGGTGCCGGGCATCAACCTGAACCAGAACGTCAGTGGTCCCACCGGCGAATTGCTCGCCCCGGGCTCGGTCTTCAAGCTCGTGGATACGGCCGCCGCCCTCGCCTCGGGCAAGTACAACAAGGACAGCGTCCTGCCCAACCCCGCGGAAATGCCCTTCGACGGCATCCAGTACAAGCTGCCCAACTACGCCGGGGGCAACTGCTACACGAGGGACACCGCCAGCTTCGCCTTCGCCCTGCAGCAATCCTGCAACACCCCGTTCGCCAGCATCGCCCTGGACCTTGGCCGCGACGCCATCGCCGCCCAGTACAAGAAGTTTGGGTTCGGCGAGGACGTCGGGGACCAGCTGAAGCTTGGCCATGCAACCGGGAACGGGTTCCCCGACAACCTGGACAAGCCCGGACTGGCCCAGTCCGCCATTGGCCAGAAGGATGTCAGGGTCACGCCGCTGCAGGTGAATATGATGACAAACGCCATCGCAAACGGTGGCGTGCAGATGGCGCCCAGCCTGGTCAAGACCCTGCGCTCCCCGGACCTGCGGGTCATTGATGAGCCGCAGCCATCCCAACTCAGGACGTCCACCAGCCCGGAGATCGCCAAGCAGATCACCGAATGGATGACCAGCGTAGTGACGGACGGTATTGCCAAGGGTGCTGCCGTCCCCGGCGTACAGGTAGCGGGCAAGACCGGCACCGCGGAACTCGGGAACGGAACCAACAATTCATGGTTCACCGGGTTCGCCCCCGCTGACAACCCGAAGGTCAGCGTCACGATCGTCATGGAAGGCGTAGACATCTACGCGGGAGCAAAGCTGACCAGTCCCAACGCGAAGAAGATTTTTGAGGCGGTGTTGAATAAGTGAGGCCTACAACGGGAATCACCCTCGGCGGCAGATTCCAGCTGACCACGCGGATTGCGATCGGCGGCATGGGCGAAGTCTGGAAGGCCAAAGACCTCGTCCTGGGCCGCATCGTCGCCATCAAGGTGCTGAAGGAGGAGTACACCGGTGACCCGGGCTTCCTCCAGCGCTTCCGTGCGGAGGCCCGCCACACCGCCCTGCTGAACCACGTGGGGATCGCCAACGTCTTCGACTACGGCGAAGAAGAGGGCTCGGCCTACCTGGTCATGGAACTGGTCCCGGGCCAGCCGCTGAGCAGCATTATCGAGCACGAACAGGTGCTGTCGCCGGACCGTACCCTTTCGATCATCGCGCAGACCGCCCGTGCCCTGGCCGTTGCGCACGCCCAGGGGCTGGTCCACCGCGACGTCAAGCCCGGCAACCTCCTGATCACCCCCGACGGACGGGTCAAGGTCACCGACTTCGGCATCGCCCGCCTCGCCGACCAGGTGCCGCTCACCCAGACCGGCCAGGTCATGGGAACGGCGCAGTACCTCGCACCGGAGCAGGCCACAGGCCAGACCGCCACCGGTTCCTCTGACATCTACTCACTCGGCGTTATCGGGTACGAATGCCTCAGCGGCCACCGCCCTTTCTCCGGCGAATCGCAGATCGCGATTGCGCTGGCTCAGGTCAACGACGCTCCGCCACCCCTTTCGGACAGCCTGCCTTCTCCGGTCCGGGCGCTCCTGATGTCCATGCTGGCCAAGGATCCCAAGGACCGTCCCGCCAATGCCATCAAGTTGGCCGAAGCGGCGGAGGCCATCCGTAACGGTGACATCAGCGCGGCGCGCGCAGCAGTGCCCGGCATGCTTCTCTTCGACGCCGACACCGGCCCCATCACGGCCCCCGTCGAGACCGCCACTGCCCCCACCGGCATCATCGGCAGCCAGCGGGATTCCCCGACTGCCACATCCGCCCTGCCGGTGATCGGGGCAGCTGCGGCCGGCGCTGCCGCCGCAATGGCTGCCGGCGCCCATGGCGCCTCCGGAGACGACGCGGAGCGGGCGCAGGGACCCCTTGCCCGCGCCAACGCGCTGGCTGCTGAGCGGAATTGGGACCAGGAGGAGGAGACGTACGACGACGAGCCCGCCGATGAGCCCCGGCGCAAGGGCCGCAGCCCCTGGACCTGGCCTTTGGTCGCCTTGATTCTGCTGCTCCTCTTCGCGCTGGTGGGCTTCCTCCTGAACCAGGTGGGGCTTTTCTCGCCGTCCGGCACTCCTACCTCCAGCGCGTCGGCCAGCAGCGCACCGCCGTCGTCCGCTACACCCACGCGGACCACGCCGTCGGCGACGCCTACGCAGACACGCAGCACCCCAACGCCCACACCCACACCAACGCCGGAAACCGTTGACATCATTCCCGAGGCATACCTCGGTAAGCCGTACCAGACCGTCCAATCCGAGCTATCCGCGAAGAACCTGGACGTCACATTGGAACAGCAGGTGGACGCTACGGCGAAGCCCGGCACCGTCATCGCGCTGTCCCGTTCCGGTCGTATCGAGGTTGGGTCGCCAATCACGGTTACGTACGCCGTAGCTCCTGCTCCCAGCCCCGCGCCCACCAGTGCGGCACCTACCCCTACGCCCACAACGTCCTCCCAGGCGGGGCCCACGCCCATCTCGCCCTTGGCAACATGTGCGGCCGGCCAAACGCCGGGAATACCCCCGACCTGCGCCCCGTAAAGGCCTGGACCACCAGTGAATGAGTCACCACGCACACCGTTGCACCGGGAGGACAGCCTGCCGGTGGATAACCGGCGTGTCCTGAGCGGGCGCTACGAGCTGGGCAACCTCATTGGCCGCGGCGGTATGGCGGACGTCTACAAGGGAACCGATACCCGCCTGGGCAGGACTGTTGCCATCAAGCTGCTCCGGCCTGACATGGCCCGGGATCCACAGTTCCAGGCACGCTTCAAACGTGAAGCCCAGGCGGTGGCCGCGCTGAACCACCCCGCCATCGTGGCCATCTTCGATACCGGTGAGCACGTGGTCCATGACGGCTCCGCCGAAGACGTGCGGGTGCCGTACATCGTCATGGAATACGTGGAGGGCAGGACCCTTCGCGAATTGATCCGCGGCAACGAGGTCACCATCAACCAGGCGATCGACTATTGCCTGGGCGTGCTGGGAGCCCTCGAGTACAGCCACAAGGCCGGCATTGTGCACCGGGACATCAAGCCTGCGAATGTGATGTACTGCCCGGGCACCAACTCGGTGAAGGTGATGGACTTCGGCATTGCCCGCGCCATCGCCGATTCGTCCGCCACCATGACCCAGACCCAGGCAGTGGTGGGAACGGCCCAGTACCTCTCGCCGGAACAGGCCCGGGGTGAGACCGTTGACGCCCGCAGCGACCTCTATTCGGCCGCATGCCTGCTCTACGAAATGCTGACCTCACGGCCGCCGTTCGTCGGGGACAGCCCTGTTTCCGTGGCCTACCAGCACGTCCGGGAGATTCCCGAGCCGGCCAGCAAACTCAACTCCGAGGTGTCACCGGCGCTGGACACCGTCCTCGCCAAGGCCCTGCAAAAAAACCGCGCGGACCGGTTCCAGGATGCGGCAGCCTTCCGGCGAGCCCTGCGCTCAGCAAAGGCCGGCGTCCCCGTCCCGGCCCTGCCGGCATCCGAGGCACCCACCGATCCAAATGACCACGTACCCCAGGCGGCGCCGCCCACCGAGGCGTTCGCTGCAACGGGGGCAAACTTCCTTGATGACGCGCCCACCGGGCGGCTGGCTGCCACCAACCTCTTCCATGACGAGGGCGGCGCGGTTCCGCTGGAACTGGCAGATGCGCACGGGGCGGATGAGCACGGTGCAAATAGGTACGGTGCAGATTCCTACGGGGACGGCCCGCTCCCGCTGGGCCTCGCTCCCGAACGCGAGCGGACCACCCGGCAGAAGTCCCGCCGTCGTGCATGGATTGCCACCCTGGTGATCTTCACCTTGCTGATCCTCGCCGGGGGTGGATTGTGGCTGTACCAAACGGTCAACCGGCCCGCTCCGGCGCCGCCCAAGGTTCCCATCCCGGCGGTGGCGTCCATGACGGAAACAGCCGCTCTCCAGGAACTGTACAACGCAGGCCTTCGCCCCAAGATCGCCAGGTCAGCAAACGACACGGTGCCCAAGGGGACCGCCATTGGGACGGATCCCGCGGCGGGCGGTTCGCTGGATCCGGGGGCCGAGGTCATCCTTAACGTCTCCGACGGCCCCAGCTCGGTGAAGATCCCTGACAGCCTTCCCGGCAAGACCGAGGCAGCGGCGCGGGACATCCTCCGCCAGGTCGGCCTGGTGGGCGCGCCGTCGACCACCACCGCCAACAGTGCCACTGTGCCTGCGGGAATCGTCATCACCTCCAACCCGGCTCCCGGGCAAAGCGTCGGTGTCGGTACCAGCGTGGAGCTGATCGTGTCCACCGGAAAGGTGGTGGTCCCGGAACTGCGGGGCCTGATGCGTGACGAAGCCGAGGCAGCACTGAAGGAGCTCGGCCTGGTGCCCTCGGTGGTCGAGGTGGAAAACTCCCAGGTGGAGCCCGGCAAGGTCACGGACCAAAGCGACGCGGCCAACGCCGCCGTGGAGCAGGGAAAGACCATCACCGTCGTGGTGGCCAAGGCGCCGCCGCCCCCGCCTCCGCCGGCGCCAACGGAAACGGCTACGCCCACGCCAACACCGACGCCCAAGCCCACCAGGAAGGGCTGACGCGTCCTGGCTGGCCGTCTGCTGGCTAGTGCTGGATCAACGGGCTCAGCTTCGCGGCCCTCGCGGCCGCTCCCTTCATGCCCAGAGACTCCAGCCAGTTGCCCAGCATCTGGTATCCGCCCTCGGTGAGTACCGATTCGGGGTGGAACTGTACACCGCAGAGCGGGGCTGTACGGTGCTGCAGTCCCATGACTACGCCGGACGCGGTCTGTGCCGTCACTTCCAGGACGTCGGGAATGGATTCCCGTACCGCGGCCAGCGAGTGGTAGCGGGTTGCCGTGACGGGGGAGGGGAGCCCGGCGAACACGCTGGTGCCAATGTGCTCCACCTGGGACGTCTTGCCGTGCATGAGCTCCGGGGCGTGGGTCACTTTGCCTCCGAAAGCCTCTGCCAGCGCCTGGTGGCCCAGGCAGACCCCGAACATGGGGACGCTGTGTTCGCCGCACCACTTGATCAGCTCGATGCAGACCCCTGCCTCGGCAGGATTTCCGGGACCCGGAGAAATGAGGACACCGTCCCGGGTGCTGGCGAGTTCGATGGCCTCGGCCAGGGTGACGTCATCGTTGCGGACCACCGTGGTCTCGGCACCGAGTTCCTGGAGGTAGCCCACCAGGGTGTAGACGAAGCTGTCGTAGTTATCCACTACAAGGATCTTGGTTGTGGTCATGGCTGGTCTGCGGAACCAATCGTTGAGTCGGTGAATTGGGTGAAATGGGACATCCACGGGAAAAGGAACTGGACCATCAGGATCAGGGCAACAAAGATCAGTGCCAGCGAAATGATGATCCTGAGCCAGAGCGGCCCGGGTAGGTGGCGGAAAATCCAGGCGTACACGGTCAGCTCCGTCCGGTGGCTGCTGCGACCTGCGCCGCGATTTCGGCCGGCGGCCCTGCCGCTGCCGGGCGCCAGCTGTCCAGCAGGGCGTAGGCAATGATGCGTTCTTCTGCGCCAAAGCGGGGGTTGCAGCTGGTCATGGTGAGGTAGCTTTCGGTGGGCGCGACGCCCGGCTGGGTGGGGACCGGTTCCAGGACGTCGGTGCGGGAAGGCATCACGATCTGGTTGTTCCGGAAGACATAGACGTAATAGCCGTCCTTGGTTTGGACGTAGATCTTGTCGCCGGGCACCAGCGTGTGGATGTTGTCCAGCACCGCGCCGTGCGTCTGCCGGTGCCCGGCCACCGCAAAGTTGCCTACTGCGCCCGGCATCGCCGTATTGCTGTAGTGCCCAAGGCCCAGGGTGTCCAGGACGTCCTGGCTGGTCCCCTGGACGATCGGGCGGGTGTAGGTGGGGCCGAACCGGGGGATGTACATGATGCCGATGGTGCCCGCATGCCCGGGAGCAGTCCCCACCACGGGCACACCGAAATCCTCGCCGGCGGCAGGTGGCGCCGCGGGAGCTGAGGCGGCGGGGTCCGGAACAGCACTGCCCAGGTCCTCGGCAAATTCCTTGATGACCTGGCTCTGCTTGGCATCGGATTCCACGTTGGTCCACCACAGCTGCCACGCCACGAAGAGCAGGAGGATCACGCCGGCAGTAATCAGCAGCTCGCCTAGTACCGAGATGGTGCCGTGCAGGAGGGCGCGACGGGATGCGGGCGCAGTGGCGGGCTCCGCCTTCTCCTGCAATACCACGCGTTCCCCTCCGGGCTTTTGCCCTGGGCACCGGGGTGCCCGTCAACTGCGGCTAGAATTGGCTGCTAGTAAGAATCCAGATTTGACCAAGATCGCGCAGGCCGCTGGCAATTTCCTTCTTGCAGGATACCAAGCCCGGACCGCCGAGCTTGCCCAGCCCGCCAAGGAGAGCCAGTGCCCGAGTCAAAGCCCCGCCGAAAGACCGCCAGCACCGCCCAACCGGCGTCCCCGCAGGCCTACAAGCCCAACCCCGTGTGGTTCAAGCCGGTCATGTTTGGCCTTATGATCATCGGTCTCTTCTGGATCATCACCTTCTACATCAGCGAGGGACGCTTCCCGGTCCAGGCCTGGCAGTCCTGGAACATCGTGGCGGGCTTCGGCATCGCCATCGTCGGGTTCCTGATGACCACCCGCTGGCGCTCCTAGCGCTTGCCGAGGGAACTGTTCCAAGGGGGACCCCACTGGCTCCCGATTCCAGCGGAGTGATCGTTGGCGAGGATGGACTGGCCCGTCCTGCCTGGGCTGCCACAGATCCGCTCATGCGCGACTATTACGACCAGGAATGGGGACTGCCCGTCACTGACGAGCAGGGCCTCTACGAGCGGATCTGCTTGGAGGGTTTCCAGGCCGGTCTGTCCTGGGCCACCATACTGCGTAAGCGTCCGGCCTTCCGTGCCGCCTTTGCCGGCTTCGATCCGGAACAGGTTGCCACGTTCAGCGGGTCCGACGTGGAGCGGCTCATGCAGGATCCGGGAATCATCAGGAACCGGCTCAAAATCCTTGCCGCGGTCAAGAATGCACAGGCCACCCTGGAACTTCGCAACGACGGCGGACTGGTGGACTTTGTTTGGAGCTTCCGCCCGGCCAGCACCCCGGAGCCGGCCGTGGCTGCCGATATCCCCACGCAGTCAGCGGAGTCGGTGGCCCTGTCCAAGGCGCTCCGCAAGCGCGGCTTCTCCTTTGTTGGTCCCACCACCATGTTTGCGCTGATGGAGGCCGTGGGAATAGTGGACACCCATCTCCTGGACAGCCACCGCCGCGGTTCCTCCGGCATCTGGTCCATGCAGGCCTAAAGACCCTACCGCTACCCGTTATCCCCAGCTGTTGGGAAGGTTATCCACAGTGTGGACAACCTTCCTTTCGAGCTCTGTAGACAGCGACAGCAGCCCCGTGCAGCGCCTTTCCGCCCAAAGCTGCCGGGAAGATGTGGTTATTAACAGTGTGGAATACCTGTGGATAAATCCAAGGACCCTCGGGGGACACATCCCGCCCGGCGGCCCATTGAGCCTAGGGACGGTTCCGCCGGACCGGATGGTGGCTGGTGATGGACACCCTGTTAAACGCATTCATGGTCACGGCAACCCAGCTCACAGCCGAAAACTCGTCAGCTGTGAGACGCTCCCGCGCGTACGCCTCCGCGTGCTCCCTTGACTCCTCGTTCCGGAGTTCGGTGATGCTCTCCACCAGGGCCAGCGCGGCCCGCTCTTTGTCCGTGAACAGAGCCGTTTCGCGCCACGCAGGCAGTACCGCCAGCCGTTGGGGGCTTTCCCCCGCCTCGCCGGCCTTCCGCACGTGGAGGTCCAGGCAGTAGGCGCAGCCGTTGATCTGGGAAATCCGTACGTTGAGCAGTTCCAGCAGGCCCCGCCCGATTCCAGCTTCTTCGGCCGCTTCCTGCACTTTCAGGCCAAGCCCGCTGATCGCCCTCCAGAGGGCAGGGTGTTGTTTATCCAGGTACAAGTGCTCGGTGGCGCTCACGGGTGTCCTTGTCAGGTTGAACGGCTGGCAGGCAACCATCATAGGCAGGCAGCGGGCCGCAGCTGCCGGCATTATCCACTTACCAACATCGCGATACCCACAAGTTATCCACAGCTGTGGGAAACGGCGTGGAAATTCTGCCACTCGAGGCCCCCTTGCCCTACTCCTGCGGTCGGGGACGGCACGAAAACAACACTCCTGTCACTTATTAACAGTGTGGATAGCGGTGTCGATAACCTCCTGTGAAGGAGGGCAGAGGGGGCCTGCGCCTCTGCCGGGCGATGACTTTTCCACAGAACGGCACTCAGAGGGCCGCTTATCCACTTACGCACAGCACTATCCCCACAGGTTATCCACAGATGTGGAGAACAGCGGCCCAGCTCCCCGCTTATCAGGGGCCAAGGCCCGGAACGCGGCGAAGACGCTATTGAACTACAGCAATGTAAGTTACCAACACTGTGGACAAAGGCTGTGGAAAACACGAATGCCCCCGGCACCAACGGTGTCGGGGGCATGCGGGTGTTGGAAAAGCGGCGGCTAGAGTGTCACCCGTATCCAGCTCGCAGCGACAAGCAGCGCAAAAACGGCGGCGAGTCCCAGCGCCTGGAGAAGGCCCTGGCGGCGTCCCCGGGGTGTGTAGGCAAGGACCGCGGCACAGAGGCCGCCGGTGATGAGGCCGCCAAGGTGGGCCTGCCAGGCGATGTGGGGGATCAGGAAACCAATGACGCCGTTGATGGCGATCAGGACCCACAGCTGCCGGGTATCACCGCCGCGCTGCCGTTGGACCAGCAGCATGGCGCCGAAGAGGCCGAAGATGGCTCCGGAGGCGCCCACCAGCCCAACCAGGCCCTGCCCTGGCACCAGCACGGGGTTCATCAGCAGGTAACCCACTGAACCGCCAAGAGCAGAGATAAGGTACAGCGCCAGGAAGCGGACCCGGCCGAGGATGGGTTCCAGGGCCTGGCCGAAGATCCACAGCGTGTACATGTTCAGGAGGATGTGCAGCAGCGAGTCCGGGGAATGGAGGAAAGCTGAGGTCACCATCCGCCACGGCTCGAACGCGCCGTACTGCGGGGCGGCAAAGATGTTGTTGTAGGCGAACTGTTTGTAAACCCAATCGCCGGGGATGAGCATTTGCAGTGCGTAGACCACAACGCAGGCTGCGATGATGCCGAACGTCACCAAAGGCTTGCCAGTGGCAACGGCACCGCCGTAGACGGTCCGTACTTCCGGCGTCGTACGTTTTGTTTCGTTGACGCAGTCAACGCATTGGAATCCGACGGCGGCCGCCCGCTGGCAGTCCGGGCAGGCCGGGCGCCCACAGCGCTGGCAGCGCACGTAGGACGGCCGGTCCGGGTGCCGGGGGCACACCGGGACCTGCGCGGACGGCTCAGCCGACGGAATTCCGTAACTCATGGTGGGACGTTACAGCTGTTCGATGTCGATGCTGTTGATGGTGACGTCCTCAACCGGGCGGTCGCCCATGCCGGTGCGGACACCCTCGATGGCGTCCACGACCTTCTTGGATTCCTCGTCAGCCACTTCACCGAAGATGGTGTGCTTGCCCTGGAGCCAGTCGGTGGGAATGGTGGTGATGAAGAACTGTGAACCGTTGGTTCCCTTGCCCATCTGGATGCCGGCGTTGGCCATGGCCAGCTTGTAGGGCTGGTTGAAGCTCAGTTCCGGGTGGATCTCGTCGTCAAAGCGGTAGCCGGGGCCACCGGTTCCACGGCCCAGGGGATCGCCCGCCTGGATCATGAAGTCCTTGATGATGCGGTGGAAGATGGTTCCGTTGTAGAGCGGCGTGCCGGCCTTGTCCTCGCCGGTTTCCGGGTGGGTCCACGCCTGCTCGCCGGTGGCAAGGCCGACGAAGTTCTTGACCGTCTTGGGCGCGTGGTTGCCGAAGAGGTTAACCACGATGTCGCCGAGGCTGGTGTGGATGGTTGCTTTTGCAGTTGCGATGGCAGTCATAGGTTGATTCTCCCATGCCGGTTCTGGGCAGCCACGGCTCCGCGGGCAGTTCCGCGCTGGGTGAAATCCCCCTAAAATCCGCAGAGTGAATAGCCCGTGGTGATCTGGGCACGTAGGCTAGCGACAGAACCGTCACATTAATCGGGAGGTAGTTGTGAAGAAATCGGATCGTATTGCCCGTGACCTTGAGCAGTCGGTCACCAGTGCGGTGGAAAACGCCAAGGATTGGGCGGCCCCCCGGGTGGAAGCTGCCGTGGACTGGGCTGTTCCGCGGCTGCAGCAGAGCCTGGACACCGCGTCTCCCAAGATCCAGGAAGGCCTGAAGACCGCGGCCCACAGCCTGGCTGACGGTGTTGCCACCGTGACTCCCCGGATCCAGGACGGCCTGGCCCACCTAGCCCCGAAGATCAATGACGTGGTTGACGGCGCATCGCCCAGGCTGCACGAAGCCCTGGACAAGGCCACTCCCGTCGTCCTCAATGCCCGTGACCGGGTAGTGGTGGAGTACCTGCCCAAGCTCTCCGACCAGATTGGCGTGGCGTCCGGCGTCGTTCACCGCACCCTGGAAAACACCCCCGCACGGGTTGACGCTGTTGCGCAGAAACTGGGAGACGTGGGCATTATCCACGCCCTCCAGGAGCAGGCCCAGGCCACCGGCACGCAGCTGAAGGCAGCCGCAGCAGGAGCCAGCCGCGCAGTGGACGTCCAGCTGGCCCAGCCGGAGAAGCCCAAGAAGCGCGGCTGGCTGGTCTTCGGCGTGGTGGCCGCCGCGGTTGCTGCGGGTGTTGCGGCATGGAAGGCATCCAAGCCGGTGGAAGACCCCTGGAAGACCCCCTCGCCCGTCACTCCGACTCCTGCGCCCGTTCCGGCCACGACGGTCAGCGATGTCAACGCAACAACTGCCGACGCCGCCGGCAAGGGCACGTCCATAGCCGATGCTGCCGCAGACAAGGCCGGTGACGCAACTGAGACTGCCGCTGATAAGTCAGCGGACGCCGCCGATAAGGCCAAGCACGTTGCCGACGACACCGAAGGCGGCGCCAAGACGGTTGCCGATGAAGACAAGGGCAGCAGCCAGGCCTGATTTTCGCCGTTCACACAGGGGGCTCCGTTTGACGGCGGGGCCCCCTTTTGTGTCTCTTCCCGTCCGCGGGGGCATCGTTCCCGGATGCTAGATTTGAAGTGATGTCAGCCAATCGATCCTCTGGGGATGCCGTGAACGACGCAGCCGTACAGCTCCGTGTGTCAATCGTCATCCCGGCGTACAACGAGGAGAGCGTGATCAGGCAGTGCCTGATAGCCGCCATCTACCAGTCCGTTCCTGCCCACGAGATCATCGTGGTGGACAACCTGTCAAAGGACCGGACGGCTGACATTGTTCGCCAGATGCAGCTTGAGTATCCGGAAAGCCCCATCATCCTCCTGAGCCAGGACCGGGAGCAGGGGCTCATCCCCACCCGGAACTTCGGGCTGGACAGTGCCACAGGGGATATCCTGGGCCGGATTGACGCCGACTCGATCGTGGAACCCGACTGGGTTGAGCAGGTGCAGAAGGCCTTCGCTGACCAGTCGGTCCAGGCTGCAACCGGCCCTGTGGTCTACTACGACATGCCGATGCGCCGTTTTGGACTCAAGGCGGACGACAAAATGCGCCAGCTCATGCTGAAGCTGGCCAAGCACCAGTACCATTTCCTGTTCGGCTCCAACATGGCACTGCGGGCCAGCGCCTGGGAGACCATCCGTTCCGAGACCTGCCGGGACGAGAAGGACGAGATGCACGAGGACATCGATTTGTCCCTGCACCTGGCTGACCATGAGCTGCCGGTTCGCTACTGGCCGCAGATGGTGTCCGGAATGTCCGCGCGGCGGCTTGAAGATTCACCGCGGGACTACCGCTACTACGTCACCCGGTTCGACCGCACCTACAAGGCCCACAACGTCAAAAAAATGGCGCTCAAGGCCCCCATGGTGGTCTTCTTCTCGGTGTACTTCCCGGCCAAGCTCCTCAGGGCAATCCACACCGTTAATACGGCCCAGCCAGTCCGCCGCGGCGGACAATAGCGCTCAGTCAGTTCCCAGCCCGGCGAGGCGTTCCGACGGCGGTTCCTCCTGCGGCGCCGTGCCACCGCTGCCGCGTCTGCCGTTCCTTTGGCCCCTGCTGTTTCTCTGGCCGAGGACCACGACGGCGAGTCCCGCCAGGATCAGCCCGAGCCCCGCATAGGTGCCCGCGGGCAGGGTCTCGTGCAGGAACAGGGCCGCCAACAGCGCTGCCCCCGGGATTTCCAGGAGGATGATCATGGAGACGATCAGGGGGCTCATGGTGGCCAACAGGTGGTTGAAGGCGGTGTGGCCCACCAGCTGCGCACAAACGGTGATGGCTGCGATGCCCAGCCATCCCGCGGGTTCGAAACCCGCCAGGGGCTGCCCAGCGAACACGGCCAGCACGGCCACGAGGGCCGCGCACATGCCGTAGCACAGCGTGGTGTACGTTCCGGTGGTCATACTCTGCCGTGCCTTGCCGCCGGCGAGCGTATAGAGGCCGGCAAGGGCGCCGCCGGCCATCGCCAGCAGGTCGCCCGTGAGTGCCTGCGGGGAAGATCCCATATCGAAGCCGGTGATCGCCACGACACCGCCGAAGGCGATCCCCAGCCCGGCCAGGACCTGCCAACGGTGGCGGATGCCGCGGAACAGCTGGAAGACGGCAATCCAGGCGGACTGCAGGCACACGAGGGCGGTGGCAGCTGCAACGGACGTCAGCTGAAGGGACGTGATGAAGCAGGCGAAGTGGAAGGCAAGCGCAATGGCGGCCAGCATGGACCAGCGGAACTCGCGGCCGCTGATCCTGCGGAACTGGCCGGGCTCCCGGACCAGGGTAGGGGTCGCCATGACCGCGGCCCCGATGGCATTGCGCCAGAAGGCAATGGCAAGGGCGCTGACGCCGGTGGCGCCAAGCGTCGCCGCGATCAGGGGTCCCGACGATGCAACGCCCAGGACTCCCAGGGCCGCGAAGAAGAAGTTCATTGCAGCCCCCTGGTGCTGGTTCCTTACTCAGATGGAAAGCAAAAAGTCCCGGCCGGCGTTTCCGCTGACCGGGACTTTCCTATGGTGGAGGCACGGGGACTCGAACCCCGAACCCCCTGCTTGCAAAGCAGGTGCGCTACCAATTGCGCCATGCCCCCATAAGAAGCAACCCGTCCATCATACCCTAGAACCGCGGAGCCCCTGACAGGCTCCCGGAGCGGGTGTCCGGGCTAGTCGACCGTATCGGTTGACTTGCTCCAGACTGTCTTCCGGGCTTCGGATTCCTGTGCCTTTCGGTAGACCAGGAAGCCTGCGATTGCGGCTGCCAGTACCAGCAACTTCTTCACATGCTCCCCGTTCCGGTCCGGTACCGAATGATCCGGACCAAACCTCCGTTTGAAACCTGCACAGGTTCCGTGGGCGTACCAGGACTTGAACCTGGGACCTCTTCGTTATCAGCGAAGCGCTCTAACCGCCTGAGCTATACGCCCCGATCCCTCATCGGGCCGAGACATGACTTTACAGCACACCCCGGCCCGATCTCAAATCGGGCCTTTCCACCGGTGCGGAGCCGGTGGAAATGGCTTCCTAATCGTCGGTGAGGGTCACGCCAACGCCGCCCACCAGGGTGGCGGAGATGTTGTACAGCACAGCGGAAAGCATGGACAGCGCCGTCAGCAGGACGACGTTGACCACGGCAATGATGGTAGCGAATGATGCCACCTGGCCCAGCGAGGCCACCTTCTTCAGTTCGAAGCCGCCGCCTTCGGAGCCTGCAAGCGTCCCGAGCAGGCTGTCCACCTGGTCGAAGATCCCGGTGAGGTCCAGGACCGTCCACAGGACGATGGCGGCCACGACGGTGACGATTCCCAGTGCCACAGACAGCAGGAATGCCATCTTCAGGACTGACCAGGGGTCCACCTTGCTGATCAGCAGCCGCGCCCGGCGGACTTTTGCCTTCGGCGCCGGCTTCACCAGGCCAGGTGTTCCCTGGCTGGAACCCTGTGCGGAACGCTGCCCGGGCTGGCCCTGGAAGGGGCGCTGGCCGGGCTGCACGGGGCGGTCGCCCTGCTGGGGGCGCTGTCCCGGGACGGCAGGCCGCTGGCCTGGCGCGCCGGCAGGCGCCGAGGGGCGCTGCTGCGGACGAACGGGGGCGTTCACGCGGGGCGCCGCTGAAGGCCGGTTCCCGTCGGGAACAGTGCTGTTCGGCTTGGGAAATGAGTCGGAATTACTCACTCGTTACCTCCGTGTTGTCTTCGTTCGGCTCAGCGTCGCCCGAGGCGTCCTCTGACTCAACGGCCGGTGATTCTTCTGCCATTGCTGGCGCGGCGGATTCCCCAGCGGTCCCGCCATCTTCAGCCAACGTTACGTCATCGGCGGCGGATTCTTCGTCCTCAAGACCGCGTTCGCTGTTGCGCGCCACCTCGATAATCCGGTCATTCTTGTCCGGCTTGGCGAAGATGACCCCCATGGTGTCGCGGCCCTTGGCAGGCACACCGGCGACGGAGGAGCGGACAACCTTGCCGCCTTCCATGACCACCAGGACTTCATCTTCTTCATGGACGATCAGGGCACCCACCAGGTGGCCGCGTTCTTCCTGGTATTTGCCTACCTTGATGCCCAGTCCGCCCCGGCCCTGCAGCCGGTATTCCTCCACGGCCGTCCGCTTGGCATAGCCGCCTTCGGTCACGATGAACACGAAGGAGCCGTCGGTGACTACGTCTGCCGCCAGCAGTTCATCGTCCTCCCGGAACTTCATGCCGGTAACGCCGGACGTGGCACGTCCCATGGGGCGCAATGCGTCGTCGGTTGCGGTGAAGCGGATCGACTGGCCCTTGCGGGAGACCAGGAAGAGGTCGTCGGTTTCCGAGACAAGCTGGGCGGAGACCAATTCGTCGCCGTCGCGCAGGTTGATGGCGATCACGCCTGCCGAGCGGTTCGTATCGTAGTCCTCCAGCCTGGTCTTCTTCACCAGGCCCCTCTTCGTGGCAAGCACCAGGTAGGGCGCCTGCTGGTAGTCCTTGAGATCCAGGACCTGGGCGATGTGTTCGTCGGGCTGAAAGGCCATCAGGTTGGCCACGTGCTGGCCCTTGGCGTCCCTGCCCGCTTCCATCAACTCGTAGGCCTTGGCTCGGTAGACCCGTCCCAGGTTGGTGAAGAACAGCAGCCAGTGGTGGGTTGTGGTGACGAAGAAGTGCTCCACCACGTCGTCACCACGCAGCTGGGCACCCTTGATGCCCTTGCCGCCGCGCTGCTGCGACCGGTAGTTGTCGCTACGGGTGCGCTTGACGTAGCCGCCGCGGGTAATGGTGACGACCATCTCCTCTTCGGGGATCAGGTCCTCCATGGACATGTCGCCGTCGTAACCCATGAGGATCCTGGTGCGACGGTCATCGCCGTGCTTGTCCACGATTTCGCCCAGCTCGGTGCTGATGATCTCGCGCTGACGCTGCTCCGAAGCCAGGATTTCCTTGTATTCGGTGATCATCGCTTCGAGTTCTTCGTGCTTTTCCTGGATCCGCTGGCGTTCCAGGGCAGCCAGGCGGCGCAGCTGCATATCAAGGATGGCCCGGGCCTGCAGCTCATCAATGTCCAGCAGCTCCATCAGCCCGTCCCGTGCGGCCTCGGTGGTGCTGGAGGCGCGGATGAGGGCGATGACCTCGTCCAGCATGTCCAGTGCCTTCAAAAGGGCCCGCAGGATGTGGGCCTCTTCTTCGGCCTTGCGCAGGCGGTACCGGGTGCGCCGGGCGATGACGTCCATCTGGTGCGTCACCCAGTGCCGGATGAACGCATCGAGGCTCAGGGTCCGCGGGACGCCGTCAACGATGGCCAGCATGTTGGCGGAGAAGTTGCTCTGCAGCTCGGTGTGCTTGTACAGGTTGTTCAGCACCACCTTGGGCACGGCGTCGCGCTTCAGCACGATCACCAGGCGCTGGCCGGTGCGTCCTGAGGTTTCATCGCGGAGGTCGGCAATGCCCTGGATCTTGCCGTCCTTGACCAGTTCGGCGATCTTGATGGCCAGGTTGTCAGGGTTGGCCTGGTACGGAAGTTCGGTGACCACCAGGCAGGTGCGGCCCTGCAGTTCCTCCACGGCAACCACGGCGCGCATGGTGACGGATCCGCGGCCAGTGCGGTACGCGTCTTCGATGCCCTTGTGGCCAAGGATGGTGGCGCCTGTTGGGAAATCCGGTCCTTTGACCCGCACCAGCAGTTCCTCGAGGAGTTCCTCACGCGTGGCGCCGGGGTTGGAGAGGTACCACTGCACACCGTCGGCCACTTCCCGGAGGTTGTGCGGCGGGATGTTGGTGGCCATGCCCACGGCGATGCCGGAGGAACCGTTCACCAGCAGGTTGGGGAACCTGGCCGGCAGGATGGTGGGTTCCTGGTTCTTACCGTCGTAGTTGTCCTGGAAATCGACGGTTTCCTCGTCGATGTCCCGGACCATTTCCATGGCCAGGGGGGCCATCTTGGTTTCGGTGTACCGCGGGGCGGCGGCGCCGTCGTTGCCCGGCGAACCGAAGTTGCCCTGCCCCAGTGCCAGCGGGTAGCGCATGGTCCAGTCCTGGATGAGGCGCACCAGGGCGTCATAGATCGCGGTGTCGCCGTGGGGGTGGTACTGGCCCATGACCTCGCCCACCACGCGGGCGCACTTGTTGAAAGACCGGTCGGGGCGGTAGCCGCCGTCGAACATCGCGTAGAGCACGCGGCGGTGCACGGGCTTGAGGCCGTCGCGGACGTCCGGCAGGGCACGGCCTACGATGACGGCCATCGCGTAGTCCAGGTAGGAACGCTGCATTTCCGTCTGCAGGTCCACCTGTTCCACCCGGTCGATCAGCACGTCGCCTTCAAGAACGGTGTCCGGAGATCCGGCCTCAGGCGCGGAGTTCTCGGGGGTTTCGTCGCTCATTGGTTATTTTCCGTTTCAGGTATATGTCTGGTTCCGAATACTTTGGAGCGGGTCCTTAGATGTCCAGGAACCGGACGTCCTTGGCGTTCTGCTGGATGAAGTTGCGGCGGGATTCGACGTCTTCGCCCATGAGGACGGAGAAGATCTGGTCGGCGGCCAGGGCGTCGTCCATGGTCACCTGCAGCAGGGTGCGGTGGTCGGGGTCCATGGTGGTGTCCCACAACTCGGTGTAGTCCATCTCGCCAAGGCCCTTGTAGCGCTGGATGCCGTTGTCCTTGGGGATACGGCGGCCGGCGGCCTGGCCCGACACGAGCTTGGCGTCGCGTTCGCGGTCGCTGTATACGTAGTCGTGCGGGGCGTTGGACCACTTGATCCGGTACAGCGGCGGCTGGGCCAGGTACACGTAGCCGTTCTCGATCAGGGGCCGCATGTAACGGAACAGCAGGGTCATCAGCAGCGTGGTGATGTGCTGGCCGTCCACGTCGGCATCTGCCATGAGCACGATTTTGTGGTACCGCAGCTTGGCCAAGTCGAAGTCCTCGCCAATGCCGGTACCGAAGGCAGTGATCATGGACTGCACTTCCGCGTTGCCCAGGGCCTTGTCCAGGCGTGCGCGCTCCACGTTCAGGATCTTGCCGCGAAGGGGCAGGATGGCCTGGGTCTCGGGGTTGCGGCCACGCTTGGCGGAGCCGCCGGCCGAGTCACCTTCCACGATGTAGACCTCGCACTTTTCCGGGTCCTTGGAGGAGCAGTCCGAAAGCTTGCCAGGCATGCCAAAGGATTCCAGCGGGCTCTTGCGCCGGGCGTTGTCGCGGGCCTTCCGTGCCGCCATCCGGGCCTGCGCGGCAGAGATCGCCTTGCGGATCACGTCGCGGGCGGGACCGGGATTGCGCTCCAGCCAATCGCCCAAGCCGTCAGTGACCACGCGCTGGACGAAGCCCTTCACCTCGGAGTTGCCCAGCTTGGTCTTGGTCTGGCCCTCGAACTGGGGTTCGGCCAGCTTGACCGAGATGACGGCGGTGAGGCCCTCGCGGATGTCGTCGCCCGTGAGGTTGTCGTCCTTCTCCTTGATAATGCCTTTTTCGCGGGCATACCGGTTGATAAGGGAGGTCATAGCGGCGCGGAAGCCTTCTTCGTGCGTGCCGCCCTCATGGGTGTTGATGGTGTTGGCGTAGGTGTGGACGCTTTCGGAATAGGCGCTGGTCCACTGCATGGCCATTTCCAGGGCGATCTTGCGCTCCGTGTCCTCAGTTTCGAAGGCGATGACGTCCTCGTGGACCACCTCAACCTTCTTGCCCGAGTTCAGGTGCCTGACGTAGTCCAGCAGGCCTTCGTTGTACTGGTACACCACGGTGCGGTGTTCGGCGCTGACCTCACCCTCGGTGCTGAGGTCATCAAGGTCCAGGTCGCCGTCGGCATCGTCGCTGGCTGCAGCACGCTCATCCGTGAGGGTAATCCGCAGGCCCTTGTTCAGGAACGCCATCTGCTGGAAGCGGGCGCGCAGCGTTTCGAAATCGAATTCCGTGGTTTCGAAGATCGCCGGATCCGGGTAGAAGGTCTGGGTGGTGCCGGTGGTGTCTGTCTCTTCGCCCTTGACCAGGCTGCCCTGCGGCTTGCCGCCGTCAGCGAAGGACATCCGCCATACATGCCCTTGGCGCCTCACTTCGGTGTCCACGCGGCTGGACAAGGCGTTGACCACCGAGATGCCCACACCGTGCAGGCCGCCGGAGACTGCGTATCCGCCGCCGCCGAACTTGCCGCCGGCGTGCAGGATGGTCATGACCACCTCGACGGTGGGCTTGTGTTCGGTCGGGTGCATGTCCACGGGAATGCCACGGCCGTCGTCAACCACCTTGACGCCGCCGTCGGCCTGCAGGACTATCTCGATATGGCTGCAGTAGCCTGCCAGCGCCTCATCAACGGAGTTGTCCACCACTTCGTAGACAAGGTGGTGGAGTCCGCGGGGACCGGTGGAGCCGATGTACATGCCTGGCCGCTTACGGACAGCCTCCAGGCCTTCGAGCACAGTGATGTCACTGGCGCCGTATTCCCTTGGAGTGGGTGACGCGGGTGGAGTATCAGGGGTGCGGCCATCCTCGACTGCTGTATCTGCTGCCAGAATATCTGTATTGTCGTTAGCCACAGGCGCTGCGACTCCTCTGTTCTCGATGATGGCCGGCCGGTTGCTCTTCCCAAGGGGAAAGCCACCCGCCAACAGGCACAAACTTATGGCGCCGGTGACCTGCTGACGGTTGGTGATCCAGTCTCCGCACACGGGAAGTGCGCGGAGAACGGACTGAAGTCAACGTTTCATCCGCGCCCAGTTATCTGCGACAATTCTACCGCGAACCAGCGCATATCCCTGCATTCCGGGGCCTTCGCCGGCAGCGAATACCGCCATGCGAGGCTCTCGGTCCTGCCTAGGGCGGCCCAGCGGTACGCCCCCCGGGTGCCTATACACGCCGCAGTCCTTAGAAGGCCCTACACGCCCTTGGGCGCAGTTTCAAGACCTGCGGTTCCGGCTATCCGTACGTGTCCCGCGGCCCACGGCCGTTAACGCTGCGTCCGCCCTTGCGCCAGCTTGGTGCAGAGGGGCCAAGGACCTGGATGGTGGTGACCACGCCGTCGCCCAGTTCCCGGCGGAATTTATCGAGCAGGCTGCTGCTCAAAAGCCGAAGCTGGGTGGCCCAGGCTGTGGAATCGCACCGCACGTGGAGGGTGGTGCCGGTAAAGCTCTCCGGCGTGCAGTGGGCAGAGATTTCCGGCCCCACGAGCGTGGCCCATTCCGCCATGACCGAGCCGACCGCCACGGGTGATGTCCAGCCACGCTCCGCAACCAGCCGTCCCACAACCTTCCCCAATCCCAGGGGGTCCCGGCCCGTTGCGTGGAACTGGCTGAAGCCCCGGGTGTCCCGGATACTGCCTTTAGCTTTTTGGGAACCAGGCCGCGCCACTTTCCGGCGGACTTCGCCACGGGCAGCGGCGGCTTCACGCATCCGGTTCAGGGCGGCCTGCGGGGCATCGATGTCGTCAGGTTCGCGGCCGGGCTGGAGCCCGCCGCCCTGGTCACTGCTCATCGATACCTCCCGGGATGACCTTCACCCGCCGTCCGGACAGTTCTTCCGGAATATCGGCGTCGACGGCGGCGGTCACCAGGACCTGTTCCGCGCCGGAGACTATTGCCGCCAGTTTACGCCGCCGCTGGACGTCGAGTTCGGCAAAGACGTCGTCGAGGATGAGGATCGGGGCAGAACCTCCGGTCCGGGCATCGTCCAGCATCACGTAGTACGAGGCCAGGCGAAGGGACAGGCACATGGACCAGGTTTCCCCATGCGACGCATAGCCCTTGGCAGGCGCTTGCCCGAGCATGAGATCCAGTTCGTCCCGGTGCGGGCCAACCAGGGATATACCCCGTTCGAGTTCCTTCTTCCGGGATTCCGCGAATGCCTGGACGTAGCGTTCCGTGAGCTGCTCCACGGACAGAAGGCGGAGGTCATCCTGGCCGCCTGAAGAACCTCCCGGTGCGGTGCGCTGCGCGTTTCCCGCCGGGACGCCGTCGTCGTCCATTTGGTTCTGGAGGGTTGACCGGTAGGTGGCGTCCGCCGGCTTGGACGCGTCCGTGAGTTGGGCATAGGCCCGGGCAAGGTGCGGGCGGAGGCGTTCCACGAGCTCCAGCCGCGCATGCAGCAATTGGGCTCCGGCCCGGGCCATGTGCTGGTCCCACACATCCAGGGTGGACTCATGTGCCGCCGTGAACTTTCCGGCCCGCGCCGATTTGAGCAGGGCGTTGCGCTGTTTCAGGACCCGGTCATAGTCGCTGCGGGTGGCGGCGTGGTGCGGGATGAGGCTTGCCAGCAGCTCGTCCAGGAAGCGGCGGCGGTTTGAGGGGTCGCCCTTGACCAGGGCCAGGTCCTCCGGGGCAAACAAGACTGTCTGGCAGATGCCGAGAATGTCGCGGGCCCGGACCGGGTTGCTGCGGTTGATGCGGCCCCGGTTGGCGCGGCTGGCGTTGATTTCCAGTTCAAGGACCGTGGTTTGGCTGCCGCGGACCAGCCGCGCCCGCACCAGGGCACGTTCCGTGCCGAACTTCAGCAGGGGGGCGTCGGAGCTGACCCGGTGCGAGCTGAGCGTGGCAAGGTAACCGATGGCCTCCATCAAGTTGGTCTTGCCGATGCCGTTGTATCCCACCAGGACGGTGACGCCGGGTCCCAGGGTGAGGTCAACCTGGGCGTAACTGCGGAAGTCGGTCAGTGAAAGGTGTTCCAGATACACGCGGTTATCGGCAATTCTGGGAACTCTGTTGGTTCCCGATGGGTACTACTTGGCGGGACGGGTTGCGTGGCCGCCGAATTGGTGGCGCAGCGCGGAAACCATCTTCATGGCAGGCGAGGTGTCTTCCCGGGATGCGAACCGGGCGAACAGCGCGGCGGTGATGGCCGGGGCGGGGACTGCGTTGGCGATGGCTTCCTCAACGGTCCAGCGGCCTTCACCGGAATCCTCCACGTAGTCGTCAATCGAGGCCAGCCCCGGGTCTTCGTCAAGGGCCTTGACCATGAGGTCCAGGAGCCACGAGCGGACTACCGTTCCTTTTTGCCATGCCCTGAACGTGCCGGGGAGGTCGGTGACAATGTCCTTGGCCGCGAGCAGTTCGTAGCCTTCGGCGTAGGCCTGCATCAGGCCGTACTCGATCCCGTTGTGCACCATCTTGGCGTAGTGGCCGGCTCCGACGCCGCCGACGTGGACAAAGCTGTCGGCCCTTTCACCGTCCGGACGCAGCGCATCGAAAACGGGCAAAGCGCGTTCGATGTCTGCTGCGTCGCCACCGGCCATGAGTCCATAACCGTTCTGCAGCCCCCAGACTCCGCCGGACACGCCGCAGTCAGCGAAGCGGATCCCCTTGGACGCAAGGAGTTCGCCGTGCTTCTGGTCCTCGGTGAACCGGGAATTGCCACCGTCGATGACCAGGTCGCCTGACTCCAGCTTTTCGCTCAGCTCAGTGATGACGGCGTCCGTGATGGGGCCCGAGGGCACCATCACCCAGATGATCCTTGGTGCCGGAACGGCAGCGATCAGGTCATCGACGCTGGCGGCATCAGTGACGTCCGGGTTCCGGTCGTAGCCAGTGACTTCCAGGCCTCCCTTGCGCAGGCGCTCACGCATGTTGAATCCCATTTTGCCGAGGCCGATCAGTCCAATGTGCATGTGGAACTCTTTTCTGCGCTAGTGGGAGGAACGGGGTTGGCGGTGGAGGGGGACTAGTTGGGGAGTCGAACCGGCATCACCAGGTAGCGGTAGTCATCCTGGTCTTCGCCGTCGGCGTCCGCCTGCGCCGTGATCATGGCGGGCTTGGGAGCTGTGGTGAATGAGAACCGGACGAACTTGGTCTCGATGACGCTGAGTCCCTCGATCAGGTAATGCGGGTTGAAGGCCACCGTGATGTCATCACCGGACAGCTGGGCCTCCAGTTCTTCCGATGCCTGGGCGTCCTCTCCGGTGCCGGCATCCAGGTTCAGCAGACCGGCAGTGAAGGCAAGCCGGACCGGAGTGTTGCGCTCTGCCACGAGGGACACACGGCGGACAGCTTCAACCAGTTCCTGGGTCTGGACCGTCGCGTGGATGGGGGTGGACTCGGGGAACAGCGACCGGATCTTGGGGTAGTCCCCATCCACCAGCAGCGACGTTGTGGTGCGTCCGCCACTTTCGAAGCCAATAAGCCGGCTGTCATCGTCGGCCAGGGCGAGGTTGATGTCGCCGCTGTTACCGAGCGTTTTGGCTACCTCGTTGAGGGTTTTGGCCTTGACCAAGGCGCTGGTGGAGATGCCTGGAGTAACCGGCTTCCACGGGACTTCGCGCATGGCCAGCCGGTAGCGGTCGGTGGCCAGAAGCGTGATCAGGTCGTCCTCGATCTCCATCCGCACACCGGTGAGGATGGGGAGGGTGTCGTCCTTGCTTGCCGCGATGATGACCTGCGAAACAGCCTGGGCGAAGGCATCGCCCGGGACAGTTCCGCTGATATCCGGCAGGGAAGGCAGTGGCGGGTATTCGGCTTCCGGCATGGTGGCGAGGTGGAAGCTGCTTCGACGGCAGGTGAGCGTGACCTTGTTTCCGTCTGTTTCCACATCCACCGGAGCAGAAGGCAGGCTCCGACAGATGTCGGCGAGCAGCCGGCCGGATACCAGAATGGTGCCCTCGTCCCTGATGTCTGCGGTGATTTCAAGCCGTGCAGAGGTCTCGTAGTCAAAGCTCGAAAGGCTGACGGTTCCGCCTTCAGCCTTCAAAAGCAGCCCTGACAGGACAGGTACGGGCGGCCGCGGAGACAACGACCGGGCTGTCCAGGTGACGGCTTCTGCCAGGACGTCCCGATCGACTCTGAACTTCACGGAAGGGTGCCGCCTTTCATTGCTGCTGCCATGTAAAACCCGGGAGTTTCGCAGGAAACTCCGGAAGAAGTTGGGCGCACCCCGGCTGGTGCATGGTCCGCGAAGACGGAAACCACACGAAAACCCAGGGATGGGAGCGCTGCTGACAGCTTAGCCGGAAGATCGGGGATTAACCCATCCCCCAAAGTTCGGTCCAGCCCCCTCAGGGGCCGGCAGGCCCCGTGTGCCGGATGCGCGGAACGTTCTTGTTGTTTGAGGGATTTCAATTTTTTGGGATTAGTAGTGTTAATAACTGCTGTGGAAACTGTGGATAACCCGGTCCTGCCGCGCAGTTCCGCGCTTAAGCCCTGTTCACCGAGTGTGTGTTAAGGGGTTTTAAACAGGGTGTGGATGGGGACAAGGCGAAAGACCGCTTTTAACGATCCACAGACGGCTTAAGGGTTTTAAGCCCATTAACCGCGCTTGTCCCCTTAAGTATCCACAGGCTTATCCACACGCCCCTGTTAATAAGGTATAGAGTGCGGGGCGCGGTGTGGATTCAGGAGTCGCGCTGCTGCTGCTTGATCCGGTTGGTCAGCTCTGTGACCTGGTTGTAGATCACACGACGCTCCGCCATCAGTTCGCGGATCTTCCGGTCGGCGTGGATGACGGTGGTGTGGTCGCGGCCGCCAAGTTCCTGGCCGATCTTGGGAAGCGACATGTCCGTGAGCTCCCGGCAGAGGTACATGGCGATCTGCCGCGCAGTCACCAGCGTCCGGGTCCGGGATTTGCTGCACAGTTCTTCCATGCTGAGCTTGAAGTAGTCAGCCGTCTGCTGAAGGATCTGGGCGGATGTGATCTCCTGGGCGCCGTCGTCGGTAATCAGGTCCTTCAGGACCATCTCTGCAAGGGCCACGTCCACCGGCTGGCGGTTCAGGCTGGCAAAGGCTGTCACCCTGATCAAAGCGCCCTCCAGCTCGCGGATGTTGCTGGAGATCTTGGATGCGATGTACTCCAGCGCATCGTCCGGCGCCGACAGGCCCTCACTCAGCGCCTTCTTGCGGAGGATGGCGATCCGGGTTTCAAGTTCCGGCGGCTGGATGTCGGTCAGCAGGCCCCACTCGAAGCGGGACTTCATGCGGTCTTCGAACCCGGCCAGCAGCTTGGGCGGCTGGTCCGAGGTGATGACCACCTGCTTGTTGTTGTTGTGCAGGGCATTGAAGGTGTGGAAGAACTCCTCCAGCGTCCGGTCCTTGCCGGCCAGGAACTGGATGTCATCGATCAGCAGGACGTCCACGTTGCGGTAGGTCGTCTTGAAGCTGGTGCCCTCGTCATCGCGGATCGAGTTGATGAAGTCGTTGGTGAATTCTTCCGAATTCACGTATCGGACCCGGATCCCGCTGTACAGCCGCCTGGCGTAGTGGCCGATGGCATGCAGGAGATGGGTCTTGCCCAGGCCGGAGTCACCATAGATGAAGAGCGGGTTGTACGCCTTGGCGGGCGCCTCGGCAACAGCAACGGCAGCCGCATGGGCGAACCGGTTGGAGGAACCAATCACGAAGGTGTCAAAGACGTACTTGGGGTTCAGCCGGCCGAATTCGTGCGACGTGCTGGGCAGCATTGGCTGCGGCTTCTGCTCGATGACCTGGTCCGGCGCGAAAGCAGGTTCGACGACGGGTTCGGGCTCCACATGGATGGGGACCAGGTCAGTGTCCACGTCGATGGCGCAGCGGATGTCGTCAGAAAAGACGTTGTGCAGTGCATCGTCAAGGGCTTCCTTGACCTGGGTCTGGAGCACCTCGCGGGTGAGTTCGTTGGGAACGGCAACCAGGAGGGTGGAACCGATGAGGCCCTGCGCCTGGGCAAGGATGACAAAACCGCGCTGGCGGGGTGATACGCGGTGGTCCTGTTCCAGCAGGCTGACAACCCGACGCCAGGAACTTCCGACAGTATTGGCGTGGTTGGCTTCGTCTACTGTCATCAATCGGTTCCCTCAAAACTTGCTATGCCTGCATTGCCTGCAGCCCCAAGTCCGGAACCAGGTCCTGGCCCAGCTTCATCCACAGGGTTATGCACAGTCCGTGGATAATCGGCTACTGGGACACTCTAGGGGATGAAAAGCCTAGAAGATAGCTGGCTATCCGGCTGTGGATAATTACATCGGTGTGGTTTCGGAAGGGCCTCTGTGAGCCACTTCATCCACAGGCTGTTGGGGATAGTTAGGAACAGTTGGGGACAGCCTCGAAGGGCCCCTCCGGTTTGACTAAGGCCTGCAGATTGCCCTAACGTTGTGAAGTCCTTTGTGTCCGCTTTTTGGGCCCCATCTGAACATCCTGGCGCAGTGCGCCTGGGCAGTCGGGGGAAGCGTGCATATACAAAACTTAGCGTCGGCCAGTTCTTCCCCTTTACTGATCGGGTGGGCGCACCTTTGATCCACTGGAGTAACTAACGTGAGCAAGCGGACTTTTCAGCCGAATAACCGCCGTCGAGCCAAGAAGCACGGCTTCCGCCTTCGTATGCGTACCCGTGCCGGCCGTGCCATCCTGGCAGCCCGTCGTGGCAAGGGCCGCACCGAACTGTCGGCCTAAATAACTGGCTTGTCGGTAGACATTCCCTTGCGAGTTTAAGGTGCTGGCCGCCCGCAACCGCTTGAGGACCCCAACCGATTTTTCAACAACTGTACGTTCCGGTGTCCGCAATGGACGCCGGAACGTAGTGTTATATGCGGCAGCCATTGCTGCCGACGAACCCAGCCGGATCGGGTTCATTGTTTCCAAGAGTGTAGGGAACGCTGTGGTCAGGAACCTCGTTAAGAGGAGACTGAGAGAAGCAGGTGCTGCCTCGTTGCGTGAGCACGGTACGGGACTCGCTATCGTAGTGCGGGCGCTTCCGGCGTCCGCCTCTGCCAGCTGGGACCAGCTGCTGTCGGACTACAACGCTGCACTGGAATCTACGCTGAACCGGCTGGCCGGCCGCCCTCCACGGGCTGCCGCCAAGGGTTCAGCCGGTACAACACAGGAGGGGACACCGCGTGCCTAACGCCAGCGCCGTCGTCGCCCGTCTCCGCAACGTGATTGCCGCCGTCGGGAAGTTCCTCTGGAACCTGCCCCGGAACATCCTCATTCTTCTGCTGATGGGCTACCGCAAGGTGGTTTCTCCCTTGTACGGTCCGGTCTGCCGGTTCTTCCCTTCATGTTCGGCCTATGCCCTTGAAGCGGTCACCGTCCACGGCGCGGTCAAAGGAAGCTGGCTTGCGGCGCGCCGCCTTGGCCACTGCCACCCATGGAACGCCGGCGGAGTGGACCACGTCCCCGCCGGCGGCCGGGAATGGCCAGCGGGCCAGACCCCCACAATTGTTGTGCTGAACAATCCGGACCGGTACCTGGTTGCTCGGACTGATGAAGAAGGCCGCAGTGCGGCCTGACGAATAGGGATAAGTATGGACTTCTTTGGAACAATCATGGCCCCGTTCAAGTGGCTGGTTTCCATCATCATGATTGGATTCCACGATGGCCTGAGCGCCATCGGGATGCCCGCCGCGAACGGCTGGACCTGGACTCTGTCCATCATCGGACTGGTGCTGGTGATCCGTGCCGCCCTGATCCCGGTATTCGTCAAGCAGATCAAGGCCCAGCGCGGCATGCAGTTGCTGCAGCCTGACCTGAAGAAGCTCCAGGACAAGTACAAGGGCAAGACTGACCAGCTGTCCCGCCAGGCCATGGCCCAGGAACAGATGGCCATGTACAAGAAGCACGGGACCAACCCGTTCTCCGCATGCCTGCCCATGCTGATCCAGATGCCGTTCTTCTTTGCCCTGTTCCAGGTGCTCTCCGGCATCTCGCAGGCCAAGGACCAGGGCGCCGGCATCGGTGCGATGAGCCACGAGCAGGTTGTCGAGTTCGACGCCTCGAGCATCTTCGGGGCTCCGCTGTCCGCCTCCCTGCTGCATGGCGGGGGTACCGGCAACCAGGCTGCTGTGTGGATCCTTTCCATCGTGATGATCCTCGCCATGACGGCCTCGCAGTTCATCACCCAGAAGCAGATCATGGCCAAGAACATGTCCGAAGAAGCCATGGCCAGCCCGTTCATGCGGCAGCAGAAGATGATGCTCTACATCCTGCCCCTCGTCTTCGGCGTGGGTGGCATCAACTTCCCCATCGGCGTCCTGATCTACTGGACCACCACCAACCTTTGGACCATGGGCCAGCAGTTCTTCGTCATCCGACGCATGCCGACGCCGGGATCGCCCGCAGCCAAGGCCCTCGCCGAGCGCCGTGCCGCCAAGGGCCTGCCGGCCCTTTCCGTCCTGAGCGGGAAGCGGGACGAAGCAGCCGACGCCGCCGAGGCTGCCGCACTTGAGACCAAGGGACAGCGCGTCCAGCCCCAGCGCAAGAACAGGAAGAAGAAGTAATGTCAGCTGAGAGCACCGAACACGCCTTTTCTGAAGCGATCGAAGATCAGGACGAGTCCGTGAGCCAGGATGATTCCGCTGCCAAGGGTTCCGCCGCCAGCCGCCTCGAGGAAGAGGGGGATGTCGCTGCCGACTACCTGGAGGAACTGCTGGACATCGCCGACATCGACGGTGACATCGACATCGAGGTCCGCAACGGACGGACTTACATCTCCATCGTCGCCGAGGAGGAGACCGAAGGGCTGGAGGGCCTGGTTGGTGAGGACGGCGAAGTCCTCGAAGCCCTGCAGGAGCTCACCCGCCTCGCCGTCCTGTCCGCAACAGAGAACCGTTCCCGGCTTGTCCTGGACATCAATGGTTACCGGCAGGAACGCACCGGACATCTGCAGAAAATCGCCGAGGACGCCGCGGCTTCCGTGAAGGAAACCGGCAAGTCGGTCGCCCTTGAACCGATGAGCGCCTACGAACGCAAGATCGTGCACGACGCTGTGGCCGACCTCGGCCTGGTCAGCGAGTCCGAGGGCGAAGGCGCCGGCCGCCACATTGTTGTTTCCGCAGACTAGAGAATGCTGACCCAATAGTTATGGTTGACATCACGGCAGCAGAGCTTCGCGCTGCTGAGAAGATCTTCGGCGACCGCCTCGAGCTGGCCAAACGCTATGTGGAGCACCTCGCCACGTCCGGGACCGAACGGGGCCTGATTGGCCCGCGTGAGGTTCCCAGGCTGTGGAGCCGCCATGTGCTCAATTGTGCCGTCATCGAAAGCGAGATCGCCCACGGGAGCCACGTGGCCGACGTCGGAAGCGGCGCCGGACTGCCGGGCCTTTGCCTTGCCATCGCACGTCCGGACCTGGAACTGACCCTCATCGAACCGCTGGAACGAAGGGTGATCTGGCTCCAGGAAGTGGTTGATGACCTCGGCCTGGACAACGTCACGGTGATGCGCACCCGGGCCGAGCTGGCCGTGGGCCACGTGCATGCGGACGTTGTGACGGCCCGCGCCGTATCCGCGCTGTCCAACCTTGCCGGCCTCACCATCCCGCTGCTGGGTGGGCACGGCGAAGTGGTGGCGATCAAGGGCCGCAGCGCGGCTGAAGAGATCGAGAAGGCTGCCAAGACCATCCGCAAGCTGGGTGGCGTGGAGACGTCGGTGCTGACAGTGGGCGACAACCTCCTGGAGGAGCCCACCACGGTGGTCCGCATCGTGGTGAACAAGTCCCAAAAGAAGTCCTAACGCGGGCCCGCTGACGGCTGTCAGCAGGCCGGAGCAGCTAGGCTAGACAACGGCAGCAAAATTGGCTGAACGAGAGTGAGTGTGCCCCAGTGACCAGTAGTGAAGCCTCCGCACAACGGATCCCGCCGTTTGTGTCCTTGGGGTCGGCACGTTCTGTCGCTGGGTCAGGACTGGCGGGTACCGCCATGGCTCCTGGTCGCGGCGGTAATCATCCTAAGGCGGTTGCCTCGCCATCTCTGGGAAACGCCGTTTCACGTGAAACAACCTCTGCCGGTCGTTCCAACGTCATGGACGCCATCGACGACTCGAGTCCCATCGCCCGTGAGCTCGCCCACGAAACCAAACGCCGTGAGCGTCTGATGGGGAGGAACCTGCCGCGGCCCGAAAAGACTCGGGTCTTTACCGTTTCCAACCAAAAGGGCGGGGTGGGCAAAACCACCACGACCGTCAACATCGCCGCGGCCCTGGCGGCCGCCGGGCTGAATGTCCTTGTTATCGATATCGACCCGCAGGGCAATGCTTCCACTGCACTGGGCATTGAACACCATGCAGACGTCGACAGCATCTACGACGTCTTGATCAACGACGTCCCGCTGGCTGACGTAGTCGCCCCGTGCCCGGACATAGGAAAACTGATCTGCGCGCCGGCCACGATCCACCTCGCCGGCGCCGAAATTGAACTGGTATCGCTCGTGGCCCGTGAACAGCGTTTGCGCCGGGCCATCGATGTCTACGCGAAGACGCGCGAGAAGAACGGCGAAGAGCGCCTGGACTACGTCTTCATCGACTGCCCGCCCAGCCTGGGCCTGCTGACAGTCAATGCTTTCTGTGCGGCCAACGAGGTACTGATTCCCATCCAGTGCGAGTACTACGCCCTGGAAGGCCTTAGCCAGCTGCTCAAGAACATTGAGATGATCCAAAAGCACCTCAACGCCGATCTTGTTGTATCCACCATCCTGCTTACTATGTATGACGGCCGCACCAACCTTGCTGCACAGGTAGCCGCTGAGGTGCGCCAGCACTTCCCCGACCAGGTGCTCTCGGCCGTCGTTCCGCGCTCGGTGCGCATCTCGGAGGCCCCGAGCTACCAGCAGACGGTTATGACATACGACCCTTCCTCGAGTGGTGCTCTTTCATACTTGGAAGCCGCTGCTGAAATAGCCGAACGCTAGAATCTTCAATACCGCAACGCACGGAGCCAGGCTGGTCCTGCCTCCACCACTGGAGGGATTTACCCATGAGCGAGAAGCGACGGGGCCTAGGCCGCGGTCTTGGCGCGCTGATTCCTAGTTCCGCCGCAGCCAATGGGTCTTCCGGTAACGGCGGGGCGGTATCCCGACCTGTGGACTTGTTTTTCCCCGAGGGCCGGAAGAAGACCGAACCCTTGGAGCAGCCTGCAGCGCCTGCCGCTGCCAGGTCGCAGGACAATGACTCGGCGGAATCGGCGGCATCACGCCGTTCCCCAGCCAGGTCGGGAGCTGCAAAGTCCACCGTGGACAACGGCAGTGGGGACGGAGAGAAGCCCGCTCCTTCTGCAGCTGCGGCTTCGGCGAAAAAGGCTCCTGCCAAAAAGGCGTCCGCTGCGGAGGCTAAGGCAGCAGCTGAGCCCGCTCCTCCAATGGAGGCGCCTGCTGGTGCCGAGAGGCCAGAGAGCAACGCTCCTGCCGCCAGCGCCGACGTAAGTAGTCCTGGGGACTCCGGTGTTGAGCTCGTAGAGGTTCCGGGTGCCCGCTTCGCGGAGATCCCCGTCGCCGATATCCATCCCAACCGGAAGCAACCTAGAAGTGTCTTCGATGAAGACGACATGGCTGAGCTGGTTCACTCAGTCCGTGAAATCGGCGTCCTGCAGCCAGTCGTGGTTCGTACTTCAACCGAAGACGGTAGTGAACCCTACGAACTTGTCATGGGTGAACGCCGCTGGCGCGCAGTGCAGGCAGCAGGGCTGGAAACCATCCCCGCGATCATCCGGGACACCACCGATGACGACCTTCTGCGGGACGCCCTGCTCGAGAACCTCCATCGCAGCCAGCTGAACCCCCTGGAAGAGGCTGCGGCTTACCAGCAACTCCTGGAGGACTTCGGTACCACCCACGAGCAGCTGGCGGACCGTATCGGTCGCTCCCGGCCCCAAGTCTCCAACACCCTGCGTCTCCTGAAGCTGCCACCGCTGGTTCAGCGCCGCGTAGCCGCCGGTGTGCTGTCCGCTGGCCACGCCAGGGCCCTTCTCTCGCTGCCTGACGCGGCCGCCATGGAGCGCCTCGCCCAGAAAATCGTTGCCGAAGGGATGTCTGTTCGGGCAACAGAGGAAGCAGTGACCCTGTACCAGGATCCTGCCAAGCCGGTCAAGAACAACATTCCGCGTCCTGGGGCCAGGCATGAACGACTGGATTACCTTGCCTCTTCGCTCTCAGATCGCTTGGACACCAACGTCAAGATCTCCCTGGGTGTCAGGAAAGGCAAAGTCAGCATCGAATTTGCCAGCGTTGAGGACCTGAACCGGATTATGGACGTTTTGGCTCCCGGTTCCAATAATTGAGTCCAGAAGAGGCCCGGTCCGTTGTGGACCGGGCCTTTTTTGTTTCTGTTTTGCGTAGTGCCTCGCGGACCTCAGATCAATGAATATAAGCGACCGCGAGACTGGCTCGATTGGCGCCTCGCCTGCACTTTCCCTTTATGTCCCGCACGTGATGGTGCTTCCGTGCCTCCCTTGTAGCACTGCTTTCATAACCCGATCTGGACGGCGCCGACGCTTGCTGCAACGTACTAGGGCGATTGCTGCCCAGTCTGCCTGAACGGGATACCTCGATGTCTGCCTGAACGGGATACCTCGATCTTTTTGTGACTAGCCTACTGGCGCCTCCGCTCCCGCAGTACAGCCGAGCTTCAGCTCAACGAGGATAGGACTTGGCTAAACCTACGTGGTGATTGCTGATCCGCGGTGTGACGCTGGCCCAGTGAACAGGGTAACTCCTTTCGATCCCTTACCCGGCTGCGACGTTTCACGTGAAACACGTCTTGCATTCCGTGCTTGGATTACTGGCGACATCCGTCATTGCACTGAATGAGCCGCCAGTGAATCAACGTGGTGGCCGTTTTAATGGTCTCCGCGTCAGAATCGCAGCACCTCTTGGCCCGAGGAAGAGGTTACTCCACGCGTTCTTGAAGCTCCACGCGCACGCCACCACCGCGGCGCATGTGCCGCCTACTTGGGGGCCGTGAATGGGCGTGACAGCTGCCCGTGGCCGCTGCTCTACATGTGGTTGGTCGGAAACCCGTGCCATTGACGCCTTAGGCTGCCGCCCAAAATGTGCTTCATCCAGAAACGCGCGAACAAGACCAGTATTCCAACCTAGCCGTCTCTTTCAGCTTTGACGGTAAGGTTGCCAAGGATCCGTTGAAGGGCTTTTCGGCTGGCCCCCGTGGTGCTCGCCCAGGTGGGGCTCGGATCAGGACTCGCATCCTATGAGCTGTTCGCGGCCTCCCCAGCCCTGATGCAGCATAGACCACGGCGATACTAGCTTCGCTACCCCTTGCGCCCTGCCTTTCCACTAGGGTGACTCATCGTCTGCTGACGAACATTGTGTATACGGAGGTTTAGAAGAGGAGACTGTCGGGACTCAACGGAGGACCGGGTACCTCTATGTGAATATAGTCGGTCACGGATTGCAGCACGTGCCGACGGAATTGACAGCGAAAACGCGCTGCCGTGTTTCACGTGAAACAAGGTTGGCGCCACCGCGAAGGTCCCCTCACCTGCTTTGCGGGCTACCTGGACGCAAGGCCGCCGTCTTCATCCAGCTAACGAGTTGGGCGGCATCCAGCAAGACGCGTTCAAATTCATCGTGCGGGAAAGCTAAGTCCTGACGTGCAGCGGGTACTCATCCTATGAGACAAAGCCGGTGAGCAAGGGAAGCCGGGGGTGGCGAGGGAATGGGGCAATTGCGTTCATCCCAGACCGTCCATCGACGCGGCGTTTCACGTGAAACAACGTGTACGCCCACGGCGTCGACCAGGGCTACCGGTGCCGGCGCCTGACCCGTCCGTATCTTCCTAAGCAGACCTTGGTTGGCGGAAGACGACTCAGTTGCACGTGCGGTGCCCGCATTGTCCCTGGACCCCACGTAGGCGGACCAACGCTGCTACGCACATGGAGGACGGTGCGAGGATCTGTTCAGAAAAAAGTGCTGGGCAGAGCTGTGACTGCGCCCGCAGGGTCATGTGAGGTGGGCTCACCAGCCACCGCCTTCGACGTACTCGAGCTGACGATGGGGCCGACCGTGGCGGAACATAGTTAACTGTGCAATTTCGTTTACCTCTCATTAACCGCATGTAGATGGCGGCCCCACGTCCGCCGCTACCCATCGGTCACGGATGGGCCTTTGCGCTACAGTGAGTTCGACGCGTTCCCGCAGTGCCCCTCTGGCTTGACCAAGTCCAGGGGCAGTCGCTACCAGCATCATGGAGCTAAGTACCCGGCAGCCGAATGACGACTTGAGGAAGTCCATTTGAAGCGCCCGTCCCCCGGGAAAAATCCGCCCCCCGGGAAAAATCCGCCCCCCGGGAAAAATCCGCATCTCTTTGTTCCGCATGCCCGCGCGGACCGTGAATGCCGTTGTTGGGGTGGGTCCGCTCCTGGTCCTGAGGCTGGCCTCTGGCGACCTACCAGTGTTGCGGCGGAGCTGCGGTCACCGTCCTTCGAGTTACGGCTTCGCAGTACTGCCCCGCTGCCACTGTGGCGGGGTATCAACAGAGAGACCGGCCGTGGATATCCCTGTGGATAACCATGGGGATAAATGGGACACATCTGCAGTCCCCTACCGGTTCCTCCGGCCACCCAGCGGCCGACCGTCCGGATATGTCCCGATACCCGAGACGGATGACGTGAGGCGCTAGCATTGTTTCACGTGAAACAGCTGGCGCCGCATGCACTCGTAGTGGAAGCTAGACTGAGTTTACAACCAAAGAGGGTAATAATCGGGCTTGAAAATCGCGATTCGCTGGGAAGTGCTGGCACTGGTCCCATGTTGCCCATAGGAACAGGAAGGCCTGCCCAGGACCGTCCTCAATTTCATAGCAAGATAGCCTATACAGCGCGGCCCGCCTCCCACCTTGGGGGCTGTGGATAAACTTGTGGATTAGCCCACCGTGTAGCTGTGGATAATCGTGTGGACAAGATCACCATGGCGGGCAGACCTCTGCCCCCTGAGACTACGCCTTCCTGCTAGACCTCGCCCGTTCTCGTCGCGCAGTCGGGCGCTGTGCCGCTGGACCCTTCAAGATGCAGGGCACGACACTTCAGAGAATGCCACCTGGCGTGCGATAAGCCCAGGGCGACCGGCTACCATCGATATCCGTGCGGGTCTACTGAGCTGACTGCCAGCACCCGCCGGGAAGGTAGCATCTCCTACTGCAGTCTCGTACGATGCGGGGCCTCAGTCGATGGCGTGGATCTCACGCGGTGATGGACTGATGCCTGGCCCCTGGGCCGCCACGTGGATGCATGCCTGACCTTTGCTACCGCCGCTGTTCGCGCAGGCCGCATGATCGGTCAACCGTTTAGCGGTATATTCCTACGCCCTCCTTCAAGGCTGGGGCTCGATCATCGTCTAGCGGGTCGCACATCCCTAAAGGAGAATGTGCATATCGTGGGCGATGAGTGCATGGGTATGCCCCCGCCTGCCTATTCCCTGGGGTCTACGCCTGCACCTCGCCGCGGTCCTGTGTCGCATGAACGTTTCACGTGAAACATTGTCCTGTTAGTGGCCGGAGTGCGCCTGAGTGAACAGGACTTGTCCCCCGGTGGCGCCATTGTTTCACGTGAAGCACCGGCGCAACAGAGTGCGGCCTTCCAAGTGAACCGGGGTTGCGTGCGGGTCGTTGGATGGGGATCGCGGACGTGAATGAACAACCCGCAATCATCATTCGCCGATGTTTCACCGGTCCTTGAATCAGCGGGAGGCCGCGGAAACCCGGATGGTGCCCGAGCCAAAGGCTTAGTCTAACGAGTTCCCCGTCCTGCGCTGACCGGGACGCAATGGCACCTAGGCTGTCAGTCCATCCGTGACTGCGGACGCGCAGCTGCCCACCCTCTTGCTGCTCGCCGTGCGGATCCGGGCCCAGCCCATCGGATACCAATGGCCGTGCCCAGCGAATCGGCCCCAAGCGGTATGGCACCTTGGATGTACGTCGTCCGCGGGGAGCTACCACTAGTGTTCTTATGGTCTTCAGACCAGATCCCGCGTCTGCTGGCTGGTGTCGGTGTCACCACTCTCCCGGGCATGAGCACGTCGGAGCCCTAGTGGCTGAGTGGCAAACAACGCTTGGTGTTCAGCGCAGCGCGGACCGAGAAGCTACGCGATGACGGAGACGGCAGATTTCGACCGGGCGCGCCGGGTTGGTCGCGTATTCCGGGTTATCGCGAGCGTTGTCGTTCGTGTCGATCCACGACTGCAATCGCCTTCCCCTGGTCGTGCGGCCGCTGCAAGACGGATACTGCGTCTCAATGTAGTGGATAGCTGACGTCGCCGCTGCTACTGGTAGGTCCTGCGCAAAAGGATACTCGAATAGTGTTCGTGACTAGTAAGTTTGAAGGCATCTGGGGAGCCTGAAGTGGTGTACGCTGCCGCGCACCACGCACAGGCGACCAATCCTCGCATCATAGTGGAGATTCAATCTGCAAGTATGGAGACTGACCCCGGTAAGGGGATGCAGCTTAGAGGACAAAGAGATGCTGCCTCGTTTCACGTGAAACATCCTCCCAAGACGCATGCCGATCAGGACTCGCAGGCTGCTCCACCCCGATTTGGGGAGGCCGGGACCTCGACGGACTCCCCGGAGTCTCTGAAGGGATCCGGCGGGGTATGCGCGTTTCTATCCCCTGTCGCCCTCTGCCTAGATAGTCCGTGGGACGCCTGCCAGCATCAGGGCGACAGCAGTGGTGGGTTGAAGAGATGAAGCAGGCAGGAGACTCAACACGAGGACGCTTATTCCCGGACGACGCGTCTCCATTGCGCGGTGTCTCTGCAGTAGTCGTGGGTGTACCGTGATCGAGGGCGGTTACTGAAGTGCGGGTTCAGGGACGCCCAGTTGTCGCCTGACTAGCCCACTGGGAACGTTTCACGTGAAACACGTCGTATGACGGACAGGGGCGCTGATGCGGTCTCCGGCACGTGGTCGCCCAGCAACCAGGGGGCCAACACAATAAAAAGTGGCCACCGCCGGTAGGCGATGGCCACTTCAAGCGCTATCTCTGCGCGGGCAATCCCCCACTAAACATCTGAGGGATGCAGGCATCAGGACAAGACGTCAGAAAATTCCTTTTCGAAGAACTGTTTCGGCTTGGCGCCTATGACAGTGCTCTTCACCTCGCCGCCCTGGAAGAGATAGACCGCAGGAATGGAGGTGATTCCATACTGGGCAGCAATAGCGGGGTTGTCATCAACGTTTACCTTGACGACGTCCACCTTCTCACCGTACTCGACTGCAATTTCATCCAGGATAGGTCCCAGCTTGCGGCAGGGGCCGCACCATTCTGCCCAGAAGTCTACGATTACCGGCTTATCGGCGGAGAGGACGTCGGAGCCGAAACTCGAGTCAGTTACATCTTTAGCGTTGCTCATAACCTAATCTTTCTCTTCGAATAACAGTGGGGCAGATTATGCAGGCAGGTCTGCCAGATAGTGTTCAACATCGATAGCCGCAACGCATCCGGAACCCGAGGCAGTGATGGCTTGCCGGTAGGTGGGATCCACAACGTCGCCGGCGGCGAACACACCCGGGAGGCTGGTCCGGGAGCTCCTCCCCTCCACCGCGATGGTTCCTTCAGGCGTCAGATCCAGGACACCCTCAACCAGGTCGGTGCGGGGATCATTACCGATAGCGACAAAAACTCCCGTAACGGCAAGATCGGACACTGAGCCGTCCAACAGATTCTTCAACCGCAGACCCGTGACTTTGTCCGTTCCCAGGACGTCGTCTACGGTGCTGTTCCAGACAAAATTGATCTTTTCATGGGCAAGCGCCCGGTCGGCCATGATCTTGGAGGCCTTCAGCGAGTCACGGCGATGAACAACCGTTACCGATTTCGCGAACTTGGTAAGGAACAGGGCCTCTTCCATGGCGGAGTCGCCGCCACCGATGACTGCGATGTCCTGATCCTTGAAAAAGAAACCGTCGCAGGTTGCGCACCAGCTCACACCGTGCCCAGAGAGCCGCTTTTCGTTGGGGAGGCCCAGTTCACGATAGGCGGAGCCGGTGGAGAGAATGATTGCCTTTGCCTTGAAGGTCTCCCCCGTGGCGATGGTAACCGTCTTCACGGGCCCATCGAGCTCAAGCGCGGTCACATCCTCAAACTGGATTTCAGTCCCGAATCGTGCGGCCTGCTTCTCGAAGTTTTCCATCAGGTCCGGTCCCATGATTCCCTCTGGGAAACCGGGATAGTTCTCCACGTCCGTGGTGTTCATCAATTCCCCGCCGGCGGTCACCGAACCAGCCAGCAGCAGAGGCTTAAGGTCTGCCCTGGCGGTATAGACAGCTGCTGTGTAGCCCGCCGGGCCTGAGCCCACAATAATGACGTCGCGAACGTCCGACGCCGTCTTCTCTTCGATGGTCACTGGACCGTGAACCTCTTCCTTGTTCGACTCGCCTCCCCGTGGAGGCCGGCCACATGGCACAACTGTGTCCGAGTGCTGAATATTCCAGCGCCCGGACGACGTAAAGCACAGCGGAAGACAAAGGTCCCGCCGTATCAGGGCGCTTTTCCCAGACTACAGTCCCTGCTGCTGCAGGATGGATTACAGCAGCCGGGCCGCCGTGATGCCTAAGCGCTACTGGACCTTGATTTCAGCGAGCCGGAGGCCGTAGCCGTAACGGGTCTTGGGGGCCGCCAGCTTGGGGAGCGAATTGATGGAGACGATCACGTACTGTGCCTGAACGGGTTCCGGAAGGGGCATGTTCAGGTCAGTGGACGTGAAGCTGTTGGTTCCCACTGGCTTCGCTCCGTCCATGGAGGGCCGGTCGTTGGTGTAAACGGTGATGTTGCCGCCCGATCCACCGAGCTGGGAGAGGGTGATGGATGAGATGGTGGAAGTGCCCTTCAACTTCACAACCAACGGGACCCCCTGGGGAGCCAAACCGCCCCAGTTCTCCGTTGCGAATTCCATGTCGGACCAGTAGCTGGCCGCGTTACCGTCATACGCCTTGATCAGGTCGCCGTCGAACGTGGCGGCGAAGTCGAAATTCCCCTGCCGGCTGACGCTCTCGATGGCCGGAGGAACAACCGGGGGCGCCGATGGGGCTGCTTGCGTTGCCGGTGCAGAGTTTTGCGGAGCACCGGTGGTAACGGGCGCGGCCGTGGGCTTGGCCTGCGGTTCTGACGTGAAGAGGCTTCCGAGGTTGGTTACGGCGAAGATGAGGCCGGCGATCAGGACAACAGCGAGCAGACCCCCGACCAGCCAGCGCATGGATCGCGGCTGGCTTTCGGATGCGTCGCGGTCATCGTCGTAGTCGTCTCGGTCAGCAAAGGAGACGCCGGCGGTAGCGGGCGCTGCCGTGCGGGCAAAGAGCGCGGATTTGCTCTTGACAGGACGAGGCTCCTGCGGGGCGTGATCCGTGTCTTCGTGGTGGTCCTGGTCCCCCGGCTGGGCGTAGTCGTCGTTGGACCACAGGGAGACCTTCGGCTTACGTTCTTCAGCGGAAGGCTGGGTGACTGACGAAGTGTTGGCCTGGGCAGCTGTAGCGTTCGGACCAGTGTCCGCCTCTGCGGAGACTGCGCGGCCCGGCGCGGTTACGGCATCATGTGCCACGGGCTGGGCGGCAGTGGCGTCGGGGTCCATCCGGGAGGCACCCGTCCCCGTCTTGGCAGTGGCGGCTGCACCGGCAACACCGGCAACACCGGCGGCAGCTGCTCCGGCGCGGCCCCTCGGCGTGGGCTGACTGGAAGCGGGACGGACCGGCGGCCGGGGCGGAACGGCGGGAGCTGACCGCTCAGGAGCTGAACGGTAGGGATCAACCTGGTTGGGGTGCGAATCGGCGTAGCTGATGTAGCCTGCTTCGACGTGGTCTTCTTCGTCGTACGGTTCGGGCTCGTGTGACCGCGCCTGTCCGAAGATTTCACTGCCCAGGGTGTCCGTGAAGAACGGCTCCACGTATGGCGGGTTGGGGGCCACCACCAGGTCCAGGAGGTCGGCGGCGGACGTGTGGTTGGTGATGAGGTAGGTGGCGTCCTCGGTGACGCCAAGGTCCAGGACCTGCACGGTTCCGGGACGTTCGCCGGTGGCCACTTCGCGGGCGCTTTGCGCAACCTGTTCCGTGTTTTCCGGTCCGGCAACCAGGATGCTGACCGGGCGGTTGAGGACCTGGTCCACACCATCCAGCACCAGATCGTGGTCGTGCGAGGCCAGCACTGTGGCGGTGACCTTGTAGCGGCCGCCCAGTACTGATCCGACATCGATCGGGTTGGACACGTGTTCCTCCTAGACTGTCCGGGATTGCCGGCCTCGATAACGCAACCGCCCTTCAGGTGCCCGCGCACGGCCTGCCCTGAATGCAACTACCCCTGTACCTGTTCGATCCTAGCCGATCCGCCCCGGACGGCCGCGGAGAAGACGGCCGCGGGGGCGCACCTGGGTTACTTTTTGCGCTTGCGCCGGCTGCTGAAATACGGGTTCTCACCGGCTTTGCCCTGGTAGGTCCGGCGGCCGGGGAGCGGAATCTGGTCGCTGAGCAGGCCGCCGCGGGCCGTGCCGGGCTGGTCCTCGCCCGGCAGGTAGGCTTCCTCGGCACCTTGCCGCGCCCCGTCGTCGTACTTTTCCTGGCGGCGGGCCCCACGCTCCGGATCCGGGCCCGCACGGAAGGAGACGGCGTCGAACTCGCCTGAAATCCGTGGGATGAGGCCGGTGTCCACCGACGTGGTGGCCCGCTCCGGACGCTGACCCTGGCCGGAAGTTCCGCCGGCAGGAGCGGACGACGGCGCGTCCCCGGCTTCAGGAGCAGGGGCCGGGCCGCCCCGGCCAAACCGTCCCAACAGGGGCCGCAGCATATCGCTCAGCTCAGAGACCCGGAACAGCCTGAGCAGCAGGAAGTAGACGGCCAGCATGACCGGCCCTGCCACGGCCACCGTCACCAGCGCCTGGAGTCGCCCGCTCCATGCGAACCCGTCGGGGTTGTAGCTGCCCATCAGCCAGAGCGCGCCGGCACCGGCAATGGCCGAGCCCAAGGCCGCGTACCCCATGCGGATGTAGGAGTTGGCGATGCGCGGCCCATCGAGGCTGCCCAGCATGCGGCGCAGGAAGAACGCGCTGATGACCACGGAGAGAATGTTGCCTGCCATGTAGAGGACGGCGATGGCGTAGATGATCTGGCCCACCGGCAGGAACTGGATGGCAAAGGCGCCCGCCACGTACACCACTGCAAGGAGCAGCTGCACGTAGAACGGGGTGCGGGCGTCCTCGTTGGCGTAGAAAACGCGGGACATCATGAAATTGGCACTCATGAACGGCGTGCTGAGGGCCAGGATGGTCAGCGTCTGGGCGAGCATGACGCCGTCCTGGCGGAGGCCGCCCGAGAAGAACATGCCCAGCGGACCTGCCAGGGCGAACAGCGCCAGCGCTCCAAAGACGGTGGCCACAGCCATGGTCCGGAGACCGTGAGAGAGAGCATCCCGCAGTTCCGCACGATTGCCCTCCTGTGAGGCGCGGGTCATGCGGTTGAACAGCACCGTGGCAAGGGAGAGGGCGATGATCGAGTGCGGCAGGAGGTACAGCTGGCTGGCCACCTCAAGGACGGCGTTGCCCGGAAGGGTGGAGGCGGAAGGGTCCCCCGCCTCCTGCAGCCGGATGCGCTCAGCGCCGGGGATAGTGGCGATGCGCATGACGTACAGGAAAGCCAACTGCCCGACGGCGGCCGTCAGGAGCGTCCACACGCTCAGCCTGGCTGCGTGGCCGAGTCCCACTCCCCGCCAGCCGAACCGCGGCCGGAGTCCCAGCTTCAGCCGGAAGACCGGCACCAGCAGGATGGCCGTCTGCGACAGCACGCCAATGGTGGAGAACCCTGCGATCAGCAGCGTCTGCGTGGAACCCCAGTTGTCCAGGGTGTGGGGACTGAACTCGTTGGTGCCGAAGATCCAAATGAACATCCCCAGGCCGGCGATAGCCACCACGTTGTTCAGGATGGGTGCCCACATGGCAGGGCCGAACGCGCCGTTGGCGTTCAGGACCTGGGTGAGCAGGGCGTAGAGGCCGTAGAAGAAGATCTGTGGCAGGCACCAGAACGCGAACGTCACCGCCAGCGCCTTCTGCTGTGGCGAGTACCCCTGCGTGGTCAGTTCGATAACCCCCGGCGCCGCCAGGGTAACCAGCGCTGTCAGCCCGAGGAGGAGCAGGACAGCCAGCGTCAGCAGCCGGCTGATGTAGTCCGCTCCCCTGTCCGGAGCCTTGCTGGCCTTGATGATCTGCGGGACCAGCACTGCATTGAACACGCCGCCGGCCACCAGCAGGAAGATCAGGTTGGGCAGGTTGTTGGCATTGATGAAGGTGTCATTGACCGTTGAACCGAGGCCCAGGGCGGTGCCGAGCATCCAGGTCTTGCCGAAGCCCAGGAAACGTGAAACGAGCGTCCCGGCAGCCATGATGGCGCTGGAACGGGTCTCGCTGACGCCCGCCGCTGCAGGCTCCGCAAGGTCCGGGGCCGCCGGCTCAGGGGGTACGCCGTCGGGCGCGGCGTCATCGGGCCGGCCGGACCGGTCGGAAGGAAAGTTGGTAGCTGACATCGACTTCATCGTCTCACCCGCGGGCACTTAACACCGCAATGGCGACGGCGGCGTCCGGGCTTAAAGGTGCCCGGGCAGGACCTCGCGGGCGAGGTCGGCGATGCGGCGTTCGTTGGGGAAGGACAGCTTCCGGGCCAGTTCCTGGATGGGTACCCAGGCCACGTCCACGGCTTCCTGGTCCGGATCGTTCTCGATCGTCAGCTCGCCGCCTGTGGCACGAAGGAGGTAATGGTGCACGGTCTTGTGGACCCGGTGGCCGCTGACGGTGAACCAGTAGTCGATGCTGCCCAGCGGAGCCAGGATGGTGCCCTCGATGCCGGTTTCCTCGGCAATCTCCCGGACCGCGGCCTCTTCGTTGTTTTCCTTGCCCTCCGGATGGCCCTTGGGCAGGCACCACTCGAGGCGGCCACCCCTGTTAAGGCGGGCGATAATCGCCACCCTCAATTCGGCGTCGGACGTGTCCACCACCACGCCACCGGCCGAGACTTCCTCAACCGTAGGCAGCGATGCCGGTGCCGACTGCTGGGCAGGGGCAACGTGCGCACCGATTGCCGACGGCAATGGTGCGTTTGTCCTCCTGCCTGGAGCGCTCGGTACTGGATGGGCCATGGAGTCCACTCTAACGACTGTTGCCCTCCGGTGATGACCGGAACATGACAGCAACATGGACGGGATATGACGTACTTTCCGGAGGGGATCGCGAATCAGCGCGGATCGTGACGCTTTTTTGGACTGCCAAGCCGCTGGTTTCTGCCAAGCTTAAGGAACTATGGCGCACGCACATCACAAGATTGATTCCCACACTGTCGACTTCAAGGTGCCCCCGGTGGTCCTGGAGCTCGGGCAGCGCTTCGTGGACGCCGGCCACGAGTTGTCCCTGGTGGGCGGTCCCGTGCGTGACCTGTTCCTGGGCCGGACCTCCCCCGACCTGGACTTCACCACTGACGCCACGCCGGACCAGACCGTGGCGCTGATCAAGAAGTGGGCGGACAACTTTTGGGAGATCGGCCGGGCGTTCGGCACCATCGGCATGCGCAAGGCCGGTTTCCAGATCGAAATCACCACGTACCGGGCCGAGGCCTACGATCCGGACTCCCGCAAGCCGGTAGTGGCATTTGGCTCCTCGTTGACCGATGACCTGCTGCGCCGCGACTTCACCATCAATGCCATGGCGCTGAAGCTGCCTTCCATGGAGCTGGTGGATCCCTTTGGCGGCGTGCGTGACCTCCACGCGTCCGTGCTGGCCACGCCGGGCGCCCCCGAGGCTTCCTTCTCTGATGATCCGTTGCGGATGATGCGGGCGGCCCGGTTCGCCGCCCAGCTGGGCGTTTCCGTCCGCGATGATGTCCGGGATGCCATGACCAACATGGCCGACCGGATCAAGATCATCTCCGCGGAGCGGGTGCGGGATGAACTGGTCAAGCTGGTCTGCGGGGCCCGGCCGCGGACAGGTATTGACCTCCTGGTGGACACGGGACTGGCCGAGCACGTGCTGCCCGAGGTGTCCGCCCTCCGCCTCGAGTCCGACGAGCACCACCGTCACAAGGACGTCTACCAGCACTCCCTGCAGGTCCTGGAACAGGCCGCGGAGCTGGAAACGGACGCGGAGGGCCCCGTTCCCGGGCCGGACTTCGTGTTGCGCTTTGCGGCATTAATGCACGACGTCGGGAAGCCGGCTACGCGCCGTTTTGAACCGGGCGGCGCGGTGAGCTTCCGCCACCACGACATGGTGGGTGCCAAGCTCACCAGCAAGCGCATGAAGGCATTGCGGTTCGACAATGACACCACCAAGGCCGTATCAAGGCTGGTGGAGCTCCATATGCGCTTCTACGGCTACGGCGACGCCGGCTGGAGTGACTCCGCCGTCCGGCGCTACGTCACGGACGCCGGGCCGCTGCTGGAGCGGCTGCACCGGCTGACGCGCTCGGACGTCACCACCAGGAATCAGCGGAAGGCCGAACGACTGGCCTTCGCCTACGACGACCTTGAGTCACGGATTGCCGTCCTGCGTGAACAGGAGTCCCTGGACGCGGTGCGCCCGGATCTGGACGGCGCGCGGATCATGGCCCTGCTGGACCTTAAACCCGGACCTGTTGTGGGGCGCGCCTACAAGTTCCTCCTTAATGAGCGGATGGAACACGGCCCGCTGCCCGCCGAAGAAGCGGAGGCGCGCCTGCTCCGCTGGTGGGCCGAACAGCCTGAATCAGCACCTGCCGGACCTGGGGCCGAAGCCCCTCCCGCCGTCGTCGAACCTTCACCCGTTGAGGAGTCCAAGTGACCAATCCCGCCCTTGCCCCGCGCCCCCAGCTCTGGATCCTTCGCCACGGTGAGACCGAATGGTCCAAGAGCGGACAGTACACCGGGCTCACCGACCTTCCTTTGACCGTGGAAGGTGAGCAGCAGGCCGTGGAGGCCCGCAAGGTGCTGGACGGTGTCGATTTCGACCTGGTGCTCACCTCCCCGCTGCGGCGTGCGCGGCGGACAGCCGAACTGGCAGGTTTCCCCGATGCCCGGCACGAGCCGCTTGCAGTGGAGTGGAACTACGGCGACTACGAAGGCATCAGCTCCGACCTGATCCGCAAGGACAACCCCGACTACCTGATCTGGACCCACGGCGTGCCCAACGGTGAAACGCTGGATGAGGTCGCCGCCAGGGCGGACAAGATCATCGGCCGGATTTTGGAATCCGGGATGGACAACGTGCTGATCGTGGCGCATGGGCATTTCTCCCGGATCCTGACCGCCCGCTGGCTGGAATTGCCGCCCACGGAAGGGCGGCACTTTGTCCTGGGGACGGCGAAGGTCTGCACCCTGGGATGGGATAAGAAGACTCCTGCAATTGTCCGCTGGGGCCTGTAAACGTTACTTTTCGGGAAGTTTTACTTTTTCCCGGTAAATTGCTGGTAATTTACGGAATCCTGCGGTACTTTTATTCCTGACCCCACGGTGATCCACTTGGGCTCCAGACCGCATTGCAATCCACGCAGCGGACAGCAGAAAAGGAGGTTGGGATAATGATGACTTTGACTGGCGAATGGAATGCCCGCATCAATGCGTTCCCGGCCTTTGCTGATTCCGCACGCGTTGCCCCGGTCAATGCCGGCACGGGTGGGCCTGTCACCCTCCCGGTCCAGCTGCGGCGACGCTAGCCCGCACCGGCCTTCCCTGCCAGGACTGCCGCTGCGGTATCCGCCCAGCTCCTACCGACTGCGGACCGCTGCGATTCCCCGCTGACTCCGTGAAACAGCTCTTGGCGTAGCCCGTGCCCTGCCTTCGAACGGTCCTCCTCGGAGAACCTGGCATTTGGCTTTTACAGTTCCCCAACAGCTTGTTTTGTAGCCGGCCCTGTTTAATTGCGCTGACTTAATTCACTGATTTCCTTTTTGGAATTCCCGCACCGCTTTAGCATGCCCTTTTGCGCCCGACAACGGTGCTGATTTACGGTGCCCTTTTTCATTCCTGATTATCAAAGAAAGGAGGTGGTTCCCTTGATACGACGAATCCTGGTTCTCCTGTCCCGGCCTCTGCAGCGCCGCAGTTCCCTGAACAGTGCCCTGCTGGAGCAGCACCGGAACGACGTGTTCGTGCTGATGCACCAACAGTTGGGCGGACTGCGCTGACAGGCGGCCCCGAACCTGGGGGAAGGGGCCGGCTGTAAGCTCGATCCCATGCACGAGACCCAGCCGCCGGAGGATTCACGACGGCCCCGCATCGTGGTGCCCAGCCGCAGTGATTCCCTGCTGCGGAATTTCACCGAGGTGATCGGCGGTCCGCTGGGGACCAGGGCTGATCCCGGTGCGGTCACATCGGGCATCTTCACCGTGGAGCGGGTACTCATTGCCCTCACGGCACTGGCAGCCCTGCTGGGGATCCTGCTCAAGGGCTACTGCAGGGCCAACGGGTGGGCGACGCCCACACAGTTCTATGCCACCTGCTACTCGGACTTCCCGGAGCTGTTCCGGAACCGCGGCATGGCGGCCGGAATCTTTCCCATCCTGGGCAGCGGCAGCCAGTTTGAATACCCGGTGCTCATCGGTTTAATCGCGGGGCTGACGGCATGGCTGGTGCCAGGTGGGGATGTTAACGCCCAGGCGCTGGCCTACTTCGACATCAACGCCGTGCTGTTGGCTGCCGTGGCGATGCTCACCGTGGTGGTGGTTGCCCGTATGCCAGGCCGCCGTCCCTGGGACGCCGCCATGGTGGCGGTGGCGCCGGGAATCGTGCTGGCCGGAACCATCAACTGGGACCTTTGGGCTGCGTGCCTGCTTGCGTTGGGGATGTACTTCTTTGCCCGGCAGCGCCTCGTTCCCGCCGGAGTGATGATCGGCCTGGCAACAGCCACCAAGGTGTATCCGCTCCTGGTGCTGGGGGCCATCCTGCTGCTTGCGGTGCGCACCGGAAGATGGCGCCCGCTGCTGGTAACCGCCGGCAGCGCGACTGCCACGTGGCTGGTGGTCAATCTGCCCTTCGCTGTCGCCAACCCATCGGGTTGGGCGTATTTCTTCCAGTACAGCGCCGATCGGGGTGCCGGTCACAGCTCAGCCTGGTTCGCCTACAACCTTGTGGCTGACAGGCTGGGCTGGTCCGGGCTTGGTGCCGAAGGCGTCAGCGTTCTGTCCGCGGGACTCTTTGTGCTGGCCTGCGGCGGGATTGCCGCTGTTACCCTGACGGCACGCCGCCGCCCACGGCTGGCACAACTCGCATTCCTGGTTGTGGCTGCCTTCATCCTGACCAGCAAGGTCTATTCGCCGCAGTACGTCGTGTGGCTCATTCCGCTGCTGGCCCTTGCCAGGCCGCGGTGGCGGGACTTCCTGGTGTGGCAGGGCATCGAAGCCCTGCATTGGGCTGCGATCTGGATGTACCTTGGTCAGGTGACCAGCGCAGGTTCCTCCCAGCACAACCTGGACATGCCCTATTACGTCCTCGCCGTAGCCGCGCACATGGCCGCGGTGGGCTACCTCATGGCACGGGTCGTCTGGGATATCTACGACCCCGCGTACGACCCCATCCGCCGGCACCATCTTGATGATCCGCACGGCGGCCCTTTCGCGAATGCGCCGGACCGCTTTCGGTTGAATCCATTCCGGCCGGGCGCCTCGCTCCTTCCTCCGAAAGCAAGGTCCCATGCCTGATGTCGCGGTAGTAGGCTCCGGTCCCAACGGACTTTCGGCAGCAGCGGTCATGGCGCGGGCCGGACTGTCAGTGGAGGTCTTCGAGGCTGCAGCCAAAATCGGCGGTGGCACCCGGACCACGGAGCTGATGCGGCCGGGGTACTTCCATGACGTTTGCTCCGCGGTGCATCCAATGGCCGTTGCATCCCCTTTCTTCCGTGCCTTCGAGCTGCCCCGTCGGGTGGAGCTGGTCACTCCGGAAGTTTCCTTCGGTTCGCCGCTGGACGGCGGCCGCGCAGCGCTGGCCTACAAATCACTGGACAGGACAGCGGCGGAACTGGGGCAGGACGGACCCGCCTACCGGCGGCTTATGGAACCGCTGGTCCGGCATATCGACGATGTCATGGACTTCACGCAGAACCAGCTCCTCCGGATTCCCCGGAACCCCCTGGTGGCGGGGATTTATGGACTGCGGACCTTGGAACAGGGGACCGGATTGTGGAACGCCAGGTTCCGCGACGAACTTGCGCCGGCCCTCCTCAGCGGTGTGGCTGCGCACGCAATCTCCCATTTGCCCTCCCTCGCAGCCTCCGGAGCCGGACTCATGCTCGGCGCCCTGGGGCACGCCGGCGGCTGGCCCATCCCCCGCGGCGGCTCGGCAGCAATAGCGGCAGCGCTTGCCGATGACATCCGGGCCCACGGCGGCGTTATCCACACCGAAACCCCGATCGACCGGCTGGAACAGCTTCCGGCCTCCCGCACCACCCTGCTGGACGTGGCGCCCCGGGGGCTGCTGGACATGGCGGGGAACTCCCTTCCCGCCCACTACCGCAGGGCACTGGAGCGTTTCCGCTACGGCAACGGCTCCTGCAAGGTGGACTTCATCCTTTCCGGGCCGGTGCCGTGGCAGGCAGCCGGGCTATCCGACGCGGGGACGGTCCATGTGGGCGGCACGCGGGCTGAACTCGCGCGTTCGGAGAACGAGGTCAGTGCCGGACGCCACCCCGAACGGCCGTATGTGCTCGTGGCGCAGCCGTCCCGCTTCGACTCCAGCCGCGCACCGGAAGGCCGGCACGTCCTGTGGACCTACTGCCATGTGCCGTCCGGCTCGACGAAGGACATGACCAGCCAGGTGGTGGCCCAATTGGAACGGTTCGCGCCGGGCTTCCGCGACCTGGTGGTGGAATCACATGTCATCACCGCGGCGGAGCTGGCTGAGTACAACCGCAATTACATCGGTGGCGACTTCAGCGCCGGTGTGATGGACGTCCGCGGGCTTGTCCAGAAACCGGTGGTTTCCCCCGTCCCGTGGCGGACCCCGCTGCTGGGTGTCTACCTCTGCTCGTCGTCAACACCTCCTGGCCCCGGGGTCACGGGCATGCCCGGGATGCACGCGGCAAAGCACGCCCTCAAGGACATCTTCAAGTTGCCGGTTCCGGCATTGGGGCTTTCCTAGGTTCCGGTGGGTTGGTTTACACCCCCGGGGTGGCGCCGCAGCAGGACGGCCCGGGGGATAATGGCGCCATGGGGAAATCAACAAAACTTTCGCTTGCCATAGCTGGGCTCATCCTTGGTACCTCGCTGGTGGCCTGCGATGACGGAAAATCCGGGGCGGAAGCCGCGGCCCAACAATTGGCCGGCGCGGTCTCGGCGCTGGACGTAGGGTCTGTGGCTTTCGAAGGCAAGGACGCCGCAGCGGCCAACGACCAGCTGCACCAGGTTTTCGCCGCCCTGGATCCGCAAAAGCCCGCGGTCCAGTCCGGCGCACTCACGCTGGACGGGGACAAAGCCTCCGCACCCTTGAACTACACCTGGAAGTTCGGCGATGCCGAGTGGAAATACACCATTTCGGCGAACTTCAAGAAGTCCGGTGACAAGTGGCTCACCGTCTGGGACCCGGCTATCCTGGCCCCCGGCCTCGCGGACAGCGAGATCGTGACCAAGGGATCCCAGTCCCCCCAGCGCGCTGACATCCTTGGTGCCGGTGACGTCCCGCTGGTGACCTACCGTCCCGTGGTCAATGTGGGTATCGACAAGCCCCAGCTGGGTGCCGCAGACCCTGCCGAGTCCGCAGGCAAGCTGGCGGCACTGGTAGGGGTGGACCCGGCCGCCTATGTGCAGCAGGTCAAAGCGGCCGGCGCGCAGGCCTTCGTTCCAGCGATCACGCTGCGTGAAGAAGGCCGCACTATCTCCGATGAGCAGATCCAGGCCATTCCCGGCGCCCGCGGGATTCCGGCATCGATCCCCCTGGCCCCGAGCAGGACGTTTGCCCGCGCGGTCCTTGGCTCGGTGGGTGAAGCCTCCGCGGAGCAGATTGAGGCATCAAACGGCGCCCTGCTCCCCGGTGATGTCACGGGCATCGGCGGGCTCCAGCAGCAGTATGACGAACAGCTTCGCGGATCAGACGCCGTCGTGATCCGCGCGCAGCGGGCAGACCTGACCCGCGAACAGATCCAGTCCGCGGGAACGGATCCACGGCGCGTCCTTTTCCAGGTGGCGCCCAAGCCAGGGACGCCGCTGAAGACCACGCTCGATCCCCGGCTGCAGTCGCTGGCCGAAACCACGTTGGAAAAAGTGGGTCCGGCATCAGCGATCGTGGCCCTCCGTCCCTCCACCGGTGCCGTGCTGGCCGCAGCCTCGGGGCCGGGCAGCAACGGCTACAACACGGCCATGCTGGGGCAGTACGCCCCCGGCTCCATCTTCAAGATGGTGGATTCCCTGGCGATGTTCCGCAACGGAATGACTCCGGACTCCACCGTCCAGTGCACCCCGACGCTCACAGTGGACGGACGGACCTTCAAGAACTCCGAAGGCTACCCCGAAACCTCGCTGGGCGCAGTCACACTGCGGGACGCCTTTGCGCACTCCTGCAACACCGCCTTCATCTCACAGCGCGACGCGGTTTCACAGGGCCAGCTTGAAGCCGCCGCCACGTCCATGGGGGTGGCGGTCGAGGCGCCCAAACTTGGTGCGGAAGCCTTCCTGGGGTCCGTTCCCGGCCAGGCCCAGGGCACGGAACACGCCGCTTCCATGATCGGGCAGGGCAAGGTGCTGCTGTCGCCCCTGGCCGCTGCGATCATGGCCGGATCGGTGGCCAAGGGCGCCCCGGTCTCGGCGCAGCTGGTCCTGAATCCCGACGACGGTGCTCCCGCCGTCGGGACCACAGCAGGCTCCACCGCTCCAGCAGCCGAAGCATCGGCGACGGCCACCGCTGAGGCGCCCTCCACGGCGTCGGACAAGCCCATCACCGCAGCGGAGGCGGCAGCGCTGGCCGACATGATGCGCGCCGTGGTCACCTCCGGGCATGCAGGCTTCCTTTCCAGCGTCCCCGGTGCTCCGGTGGGCGCCAAGACCGGAACGGCCGAGTTCGGCACCGAAAATCCGCCCAAGACCCACGCCTGGATCGTGGCCGTCCACGGAGACCTGGCCGTGGCCGTGTTCGTCGAGGACGGCGGCCTGGGCGCCACCACGTCAGGCCCCCTCCTGAAGCAGTTCCTCACCGCCGCGGGCTAAGGACGGGCGTGGGAAGATTGACGGCGTGGCCCATATTGACGTTTCCGGCATTGACTACTTCCTCTCCGACGGCACCCAGCTCCTGAACGGGGTGACCTTCAAGGTTCCGGACGGCACCAAGACCGCCCTGATCGGGCCCAACGGAACGGGCAAGACAACCCTCTTCCGGATCATCGCCGGGGACCTGGTTCCGGATGAAGGCGTCATTGGGCGCTCCGGAAACATGGGCATCATGCGCCAGTTCGTGGGCCAGGTACGGGACGGTTCCACCGTCCGGGACCTCCTGGTGTCCGCTGCTCCCCCGGCCCTCGCGGCAGCCGCCCGCGAGGTGGATGAAGCCGAGACGGCCATGCTGGAGCACGACGACGAGTCCACCCAGATGCGGTATGCCCAGGCGATCGTGGACTGGGGCGATGCCGGTGGCTACGACGTCGAAACTGTCTGGGACGAGGTCTGCATGGCCGCGCTGGGACTCCCTTTTGACCGCGCGCAGCACCGCCCGGCGTCGACCCTTTCCGGCGGCGAGCAAAAGCGCCTGGTGCTGGAGGCACTGTTCGCCGGCCCGGACGACCTCCTGCTCCTGGACGAGCCGGACAACTACCTGGACGTCCCCGGCAAGCGCTGGCTGGAGGAAAAACTGAATGACTCAAAGAAGACGGTCTTCTTCATCAGCCACGACCGTGAGCTGCTGAACAACGCTGCCGGCCGGATTGTCACCCTGGAGCCCGGAATCAACGGAGCCGCGGCATGGATCCACGGCGGTGGCTTCGGCTCCTATGTCGAGGCCCGCGCGGACCGGAACGCGCGCTTCGAAGAACTGCGCAAGCGCTGGGACGAGGAGCACATCAAGCTCAAGGAACTCGTCAACATGTACAAGAACAAGGCCGCGTTCCGCTCCGATATGGCCAACCGGTACCACGCCGCCCAGACCCGGCTGGCAAAGTTCCTTGAAGTTGGGCCACCCGAGGCGCTGCCCATTGAGCAGAATGTCCAGATGCGGCTCAAGGGCGGCCGGACCGCCAAGCGCGCCATCGTGGCGGAACGACTGGAGCTCACCGGGCTGATGAAGCCGTTTTCCACCGAGGTGTGGTTTGGTGACCGCGTCGGCGTGCTCGGATCCAACGGGTCCGGCAAGTCCCACTTCCTCCGGCTGCTCGCCACCGGCGGCACCGACCCCGAACGCGAACACCTGCCGGTCTCTGACGTCGAAATAGCGGAGGTCCCGCACGAAGGGACCGTGAAGCTCGGGGCGCGGATCAGGCCCGGCTTCTTCGCGCAGACCCATGTCCGCCCCGATCTGCTGGGCAAGACCCTGCTGGAAATCCTGCACCGCGGCGACGAGCACAGGTCTGGGCTGGGCCGCGAGGCCGCAGCAGGCGCCCTTGATGGCTACGGCCTTGCGGGCCAGTCGGAGCAGAAGTACGAGTCCCTCTCCGGTGGCCAGCAGGCACGGTTCCAGATCCTGCTCCTGCAGCTCAGCGGTGCCACCCTGCTCCTGCTGGACGAGCCCACGGACAACCTGGACCTGCATTCAGCCGAAGCCCTGGAGCGCGCCATCGACCACTTCGAGGGGACGGTCCTCGCGGTCACCCACGACCGCTGGTTCGCCCGGACCTTCGACCGGTTCCTGGTGTTCGGCTCGGACGGAAAAGTGTACGAGTCGGCGGAACCGGTGTGGGACGAACAACGGGTAGAGCGTATTCGCTGAGGTGTCCATCCTCCGTGATCAAATGATCAAGAGTTGATAGCATTTGATCATGAAGACGGATGAGCGGCACCGGACCATTGCCGACGTCCTGCGGCACCGGCCAGAGGTGAGCGTCGAAGAGCTGATGCAGGCGTGCGGCGCTTCCGGTGCCACCATCCGCCGCGACCTGGAGGTACTCGCCGGCCACGGTGTGCTTCGAAGGGTCCACGGCGGGGCCAGGAGTTTGATAGGGCAGGGGCAAAACCCTGGGTACGGACAGCGGGAGCTGGAGGAACGGGACGGCAAGAAGCGGATTGCGGCTGCCGTCGCCGGCCTCCTGGCCGACCGCGAACACGTCTGGCTCGACAGCGGAAGCACCGCCACCGCGGTGGCGCGGGCCGTGGCAGGCAGGGAGCTGACGCTGATGCCCATGTCGCTCCAGGCCCTCAACGCGGCGGCTGAAGGGGACGGTGCCGAGGGCTCACGCCCGGCGCTGCTGTTGCCCGGGGGCAGCGTGGTACCCGGCGAACTCTGTTTCCGCGGACCCTTGGCCGAGTCCAATATCAGGTCGCTGCGCTTTGATACCGCAGTGCTCACGCCCTGTGCCGTGGACTTCAAGGATGGCCTCCTTGCCCACGATCTTGAAGATGCAGCAGTCAAGACAGCCGGCCTGGAATCAGCAGGACGTGTGGTGGTGGCCGCCTCAGCCGCGAAGTGGCAGGCCCATGCCCGTGTGGTCGTTGCCGCCCTGGCCCGGGTGGACGTCATCGTCACGGACCGAAAATTCAGCGCACAGGACAAAGCCGAACTCGAAAAATACTCAGTGGAAGTAGTGAGCGTATGAGCACCAATACCGGTACGGAACAGCAGGCAGGATTGAAGGCCGCCGCCGTGGCCACCTTCGTGGTTTTCGGAATCAACGGACTTGTTTTTGCCAGTTGGGCCGCCAGGATCCCCTCAGTCACCCAGACGCTGCAGATCACCTCCGGCCAAATGGGCACGCTGCTTCTCTGCACGGCTGTGGGCTCCCTGCTCGCGCTGCCCACCGCCGGCCTGGTGGTGGGCAGGATAGGAACGGCCAACACCGTGCGCTTTGCCGGGCTCCTCGCGGCGGCCGCGGGAGTGGGCATTGCCGTGTCACTCCTGGCCACGTCCATTCCCGGGACCGCGGTGTCCCTGTTCTTCTTCGGCATTGGTATTGGCCTCTGGGATGTGGCACAAAACATCGAAGGGGCCGACGTGGAGCATAAGCTCCGCCGGACCGTCATGCCCCAGTTCCACGCGGCCTTCAGCGGCGGGGCTTTCGTAGGCGCCCTCGTGGGGGCGGGTCTGTCAACCCTGGGCGTGGACCTGCCGCTGCATCTCCTGGTGATCGCAGCCGTGGTGGTGCTGGTGGCACTGACCGTGCCGCGTTACTTCCTTCCGCATATATCGACTGCCCCCCTGGAAGGGGAGCCGAAACCGGCTAAGGGACCGTCGGCGTGGCGGGACAGCCGGACCCTGCTCATCGGTGTGGTGGTACTGGGCGCCACCCTGACCGAAGGGGCCGGCAACGACTGGATAGCCAAGGCCTCCGTGGACGGGCTTGGCACCTCCGAATCAACCGGCGCCCTCATGTTTGCCTTGTTCGTCCTGGCAATGACCGCGATGCGGTTCCTTGGCGGCCGGGTCATCGACAAGTACGGACGGGTGGCGGTACTTCGGGCCAGCATGGCAGCCGCCGCCGCAGGACTGGGCCTGTTCGTGCTGGCATCCAACATCTGGGGGGCCGGAATCGGTGCGGCCCTCTGGGGAGTGGGTGCCGCCCTGGCCTTCCCGATGGGCATGTCCGCGGCCTCCGACGACCCCAAGCACTCCGCGGCCCGCGTGTCCGTCGTATCCACTTTGGGGTATATATCATTCCTGGCAGGCCCGCCTTTGCTCGGCTACCTCGGGGACCTCACCGGCATCCACACCGCACTGCTGGCAATCATGGCGCCGATCCTGGTGGCGCTGCTCCTTGCCGGCGCGGCCAGGCCGCTGCCCGTGGGGCAGGAGCCTGCCGAGCGGGAGTAGCTGATGGGGTTAGGGTGATCAGATGCAAAGCACCAGGCCACGGGGCCGGACGTGGATCAGCAGCCTCGATAGATACCTTTTAAGACATGTATCCAGCCTGCCCGGAGGCAATCACGACGTCTTTTTCCGCCGCCTGTCTGCCTCTGCCAACCAAGGCAAGCTGTGGATGGGAGCGGCAGCGGTCATGGCGCTCTTCCCGGGAAAAACGCGGAGGGCTGCGCTGCATGGCCTGATCGCCCAGGGCGTGGCATCCGCCGTCACCAACGTGGTGTTCAAGACCCTGCTCCCCCGGACACGCCCGTTGCCCGAGCATCTGCCCGTTTTCCGTTTCGTGCATCCGCAGCCCAAGAGTTCCTCCATGCCGTCGGGGCACTCGGCGTCAGCTGTGGCGTTCGCGGTGGGGGCAGGCCTGGTCCGCCCGGCTTTGGGCGCCGCCCTGGCCCCGGCCGCCCTGGGTGTGGCCTATTCAAGGGTTCACACCGGCGCGCATTGGCCTTCGGATGTCCTGTTCGGGTCGGCGCTGGGTGCCGGCGCTGCCTTGGTGACCCGTCACTGGTGGCCTGTCCGGCCGCCCATCCCGCAGATATCGCGCGCGTGGACCAACGCCCCTGTGCTGCCGGACGGTGAGGGACTCAGCATCGTAGTGAACACCTTGGGTGGTTCCTTCAAGGAGGAAACCGCGTCAGCGCTGCAGGAAGTATTTCCAAAGGCGCATATAAATACCGTGCAGCCTGACGAAGACCTGGTGCAGCGCATCGCCGCCACTGCCGACTTTCCAGGCACCCTGGCCCTGGGTGTGTGGGGCGGTGACGGGACGGTGGGCGCGGCGGCCGCTGCCGCCGTCGAACGCTCCATTCCCCTGCTGGTCCTGCCAGGCGGGACCCTGAACCACTTTGCGCGGGATGCCGGCACGGGCAGCCTGAAGGACGCGGTGGAGGCCGCCAGCAAGGGTGAAGCCGCCCTGGCGGACCTCGGCGTGGTCACCGCGGAGCGCGGACTGGCCGGAAACCCGGAGGTGTCGGAGCTGGTCATGCTGAACACTTCCAGCGTGGGTCTTTACCCGAATTTTGTGCGGCGCCGGGAGCACCTTCGGCCGGCACTCGGGAAGCCGTTGGCCGGCGTTGTGGCCATGTTCCGGACCTTCGCTGCCGGCACCCCCATCACGCTCACCGTGGACGGCGTCCGGCACAAAGTGTGGATCGCGTACCTGGGGCGGGGCCGCTTCTATCCGCGGGACCATGCGCCCTTGATTCGGCCCGTGATGGATGACGGGGTTCTGGACGTCCGGCTGATTACCGCTGACGAATCGTTCGCCCGGCTCCGGCTGCTGTGGTCCGTACTGACGGGGACTGTGGCAAGTTCCAGGATCACGCACCTGCGGGAAGCCAGGGAAGTGGGGATCGACGCCGGCGGGGCGCCCATGGCGCTGGCAGTGGACGGAGAAGCGCTGGCCGGCGTGCGCAAAGTGGCCTACGCGGTGCGGCCCAGGGCGCTGAGGTACTACTCGCCCCGCCGGTAGCGCTGCCGGCAGAGTGGATGGCTACCCTGATTCTCCCCTGAATCATCCCTGAAAGCGGCGAAAAGCGGCGGCGGCCTCGGTACCGTGGGGAAGGTATCCGCACCCGCAGCGTCTGCAGCCGTCCGCTGCCGTTCAAAGGATGATTCATGATCGAGGTAAACGGGCTGACAAAGGTCTATGGCGCCAAAACCGCCGTGGCCGGTGTCAGTTTCACCGTCAGGGCAGGGCAAGTCACCGGCTTCCTGGGACCCAACGGGGCAGGAAAATCCACCACCATGCGCATGATCATGGGGCTGGACCGGCCGACGTCGGGGTCCGCCAGGGTAAACGGCCTGCCCTACGCTCAGCACAAGGCACCGCTGCGGGAGGTGGGTGCCCTGCTTGATGCCAAGGCCGTACACACTAGCCGCAGCGCCTACAACCACCTGCTGGCCATGGCAGCCACCCACAGCATCCCCAAAGCCCGGGTGCATGAGGTGATCGAGATGACCGGACTGGAAGCGGTGGCGCGGAAGAAGGCCGGCGGGTTCTCCCTGGGGATGGGCCAGCGCCTGGGTATCGCTGCCGCCCTGCTGGGGGATCCGCAGACCCTCATCCTCGACGAACCCGTCAACGGCCTGGACCCTGAGGGCGTGGTCTGGGTGCGGAATCTGGTCCGGTACCTCGCCGGGCAGGGGCGCACCGTATTCCTCTCCAGCCACCTCATGAGCGAGATGGCACAAACGGCAGATCATCTGATCGTCATTGGCCGCGGCCGGGTCATTGCGGATGCCCCCATCCGGGACATCATTACCGGCAAGGGCCAGTCCCGGGTCCGTGTCCGCACCGACCAACCCGACCGCCTCCATCAGCTGCTTGCCGTACGGGGTGCGTCCGTCGAGGTTCCGGAACGGGAGCTGCTCGAAGTAGCAGGCCTCGAACCAAGGGCCATCGCAGCCACCGCCTTGGAAAACCAGGTCATGGTGTATGAACTTACGCCCCTGGTTGCCAGCCTCGAGGAGGCATATATGGAGCTGACCAAGGACGACGTCGAATACCACTCACTGCCCGCTGCGGAGGTAAGTCACTCATGAGCACCACGACCACCGAATCCATGCCTCCGCGCGAGCCGGTACCCTCCCCCGCCGTGCCGGGCTCCCGCAACACCGGACGGTCCCTTCCCGGCCCCACCTTTATCCGGGTCCTCAACTCTGAGGTCATTAAGTTCCGGAGCCTTCTCTCCACGTTGATCCTGCTCGCCTCCACCGCTGTGGTCATGGTCGGCTTTGGCGCGTTGTCTGCATGGGGCACGGGCCAGTTCGCCGATGCGGCCAACCGGGACCCGCAGGCTGCGGCCCGGATGGCATCCCAGGGCGGAGACCTTGCCGTCAGCGTGCCCACGTCAGGGATCGCCTTCGCCCAGCTGATCCTGGGGTCCCTTGGCGTACTGCTGATGAGCTCGGAATTCACCACCGGAATGGCGCGGTCCACCTTTGCAGCGGTACCCCGGCGCCTCCCGGCCTTCGCTGCCAAACTGGTGGTGGTGATGGGGACATCCTTCGTGGTTACCGCCGTCTCCACCTGGGTGGCGGGACTGGTGGCAGTGCCCATCCTGGACAACTATGGCCTCAAGCTGGACCTGGGCAGTTCGCAGTCCGTGAAGCTCCTCCTGGTCAACAGCGTCTATGTGGCAGCCGTGGCCGCCATCGGCATGGCCCTGGGTACGCTGATCAGGAATTCAGCCGGCGGCATTATGAGCCTGGTGGGCATCTTCTTTGTGGCCCCCATCGCGTTCCAGCTCATCCCAGGGGACTTCTTCAAGGAGGCGCGTAAGTACCTGCCAGGCAACACCGTGGAACCGCTGACGGCGGCCCAGCACGTCCCGGATACCTTGGAGGCATGGCAGGCCGGAATGGTCCTGGGTGCCTGGGTGGTCATTCCCGTCCTGCTCGCCGCCGTCCTGTTGAAACGCCGGGACGTGTAGCCCCCTCCTCTTTCCGCCACCCCGCCGGGCGCGTGGTTTCGGGCACATTACAAATATGCCTGAAAGGCAACTTTTATTGCTCCTTGGTGTTTCCGCTTGGAGTGCCGTCCTGTTGGCGGGAATCAGATCTGTTGGACTGCACAAAGCAGGGCGCATAATGGCGGATCTAGGGTGAAACAACGATGTGGTGCATCACACGGTCCGCCGGGGTCCACCAAGGTACGTCGCTCAACCCATGCTATTTCCCAACAGGACGGCGCTTCCATGCATGCTGACCAGCAACTTTCAAAGTCCCTGAAACCCAGGCACCTGTCCATGATCGCCATCGCCGGCGTCATCGGTGCAGGCCTCTTCGTCGGCTCGGGGGCAGCCATCCAGCAGGCCGGCCCGGGCATCCTCGTGGCGTACGCGGCCGCCGGGCTGGTGGTCATCCTGGTGATGCGCATGCTCGGCGAGATGGCTGCAGCAAACCCTGAGACAGGCTCCTTCTCCACCTATGCAGACAAGGCGCTGGGGCGCTGGGCCGGGTTCAGCATCGGCTGGCTCTACGCGTGGTTCTGGATCATCGTCCTGGGCATCGAGGCCACCGCCGGCGCCGCCATCATGCACCGGTGGGTGCCGGGCATTGACCAGTGGGTTTGGGCCTTGGTCCTCATGGTGCTGCTGACGCTGACCAACCTCGGCTCCGTGAAGTCCTACGGCGAGTTCGAATTCTGGTTCGCCTCCATCAAGGTGGCGGCAATCGTCCTCTTCCTGCTCTTCGGCGCCGCCGCCATCCTGGGCCTCGTCCCCGGGGTTCCCGCTCCCGGACTGAGCAACCTGATCAACAACGGCGGATTCATGCCCAACGGCCCGGGTGCTGTCCTGGCCGGCATCCTTGTGGTGGTCTTCTCCTTCTTCGGTGCCGAGATCGCCACCATCGCAGCAGGCGAATCCGAAAACCCCGTTGATGCCGTGAAGAAGGCCGTGAAGTCGACCGTGTGGCGCATCCTGGTCTTCTACATTGGCTCCATCGCCGTTGTTGTCACGCTGCTTCCGTGGAACTCCGCCTCCGTGGCCAAGAGCCCGTATGTGGCGGTCATCGAACTGTTCGGCATCCCCGGCGCAGGAACCATCATGGACGTCGTGGTGCTGACCTCGGTCCTCTCGTGCCTGAACTCCGGCCTCTACACCGCCAGCCGCATGCTGTTCTCACTTTCCACCCGTGGTGACGCCCCCCGCTCGTGGACCCGCATCTCCCGCCGCGGCGTTCCCGCTGCTGCTGTCCTTGCCTCCACGGTGGTCGGTTTCGTCACCGTGGGCCTGAACTACATTGCACCGGACACCGTATTCCTCTTCCTGGTAAACACCTCCGGCGCCATTGCCCTGTTCGTGTGGCTGGTCATCTCGGCCTCGCAGCTGGTCCTCCGCCGGCGGATGGGTGCCGCAGCCAAGGACCTGCAGCTGAAGATGTGGCTGTTCCCGTACCTCACCTGGGCAGCGATAATCAGCATCGTGGCCCTGCTCATTGGCATGGTGATCGTGGAATCCACGCGGGAATCCCTGCTGCTGTCGTTGGCATTGGCCGCCGTGGTTGTGGCAGTGGGCGTGCTCCGTTACCGCCGAAAGGGTGCAGAGGGCGCTGGCCAGCCCGCCGTTGCAGCGGAGGCTGCCCCGGCACCGGCTGAGTAGGCGCGGCACTAGACTCGGGACCATGCCTTTGCCTTCCTCTGCCGCAGACCACGTCCAGGACCTTGGCGCGTATGTGAGCGCATCGCCGTCGAGCTTCCATGCTGCGCATGAGGGTGGCCGGCGGCTCGAGGAAGCCGGATTCATCCGCCTGGATGAACTGCAGCCCTGGGAGGGCGGTGCCGGATCATTTTTCGTGATCCGCGACGGGGCGCTGGTCGCGTGGGTGGTCCCGGAAGGGGCGGGACCGGCCACGGGGTTCAACATCCTCGGCGCGCACACCGATTCGCCGTCGTTCAAACTCAAGCCCAAACCCACCACGGGTGCCCACGGCTGGCTGCAGGCCGGGGTGGAAATTTACGGTGGACCGCTGCTGAATTCCTGGCTGGACCGCGAACTTCGGCTCGCGGGCCGGCTGGTGATGCTCGATGGCACGCAGCACCTCGCGGCCACCGGACCGCTGCTGCGCTTCCCCCAGCTGGCCATCCACCTGGACCGGGCGGTGAACGAGGGTCTCACCCTGGACAAGCAGCGGCACATGAACCCCGTCTGGGGCCTGGGGAATCCCACGGACTCGGACCTGCTGGGCGTCCTGGCCGCTTCGGTTGCCGGCGCTTCCGTCGATCCGGGGCAGATCGGCGGGTACGACGTCGTCATTGCGGACACGCAGATACCGGCAGTTTTCGGGGGTAAGGGGGAGTTCTTCGCATCCGGGCGGCTGGACAACCTTTCGGCCACGCACGCCGGCCTGGCGGCACTGATTGACCACGCCGGTTCCGCAGGCGCCGGCGGTCCCATTGCGGTGCTCGCTGCCTTCGACCACGAGGAAATCGGGTCCAACTCCCGTTCCGGTGCGTGCGGACCCATCCTGGAAGACATCCTGGTGCGCATCTCCGACGGCCTGGGTGCAACGGTGAGCCAGCGGCGCCAGGCCCTGGCGGCGTCCTTCTGTCTCTCTGCCGACGCCGGCCACGCAGTGCATCCGAACTACCCCGAGCGGCATGATCCCGCCAACCACCCCGTGCTGAACGGCGGCCCGCTGCTGAAGATCAATGCAAACCAGCGCTACGCCACGGATGCCTGCGGTGCGGCGTTCTGGGCGCGGCTCTGCGGTGAAGCCGGGGTACCGTACCAGGAATTCGTTTCCAACAACGTGATGCCCTGCGGTTCCACCATCGGTCCGCTCACCGCCACCCGGCTCGGGATCCGGACCGTCGACGTGGGCGTGCCGCTGCTGTCCATGCACTCCGCCCGCGAGCTGTGCGGTGTGGAGGATCCCCTTCGCCTGGCTGCCGTTACGGAGCTGTTTTTCGGGACTGCGGCGTAGTTCCTTTCCTGCGATAGGTACCCCCGCACAGTTGATGTGGGGACCCACATAGGTAGCCCCTATTCTCCTGATGGGGGTATTTCCAACACCTACGGTTGAAAACACGGATGCCGTTGGGCATGCGGTCCAGGTTCCGGGCGGCATGCCAGGTCCTCGCAGGCCTGCCGACTGATGGCGCCCGTTGACAACTGACCGATGCGACAGGTGCTGTGCCGGTAAGCCGGCGCTGGCTGGAGTGGGGAGTGCAGACCCCGGTTCCGGCCCACGGGCCCCTGCGCTGTGAGCCCTGGAGCTGGAATGACATCTGCACTTGGACGCATGCCCCGCCGCATTTACAAAATCGGGATGGCCGGGTTGGTGACTTCGCGGGCAACATCGGGCCTTGCAGGACCACTGAACCGGACTGTTACGCTCGGCGGCGTCCGGGTGGACCTGATGAGCCGTGAAAGCGCCCTGGCGGCCATCATGGAACGTGCCGCAGGTGGCGCCGCAGTGCCCTTGGGCGTCGTGTCGGCGAACCTGGACCACGTGAACCATTTCGGGACCGGCAGCCGGTGGGAAGGAACTCTGGGCATACCAGCGTTGGAGTGGCTGACCCTGCTTGACGGTGCCCCACTGGTGGCCAAGGCGGAGGAGCTCACAGGGCAGCGGTGGACCCGGCTTGCAGGGAGTGATCTGATCGAGCAGGTCCTCGATGAAGCCACGGTACAGGGGCGGTCCATCGGGTTTTTGGGCGGGAGCCGGGAAACACATCAATTGGTTGCAACCCGACTCGCAGCAGAGCGGCCCGCCCTTCGCGTGGCGGGGTGGTGGGCTCCCCCCCGTGAAGTGCTAACTGATTCCGCCGCCTCCACGGCCTTGTGTGCAGAGATCCGCGCTGCCGGAGCGGAGATACTGGTGGTCTGTTTGGGTAAACCACGCCAGGAGCTCTGGATCCGGGAGTATGGGAAGCAAACCGGGGCCAATGTGCTGCTTGCTTTCGGGGCCGTCATCGATTTCCTCGGTGGCCACATACAGCGCGCTCCGGCCCCCATCAGCAACATGGGCCTTGAATGGGCTTGGCGGCTGGCCATGGAACCGCGACGGCTTGCCAAACGATACGTTATCGAAGGACCGGAAGCCTACCTGAAGCTCCGTCGCCACAGTGCAGATGGAGCCCCGGGCACCCCAACTGACGGTGTCCCTGAAACCCTATCCGGTGCGATTCGCGAAGACCGAAGCAAGGCTGCCGGCTTCGCACATGCCGACGAACACGCGGACGTTGCCGCCCTGGTGGTGACCTACAACAATGGCGCGGACGTTTGTGAGCTGCTGGAGAGCCTCCGGCTTCAGACACGGGACCAGTCCATCAAGGTAGTGGTTGCGGATAACTCACCGAACCCGGCGACGCTTTCCTGCCTGGGGCAGTTTCCCGGTGTGACCGCTTTCGCTACCGGGGGGAACCTCGGGTACGCGGGCGGCATCAATGCGGCCTACGCGAAAGCGGGAAGTGCGGACGCATACCTGGTCCTGAATCCCGATCTCAGCCTTTGTCCGGATGCGGTCCGGACCCTTCGGGAATCCATGAGGAGTACCGGTGCGGGAGTGGTGGTGCCGTTGTTGCGGGACGATGACGGAAGCGTTTACCCCTCCCTTCGCCGGGAGCCGAGCATTTCGCGCGCGTTGGGTGATGCCCTCTTCGGAAGTAGGTTCCAACGGCGTCCGGGATGGCTCACGGAGATCGACTTCGATGTGGAAAGTTACGCCCACCCGCACAAGGTGGACTGGGCCACGGGGGCTGCGCTTCTGATCCGGTCCGACATCGCTGAACAGGTCGGCAACTGGGACGAATCCTACTTCCTGTACTCGGAAGAGACTGACTACCTGCACCGCGTCCGGGACCTCAAGGCGGCCGTCTGGTTCGAGCCTCGGGCAGCCATGGTTCACTCCCGTGGTGCATCCGGGAGTTCACCTTCCCTCGATGCACTGATGGAAGCTAACCGCATCCGGTATGCACGCAAGTACCGTCGGACGGGGTATGCGCGGTTCTTTCGTGCCGCCGTCCTTCTTGCTGCCATGCTGCGGGCTCCACTGCCGGGTCACAGAGGGATCCTGGGTCTGATTGCCTTGGAATCCCGGTGGGCCGATTTGCCGCACGCTGTCGCTTACCCGTGCCGTGCGGAGCAGGAACAGGAGTTCCCTTTCGGCTCGGTGATCATTCCGGCGCACAACGAAGCTTCGGTACTGGGACGGACGCTCGAAGCGCTCAAGGCGCCCATAGCCAGCGGGAATGTGGAAGTGATAGTTGCCTGTAACGGATGCACGGATGGGACAGAAGCAGTGGCTGGTTCCGTACCCGGCGTTCGGGTTATCTGTGTGGAGGAGGCGTCCAAGACTGCTGCCCTCAACGCCGGGGATCAAGCCGCTGGCAGTTGGCCGCGGTTGTATCTTGACGCCGACATTGAGGTACCGGCGGCGGCGCTCCGTGCCACGTTGGCGGCACTGGCTGACGACGACGGGCCTCTGTGCGCCCGGCCGGCATTCGCTTATGACACTGCGGGCGCTTCATGGGCGGTTCGCGCCTACTACAGAGCACGCAACCGACTTCCCCAAGCAACGGCATCGATGTGGGGGGCCGGGGTCTACGGCCTAAGCTGCAGGGGACATGAACGGCTGGCGGAATTCCCGCCCGTCACGGCCGACGACTGCTACGTCGACCGACTGTTCGCGGCCTCCGAAAAGGCCACCATTGCCGGCCAACCGGTGATAGTACGCACCCCGCGGACCGCCGGCGCACTGCTCTCCACCCTGAAGCGCGTGTATAGGGGGAACTCCCAACTCCGCGATATTCCAGGTGCCCATGCGGGACGGACGGCGGGGCAACTAGCCCAGACAATCAAGGGTCCCAGCTCGGCGATGGATGCCATAGTGTATGCCGCTTTCGCGCTGGCCGGCCGTGCCGCCCGACGCCGCAAGAGCCCAGCCTGGGAGCGGGATGAAAGCAGTCGGAATTATGGATTATAGTCCCCGGGAGCCGGCTGTGGTTGAAATCCCAGAAGTACCCATGAAGTTCTAATTCTACATTTCTAAATGGCCGCATATTCGTACAAAGCGATGGGCGGGCATCTGTCGCCAAACGGCTATTCATGTCTCGAATTGGAGTTATAGTGTTTGCGAAATCAGGGCCCTTTAAAGGCAGGCTGCGTTCGGCAGTGAGTTTTTCCGTACTATTTCTTGTCGCCACGATGTTGTCTTTTAGTTCGACGCTTTCCCAGGCGCCGGCGGCTCACGCAGATGCCTGCACGCCGCCCGTTGCCAGCGCCATCGCCTGTGAAAACTCGTTGCCTGGCACGCCCTCCTCGGACTGGGAAGTTGCGGGATCCGGCGACTCGTCAATCCAGGGTTATGGAACGTCGATGAGCCTCAACCTGGGCGAAACCATCAGTTTCAAGATCAAGACAACGGCCAGCGCCTACCACATCGACATTCTCCGATTTGGCTACTATCAGGGAGATGGAGCGCGAAAGGTCGCCGCAAATATCCCACTCGCAGTAAAGTTGCCGCAGTCCCAGCCCGCCTGCCTGACCCAGTCGGGAACGGGCTTGGTCGACTGCGGGAACTGGGGAATTTCAGCGACTTGGACTGTTCCGGCGTCGGCCGTCTCGGGGGTGTACTTTGCCCATCTCGTCCGAAACGATACGGGCGGCGACAGCATGATCCCGTTCGTGGTCCGGAATGACGCCGGCAAGAGCGGCATGGTGGTGCAAACCTCCGACACGACGTGGCAGGCCTACAACACCTACGGCGGCAACAGCCTTTACCAATGCACGATTGCGTGCCCTACTGGCAATCCGCAGGCTTACAAGTCGGCGTTCAAGGTGTCCTACAACAGGCCGTTCCTCTCCACAGGCGACCAAGGTCACAGTTGGCTGATGGACACCGAGTACCCGATGATTCGCTTCCTGGAGGCGAATGGATACGACGTCAGCTACATAAGCGGGCTTGACACTGCAACGCGCGGCCCCCTGCTGCTCAACCACAAGATGTTCATGTCCTCCGGGCACGATGAATACTGGAGCGGAACACAACGAACCAACGTGGAGGCCGCCCGGAATGCAGGAGTCAACCTGGCATTCTTCAGCGGTAACGAGGCGTTCTGGCGGACCCGTTGGGAGGCTTCGATTGATGGCAGCCAGACGGCCGGCCGTACCCTCGTGTCATATAAGGACACCCACTACAACGCGCCCGTAGACCCTGTGGAATGGACCGGGACCTGGCGCGACCCACGCTTTGGCACGTCGTCCGGGGGCGGAAACCCGGAGAACTCCTTGACCGGGCAGTTCTTCCTGGTTAATTCCGGTTCCGCGGACATCAAGGTTCCGGCCCAGTATGCAGGGATGCGGATCTGGCGTAACACAGCAGCTGCCAAGCTGACCGGAACGCAGTCACTTACCCTCGGAAGCGGCTTGGACACGCTGGGTTACGAATGGGACGTTGACGCTGACAACGGTTTCCGCCCCGCCGGCGCCTTCAAGTTGTCGTCCACCACGGTGTCCGTGCCCGAGGCGTTCACTGACTACGGCAGTACCACTGCCGCGTCCTCCCAAACTCACAACTTGATCATGTATCGGGTTCCCAGCGGCGCGCTTGTTTTTGGCGCCGGCACTGTCCAGTGGGCCTACGGCCTGGACAACTTCACCATTCCCACCAGCACTCCCGATAAGAACATGCAGCAGGCTACCGTCAACCTGTTCGCCGACATGGGTGTCCAACCAACCACCCTGATGACGGGACTGGTGGCCGCTTCAAAGTCCACCGATACCATCAGTCCTGTATCGACCATCACATCGGGCCTGAACGGCCAGACCCTGGCCGATGGCTCCAGCGTCACCGTGTCAGGAACGGCGTCCGATGTCGGCGGGGTTGTCGCCGGCGTCGAAGTCTCCACCGACGGGGGAACCACTTGGCGCCCGGCAACCGGCACCACCAACTGGACCTACACGTGGACGGTCCACGGCAGCCCGGCCGTGGCCGTGAAGACCCGCGCCACGGACGACTCAGGGAATACCGAGGTGCCGGGGTCCGGTGCTTCGGTTAACGTTTCGTGCCCCTGCTCGATCTTCGGGTCCAGCATGATTCCCGACAGGCCGGATTCCGGCGACGGCGGAAGTGTGGAAGTCGGGATGAAGTTCACCGCTCAGACCGCGGGAACCGTCACCGGCGTTTCCTTCTACAAGTCGAGCTTGAACAAGGGAACGCACGTCGGCAGTTTGTGGACGTCGGGTGGAACCCGGCTGGCCACGGCAACCTTCACAGGTGAGACGGCAACCGGCTGGCAAACGGTCACCTTCGCCACCCCCGTGGCCATTACGGCAAACACCACGTATGTGGTCTCCTACTTCGCTCCGCAGGGACACTATGCGCAGGCAGCCGGCTTCATGTATCCAAACCCGTCGCCCATGCCGGCCGGGCACTCATCCTTGGACAGCGGAGTGCTGCACGGGCTGAGGAACACCCCCACCTCGGGCAACGGCGTCTACACCTACGGGGCCAGCAGCGTATTCCCGCAGTCCTCGTACAACGCCGAGAACTACTGGGTGGACGTCAAGTTCGTTCCGTCGGCATCGGTGCCGCCCGCAGTCTCTTCAACGGACCCTGCCAATGCCGCCACCAACGTCGCAATCGCCAAAACGCCGTCAGCCACCTTTAACCAGGCCGTGACGGCCGGCAGCATCACGTTTACGCTGAAGAAGCCGGACAATTCGGCGGTTGCGGGCACCGCCGCCTACAGCTCAGGCACCGTCACCTTCACCCCCTCTGCCGCACTGGCCTACAACACCACGTACACGGCGACCGTCAACGGCGCGACCAATGCGGCCGGGCAAACCATGGCCAGCCCCTACAGCTGGACGTTCACCACCGGGGCACCGCCTCCCGCTCCGGCCGTCAGCAGTACTTCGCCAGCCGGCCAGGCCACTGGCGTACCCCTCTCCGTGACACCGGCAGCGACGTTCAACCAGGCAGTGGTGCCCACTTCGGTGGTCTTCAGCGTGCTGGATCCGTCCCTGAACTCGGTGCCGGGGACAACCAATTACAGCTCCGCAACCAACACCTCCACTTTTGTGCCCAGCAGCCCGCTGGCGTACAACGCCACCTACACGGCAACCGTCAGCGGTGCCACGAACAGTTCCGGCCAAGCGATGGCAAGCCCATACTCCTGGACATTCACCACCACCACCGCACCTGTTCCGCCCGCAGTGACGTCAACGCTGCCAGCAGATAAAGCCACGGCAGTTGGTGTCAATACGGCGCCGAGCGCAACGTTCAACCAGGTGGTCAGCGCCAATAGCATTACTTTCACCCTCCAAGCCGGGACCACCAGCGTGACTGGTACCAGCAGCTACTCGGGGAACACAGTGACGTTCACGCCGGGCTCCGCCTTGGCCTACAACACCACCTACACGGCGACTGTCAGCGGGGCCACAGACGCGGCAGGCCAGGCAATGACCGCGCCATACAGCTGGACCTTCACCACGGTGGCCCAGCCCACGGCAAACTGCCCATGCAGCGTGTTTGCCGCGGCCGCACTGCCCGGAACCATCGACCAGCCGGACGGATCGTCCGTTGAACTCGGGATGAAATTCCGCTCGGACATTGCCGGGAACGTTACCGGTGTCCGCTTCTACAAGAGCTCCCAGAACACCGGGACGCATACCGGAAAGCTCTGGACAAGCGGAGGACAGTTGCTGGCGAGCATCACCTTCACCGGAGAGTCAGGTTCCGGCTGGCAGCAGGCAAACTTCTCCACGCCCGTGGCCATCCAGGCGAACACGACCTATATCGTTTCGTACTATGCACCCAATGGCCACTACTCGGCGGACGGAGCCTTCTTCACGAAAGGTGTGGACAGCTATCCACTTCACGGCCTTGCCAGCGGGGTGGATGGACTCAACGGCGTGTACCGCTACGGTACGTCCGGCTTCCCATCCAGCAGCTACAACAATGCCAACTACTGGGTTGATGTGGTGCTGAACGGATCCAGTTCGTCCACTGTGCCAACGGTGTCATCCACATCCCCGGCTGCCGGTGCAACCAACATCGCCACCTCCACTACGGTCAAGGCGACGTACGACAGGGCAGTTGACCCGAGCACTGTGGTCTTCAACGTCAAGGACGCGGCGAACGCGAACGTTCCGGGCACGCTCAGCTATGACACGTTGACCAACACCTCGGTGTTTACCCCCGCAGCTGCGCTGGCCTACAGCACAACATTCACCGCCACCGTATCCGGGGCCACGGGTAGCAACGGACTGGCCATGGCGTCCTCGTACACCTGGTCGTTCACGACAGCCCCGCAACCAACGGCGGGCTGCCCGTGTACCGTATTTGCCCCCACCGCGGCTCCATCCACCGTCACCGCCCAGGACAACTCATCAGTGGAACTGGGCATGAAGTTCACAGCGGACACCAACGCCACCGTAACGGCCGTCCGGTTCTACAAGGGACCCCAGAACACCGGCACACACGTCGGTAAGCTCTGGACCTCCGGAGGACAACTGCTGGGGTCCGTAACCTTCACCAATGAGGGCGCATCGGGTTGGCAACGGGCGACGTTCGCAACGCCAATTCCGATCAGCGCCAATACGGTCTACGTGGTTTCCTACCTGGCGCCCAACGGGTATTACTCGGCAGACGGTGCGTTCTTCGCCGGGAAGTCAGCGGACAGTGGCGTCCTCCACGGCTTGGCGGACGGTACCAGCGGTCCCAACGGCGTCTACGCCTACGGTGCAGGCGGGTTCCCCAGCAACACCTGGAACGCCACCAACTACTGGGTGGATGTGGAAGTCACCACCCCGTAGCAGGAGGGGATAACAGGCAGGGCAGCTCAAGGGCCCGCGGCGCAATCCGGTGTCGCGGGCCGAGCCCTGGCAGGGAGGTGGATGGGTCCTGAGGGTGCCATCCCTCACCACGATGGACGGTACCAGTGGTCCCAACGGTTTAGGCCTACGGTGAAGGAGGATTCCCCACCTGGAATGCCACTAACTACTGGGTGGACGTGGAGGTCACCACCCCATAGTCGACGGGTACAGGAAGCGGAGAGTTGGACGGTCCGTGGCACAATCCGGTGTCGCAAGCCGCGTACAGTGAGGGATACGAGGCCTTGGCCTAGCCGAGACCGCAGGTGTTTCCACCGCTGAGGCGATAAATGTGGACCGCGTTAGCATCGCTGAAGCTATCTGTAAAGGTGTGGTCCGCCACTGCCACTGAACGGTTTTCATCCAGTACCTCTGCCTCGCTTGGTCCACCGCAGCGTACAGAGAAGGTTACCGATTGGGGACCCGGACGCGTGGACGCCGCAAAGACGTAAAACTGGCCGGCACTGGCCTTCACGGAAAAGTCGACGTCCTTGCTGCTTGCGGTGATGAGTCCTGTTATCGAACCCGTGTTGAGCGCCGGAGCCAGCTTAGTTATGAGTTGATTCACTGCAGTTACCGTAGGACGTATGGCGGTGCCGCATTCATCCCGCAGCACATGTTGGGACTGGCACTGGCCGCCGAAATTATGGTTGAAGTAGACAATTCCCTGCGCGCCGTGAATGATGCTGCTCCACACCGCTGACCGTAGCTGGGCGGGGCTGATGGTGAGCGAGTCAGTTTCGGAAAATGGATGGCCCACCTCAACAAAAGCCCACACCGGTTTGGAACCTGCTGGCTGGACAAGTGACCGGACACGGTCAACCGTCCAGCCATAGTGGGCGCCCGTGCGGCATTCCTCGTCGCTCAAGTCACGCCCGTTGGCGAATACAGCGCCGCCTTCCACATGACTGCATATATAGGGGTCAGTGAACCAGTAGTTATCCGCGGAGACAACGTCCTGATAGCCGTTGACAAATTGGGCTGCCTGCGGATTTTTCAGTTGAAATGTGACGCCCTTGCCGTAGTTCGAGTAGAGCAAGGCCTGGGGCGGGAACTGCTTCACCAGGGCACTTTGTACGGTATAGCCACATTCGGAGTCTGCTGGATCACAGATGACACCTTCCCCTTGGGACCTCCCGGTCCACGTCGAATCTCCCCCGCCGGCCCACATGTCCACTTCATCGGAAACAACGAACCCGGAGGCACCTGGAACAGCCACGGAAGGGAGGGCATGAAGGCCGCTGCTTCGAATAAGCCCCACGTTCGAGTCTTCGGTGAGTTGCACATAGGTGTTCAGGCCAGCACCACGGTCTGACGTAACGTCCGATGCCTGCAAAACACTTTCAAACCACACTCCAATAGGAAAAAAGTTGTGGTCAGCCGGCAATGTGGGCGAGAACCTGCCGTAGAAGCCAGCCCCGCCATCCACGCCGAGGATGGTGATTCCGTCTGGAAGGGGATCTTGAGCCAATGCTGGGGATGCAGTCACGGTACTCGATGACATGCATGGGGCTGCCAAAAGCAAAGTCAATAGAATTGTGGTTTTTTTGATAAATTTTGTGGAATTGCGCATTCCCCGAGCGGTTACTCCCGGCGCTTCGAGCAAGTTTCTCATCGCATTTCCTGTCGTAAAATCATGAGTCAAATGTCATACGGAATAAATGGGGAATATTCGGCGACAAATAAGCATTTTGGAGCTACGCTATCACCCTGAACATTGCGTCGGTAAGGGTATTTCAACCCCGGCAGGAAGATTGGGGGTATATGGGAAAGCATCTGCGAGCTTCGTCTGTGCTGGGTGCGGAAGTCCGACTGGACGCCCCCCTGCACGTTGATGGTGCGGACAACAAGCCACCCCTGCTGCTGAGGGTGACGACTGTGGCATGTTTTGTTTTTCCGTCCAATTTGGTGTTGGAACCGCTGGGTGCCGCAGGCTATGTGGCACACATACTCGCGTTGCTGGTTTTCGCCCTGTGGGCAACGTCCGTCATGTTCGGCCTGCACAAGACCATCGACCGGGAGCATCCAGGCCGGTTCGCGCTGATTGCCCTCTTTGCGGTCTCCTGCGCCTCCTATGCCGCCATGTATGTAGGTATCAGCGGGGGCAGCACCGATGCAACGCGGGCGGCTGCGGACCGCTGGATGCTGCTGATGGTCGCCTCGTCCGGCTTGGTGCTGGTGACAACTGAAACGACGCGGACAGTCGACGCTGCGATGATGCTGGTTCGTGCGCTCCTGCGCGGTGCCGTATTTTGCAGCATCGTGGCGGCCTTCCAGTTCACCACCCATGTTGATCCCATGGCGTGGTTTCAGGGGGTGCTTCCCGGTTTCAAGGACAACGGCGGAAACCAGCCGTTCCAGGAACGCGGCAGCTTCCTGCGGGTTGCCGGCAGCACCTTCCATCCCATTGAACTCGGGGTTATAGCATCCATGCTCCTTCCACTGTCGCTGTGGCGCGCGCTGTATGACAGGGCGGGCCGCAAATGGTTGCACTGGACGGGGACGGGATTCATCGTGTTCGCTATCGCCGCGACGATCTCCCGCTCCGCGGTCCTGGGGGTCCTGACTGTGGCGTTGGTGTTCCTCCCCTTCCTGCCGTCCAAATCACGGCAGTGGACGGTCCTGGGGTTCTCTGGTGCTGCGACACTCCTGTTCCTGGCAGTGCCGGGATTCGTTGCAACGCTGTTTGGGTCCGTAACAGCGGGGACGGCCGACCCTTCCATCACCGCAAGGCTCGAGGATTATCCTCGCGTGGAAGCGATGGTGTCCGCACGGCCCTGGCTTGGAATCGGCCCCGGCGCCTACCTGACGCGGAACGCCATCGAGGTCCTGGACAACCAGTACCTGAAAACGATCGTCGAGATGGGCGTACCGGGATTCCTGGCACTCCTTTTGTACATGGTTGTCCCAGGGCTTGCGGCGTGGCTGGCAGCGTTCAACGCCAAGGAAGAATGCTTGAAGACTCTTGCCGCAGCAGTTGCGGCAGCCTGCCTCGTGGCAGCCCCCGCTTCGGCGGCCTTTGACTCACTGGGCTTCCCCGTGCTCGCGCTCGTGTATCCCATTTGCGTCGGGCTCTCCGGGACGGTCTGGTTGCTCGTTGCCGGCGAGCGGCGGGTGCACAACGCTACTACCAAGGAACAAGGCTCCGACCTTGCAGAATCTGAAAGGCTCCCATGACTCCCGTCTCGGTTCTCAAAATCCTGTGGCGCCACAAAGCTTCGATGATTACCGTATTGGTGCTCACGCTGGTTGCGGCCGCCTACGTATTCTTTTACGCGCCCCGGAGCTACATGGCGTCGACTGTCTACGTTCTCGTGACCCCCCGGGTCCCTAGCACTGAAGAAATGCGTACCGACCCCGCACTCGCGTCCGCCAACTCGGACAACCCCTACTTGCGCTCGGCGGATAGCTCCCTGATCACGCAAGTGATGGCGACGAAGTTGAGCTCGAGTGACGTCGTTGACTCGCTCAGGGCCGACGGGCTGTCACCGGATTACACCGTGACCCTGCCGGCCACTACTGGTGCAGGACAACTCATCAGGATGGAGGCTACGGGGTCGAGCCCGCAGTTGGCTATTTCGACTGCGGAAGCCCTGGGCCAGCATCTCACCGCTAAGTTGAAGGACGCACAAAAGGTCAACGGGGCAGACGACCGCTACCTGTTCACGGCGCTTCAAATTGACCCGCCAAGCAAGGCAACAGAACAGTTCTCCAGCCGTCTTCGCTCCATGATCGTGGTGCTGATCGGTGGCGTCATCCTCCTCTTCGGTGCTGTCTCGATCGCGAGGATGCTGGAAAGTTCGCGGGCTGCCCGAAAGGACGCCGCGGATAAGGCCAAGCCATTGTCCCGGCGCAGGCGCTCCGACGACCGTCGTGCCGCTCCGGCCGCCCCCTCCGTGGACGATGACCAGGAACCGGGAGCGGACACGGCTCTCGCGGCAAAGGCAGTTGAAGGCCGGAAGCCAAAGCCATCTGTGGCAACCGTGCATGATGCGCCCTTCCTGCTGCCCCAGCACGAGCTGCAGGATCTTTCCTTTGAGGAGCGAGGCTCTGATGTCCCAGCCAAACGTTGACCAAGAGCGGCGGGTCCCGGTCTCTGTTGTCTGTGTCTTCAACAATCCAGCAGTGCTTCAAGAGTGCCTTACGGCCTCCGTCGCGGCAGGCCACGCCGATGCCCCGGACATCGAATACCTGCCAGTGGACAATACGGCGCGGCAGTTCTCTTCCGCCGGAGCCGCCTTAAACCATGGTGCGGCATTGGCGCGTCACGATGTAGTGGTTTTTGTCCACCAGGACGTGTTCCTCCACTCCATCCCCGCATTGGAAAAGGTCGCCGCCGCGTTAATGGCAGATCTGTCCCTGGGCATGGTCGGGGCAACCGGAATGACCGGACAAGGCCACCTCCTGGGTCTGATCCGTGACCGCATCGTCTTGTCCGGTCGCCAGGAAGCCGGCCTTGCGGACGTAGACAGTCTGGATGAGGTCCTTTTCATGGTGCGGCGGGATCAAATTCTCCGGCATGCGCTCAGCCAGGAGCCGGACCTTGCATGGCATGCGTACGCGGTCGAATATGGAGCCCGGCTTCGGTCGATGGGCAGCCGGGTGGTGGTGGCCAACATTCCCTTGACCCATAACAGCCTCACCATCAACCTGGACCGGTTGGCTGAGGCACATCAGTGGATAGCGGGAGCGTATCCCGATCAGCTGCCGATTGTGACCACGTGCGGTACTGTGCGGCAACGCGCTGGTGTTCCCGCCATTTTTGGCAGGCTGTTGACGGCACAGAAATGGCGGTACCGATGGCTCCGGGAATCTGTCTCTGCCCACAAGCTCCGTAACAGATCCGCAGTGCGCCCTGTGACGGTCCTGGGCGACCTTCGCCGCGACATCGACGACATCTGTACCGCCGCCGGCGTCGGCGCCGCCACGATTATCAGTGCGCTTCCCGAGAGTTCCGGCATGCACGAACTGGGCAAACCCCTGGAGCTGAGCAGGCGAGGTGTCCGTTTCAGCTTCCTGACAGTCGATGAGGCCGCCATTGCAGCCGTGGTGTCCGCCCAGGAGCCGGGTTCCACCGTGGCCGTGACAAATATCAGTTTTGATGCTGCCCGTGAGGTGGTCGGATCATTGGCGGGAAGAAGGGTCATCCTGGGGTTCCATGAAAATACCGGAGCATGGCTGCTCACGGGGCCCAGTGTCGATGCGGCGGAGGCACACTACCGCACCCCCCGTTCGACACCCCTCGCTATGAAGGTCGGATAAGGCGCCTGCGCGTGTCTGAAGCCCACGCTCGGCTCCGGTCCGGAACCAACTGCGCCAGGCCCATATGGGGTGACTTCCGCCAGGCGGCCCACTGCTTGATGCGCAGTGATGTTCCAAGGAAGGGCATGATGTCAGCCCATGCCGCGTCCAGCCCGGCAAATCCGGTTTCCTGCTGCACCAAGCCCACCAACCGGTCGAGAGGCCCGTCTCCCCAGAGAGTCGCACGTGGTGCAGCAGGTGCAATCCGCGCCAGATCGGCCTTGGCATAGACCAGTTCCGCTGTGTTCCGCCAGGCTGCAGGGCTATGGCCCTGGACTATTGCCTCGCGGGTGGCTGCCCCCCGCGCCATCCTGGTGGAAGCCGAATCTGCCAGTTCCGTCAGGACGGATACGAACCCCACGGGCGTTGACGGCGCGAGTAGAAGGTCCTCCAGGCCCGGTGAATCCGATCCAAGGACCGCACATTCTGCCGGATGGCCCCGGAAAGTCACCAACGGTAGCCCGTGTGCTCCGGCCTCCAGCATTGATGTCAGTGAAGAGAATGGAAAGGAGTCTACGTATGCATCGGCAACGGATAAGAGCGTTGAGATGCTGGTGAGCCTCCCGACGGCCCGGATCCTTCCGTTGGTGGCAGCAGCCGCTGCAGCCCAGGCCCCGGTCGGAGCGGGGCCTGCGACGAGGAGGCGCGCATTCGGCCGTCGGAGCAGAAAAGAACGGAACAGGCCTATCAGGGAGTCCGTACCGACGGGGTCGTATTTGCTGGCCGCCGCGGCGGACACCACCACGAAATCGGTCTCCGGGACGCCCCAGCCGCTCCGTGCCGCTGCCCTCTGCGCTCGTTCAGTTGCCTGGGCGGGAGCAATTTCGAGTGGCCTGTTGGCCACCAGGCAGCGGTCCGCATCAACTCCCCGGCGGTGGACGGTCAGATCCCGTCCGCTCCCACGCAGGCACAAGACGAGGGCGGCCGCCGATGTCCCCTGCCAAAAGACATGGTCGGCATGGTTGACGTAGACGGCGGGAGGCGCATTGGGAACGCCCAACGCAATGGAGGGGACGACGTCGTGCGGATGGGCGTGCACAACAACAACGTCGGCCCGAGCGACGATCCTGCGCAGTGTGGCCGCCCTTCTGATGAGCCCGCCGGGCCCGCGGTCAAGGAGGAACAGGTCGTGGGGATCAGAGAGGCATGCCGTAATTTTGGCCGGACATTCGGTACTGCCTTGGCGGGTAACAACCACCTGATGGCGCGAGCCTGGATCCTGACGGACCCAGTGGGCAATGCTCTGCGTGTGACCGCCAGTACCGTACAGCTGCGTGGCGACATGGACCACAAGGCGCTCCGACGCTCGCCCCCGGAGTGCAGGTGGCGGTTGTGCAATCGAGAACCGGAGCTTACACAGGACTTCTTCCAGCCCTTGATGGCCGAAGTACCCGGTGTGGTCGGTCCAGGCGAAGCGGGCGGCGAGTTGTGCCTGCACAGCCGCCCGTTCCCAAAACCCGGCTGCAGTCAGTAGTCCTGCAGTCCCCACCAGGCCTTCAAAGGTTCCCCGGTTACTGCTGATGCTACGCAAGGGCGCCGCTCCTTCCCAGTTTCGTCAACATGGCAACGTCTGCGCGCTTGAACCAGAGCAGGACTCCTGAGACGCAGACGGTGGCAGCTCCGGAGAGCAGCAGGGCCCATGGAACAGCGAGTTCCAGGCGGCCGAAGATGGCGGAGAGGGTTAAGAGTGCTGCCGACGCCCCTGCAGGCAACAGCAGTTGGCGGAGTACCCGGAGCGGCTTGATTCCCACGGCCCGCAACCGCCAGAGGTACAGGGGCAGGACCAGCGCCACCACGACCACGAACTGGGCCATGGCCACCCCGGCGATGCCAGCGCTGGCGCCGAGGAACAGTGCCGGTATCAGGGCCACCAGCCAACCCACCTGGATGGACATGATGGAGCCCGTCATTCCTGCAACGACAAGATAGTCGTAGATCAACTCGAACAGGATCCGGAGTCCCGCCACCATGGCAAGCCAAAAAAGGGCGGTGCTTGCACCCGCCCACACGTCGCCGTAAACAATCCGGACGATGGTCTCGGACTCGGCTGCCAGGAACGTAATTGCGGGGAAGACAACGCACATCATCACGCCGATCAGGGCCGTGACTGTTGAACGCATGCTTTCCGGGTCATGCTGCTGCCGGGCCAACACCACGGGAGCTACACTCCGCAGTGGCTGGGAGAACATGGTTACCGGCCAGCTCGACAAGTTGAAGGCCAGTACATACATCCCCAACATGACCGGTCCGAGGGTACTGCCCGTAACCAATTGGTCCAGGTATCCGACGCAAAACACGATGATGCTGGTCCCTGCCAGTGGCAGCCCGAACCGCAGCAGCGGCATCAGGACGCTCCTGTCAAGGCCGGGGCGCACGGGCAGGGGCGACTTGAGGACGAAGAGCAGCCCGCCGGCCATCGTTCCGGCGAGCCGGCCAACAGCCAAGCTCATTGCACCTACGCCGGCCAATACCAGGCAGATCGAAACGATAGCCCCTACCCAGACATTCACCTGGTCGATGAGCATCTTCGTCTTTTGGTCGAATGCGCGCTGCATCAGGGCTGCAGGGGTGGCGACGACGCCGCTCACCAGGACGCAGCACACCATGACCCGCACTACATCCGTCGCACCGGGGTCACCCATGCGGTCCGCAAACCAGGGGGCGACGGCAAGACCGGCCACACAGAGCAGTGCGCTGGACACGATCGAGATGGTGGTCACGGTGGGTGCAATCCGTGCGGGATCCTCCGGCCACCTCACGATGGCGAGGCTGACACCAAGCTCGTTGACTGTCAGCACGGCAAGCAGCGCCACCATGGCAACCGCAAAGCTGCCATATGAATCAGGGCCCAGCAACCGGGCCAAGACAATCCCAATGCCCAGGGTGCCAAACTTGGCGACCCCCGTGTTCAGCAGGCTCCAGGCAAGCGCTGCGGTTGCGCCGGACTTCTCGCGCAGGCCTGGGGGCGTTTTGCCATCCACAGGGTCAGAGGCCAGGCCCGGGCGTTTCATCGATTACCCCACCACGACGTCGTCAAGATCCTGCCGCTCCCACGGCATCTGCCAGCACCTCTGCGACCCGCTGCTGTTGTTCCGCGGTGATGTGCGGGAACAGCGGCAGCGACAGGATCCGGCGGGCGGCTTCTTCGGCAACAGGGAACGAACCGGAATGGCCGCCGGCATACGCCTCGCTGAGGTGAACCGGCACCGGGTAGTGGATTCCGGCGTGGATCCCGGCAGCGTGCAGCGCCTGGAGGACGGCATCCCGGTGCTGGACCCGCACTACGTACAGATGCCACACATCCACGTTTCCGGGGGCCTCCCGGGGGATCTCAACCCCCGGCACATCGGCCAGAAGCGCAGCGTACCGTTCCGCGGCCGCGCGCCGCCGCAGGTTCCATGCGTGAAGCCTGGCAAGTTTTGCCTTGAGAACCACAGCTTGCACCGTGTCCAGCCGCGAATTGAACCCTATGGCCTCGTGCCTGTACTTTTCAGAGCTGCCGTGCGCGCCCAGCAGTCGGACCCGCGCCGCAAGTCCGGGATCATTGGTCAGCACCGCTCCGGCATCCCCGGCGGCTCCAAGATTCTTGCCAGGGTAGAAGCTGGTCCCTGCAGCCGCGCCCAATGTCCCGGCATGGGCACCAAAGCGTGTTGCACCCTGCGACTGCGCAGCGTCCTCGATGATCACGGCACCGCAGGACTGCGCGATGGGCACCAGGCGCTCCACGAACGCGGTCTGCCCAAACAAATGCACCGGCACTATCGCTTGCGTACGGGATGTGACCGCAGCGGCGACCGCCTCAGGGGAAATCAGTAAATACTCCGGATCCACATCAACAGGCACGGGCACGGCGCCGATCCGGCTCACCGCCTCGGCCGTCGCGATGAACGTATTGGCTGGCAGGATCACTTCCCCGCCGGGGCATACACCCCCGGCCCGGAGTGCAAGTTCCAGCGCGTCGGTTCCGTTGGCAACGCCGACGCAATGCCGGGCGCCTAGAAAGGAGGCATACGCGGACTCGAAATTTGAGACGGCAGGTCCGCCTATAAAGGAAGCTGAAGAAAAAACGTCGGCCAGTTCCGCCATGACTTCCTCGTGGACCTCCGCCTGCTGCGCGGCCAGATCCACCAGCGGAACGCTCTCTACGTCTACCCCTGTGCTCATGACATCCCCCGAAACTTGAAGTTCTCCCCGTTGATTTCGTGCGCCGGCACACCTACCCACGTCTCGCCGTCGGGCACGTTGCTCAGGACCGCAGCGCCCATGCCCACCGTGGCGTACGCCCCCACGGACGTCCGTTCCCGCACACTCGCGTTCATGCCCAGGTACGCTCCCCGGCCAATCCGGACTCCGCCGCCCAGCGACACGCCCGCAGCGAAGGTCGCGAAGTCGGCCACGTCGTCGTCGTGCGTGAATGTCACCGACGGCATGGCAACCACGTGCGATCCCAGCGTGACCGATGCCGTGAGCGTGACGTTCCGCAGCAGGATGCTGCCCCTCCCGACACGGCACCCCTCCGGGTACTGGACGGAGGGATCCACGGCGATGGCATAACGGGCCTCGGTGAGGCCCATCGCGGTCAACCGCTCCACCACAGCTTCGCGGACCCTGCCGGAACCTATGCATACCAGGACGAACGCGTGCGTGTACTTCGCGGCGTCATCGATGGTCCCCAGTACGGGCGCACCGTCCACGGTCACGCCCGCCATTTCCTTGTCGTCGTCAAGCAGGCCGACGACGTCGTACTGGCCGCTGCTGCGCACCATCGCCAGGACTTCGCGGGCCAGGCCGCTGGCAGCTATCAGGATCAGCTCACTCATGTGCGCGTCCCCGCAGCTGCAGCCCTGATGGTGCTGATGATCCTGCCCAGTCCGTCGTTGTCCAGCTCGTGGTAGACCGGCAGGATCAGGGTCCTGTCGTTGAGCCGTTCCGTGTGCTGCAGCAGGGATCCGCCGGAGTCACGCCACCGGTAGGCAGGCTGGCGGTGCGCCGCCATGATGCCCCTGCGCGCCGAGATCCCGGCCTCGGCCAGCTTTTCCATCAGCCCGTCCCGCGTGGTCCCAAAGCTCGGCAGGACCTCCACCCAGAACGACTGGAAGTTGGTGGTGCCGTAAGGAGGATCCGACACCAGCCGCAGGCCCGGCACCCTCGAAAGGCCGGCTACGTACCGCGCCGCAATGTCCCGCCGCCGTTCCAGCACCGCCGGGAGCCGGCCCAGCTGGACGATTCCGACGGCGGCCTGCAGGTCCGTCATCCGGTAGTTGAACCCCACCTCAAGGTAGTCCTCGGAAGGTGTCAGCAGCGATCCGTGCCGGTCTGCGGCGGACACGCTCATGGAGTGCTCCCGCAGGGTCCTGGCCCTCGCCGCCCAGTCGGCCCGGTTGGTGGTGAGCATCCCGCCCTCACCGGTGGTGAGGATCTTGCGCGGATGGAAGGACCACACGGTGACATCCGCGCGCACACCCACCGGCTGGTCCTTGTACGTTGACCCCACCGCGCATGCGGCGTCTTCGACCACGGTGATCTCGTGGCGGTCGCACAGTTCACGGATGGGATCCATGTCCAGCGGAACGCCGCCCTGGTCCACCACGATCACGGCCCGGGTGTCCAAGGTAAGTGCGGCATGGATGGTCTCTGCCGTCACGTTCCCGGTGACCGGGTCCACGTCGCAGAACACCGGCCGGGCGCCCACGTAGGTGACCGCGTTCGCCGTGGCGATGAAGGACAGGGACGGAACGACGACGTCGTCCCCCGGCCCGATTCCCGCCACCACCAGCGCCAGGTGGAGGGCGGTGGTGCAGCTGGAGGTGGCCACGCCGTGCCGGACACCCTGGGATTCGGCAAAGCGGGACTCAAACTCCTTAACCTTGGGTCCCTGCGCCACCCACCCGGAGGCCACCACCTCGGCCAGGGCCCGGGCTTCCTCTTCCCCGAGCCAGGGCTTCATCACGTTGATCCGGGTAAGGGATGCTTCCGCAGTCATCGGGCACCAACCTTCCGTGCAGCGGCAATCTCGTCGCGCAGAGGCATCCACCAGCTGACGAGTTGCCGAAGTCCTTCTTCAAGTTCCACCTCGGTCTTGAAGCCAAGATCGCGTGCGGCAGCCGACGTGTCGGCCAGCCGGCGGGCCACGCCGTTTACCTGCCGTGCAGGCCCATGCTCCACTTCAAGACCAGAGCCCATCACCCGCAGCAGTGCCTGCGCCATTTCCAGCAGGCTGGTTTCCGCCCCGCTGGCCACGTTGTAGACTCCCTCGGCAATGTCGCTGCCGGCCGCCAGGACATTGGCACGCGCCACGTCAGCGGTATGCACGAAATCCATGGTCTGGAGTCCGTCGCCGAAGATCAGTGGCGGCTGCCCGTCCATGATCCGCTCCATCCACCGCACCAGGACCTCGGTGTACAGGCCGTGGACATCCATCCGGGGCCCGTAAACGTTGAAGTAGCGGAGGATCACGTAGTCGAGTCCCGTCATGGCACGGAAGCTGCGGGCCATGCCCTCGTTGAAGGACTTGGCGGCGCCGTAAAAGGTGTCATTGTTGGCGTGATGATGCCGTTCGGGGGTGGGAAACTCCTCGGCCATCCCGTACACAGAGGCGCTTGATGCTGCCACAAGCTTGTCCACTTTGTGCTCCGCGGCGGCCTCCAGGACGTTGAATGTTCCGTCTACCAGCACCTCAAGGGCCAGCCGCGGCTCTTCGGCACATTGGGTGATGCGGATGGCGGCCTGGTGGAATACCAGGTCCTTGCCTTTGGTGAGGTCATGGACGAGGTCCCGGTCCTGGATGGTGCCCCGAACCAGTTCAACCTGCCCGGTTGCCAGGGCACCGGAGAGGTTATCCAACCGGCCGCGGACCAGGTTGTCCAGGACGTCGACGTGCCGCACACCGCCGTCAAGCAGGGCGTCCACAAGGGTTGATCCGATGGTGCCGGCCCCGCCCGTTACCAGGACTCTGGCCCCTTCCAACGCGTTCATCGGGCACCCTCCAGTTCCGGGCTGTTTCCAGGAAATTCAGCATCGGGCGCCGAAAAGTCAGGTCCGGCCACGGGTGTCGGACGGCCATCCGAAGCCAGGCTTTGGTTGGCCGCTTCGAGGACGGATAGCACGCGGAGCCCGGAAGCGCCGCTTGTCCGGGCCTCCCGGCGATTGCGGATACAGGCCGCCAGCTCCGCTACCACCTGGCCAAGGGCCTCCCGTTCCGGCAGGGCGGGGGACCATGTGTCGCCCAGCCGGTAGGAAACGGCGGTTGACGTCTTCTCACCCACTGATTTCGGTTGCCGGTCCAGGCTTACCCCACGGTCGTACACGCTGAGCCGCTGCTGTGGGTTCAGATCGTCCCATACCAGCGTCCGCAGGGATCCGCCGATGACCATTTGCCGGATCTTGGTGGGGCTCAGCCAGTTCACGTGGATATGGGCGGTGGCATCGTTGGGAAGCCGGAAGTTGAGGTGTCCCACGCAATCGCGTCCGGTTCCCAGCGGGTCCGCGCCGAAGGCCGACACTTCGGCCGGATGCAGACCGCCCGGGAGGACGAAATCCAGGATTGCGAGATCATGGGGTGCCAGGTCCCAGAAAACATTCACGTCGGGCTGCACCAGTCCCAAGTTGATGCGGGTGGAGTCCACGAAAAGGATTTCGCCCAGGGATCCGGACTGAATCAGCTCCTGCATCTTTAGGACGGCCGGCGTGTAGCAATAGGTGTGGTCTGCCATGAGGACCAGTCCGTTTGCCTGGGCTTCGGCAACCATCTGCTGCCCGTGTTCCCTGCTGTCCGCCAACGGCTTTTCCACCAGGACGTGCTTCCCGGCGCGCAGGGCCGTCATGACCGTTCCATGGTGGGTGCGGGCCGGTGTCGCAATGGCCACGGCATCCACGTCGAAGTTGTCCAGCAATTCGTCCAGGGACTCTACGCAGGCAATCCCGCCGAGTGTGTCGGCCAACATCCGAGCCCGCTCAAGGTCGAGGTCACAGATGGCCACCAGGTCCCAATCGGGGCTGGCGACCAGATTGCGCGCCAGGTTTGGTCCCCAATAGCCGGCACCGACGACGGCGATCTGGAGTTTGCGGGCAGGTTGCGGGTGGGTAGGGGCACGGAATGGATTGGCGAATGCTCTCATGTCACTTTCTTTCCTGTGTATGTGATGTCAGTAGGCGCCGGACGGCCGGACGACGGCCCGAAACGTACGCCATAGAATCAGCAGGTCACCTGCAAGTGACCAGTTTTCGACGTAGTAGAGGTCCAGCCGGACCGCTTCATCCCAAGGAAGATCGGAGCGGCCGTTGATCTGCCAAAGTCCGGTGATTCCCGGCTTGATGAGGAGTCTGCGGTGGGTATGGCGTTCGTAGCCGCTGACTTCGCGAGCCAGCGGGGGCCGGGGCCCTACCATGCTCATGTCCCCTAGGACCACGTTCCAAAGCTGTGGGAGTTCGTCCAGCGAGTACTTGCGCATCCAGCGTCCGCAGCGGGTGACCCTGGGGTCATCCTTCATCTTGAAAAGCACCCCCGCCCCTTGGTTCTGCTGGTTCAGGGCAGCCAGGCGCGCCTCGGCGTCGACCACCATGGAGCGGAACTTGAGCATTCCGAACACCTGGCCGTCCTTGCCGATCCGGTCCTGCCGGAAGAGGACGGGACCGGGGCTGTCCAACCGGACGATCAGCGCGAGCACGAGGAGTACGGGTGAGAGGACCAAGAGGGCGATCAGCGCAGCCGTGACATCCAGGACCCGTTTCAAGACGTGTTTTGCTCCGGCGTACTGTGGAATATCCACGTGCATCAGAGGCAATCCGTCCACAGGCCGCCAGTGGATGCGTGGACCGGCAACATTGGTGAGGGTTGCGGCCAGAATGAGTTCCGTCGCGGACTCTTCCAGCTTCCATCCCAGCTCACGAATGAACCTGTTTCCGCCTGGTAGGGGACCAGCGACAATTACCGAGTTGGCCTCCACCGAGCGGACGGTACGGGCGATGTCATCCGTGGAGGAGAGCACCGGTACCGGTTGGCCGTCCACCCGCAGGCAGGCTCCCCGCCTTGCCCCGGGAAGGCAAGCGCCGAGGATCTCGTACACAGCCCCTGATTTGCGGACTTGCTGGACCACATAGCGAACATCCTCAGGATCGCCCACCACTACGGCGCGCGAGAGATGACGCCCTCTTGCCTTTTCGGCTGCCAGCCGCCGGCGAAACATCTTGCGGTTAGCCGTCAGGGCTACCAGGCCCAGGGGGAGGGAGACTGTTACGAAGGCGCTGGCACCGTGGATGGAGAAGACCACCGCAGCGATTGCCATCAGGCCAAAGATCCGCAGGGTGGCTGATGCGACACGTTTGTATTCGTCGGCACCGATGCCAAGTACCTTGGCATCCCTCGTATGGTAGGCCTCCAGTGCCCCCAGCCAGATGACCGTGAGTGCAGCGGCGGCTGCCGCTGCACCCCCATCTTTCGGTCCAACAGGTGAGAACCCGTCCTCGGAGAGAAGGAAACCTGTGTAGACAGCTGCCGTGACCACTGCGGCGTCAGCTCCCCTGAGGAGATTGAGATGCAGCGAAATCCAACTTGCCGTTGCTTTTCTGCTCCTGGTCTTCGCCCCGGGAGAAGTCGATGCTGACGGCGGCAGCGGAAACCGGGTTCCTGCGGTCTCCGCTGCCGCCGACTGCTGTATTGACACCCGCTGTGCAGCAGCGGGCGCAACGGGCCAGCCGAACGCAGCCTGCCGGGTTTTGGCTACTGGTATCTCTGCCATGGTTCCCCTTTCCGGCGTAGCCGCCTGTTCTCTGGCCGTGAAGCAAAACTAGCCGCAGAGGTGCGGGGTTTTGCCGGGCCGGCAAGTCCTTTGTGGATCCTGCAAGGGAAGGATGTGGAAACTGCGGGGACCTGCAGATTGCAGGACTTTAGGCCTATAGGACAGGCAGGACGTACGGCTCGGCGGCCGTGGATCCCTTGCGCGCGGCGAGGGCGGTCAGCTGCGCCCGGGACTCAACGCCGAGTTTGCGGTAAATGGCAGTGAGGCGCACTTCGACCGTGCGCACGGACACGTACAAGGTCGCAGCGATTTCCTTGTTGCGCATGCCCCGTGCCACCATCTTTGCCAACGCCCGCTCATGGTCCGCGAGCAACAGCATCGCCGGGTTGCCCTGCGGGCGGACAGGCTCCATGCGCTCATCCAGCAGGAGGGCATCCACATGCTGGGTCCATGCATCCGCACCCGCCTCGTCGAACATCACCTTGGCCCGGAGCAATGCATCCCGTGCGTCGCGCAGCCTGCCGAACGCGTGCAGCCGCTCCGCATAGCACATGAGGGTCCTTGCCCTTTCAAGGGTGTGCCCATTCCTGCCTTCGAGTGCCTGGCTGAAAAGCTGCAGCGACTGTTCGCCGTCCGCAAGCAGGGCACGGCTCCGGGCAACAGCCATCATCAGCCACGGGGACCGCAGCCCCACCCCACGGCTCTCGAGGCGCAGAAGCGCCTGCGTGGCCTCGTGGTGCCGGCCCAGGCGGATCAGTACCTCCACCAAGTCCGCTTCGCAGCGCAGGAGGGTGGGGTTGCTGAACCCCTTGCCGATGTCGACGGCGTGCGACAACTGGGCAACGGACTCCGCCAGATCGCCGCGCAACAGGGCGAAGTGGCCCTGGCAGGCCGCAAGCTGTGCCGTGATGGCAGGGTGGCTGTCCGCGCCCGCATACCGGAGCGCCTCGGTTGCGTAAGCACGGGCCTGGGCATCATCGCCAAGGGAGTGTGCACGCCACACCCGGAAGAGGTGCCGCGTCGCACGGTGGTACTTCAGTTCGGGTTCGGAAAGCTCAAGTTCGTCGATCAGCCGGACGGCTGCGCGCACGTTGCCGGCGCGGATCGCGTTGTCCACTGCCATGAATGCGGCGGTCTTCTGCCAGTTGATGTGGCCTGGTTCGTCCGAATTATTGAGCAGGGCAAAGGTTTCGTGGGCGCCTTCATAGTGCTCGGCGTACGTGAGGGCCCGGCCGTGCACCAAGAGGCCGGCTGCCCGGGCGGTGCCCGTTTGTTCCTGCTTGCGGCCAAGGTTGGCCGTGTCGCCGCCGATCGACTCGACCAGCAGCTTGGCGCGGTCGGCGATGCCCAGGCACTGCGCGGATGCTGACCCGCGGAACGCGTTGCTGTGGCGCAGGAGCTCGGAGGCTTCCTGCAGTTCCCACCGCTCGGCGTAGTAGAGGGCACCGATGGCCAGCAGGCTGGCGGCATAGGCCGGATCGTGCTGGCCGAACTCCTTCACAAGCCGGAGAACCATGCTGGAACGCACGGCGGCTCCTTGGAGGAACTGGATTTCGAAAGACAGGCCGGTCAGCCGAAGGATCAGTGCGGGGTTGCGGGTAACCCGCTGTGCCCATTCCAGGTAGCGGCGCGCGTACACGAACTCACCCCGGTTGAACAACAGTTCAGCCACGCTGGTCAGGCGCGCCGCCGTTTCCGCTTCCCAGGGGTTGATGGTCAGGGCGCGCTCAATATACTCGACCGCGAAACCCACCTCACCGCCGCGGATCAGGTCAACAGCGTGCCGCAGCAGCTGGAACGGGGTTTGCCGTTCCAGGGCGGTAAAGCTCAGGTGCCACCTGCGGGCATAAGGGTCCGTGTCGCCGGCTGCTTCCGCAAGGGCCCTGTGGTTGGCCGTGCGAACGGCCGGAGTCATGGCCATGAAGACGTATCCCCGCAGCAGCTGGTCACCGATCCCCAGATGGGGTCCCGTCCGCTTGACCAGGCCGGCAGCCAGCAGCTCGTCCACGCTCGTCCACACTTCGCGGTCGATCTTCTCGATCGTGGTGATGTCACTGCGGAAGGAAAGGGCCAGCAGGTCCAGGACGTTGCGGGCGCCAGGGGTCAGCGCACCCACCGCCGACGCGTACTCCGCATCAAAGCTGCTCCCGGAGGGCAGCGGGACGGGCAGCGCGTACTTGCCCTCTGCATGCCTTTCCAGCAGCCGGCCGTAAAGGTCGACGGCGGCAAGGGGGTTGCCGCCGGTAGCTGCGGCAACCGCGTGGGCGGCCGCCGTCGTGGTCCTCTTTGCGGGCAAGCTCTCCAGCATCCGTACCGTGTCGCTGTAGCCCAGCGGGCCAAGGGCCAGGGCAGGAAGGCCGCTGAAGGGGCTTTCCGGTAGGTCCTCCCGCATGCTGACAAACAGGACGATGTCCGTTCCCGTCAAACGCCTGGCTACGAATCCGATCACTGCCTGGCTGCTGGGATCCAGCTGGTCGGCGTCATCGAGCACGATGATGGTGCGTGACGAGGAGCGCTGGTGCAGGCCGTTGAGCAGCATGCTGGACACTGCCGGCACGCTCATGGCCCCGCTGGTGTCCCGCAGGAGCTCGTCGGCGATGCGGTTCAGGACGGGATCGTCCATGTCGCTCAGGAGCGCGGTCAGCCCCGATAACGGCCAGTCCGATTCGGCAGCGCTGGCGGACAGGAATACGGTGCGGTAATCGGAAAGAGTGGGAATGGCGGACAACAAGGCGGATTTGCCCGTGCCTTTGCTGCCAACTACCGCTAATGCGCTGTCCTTGGGCCCACGGATGACCGACATGATGCGGTCCAGTTCTTTGCTTCGGCCGATAAGTGGCATGGTGTCCCCATTCGTCGAGAAGGAGACCGCATTGCTGCACTTCCAGTACATGTCCCGGCATCCGCTCCCAGTGCGGATTTCTGCCGGTGCCTGCGAATATAGCGTCGCAACCAGCAGCCGCACCACATGGTTACCGCTGGATTCGATCAAGATTGGCGTCCGGACCTGCTCAAGGCCCTGTGGGGAGGTCCTCCTCCCCTGCCCCCACCGCTTAAGGGCCGTTGCAATCCCCTATACCTAACGAATTCGGAAAACCCGCAGCCCCTTACTTGCCTAACAGGGGGTAAACGGTAGGTAAAAAGCGAGTACCTACTACTCGTGATACCCGCATTAGGTAGGGGATAGTCTTCCTACACGGCCAGAGGATTGGCGATGGGTTGCTGGGGGACAGCGACCAGACCATGACCGGATTAAGCGTTAGTGCAGCCGCCGTAACCGACGCCTGCATTGTCAAGAATCCGAACTGTCATGAAGTGGTGAGGCAATTGTCGATTTCGCCCCAACTTCCAGCTCTGTTTTCCGAGCCGGGACTGTTATCTCCGCAAGCGTCAATCAGTGTGATCATTCCTACGCTGAATGAAGAAAAAAACATACCCTGGGTCCTGCGCCGAATGCCGTCCTACGTCGATGAGGTGATCATTGTGGATGGCCGCTCGCAGGACAACACGGTTGAGGTGGCCAAGGCAGTGCGTGCCGATGTGGTGGTGGTCAATGAAACCCGGAAGGGGAAGGGCGTAGCCCTTCGCTCCGGCTTTGCCGCTGCAACAGGCGACATCATCGTGATGCTGGACGCGGACGGGAGTATGGACCCCCGGGAAATCGGGTGGTTCGTTGCGCCGCTCCAGCATGATTTCGATTTCGTGAAGGGCTCCCGGCACGTAACCGGAGGTGGGTCGGAGGACCTTACCCGGTTGCGGAAGGCCGGCAACAGGGCCCTGACCCGACTCGCAAACGCGGTACTGCACAGCAATTACTCGGATCTCTGCTACGGATACATCGCCTTCCGTCGGGAATGCCTGCCGGTGCTGGAACTGGAGTCTGACGGTTTCGAGATCGAGACTGAGCTCATTGTCCGGGCTGCCAGGGCCGGCTTGCGAATTGCGGAAGTCCCCAGCCTTGAACTGGACCGTATTTCGGGAGCCTCCAACCTCCAGACATTCCGCGACGGCTGGCGGGTCCTCCACACGCTGGCCCGGGAGTGCACGGTGTGGGAGGCGCCGACGGCAGGCGCCCGGCCGGAGGCCCTTCGCCGCGTGAAATACACCTACTCCAACGTCCGCTTTCCGCGGCTCCCCGTGGACCCACACAGCGTCCTCACTCCGGCCAGCGCACACGACAACGTCCTTTTGTCGGCGGTGAGCCGGCATGCTTGACCGCATCAAACCCCTGTCTGTCTCAGTGGTGATCTGCGCCTACACCTTGGAACGGTGGGGCCTGCTGCTGGACGTCATCGAATCAGTCCGCAACCAGACCCTCGCACCGGACCAGGTGCTGGTTGTCATCGACCACAACAAGGAACTGCACGAGAGGCTCGTCGAAATCGTCGACGACGTCACCATCGTGGAAAGCACCGGACTGCCCGGTCTGTCGGGTGCCCGCAATACAGGCGTCGGGCTCGCCGAATCTGACATCGTCGCTTTCCTTGATGACGACGCCGAGGCGGCACCGGATTGGCTTGAACGACTGCTGGCGTTGTACGACGACCCCGACGTTCTTGCCGTGGGCGGGAAGGTTGTTCCGCTGTGGGAATCCGGCCGGCCGGGCTACTTCGCGGAGGAACTGGACTGGATTGTCGGATGCAGCCACCGAGGGTTGCCTCGTGTGGCTTCCGAAGTCCGGAACGTCATTGGAGCCAACATGTCGTTCCGGCGTGAGGTGCTGCGCCAGGTGGGTGGCTTCAACCAGTTGCTTGGCCGGAAAGGCACGTTGCCGCTCGGTTGCGAGGAGACAGAAATTTGTATCCGTTCCACCATGGGATCACCTGGCTCACGCATCGTCTACGAACCCGCGGCCCTGGTCCGGCACCATGTACCGGCGGAACGTGGCACCGTGCGTTACATGCTCTCGAGATCCTGGTCTGAAGGCATCTCCAAAGCCCAGGTCAGCCACATCGTGGGACAGAAACGTGCCCTCGGCCCGGAACGGCGGTACGTCCGCAGTACCTTGCCGCGCGCAGTGTTTTCCGGAATCCGCGATTGGAGCCGGGGTGGGAGCCCGCAAGGGCTGGGCCGGGCCGGGTCCGTCCTCGCCGTGCTGGCCTTCACATCCGCCGGTTACATACGTGGACGCAGGATCGCTCATGGCTCCACACCCCTGGATGAGCTCGCAATTGAGGACGCGCCCTGGCGGGAAGTCCAGTGAGCGGCGGCTGCTAACAGTTAAATGTCGGGGTGCGACGCGAAGTGCCGGGTCTTCATATCCAAGAAGGCCCGGCACTTCGCTGTCCAACGGTAGTTGCCAGGCCGACGCCGGCAAGCAGCACGTGCGGCACGCGCAGGCTGCGTGCGCGCTGCCGCTCGTGCCGCAGCACAGGGCCGGGTCCCCAGGCCCTCGCCTTTCACATCACGCCACGCTGTTCACGACGTCCCGGGGGAGGAAATCGACGCCGGTTCCGCAGCAGAGCGCCTGAACAATAACAGCCGCGCCCGGATGACTCTCAGACCTGGCCCGGCTCCGGCCGCCAGTACCGCAGTCCACCCTTGGTGGCACCGTCGTCGGCAACGTCCACCAGGGCATAGGGGAAAGCCTGGCGGTCCGATTGGTCGGGCCCCTGGCCGCGGACGTCGGATGACCAGGTCCCGGTGTTGATGTATCGGGTTGGAGAAGCCTCGAGTGTCGATTCGAGGGCACGGTGCGTATGGGCTGAGACATACCAGGCCACGCGGGAGCCGTACGTTTCGAGGATCCCCGCGACCCGGGCCGCCGCTGCGGGGGGCTGGCCGCCGCCATGGATGTTGCGCCCGGCGGCAGCAAGCACCATACGGGTGGCCGTCACGGGCAGTGCTGACACGGTCCGGAAACGGGAGAGGCGGGCAAGTTCCCGCACTGCCGTCCCGTCGAGCGTGAGCCGCAACGATTCGGTCTGCAGCAGCTCGTCGTAGGCAGGCCTCCCGACCCGGCGTTCCGCCCGTTCCGAGGCCACGCAGGCCCGTGCCACGGCTCCGGCACGGCTAAGCCGCGATGCCGTTGGATTCGCATGCCAGGCCGCCAGTGGGGGCAGGTCCAGCTCATCCGTGCCATTGACGGCGGTGCGGAGCACTTCGGGTATCCGGTGCAGCGCATGGTGGAGGTGCCCGTGTTCAGCCACGAGCACGCCGGGGACGTAAAGGAGCCAAGGGTGCACGCTGACCCGCGTGGGATCACCGGGGGACAGCAGCGCTGACAACCGCGCGGCCACCGGGGGCCGCGCCAACTCCACGTCGTGGTTGCCGCAGACGAAATGCAGCCGCACGCCCGCTGCAGCGCATGCCTGCAGCGCCCTCAACGTTTCGGGATGGTGCTTGAGGATCGACTCGAGCCTGGCAAGGCTCTGCGCTTCGTCCAGCCTGACGAGCTCAAACGTGTCACCAAGGAAGATGACGTGCTGCTCCAGGCCTGGTGGTCGGGTTGCGTACACCTCGCGGCGAAGGAACTCCGGCAGGACTTTCCCTGGGTGCCGGGGGTCGCTGTCCGACACGTCCAGGTGGAGATCGCTGAGGAGTACCCATCGCGCCGCGTGGTTCACGTCAGCAGCCCCAGGACACGGGGGAAAAGGAGGATGACCACCAGCAGCCACATGGCGCCGACCGCGATCCTGATGTTCACGGCGCGGCTGAAGAGCCGCAGGCTGGCCGGCTGTCCGGAGGCTGACCCGGTATGCCGGACCTCCAGCCCGATAAGGGCAAACAGCAGAACCGCAGCGGCAACCAATCCGGCGATATCGATCATGACGCGGCCTCCTGCCGTGCGCGTGCAATGCACGCAAGGATGGTTATGGCACCCATGGTGACGAGACAGGCCTGCCAGGACCAGACGGAGAGGTAGAACATCGCCGTGGATACCGCGGTAAGGCTGGCAAGGCCGAGTGCCAGGACGAGCAGTGCGCCCAGGCCGAGGTCGGTGACCCGCATAAGCCTGGTGAGCGCCTGTCCCGGGAGCAGGACGAGAACAAGGAGTGCGGCGACCGCCTGGATCGGTGTCGGCAGCCCGAGGAGGGACACCACGGAGAGGACCACGGCCGTGAGCGCGATCGCCATGGTGGGCCGGCTTACTGTACGGGCGTTCATGGCGCCACCCGGTACACTCGGGCGTCGCTGTTGCTGAACGCGAGATCTACGCCGTCTTGTGCCTTGAGCCAATTCTCCAGCTCCTCGAAACTGCGTGGGGTGGTTTGGCCTTGCAGTACAAGGCTCGATTCCGCGGAACTCATAAGCAGCAGGTAGCCGCCGCCGGGGTTGTGCTTTGCGTAACGGTAGACCAGCGGGCCGCACGTTGCCGCCGACAGGTCGGAGGGGCAAAGGTCCTCGATAGTCCGGTACCGGTGGTCCAGGTAGTCCTGGCTGCGCCACGGCGTTGGATGGGCTGCCGAGATGATCGCGGAGCCGGGTGGCGCGAGATTATCCACGGCTTGGACAGCGGCGATCTCATCGTCAGCGAACACGTCGTACTGTGCGTTGCCGAACCTGCCGGTCACGGTCATCACAGCGAGCAGGACACAGGCTGGAACCAGGACCACCGCGTTGCGGGACGAAAGACGCAAGCCGCCTGTGGTGGGGAGCAGGACCGAGCTCGCCTGCACGGCAATGAAGGGTAGTGCAAACAGCGACACGCGGATGAGCATTTCCCCGCCGTAGGCCTGCACGGGAAAGAGCAACAGGGGAGTGACAGCCAGGAGGACCACCCGGATATCGAGGCATCCCCGGCGCCAGTCGCGGATCGAACCGATCGTGGCGAGGGCCCAAAGAATAAGGGTGAGCGCTATCCGGATCTGGACCACCAGCACATGTCCCGCTGAACCCGTCGTGCGGTCCACAACGTTCGCTTCGATGGCGGTCTGCAGTCCGGCGTCCGCCAGGGGTGGGTGGCCCGAAAGGTAGGTGCTTGCCGGATAGACGAGCCACAGCACCAGCAGGATGCCGATGATGAGCGGCAGCCTGCCGGGCCACACCCGCCCGCTGAGGGTGAGGGCGGTGACGGCGATCAGTACCAGGAACGGCGTCAGTTGATGGCTTGCGCAGATGACGGCAATCAGGAGGAGGGTGACCACGAGGGCGCCGACCCGGTGCCCCGGACGATCATCGGCCGGCGTCCTCGCCTGCCACCATGATTTGAGACCGGCACGCTTGAAGCCGGGGAAAGTCGGAGCCTTGGCGGCAAGGGGGCCCATGAGCAGCACGATTACCACCAGGTACAGGAAGAAACCGAAGGCCTGGGGAGACAGATAGTCCTGGTCCTGCCAGTTGCCGAGGCAAAAGATCCAAAGCACCAGCCACCGCCGGCGCGGATCCTTCGTCAGGTAGCGGGCCAGCACGCCCACGGCCGTGAGCCACAAGCCCATGTTGAACACCGGGGCCCACAGGGCAACGGTCACCGGATCAATACCCGTCGCCCGGAGCACCGTTGCCAGGAGCGCAAAGAAGCCTGGCCAGTTGAAGTACGCATCGATGTTCGGGTCGACGCCGCCGGAGGTTGAAAGAGCGTCGGCAATGCCAAGGTGCCGGAAAGCAACCTCGCCGCGTGGGACATCCGTGACGAAAGCGGCCGCGCCGAAGAGCATCAGCACGAGGACTGCGATGAGCCACAGCATGACCGGCCGGCGCGCGGGCCCGGTGGCATCTCCCCGCAACGCCACGACGAAGGCGACGTTGACAATCAGAACGCCCACCCAGAAGGGATAGGGCAGTACAGCCACTAGCCCAAGGTCGCTGTTTACAGGTACTGCCACTGTGGCGGCACTTCCCACTGCCAGAGCCAGTGAGACGGCGCCTGCCACGGCGCACCAAATGTCACGGGCATTCCAGGGGTGTGCCCGGGTCCGGCTCGGTTGCTTCAGCGTGCTGGTCATGACGCCTCCTTTTTGGCGCGGCGGAGAATTGCGAGCAGTCGGAGGCCGACCACGACGGCCCCGACGTAAAGCACCACCATCCACGCAAGGGCCATGGCGCTTGAGCCCCTTTCAGCGGCCCATAGAGCCGAGACGCAGAGCGCGGTTCCGAGCACTACGCCGACCACGATGGCCTCTGTGTAGCGCCCCAGGACGCGGCAGACGGAGTTATAGGCCTGCAGCACTGCGTACGCCACGAGTCCGGCGGCCAGCAGCCGCAGGGCGACGGTGGACGCGTTTGCGTACCTGTCACCGAGCAGGTGGAGAAGAGGGTGGGCGAAGATAATCAGTACGACGGCGGCCAGGCTTCCAATGACCAGCGACCACCGGAAGCTGGTCCAGGTAGTGGTCGCCAGGCGGTCCGGGTCACGCACTCCCTCGGAGAATTGGACGATGCCAATCAGCATTGGTGCGGTGTATGCAGCCCAGGCCATCATCCATGCCGGGTACCAGTACGCAGCGACCTCCGGCGATACCAGGTGCGCCAGCAGCAGCGGCAGTACGAGTCCGGGGGCGCGTTCGGTAAGGGTGAGGAGTTGGTTTGGTATTCCCAGCATCAGCAGTGGCCTGTGGCGTGCCGGGTGCAGGGTGGGGCGCGGCCGATAGCCGACCAATTTCCGCAATTGGACGGCGCCGATGATGCACGACACCGCCGACCCAAGAGTCCAGCAGGCCATTAGCACGTCGGCGGAGGCACCGTGCGCCTGCCAGGCCACCAGCGCTGTCGCCGCGAGTGACGCCAGCCCGCCCAACGTGTACCTCAACGTCGCGCTGCCGCCGCGCCCCAACGCTACGAGAGCCTGGTCCAGCACCGTACACATGGTCCCCGCTACCGCTGCTACGACAAACGTGAGCCAAAAGAGAACCGACAGTGAGGCCGTGTCCGGGGCCACAAATGTCTCCAGCACGAGGTATCCGAGGGCAAGCACCGTGCCGGCGACTCCCACTATGCCGAAGGCTGCGTCCAACACCCGGGCGGGAGGCTCCCCACGCCCCACCGAGACGATCACGGCAGAACCAGTGCCGAGCACCGCCAGTTGTGTGCATATCATCACTGCCGAGACGGCGGCTGTGGTGAGCCCGACCTCACGGTCGAACGTAGCGTGCGCGGCCAGGATCCAAAAGGCGAAACCGGTACCGGTTTGCGCGGCCTTGGCTATGACAAGACCGATGGAGCTGCGCAGGGGGGAGTGCCGCCGGACGGTAGATGAGGCCTCTGGAGGCACTATCTCCCGTTCAGCCGTCACGACCTAGACCCCTAGCCATTCCCGCGTAGTTGTACCAGCAGAAGGCGATGTAGTAACGCAACCATTGAGGCTGGCCTGCGGCGAGGCTCAGTACGCTGCCCCGGGCTGCGGCAGCCGCCGGCAGGAGCGCCAACCGCGCACCGCGCCAGCCGTGCTTGCGGACCATCCGTCCCAGTCCTGTTCCGTCCATCAGGAACTGGTCGAGCGCGAAGTCGAAGTCGTCTGCGGCAAATCTGTGTTCAACGAGAACCCGCTGTGATACGCCGGTCTTCATTCCCGATTGCCTCATTCGCCACCGCAGTTCGATGTCCTCCCCTGACTTGAAAGAATCATCGAAGCCCAGGTTCAACATCAGGGTCCGATCGACCAACGTCGCTACCAGCCCGAACCAGTTGCGGCTGCGGCCGGTGCGATGGTGATGCGCCAGCGCCTGACCCCAGTAGCCAGGGCCGGCAACACTTTCCAGCCCGGCCTGGAGGGCGTCATATCCGTCCTCCACGAACTCGATAAGCAAGTCCGCGACACCGGTGGCACCAAATACGACGTCGGCGTCCACGAGCAGGACCCAACGTGTCGTGCTGCTGCGGACACCGAGGGTCCGGGCCCAAGGCAATCCACGGCCCTCGTCGCTTAGGACCCTGGCGCCGGCCTCGCGGGCGATGTCGACGGTTCGATCCGTGGACAGGCCGTCCACCACGATGATTTCGGCGACGCCTGACTGACGCAAAGCTGCGAGGCAGCCGGGGAGCAAGTGCTCCGCATTGCGTGCCGGAACGACCGCCGTGATGTCTGCTGTGCTGTGGGCCATCGTCCTAACCCCTTCAGATCTGCTCGTCGAGGACCGAAGGCAACAGCTCCTCAAGATGCCGGACGATGTCGTCCGACGCCTGGTCCGCGGAGTAGGCTTCAGGAACCTGCAACAGGTGGCAGGGACGGCCGTCGAGCGCTTTGTTCAGCACGAGTCCCTTCGCCGCGAAGTGCTCGCGCCAAGGGAGGACGGATGTGGCCGCCAAGCCCGTCACGACCCGCTGCGAGAAGCCCGCCATCTCGATATGGAAGTTTCCGATCATGCGGTCCACCATCCAATCGCTGGTCCGCTCTACAGCCCTGGTCCGTGCGCCGTCGTACCGCTCGATGTAGATGGCAGCGGCGAGCGGGGCCTGGGTGGTTATTTCACGGCCCGGGAATGCCGCCTGGGGGGTAACCATCCGGTGCTCGGGCGACCAGCGCCGGGAGAAATCTGCCAGCCGCGGATAACGGATGACGTAAGGGTGCACGACTGTGGTGAGGCGCCCGACGGGTCCGGAGAACCTTGAGGGGACGAGAGGTTTGCGGGCACCTTCGAACAGGTGCGGGTAGATGGCCCGGTGGTGGGGTTTGATAAACATCGGCTTCGCGTACCCGAGCAGCGTGGCGTCCTCAGCGAGGAATGCCCAGTCGTCTCCCATGAACGACCATCCTTCGCGTCGCATCAATTTTGCGGCGGTGCTCGTCTTGCCTGTTCCTCCGGCTGCGGGAAGCGCGATGGCATGCCCCCGGAATGCCATCGTTGCTGCGTGGAACATCGCTGCTCCCCGGGCCACCATGGCGGCATCGAGAACAGGTACCACTGTGGTCAGCAGCTCGCCCGGGCCGTGGATGCGCCAGTTGTCTGCATCCCGTACCACCTGGACCCGGTCGGCCTGGAAACGCACGCTGTGGTCGGTGTAGGCCAGTTCGTGCTCCACGTGGCCTGCATCGGGCATGAATTCCGGCTGGTCGTCGACGATGATTTCGGCTTGCCGTTCCGTGTCCGAGGCAAAGCATGCCAGCATGCTCTGAAGCTGCTTTGCTGCCGGGGCGTTCGCGTCGACGCTGATGTTGACGCGGCCGTGAATGTCGAAGTGCAGTGCCTTCGTCCGCCTGGTGCTCATGGTCCTCCCCTGTCTGATTAGTGTCAGCCGTGGTGTCCATACCTGGGCTCCAAGCCCGCCAGTGCCCCTATGCGGATTCGAAAACCACGGGGTGTGACTCCCCCGGCAGAATCGAGCGTAGGGTAGGGGCGCTAGGTAAACACCGGTAGTAGGTACTCGCTTTTACACCGGGTCCTACGTGGGGAAATTGGCCGTTACGCAGTAGATAGGGGTGGAGGGACAGGTCTTCACCCGGGGTTGGGTAGATTAGGGACCTTGCCGCATTGCCGTTGGGGGTATAGGGGGTACCTGGCCGACGGACCCCTCTGCGGGACGGCGGTTAACGAGGCGGGGAACCACCTGCAGCCGCATAGACGCGAACCCAGTCCACCCGCATCTCGCCAGGCCCGTTGGCGGTCCCGTCAGGAAACCAGTCCAATTGGAGCGTCTGGTGCATCGAACCCGGAGGCTGGTGCGCGGGATCGTTGTCCTCAAACCACTTCACCCCGTCGACGTAGCCGACTATGGCATGGGGAGACCAGTCAACGGCGTAGTTGTGGAACTGGCTAAGGTCCAGGGCCTTGGATACGGAAGTCTTCGAGTTCGAACATCCGTAATGGTGGAAGAAGTTGATGAGGCCCCAGTCACCGGTAGTTTCCATATAGTCCACTTCGCCGTCGCAAGGCCAGTCCCCGCTGTCCGGCCATAAAATCGCCACCATATGGTATTCATCGTCACCTGAACCTGCTGCCCGGACCTCCCACCGGCCGTACTTCTGGAGGCCAAATTTGGCGCTCATTCCAGCGGAAGTACCCCGTGCTGTTCCCGTAATAACCAAATTGGAGCCATCGACCGTCGCCTGCCGGGGACTGCGAATGCCCTTGCCTGCATGCCCGGCACTGTCGTACACGGACCACCTCGTGGCGTCCGGTTCACCGGTGTAGTCGAACTCGTCGCCGGCAATCGGCGAGCCCCAATCCCAAATTGCCGCGGCCGAGTCCGTCTCTGGCCCAGCAGGCCCCGACGGGGCTGCTGGAACCGAGGCAGGAACCGCCTCGTTGGCTGCCGGTTCGGCTAAGGGAGCAGAGCAGCCATACAAAAACATCGTCGCCACACCTATGGCGATCACATGTCGACGCATACGTCAGATGGTAGTGGCTCCAGCGGCGTGGTGCTGATGAAACTGTTGCCGCGCGCCGAGACGGGTTTTCCACATAACCGCCCGGACGCTGCCAAGGGACGCATCACGCGCCTAGCCTTGAGTCAAGCGCGAATCGCCTATCGGGTCCAAATGCACTAGGATATTGAAGTCTGTGCTGCGTCCTGCCTCCGTTCCGGCGGCAAGGCATTGCACGGAATCGCAAATGAACCTCCTGTTACGGAAATGCCGTAACCGCTTAGCCCAAAGGAGGTGGGTTCACATATGCGTCCTTACGAATTGATGGTAATCATCGACCCCGAGGTCGAAGAGCGTACCGTTGAGCCGTCGCTTCAGAAGTTCCTGAACGTCATCACCAACGATGGTGGAACCATCGAAAAGGTTGACATCTGGGGCCGTCGCCGTCTGGCTTACGACATCAAGAAGAAGTCCGAAGGTATCTACGCCGTGGTGAACTTCACCGCCAAGCCGGAGACCGCCAAGGAACTTGACCGCCAGCTGTCTCTTAACGAGACCATCATGCGCACCAAGATCACCCGCCCCGAAGAGCAGAAGGTTGTTGCTGAGTAATTCAGCCGTCTTCATTCTTTACCCCGCAGGAAACGCACTCTTCACCCAGGATCGAACAAGGAGGCAGTAGATGGCAGGCGAGACCACCATTACGGTCATCGGTAATCTCACCAATGACCCGGAATTGCGGTTCACACCGTCCGGTTCGGCAGTAGCGAACTTCACCATCGCTTCCACCCCCCGCACCTTTGATCGCCAGTCCAACGAGTGGAAGGACGGGGAAACCCTGTTCCTCCGCGCCGCTGTCTGGCGTGAAGCAGCCGAAAACGTTGCCGAGTCCCTGACCAAGGGCATGCGTGTCATCGTTACCGGCCGCCTGAAGAGCCGCTCCTACGAAACAAAAGAAGGCGAAAAGCGCACCGTTATCGAGCTCGAGGTCGACGAAATCGGCCCCAGCCTGCGCTACGCCAATGCCAAGGTCAACCGCACCCAGCGCTCCGGCGGACAGGGTGGCGGCGGCTTCGGCGGCGGCAACAGCGGCGGTGGCTTCGGAGGCGGCAACGCTGGTGGAAACCAGGGTGGCAACTCCGGTGGAGGCTGGGGCGGCGGCAACCAGCAGGCTGCACAGGATGATCCTTGGGCTACGCCCGGTGTGTCCAACGCAGGCGGCTGGGGCAACGGCCCCGATTCCGAACCTCCCTTCTAAAACCCATAAACGGCCCGGCGCGGGAGTTGCCTGGTGCGCCACGCACCCAAGGTACTGCCGCCGTCGGACCACCACCATCCCGTGGATCAATATCCACGGGCTCCCTAGAATAGGAGCTCCACGATGGCTAAGGCTGAACTCCGTAAGCCCAAACCAAAGTCCAACCCCTTGAAGGCCGCTGACATCACTGTCATCGACTACAAGGACGTAGCATTGCTGCGCAAGTTCATCTCCGACCGCGGCAAGATCCGCGCCCGTCGCGTCACTGGCGTCACGGTGCAGGAACAGCGCAAGATCGCCCAGGCAATCAAGAACGCCCGCGAAGTTGCTCTGCTGCCTTACTCCGGCGCTGGCCGCGGCTAAGGAAGGGATTAACTAACATGGCAAAGCTCATTCTGACCCACGAAGTCACCGGTCTCGGTGCTGCCGGCGATGTTGTCGAGGTCAAGGACGGTTACGCACGTAACTACCTGCTGCCCCGCAACTTCGCCCTGACCTGGTCGAAGGGTGGCGAGAAGCAGGTTGAGTCCATCAAGGCTGCCCGCGCCGCCCGCGAGCACGCTTCCCTGGAAGATGCTCAGAAGCAGGCCGCTGCACTGTCCGCCAAGCCGGTCAAGCTGGTCGTCAAGGCCGGCGAGTCCGGCCGCCTGTTCGGCACCGTCAAGCAGGGCGACGTCGCCGACGCTGTTGAGGCCGCTGGCCTTGGCAAGATCGACAAGCGCAAGGTTGAACTGCCCGCCCACATCAAGTCGGTTGGTTCCTACCAGGCCAACGTCCGCCTCCACGCTGACGTTGCCGCTGTGATTGAACTGGACGTGGTGGCAGGAAAGTAATTTCCCCTGCGCCACGTCAAAGACCCCCGCTGCCGGACTCCGGCGGCGGGGGTCTTTCGTTTGTGCGGTGGCGCCTCCTCCGGTGAACCCGGACCCGCCAACCGCCCCTTCCGGCAGACTCGTTGGGAATATCCGGCCCCTGGCAATGGTTCAGCGGTATAGATGCATATGCATGTATGATGGATTGAACGAGTACAGGAGAATGCCATGGAAACCCGCCGCATCACCGTCCTTTCCGCAGGACTTGGCGTACCCTCATCGAGCCGCCTGCTGGCCGGCCAGCTTTCAGCCGCCGTCTCACGGCAGCTCGGGGCTGCCGGCTACGATGTGGCGCTGGACGTCGTCGAACTCCGCGATCTGGCCGTGGACATCGCCAACAACTTTGTCACTGGCTACGCGGCACCGCGGCTGGCAGAAGTTATCACCAGTGTGGAGGCATCGGACGGCATCATTGCCGTGACTCCGGTCTTCAGCGCCTCCTACAGCGGCCTCTTCAAGTCCTTCGTAGACGTCCTGGATCCCAAGTCGCTGGACGGCAAGGCTGTCCTGCTCGGTGCGACTGGCGGAACGGACCGGCACCAGATGGTCCTTGACTACGCCCTGCGCCCACTGTTCAGCTACCTCCGGACGCGCATGGCGGCCACTGGAGTCTTTGCAGGGCCCCAAGACTGGGGAACCGCAGAGGAGGGCGCGGCATCCCTCGCGGACCGGGTCGAGCGCGCGGCCGGCGAGTTCACCCGCCTGCTGGAGGGGCCGCAGCCGGGGCGGAAGCCGGCCCCGTTGGAATCCCTCCCGTTCGAGCAGCTGCTTGCCGGTATTTCCGGCAAGGCGTGACGGCCTCAGCAAGGGGACCCGGCCCCCTGCAGTAGGGGAACCCCCGGGGCTGCCCGGCGCGTGCTTTGCCTCCATGGGGTAGGGAATAGGGGTTTTGCGGGGATTAGGGGCTGTGTCCCCTAGGGTTTAGGGGGCACGCCGGGGGTTGTTTTTGCTACCGGCACCGCCAACACTGAACAACCTGGGGATTGGCTGAGTATCCAACACCGGGGAGTGAAGTTGATGGACCATCCACTATCTAATTCTGGCCACTTTGAGCACGTCCCCAAGGCGTCCTGGTCCTACGGCGGGCCCCGGAAAAGGGGGCTGCGGGCCCTGTTGACTGCGCTTCTCCTCGTGCTTGGGGGTGGTTTGGTCGTGCCGCTAACTGCGTCGGCTGCCACGGGTGATGTTGGTGTTGAGGGTCCGTCGCATTCGGGGACGGGGACTCCGACGGGTACGAAGCGGGCGACGAG
>NZ_JBQCMK010000013.1:0-110292 GCF_051965175.1 Arthrobacter sp. SAFR-044
GCGTCGGGGTCGAAGAAGTGCGCCACCAACCCGGCGGCACCGGCGGCACCGGCGGCATCGAGGCCTTCGGTTTCGTCTGCGATGATCTTCGCGTGCTGCCAGGACACCGCGCCCGCGGACAGGGCCTCAAACACGGGCGGCAGGGAGCAGATCCGGCGGGACTGGTCCACCAACGCGCCTGCTGCGGCGGAACTGATGGTCAGGATCCCCGCGATCTCCTCGACAACGGACACTCCGGCGTAGGTGCGGTCCTGGACCGAGACGCCCGGCGGGGTCATGGCCTTCTGGAACTCAACGGCATCGGCGGCGTCCTGGGCTTTGACCGCGGCAAGCTGCGCCTCCAGTCCGGACACGACCTCCAGCCGTTCCAGCCGGATCTCGTACCGCCGCTGCAACACATCCATGTCGGTGTGAACAGCGGCACCGTAGACCAGGCCGGCATCTTCCAGGAGCAGCGAATTGAGGGCAGCAACAGAGGCACGAACACCCTCTAACGCTGCTACCGTCCCGCTGCTGTTTCCCATACCGACATCATCCAACGACCCACTGACATTCAAACCGGAGCCATTGGCCGCCAAGGCCAACCGCAACCAACGGTGACCCAAACTCAAAAAGGCGCGTGCCGCCGTCGTACGCCTTCCCGCTGCGCAAATTCCTTCCCGCGGCGCCGAAAACGGCGCGCACGGGCTGGCCCCCGAATACAGCGCCACCAAAAACAGATAGTCAGCTTGCTTATTACTTTGCTCTTTCCTAGGCTGGAATGCGTCAGGCAATCAACTCTCGAGCGGGACCCCGCGCGCCTGAACGCCGCGTGGCCCCCTCCAGCGAGGAGGAACAATGTCAGAGCACAGCATCGCAGGCAAGAAGGTGGCATTCCTGCTGACTGACGGCGTGGAACAGGTAGAGCTCACCAGTCCCTGGCAGGCAGTGAAGGACGCCGGCGGCGAGCCCACCTTGGTGGCGCCGAAGAACGGCAAGCTGCAGGGATACAACGGCACGGAGAAGGGCGACACCTTCGACGTCGACCTCACCGTCGCTGAAGCAAACGCCTCCGACTTCGACGCGCTGGTACTTCCGGGTGGTGTGGTGAACGCTGACCACCTCCGCGTCGACAAGGACGCCCAGGCCTTCACCCGCAGCTTCTTCGAGCAGCACAAGCCGGTAGCGTCCATCTGCCATGGACCGTGGCTGCTCATCGAGGCCGGAGTCATCCGGGGCAGGAACGTCACGTCCTACTTCACGCTCGAAACCGACCTGAAGAACGCGGGCGCCAACTGGACGGACCAGGAAGTGGTGGTTGACCAGGGCCTGGTGACCAGCCGGAACCCTGATGACCTCCCGGCGTTCAACAGCAAGCTCGTGGAGGAAATCTCCGAAGGCCAGCATGCAGGGCAGACCGCCTAAAGCAAACCCCCAATGTTCCCTCAGGGGTAAAAAGAACCCATGCGGAGGAATTACTCCAACGGGTAGAGTGTTGCAATCTGCAGCGGCGCCGACCGCGCACCACTCTTAAACCACCCCTGAGGGAACACCCATGTCTACCGAAGTCTCTCCCAACGCCAGCGGACAGCCCGCTCCTGACCAAGGAATCGGCGAAGGAATCCGCCGAGGAACCCTGCCCGCCGCACCGGAGAAGATGTCCAGGGAGTCCGTAACCATCATCAGCACGCTGCTGGTGGCGACGTTTGTGGTGATCCTCAACGAGACCATCATGAATGTCGCATTGCAGCGGCTGATGGTGGACCTCCGGGTGGACGCACCCACCGTCCAGTGGCTGTCCACTGGATTCATGCTCACCATGGCCGTGGTCATCCCCACCACTGGATTCATCCTCCAGCGCCTCTCCACGAGGGCCGTTTTCATGCTTGCCATGGGCCTGTTCGCAGGTGGAACAACGCTTGCCGCGGTGGCCCCCGGGTTCGAGGTCCTGCTCCTGGCGCGCATCGTCCAGGCCGGCGGCACCGCGATTATGCTGCCGCTGCTGATGACCACCATCCTCACCCTGGTGCCGCTGGCCAAGCGCGGCGCCGTCATGGGAAACGTGAGTATTGCCATCTCGGTGGCGCCCGCCATGGGTCCCACCGTCTCCGGGCTGATCCTTGAGCATTTCACCTGGCGCTTCATGTTCGTCTTCGTCCTGCCCGTGGCCCTCGCCGCGCTGGCCATCGGCGCCAAGTACCTCACCAACGTGGGCGAGGTGGAGAAGGGCAAGCTCGACTTCCTGTCAGTGGTCCTTACCGTCCCCGCCTTCGGCGGCCTGGTGTACGGGCTGAGCCAGGTCGGCGGCGGGCACGGGGGCGAGTCAGGTCCCAACGCCGGCGCCATCGGAGCCCTGGTCGTCGGCGTCGCCGCCCTGGCGGTATTCGTCCTGCGTCAGGTCCGGCTGCAGAAGGCCGCCGCGCCGCTGCTGGATCTTCGGGCCTTCAACTTCCGGATGTTCACCGTCTCGGTCCTGCTGATGGTGGTGGCCATGATGGCGCTGTTCGGCGGGGTCATCCTGCTGCCGCTCTACCTGCAGGAAGTCCGTGGCCTTGGGTCGCTTGAGACCGGCCTTGCACTGCTCCCCGGCGGCCTGGCCATGGGCCTGCTGGGTCCTGTCATCGGCCGCGCCTTCGACAAAGTGGGCCCGTTCCCGCTCACCGTCACCGGTTCCATCCTGATGGTCGTGGCCCTTTGGCAATTTTCAATGCTCGACGCCGGCACTGCGGTTTGGTGGATCATCACCCTGCACGTGGGGCTGAGTTTCGGCCTGGCATTGCTGTTCACCCCCGCCTTTACCACCGGGCTGAACCCCCTGCCGCCGCACCTCTACTCCCATGGCTCGGCGATCATGAGCACCACGCAACAGGTGGCCGGCGCGGCCGGCACCGCACTGCTGGTCTCCATTTTCGCGGTGGTGAGCGCGGCGTCGGGACTCGTCGCCGGGATGAGCGCCGCCTTCATGACGGCAACCGTCATAGCCCTTGCCGCCGTCGTGCTTTCCGCGATGATGCGCAAGACCGAAGGTGCCGGCTCAGGACACGGCCCGGCCCACTGACCCCTGGCACCAGCCCAACTGACTCGCAGCAGTTGTCGTTTTGACGGCTCAAAACGACAACTACTGCCAGCTACATGGGTCAGCCGGCGAAGAAGTCGCTGAGTTCCTTGATCAGCTTGTCCGGGGCCTTGATGGCGCCGTCGTGGCCGAACCCGGGCAGGATGGTGTAGCTGGAGCCGGAGAGCACGTCGTGGATTTGCCCGCAGGCGATGCCGAAGTAGGCCGGGCTCTTTTCGCCGACCACGATCAGCGTCTCCAGCGGGAGTGCCTGGAACGGCTCGGCCGGCATGTCCGCGGCAATAATGGCCTTGATCTCGCGGACGCCGGTGCGCATCAGCTCGCGCTGTTGCTTTCCTTCGGTGGTGCCGGCCGTCAGCTTGTTGGCCAGCGTCAGCATGGAGAGCGGCATGCGGGAGGAGAAGGAGCCACCGGCTTCCAGGCCGCGCTGGATGACGGCGAGGGCGCGGTCATGGTCGCCGGCGGCGATGGCCCGCTCGTACTCCACGATCCAGTTGGCGGTGACGCTGCCATTCACGGAGACTGCGGGGTCGTAGACGGCCAGCCGCTCCACCGGCAGGGTCCGCGCGGCGTGCAGGGCAACCGCTCCGCCGAAGCTGTGGCCAAAGACGTCCGTGCTGGAGGTGTGCTTCATGACCGTGTCCAGGTCCCGGATGTCCACATCCAGCGTGTAATCCTCCGGCTGGGGCGACGACGAGCCGCGGCCGCGCCGGTTGAAGGTGTGCACGGGGCGGCCCAGGGCGGCGCTGAGCTTCTGGGCAAATTTGGTGTAGTCCGCGGCCGTCACCATCGAAGGCGGAACCACCACCACGCCCGAACCAGCTGAAGCCAGTTCCGCACCGGTGGAGAAGAGCTCCACAGTGCCGCCGTCGGGGGTCCTGATGTTCTCTCGCGTCATGTTCCGAGCCTAGCCGAGCAACTGGTTGCAGGCATCCCGGAACCTGTCTGGGGCCAGCCGGTCAGCCGCGGCGAACGGGGATAGCGTCAGGAGTGTCCGGGCGGGGCTTCCCGTCCGGACCTTCGTCCTTGAAGTACGCCGAGATGTCCGTCACCAGTTCCTTCACGGCCGCTGGAACGGAGCCGTGGAAGCACTTGGGGGAGAGCTGGTAGGTGCTGCGCGGCACTGCGGCGTGGAGGCGCTCCGCCGTCACCTTGTAATAGCGGGGGCTCTTCCCGCCAGCCATGAAGAGCGTACCGGCAGGCAGCACGCTGAAGTCCCGGGCGTGGTCCTTCTCGTCGTACGCCGCCCTCAGCTCTCCCACGCCGCTGGGCATGACCTGCCGGAACATCCTGTTGACCTTGGTCCGGGACAACACCGCCATCAAGCCGGCCAGGACCGGTTCCGGGATCCTGGCCATGGCCGAGCCCGGGCTGGTGGCCTTCTTCATGTGCGCCAGCGCGTGGCCCACCCTGCCGTTGTTCACGGCGTCCTCGAATCCGTCCAGCCATGCGGTGTCGATGCTGCCGTCAATGTTCACCGCCGCGTCGTACACGGCGAGCCTGTCAGGGACGAACCCGGTCCCGGTGAACTCCTGCACAGTGTTGAGGGCCACCGAACCGCCCAGGCTGTGGCCCAGGATATTCCGGGCGCCGGTGGCTTTGAGTACCGTCCGGACATCTTCGATCTCCGTGGCCATGGAGTAGTCCGCGGGCTGTTCAGAGGATTTGCCCCGGCCCCTGCGGTCGTAAACGTCCACCGCCCAGCCGTCGCCGAGGCCCTTCGCCAGCGCAATGGAGAACGGCCGGTAGATCAGGGCCGTGAGGAACGCGCCACCGATCAGCAGCACCCGCTTGTCGCCGGGCGCATCCTCGGCGCCATAGCTGTACAAAGCCAGCCTGCCGCCGTCGTGCGTTGGAAGTACCCGTTCTTTCACCCGCCCATCCTAGGGCGCAAGCCTGCGGGGAAGCTGAAAGTCCGGGCAGCCAATGCCCGGTAAACTTGATGATTGTGACTTCCCAAAACACCCCCGCGCCCAAGAATGCCCAAGAGCCCGTCGACGCCAGCGAGCAGATGCGGATCCGCATGGAAAAGCGCGCCAAACTTCTTGAGCGCGGCACGGAGGCGTACCCCGTGGGTGTGGAGCGCACGCACTCCCTCGCTGAAATCCGGGAAAAGTACGCCCATCTCGAGGCGGATGAAACCACCGGCGACATCGTGGGCGTCACCGGCCGCGTGGTCTTTGTCCGCAACACCGGAAAGCTCTGCTTCGCCACCCTGCAGGAAGGCGGCACCGACGGCAAGGGAACGCGCCTGCAGGCCATGCTGAGCCTGGCCAACGTGGGCGAGGAAGCGCTCGCCGACTGGAAGGCCCTGGTTGACCTGGGCGACCACGTCTTCATCAAGGGCGAGGTCATCTCCTCCCGCCGCGGCGAACTGTCCATCATGGCCGAGTCCTGGTCCATGGCCTCCAAGGCGCTGCGCCCGCTGCCCGTCCTGCACGCGGAACTGAACGAGGAAACCCGCGTCCGCCAGCGCTACGTTGACCTGATGGTCCGGGACGAGGCCCGCGAGATGGTCTACACCCGCGCCGCCATCACCCGCTCCATCCGCGAAACGCTGTTCCGGCACCGCTACGTGGAAGTGGAAACGCCCATCCTGAACCTGGTCCACGGCGGCGCCCTGGCGCGTCCGTTCGAGACCCACATGAACGCCTTCGACCAGAAGATGACCCTCCGCATCGCCACCGAGCTGTACCTCAAGCGCGCCGTGGTGGGCGGAATCGACCGCGTCTACGACATGGGCCGCGTGTTCCGCAACGAAGGCGTGGACTCCACCCACAGCCCCGAATTCACCACCCTTGAGTGCTACGAGGCCTGGGCGGACCAGTTCGTCATGGCCGAGCGGATCAAGGAAATCATCCTCGACGCCGCGGACGCCGTGGGTGCCGGACGCGTCCTGCAGACCGAGGCGGGGGAGATCAACCTCGACGGCGAGTGGACCTGGCTGGCCGTCTACCCCGGACTGTCCGACGCCGTTGGGCAGGAAATCACGCCGGACACGTCCGCTGAGGTGCTTAGGGAGCTTGCAGCCAAGCATGACGTCAAGGTGGACCCCAAGTGGGACGCCGAGAAGCTGGCAGTGGAGCTCTTCGGTGAAATCGTGGAGCCCACCCTCCTGAACCCCACCTTCGTCTACGACTACCCGCCCTCCGCGCAGCCGCTGGCCCGCCCGCACCGCGAGGACGGCCGCCTCATCGAAGCCTGGGACCTCATCATCGGCGGCATGGAGCGCGGCACCGCCTTCTCCGAACTGATCGACCCCGTCATCCAGCGCGAACGGCTCACCGAACAGTCCCTGCACGCCGCTGCCGGCGACGTCGAGGCCATGCAGCTTGACGAGGACTTCCTGCGCGCCCTCGAATACGGCGCTCCTCCCATGGGCGGCATCGGCCTGGGCATCGACCGGCTGGTGATGCTCTTCACCGGAGCCGGCATCCGCGAAACCATCCTGTTCCCACTGCTGAAGCCCGAAGGGCACTGACCATGGAATACGTAGCAGTCATTCTTCCCTCCCTCGTGGTGGGCCTGCTTTTCTGGTTCGCCATGAAAGCAATCTTCAACGCGGACAAGGCAGAGCGGCAGGCGGAAGCCCGCGCCCAGGCCGAAGCGGATTCCCTCCCGGTGCAGCCCACGGAGCAACCGGGTTCGGAATCCAAATAGATAAACCCCCCTGCTTTCCGGTTTTATCCCCAAGGAACCATTAGGCGCTTTGACGCGTTGCCAAGATAAGAGTCATACTTTTTTATGGGAAACATCCTGCTTTTCTGAAAACCGAACTTTCCAGCAAGAGGAAGACCTAAATGGCACAGAAAGTAAACATCATCCTCGTTGATGATCTGGATGGGGGATCCGCAGACGAGAATGTTAAGTTTGGCCTCGACGGGGTCAACTATGAGATTGACCTGTCGGCAGCCAATGCCGCTGAACTCCGGTCTTCATTGGAGAGGTTCACCACTGCCGCGCGCAAGGCATCCGGAGGCCGCGTACAGCGGACCAAGACGCCAACCGGGGGCCGCAGCCACGATTCAGCGCAAATCCGGCAATGGGCTCGGGATAACGGGTACACCGTTAACAGCCGCGGCCGAATTCAGGCCGAAATCCAGGAAGCCTACCAAAAGGCAAATTCCTAGGACTGCCTTTGGCTCCACCGAAACCCCGCTCCCGCCGCAAGGCGGGGCGGGGTTTTTCAATTCGCGGATATTGCTGCTATGGGGCGACGGGAGCTGTTGTCCATTTGACTCATTTGGGACGCTGCCGTGGCCTCTTGGCGCCCGGCAGTATTCGACGGGTTGCGGTGCCTTTGCCGGTGCCCGGGGCGGCTGCCGGTTCGCCTTGCTGGTCCCGTGTGCCGCGCTGCAACTGCCCGCGGCGGTTATTCCCGCAAGGGGCACGGTTTCCCCTGTGGCGAACACGCTCCACAACTCAGGGGCGGCCACGTAGCATCAAAGTACGTCGTAGCTAGGAGTGTGGCGAAATGTTTGAGCGATTTACGGACCGTGCCCGTCGCGTAGTTGTGCTTGCCCAAGAAGAGGCACGCATGCTGAACCACAATTACATCGGTACCGAACACATCCTCTTGGGTCTGATCCATGAGGGTGAGGGCGTTGCCGCCAAAGCTCTTGAGTCCTTGAGCATTTCGCTCGACGGCGTTCGCGAGCAGGTGCAGGAGATCATCGGGCAGGGCCAGCAGGCTCCCTCCGGTCACATCCCCTTCACCCCCCGTGCCAAGAAGGTACTGGAGCTCTCGCTGCGCGAAGCCCTCCAGCTGGGCCACAACTACATCGGCACGGAGCACATCCTGCTCGGGCTGATCCGCGAAGGTGAAGGTGTCGCTGCCCAGGTTCTGGTCAAGCTCGGCGCCGACCTCAACCGGGTCCGCCAGCAGGTCATCCAGCTCCTCTCCGGGTACCAGGGCAAGGAAACCACCGGCGCGGGCGTCGGCGGCGGGCAGCCCGAGGGCGCACCTGCCGGTTCCGTTGTCCTGGACCAGTTCGGCCGCAACCTGACCCAGGCTGCGCGCGAGAACAAGCTGGACCCGGTCATCGGCCGCGAGCAGGAAATGGAACGCGTCATGCAGGTCCTTTCCCGCCGCACCAAGAACAACCCGGTCCTCATCGGCGAGCCCGGCGTCGGCAAGACCGCCGTCGTCGAAGGCCTGGCCCAGGCGATCGTGCGGGGCGATGTCCCGGAAACCATCCGCGACAAGCAGCTGTACACCCTGGACCTCGGTTCCCTGGTGGCAGGCTCCCGCTACCGCGGTGACTTCGAGGAGCGCCTGAAGAAGGTCCTCAAGGAGATCCGCACCCGCGGCGACATCATCCTGTTCATCGACGAGATCCACACCTTGGTAGGTGCGGGTGCCGCCGAAGGCGCCATCGACGCAGCCTCGATCCTGAAGCCCATGCTGGCCCGCGGCGAGCTGCAGACCATCGGCGCCACCACCCTGGATGAGTACCGCAAGCACATCGAGAAGGACGCCGCCCTTGAGCGCCGCTTCCAGCCGATCCAGGTCAAGGAACCCTCCGTGGCGCACGCCATCGAAATCCTCAAGGGCCTGCGGGACCGGTACGAGGCACACCACCGCGTTACCATCACCGACGGCGCCCTGGCCTCCGCTGCCAGCCTGGCCGAACGCTACATCTCGGACCGCTTCCTGCCGGACAAGGCGATCGACCTGATCGACGAAGCCGGCGCCCGGCTGCGCATCCGCCGCATGACCGCTCCGCCGGAGCTCAAGGCCATGGACGAGCGCATCGCAAAGCTGAAGATGGAGAAGGAATCCGCCATCGACGCGCAGGACTTCGAAGGCGCCGCAGCGCTCCGCGACAAGGAGCAGAAGATGATCTCCGAGCGGTCGGAGAAGGAGCGGCACTGGAAGTCCGGTGGCATGGACGACATTTCCGAGGTGGATGAGGATCTCATCGCCGAGGTGCTGGCCAACTCCACCGGCATCCCCGTCTTCAAGCTGACCGAGGAAGAGTCCTCGCGCCTGCTCAAGATGGAAGACGAACTGCACAAGCGCGTGGTGGGCCAGAACGAGGCCATCAAGGCACTGTCGCAGGCCATCCGCCGCACCCGTGCCGGGCTCAAGGACCCCAAGCGTCCCGGTGGCTCGTTCATCTTCGCCGGCCCCACCGGCGTCGGCAAGACCGAACTCGCCAAGGCACTCGCGGAGTTCCTGTTCGGTGAAGAGGACGCCCTCATCACGCTGGACATGTCCGAGTACTCCGAGAAGCACACCGTTTCGCGGCTCTTCGGTGCCCCTCCGGGCTACGTGGGCTACGAAGAAGGTGGCCAGCTGACCGAGAAGGTCCGGCGCCGTCCGTTCTCCGTGGTCCTGTTCGACGAAGTGGAGAAGGCCCACGCGGACCTCTTCAACTCGCTGCTGCAGATCCTGGAAGACGGCCGCCTGACCGACTCCCAGGGCCGCGTGGTGGACTTCAAGAACACCGTGATCATCATGACCACCAACCTGGGTACCCGGGACATCTCCAAGAGCGTTGCCACCGGCTTCCAGTCCGGCACCGACACGCAGACCGGCTACAACCGCATGCGTGCCCGCGTCACGGAGGAACTCAAGCAGCACTTCCGCCCCGAGTTCCTGAACCGTGTTGACGACGTCGTGGTATTCCCGCAGCTCACCCAGGACGAGATCATCGAGATCGTGGACCTGTTCGTGACCCGCCTGGAGAAGCGCCTCAAGGACAAGGACATGGGCATCGAGCTGACCAAGGCCGCCAAGGTGCTCCTGGCAACCCGCGGCTACGATCCCGCCATGGGTGCCCGGCCGCTGCGCCGCACCATCCAGCGCGAGATCGAGGACCAGCTGTCCGAGAAGATCCTGTTCGGCGAGATCCACACCGGCGACATCGTCGTGGTGGATGTCGAAGGCGAAGGCGACGACGCGAAGTTCACCTTCGCCGGCAACGCCAAGCCCCGCATCCCGGAGATCGCCCCGAGCGTCTAAGCTCCACACCAGAAAGCCCTGCCACTCCGCAAAGGAGCGGCGGGGCTTTTTGCGTTCATCCACCTGCCCGCTTCTTCCGTGGTTGGGTCCGCTCCGGCACCAGCGCCATTTGCCGCTTGCTGCTCCTTCGTCGCTTTGACGCAAGCTACACAAATGACCCCGGCCCCTCCGCTTCACGCGAAGGCGCACCTCACGCGGGTGGCGGCGGTCAGGCATTTGTGTAGGCGCCGTCAAAGCGAGGAACGAGCAGGCGCCGGCAAATGGCTCGGCCGACGGCGCCAACCCGGCCCCGCACCCTCGACCCACGAAGCGACGGATGTGCCGTCGTCGTTCCGCCGGTAGTGAAGTGGTTGTGATGGGCGACACACCTCGGGTTGAATCAGGAGCATGGCTAACGAGAATCCGGCGATCCCGGACGAGCAACCAAGGACCCCTTTCCACGACCTCGACCACTACCTGTCCATCCCGCGGGTAAGCGGCCTGGCCCTCAGCCCGGACGGTGCCAGGCTGGTCACCACCGTCGCCACCCTGAACGGCAAGGGCACCGAGTTTGCCACCGCGTTGTGGGAGTTGGACCCGGCCGGGCAGAAACACGCCCGGCGCATCACCCGCAGCGCCAAGGGCGAGGCCGGGGCTGCTTTCGCCGCCAACGGCGACGTCTATTTCACCTCCGCGCGTCCCGACCCCGACAGCCCCGATGAAGAGCCGGTCAATGCGCTGTGGCTGCTGCCGGCCGACGGCGGGGAAGCCCGCGTTGTCCTGAGCCGGGCCGGAGGCATCAGCAGGGTGATGACGGCGAGGGGCGCCGATGCAGCATTCGTCACGGCGGAGGTCCTGGCAGGGTCCGCCGACGAGGAGGACGACGCGGAACGGCGCAAGTCCCGCAAGGACAGGAAGGTCTCCGCCATCCTGCACAGCGAATACCCGGTCCGCTACTGGGACGCCGACCTGGGCCCCGGCCAGCCGCGGATCTTCGCCGTGGAAGCCGGGGCGGACAAGGGGCCCGGCAAGCCCACAACCGTTGACGCCACTGTTCCCCTGGCACTGCGCAACCTGACGCCCGACGCCGGCCCGCGGCTCAGGGAGGCGGAGACAGTGGTCAGCCCGGACGGGAAGACCCTCTACAGCGGCTACACCAAACCCCTTGCCAAGGCGGACAGCCGCTCCATCCTGGTGGCGGTGGATGTGGCGTCCGGCAGCCTCAAGGTGCTGCTGGACCAGGAGGGAATGAGCTACTTCCCGGGTCCCGTCAGCCCGGATGGCCGCACGCTTGTGGTGGTCAGCGAGAGCGACTCCACCCCGCAACAGGCTCCAGAGATCAGGATGCACCTCCTGGACGTCTCCGGCGAGGCTGCCGGGGACACCGGACTGCAGCCCCTGGCCCACGACTGGGACCGCTGGCCCAAACCCGCGGCGTGGCTTCCGGACGGCTCCGGCATCCTGGTCACAGCGGACGACGACGGTGCATCGCCGGTTTTCCGGGTCAGCGTTCCGGCGGCTGCCGCTGAACTGGGCGTTACCCGGGTGACGCAGGACGCGGCGGCCTACACCGACGTCGTGATCTCGCCGGAGGGACGGTACGCCTATGCCCTGCGCAGCTCCTATGAATTCCCGGCGGAAGCCGTGCGGATCGACGTGGCCACGGGTGAAACCACCCGCCTGCCTGCGCCCGCCGAACGTCCGTCCTGCCCGGGCCGGCTGGAGCGGATCGCCGCCACGGCTCCGGATGGCTCCCGGGTGCCTGCCTACCTGGCCCTCCCCGACGGCGCCTCCGCGGACAAACCAGCGCCGCTGCTCCTCTGGATCCACGGCGGCCCCCTGGGGTCCTGGAATGCCTGGACCTGGCGCTGGAACCCGTGGCTCCTGACGGCAAAGGGCTACGCGGTGCTGCTGCCCGACCCGGCGCTGTCCACGGGTTACGGCCAGGCCTACATCCAGCGCGGCTGGGGCTCCTGGGGCAAGGCGCCGTTTACCGACCTCATGGCCATCACGGACGCGGCAGTGGAACGGCCCGACATCGATGGGACCCGGACCGCTGCGATGGGTGGCTCCTTCGGCGGGTACATGGCCAACTGGGTCGCGGGCAACACGGACCGGTTCAAGGCGGTGGTCACCCACGCCAGCCTTTGGGCGCTGGATCAGTTCGGACCCACCACGGATGCCTCGCAGTATTGGCTCAAGGAAATGACCGAAGAGATGGCGCTGGAGAATTCACCGCACCTGCATGCGGAGAAGATCAGTTCGCCCATGCTCGTGATCCATGGCGACAAGGACTACAGGGTGCCCATCGGCGAGGGCCTGCGGCTTTGGTACGAGCTGCTGTCCAAATCGCGGCTGGCGGCGGACCAGGACGGGCAAACCCCGCACAGGTTCCTGTACTTCCCCGACGAAAACCACTGGGTCCTCCAGCCGCAGCATGCAAAGGTCTGGTACCAGGTGGTGGAGTGGTTCCTGGCAAAGAACGTCCTGGGCCAGGACACCGAGTTGCCGACAGAACTGGGCCTGTAATTTCCCGCCAACAGGCGCAAGGCGTCGATCGCCGGGGAAGATTGCGAGGCGAAGGGGGCTGGGGCATTTACGTAGCGTGCGTCTAAGCGAGGGACGAGCGAGCACGCGGTAAATGCCGCAGTCCCCGAGCCGGAAGCCTTCGCCTCGTAGGATGGCTTTGTGACCGACTCCTTCCACATCCGCCCAGCCCGCACCAGCGACGTCCCCGCCATCAAGAAGCTGGTGGCGCCCCTGGCCGAGGAGCGCATCCTCATGGCGAAGGAGACGGTGGCGTACTACGAGAGCCTCCAGGAGTTCCGCATTGCCGAGTCCAGCGACGGCGAAATGATCGGCTGCGGTGCCCTGCACGTCATGTGGGAAGACCTCGCCGAAATCCGCACCCTCGCAGCCTCGGGGCAATGGCGCGGCAAGGGCGTGGGCCATGTCCTGGTGGAAAGTCTGCTGGAGGAGGCCCGGGCGCTCGGCGTGTCCCGGGTCTTCTGCCTTACCTTCGAGGTGGACTTCTTCAAGCGCCACGGCTTCGAGGTCATGGCGGACCAGTCGGCAGTGGATCCGGATGTGTATTCGGAGCTTCTGCGCTCGCACGACGAAGGTGTGGCCGAATTCCTGGACCTCGCGCGCGTCAAGCCGAACACCCTTGGGAACACCCGCATGATCCGCACCCTTTAGGGGCTCAGTCCGGAAGGGGATGGCACGCCCCTGTTGGCTTTATTCGAATTGATGGATAAACTTCTTGAGGCCGGGATGTGGGGGGCCTCAGGAAAGGGACAGTCATTGGGGGCTGTCCCTTTGCTGCGTCCGGGATCAGACGCAGTGGGAAGCGGCCGGAAAACCCGGGCCCCAGGAACCTACCGCCAGCTGCGATCCCGGTAGTAGGGTCGGAAACACATCCTTCAGGAGCACAGCCAGGAGCACCGCCATGAAGAAACTCATCAACGATCCCAAATCCGTTGTCCAGGAAGCTGTCCAGGGTTTTGGCCTGGCCCACGCCGGCCTGGTCACCGTCAGCGAAGACCCTATCTACGTCACGCGCAAGGACGCGCCGGTGGCCGGCAAGGTGGGGCTGGTTTCAGGCGGCGGCAGTGGCCACGAACCGCTGCACGCCGGCTACGTGGGGCGGGGCATGCTCGACGCTGCCGTGCCCGGGGCGGTGTTCACCTCACCTACGCCGGACCAGATCCTTCCCGCCACCCTCGCAGTCAACTCAGGTGCCGGCGTCGTGCATATCGTTAAGAACTACACCGGCGACGTCCTGAACTTCGAGACCGCCGCCGAGTTGGCCGAGGCGGAGGGCGTGAGCGTCCGCACCGTGCTGGTCAACGACGACGTTGCCGTGGAGGACTCGCTGTACACCGCCGGCCGCCGGGGGGTGGGCGGCACAGTGCTCGTGGAGAAAATCGCCGGCGCCGCTGCCGAGCGCGGAGATGACCTCGATACCGTGGCCGCCATCGGCGAACGGGTCAACGCCAATGTCAGGACCATGGGCGTTGCGCTTTCGGCCTGCACGGTGCCGCACGCAGGCACGCCAAGTTTCGACCTTGCCGAGGACGAGATCGAGATCGGCATCGGCATCCACGGCGAACCCGGCAGGCACCGGATCCCCATGGAAAACGCGGACAACATCACCAACCGCCTGCTGGAACCCGTCCTCGCCGATCTGAAGGTCGCGTCCGGTGACAAAGTGCTGCTGTTCGTCAACGGCATGGGCGGCACCCCGCTAAGCGAGCTCTACATCGTGTACCGGCGGGCGGTGCAGGTGCTGGCCGACGCAGGCGCCACGGTGGAACGCTCGCTGGTGGGCAACTACATCACCGCGCTGGAGATGCAGGGCTGTTCCATCTCGGTCCTCCGGCTCGATGACGAGCTCACGGAACTGTGGGACGCCCCCGTGCACACCCCCGCCCTGCGCTGGGGCGTGTAGCCGTGGTGCTGGATGCCAACTGGGCCGTCAAGTGGCTGACCCTGTGCGCGCAGGCCATGGCTGAACACCGCGTTGAACTCATCGAACTTGACCGCGCCATCGGCGACTCGGACCACGGCGAGAACATGGACCGCGGCTTCCAGGCGGTCCTTGCCAAGCTCGGCGAATCCACGCCCGAAACACCGGGGGCGGCGCTGAAGATGACCGCCATGACCCTGATGTCCAAGGTGGGCGGCGCTGCCGGCCCCCTTTACGGAACAGCGTTCCTTCGCGCCGCCACCGCGCTGGGTGATTCCGCCGAGATCGATCCCACCGCCTGGGCCAACGCCCTGGAGGCGGCCCGGGACGGCATCGTGGCGCGGGGCAAAGCGGAGTCCGGGGACAAGACCATGGTGGATGCATGGACGCCGGCAGTTGATGCTGCCCGGGCGGCAGCCGACGGCAGCGGCACGGACGTCCTCAGCGTCCTGGTGGCCGCCGCCGAGGCCGCCGAGGCGGGGGCTGTGTCCACCGACCCCATGGTGGCGCGGAAAGGCCGAGCCAGCTACCTTGGCGAACGCAGTGCAGGCCACCGGGACCCGGGAGCAGTGTCCAGCGCGCTGATCCTGCGCGCCGCCGTCGGGGCGGCTGCGTGACCGTCAGCATCGTTGTGGTGTCCCATAGCGAAAAAATTGCCGACGGCGCCGTGGAGCTTGCCGCCCAGATGGCACCTGACGTGATGATCCTGCCGGCAGGCGGCACCGACGACGGCAGGATCGGTACCAGCCTGGAAAAGGTGCTCGCCGCACTGGAAAAGGCGGGCGAACACGCCGGGGAACAGGCTGGCGGAGAATCTTCAGGGCAGGCCGGCGGGGATGGCACCGGGGTAACTGGCACGGTGATCCTCACGGACCTGGGATCAGCCGTGATGACCGCGGAATCGGCGCTCGAGTTCCTGGAAAGTCCGGCAGGCGTCCTGCTCGCAGACGCCCCGCTGGTGGAAGGCCTGGTGGCCGCGGCCGTCGCCGCGCAGGGGGGAGCGGACGTGCGCGCGGTCCTTAAGGCGGCCGAAGGCGTGCGGGGTCCGGCGCACGAACCGGAGCCGGGCGGGGCGGAAGCCGGACAAGAGCCTGTCAGCAGCGCCCCACCGGACTCCACTGGCGACTTCGAGTTGGTGAACCAGGCCGGCATGCATGCCCGGCCTGCTGCCAAAGTTGCAGGTGGCCTGGCCTCACTTGATGCTGAAGTCACCATCAACGGCGTGGATGGCGCGTCCATGACCGGGTTGATGACCCTGGGTGCCGGCAAGGGCACTGTGCTGCATGTGGAAGCGTGGGGCGTGGACGCGGAACGGGCGGTGGAGTACGTTGGCGGCCTGGTGGAGGCCGGCTTCGGCGAGCCCTGAGCTCCCTGGCCGTTCCTGGGAATAAGCTCGATGGCATGGAACGGCCGCTTGCAGACAACACCCAGGAGATCGAAGTGCTGGACGGCCAACTCTCCGTGGAGGAACTGCTGGCTGAACTGGGCTTCAACTGGAGCGCTGGACCGGTGGGCAGCGGCCCCGCGGCTGGAGCTTCCGAGGACGGAACCTTCACCCAGCCCGCGCTTTTCTAGCCCCGCGCCTTTTGGGACGCCGGCTGCTGGTGCAGCCCCTCGGCATCCAGGGTGAGTGATGCCGACAGGAACTTCCCGCACTGCTCACCGAACGGATACAGCGCCTGCGGGCGGAACTCCAGGGTGCGGGCAGGAAGCGCTGTGCCGTCAGGAACCGTCCCGGAAGCGGTCACCGTCATGGGTGATTCCGTCAGGGTCTCCAGCATCAGCGTCGCCACCTTGGTGCCGTCGGGAGAAGACGTAGCCGAACAGGCGCCCTCTTGCGTGCATCCTTGGTCAACGGAGGAGCTGCCGGGCCGCAGTTCGACGTCGGCCTCTTTGCAGGTGCCGTCCTGGCAGGCCCGCAGGTGGAGCGTACGCACATGCGAGGAATAGTCAGCGGTGACTGTCACTGTGACAGCGGTGGCTTGGGCAATTGCCGGGCAGGCGCTGCCGACGGGGCCGCAGGCGGAAATGAGCGTTGTGGCCACCACCAGTGCCACCACGAGTCCGGCCTTGTGCATGCCTTCAGGCTACGCGCCACCGTGACGGTCAGCCCATTGGGAAAATGCCGATGAACCAGAACGAAGCGACGGCGAAGACAGCGAAAAACGCGATCAGAAAGCCCATGGCCGTACGCGGCTCCGAGGACACCTGGAGCGATTCATTGGGGTTCACCGGGTTGTAGGCCACTTCGATCAGCGAACCCGGCACGGGCTGCTCCACGTCGGAGATTTCGGACTTGCCCATGAAGAGGGTGCCTCGCGGATCGGTGAACTGGTACGTGGGGAAGTAGCGCAGGTTCCGGCTGGAACCGCCCACGCCGCTGGTCCAGCCGGTTGCACTGCCGGTCACGGTTGCCTCCGCCTTGGGCCAGGACGCCATCTGTTGTTCCTGCCGCTTGGTCCGGCGCGACGCATGGAGCAGCGAAAATATCGCCGCGGCAACAAACAGCGCCCAGACGATGTACAGGATGGTCTTCATGGCTTCCCCCGGTTCCGGTCACCAAGAAGTATGCCATCCCGGGCCCGCCCGGCCGGTGGTCAGGCTGGGAGCCGGTAGCCGCCGTCGTGCATCTCTGCCAGCCCGTCCGCCAGCAGCCCCGCCAGCGCCCGCTCCAGCTGTTCCGGGGCGGAATCGAGCCGGTGCAGCGCGGCCAGCGGCACGCCGATTCCTTCCGGGGCAAAGCCAAGGTCAGCGGGTTCACGGTGGAACATGTCCGGCGGCACGGGCGATTCCGCCAGCCGGAGAACGGCCAGCACGGCGCCGCGGACCTGGCGGTCAGTGCCGTGCCACGCCTGTCCCTTGGGAACGTACGACGGCGGGGGCTCACCCGCCGCCAGCCACGCACAGGAGTCTTTGACCGGGCAGGCGGCGCACTTCGGCGCCCGGGCCGTGCACACCAAAGCCCCAAGCTCCATGACTGCAGCGTTCCAGCGCACGGAGGTTTCGTCGTCGTCCGGCAACAGGGCAGTGGCCAGGCGCATCTCCGCCGCGGTCAGCGCCGGGGCGGGAAGCGCGACGCCGGAAACCAGCCGGGCGTGCACCCTGCGGATGTTGGTGTCCACCACCGTTTCCCGGCGGCCGTACGCGAACGCTGCCACGGCGGCGGCGGTGTAGCTGCCCACCCCGGGAAGGGCCAGCAGCTCGGCGTAGGTGTCCGGGACCTTGCCGCCGTGGTCCTGCACGATCGCCGTTGCTGCGGCATGCAGCCGGAGGGCACGGCGGGGGTAGCCCAGCCGGCCCCACGAGCGGACGGCTTCCCCTGCCGGTTCGCCCGCGAGCCCGGCGGGGGTGGGCCAGCGCTTGAGCCACTCGTGCCAGACGGGGAGCACCCGGACCACCGGAGTTTGCTGCAGCATGATCTCGCTGACCAGTACGCCCCAAGGGGAGCAGGCGGGCTCGCGCCAGGGCAGGTCGCGGGCGATGCCGGCGAACCAGCCGTTGATGCGGTGGTGGAGCAGCTCGAGGCCGGAGGGGTCCGCCGGGGCGTGCTTTGCGGGGGAGGTTTGAGTGTCGATGCCAACACTGTAATGGATGGGTTCGGGCGGGCCGCAAACCGGGTTGTGACCAGAGCGATGCGGGCACGGCGGCGTGGTGGCAGGGCAGAAGCGGCGGCGTTCCATAGCCTAGGAGGATGGGCAGGCAAGGCGATTCACCAGCACGCGGCACGGCATCGGGTTCCAGCAGCGTCCGGAAACCGAGCGCCGCCGTGTACCGCCGCCGCCGGCTGGTTGCCGGCGGCGCGCTCCTGCTGGTGATCGTGCTGGTGGTCAGCGGTTTCGCGCTCGCCGGCGCCTTCCGGGGCGGTTCGCAGCAGGCATCCTCCACTGCAACTTCTTCCGATACTCCGTCGCCCGGCGCCGCAGCCACCCCGTCTGCCGCGGCCACCCCCTCTGCTTCCGCGTCGGCAACCCCGTCCGCCACGCCGTCGCCCAGTGCCCCGGCGACGCCCACCTGCAACCAGAACCTGGTGACCGTCTCGGCTGCCACGGACAAGCCCGCCTACGGCCCGGGGGAAAACCCGCTGCTCACGCTGAAGGTGACCAACGGCGGCACCGTCCCCTGTGAAGTCAACATTGGAACGTCGCAGATGGAGTTCCTGGTGACCAGCGGCTCCGACCGGATCTTCTCTTCGAAGGACTGCCAGGCGTCGAGCGAGGACCTGTTGAAGGTGATCGCGCCCGGTGCCAGCGAAACCGCCAACTTCCCGTGGAGCCGGAACCGCAGCGCCGATGGCTGCAAGGCCGTGGCTGCGGCCCCGGGCGGCGGCGGGGCGTACTACATCTTCACTGCAAAGCTGGGTTCCCGGGCCAGCCCCAAGGCCGTCTTCCAGCTGAACTGAGCTGCTGCTTCATCGATTGCTGTCTAACTGTCGTTTTCAGGCTCCGTAACGACAACTACGGAGCAATCGATGGGTGTTATCCCGGGGAGTCTAGAGGAAGCGGTCCAGGAGGCTTGCCTCGGCCATCCGGCTGAGGCCCTCGCGGACGGTGCGGGCGCGCTGGTCGCCGATGCCGTCAACGGTCATGAGGTCATCAATGGTGGCGGCCATCAGGAACTGCAGGCCCCCGAAATGGTCCACCAGGCGGTCTGCCACGGCCTTGGGGACTGCCTTGAGGCCGGACAGCAGCCGGTAGCCGCGGGGCTGGACCACTGCGTCGAGATTGGCTTCGCCGCCCGCAAACCCCACAATCGCGGAGATCTTGCCAAGGTCGATCAGTTCCGTGGGGCCCAGGCTGACCAGTTCATGGACGGCCTTGTCGATGTCGTCCGCGGACGCGTTGGGGCTGGCGTAGTCGCGGATGATCACGTCGCTGCCGGGGCCCCTGCCCACGGTGAGCTCGTCGAGCTGCAGGGAGAGGAGCCGTCCGTCCTCGCCCAGTTCCAGCACATACTGGGAGATTTCCTCGGAAATGCGGCGGACCATTTCCTGCCGCTGGAGGGTCACGGCGACGTCCCGCACCGTCACCATCGCCTCGATTTCCAGGGCCGACAGCGAACTGGTGACCTGGTCCAGCCGTGCACGGTACCGCTCCAGGGTGGCGAGCGCCTGGTTGGCGCGGGCGAGGACGTTTTCGGAACCCTCCAGGACATGCCGGAGACCATTGACGTAAAGGGCGATGATTTGCATGGACTGGCTCACGGAAATGACCGGCACCCCGGTCTGTTTGGCCACCCGTTCCGCCGTGCGGTGGCGCGTACCTGACTCCTGGGTTTCGATGCTTGAGTCCGGGACCAGCTGGACGGCCGCGCGCAGGATGTTGCCCGCATCCTTGTCGCAGATGATGGCGCCGTCCATCTTGGCCAGTTCCCGCAGCCGGGTGGGCGAGAACTCGATGCCGATATCGAATCCGCCGGAGCAGATGGAATCGATGGTGCGGTCGGAGCCCAGGACGATCAGTGCGCCGGTGCGCCCCCGGAGGATCCGTTCGAGGCCGTCGCGAAGTGGAGTTCCGGGTGCAACCCTGCCCAGAGTGGCCCTCAGCGATTCTTCGGGGCTCCGCGCCATAGGTTTTTCCCTTCAAAGGTGCGGACCGCCGCCCGCAGGAATGCCGGCATCTGCAGGTGGCCGGCAGGATCAAGAAAGTGCTCTGATTCCCGCAAGCTCAATGATAGGGGCAAGAAGCCCAAGTTCCGCACGGGCAAGCCCCAAAGTGCCCCATTAGGGGGTGTCCGGACAGGCCGGAAAAATACACCTCGGGCATCATGCGGGGGAGGCACTTTCACTCATTGTGGCGCCGGTCCGGGGTGGCCGCTGAGGAAGTGCCGCCCAGGGGCGTGACCTTTTTGGTGCTGCTGTCCCACAGCCGTGCTGCCGTACAGCGGCCCTCGATACGCAGGTCCAGCAGGTCCATGGCCGTCCCGAGCTGATGGCCGGGGATGCGGCGGGAGATCGTCACGTGCGGCGTCCAGGCTCCCGGCAGCGTCACCGGCAAGGCGCCCACGAGGCCTTGGTGCAGGTGCCGGTGCAGGTCCAGCAGGGGAATGGTCAACAGGACCGACCGGGCCAGCACATACTTGCCGGCGCCTGCGGGAAATATGATGGCGCCGGAAAACGCGACATCCATCGGCAGTTGCTGCCAAGGCCCTTCCTGTCCGGCCTGCAGGTCCACGCCTGCGGCAAGCGTGATGTGCGGGCTGTTGCTCGGGGAAGCATGCGCTGCCAGGCTCGGGAGGCCGGCGGCCTCGAGCCGCACCCAGTCGGCCCTGATGAGGGCGTAGGTGAGATGGTCAAAGACCAGTTCGATGCTGCGCATGAACACATCATGCCGTTACCCACGGCGCCTACCGCCAAGGGCTATGGTGCGCGCCGGGAAAGCTGGGCCGCGGCGCCGGAGTCCTCAGCACCTGCGCTCCCTGAGCATCCGTTCCAGATCCCTGCTGACTTTCGAAAGGGACGCGGCCCGGAGCGCCCTGTGCTCTGCCGCTGTCTGAATCCCACGCTTCCGGGATGTTCCGGAAGGAAAGGGCGGCGTCGGTGCCTGGGTTGGCTTGCCAAGGCCCGCTTCCGCGTTCGTGAGCACGTTCGCTGCCAAGTTGGTAGCCAGCGGATCAAAGAAAAGGTTGCCGGAGAAAGTGGCGCCATGCATCATGCGCCCAAGCTAACCGTCCGGCATTTCGCGGCTTTGAACGTTCGGTTTCGCCCGCGTTAAGCACGGCCCGTGCCGGTTTGCTGCCCTGCGATAAACTTGTATTTTGGCCGTTTGCCAATCACATTCCCCGCCCTCGAGTCGCAGCGCAGTACCCGAAAGGCCCCTGGGCAGCCACAACCGCAGCGAAGGTAACACCGTGTCCCAAGATGTCCTGACCCCCGCCCGGATCTCCGGTATCCACAAAGAGGCCGGCCGCCGCAGGACCTTTGCAGTCATCTCACACCCGGACGCCGGCAAGTCCACGCTCACCGAGGCCCTGGCCCTGCATGCCAAGGTCATTGGCACCGCCGGCGCTTCCAGCGGCAAGGCGAACCGCAAGGAAACCGTCTCCGACTGGATGCAGATGGAAAAAGACCGCGGCATCTCCATCAGCTCGGCGGCGCTTCAGTTCTCCTACCGGGACACGGTCATCAACCTCCTGGACACCCCCGGCCACGCCGACTTCTCCGAGGACACCTACCGGGTGCTCGCCGCCGTCGACTGCGCCGTAATGCTGGTGGATGCCGCCAAGGGCCTGGAAACCCAGACCATGAAGCTCTTCGAGGTCTGCAAGCAGCGCAACCTGCCCATCATCACCGTCATCAACAAGTGGGACCGGCCCGGCCTGGACGCCCTGGCGCTGATGGACGAGATCACCGAACGAACCGGTCTGCAGCCCATGCCGCTGACCTGGGCCGTGGGCATCTCGGGCGACTTCCGCGGCGTCTGGGACCTCCGCAACGACCGCTTCGCCAGGTTCCAGCGCAACAACGCGGGCGCCCAGATCGCCATCACCGAGTACTTCACCCCTGAGGAAGCCGCGGAAAGCCAGGGCAGCAACTGGTCCGACGCCGTGGACGAGGCCGGACTGGTGATCGAGTCCAACCTGGAGTTCGACGTCGACGCCTTCCATGCCGGAAAGGCCACCCCCATCCTGTTCAGCTCCGCCGCCCTGAACTTCGGCGTCAAGGAAATCCTGGACGCCCTGGTGGATTTCGCGCCGCCGGCATCCCCGCGCCCTGACGTGGACGGCACCCCACGCCCGGTCGAGTCGCCGTTCTCCGGCTTCGTGTTCAAGGTGCAGGCCGGCATGAACAAGGCCCACCGCGACCACGTGGCCTTCATCCGCGTCTGCTCAGGGGTCTTCGAGCGCGGCATGGTGGTCACCCAGACCCGGACCGGCAAGTCCTTCGCCACCAAGTACGCCCAGCAGGTGTTCGGCCGGGAACGCGAAGTCATCGACGAGGCGTATCCCGGTGACGTGGTGGGCCTGGTGAACGCCTCGTCCCTGCGCGTGGGCGACAGCCTCTTCCTCGAGGACGCCGTGGAATACCCGGCCATCCCGCTGTTTGCCCCCGAGCACTTCCAGGTGGCCCGGTCCAAGGACCCCAGCAAGTTCAAGCAGTTCCGCCGAGGCATCGAGCAGCTCGAACACGAGGGCGTCATCCAGGTGCTCCGCTCCGACGTCCGCGGCGACCAGGCGCCGGTGCTTGCCGCCGTCGGGCCCATGCAGTTCGAAGTGGTGGAGGACCGCATGGCCCACGATTTCAGCGCCCCCATGCGCCTGGAACGCCTGCCCTACTCGCTGGCGAGGATTTCGACGGCGGATGCCATGCCCGCGCTGGCCAACGTGCCGGGCGCGGAGGTGCTTTTGCGGTCCGACGGCGAGTACCTCGCCTTGTTCAACGACGTCTGGGCGCTGCGACGGATCGAAAAGAACCACCCGGACCTGACCCTCGTGCCCATCGGCACGCACAACCCGGCTAAGTAAGGCAATCCGTGAACACTCCTGCACCCCGCGCCGTCGTCACCGGTGCCGGCACCATTAACCCGCTCGGCACTACGGTCAAGGAAACCTGGGAGGCCCTGCTTGAAGGGCGCTCCGGGATCACGGCGCTGGACCAGGACTGGGCCGGGCAGCTGCCGGTCAAAATCGCCGGGCAAATCACTGCCGACCTTTCGGAGCACCTCAGTACCCGCGAAATGAAGCGGATGGACCGTTGCGGCCAGCTGGCGCTGGTGGCGGCCCGGGAGGCATGGGTCCAGGCCGGCAGCCCCGAGGTTGATCCCGAGCGGTTCGCGGTGGTTATTGGTTCCGCTTACGGCGGCCTGGGCTCCACCATTGAGCAGGACCGCACGCTGAACCAGTCAGGCCCGCGCAAGGTGTCGCCCCACACGCTCACCCGGCTGATGGTTAACGGCCCCGCCGCTTGGGTCTCCATCGACCTGGGTGCCCGCGGCGGCGCCCGGACCCCTGTCAGCGCCTGTGCCTCCGGGGCTGAGGCGATTGTCCAGGCAGCCGAGCTGATCCGCTCCGGCGCTGCCGACGTCGTGATCGCCGGCGGCGTGGACGCCTCCGTCAACGACCTGGTGATCAGCGGCTTTTCCCAGATCCGCGCGCTGTCCACGCGCCCGGGCGATCCACAGGCAGCCTCGCGCCCGTTCGACGGCGGCCGGGACGGCTTTGTGCTCGCGGAAGGCGCCGCAGTGGTGGTGCTGGAGAGCGAAGAGCATGCGCGTGCCCGCGGTGCTGCCGTCCTCGGGGCCGTGGCCGGGGGAGCGGTGACCTCCGATGCGAACGACATCGTGGCCGCAGATCCCGTGATGCAGCGCCGCGTCATGCAGAAGGCACTGGAATCGGCCGGGATGGAGCCTGCGGAGATCGGGTTCGTACACGCCCACGCCACCTCCACTCCCGTGGGCGACCGCCTGGAAGGCCAGGCGATCAGCGCCGTCTTCGGCGCGGACGTTCCCGTCACCTCCACCAAGGGCCACACCGGCCACCTGCTGGGCGGCGCCGGAGCGCTGGCCGCCGTCGTTGTCCTCGAAGCCCTGCGCACCGGCCAACTGCCCGGCACGCTGAACGTCGAGGCGCTGGACCCTGAAGTGCACCTTAACGTCGTGACGGAAACCTCCCGGGGCCTGCCTGCCGGATCCCTGCGTGCAGGGCTGGTGAATGCCTTCGGCTTCGGTGGACACAGCGTCGCCCTGGTGATCGCGGGAAGCTAGCCAAAACGCCGGAAACGCCGGAACGGTGGGATCGCCGTACCTGATCGGCGTTCCCGGACCGTTCCGGCGGTCCCGGATGCAGCGGTTTTTGATGAGGAGAGGGTCAGGCGCGGGCTGGGACTGCCGCCTCGACGTCCTGATCCTGGGATTCCACCTCCGCCGGGCCGCCCGGGCGGCGTTCCTTCAGGAAGTAGACGAGCCCGGCGGCCACCGCGGAAGCGGCGGCCAGGGCGAAGAGCCCGGGAATGACGCTGCCGGTCTGTTCCTTGATGATGCCGAATCCGAACGGCGCCACGAATCCGCCCAGGTTGCCCAGCGAGTTGATGATGGCGATGGCCGGGGCCAGGACCAGCGGGTGCAGGCCGGACTGCGGAATGGTCCAGAACAGGGGAGACGCGCTCTTGAAGCCCATCGCGGCGACGGCCAGGAACACCAGCGCCAGGACAGGCGACGCCACAGCCGCTGCGTACGTGCCGGCGGCGGCCACCAGGAGCGCAACCACCAACAGCGGCTTCCTTGACCTGGCCTTGTCCTGCCACTTCGCAGCGAAGTACATGGCGAACACGGCGCAGATCCAGGGGATGGAGGACAGGAATCCGGCTGAAAGATCGGTGGTCCCGGGGATCCGTTTGACGATGCTGGGCAGCCAGAAGGTGTTGGCGTAAATGGACAGCTGGATGGCGAAGTAGATGCCGCACAGGAGCAGGATCTGCGGGTTCAGGAGCATCTTCCAGCGGTTGACCTTCCCGGTGTCTGCCTTCGTGTGCGCTTCATCTTCTGCCCTGATGGCCCGCGACAGCGCATCCTTCTCGGCGGAATCGAGCCACTTGGCATCCTCGATCTTTGCGTCGAGCAGGAAGAACACCACGATGCCCACCAGCACCGACAGAACACCTTCGAAGCCGAAGAGCCACTGCCAGCCGTGCATCCCCAGGGCGCCGTTCAGGTTCAGCAACATGCCTGCGATGGGACCCGAGATGGCAGCTGCAACGGAAGACCCGGCGATGAAGACGGCTGTCGCCTTCCCGCGCTGGCCTGCCGGGACCCAGCGGGCAAAGTAGAAGATGACGGCCGGAAAGAAGCCGGCTTCAGCGGCGCCCAGCAGGAACCGCAGGACGTAGAACATGGTTTCGTTTTGTACGAAGGCCATGAGGAATGACACGATGCCCCAGCTGACCATGATCCTGGTCAGCCAGACCCTGGCACCGTATTTTTCCATCATCACGTTGCTGGGGAGCTCGAAAATCGCGTATGCGATGAAGAACAGGCCGGCACCGAAACCATACGCGGCGGCGCCGATGCCCACGTCGGCCTGAAGGTGGTCCTGGGCGTAGCCGATGTTGGAGCGGTTCAGCTGGTTGCAGACAAGCATGACCAGCATGATGGGGAGTACGCGCTTGAAGAACTTCCTGGTGGCGGATGCCAGGTCCAGGACGGCGTTGTCCACAGACTTCATTGAGTGTTTCCTTTGGGATGGGGCAGCCAAGGCGGGGGCCTTGGAGAAATGTACCGGACCGGCTTGTTAACGGACCGCTTGTTACCTGCGGGGTGTTACCTGACCAGGCAGGGCCGCTTGGGGTCGAAGGACCAGCCGTCGATGTAGTACTGCATGCCGACGCTGTCGTCACGCGCGTCCAGGCCGTGCTCAAGGTACAGCTGGTGGGCTCTGTCAAGGGCTGAGCGGTCCAGTTCGATGCCGAGCCCGGGCTTGGCAGGGACCTCGATGGCGCCGCCCTTGATCTGCAGCGGCTCCTTGGTGAGGCCCTGCCCGTCCTGCCAGATCCAGTGCGTGTCCAGCGCAGTGATTTCACCCGGGGCAGCCGCACCGGTGTGGGTGAACATTGCCAGTGAGATATCGAAGTGGTTGTTTGAGTGCGAGCCCCAGGTCAGGCCGAACTCGTTGCACAGCTGCGCCACGCGCACGGAGCCGTGCATGGTCCAGAAGTGCGGATCCGCCAGCGGGATGTCCACGGCGTTGCTGCGGACTGCGTGCGACATTTCGCGCCAATCCGTGGCGATCATGTTCGTTGCGGTCTTCAGGCCGGTGGCGCGGCGGAACTCGGCCATGACCTCCCGCCCCGAAAAGCGGCCTTCCGCGCCACAGGGATCCTCCGCGTACGCCACGACACCCTGCATCCGCTTGCCCAGCCGGACGGCTTCTTCCAGGAGCCAGCCGCCGTTGGGGTCCAGCGTGACGCGGGCGTCCGGGAAGCGCGTGGCGAGGGCGGTGACCACGTCCACTTCGGCGTGGCCGGACAGCACGCCGCCCTTGAGCTTGAAGTCGCTGAAGCCGTAGCGTTCCTGGGCAGCTTCGGCGAGGGCGACGACGGCCTCCGGAGTCATGGCCTCCTGGCGCCTGAGTATCTCCCAGCGGTCCGACGGCGATTCCTCCACCAGGTAGGGCAGGTCGGTGCGCTTGTGGTCGCCCACGAAGAACAGGTAGCCGAGCATCGGGACAGAGCTGCGCTGCTGCCCGTCACCCAGCAGTTCCGCCACCGGAACGCCGAGGAACTGGCCGTGCAGGTCCAGGAGGGCGGATTCGACGGCCGTTACGGCGTGGACGGTGGTGCGCAGGTCGAAGGTCTGGAGACCACGGCCACCGGCATCACGGTCGGCGAACTCCGCCGTGATCTCCCGCAGGAGCGAACGGTACCGGGCCACCGGCTTGCCTTTGATCCGGGCACCGGCTTCCTCGATGGTGGCGCGGATTTTCTCTCCGCCGGGAACTTCGCCCAGGCCTGTCCGGCCCTCGGAGTCGGTGATGATGACCACGTTGCGGGTGAAGAACGGGCCGTGCGCACCGCTGAGGTTCATCAGCATGCTGTCGTGGCCGGCGACGGGCACCACCTCGATGCCTGCAATGGTGGGCTGGGTGCTCATGCGCTGACGTCTGCTTTCTCTGCTGCGGGGACCATGTCGCCGTCGATGCGGCGGTTCAGGTGCCAGGGGTTGGAATCCTGGAGGGGCTGGGGGAGGAGTTCCTGGGGGAGGTTCTGGTACGCCACCGGCCGCAGGAAGCGGTGGATGGCGAGGGTTCCGACGGAGGTGGTTCGGGAGTCGGAGGTGGCGGGGAAGGGGCCGCCATGGACCATGGCGTGGCCGACCTCGACGCCGGTGGGCCAGCCGTTGACGATGATGCGGCCCACTTTCTCTTCGAGGACGGGGATTAGGGGTGCCGCCGTCGCGTAGTCCTGTTCGGTCAGGTGCAGGGACGCGGTGAGCTGGCCTTCGATCCGGGCGGCAGCCTGGCCCAGGTCCTCGATGGTGTTGTAGCGGATCACCAGGGAGGCGGCGCCGAAGATTTCCTCGTGCAGGACGTGGTTGGACACGAACTGGTCCACGCCGGTGCCGAAGATCGCCGGAGCGGGGGCATTCTCGGTGGCGCCCGGAGTGCCTTGGCCGAGGAGCTCGACGCCGTCCGCGGCGCTGAGTGCCTCGGTGCCGGTGTTCCAGGAGCCGGCAATGCCCGCGGTCAGCATGGTTTGTCCCGCGCAGGCTGCGACGGCGCGTCCGACGGCGGCAGCGAGTTTGTCACCGGCCTCGCCGGCGGGGGCGAACAGGAGGCCGGGGGAGGTGCAGAGTTGGCCGGAGCTTCCGGTGACGGACGTGACGTACTGCTTCGCGAGGGCGTTGATGCTTTCGGGGCCGCCGGTGAGGGCGCCTTCGAAGACGAAGACGGGGTTCAGCGAGGACATTTCGGCGTAGACGGGGATGGGTTCGGGCCGGTTGGCGGCGGTGCGCATGAGGGCGATGCCGGCCGACTGGGAGCCGGTGAACCCGACCGCCTTGATGGCGGGGTCCGCCACGAGCGCCTGGCCGATGCTGGAGCCGGGGCCGTAGATCAGGGAGAACACGCCGGGGTGCAGGCCGTGCTCCTTGACCGCTTTGGTCACAGCCTGGCCGACGAGTTCGCTGGTGCTGGGGTGGGCGTTGTGGGCCTTGAACACCACCGGGCAGCCTGCGGCGAGGGCCGACGCCGTGTCCCCGCCCGCCGTCGAAAAGGCAAGCGGAAAGTTGCTGGCGCCGAACACCGCAACCGGGCCAAGCGGGACCTGTCGCTGGCGGATGTCCGCGCGGGGCAGGGGTGCCCGGTCGGGGATGGCGGGGTCGATGCGGACACCGCGGTGGTCGCCCTGGCGGACGACTGCGGCGAAGAGGCGAAGCTGGCCTGTGGTGCGGGCGCGTTCACCCTGCAGCCGGGCTGCCGGCAAGCCGGTTTCCTGTCCGGCGCGGGTGATGAGCTCCTCGCCGATGGCCTCGATGTTGTTCGCAATGGACTCAAGGAACGCGGCGTGGGTGTCCGGGTCCAGGGTGCTGAAGGAGGCGAACGCATCCGCAGCGGCGCGGGTCGCCGTCGTGAGCTGCTCTTCGGTGACCAGCGTGTAGGCGGGCTCGAGGGCCTCGTTGGTGGCCGGGTTGAATCCGGTGGTGGTCTTGCCGTCGCCGATAACCGGCTGGCCGGCAATGAGTGAATGTCCGGTGAGGGTCATGGGGTGCTCCTGTGTCTTCGGTGACGGCTACGAAATGACGTCGATGAGGGCTTTAAGGTCTTCGAGGTCCTGCGGTGCCAGGTTCTGCAGTGGTGTGCGGACGGGGCCCGCTGACCGGCCGATGGCATCCAGGCCGCCCTTGACGATGGACACAGAGTAGCCCTTTACACGGTCGCGGATGTCCAGGTAAGGGATGACGAAGTCGTTGAGCTTCTTGTTGACTGCGGCGCGGTCGTTGTTGCGCACGTCCTGGTAGAAGTCCAGGGCGAACTGCGGGACGAAGTTGTACATGGCGCTGGAGTAGGTGCTCATGCCCAGCTGCAGCAGGGGCAGGGCGAAGGTTTCGGCGGTGGGAAGTCCGCCAAGGTAGAACAGGCGGTCGCCGAGCTTGGCGTAGACACGGGCGTCGTGCTCGAGGTCGCCCACGCCGTCCTTGAAACCGATCAGGTTTTCGTGGCGCTCTGCAAGGGTTGCCACGGTGGTGTCCTTGTAGATGGCATTGGCGCGGTTGTAGATAATGACGCCCAGCGAGGTTGAGCTGCAGACGGCGCTGACGTGCTCCACCAGTCCGTCCTGGTCTGCTTCGGTCAGGTACGGCGGCAGGAGGAGGATGCCCTCTGCGCCGGCCGCTTCGGCGGCCTTTGCGTTTTCGATGGCCTGGGCGGTGGAACCTCCTGCGGAGGCCAGGACCGGCACGCGGCTGCCCACTTCCTCGACGGCGGTGCGCACTACCCGTTCTGACTCCGCGGGGGTGAGGGAGAAGCCTTCGCCGGTGCCGCCTGCTGCGAAAAGGCCGGCCACCGGGAAGCTGGCCTGCCATGCCAGGTGCTTGCGGTAGTTCTCCTCATCGAACTGCAGGTTTGCATCGAACGAGGTGACAGGAAAGGAGAGCAGGCCTTCCTTGAGGGTGTCCGCCAGTTCGCGGGGAGTGTACTTTGCCACGGTGTGGTCCTTCGGATGTGTGCGCCGCGCGGCGGCAGGGGTGGTGGTTCCCTCCCACAGTAGAAGCGTGTCCGATGCCTGTCTAAGTGCAATTTTGTATTTATTGATACCTTTACTGCATAGTGTCGGCCGCGGGAAAGTTCACTCCATGGCGAACTCAAGATCTTTCAGGAGCCGTGACAGAGCGGGATTGGTGATCCGGCGGTTCCACAGGGCATGCAGTTCCACCTGCTCATGGTCCCCGCCCTCCAGCGGAAGGAACTGTACTCCGCGGATGCCGAGCAGGGTGGCGGAGTGCGGGACGAAGGCCAGTCCGCGCTTGGCTGCCACGAGCGACACCATGGTGAGGATCTGGCTGACGGTGTGCACTGCGTTGGTGTGCCGGATGGGGAGCATGCGGACCACCAGGTCGTAGAAGTAGCGGGCCTGCGTGGGTGAATGCATGATCAGGGGCTCGTCGCTGAAGTCGTCGGCGGTGATGACCCGGCCCAGCAGGGTGAGGCGGTGGCCCTCGGGTACGGCCAGCACCATGGATTCCCGGTAAAGCAGGTGGGAGTCGAACGTCTCCGTGTCGAACGGAGGCCTGGCAAGTCCCAGGTCCAGTTCGCCGGTCACCAGGCCTGCCAGCTGGTCTCCAGTCACCAGTTCCTGCAGTTCGATCTCGACATCCGGAATGATGTTCGAAAGTTCCTCCAGCAGCGGGCCCAGGATGCTGAAGCCGCTGGCGGCGGTGAAGCCTATGCGCAGGACGCCCGACTTCCCTGACGCAATCCGCCGCGCTGTCACGGGGGCCCTTTCCGCCAGTGCCATGAGCCGGCGGGCCTCCTCCAGGAATGTGCGGCCGGCGGAGGTCAGTTCCACCTTCCTGTTGTCCCGTTCCAGAAGTTCGGCCCCCACGATCTTCTCGAGCTTTTGGATCTGCCGGCTCAGCGGGGGCTGCGTCATGTTCAGCCGCTCGGCTGCCCGTCCGAAGTGGAGCTCCTCTGCAACGGCGATAAAGCCAGCCAGCTGGTCAAAAGTAAACATCATGCCTTCCGGGTATCAAATGATGCAGATATGGGCTTAGACAGGCATCATAGCTGCTCCCTACACTCGACAACTGTGAAGCGGGGTGACCCCCTTCACAGTTGTCCGGGCGTCCCAGCCCGCACCTGCACTTGCACCTAGGAGTTCCAATGATGCACTTCCCGTCCCGCCGCGCCGTCCTTGGAACGGCGTCGGCTTTCACCCTGCTGGCACTGACGGCCTGCGGCGGCAACGTTGCCGGCGGAACCGCGGCCGGCAATTCCTCCAAGTACCCCTCGGGGCCCGTAACAATGACGGTGGGCCAGGCAGCCGGCGGAAGCACCGACCTTATCGCCAGGGCGCTTGCAGATGGCGCAGCGAAGACGCTGGGCGCCCCAATGCCGGTGGTCAACAAGCCGGGGGCCAACGGTGCCTTGGCCACAAAGGAAGTAGCTGGAAAACCTGCCGACGGCCAGGAACTGGTCCTCCTTACGGCCTCCCTGATCACCATTACCCCCCTTGCGGTGAGCAAGGACGAGGCCGTCAACCTTGATGACCTGGATATCATCACCGGCCTTTCGCAGGACGACTACGTGCTGGTCGCCAGCCAGGGCTCGGGATTCAAGAGCTTCAAGGACGTCACCTCCGCAGGCCGGAACATTACGTTTGGCACCACCGGCGTGGGCACGGGCAGCCAGTTGGCGCAGACCGTGCTGTTCAAGCAGGCCAGCGTGCAGGGAACCGATGTGCCGTTCGACAGCGGCAAGCCGGCGCTGACCGCCGTGCTGGGCAACCAGGTTGAGCTGGCCACTGTCCAGCTCGGCGAGGCCATGGCGCAGATCCAGGCCGGAAAGGTAGCGCCCCTGCTGGTCTTCTCCGAAGAGCGGAACAGCTTCCTGCCTGACGTCCCGTCCGCCAAGGAAGCGGGCTACGACGTTCCAGTGGCGCAGTACCGTGCCGTCGCGGCCCCCAAGGGCACACCCCAGGACGTCAAGGACAAGCTCGCTGCGGCATTCAAGGACACCTTCAAAACGGATGCCTACCAGGAGTTCAACAAGAAGAACCTCCTGACGCCCAAGGAGATTTCCGGCGAGGAAGTTCGCACGCAGTGGAAGGACTACGCCGCGAAGTACAAGTCCCTGGTGGAGAAGTACGGCATCAGCCTTGGCGGGAACAAGTAACCGCCATGGAATCAACTCCAGCAGTGGCTGCCGGGCCGGGCGGAAGCTCCGGCCGGCAGCCCGCCGGGGACGGCCCGGATGAGATGCCCGAAGCCCTGACCCCCGAAGAACTGGCTGCGCAGTGGGAGGAGGAAAAGCCTCCCGCCGCAGGGCCGCTCGCCAACGCGGCCTCCTCCCTGGTGGTGCTCGGCGTCGGACTCGGTGCCCTGGCCCTGTCCGTTGCCATGGGCCTTGGCACACCGGAGAAGCCCGAACCGGGGCTGTGGCCCTTCCTGACCAGCTGCGTGATGGTGGCCCTGGCCATCTTCCAGCTGGTGTGGGGCCGCCACAACCGGGACGCGGAGAAATTCACCAGGCTCTCCTTCGCCCCGCTCACCGGCCTCGTCACGCTGGCCGCGATGGTCGCACTCATGGCCGCCATCGGCTTTGAGATCCCTTCGCTCATCCTGTGCATCATCTGGATGAAGTTCCTGGGCAATGAAACCTGGCGCTCAACCCTCCTGGTCAGTGCGATTGTCGTTGCGGCGTTCTACGGGATTTTCGTCCTTGCCCTCGGCACGTCCATTCCCCACCTCTTCTAGGAGACCACCGTGGATTTCTTCAATCCCGTGATTAACGGTTTTTCAGTCGTCCTGGAACCGATGAACCTGCTTTACTGCCTGATCGGCGTGGTGATCGGCATGCTCATCGGCGTGCTGCCCGGGCTGGGACCGGCTGCCACCATCGCCATCCTGCTCCCGCTGACCTACAGCGTGGAGCCCGTCACCGCGATCATCATGCTGGCAGGCATCTTCTATGGCGCCCAGTATGGCGGCACCATCACCTCCGTCCTGCTGCGGCTCCCCGGCGAGGCGTCGTCGGTGGTCACCGTCTTCGACGGCTACCAAATGGCCAGGCAGGGCAAGGCCGGCACAGCGCTGGGCCTGGCGGCGATCGGCTCCTTCATCGGGGGAACCGCCGCCATCATCGGACTGACCTTCCTGGCTCCGGTCGTAGCGGGGTTCGCCCTCGACTTCGGGCCCGCGGAATACTCCGCCCTTGCGATGCTGGGCATCCTGCTGGTGGCCACCATCAGCGGCGGCTCCAAGGCCAAGGCACTCATCGCGGCGAGCGTCGGACTCCTGCTCGCCACCGTGGGCAGGGACGTCTTCACCGGCGAAAGCCGCTTCACTTTCGGCAACCTCCAGCTCGCTGACGGCATCGACTTCGTGCCCATCGCGATGGGCCTCTTCGGCCTGGGCGAGATCCTCTACAACCTCGAGGAACGGCACCGCGCTGCCAAGGCGCCGTCGAAGGTCTCCAACGTCTGGCCCTCCAAGACGGACCTCAAGCACGCGTCCGGTGCCATCACCCGCGGCTCCGTGCTGGGCTTCTTCCTGGGTATCCTGCCCGGCGGCGGCGCCACCATCGCATCCATGGCCTCCTACGCCATGGAAAAGAAGCGCGCCAAGCATCCGGAACGCTTCGGCAAGGGAGCCCCCGAAGGCGTGGCAGGTCCGGAAACGGCCAACAACGCGGCAGCAACGTCGTCGTTCATTCCGCTGTTGACGCTGGGCATTCCCGCCAACGCCACCATGGCCCTGATGTTCGGTGCGCTGCTGATCCAGGGTGTCACCCCGGGCCCGCAGCTGGTGGAGCAAAACCCGGACCTGTTCTGGGGCGTGGTCAACTCCATGTACATCGGCAACATCCTGCTGCTGATCATGAGCCTGCCGCTGGTGGGCATCTTCGTCCGCATCCTCCGCGTCCGGGCAGCCATCCTCGCACCTATCACCGCCTTGATTACGCTGCTGGGCGCCTACACCATCAACAACAGCATGTTCGACGTAGCCCTCGTGGTGTTCTTCGGCGTGCTGGGCTATCTCATGAAGAAGTTCGGCTTCGAACCGGGTCCGCTGGTCCTCGCATTCGTCCTGGGTGAACTGCTGGAGAGCTCGCTGCGGCGCTCGCTGCTGGTCTTCGGCGGCGACCCCACTGGATTCTTTACCCGCCCCATCTCGGCAACCCTGCTGGTGGTCTTTGTCCTGGTGGCCGTGCTGCCCGGCGTCCGCAGCATGGTCGCCAAGCGTAAGGGCACGACGGCGGCAGCCGCCACAGCCGGGAACGTCACCAACCAGAACATCAAGGAGAAGGTATGAGCATCATCGTCGGGTTCGTTCCCACCCCGGCCGGGGAGGCGGCCCTCGCTGCAGGCATCGCTGAAGCGCAGCTCCGGCAGAAGGATCTGTACATCGTGAACTCCGCCCGCCAGGGTGCACTGGTGGACAAATCCGTGGCACCGGAAGATGTGCTGGCGCAGGCAGCGAAGAAGGCCGCAGACGCGGGCGTCACCGCCACTGTCATCCAGCCGCCCTACGAACATGACCTCGCCGACGAGTTCCTGGACGTGGCCCGGGAGGTGGATGCCTCACTGATCGTGATCGGCCTCCGGCACCGCACCCAGGTGGGCAAGTTCATCCTTGGCAGCCACGCCCAGCAGATCCTCATGCAGGCGGACCGGCCGGTGCTGGCGGTCAAAGCTGACGGCGCACGCTCTTAGCCGGCGGCGCTGCCTACTCAATGCAGACCGTCCCCCCACAAGGCAGGAGGGGCTTAAAGGCAGACCGGGCCGGGAACCTCGCGGGGTTGCCGGCCCGGTCCGCGTTTAATCGGACGATCTATGTGGTTGCCAGATTTTCAACCAGTGCATCGAGGATGGGCAGTTGGCCCTTCACGAGTTTGAGCCTGGCCTGCTGCTCCGGGAACCAGCGGGCGTCGTCAATCTCCGGGTAGTGCTGGATCCTGCCGGAACCCTTGGGCCATTCCAGTGGAAAAGTGTTGCTGTTGATGACCTCCGGGGTGAACTCAGCCTGCGCTGCGTAGGCGGTGATGAGCTTTCCCGAGGATTGCCGGAACTCGCCAAGGAGCCTGTATTCGGCCTCCGGGGCGGCAGTCCCCATCTCCTCTGCGAACTCGCGCAGTGCTGCGGCCAGCGGGTCCTCGCCGTCTGCATACTCGCCCTTGGGAATGGACCAGGCGTGCGTGTCCTTGCGCGCCCAAAAGGGGCCGCCCATGTGGGCTATCCATACCTGCAGCCCATCCCGGGTACCAGCAGGGGTGGCCGGCTCCTGCCGGTACAGCAGGATGCCTGCGCTGCGAATGGGCATTGAATCTCCGGATCGTTGGGAAGTGCAGTTGCCGTCCGCCGTTAACGTGGAGTTCACGGCGCTGCTCTAGGTTATTCCTTCAGGCACTCTGCCAGGCATTCCGCTCGAAAGGAGCACTCATGGCCAACATTGCTGAGGTTTTGGGACGGCTCACCCCGGATGAAGTGGATGAACTCCGCAGCCTTGGTCCGCAGGGCCACCTGCCGCGGCATCTGGTGGACGCACTGGACCGGGCAGCCGGCGGATCGGGGTCCGGCAAGGGGTACTACGTGGCCAACGGCAACGTGAGCGCCACCGGCGGCCCGCTGCTGGTGCTGCGCAGTGACGTTTCCAGTTGGTTGGCCGGCGCCCCCTCCTGAACGCCGCGCCTGCCCTGACCCCGTTGGGACACTCAGGGCAGGCAAGGCGGGGGCCGTCAGGCTGCGGGCAGGTTCCTGCCAGGAAACCCGGCCCCCGTGGAAGGGCCTGCTAGCCAATCAAAAGGCTGAGTGCCTCTGTAAGGTGCTCCACTTCACGCACCGAGAATCCTGCCGGCACAGGCCCCGGTCCGGCGTGGCTGGCCGGAACCACCGCGTGGGTGAACCCCAGCCGGTGGGCCTCCTGAATGCGCTGGTTGATCCCCGGCACGGGCCGGACCTCGCCGGCCAGGCCCACCTCGCCGAAGGCAATAAGCCGGATGGGCAGAGGCTTGCGGGCTTTGGCCGACGCCACGGCAAGGGCCACGGCAAGGTCCGTGGCCGGTTCACTGAGTTTCACCCCGCCCACGGTGGCAACGTAGGAATCATCCTTGTGCAGCATGGTCCCTGCGCGCTGCTGGAGCACGGCCAACAGCATGGACACGCGTGAACTGTCCAGGCCGCTGGTGGCCCGGCGGGGCTGTGAGTTGGGGCTTTCGGCGAGCAGCGACTGCACTTCCGCCAGCAGGGGACGCCGCCCTTCCATGGTGACGGTGATGCAGGTCCCGGACACTGGATCCTTGGTGCGGCTGACAAACAGCCCGCTGGGATCGGCCAGGCCCTCGATGCCGTTCTCGTTGAGGTCGAAGCAGCCCACGTCGTCGGTGGGCCCGTACCGGTTCTTCACGGCACGGAGCAGGCGCAGCCTCGAATGCCGCTCGCCTTCGAACTGGCAGACCACGTCCACCAGGTGTTCCAGCAGCCGGGGTCCGGCGATGGAACCGTCCTTGGTGACGTGCCCCACCAACAGGGTGGTCATGTTCCGCCGCTTGGCGGCCGCAATGATGGAGGCAGCCACCTCGCGGACCTGGGACACGCCCCCGGCGCTGCCGTCAACATCGGCGCTGCTGAGGGTCTGCACCGAGTCCACGATCAGCAGCCGCGGTTCGATCTTCTCCACCTGGCCCAGGGCCTGGCCAAGGTCCGTCTCCGCGGACAGGTACAGGGATTCGGCCACGGCGTCGATCCGCTCGGCACGCAGCTTCACCTGGGCGGCCGACTCCTCGCCGGTCACGTACAGGACGTCCTGGGCAGTGCGGGCGAACTTGGCAGCGACGTCCAGCAGCAGGGTGGACTTGCCGACGCCGGGTTCGCCGGCCAGCAGGATGACGGCGCCCGGAACCAGGCCGCCGCCCAGCACCCGGTCCAGTTCGTCCACGCCGGTGGGCAGGAAAGCCGCCGTGGTGGCATCGACGTCGGCAATCCGGCGCGCAGGCTCCGCAACTGTTGTGGCCGCCGTCGTCCGCGCCACGGCCGTGCCTGTTTCCTCAACCGTGCCCCACGCCTGGCACTCGCCGCAGCGCCCCACCCACTTGACCGTGGTCCAGCCGCATTCGGCGCATTTGTATGCGGGCGCCTTGGACGCCCGGGAAGTCTTTGTTGCCATGCGTTCAACCCTAGTGGCGGCCACCGACACGCCACCCACCTGTCCGCAGCTACAGCGCGGGCAGCACGTCCCTGGCCTCGGCCGCGTCCATTCCGGTGGCTTCCAGCAGGTCCACCATCAGCGGCCGGAACAGCATGACGACTGTTTCGCCCTCCAGCCGGGTCACCTCCAGCAGCTTGGGATGCAGGCGCAGGGCGATCTCGCTCAGGTCCCGCCGGGCAGTGCGCAGGTGGGCGCGGCGGACGCCTTCGTGCGTTTCCGCAAGGCCCAGTGAGAGCTCGTCGATGGCGGCGGCGGTCTCCTGCAGCACCCCCGCGATGCTGTCCGTTGCCTCGTCAGAGAGCGCCGTGTGGTTGATGGCGCTGGTCAACCGCCGCGCGAACACGCGGCTGTTCCTCAGGGCAAGGTCGATGAAATCCAGGGACTGCTTCAGCCGGTCCAGTTCATCGCGGTGCCGGCGGTAGGCGGGAGCCAGGGTGGCCACCTCGCCGGACGCGCGGAGGGACTGACGCATGGCATCAACGAGGGGCTGGCAGTTCCGGCCGCGGATCAGGGCGTGCCAGGCCTGCGTGGAGTCACTGTTGACCAGGGCGCCGCCACATTCCCGCAGTACCTCCGCCAGTTCATGCAGCAGCTTCTGCACATCCCGGCGCGGCTCCTGGCGGGGGTCCTTTGGCACGAGGATGGTCACCAGCAGGGCGAACATGCCGCCCACCACGGCATCGATACTCCGGGTGAACGGGCCGCCGGACGGTGCCGGGAGCAGCACCACCAGCAGTGACTGCAGGGCCAGCTGGGTGGTGAAGATGTTTCCGCTGTCCAGGAACCGGGCCAGCAGGATGGAAAAGAGGAGCACGACGGCGGCCACCCAGATGTCGCCGCCAAGCCAATGCAGGAGCAGATCACCGACCACTATGCCCAGGGTGCAGCCCAGGCCCACTTCCATCACCCGCCGCAGCCGGGGCTCCCGGGAAAACCCCAGGGCTATCAGGGACGAAGTGGCGGCGAAGAGCGGCCCGGTGTGGCCAAGGATGTACTCCGCGAAGGCGTACGCGCCCACGGCGCAGACGGTCATCTGGATGGCAGGAACAAACGAGTTGCGGCTGCGGATCAGCCCGGTCCGGACCCGGCTCCGCAGGAACCGCTTAGTTGCTGAGAGTCCTGCTGGGATGGCCATGGGTCCAATACTATTCAGTGCCGATCCACTGCCCTGCGCCGGTGCACTACGACCGCGCATGTGATCCGCGCAATGGTGACCCGGCATTTGTCAGCCAATATGCCGCCGTCGTTAATCCTCCGTTCACTTTGGACAGCCCATCCCGTTACCTGCGGCCCTTAACTTTCTTGAAGGTACAAAACGTACGCATCGCGCAGCAGGGTTCTCCGTCCCTGTCCCGCACCTGAATAACCCTGGAAGGGGTACATCTAGTGAAGGCACTCCGCTTCGGCCGCCACGCGGCTATCGCTGTTATCGCAGCCGGCGCACTCGCGCTTACCGCCTGCGGTTCAGACAACGCCACGAACACCGCGCCCGCAGGCTCCCAGTCCGCCTCCGGCCCCAAGGTGACCGGTACGCTCACCGGCATCGGTTCCTCCGCCCAGGGCGCAGCCATGGACGCCTGGAAGACCAACTTCGCCTCCGCCAACTCCGGCGCGAGCGTGCAGTACTCCCCGGACGGCTCCGGTGCAGGCCGCAAGGCAATCCTGGACGGCTCGGCCCAGTTCGCAGGCTCGGACGCCTACCTGAAGGATGACGAGTACGCCTCCTCCAAGTCCGTGTGCGGACCCGACGGCGCCATCAACGTCCCCGTCTACATCTCCCCGATCGCCGTGGCCTTCAACGTTCCCGGCGTTACTGACCTGAAGCTGGATGCCACCACCGTGGCCAAGATCTTCCGCGGCCAGATCGCCAAGTGGAACGATCCCGCCATCGCTGCCCTCAACGAAGGTGTCTCGCTGCCGGACCTCAAGGTCACCCCGGTGAACCGTTCCGACGACTCGGGCACCACGCAGAACTTCACCGATTACCTGGCCGCCGCGGCACCCGAGGTCTGGACCGACAAGGCCGCCGGTGTGTGGCCCGCCAGCCTCCAGGGCGAAAACGCCAAGGGCACCTCCGGTGTGGTCAAGACCGTCACGGACACCCCCGGTGCCGTGACCTACGCTGACGACTCGGCCGTCAGCGGCAAGCTGGGCGTTGCCCAGATCAAGGTGGGCGATTCCTTCACCAAGATCTCCGCCGACGCTGCTGCCAAGGCCGTTGACGCGGGCAAGCCGGTCGAAGGCCGCGCCGCCAACGACCTCTCCATCAAGCTGGACCGCAAGACCACCATCGCGGGCGCCTACCCGATCGTGCTGGTGTCCTTCCACGTCCTGTGCACCACCTACGACAAGCAGGAGACCGTTGACCTGGTCAAGGCCTTCGAGCACTACGTAGTTTCCGACGAAGGCCAGAAGGCCGCAGCAGAGTCGGCCAAGTCCGCTCCGCTGTCCTCGGACCTGGCAGCCAAGGCCGCCAAGGCCATCGACTCGATCAAGGTCAAGTCCTAGCCAACGCTGCATAACCGGGTTCCCCGCCTGCCGGACGGCAGTGCGGGGAACTTGGCTTTGCAACCCGCTTCCTTAATCCAGTTACGAACCGAAGGGCCGTCGAATGACCGCCACCTCCCTGACCAGTACCCAGGGCGCCGGGCGCGCCGGGGACAAAGTCTTCTCCGGCGCCACGCTGGCAGCCGGGTGCCTGATCCTCGCCGTCCTCTTCGGCGTCGCACTCTTCCTGGTAGTCCAGGCAATCCCCGCGCTGACCGCGCCCGCGGACAAGATCCAGGGCGGGCAGGGCTTCTTCGCCTACATCTGGCCCATCGTGATCGGCACCCTGATCGCCGCCGCCATCGCACTGGTTATCGCTACCCCCATCGCCATCGGCGTGGCGCTGTTCATCTCCCACTTCGCACCCCGCCGCCTCGCCTCCGGGCTCGGCTACGTGGTGGACCTGCTCGCCGCCATCCCCTCCGTGGTCTACGGCGCCTGGGGCGCGGCTTTCCTTGCCAAGGAGATCTCCCCGGCCTACGGCTGGCTCGCGGCAAACATGGGCTGGATCCCCATCTTCCAGGGCCCGGCCTCCACCACCGGCAAGACCATCCTCACCGCGGGCATCGTCCTCGCCGTCATGGTCCTGCCCATCATCACCTCCCTGTCCCGCGAGATCTTCCTGCAGACCCCCAAGCTGCATGAGGAAGCTGCGCTGGCGCTAGGTGCAACCCGCTGGGAAATGATCAGGATGGCCGTGCTGCCCTTCGCCCGCCCGGGCATCATCAGCGCCATCATGCTGGGCCTGGGCCGTGCACTCGGTGAGACCATGGCCGTTGCCCTGGTGCTCTCCTCCGGTGCGCTGACCGCCAGCCTGATCCAATCCGGAAACCAGACCATCGCTGCTGAGATCGCCCTGAACTTCCCCGAAGCCAGCGGCCTCAAGGTCAGCACCCTGATCGCCGCCGGCCTGGTGCTGTTCGTCATCACCCTTGGCGTGAACATGATCGCGCGCTGGGTCATCACCCGGCACAAAGAATTCTCGGGAGCCAACTAAATGACCTCCACGCTTACCCCGGTCCGCAGCAAGCGGTCTGCCCTCACCAAGGGCCAGCTGCCCAAGTATGCACCCTATGTGGTGCTCGTCGGAGCCCTGATCGTCGGGGCCGCCATCCTCGCCCTGATCGGCTTCAACCCGTTCGGCTGGGGCCTGGTCTCCGCGATCCTGTTCGCCGTTGGCCTGGTTTCCTGGAGCGCCGCCGTGGAAGGCTCCCGCAAGGCCAAGGACAAGCTGGCCACCTGCCTGGTGGTCGGCTCGTTCCTGGTGGCGCTGCTGCCCCTCGTTTCGGTGATCTGGACCGTGCTGGTCAACGGCATCCCCGGGCTCCTCGACCCCGGATTCCTCACCACCTCCATGAACGGCGTCACCGGGGCCTTCGACAACAAGGCCGTGGAAAGCGGCGGTCCCGTGGTGGGCGGCATCTACCACGCCCTCCTGGGCACCGTGCAGATCACCCTGCTGGCCACCGTCATCTCTGTTCCCGTGGGCCTGCTCACGGCCATCTACCTGGTGGAGTACGGCCACGACGGCCGCCTGGCCAAGGCCATCACGTTCTTCGTGGACGTCATGACCGGCATCCCGTCCATCGTCGCCGGCCTGTTCGCCGCCGCGTTCTTCTTCGCGGTGGTGGGCCCGGGCACCAAGACCGGTGCGGTGGCCGCCGTCGCGCTTTCCGTGCTGATGATCCCCGTGGTGGTCCGCTCCAGCGAGGAAATGCTCAAGATCGTCCCCAACGAGCTCCGCGAGGCCGCCTACGCCCTGGGCGTCCGCAAGTGGCGGACCATCCTCAAGGTGGTTATCCCGACGGCGATCTCGGGCATCGCGTCCGGCGTCACCCTGGCGATTGCCCGGGTCATCGGTGAGACGGCGCCCATCCTGGTCACCGCCGGGTTCGCCACCAATATCAACTCGAACGTGTTCGGCGGGTGGATGGCCTCGCTTCCAACGTTCATCTACACCCAGATCCTCAACCCCACCTCGCCGTCCAACCCGGACCCGTCCTCCCAGCGGGCCTGGGGTGCCGCCCTGGTGCTGATCATCCTGGTGATGGTCTTGAACCTGGTGGCGCGCCTGATCGCACGGATCTTCGCCCCCAAAACCGGCCGGTAACCAGACCTGCCGCATCTTCCGCCATACCGCGGCGGATCCTAGACTTCAACCCATACCCAGTAAGTGAAGGAACACCATGTCTAAGCGCATCGACGTCAAGGACCTGAACGTGTACTACGGCGATTTCCTCGCCGTTGAGGACGTCAGCATCAACATCGAGGCCAAGTCCGTCACCGCGTTCATCGGTCCCTCCGGCTGCGGAAAGTCCACCTTCCTCCGCACTCTGAACCGCATGCACGAGGTCATCCCCGGCGCACGCGTCGAGGGTGAGGTTCTGCTGGACGGCGACAACCTCTACGGACCCGGCGTGGACCCTGTCACCGTGCGCTCGCAGATCGGCATGGTCTTCCAGCGCCCCAACCCGTTCCCCACCATGTCCATCCGGGACAACGTGCTGGCCGGCGTGAAGCTGAACAACAAGAAGATCTCCAAGGGCGAGGCGGACGTCCTCGTGGAACGCTCGCTCAAGGGCGCAAACCTCTGGAACGAGGTCAAGGACCGGCTGGAGAAGCCCGGCTCCGGCCTCTCCGGCGGCCAGCAGCAGCGTCTCTGCATTGCCCGCGCCATCGCCGTGGAGCCGCAGGTGATCCTCATGGACGAGCCGTGCTCTGCCCTCGACCCCATCTCCACCCTGGCCATCGAGGACCTCATCAACGAGCTCAAGGACCAGTACACCGTGGTGATCGTGACCCACAACATGCAGCAGGCCGCGCGCGTGTCCGACAAGACCGCGTTCTTCAACATCGCGGGCACCGGCAAGCCGGGCAAGTTGATCGAGTACGGCGATACCCACACCATCTTCAGCAATCCCGTGCAAAAGGCGACGGAAGACTACGTCTCCGGACGCTTCGGGTAAGCCTGGTCCCGTTGGCGATCTACTGGCGGGTACGCTTATCGAGATACTTTTGGAACTAGTAGTAAGCCCGCTTAAGGAGTTTTGCATGACGCAGACGGCCAGTGAACCCCTGGGCTCCCAGCTTACTGTTTCCGTTCCCGGCGTGGACCCGGTGCCGGACGCCGTGGAACCGGCCCAGGCTTTCGCCGCTGCGGCGGGTCTGGCTGGACCCTTGGCAGCCGGTCCGCTGGCGCCGGAGCTCGAACCGCACCTCGCCCTGGTGGCAGCAGGTGTGGAGGATGCCGTCGAGGAAGAGGATGTCCTGGCGGAGGTGTGGCGAACCAGTTCGCGGCTCGAAAGCATGCAGTGGGAACTGGACACAGCCCAGGAATCCCTGCGGCAGGCAGTCCGCAAAGCCTCCGCGGCCGGAGTGGCAGACGGTGAACTGTGCGCGGCGGCCAACCTGACCCCGGACGAGCTCACCGCCGTCCTCCTGGCCGCTGCCGTCGTCAGCCCTGTGGCCCTGGAGCTTTAGCAAATCCTCGAGGCGCGGCGGGCGCAGTGCCTATTCCGGGACCTCCAGCTGGAACCCGCAATGGCAGCGCAGGACCCGGGTCGGCAGGGATACGGCGTTGAGCCCGCTGCCTGACCTGCTGCTGCGGTAGCAGAGCCGCTCAACCTCGAACTCCGCTTCCTCCATGGGAAAGCCGCAGTGAATGTAGTCGTCCCCGAAGAGGACTACCTTGGCCATCCAGCGGACCTGGTTCAGCGCGGCCGCCACGTCGGTGGCGTAGGCAGTGTGTTCCTGGAACCGGTTGCAGTCGTTGCAGGTGTAGGAGATTGTGACCAGGTCCCCGCCGGCGGCGCCAATGGCGGTGATCGCGTGGATGGTCAGCTGGTGCTCGGTTCCGCAGGCCTCGCACTGGGGCTGCCGGGGCTGGGGAAGGGGGCGCCGGGAATAGGAGGAAGACATGACGCCTGCTCTTTTCCGCGTTGTGCATCCGAGCCGCCGGGTGGCTGCAGCGGCGCCTGGTCCGCAGCCCTGCACGCGGCGCGGACGCCGGTCCCCGGCGTCGTTGACCGGGGGCGTACTTCCGAATTTACGTCACGCAGGATGGCCTGTATAGGGCAGCTGCCCCGCCTAGGCGGAAATGGGGGAGAGGGCCAGCGCAAGCACGAAGCCCAGGGCGCAGGTGGCCAGTGGCGTCAGGCCCCAGAGCCACAGGATCCGGATGACCAGCTTCCGGTTGGTCACCGAGAAGTGCTGGTTTTCCCCCGCTCCCAGGGCCCCGGCCGTGACGGTGTGGGTGGTGGAGAGCGGCCAGTGCAGCCCGATGGCGCCCACAAAGAGCATCAGCGCGCTGAAGGTCTGGGCCACGGAACCACGCAGGGGATCGATCCTGGTGATTTTGTAGCCGATGGTGTGCGAGATCCGCCACCCCCCAAAGAGCGTCCCGGCAGTCATCATCACCGCGGAGAGCGCCGCCACCCAGGTGGGGATCCCGCCGTCGGAATAGCCTGCCGCCAGCAAGGCCAGCAGCAGCACCGCGCTCACGCGCTGCCCGTCCTGCAGGCCGTGCCCAAAGGCCACCGCGCCGGCCGCTACGGCCTGGCCCCGGCGGAAGCGCTGGTTGACAACGTTGGGCTGGGTGTAGCGGGCCACCCACGTGGCTGGATAGACCAGGAGGAAGGAGCCGCTGTAGGCCACGAGCGGGGAGAGCACCAGCGGCAGGACCACCTGGAACAGGAGCGACTGGTCCACGCCCACCACTCCCGGGCCGCCAATGGCCAGGCTGGCGAGGCCTGCGCCGGCAAGCCCGCCCACCAGGGCATGGGTGGAGGAAGCCGGGATGCCGCGCCACCACATCAGGACGCCCCAGGCGCAGGCGCTGGCGAGGCCTGCCACCAGGATGGCCAGGCCGTGGGGGCCGGACGGAAGGCTGATCCAGGTCCGGCTGACGGCGACGGCGAGCACGGCGCTGAGGAGCGCGCCGACAAAGTTGAAGAACGCGGCAAGGAGCACGCCCACGCTGGGGGTGAGGGCCCGGTTCCGGACTGCAAGGGCCACCGAGGTGGATGCGTCACGGAAGCCGTTCAGGAAGGCAAACGCCGCGGCCAGCAGGACCACGGCGCCGAAAATGACTCCCGCCACGTCAGGATTCCTTGACGATGATGCTGCCTACCTGGGTGGCCACCCGCCGCATATCCTTGGTGACCTCCACCAGCTGGTTGGCGATGTCCCGGTTGCGGGAGTACTGGGCCCACTTCATGTCCGCGATCATGTCCGCCACCCAGACGCGGTGGGTCCGCTCGGCCCGCTTGGCGAGGCGCAGGATTTCGATCCAGTAATCCTCGAGGTCGTCCAGGTCATTGAGCCTGCGCATGGCGTCAACGGTCAGCTCGGCCTGCCTGCTGATGATCTCCAACTGGTCGGCCGCGCGCTTGGGCAGGCGGTCCAGCCGGTAGAGGGCCACCAGCTCCGCCGCGGCGTCCATCTTCTCCATGGCCTCGTTGAGGTACCGGGACAGGGCGTACATGTCCTCGCGGGGGAGCGGATTCACGAAGCTCGTGCGCATGTGGGTCAGGAGCGCGAAATGCAGTTCGGCGGACTTGGCTTCGATGTTGTGCATGTCCTCAACGAGCTTGCCGTGCTCGTCCGCGGGTACGCCAAGGATCTCGGCCAGCGTGGCGGTGGCCAGCACGATCTGTTGTGCCATCTGTGAGAGCAGGTTCAGCCCTGCGGGCTCCTGTGGAAAAAGGCGCAGCTTCACGTGTTTACCGGTCTCCAGGACGTATCAAGGCGGGGGTTGCTGCCGTGTGACTTGACGCGGGCGCGCAACTGACGCTTACTCTACCGGCCCGTAACTGCACCCTCTGAATTGGCCACCTGGACGAGGGCAGAAAAATGGTGCCGAACCGGATACGCCTCTCGGCGGTAGGCCGCTCTAGGCGGCTAATTGTTGAAGCCCGGGGGTTTCGCGGCTCGGCACCGGTTTCAGTCTTCTACTTCGCCCGGCCCAAGTCAATCTTGACAGCGGGGCCTCGGTTCGTCCCGGAAATCAGGCCCTGCGGCGTAAAGGAGGGCTCAGTCCAGTTCGCCCAGGCGCCACGCGTTGGCCGCGTGTTCCAGGTCCTCGGCGGTCTTCACCAGCTGATGGGAGTTGCGGGTCAGCTTGCTGGCGTGTGCTTCGTTGGCATGCTCGGCGCCGTCGGCGAGGGTGGCCTGGCCGAGCGCAACCACGCGGCAGAAGGCAGCTGAACGTTCCAGCGCGACGTCGAAGTCGCCGTCGAAGGCGCCGGAAAGAATGGCATCTGCCATGGTGCGCATTTCGTCAGCGCCCGGCGGTTCAGCTGCGCCGGCCACCACGTTGGACACCTGGGCAGTGTCCCTGCCCGCGCGGAAGTAGACGGAGATGCGCTCGGGGTCCTGGACGGTGGCGGCGCGGAGTGCGTAGAGCCGCCACAGGGCGCCGGGAAGGGATCGGGCGGGGCTCTCCGCCCACATCTCGGCGATGGCATCCAGGCCCTGTTCGTCGGCAAGCTTCACCAGGCGTTCGGTGATCACGGGATCGTCGCTGTCGCGGCCATGGCGGACCAGGGCCTGGGCGGCGAGGTGGGCGGCCTCTGACACGCGGGCGGGATCGGCGCCGCCGGCAAAGGGCTCGAAGTCCATCGGAGCGAAGGGCTTGGGCTTGTGGTGCCGGTTGCTGCCGCCGTACGGACTGGTTCCTGCTTGCTCGCTCATGCCCCCCACGCTACTCCTGTGCCGCCGCGGAAATCGAGCATCCGCGGGGCTTGTCGGCTGCCGGCCGCAAGGGGCGGAAGGATGGCGTAAAAACGTACGACGGCGGTGCCCGGGACGTGTGCGAAGTGGCCGGAACCATGGGTTAGAGTATTAACGTCCAGAAATGGATTGGGCCGAACGGGCAGGCACAGCGTGTTTGACCGGCCGGCAGGGGCCTTTAGCTCAGTTGGTAGAGCATCGGACTTTTAATCCGTGGGTCGTGGGTTCGAGCCCCACAGGGCCCACCCAGCAAGACCACGAGGGTCCGCCGCTAACGCAGGCGGGCCCCAGTCTTTTAAGCATCCCGGTCAGCAGGTCCCCGGGGCAGACTCAACATTCCAGGTCAGGCAGCTACCACGGTCCCGTTTCGCGGCAATCCGTCCGGGAACGAAATGGGAATTGCGGAAGCCTGTCCCGGATCCGCCGAGTCCATGGCCTGCACGTGCACATGCGGTTCTGTGCTGTTGCCCGAATTCCCGCACCGCCCCAGCGGCTCCCCGCACTCAACCACCTGGCCGGGCTGGACGCAGACGCTCCCTCGCTTCAGGTGGCACAGGGCGATGAACACCCCGCCCAGCTCGATGATCACGTGGTTGCCCGCCAGGGCCGGCCATCCCTCCCGCACCCGCCGGGCCTGGGCCGTTGCATAGCCGATCGATGGGAAGCCGCGGTAAGCGGGGTGGTCCGGCTCCCCATCATGGGCGGCCCGCACCAGCCCGGCCACCGGCGCCGTCACCGTCCTGCCGAACCCGACGAAGTGGTCCGGCGGCTCGGGCCGGAACAGCGAGGCGACGGTGATTGGTGCAGAGTGCCGGTTCCCGTCCACCGGCGTGAAGTCGATGGCGAGATCCGTGGCAAAGAGCCGCGTCCCGTGGCTGGGGACCCGGTCCGCCGGTGAGTTCTGCACCAGCCAGGTGCCCGTGAAGGGATAGGCCAGGTCAACCGGGCCTGCCGGATTCACGGTTCAGCCGGCGGGGTCGTACTCGAAGACGCGCAGCTCCTGCGCGCAGCGGCAGGCCACCGCGGTCTGCCGGTAGGTCCCCCCACTTACGGTTCCGTCGCCGCAGGGAAACGACATCAGGTACTTGGCCATTCCGCCGGCTCCTTCAGCACACTCGGGGGATCACCCTCATCCTTCCCACCGGACCCCCGGTGCGCAAGGATCCAGCCACGATCCGCCGCCTGCCAGGTACGCCGGCGCGGGGACTGCAACAGGCACAATAGGCACATGGCAAAAACCAGCAAGGGCCGGATGCCGCGCCTGGAAGACGTGGCCAAGGTGGCCGGAGTCTCCCACCAGACCGTCTCCCGCGTGGTGAACAACCACCCGAACGTCAGCAAGGCCACCCGGGAAAAGGTGGAGGCGGCCATTGCCGAACTGGGGTACCGGCGCAACACCGCGGCCCGGAGCCTGGTGACGCGGCGCTCGCAGACCATCGGCGTGCTGGCCAGCGAGCTCTCCCAGTACGGCCCGGCCAACACCCTGGTGGGGGTTGAACATGCCGCCCGCAACGCCGGCTACTTTGTCAGCATCGCCGCCCTGCGGGAGGTCAGCAGGGACGCCATCTCGGACGCGGTGGGCCACTTCATGGACCAGGCCGTGGACGGGATCGCCGTATTGGTGCCGCATTCAGAAACCCTGGCCGTGCTGGAGCAGATGAACCTTCCGGTGCCCGTGGTGGCTGTCGGCTCCACCGGCAGCGCCTCGGTGAGCGGCGCCATGGTGGACCAGCGCGCGGGTGCCAGGCTCGCCGTCGAACATCTCATCAAGGAAGGGCACCGGCGGATCGGGCACATTGCAGGGCCACCGGACTGGACTGACGGCGCCGAGCGTGCCGAAGGCTGGCGGGCGGCGCTCCGCGAGGCAGGGCTGGACGAATCCCTCCTGGTGGAAGGGGACTGGAGCGCCGGGAGCGGCTACGCGATCGGCTGCGGGCTGGCATCAGGACTCACGGCCACGGCCATCTTCGTGGGCAACGACCAGATGGCCCTGGGCCTCCTGCGCGCGTTCACCGAGGCGGGCGTCAGGGTGCCCGACGACGTGTCCGTGGTGGGCTTCGATGACCAGCCGGAAGCGGGGTACTTCACGCCCCCGCTGACCACCGTCCGCCAGGACTTCGAGGAACTGGGGCGCCGCTGCATGGACATCATGCTTGAGGAAATCGAGTCGGGTGCCGCGGTGAGCTCCACCGTGGTCCCGCCGGAACTGGTCCTCCGCGCCAGCACCGCCGCCCCGGTGTCCGCCTAGAAGCCTCGGCAGCCGCCTGGAAAGGGCGGGATGGACGCCGGCAAAAGAAAACCAAAAAAATCTCCATGAATCTGCATCCAACTCCGGGCCTGCGCCGGTAGTAGGGGTGTCAGCAAAAATGCCCGGGGAGCCGGGCCGTTCAAGGAGATGGACATGCGCAACACAATCTTCACCGCAGGTGCCGGTGCGGCGGCCATTGCAGCCGCAATCGCTCTGGCCGGCCCCGCCAACGCAGCAGAAGGAGACGCCCAGCTCTCGGTGCTGCACGGGGTCCCCGGACTGACCGTGGACGTCTGGGTCAACGGCGACCGTACGCTGGATGACTTCACGCCGGGAACCCTAGCCGGGCCCCTGGCCCTTCCGGCGGGCACCTACGAGATCGCCATCACGGCAGCCGACGCCGCCGACGCATCCGCCCCCGCCATTGGTCCTGTCAGCGTCAACCTGGCAGCCAACGGTAACTACACCGCGGCCGCCCACCTCGGCGCAGACGGCAAGCCCACGGCCAGCCTGTTCACCAATGACGTCTCCCCGATCCCGGCCGGCAAGGGCAAACTGACCGTCCGGCACGCCGCCGCCGCACCCGCCGTCGATGTCCTGGCCGGCGGTACCGCCGTCGTCACCAACCTGGCCAACCCGGCCGAACAGACCCTGACCCTCGATCCCGGCACGGTCCCGGCCGCAGTTGCCGCCGCCGGGACCACCACCCCCGTGATCGGGCCCGCAGACGTCACGGTGGCCGAAGGGACGCACACCATCGTCTACGCCTGGGGCAGCCTGGCGGACCAGAACCTCAAGCTCGCCGTCCAGACCATCGAAGGCCTGCACACGTCTCCAGCCTCGGTACCCGGCGCCCTTGAAGGCTCCGCAAATGCCGATGGGACGGGTTCCCCGGTTGCCACCGCCGGGTTTGGCCTGGCAGCCCTGGCCTTGCTGGCCGGGGCGGTGGGTGTAGGCCGCGCCGTCCGCGCCCGGCGGGCGGAACTCTAACCGGCTCCGCTGAAGGCCCAGCCAAGCGCAGGGGCCCGGCCGCATATCCGCGGACGGGCCCCTGCGCCGGCCCATTTGTCCGCAATAGATGTCTCCAGGGAAGGGCGGCAGCCATGACAACACGCACGACGCCGGCAGGCGGGTACCGCCGTCGGCCTGCCTCAAGGGGTGCGGCAGCAGCGCTGGTGGCTGGGGTGCTGGTTCTCTCCGGCTGCGGTTCGGCCGCCCCGTCCACATCCGGGGCATCGTCCCCAGCGGCTGCAACCAGTTCCACGGCTTCGTCGGACGCCCGGCCGCCGCAGGCATCCGCCCCCAGCGGAGCTCCCCCTTCCAGCCCTGCCATTTCCAGCCCTGGCATTGCCCAGCCGGGGGACATCCCGCTCCGGCCGGCCACCCTGTCGGCGAATCCTGCCGCGCCGGCACCCATTTCGCTCACTGTGGCCGGCACGGCCATCGACATGCCGGTGGTGCCCGGGGGCGTGTCCGCCGGGGGAGCGATGGAGATTCCGGACGTGTTCGACCGTGCCGCCTGGTACAGGTTCGGCCCGGCGCCGGGCGCGGCCGAAGGTACCGCCGTCATCGCCGGACACATCGACACCACCTCGGACCGCGCGCCGTTGTCCGCCCTGAAGTCGCTCGCGACCGGAACCATCATCCGGGTGGGAAGGGAAGGCGCCTCCGCACTCACCTACCGGGTTGCGGGCGTGGAGCTGATGGCGAAGGACAAGTTCGACGGCGCATCCCTGTTCAGGCGGTCAGGGCCCCATGAACTCAAGCTGGTTACCTGCGGCGGCAAATGGCTGGACGAGCGGATGGACTACAGCGACAATGTGATTGTCACCGCAGTCCCTGCCTGAACCGGTCCCCGCATGAACCAGTTCCTGCACGGTGGGTGGCCAGCCATGTATCTCGTCGCCGAAGCCGGGAGGGAGCCGCCCGTGACGCTCCCCGGCCGCGCGTCCCCCGGATGGGATGACGGGCTCACCGCCTCTTTCCTGTCCGGCGATGAGCATGCGCTGGCGGCGGCCTACCGCGAGTTCGCGCCCCTGGTGCATACCTTGGCCCTCCGGTCCCTGGCGGACCGCGCTGCGGCGGACGATGTGACCCAGGAGGTGTTCATCCGGGTGTGGCGCTCGCGGAGCACCTTCAACCCGCAGATAGCCCGGCTCCCGGCCTGGATCGTCGGCATCACCCGCAATGCCATCGCGGATGCCCAGCAGTCGTCCGCCCGCGAAGCCCGCAAGGCCTACGCCGCCGCGGGCGCCGGCATGGCCGCGGATGCAGGGGCGGGAACGGAGGCCGCGGAAACGCTGGCGGACCGGCTGCTCCTGGACGGTGAACTGGAAAGGCTGGGAGAGCCCCAGGGGTCCATCATGAAGCTTGCCTTCTACGAGGACCTGACGCACGAACAGATCTCCCGGAAACTGGACCTGCCCCTTGGTACCGTCAAGAGCCACATCCGCCGCAGCCTGACCCACCTGAGAAGCAGATTGGAGGTAGACCATGCCGCATCTTGATCCGGAACAGTTGAGCCTCCTGGCGCTGTACGACGACTGGGATGACCCGGGCGCCCGGGAGCACCTCCTGGCCTGCCCCCAGTGTGCCGCCGACTATGCAGCCCTGCGCCGCACGGTGGAAGCGGTGAAGACAACGCCGGACACCAGCCGCCTGTCCGTCCCCGGGCCCCAGGTCTGGGCGGGAATCCATCGCGAACTTGGCCTGGGTGAGTCCCTCCGGGAGGACCCGCTGGCGGCGGAAGCGCCTGAAGAGGGCGGGACCAAGGAAGCCGGGACGAAGGAAGCCGGGGCAGCTCCTGGCGCCATGCCCGCATCCGGGGACGTGCCGCCGTCGAACGTTGTCCCGCTCTCTGACAGAACAAGTGGCGTCAAAACCAAGGGTGCCCGGACCCGGGGTGCGTGGTGGCAGCGGCCCGGCACGTGGCTGGCGACGGCGGCAGCTGCTGTCCTGGTGGTTTTTGGCGCCAACTGGGCCTTCAACCGCCCGCCCCAGCCCCAGGAGCTCGCGGCGACCCAGCTGACGCCGTTGGCACAGCATTCCGCGGCAGGCTCCGCCAAGGTGGTGGAGGCTGCTGACGGCTCCCGCAGCCTGCAGGTGAGCCTGGACAAGGATGAAGCCAAGGGCTATCAGGAAGTGTGGCTGATTGCGCCGGACCTCTCCAAACTGGTCAGCCTGGGCGTCATGAACTCAACGTCGGGAACGTTCCAGGTTCCCGCCGGCCTTGACCTTTCCCAGTACCCGGTAGTGGATGTGTCGGACGAGCCGGTAGACGGTAATCCCGCCCATTCCAGCGTGAGTATTGCCAGGGGCACCCTTACAACCTGATCGGTCAGGGCCTGATCAGTGCCCGGGCCCACCCGGCGAGCCTGCCCCACTGGGCCACGGTGGCGGCGGCCAGCAGCGCCGCGGCCGCATGCAGGTACAGCATCAGGTGGAGCGAGTGCGCGGCGGGAGCACCGGCCGACGGCGGCGCGTCTGCAGTGGGCGGGGTTCCGTGGCCGTGGCCCGGCAACGGAACGGCGCTGGCGGTGGAGAAGGCGGTGAAGGCAAGATGCAGCAGCTGCTGCGCGACGGCAGCCGCCACCAGGACCGCCCAGCCGGGAACCTGCGCCGGCGCCACCCGATCCAGGAGCACCGCACCAAGCCCCAGCAGCACCGCCAGTGCGGCAATGATGATGACCGCCGGCGCCTGGCCGCCGCCGCCCACATGGGCGGCCAGGCCAAGAGCGGTGCCCAGCGGTCCGGCCAGCCAGGTGAGGGTACCCGCGCGGGCGACCGCCGGATGCGTGCCTTCCATGCCTCCGCCCCTCCCGCGTTCCTTGGTCCTTGTTGTTCCCTACCCACCCCGGGGCCGGTGAACCATCATGAACCGGAAGCCGGTCAGCGGCCGAAGTGTGCGTGCGGCGCACCTTCCGGAAGGCGTTCCAGGATGTCTTCGGCCACCTTGCGCACCTTGATGTTCCGGTGGCTTGACGCCTTGGCGAGGATGGCAAACGCCTCCTGGTAGGAGCACCTGTTTTGCGCCATGATCACGCCGCAGGCCACATTGATGGAGGTGCGGCTGTCGAGTGCCGAGCGGAGATCGGTGGCCAGCGAGCGGGCAGTGTGCAGGTTGATGGCCATTTGGAGGCTCTTGGCTGCCAGCACTGCGAAGGTGCGTGCTTCCGCGATAACCTGCAGCGGGAAAGCCTTCGAGTCCTCAGCGAAGAAGGCAAGGGCGGCCCTTGACTGGCCTAGTTCGCTGCTGCCAGGGATCCCATCGTCGGCGGGAACGCCCGTGTCCAGGCGGAGCCTTACGGCAAGGGCGCTGCCAAAGCCGGCCGACTGGAGTTGGCTGGAATAGCGCCGCCAGCGGAAGTCCCCGTTCCTCTGGAGAACGGCCACGGGGTGGCCGCCGGACATCACATCGGTCACGGGGCCCTCGGCCGTTTCACGTTCCCAGTCCAGCAGGCGGGCCACCTCGTCAGTGGTGCCCGTGATGGCCGGAGCGCGTTTGGGCTGATGCAGCATCAGCCCGCACCCGACGTCGATCCCGGCCGTCCTGACGACGTGTGCGGCCGAAGCGGCAACCAGCAGGTCCAGGGAGTCGGCCAAAGTTGGGGCACCGTTGACCAGGTCCAGGAGGAGTGAGGTGTTCCGGGACGCGGCCTGTTCGTGGCTGCCCGCCACGGTCAGCGGTGCGTGGCCCCTCCGGGAGAGCGGAGGGGCTAGAGGGCCGGCGACGGCTGGGGGAGAGCCCTTGGTCTCGAAGGACTCCTCGTCGCCGGCCCCGCCTATTACCCGTGTCCGATGGACCGGGAAACCTGGGCCGATTTGTGGTGAATGATGCATTGCCAGTCTCACACCCCCCTAGTGAGCCAAAACCGAGAGCTTGAAGGTCTTGCCTCTGTGAAAAAACTAATTGCCCTCCAGCCCCGGGTGAATGCGTAGCTGGTACCTGTCTTTTCGATTAGGTAGTACTTGGATGCCCCCGGTCCGGGGCCTTTCCCTGCATTGCGGCAGGTCCAGCCCGCGGCCTGGTTCTCCCGCATGCACCGGACGCCCGGGGCCGAATACGCGGCAAAACACTTGACTCAGGAAGCGGCACCCCAAAGAATGCTTCTATAACGTTGTAGAAACTATCCGAGGATGCCTCCGTGACACAGCCAGAACCCGCCGCAGCAAAAATCACCCTCGACCCGTCCTTCATCGTGGGGCCCGTCCGCCGTCGTACGTTTGGCGCCTTCGTTGAGCACCTTGGCCGGTGCGTCTATACCGGCATCTTTGAGCCGGACCACCCGGACGCCGACGAGGACGGCTTCCGCAAGGATGTCCTGGAGCTGACCCGGGAGCTGGGCGTCTCCACCGTCCGCTACCCGGGCGGCAACTTCGTCTCCGGCTACCGCTGGGAGGACGGCGTGGGCCCGGTAGAGCAGCGCCCCGTCCGGCTGGACCTGGCCTGGCACTCCACCGACCCCAACACCGTGGGCGTGGACGAGTTCGCCAAGTGGTCGGCCAAGGCCGGCGTGGAACCCATGATGGCCGTGAACCTGGGCACCCGCGGCGTGCAGGAGGCACTTGACCTCGTGGAGTACTGCAATATCGACGGCGGGACGGACCTTTCAGAGCAGCGCCGCACCAATGGCGCGGAAAAGGGCTACGGCATCAGGATGTGGTGCCTGGGCAACGAGATGGACGGCCCCTGGCAGATCGGGCACAAAAACGCGCTGGAGTACGGCCGGCTGGCAGCGGACACTGCCCGCGGCATGCGCATGATCGACCCCGGCCTGGAACTCGTGGCCTGCGGCAGCTCCGGACCCAGCATGCCCACCTTTGGGGAGTGGGAGCGTGTGGTCCTGACCGAAACCTACGAACTCGTTGACCTGATCTCGGCGCACCAGTACTTCGAGGACTTCGGCGACCTGCAGGAACACCTGGCTGCCGGGCACAAGATGGAAGCGTTCATCCGCGACATCGTGAGCCACATCGACCACGTGAAGTCAGTCAAGAAGTCCAGCAGGCAGGTGAACATCTCCTTCGACGAGTGGAACGTCTGGCACATGAGCCGTGACGAATCCAAAGTGCCCGCCGGCAAGGACTGGCCGGTGGCGCCGGTGCTGCTGGAGGACACCTACACGGTGGCCGACGCCGTGGTGGTGGGTGACCTCCTGGTCACGCTGCTCCGGAACACGGACCGTGTCCACTCGGCCAGCCTGGCGCAGCTGGTGAACGTCATCGCACCCATCATGACCGAACCCGGAGGCCGGTCCTGGAAGCAGACCACCTTCCACCCCTTCGCACTGACCTCCCGGTACGCCTCCGGTACGGTGCTGCAGCTCGCCACCGAATCGCCGCTGGTCAGCGGCGGCACGACGGCCGGCTTCGCCGCGCTGTCCGCCGTCGCCACCTATGACGCGGACAAGGGCCAGGCGGTGGTGTTCGCCGTCAACCGCTCGGCTGACCAGGCGCTCACGCTGGACGCCGCCGTGGCCGGCCTCGGCAGGGTGCGGGTGGTGGAAGCTTTGACCTATGCGAACAAGGATCCTTACTGGCAGGCCACCGCCGACGATTCCACCTCCGTCCTGCCCTCGGAAAACGGCACGGCAAAGGTGGAGGCTGGCCGGCTCACCGCCGAACTTCCGGCTGTGTCCTGGTCCATGATCCGGCTGGCCGTGGAGTCCTGACCGGCTCAAACACCTGAGGGTGTGCTTATGACGACGGCGGGCCGCAGGTGGGAGGATGGACGGCATGGAACTGCACATCACGGGCGATCCCGCCGCGGACAAGTTGTTGAGTGAGGACGACTTCGCCCTCCTGACCGGCATGCTGCTGGACCAGCAGGTGACGATGGAATCCGCCTTCGCCGGGCCCGAAAAGATCCGGGCCCGGATCGGGTCGCTGGAGCCCGAGGCCATTGCAGCGCACGATCCAGCCGCGTTCGTGGAGATGTTCAAGGAGCGGCCCGCCGTCCACCGCTTCCCCGGTTCCATGGCTGCGCGCGTGCAGGCGCTCGCCGGGGCGGTCCGGGACGAATGGGACGGCGATACTGCCGCCATCTGGACCAAGGGCTCGCCGGACGGCGCAGAGGTGCTGCGCCGGCTCAAGGCGCTGCCCGGTTTCGGGGAGCAAAAGGCGAAGATCTTCCTGGCCCTGCTGGGCAAGCAGCGTGGACTCGAGGCACCCGGTTGGCGGGAAGCCGCCGGCCATTACGGCGAGGACGGTGCGTACCTGTCGGTGGCCGACATCGTGGACCCGGAATCCCTGGCCAAGGTGCGTGCCAGCAAGCAGGCTGCAAAGGCAGCAGCAAAGGCAGGAAAAGAACGTTAATGGCAGTCACCATGAACGACGTCGCGAGGGCGGCGGGCGTCTCCCTGAAGACCGTTTCGAACGTCCTGAACGATTATGAATTCATCCGCCCAGCCACCAAGCAGCGGGTGCAGGATGCCATCGCGGAACTGGGCTACGAGGCCAACCTCACCGCCCGCAGCCTGCGGTCCGGCAAGACGTCCACGCTGGGCCTGGTCCTGTCCGATCTTTCCGCCCCCTATTACGCCGAACTGGCGTCGAAGCTGATGAAGGCTGCCGCCCGCCACGGGTACCGGGTAATGGTGGAGCAGTCCGACGCCGAGGCCTCCGCCGAACTTGGTGCCTTGCAGGGGACCTTCCGCCAGCTCACCGACGGGCTGCTGTTCACGCCGCTGGTGGTGGACGCGGATGCCATTGCCGCGCGGGCGGGCAAGAAACCGATGGTGATGCTCGGCGAGCACATCGTGGATCCCCGTTTCGACCTGGTGACCATGAAGAACGAGGAGGCCGCGGCTGCGCTCACCACCCACCTGCTGGCTGGCGGCCGCCGTCGTATCGCCGTGGTGGGAGCCAGCACCGGGGAGTCCGCCGGGACGGCGGGCCTGCGCCTGAACGGGTACCGGAATGCGCTGGCGGAAGCGGGCATCCCCTTCGACCCCGCGCTCGTGGCACCCGCTGAATGGCGCCGCGATACGGGTGCTGCCGCCGTCGCCGGTCTGCTGGAAGCGGGCGTGGAGTTCGACGCCGTCTTCGGACTGAATGACGTACTGGCGCTGGGCGCCATGCACGAGCTGCTGGTCCGCGGCGTCAAGGTCCCGAAGGACGTGGCGGTGGCGGGCTTTGACGACATCGACGAAGCGCGCTTCGCGTCCCCCTCACTCACCACCGTCTCGCCGGGCATGGATGAGATCGCGGAGCGGTCCATCACCCTGTTGCTGGACCGGATCGCCGGCCGCGAGCCGTCGGAACAGGGCGTGCACGTGGAAGCCGGGTTCGAACTGAAGGTCAGGGAATCCGCGCCCTAGGGTTTCGCAGCCCCGCAGGCGGGTAACTTTCCCTCACCACCCGCCGGCCCACGGACTCAACGAGGAAAGGTGCCCCCATGATCGCCCTCCTGGTCATCGACATGCAAAACGCATTCTTCGAAACGCCCGAACTGGCAGCCCAGCAGGACCGGGTGGTCAGCGAGTGCAACCGGCTGCTGGAAGGGTTCAAGGCCGCCGGACACGCGGCGCTCCTGGTAGGCACCGAGCACGAGCGGGACAAGTCCACCTGGACCCTCAGCATGCTCGACGACGACCAAGGCTTCATCTTCCGCGGGAGCGGGCAGGCCCAGTCGGTGCCCGGCCTCATCAAGGAGGACCTGCCCCAGTTGAACAAGACCCGGGACAGTGCCTTCGTGGGAACCAACCTGCTGGCCCGGCTGCGGAACTGGGACGCCGACGAAGTGGTGCTCGCCGGTGTCTCCACGCACAACTGCATCGCCCAGACCGCAGCCGACGCATTCGCGCACAACATCCGGGTCACCTACGCCAAGGACGCGATGGCCTCCGAAGCCGACCAGGACGCTGCAGACATGCTCCGCATCCTCTCCGCCACCTACCGCCAGCCCATCCAGTCCAGCGACGAGATCCTTGCCCGGCTCAGCGGGGCGGAGTAGCCTCCCACCGTTGGGGCACATCCCCAGCTTTCGTTGATACTCCTGAAACCTGGCGGAAACGTGACCCGCCTACGCTGGCAGCACGCCGCAGGCCGTCGAAGGGAACCCCATGCATCTCATGCCGCGTGAGCAGGAAAAACTCCTGATCGTGGTGGCCGCCGACCTGGCCCGCCGAAGGCAGTCCCGCGGCCTCAAACTCAACTACCCCGAGGCCGTGGCCATCATCAGCTACGAACTGATCGAGGGCGCCCGCGACGGCAGGACCGTGGCCGACCTCATGAGCTACGGCACCACCCTGCTCACCCGGGCCGACGTGATGGAAGGCGTGCCGGAGATGATCCACGACGTCCAGATCGAAGCCACGTTCCCGGACGGCACCAAGCTGGTCACCGTCCACAACCCCATCCGCTAAGGAGCGCGGCAATGATTCCAGGCGAGTACGTCCTGCGGCCGGAACCCGTGACCGCGAATGCGGGCCGGGAGGCAATCGAGGTGGCCGTAACCAACACCGGCGACCGGCCCGTCCAGGTGGGGTCGCATTACCACTTCGCCGAGGCCAACGCGGCCCTGGCCTTCGACCGCGAGGCGGCTTACGGCCGGCGCCTGGACATCCCGGCAGGAACAGCGGCTCGCTTTGAGCCGGGGGATTCACGGAACGTGCGGCTCATTGAGCTGGCTGGGACCCGCGAGGTGCATGGGCTCAGCAATGCGGTCAATGGAAGGCTCGACGACGGCACCCGGCAAAGCGGGCCTGTGATGGAAGGGGACGGCGAGTGAGCTTCGAGATTCCGCGCAGGCAGTACGCGGACCTCTACGGGCCGACAACCGGGGACAAAATCCGGCTGGCGGACACCGAACTCTTCCTTGAGATCGAAAAGGACTTCACCGTGTACGGCGAGGAAGTGGTGTTCGGCGGCGGCAAGGTGATCCGCGACGGCATGGGGCAGAACGGCCAGTCCACCCGTGACGGGGACATTCCGGACACCGTCATCACCAACGCCGTGATCCTGGACCACACCGGCATCTACAAGGCAGACGTGGCGCTCAGGGACGGCCACATCTTCCGGATCGGCAAGGCCGGCAACCCGCAGATCACCGACGGCGTGGACATCGTGATCGGCTCAAGCACCGAAATCATCGCGGGCGAGCGGAAAATCCTCACCGCCGGCGGCATCGACACCCACATCCACTTCATCTCACCGGACCAGGTCCCCACTGCCCTGGCCAGCGGCGTGACCACGATGATCGGCGGCGGCACAGGTCCTGCCGAAGGCACCAAAGCCACCACGGTGACGCCCGGAAAGTGGCACATCCAGCGGATGCTGCAGGCGGCCGAGGCGTTCCCCATGAACATCGGCCTGTTCGGCAAAGGCCACGCATCCGCCGTCGAACCCCTCGCCGAGCAGATCCGTGCCGGTGCCATCGGGCTCAAAGTCCATGAGGACTGGGGTGCCACCACCTCCTCCATCGACACGTCGCTGAGGGTCGCCGACGAGTACGACGTCCAGGTGGCCATCCACACCGACACCCTGAACGAGTGCGGGTTCGTGGAGGACACCATCCGCGCCATCGGCGGCCGCGTCATTCACACCTTCCACACCGAAGGCGCCGGCGGAGGGCACGCACCGGACATCATCAAGATCGCCGGCATGCCCAACGTCCTGCCCGCTTCCACCAACCCCACGCTCCCGTACACGCGCAACACCATCGAAGAGCACCTGGACATGCTCATGGTGTGCCACCACCTCAACCCGGACATTCCCGAGGACGTGGCCTTCGCCGATTCCCGCATCCGTGCCGAGACCATCGCCGCGGAGGACGTCCTGCAGGACCTGGGCATCTTCTCCATCACCTCCTCCGACTCCCAGGCCATGGGCCGGGTAGGCGAGGTCATTACCCGCACATGGCAGGTGGCGGACAAGATGAAGAAGCAGCGCGGGGTGTTGGAAGACAACGACGGCGGGGCGCACGGCAGTGCGGACAGCGACAACTTCCGGCTCAAGCGCTACGTGGCCAAGTACACCGTCAACCCCGCCATCGCGCAGGGCATCGCGGATTCCGTAGGCTCAGTTGAAGTGGGCAAGTTCGCGGACCTGGTGCTGTGGGACCCTGCGTTCTTTGGGGTCAAACCGGAACTGGTGCTCAAGGGCGGGCAGATCGCCTACGCCCTGATGGGCGACTCGAATGGGTCCATCCCCACCCCGCAGCCGCGCACCATGCGGCCCATGTTCGCCACCTTCGGCAAGGCTGTCCAGCAGTCCTCCATCACCTTCCTGTCCAAAGCAGCGATCGACGCCGGCGTGCCCCGGGAGCTGGGCCTGGAGAAGGTCATCCGGCCCGTCTCCGGAATCCGCAACCTCACCAAGGCCGACCTCAAGTACAACGACGCCACCCCCGACATCCAGGTTGACCCCGAAACCTACCAGGTGACGGTGGACGGCGAGGACGTCACCTGCGAACCGTCCGACGTGCTGCCCATGGCCCAGCGGTACTTTCTCTTCTAAGCCCTCCCCGAAAGAAACCACGTGATCATCGACAAAGTCCTGGGCAACCTGCACGACCTGCCGGACTCCGACCTCGCCGCCTACGCCGGCCTGCACCGCGAAAAAATCGTCCTGCCCAGCACCCAGCTGGTCAAACGCATCCAGCGCGCCACCACCGACCACGGCAGGGAAATCGGCATCCGCCTCCCCTCCGGCTCCGGCGACCTCCGCGACGGCGACATCCTCCACGTCACCGAAACCAATATGATCGTCGTCTCCGTCCTGCCCACCGACGTCCTGGTCATTGCACCCCGGACCATCCACCAAATGGGCGTCACCGCGCACTCCCTCGGCAACCGGCACCTCCAGGCACAATTCTTCGACGCGGACAGCGAGTACGGGGCCGCCGTCATGGTGTGCGCTTACGACCACACCGTCGAGGACTACCTCCGCCACAACGCCGTGCCCTACACCCGCCAGGAACGCGTCATGCCCGTGCCTTTCCGCCATGCTGAACACAGTCACTAACTCAGCGTCTTCGGCTCCTTCGGCGAGCGCCGGCGCGGGGGCTTCGGCGGGTGATAGGGGCCGTGCCCGCTTCGCGGTGCCCGCCACGCCGCGGCCCCTATCACCCGCCTCCGCCGAGTTGAGCAGGCACGTCGCCTTGGGAGCGCAGGTATGAGCTATCAGCTGGCGCTGCAGCAGTTGGTTGATTCAGCCTTGCCTACTGGGGCTTTTGCTCACTCCCTTGGGTTTGAGACTTATGTCGACGGTGGGGGTGTTTTTGATGAGGGTTCTTTTGGGGTGTGGCTGTCTGCTTTTGTGGCGCAGTCGCTTACTTACTCTGATGGGCTTGCTATTCGGCTTCTGTATGAGGGGGGTGATCTTGGGGAACTGGATTCGCTTTTGTCTGCTTCCCTTTTGCCGCGGCAGGTCCGGGAGGCCAGCGTGAAGATGGGCGGGCGGTTGCTCGAGATTGGGGCTGAGGTGTTTCCCTCGCCTGCGCTGGAACTGTACCGGGACCTGGTGGCCACGGGCCGCGCCGCCGGGCACCAGCCGCTGGCCTTCGCCGTCGTCGCCCGCTCCCTGGGCGTACCGCAGCGGGAGGCGCTTGCTGCCTACCTCTTCGCCACCGTTACCTCGCTCACCCAGAACGCCGTCCGGGCCATCCCGCTTGGCCAGAACGCCGGGCAGCGGGTGCTGCGGAAAGCGCACGACGACGTCGCTGCCGCCCTCCACGCGATCGCGCACCTCACGCCGGACGACCTTGGCGCAGTCAGCCCCGGACTGGAAATTTCGCAAATGCGGCACGAACGCCAGCGTGCCCGGATGTTCATGAGCTGACTGTGCTTCGGCTCGATAGGAGGAAACCATGACTGAACCCATCAAAATCGGCATCGGCGGGCCCGTCGGCGCCGGCAAAACCCAGCTCGTGGAACGGCTCACCCGGCACATGAGCGGCGATATCTCCATGGCCGCCATCACCAACGACATCTACACCATCGAGGACGCCAAAATCCTCGCCGCCAACGGCATCCTCCCTGCAGACCGGATCATCGGCGTCGAAACTGGCGGCTGCCCGCACACCGCCATCCGCGAAGACACCTCCATGAACACCGCCGCCATCGAGGAACTCAAAGTCCGGCACCCCGACTTGCAGGTCATCTTCGTCGAATCCGGCGGCGACAACCTCTCCGCCACCTTCAGCCCCGAACTGGTGGACTTCTCCATCTACATCATCGACGTTGCCCAAGGCGAGAAAATCCCCCGCAAAGCCGGCCAGGGCATGATCAAATCCGACCTCTTCATCATCAACAAAACCGACCTCGCACCCCACGTCGGCGCCGACCTCGCCGTCATGGAACGGGACTCCAAGGAATTCCGTGGCAACAAGCCGTTCTGCTTCACCAACCTCAAAACCGACGAAGGCCTCGAGAAGGTCATCGAATGGATCCGGCACGACGTCCTGATGCTCGATTTGGCATGAGTACGACGGCGGACTCGGGTTCAGCGCTCGCCGCACCGGGGCCTGCGCCCGCGGGTGAGGCCGCTTCCGGCGCTTCACCGGGGATAGGGGGCCGTGCCCGCTTCGCGGTGCCCACCACGCCGCGGCCCCCTATCCCCGGCTCCGCTTTTGCTGGCAGGTCACCGATGGGCGAGCTTGAGCTTCGGGTCGCCGTTCGTGGGCAGCGCTCAGTTGCTTCGCATCAGTACCATCGTGGTGCCTTGAGGGTTATGCGGCCGCATTACCTCGATGACTCCGGACAGGTTTGTTATGTGGTCGTGAATCCTGGCGGGGCTTATCTTGGGGCGGACCTCTTTCGCATTGATGTTGAGGTGGGGGACTCTGCTTCTCTGCTGCTGACTACGCAGTCTGCGACGAAGGTTTATCGGACTCCCGGGTCTTTTGCTGAGCAACGGATGGCTGTGCGGCTGGGGGAGGGGGCGCGGCTGGAACTCATGCCGGACCAGCTCATCGCCTACCGGGAAGCCAGCTACCGGCAGCGGACGTCCGTGACCCTGCGGCCGTCGTCGTCGCTGGTCATGGCCGAGGTTGTGACGCCCGGCTGGTCGCCCGACGGCGCCGCCTTCCGGTATGAGGAAGTGCGCCTGAGGAACCACATCTGTGTGGAAACAGGGGCGGGCGCCGAACTGCTGTCGCTGGACAACCTGCTGATCCGGCCGCCGCTCCACGACGTCACCGGGCTGGGGTTCATGGAAGGCTACAGCCACCTCGGATCGCTGGTGGTGGTGGATCCCCGGGTGGACCAGGCGCTTGCCGACGAACTGCACCTGCTGACCACTGACCACCAGGCCCTGACCGGCATCTCGCTGACCCGCACTGTTGCGGGGACCACCGGGCTGGTGCTGCGGAGCCTCTCCAACAGCACGGACGAGCTGACCCGCCTGCTTCGATCCTGTACTGACCTGCTGCGCGGACGCTGGTACGGCCAGGGGCCGCTGGACCTGAGGAAGCACTGATGGCCGGCATCGCCACGCTCTACCGGGACCGGGACTCGCTGCCGCTCCGGACCCGGGCGCTCTTCACCTTTGGTGCCGTGGCCGCGCTGCACGCTGCCGCCGTCGTCCTTTTGCTTGCCGGAACCCGGACCGGGGGCGGCGGGGCGCTCTCTTGGGGACTTGTCCTTACCGCCTACCTGGCCGGGGTGAAGCACAGCTACGACTGGGACCACCTGGCCGCCATCGACAACTCCACCCGGAAGTTCGTGGCACAGCGGCAGCATCCGGTGAGTGTGGGCTTCGCGTTCAGCCTGGGGCACAGCTCGGTGGTGACCCTGGCGGGGGTGCTGGTAATCGCCGGTGCGTCCATGGTTGGCGGCCTGATGGAGGACGGTACGGCCGGGAACCTGGTGCTGGGGCTGATCGGCAGCGGTGTATCCGGGGTGTTCCTGCTGGCCATGGGGCTGTTCAACGGCTCGGCGTTCACCCGCTCGGCCGCTGCCTTCCGGCGTTCCCGGGCCGGAGCAGCCATTGATCCCCGCGACCTGGAACCGCAGGGACTGGTGGCGCGGCTGCTGGCCAAACCCCTCGCCAGGGTGCGCCGGCCGCGGAACATCTACGTGATTGGCTTCCTCTTTGGGCTGGGTTTCGATACCGCCACCACCATCGGGCTGCTGATGATGACGACGGCGGCGTCCCTGGCCGGGGTGCCCCCGTTTGCCCTTCTCGCCCTGCCGCTCGCCTTCGCAGCCGCGATGACACTGTGTGATTCAGTGAACGGCATGGCGATGATGCGGATGTACCGCTCGGCACTGGCCGACCCGCGACGGAAGCTTGGCTTCAACGCGCTGGTGACGGGTATCTCTGCCGTCTCGGCCCTGTTCATTGCCGTGATCACTTTGGCCGGCTTCTTTCACGCCGCATTCGGCCTGCATGATCCGGTGACGGCTTGGCTTTCATCGATCGACCTGGGCGACGCCGGCTTGCTGCTTGTGGCGCTGCTGCTGGCCGTCTGGGGCGGGGCCGCGCTCGCGTGGAGGCAGGCCCGGAACGGATAGGGCGCGGTGCCGGCACCCATTGCCGGCACCGCGCCCCCATGTGTGGGCGGCTCCTAGCCGAAATCGGCCACGTAGCTGGGAACTCCGACGGCGTCCGTGGACACCGGCGCTCCGGTGTCATTGACTACGTGGTCCAGCGTCCCGGCCCCGAGGTTCACCGTCAGCAGGCTGTGCAGCTTCACGCCGGGCGTCACCGGGACCTCGAAGCCGCGGGTGGCGTGGATGGTGGGGTCCACGTTGTTGTACACATAGCTGCCGCCGCCCCAGAGTTCATGGGTCTTGACGGAATCCGAGACCTTGTACCCGGCCCAGCCGAGGACCCCGTCATGCTGCCACGCTGCCTGGTTGGGGGCGTCATAGGGCAGTTCGTTCTGGAAGAAGACCGTTTTGCCGTTTTCGCCGTTCCAGATGACGTTGTACTCCTGGTAGTGCTCCACGAACAGGCCGGTCGCAGTGACGTTGTTACCGTTGACGATCACGCCGTTCCTGCCGGTGTTGGTGGTCCAACCGACACCGTTCCCATGGTCCGCGCGCCAGGCCCAGATGTGGTCCAGGAGGACGTTGTCGCTGTTGACTTCAAGGCTGACCGAGGCCTTGCCCACGTGGGGCCCGCCGATGCGGAAGAACACATCGTGGAGTGTGGTGGGATTGGCCGGATCGCTGTGGAGGGCAGAGTTGGCCGGTCCGCTCCCCGCGCCCGCGATTGCCTTGCCGATGCGCATCAGGGCCGGGGAATTCACTTCGCCGGCGTCCACGGTGACGGCGGCAATGTCTACTCCTGGGACGTCCGCGACTGCCAGGGGAACTGATCCGTTGACGGCGGAAAGTGTTGCCATTCCAAGTCCAAGGATCACCGTTCCTGCCCGCTTGACCTCGATGCTTTGGTCAACGTCGTAGACGCCGGGGGTCAGAATGAGGTTCTTTCCACGCGCCAGCTGCGAGTTGATGGCCTGGACCGAATCGCCGGGCGATGCGATGTAGAAGTCGGCCAACGGGATGCTGCGGCCTTCGGTAGGGCCGTTTTCCCACGTGGTCCCTGCTGAGTCCTGGCGGACGGAGGGCACGAACACGCTGTACTGGCCGGCGGGGTCCACGGTCAGGTAGGGCTTCTCCCTGCTGATCGGAGTCGTGTCCAAGGTGGTGTACGGCGGGTCCGGGAAGGAATCCGCAGGCGCCCCGTTGACGCCCGAGAACACCTGGTTCCAGACCCCGTTGGACCAGCTTCCGATGCTGCTGCCGCGCACAAGGTACTGCTGCTGGGAGCCATTGATGACGGCACCCGTCTTTGAGTCCGCGATAAAGCCCCCGCTGGCGTACTGCGGGCCGGCGGTGCAGTAGTCCATCAGGGAGAGGTTGCCGCCCGTGATGTTGACCCTGCGCATCGGTGCGGCCTGGGATGCTGCCCAGAAATTCGCCGAGCTGCGGCAACCTTCCAGTCCGGTCACGTTGATGGTGAGGTTGGACAGGGAACGCCAGAAGTTGTTCAGCGCGATGCAGTTGTCCGCGGTGAGGCACCGGTTGTAGACGTCCACGTGTCCGTTGATGGTGACATCAGTGGGTGCAGCGCCCAGTCCCGCCACCTCGGTGGAGTAGCCCACCTGGACGATCAGCGGCTCCTCGGGGGTGCCATAAGTCCCGGGTTTGAACAGCAGTGAGTAGCGCTTTGAGCCCATCTCGTCGTCCACCTGCTGGGCCGCAATGGAGTCCACGGTGGCCTGGATCTGGGCCACCGGCATGCTTGGATCGAAGACATAAGTATTGGGTCCGAAAGGGTTTTGCAAAGTCTGTGCCGGCGGCGGTGGCGAGGCCGGAGCCTGGACTGCGGGCTGTGCAACTGACGGTGCGGCTTGTGCTGGAACGGTCCCGCCGGCAGCGAAAAGCCCAAGGAGAAGGGCCGTGGCGGCCGCAACGGTGCCGGCATGGGGCCGGCGGCGCGCCGGAAGGGGTCTGGGTGCGTCAGGGCGTAAGGCTAGCGGCATTGCTGGTCCTGTCAGTGGAGGGGCTGGACGACCATAACGGCTGCAACAGGCAGCCCGGGTCGAGTGATGGGAGCGCTCCCGTCGGGGAAGCGTAGCATCGGGTTTTTGCCCCGGCAAGGGTTTCGCGGGAGCGCTCCCACTGTGTCGGGGTGTCGTATTGTCGATGTGATGAAGGAAAAGACCAGCCGGCCCGGCCTGACCGGCGCGGGATCGGCCAGTCCCACGCTCGAGGACCTGGCGTCAGCTGCCGGGGTGTCCCGCTCCACCGCTTCCCGTGCCATTAACGGCGGCTCCAAGGTGAGTGCGCAGGCCCAGGCTGCCGTTGATGCCGCGATCGTGGCACTCGGCTACACCCCAAACCGTGCGGCCCGAAGCCTGGTGACCCGGCGCACGGGTTCGGTGGCGCTGGTCATCCCCGAACCCGACGCCAGGGTCATGATGGACCCGTACTTCGCCGCGGTGATCACGGGAGTCAATGAAGCACTGCGCGACACCGACCTGCAGCTGGTGCTGCTGATGTCCCGGGCAGGGGACGACTCAGCGCGGACCATCCGCTACCTGCGCGGCGGCCACGTCGACGGGGCGATCGTAGTGTCCCACCACCGCGCCGACGACTGGGTGGAAACCTTGGGGGCCACCGGCCTGCCAACCGTCTTCATCGGCAGGCCGTGGGACACGTCGTCCGGAATTCCCTACGTGGACCTGGACAACTTCGAGGGCGGCCGGCTGGCTGCACGGCACTTGGCGGGCATCGGCCGCAGCAGGCTCGCGACCGTCGCCGGCCCTCCTGACATGACGGCCGCCGTCGACCGCCTGGAAGGATGGCTGCAGGGACTCAGGGAAGCCGGCGTTGAGCCCGGACCGGTCATGCACGGGGACTTCACGACGGCGGGAGGTGCCGCCGCTGCCAAGAGCCTCCTCGCCGGGACGCACGACGTGGACGGCATATTCGCCGCCTCCGACCTTATGGCGCTCGGCGTGGTGGACACTCTTCGCACCGCCGGGCGGCGGGTGCCGGACGATGTGGCGGTGGTGGGCTTCGACAACCACCCAATCCAGGCGGCAAACGGCCTGGGCCTCACCACCGTGGCCCATCCCGTGGCGGATATCGCGGCTGCGGCCGGAAAGCTGCTGGTCAGCGCCATCGGCAACCCCGGCGAGGCCTGGGAGCCCATCATTTATTCGGCAGAACTGGTGGTGCGCGGAAGCACTGTTTTGTAGCCCGTTGCGGAGCGGCCACTGCCAATTGCCTGCCGCAACTTACGCCGCCAGCCCGCCCTTCACCTTGCGGTGCGTCCGGTGTCGTGCCGGGGCCAGGCGTGAGTGGGCGCCCGCGAGAACCTCGCTGCCGTCCGGCACCGTGCTGTCGGAGTCCAGGTGCACACCGTGCTCAATCAGGACGCTGGAGCCGATGCGCGAGTGGCTGCCGATGTGGACGCGGTTGCCGATCACCGTGCCCCGGCCGATCCGCACGCCGTCGCCGATGACCGTCCGGTCACCGATGGTCGCGCCGCGGTCGATCCAGCTGCCGTGTCCAATCCGGCAGCCTGAACCCACCTGCGCGCCGTGCTCCACGTAGGTCATGGGGCCGATCCGGGCGCTGTCCGCCACGCTGGCTCCCGGTGCAATGAGCCCGCCGCCGTTGTCATGGCGGGCATACCGGGTGACCTTACCGGCGTCGTCCTCGACTGACACAAACTTTGCGGTCATACCGTCCCTCGTTAACACCGCGGTTATTTACCGCGCAGTAAGTTAACGGCCGGGAGGGCGCCGGGATTCCCGAACAGGGACTCGAAAGGACGCTACGCCACCAGGTTCGCGGCGGCGGTGTCCATGTGTTCCAGGATGGTCTTCCGCGCCAACGTGGCGTCCCCGGTGTCGATGGCGCCCACGATGTCCTTGTGGCGGTCCACGCTCATGTTGCTGACGCCCTTTTCCAGGCCCGCGAACATGATGGACATCCGGATGGACCCTTCCAAGGACTCCCAGGAGTGGAGGAGGGTTTCGTTGCCGGTGAGCCGGCAGAGGGTGCGGTGGAATTCAAGGTCGGATTCGATCCGTTCCTCCAGGCTCCCGTTTCCAGCGTCCGTCATGGCGTCGATGGCCTTGTGCAGCGATTCGGTGACATGCTGCCGGTCCGGCAGTTCACAGAGCGTCCGGGCGGCGAGGGATTCCAGGGCGGCGCGGACAGCGTAGATGTCCCGGATTTCCTTCTCATCCAGGTGGCGGACGGAGAGGCGGCCGCGGGGTCCGGCGGACAGCAGGCCCTCCTGTTCCAGCTGGCGGAGGGCCTCACGGAGCGTGCCGCGGCTGATCTGCAGCATCTCGGACAATTCGGTTTCCACCAGGTGCCGTCCGGGTTCCAGCTCGCCGCTGGTGATGGCGGTCCTCAGCGCCGAGAGCGCCTGCTCGCGCAGGCTTTTCTTTTCCAGTCCCAGCAGCGGGGCGGTCAGTCCGGCCATGGCTTGTCCTCATTGTCATAAGTCGACTGTTTACAGTCGGTAGTGGTTCCGATATTACGACAGAAAGCACGGCTCCGGCTTAGGACCGGTGCCGTGCTTTCTGCATCCGACAACTGCCCTTAGCCGAGTTCGGCGAGGACCTTGGCTACGATGCGGTCCACGGAGAGCCCGTAGCGCTCGTGCAGGGTGGGCAGGGCGCCGGCATCGAGGAACTGGTCCGGGAGTCCGATGGGCACCACGCGTTTGCCTACTCCGGCGGTGACGACGGCGGAGGCGACGGTTTCGAACAACCCGCCCACCACGGAGTGGTTCTCCAGGGTGACGGCCAGGCGGTCCGTGTTGATCTCCTTAAGGACGGTCTCGGCGTCGAACGGCTTGATGGTGGGGGTGTGCACGACGGCGACGTCCACGTTGTGCGCCGCCAGGGCCTTGGCTGCCTGCAGGGCGCGCATGGTCATCAGGCCGGAGGAGATGAAGACAACATCGTTGCCGCCCCGCAGGACCTTGGCCTTGCCGAGTTCGAACGTGTAATCGTACTCGTCCAGGACCGTGGGCACGTTGCCGCGCAGCAGCCGCAGGTAGGTGGGTCCTTCCGATGCGGCGAGCTGCGGGATGGCCTGTTCGATGTCGATCGAGTCGCAGGGGTCCACGATGGTCAGGTTGGGCATGCCGCGGAAGATCGCCATGTCCTCGGTGGCCTGGTGGCTGGGGCCGTAGCCGGTGGTCAGGCCCGGCAGGCCGCCCACGATGTTGACGTTCAGGTTCGGTTCGGCCGCGTCCAGGCAGAGGAAGTCGTAGGCGCGGCGGGCAGCGAACACCGAGTAGGTGGATGCAAACGGGACCAGCCCGGTTTCGGCCAGGCCTGCAGCAGCGCCGAAGAGCAGCTGCTCGGCCATGCCCATTTGGAAGAACCGCTCCGGGAAGGCCTTGGCGAAGATGTGCATGTCCGTGTACTTGCCCAGGTCAGCGGTCAGGCCCACGATTTTGTCGTTTTCCTGTGCGGCCTTGACCAGGGCGTGCCCGAACGGCGCGGAGGAGGTCTTCTGGCCGGGATCGGCGAAGGATGCGATCATCGCCGAGGTCTTCAGCTTCGGCTTGGCGGGTGTTGCAGCGGCTGCTGCGGTGTCCGGGGCCTCGGTGGTGGTGCTCATGCTGAAGCCTTTCCTTCGTAGCCGGCGGTGAGCTGTTCGCGGCAGATCTGCCATTCGTTCTCTTCGATGCGCATGAAGTGCGCCTTTTCGCGGTCTTCCAGCAGCGGAACGCCCCGGCCCACCTTCGTGTCGCACAGGATCACGGAGGGGCGTCCGACGGCGGCGGCCTGGGCGGCTGCGTTGTCGAACGCTGCCAGCAGCGCGCCGACGTCGTTCCCGTCCACCCGCTGGGTGTACCAGCCAAACGATTCCCACTTTTCAGTGACCGGTTCGGTGCGGAGCACCGTGTCCGTCTTGCCGTCGGCCTGCAGGGCGTTGATGTCCACCATGGCGGTGAGGTTGCCCAGCTGGTGGTGGTGCGCGCCCATCGCGGCTTCCCAGGTGGAGCCCTCGTCCAGTTCCCCGTCGGAGAGGAAGTTGAACACCCGGGCGGAGGAACCCTGGTAGCACAGGCCCAGGGCCATGCCGACGGCGATGGTCAGGCCGTGCCCCAGCGAGCCGCCGGAAATTTCCATGCCGGGCGTGTAGGTGGACATCCCGGACATCGGCAGGCGGGAATCGTCCGAGCCGTAGGTCTCCAGTTCCTCCACCGGGACAATCCCGGCTTCGGCGAGAGCGGCATAGTGGCCGATGGCGTAGTGGCCGGTGGAGAGCAGGAACCGGTCGCGGGCTTCCCAGTGCGGGTCCTCGGCGCGGAAGCGGAGCTGGTCACCGTAGACGGTGGCGAGCATGTCCGCGGCACCCAGGGCCTGGCCCACGTACCCCTGGCCCTGGACCTCGCCCATGTTCAGGGCATGGTGCCGGATCCGGTAGGCGGCGGCGCTGATCTTCTCCAGCCGTTCCGGAGTCACCGCAGTCTGCAGTGTTTGTTCCTGCAGTGTTTGTCCCTGCGGGGCGGCGTCCTGGACGGTATCTGTAGGCATTACTGGCTCCGTGGTCGTTTCGTGCGTGGTGGTCATTCAGGCGTTGACGGTGTTCGGGGTGCTTTTGGTGGCCTCGTCAGCCAGCTCACGTTCCCGCTTGCCCCAGGTTTCCCGGGTGGCGACGGCGGCCCAGAGGCCGATCAGGGCGTACGCGCCGAAGAGCAGCGCGGGGCCCATCCAGCCGAAGCTGACGAACAGCAGGGTGGTGATGAAGGGGGTGAAGCCGGACACCATGGCCGAGATCTGGTACGCCAGGCTGGCGCCGGAAGCGCGGGTCTTGGCCTGGAAGAGCTCCGGGAACCAGGCGCCCTGGGCGCCGGCCAGCGAGTTCTGGCACACGGCGTAGGAGATCACGATGGTCAGGATGATGGCGATGAACAGGCCGGTGTTCACCAGCAGGAACATCGGGATGGCGAACAGGGCCGCGAAGGCGGTGGACCAGACGTACAGCGGGCGGCGGCCAATGCGGTCCGTCAGTGCGGCCCAGGCCTGGGTGGCGAAGATGCCGATGGCCGAAGCGATGCAAAGCGCGATCAGCGTCTGGCTCTTGTCCGCCAGGTGCTGGCTGTTGAGGTAGGAAATCATGTACGTGATGGAAACGGCGTAGCCGGCGGTCTCGGCGATGCGGAGGCCGATGCCCTTGACGATGTTGCGCCAGTCCGTCTTGATGACCTCCACGATGGGTGCCTTGACGATGGCGCCGCTGTCCTTGACCTCATCGAAGACGGGGGACTCGGGGACCTTGGAGCGGATGATCAGGCCAACGATGACCAGCAGGATGCTGGCCAGGAACGGGATGCGCCATGCGAGTTCGTTGCCGAGCTGGACGCTGAACAGGAAGGTCAGGTTGGCCAGCAGCAGGCCCACGGGGAAGCCGGCCTGGACGATGCCGGTGTACTTGCCCTTGGCCTTCCAGGGTGCGTGTTCGTAGCTCATCAGGATGGCGCCGCCCCATTCCGCACCGAAGGCCAGGCCCTGGACGATGCGGACGAAGACGAGCAGTGCCGGGGCGAGCAGCCCGACTGCGGCATAGGTGGGGAGCAGGCCGATGGCGAAGGTGGCCAGGCCCATCAGGATGAGGGAGGCGACGAGGACGGGCTTGCGGCCCACCTTGTCACCAAGGTGCCCGCCAATGATGCCGCCAAGGGGGCGGGCTGCGAATCCGACCCCCAGGGTGGCGAACGAGGCGAGGGTGCCCGTCACGGGATCGGTTCCCGGGAAGAAAGCAGTGCCGAAGTACAGTGCGGCAGCGGTGCCGAAGCCGATGAAGTCATACGTCTCAATCACGGCCCCCACGCCGGATCCGATGGCAACTCGGCGCGCATCCTTGGTGCCGTGGACCGGGCCGCGCATGGTCAGAGCATCTTTGCTCATGGTGGTTCCCTTTCGAAAAGCGGCCGAAGAAAGTCCGCGCTGTCGACTGTTAACAAATGATGGGTTCCAGTGTGACCCACATCATTCCGACTGTCAACAGTCGACTTTCAGAGTTGACTGTTGACAGTTAACGTCCCTATTGTGGTCCTCATCACTACTGCCCGGCACGAACCAAAGGATCAACGATGTTCCATTCCAGACTTGGGTGCTCATCCATCAGCTTCCGGCACCAGGACCTGGGCAGCGCCCTGCGCACCATGAAGGGGCTGGGCTTCGAAGAGATCGATCTGGGCGCGCTGCCCGGAGTATGTGACCACGTACCGTTCGGGCTCGACGCCGGTGCCGTCGCCGCAGTTTCCGCCGAGGTCACCGCTTCGGGCCTGCGCGTCCGTTCGGTAAACGGCGACATCGGGGACCTGAACAGGGTGCTCGACGACGAGGGCCGGGCCGCGCGGGAGCGCCACCTTGACGCCCTGCTCACCTTGACTGCCAACATCGGTGCGAAGGCGCTGGTCCTGCCCTGCGGCGCCCTGGACCACACCCCTGTACGGAGCGTCGACGAGGACCTGGACCTCGTTGCCGCCCAGCTCATTGGTGCCGGGCGGCGGGCGGCGGAGTTCGGCGTCGAACTCTGGACCGAATCCCTGCACTTCCTGCGGTTCTGCTGGAACCTGGAGCGCGCGGAACTGCTGGCCGACCGCCTTGCAGGTTCCGGCGTCGGAATCGTCATGGACTTCAGCCACATCGTGGCGTCCGGCGAGGACATCCAGGCCTACCTGGACCGGCACCAGGGCCGCCTCGTCCACGTCCACTTGCGCGATGCCGTGCCGGGGAACATCAACCTCAGCATCGGCAACGGGGACGCCGACTTCGCCGGGGGCCTGAAACGGCTCGCCGCCGACGGGTACACCGGCCACTTCTCGCTCGAACTGGAAACCCGGGACGTCACCAACGACGAACGCCCGGCCGCCGCCGCCAAGGCAGCAAGCTTCATCACCGACCTCATCTGAGCCCCACCTGCGTAGATGCCGTTGGGACCCCATAACGACAACTACGTGGGCCCCTGCCGGCGAGGGCCCCGACCTGAGCTTGCGAAGGTTGGGAGCCGGTAGGGAGCAATCGATCCACCAAAACAATTCAAGGAGCACCACCATGACCACCATCCAGCGCACCGCCGTCCTCACCGGAGCAACCTCAGACCGCGGCATTGGCATCACCACCGCCCGCCGCTACGCCCGTGACGGCTGGGGCATCGTGATCCTGGACCTCGACGGCGAAAAGTCCGCCAAGGTCGCGGCCGAAATCGGCAACGAATTCAACGTCCCCGCCTTCGGCCACGAGATCGACGTCGCCAACGAAGCCTCCGTGACCGCCGCCCAGGCAGCCGTCGCCGCCGAAGTGGCCGCCGGCAACCTCCCGCCAGTCGGCGCCCTGGCCAATATCGCCGGCATCACCTCGCCCATTCCGTTCCTGGAGACCACCCTTGAGCTGTGGCACAAGGTCATGGACGTCAACGCCACCGGCACCTACCTGGTGACCAAGGCTTTCCTGCCGGACATGATCGCCAATGGCTGGGGCCGGATCGTGAACATGTCCTCCGTCTCCGCCCAGCGCGGCGGCGGCGTCTTCGGCAAGGTCCCCTACTCCGCCGCGAAGGCAGCCATCCTGGGCTTCACCAAGGCCCTGGCCCGTGAACTCGGCACCACCGGCGTCACCGTCAACGCCATCACCCCCGGCGCCGTGGACACCAACATCCGCGTGGGCAGCACCGAGGAGCAGGAAGCGGCCATCAACGCCGGCATCCCGCTGGGCCGCAACGCCACCACCGAGGAAGTGGCCGCCGTGATCGCCTTCCTCTCTTCCGAGGACTCGGCCTACCTCACCGGCACCACAATCGACATCAACGGCGGCAGCCACATCCACTAGCAGCCACCCCCGACAGCCCCCAGCACTGACAGCACCCGGACGCCGGAGAACCCACCATGACCAAAATCTTCAACGACCCCTCAGAGTTCGCCGAGGAGGCCCTGGCAGGCTTCTGCGACGTCCATTCAGACCTGGTCCGCCAGGTCCAGGGCGGCGCCGTCCGCCGCTACCGGCCCACGCAGCCCAAGGTTGCCGTGCTTACCGGCGGCGGCTCCGGCCACTACCCGGCCTTCGCCGGACTGATCGGCAGCGGCTTTGCCGACGGCGCGGTGGTGGGCAACATTTTCACCTCGCCGTCCGCCCAGCAGGCCTACTCCGTGGCCAAGGCTGCAGAGTCCGGCGCCGGCGTCATTTTTACCTACGGCAACTATGCCGGCGACGTGATGAACTTCGGCATGGCCAGCGAGCGGCTGGCTGCCGAGGGCATCGCCGTGGAGAACGTCCTGGTGACGGACGACATCGCCAGCGCCCCGCCGTCGGAATCGGCGAAGCGCCGCGGCATCGCCGGTGACTTCACAGTGTTCAAGGTGATGGGTGCGGCCGCGGAGAACGGCGCGGACCTGGCCGAGGTGGTCCGCCTGGGCCGCAAGGCCAACGACCTGACCCGCACCATCGGCAGTGCGTTTGCCGGCTGCACGTTCCCGGGCGCCGAAGCCCCGCTGTTCACCCTCCCCGAGGGGCAGATGGGCCTGGGCCTGGGCATCCACGGCGAGCCGGGCCTGCACGATACCGACCTGCCTTCGGCGAAGGACCTGGGCCAGGAACTGGTAGCCCGGGTACTCTCCGAAACCCCGCCGAACGCCGGCAAGCGCATCGCGGTCATCCTTAACGGGCTCGGGTCCACCAAGCACGAGGAACTGTTTGTCCTCTGGGGGACCGTTGCACCGCTGCTGCGCGCCGCCGGCTACACGCTGGTGATGCCTGAGGTGGGCGAGCTGGTCACCAGCCTGGACATGGCCGGCGTCTCGCTGACCGTGACCTGGCTGGACGAGGAACTGGAACCGCTGTGGGCGGCCCCTGCAGAAACCCCGGCATACCGCCGCGGTGCAGTGTCAGCCCAGGCGGGAACTTCCGCCCAGGAAGAAGCGGCCGACGCCGGCGCGGCCGCGGAGGCGTTCGTCGCCAGTGACGCCTCCCGTGGGTACGCCGCGGCCTGCGTCGAGGCCATCGGTGCGGCGCGCGCCCTGCTGCACGGCGCCGAGGAACAGCTGGGCCGGATGGACGCCATCGCCGGCGACGGCGACCACGGCCGCGGCATGGTCCGCGGCGTGGATGCCGCAGCCGCAGCAGCCGCCGACGCGCTCGGCCGGGGCGCCGGCGCCGGTGACGTGCTGGCCGCCGCAGGTGACGCGTGGGCAGACAAGGCCGGCGGAACTTCCGGTGTCCTGTGGGGAGCCGGGCTCCGCGCTTTCGGCGAGACGGTGGGGAACTCCTCGGCGCCTGAAACCGCCGTCCTTGCCGCCGGTGTGACGGCGTTCGCAGACCGGATCGTCCAGCTGGGCAAGGCTGAAATTGGCGACAAGACCATGGTGGACGCGCTGCTGCCGTTCGCCTCCACCTTCAGCCGTGCGGTGGCCGACGGGACGGCGCCGGGCCTGGCCTGGCAGGATGCCGCCCGCGACGCGGCAGCCGCCGCGGAGGCAACCGCCGATTTGCTGCCCCTGAAGGGACGCGCCCGCCCGCTGGCCGAGAAGAGCCTGGGCACCGCCGATCCCGGCGCGACGTCCCTTGCCATGGTCTTCGCCGTCATGGGGCCCCACTTCACCACCACCACCAGCACTGCACCGGCAGGAGCCAAGTAATGACGACGGAAGGACACCCCATGGGGCTGCGGCTCATTGTCGGCGCGGATGAAGCCGGCGTGGACTACAAGGACAAGGTCCTCGCGGACCTCCGCAACGATCCCCGCGTCAGCGAGGTGATCGACATTGGCGTGAACCGCACCGACGCCGCGGACGACTTCACCAGGCCCTATCCCTACGTGGGCATCGCTGCCGGTGAGATGATCCGGGACGGCAAAGCGGACCGGGCCATCCTTTTCTGCGGCACGGGCATCGGCGTGGCGATCGCCGCGAACAAGGTGGAAGGCATCCGGGCCACCGCCGCGCACGACTCGTTCTCGGTCGAGCGCTCCATCCTGTCCAACGACTGCCAGGTTCTCACCATGGGCCAGCGCGTGGTGGGCATTGAGCTGGCCCGCCGCCTGGCAAAGGAATGGATCGGGTACACGTTCGATCCGTCGTCGGCCTCGGCGGGCAAGGTCAAGGTTCTCACCGACTTCGAGGGCTGCTAGCAAGAGTCCGGGCGCGGGGCGGCAGTTGTTCAGCGAACAGCTGCCGCCCGGCCGCACCGTACTCCTACACTGGGGTGATGATCACAGTCACCGGAAGTGTGGAAACCAACCTGTCCGCGGAGAAGGCCTTTGCCTTCATGAGTGAGTTCGAAAACACCAGCAAGTGGGACCCCAACACCCCTGTCATGGACAAGATGACCCCGGGGCCCGTGGCGGTGGGCCACAAATACCACGCCGAGTCCGAGTTCCGCGGAAAGCGCCAGACCCTGGTTTATGAGGTCATCGAGCTGACGGAGAACCACATCAAGCTGCGCGGCGAGAACAAGACGGTCACAGCCTTTGATTCCATCGACGTAAGCCCCAACGGAGCGGGATCGGTGGTGAAGTACACCGCCGAGTTCAGCATCAACGGGCCGGCCAAGATCATCCAGCCGCTGTTGAAGCCTGCCTTCATGTCGCTGCGCGACCCTGCACTGAACGGGATCCGGGACACGCTTAACGCGCTGGCAGCGGCCTGACGCCCTCGAAGAACTCCCGGATCTCTCCGCGCGGATCCTCTTCCACCCGGGCGTTGTCGTCGAGCACCATAGTGCTGCGCGCTGCCCCAAACCCGGGCCAATCAAGTCCGGCAGATGCCGGGTTTCCGGTCGCGGCGAAGGCCGCCCAGGCTCCGCTCATGGCGTCGCTGAGGGACTGCGGCGCCATGCCCCGGGTAAGGAACGCAGCCTCCGGTGCGTCCAGGTGCCGGAAGACGAAGGGGATGTCCAGTGCGTGGCAGGCGCCAAGTTTTCCGCCCATCGCCGGGCTGCGCCACGTGAACAGGTAGGCGAAGGTCTTTCCGGCGCCGTTTCGTGCAGCCTCTTGGCGCGCTGCCAGAAGCCGGTTGCTGGGTTGGCGATAGACGGTATCGGCGATGGCGGCCTCCAACAGTTCCTTGCCGCCGGGCTGCCGCGACAACACCCGGGTGAGCGCTTCTGTGTAGCCCGACGCATCCGCGGACGGCACCCCGGCTGAGGCCAGGACGGCGGCGGCGCGGTCAGGGTAGTCCGGGTCGCCGGCGGCGGCCGGCCGCATCTCGACGGCGAAGGAGCCCTCGTTGAGGTTGGTTCCGATCAGCAGGTCCACCCCGCTGTTGAGCCCGGCATGCACACTGTCCAGCGGCGGCACCGGCAGCGACGGCGTCCCCACCGTGGGCTGGAAAGGCAGCGGGACGGCGAAGGTTTTGGCTGCGAGCTGTCGCTCCAGGGCAGCCTGGGCTTCCAGCAGCCGCTCCACAGGGAGGGTGAGCAGTTCCTTCGCGGTCGGTCCGTCCAGGCCGCACAGCCCCAGGAACCCGGCGCTGACGCGGGCCGACTCCTCCGGCCGGCGGTACCGTTCGACGGTGCCGCTTTGCATGATGGCCCGGCGGAACAGCCCTTCCGACGCCGGCATCCCCAGCAGGGTGCCGATCGCTGCCGCGCCTGCGGACTCGCCGAAGACGGTGACGTTGTCCGGGTCGCCGCCGAACGCGGCGATGTTCCGGCGGACCCAGCGCAGGGCCTCCAGCTGGTCCAGCAGGGCAAGGTTGGACGAATCCTCGTAGCCCTGCCCCAGCAGGTCCGCCAGGTGCAGGAACCCCAGGGCGCCCAGGCGGTAATTAATGGACACCAGCACCACGCCCGCCGCGGCGGCGAGCCGGGCGCCGTCGTACATGCCGTCACTGTTGGCGCCCGAAAGATATGCGCCGCCATGGATCCATACCATGACCGGCCTGCCCGGGCCATCCGTGGCCGGTGTCCAGATGTTCAGGTTGAGGCAGCCTTCCTCGCTCCAGGTGCGCGGCCTGGCGCCGGGCGGCGCGGGGTTTTCCGGGTTCTGCGGCGCAGCGGGACCAGCTGCAGTGCAGTCCAGCACGCCGGCCCACGGAGCGGCCGGGACCGGAGGACGGAAGCGGTTGGCGCCCGACGGCGGCGCAGCGTATGGAATGCCAAGGAACCTGTGGATGGTGGTCCCGTCAGCATCAAGGGAGCTGCCGCGGACTGATCCTGCGGGGGTGGAGAGGCGCGTCATGGTTGACAGGTTACGGCCTCTGCGAAGGTAGGCTGGCATCACCGTCCGGCAGTGGGCGGCCACGAAGCTGTGGCTTTTCAATACTGTCCGGGAGGTAAGTCGCGTGTCCAACGCCGACGTCTCTGGTGCCGAAAACTTTCCTGATGTTGCCCTGCACCTTCAGGAGTCGTTCCTCCAAAACCCCGAGGTGGGGGCAATTCTCCAGGACCTGGCAGCATACGCGGCGTCCAGGCTTGGCAGCCCGGGCCGCGAGTGCTGCTGTGAAGTTACGGTGCTGCGCCCCAAAAAACCCCTGACCACGGCCTGCAGCAACCCCGGCGCCGGGGGAATGAACCAGCTGGAATTCGAACACGGGGACGGTCCGGGCCTGATGGCCATGCGGACCGCCACGACCGTCCTGGTGGCCGACCTGCGGCTGGAGAACCGCTGGCCGGAGTATGTGCAGGCTGTTCGGGGCCTGGGGTTCCGTTCGCTGGTGAGCATCCCTGCAGGGCTGGAGGGTGATGCGCAGGGCGTGCTGACGTTTTACTGTTCACAGCCCGTGGCCCTGGGCAGCAATGAAGTGGACGTCGCCGAGACGTTTGTCCGGCAGGCCTCCAAAGGACTGACGCTTGCCTTGCGCATGCTGAAACTGGAGGAAACCAGGGATGGCATGACCGCAGCCATGCGGACGCGCACCGTGATCGACCTTGCCACCGGTGCCATCATGGCGCAGAACCGCTGCAGCCAGGCAGCCGCCTTCAAGCTGCTGCGGGACGCGTCCAGCACCCGGAACATGAAACTCCGGGAGGTGGCGGCTGTCGTGGTGTCGTCCGTTGCCGGCGCCGCCGACACCTTTACCTACTTCGACGAGTAGGGGCCTTTCCGCTCAGGGCCTTGCGGCCCCGGCTGGCAGAGGACCAGGGCATAACTGCTCAGGGGAGCGCGCAGCAGCAGGCCTTCGGCGGCGCAGTGTTCATTGACGGCCTGGGCCAGCGCGTCCCGCTCCTTCGGCGAGAGGGTGGCCTGGCCGTCGCAGTAGTCGCGGATGAGCTGTTCCGAGGCGTCACCACCCAGCCCGACGAACTCCAGCCACAGCTGGGCCAGGTCCAGCCGGTGCTCCTTGATGACGGCACCGGTCAGGGCCTGCTGGTCAATGGCATCCATCGTCCCGTCCTAGCCTTGGTTGCACTCCGACACTTGGTCTTCGGAACGGCCGGCCCGGTGGATGGGAAAAGAATCAGAAACTTTTTGACTGCACCGCGTGCCCCGCAGGGGGACCTTTGCCCCTAGGCAGCGAACCGGCCCAAGCAGTCAACTTGAGTGTCTGGAGCAGGGACGACAACAGGAGGCAAGGACCATGGGCGCATGTGATGTCTGCGGCAGCAGCGAGGGCCGTATGTTCACCGTCAGCATGGGAAACCAGACCGGCACGTTCGACAGTTTCGAATGCGCCATCCATATGATGGCTCCCGCCTGCGAGCACTGCGGCTGCCGGATCCTGGGCCACCCCGTTGAGAGCGAAGCCGGCATCTACTGCTGCGTCCACTGTGCAAGGGAAGCCGGAAATCCACACCAGGCTGCCAAGCCGGAGCATTCCACAGTGGCCGTTCCGGCGCACGGTGCGACGACGGACCAGGGTTAGTCCCGACGGCACCAGGTGAGCTAAAGGAGAGTCGTGGCCGGTAACGGAAGCTTCAGGATCGTCGTGGGGGTGGACGGCTCCGACCAGTCCAAGGCGGCAATGGACTGGGCGGTGGAGGAATCCAGGCTGCGCAACGGTGAAGTCCAGGCCGTGACGGCCTGGAGCTTCCCTTACGTCAGCGATGCCATGGGGACGGCGTGGGACTATGAGATCTTCCAGAAGGACGCCCAGGCCATTCTTGAAGCAGAGCTCGAACGCGTGAAGGACCAGGGTGTGACCGTTACCGGCCGCATCGTGGAGGGAAACCCGGCCTCTGCGCTCATCGACGCTTCGAAGGATGCCGACCTGGTGGCAGTCGGGTCCCGCGGCCACGGCGGATTCACCGGCATGCTGCTGGGCTCCGTGTCCCACCAGACCATCCACCACGCGCACTGCCCGGTGCTGGTGATCCGGGAGCCGGACGCGGATTAGCCGCCGGCACACCTTTCCCTTTCGGTGATTGGAAAGTGCCGTCCTGCGAATCTGCCGCCGCTGCGAGGCTTGCCGGATGGACATGATTCGCATTGAGCCGCGCTGCCGGGTGGTAATCGACAATGACTGGGCAGGGGACCCGGACGGGCTGGTTGCCCTGGCCCATCACGCAATGTCGCCCGCCAACGAAATCGTGGCGGTTACCAGCTCACTGACCAACCCGATGTTCGGCCTGCCGGAGGGCATGGCCCAAAGAGGCGCGGACCTGGCCACGGAATTGCTGCGCGTCCTCAAGTTTCCGGAGCTGGCAGTGGCCCAGGCCGGGCCCGACCTTCCCTTCACGGGCAAACCGCGGAACAATGCTGCTGCCCGTGCCATTGTGGACGCCGCGGCGGCCGGGGGAGAACTGCCCCTGATCCTTGTCTGCGCCGGCCCGCTCACCAACGTCGCCGACGCGCTCCTGCTGCATCCCGCCGTCGCGTCCTCCCTCACCCTGGCCTGGGTGGGCGGAGCTGCGGCGAACGAGGAAGAATACAACTACTTCACGGATCCCGCCGCTGCGGACTTTGTGCTGGGAAACCAGGAGTTGGCGGTGTGGCAGTTCCCGGCGGAGACGTACCGGCAGGTGGTTGCCCCGGTGGCTGAACTCGACCATGCCTTCAGGAACTCAGGTCGGGCAGGTGCCTGGTTGTGGGAGCTCTTCAACCGCCTGGAGGTGCCTGATTTCGTGAAGTTCGGGCCGTTGTGGTGCCTGGGCGACAGCGCGCCCCTGGTGGTCACGGGGCTCGACGACGTTACGTCCACCTTCAGGGAAATCGGCACCCAGCCCTCCCGCCGGACCTACACCTCGGTGGATACGCGGCTGATCATCGCGGACTTCCTCGCGAAGCTGCGGCTGCATCAGTAAGCAGGACAATGGCCCGGACCTCTGAAAAGTGGTCCGGGCCATTGCCTGATGCTAGGCGGGCTGCGCCGCTCCCGCCTCGGCGTGCTGCCGGGCGAAGCTGCCCAGCCAGCGTGCGCTTTCCTTCGGAGTCCGCTCCTGGGTGGAACGGTCGACGGCGATCAGGCCGAACTTGGGACGGTAGCCGAAGATCCACTCGAAGTTGTCGAAAGCGGTCCATGCGATGTAGCCCCGCACGTCGATGCCGTCGGCAAGGCAGGAGGCAACGCCGTCGACCGCTGTCTCCAGATAGGCCACCCGCTGGGTGTCGTCCTCCGTGGCCAGGCCGTTCTCGGTGACGATCACGGGGATACCGGCCACGCGCCAGGCCTCCCGGATGGTTGCCTCCAGGCCCTGCGGGTAGATCTCCTCGCCCATCTGGTTGGTGGGAACGCCCTCCGGGGCGGGCGCGTGCCCGTCCGCTCCGTAGACAGTCCGGCCGTAGGTCTGGATGCCCACGAAGTCGTCGCCACGGGATGCTTCCAGGAACCGCTCGTTGACGTCGCGGCGCACCCGGTCCGCGATCTCCTCGCCGCCGGGAAGCGCCTGGATATCGGAGTTCGCCAGGGTCCAGCCGACCTGCAGGTCCGGGCGGTGCGCCTTGATGGCTGCAGTGGCGGCCCGGTGCGCGGCCAATTTGACGTTGAAACCCGCCTCGGTGGAGCAGAACTGGAACGGGGCGACCGTGCTGGCGTCCACGCCAAGACGCTCGGCAGCGGCAGCCCACATGGGGACCTTGCTGCGGTTTTCCGGTGCTTCGCCGCCGATGCCGAAGGATTCCAGCAGCCAGGGAAGGTTGGGCTCGTTCAGGGTGCAGGCGACGCCGATGAGCTCACCGAAGTGCCCCATCACGCGGTCGCAGTAGCGTGCGAAGAGCTCCGGCGTGCGTTCGCCCTCCCAGCCGCCCGAACGCAGCAGCCAGCGCGGTGACGCGAAGTGGTGGAAGGTGACCACCGGGGTGAGGCCGTGCTCCAGGCAGGCCTCCAGCACCCGCTTGTAGTGGTCCAGCCCAGTCACCGAGAAGTGGCCCTCCTCCGGTTCGATACGTGCCCACTCCAAGGAAAAGCGGTAGGTGGTGAAACCCAGGCCGGCAATCAGCGCAATGTCCTCCCGGTACCGGTGGTAGTGGTCTACGGCGTCCCCTGAAGGCTCGGCGAAGATGGTGCCCGGAAGGTGTTCCAGGAACCAGATATCGCTGTTGACGTTGTTGCCTTCCACCTGGTGGCCGGCGGTGGCCACCCCCCAAAGGAAGGTTCGCGGAAACGGGTTGGTCATAGGGATTCCTCTCATGATGGACGCGCGGCGGCGTCCCAGGCCTCACTGCCTAAATCCATCCTGTCGAGTAGCGTGACCGCCGCCACAATACTTTTTCAATCAATGACATTGTCATGTTTGGCCCCGCAGGCTCCAACGGATTCTTGAAGGGAGCCGGACAGCTCCGGCCCCTCGAATTTCCTCCGTTTGTCACCGTCATAGAAGAATGCGAAGGCGCACCAGATGAAACTTATGACCTCCACCGCGCGCGGCAGCGCTGCCGTCCTGGCCGGTGCCCTGCTGATCGGTTCCCTGGCCGCCTGCGGCGGCGGGTCCAGCCAAGCCGCCGCAAAGGCTGACACCAGCAGCCTCACGTTGGCAATCGACAGCGATTCGGCATCCTTCGGTTACGACCCCCTGCGCGTTTCGGCCGCCCAGCGCCAGTTCTTCGAAGGCCTCTACGACTCCCTCATGACGCTTCAGCCGGACGGCTCCACAGGCCCCGGCCTGGCCAAGGAGTTCAGCTACAACGCGGACAACACCATCCTCACGCTGACCCTCAAGGACGACGTCACGTTCACCGACGGCTCCAAGCTCGACGCCGCCCTGGTCAAAGCCAACCTGGACCGCCGCTCCGATCCGGCCCTGAGCGCCTACTCCGCCGTAGCCAAGGGCGGCGCGCAGGAAATCACGTCCGTGGACGTGGTCAGCCCCACGCAGGTGGCCCTGACCTTTGCCAAGCCTCAGCCGGGCTTTGAAAAGAACCTGGCGTCCACCACGGGCATGATCGTAGGCAAGAACGGTGTCACGGACACGGCAAGCCTCGGGGCCACCCCCGACGGTTCCGGCCCGTACACCCTGGACCCCTCCACCGTGAAGGGCAACAAGTACGTCCTGGTGAAGAACGACAAGAGCGCGGACGCTTCCAAATACGCCTACAAGAAGGTGGTCTTCAGCGTTGTCATGGATCCCCAGGCCCGGGCCAACGCCCTGGTCTCCGGCCAGGCCGACGTTGCCATGCTGACCTCGAACACTGTGGACTTCGCCAAGTCGAAGGGCGTCGGTGTCACCCAGATCGGCGGCACCGTCAACACCATGATCTCCTTCGACAAGACCGGCAAGACCGCGCCGGCGTTCGCCCAGGAAAAGGTCCGCCAGGCCATCCAGTACGCCATCAACCGCCAGGCCCTGGTGGACGCCCTGCACAAGGGTGACATTCCCGCCTGGAATGCCCTGCCCAAGGACTCTGCCGGCTTCAGCAAGGACCTCGAAACCAAGTTCGCATACAACCCGGACAAGGCCAAGAGCCTGCTGGCCGAGGCCGGCTACGCCGACGGCTTCGAGTTCACCATCATTGCCGGCGCCCAGACCCAGACGGACCTGCAGGCCGTCCAGAAGGACCTCGCCGCGGTGGGCATCACCATGAACGTCAAGATGGCCGCCTCCACCGACGAAGCCTTCGCCGCCGTCGCCACCACGCCCCTGGGATACGCGCCACTGAACTGGGACAACCCCGTCGGCGTGATGTACGGCGCCATCCTCAACGGCTTCACCAACGTCCAGAAGGCCACCGACGACCAGCTCAGCGCAGCCACAGGCGAACTTGCCGCAGCCAAGGACGACGCCGCCGTCAAGGCAGCCGCCACCAAGCTGAACACCCGTCTGGTGGAGTCCGGCTGGATGATCCCGCTGTACGAAGCGCTCACCAACCAGGGCTACAACACCAAGAAGGTGTCCCCGGTGAAGTTCGCCGGCACCAACGCCTACCCGCTCCTCTCGTCCTACACCCCGGCCAGCTAATACCCGCACCGTCCCGTGGGCCCTTCCCGGCAAGGGGAGGGCCCACGGGCAGGGCCTGACCGATGGAGGTCACCATGGCACTATTCATCACCAAGCGCCTGCTGATGGCGCTGGCCACCGTGCTGGTGGTGGCGGTGCTGGCATTCCTGCTGGTACACGCCATGCCCGGCAGCCCCGGAGCGGTTTCCCTCGGCGCCGGCGCCTCACAGGAAGCCATCGACGAGGTCAACCAGCGGCTCGGCTGGAACGATCCCCTGGTCACCCAGTTCGCCACCTGGTTCGGATCCGCCGTCCAGGGCGACCTGGGGGTTTCGCTGATCGACGGCCGCTCCGTCAGCGCAGACCTTGCCAGCCGGCTGCCCGTCACGGCCTCGCTCGCCGCCGGAGCCACCATCCTCAGCGCCGTCCTGGGCATCGCCCTGGGCGTGACCGCAGCCGTCCGCGGCGGCCTGCTGGACCAGGTGATCGGTGGCTTCGTTGGCCTCCTCGTAGCCCTGCCGGCCTTCTGGGTGGGCATCATCTTCGTCTACCTCTTCGCCGTGCAGTCCTCTGTCTTCCCGGCCACCGGCTACGTGCCCTTCGAGGTCTCGCCGCAGGACTGGGCGCAGTCCCTGGCGCTGCCGGTGATCACGCTGGCCGTGGGCGGCGCCGCGTTCATTGCCCGCCAGACCCGGGCGTCCATGCTCGAGGCCCTGCAGCAGGAGCACATCCGGACGCTGCGGGCCACGGCCACCCCCACCTGGAAGATCCTCTACGTCCACGCCCTGCGCTACGCGAGCCTGCCCATCGTGGCCGGGATCGCCCTGCAGTTCATCGGCCTGTTCGGCGGTTCCGTCATCGCGGAACAGCTGTTCGCCATGCCCGGCCTGGGCCAGGCCGTCCAGTCCTCCGTCAGCACCCACGATGCCCCTGCCGTGCAGGGCGTGGTGGTGATCGCCACCGTGGTGGTGGTCGCCGTCAACCTGGTGCTGGAACTAGCCACCAAGTTCCTCGACCCGAAGTTGCGTGCCTCATGATTCCCACAGTTGCCCCGGCTCCCGCGGACGCGGACCAGACAGGAAGCACGACGGCGGCAGGAGCGTCCGCGCCAAGCCCCGGCAGGGCGGCACTCGCCAGGTTCTCCAGGCACCGCCTGTTCAGCTCGCCGGGAGCCGCAGCCGGCCTGGTGTGGCTGGCCGCGCTGGTTATCGCGTCCCTGACCGCGCCGCTGTGGCTGCCGTTCAAGACCGAGGACCAGGACTTCACCGCCGTCCTCTCCGGCCCCACCGCCGCGCACTGGCTGGGCACCGACGAGCTCGGCCGGGACATCCTCAGCCGCATCTTCGCTGCCGCGGCCGGCACCCTGGGGACGTCGCTGATCACGGTGATTGTCGGCGTCGGACTTGGCACCGTCCTGGCCATGCTCGCCGCAGGCGCGGGGGAGCGGACCGAAACCGTGATCAGCCGGGTCACCGAAATTATGATGTCCCTGCCGGGAACCGTGATCATCCTGGCCGTCATCGGCGCCGTAGGCACCAACATCCCGGTGGTCATGGCCATCCTGGGAATCCTGATGTCCGCCGGGATCTATCGCGTGATCCTGGGCCAGGCCAAGTCCCTGCAGTCCCAGCTCTACGTGGACGCCGCCAAGGTGGACGGCACCAGTCCGTTCGGGATCAGCCTCCGCCACGTCCTCCCGGGCCTGGCCAACACCATCGTGGTGCAGGCAGCCCTGATCTTTGCCGTGGGCATGCTGATCCAGGCCGGCCTGGCGTTCATCGGGTTCGGCCCGCCCATTCCGCAGCCCAGCTGGGGCGGCATGATCCAGGGCGCCTCCCAGCACGTCTACGACGCCCCGTGGATGATGGTGCCCACCGGTGCCGTGCTGGCACTGACGGTTCTTTCAGCGAACGCCATCGGCAACGCACTCGGCAAGGCACCCAACGCAGCCGCCCCGCACCTGCCCTCGGCGGCCGCCCGGAGGCAGCGCGCCAAAGCCGTCGCCGCCATCGCCGCAGCGGAACCTGCAAAGGCCCCTTCCGCCGGGGACGTGCCAGCGCCGGACAACTACGGAAAGGGGACGCTCAGCGTCCGTGGCCTCTCCGTCGGCGTCGACAGTGCGGGTACAGGCAGAGGCGTCCGCCTGGTCACCGACGTCTCCTTCGACGTCCAGCCCGGAACCGTCCTGGGCCTGGTGGGTGAATCCGGCTGCGGCAAGACCATGACGGCGCTGTCCCTGCTCGGGCTGCTGCCCTCAGGCGTCTCCGTCACCGGCGGCCAGATCCTGTGGAACGGCAGGAACCTGGGCGCCACCACGGAGAAGGACATGGAAGCCGTCCGCGGGCGGGAGATCGCGCTGATCAGCCAGGAACCCATGCGGGCCCTGGACCCGATGTTCACGGTGGGCTACCAGCTCACCGCCACCATCCGCCGGCTCCGGGGGATGGGCAGGGCAGAGGCCCGGAAGGAGGCCCTGACCCTCCTGGAAAAGGTGGGCATCGTTGACGCCGCCCGCATCCTGAAGACCTATCCGCACCAGATCAGCGGCGGCATGGCCCAGCGCGTGGCCATCGCCCTGGCGCTCTCCGGCCAGCCAAAGCTGCTGGTGGCGGACGAACCCACCACCGCCCTTGACGTCACGGTCCAGGCCGAGATTCTGTCCCTGCTCCGGACCCTGGTGAAGGACACCGGCATGTCCGTGGTCATGGTCACCCACGACCTCGGCGTCGTGGCAGACATCTGCGACCAGGTGGCTGTCATGTATGCCGGGCAGGTGGTGGAAAACGGGAAGACCCAGGCCATCCTGGACAACCCGCGCCACCCCTACACCCTGGCCCTGCTCGCCGCCGACCCGCACGCCAACCACGGGGACACCATGCCCGGACGGCTGGCCACGATCAGCGGCCAGGTCCCGCAACCCAAGGACTGGCCCTCCGGCTGCCGCTTTGCCGCCCGGTGCCAGTTCGCCGGCTCCGCCTGCCTGGAGCCGGTCCCGCTGCTGTCCTCCGGCGCCGGCGACGGCCTGGTGCGCTGCGTCAAGGCAGACCAGTTGGCCGTCGAAGGCATGGACTGGCTGGCTACGGACGTGCCCGGCGCCCGCACCCTGCGGGTCACGCCCAAGCAAGACCACATCGTTGAAAAGGACCTGGCATGAGCACCACAGTCACGGAACGCCGCGATTCACCGCCCACCGCAGCCACCCCCACGCTGGAGGTCAAGGACCTGGTGGTCCGCTACGGAAAGGGCCGCAAGGCAGCCACGGCACCGGCCGCCGTCGACCGCGTTACCTTCAGCATCGCACCCGGCGAAACCTTGGGCCTGGTGGGGGAGTCCGGCTCCGGGAAATCCACCATCGGCAAGGCCATCCTTGGCCTGCAGAAGGTCTCCGGCGGGTCCATCACGTACCAGGGCCGGGACATCACTGGGGCCAATGCCGCGCAGCGGCGGGCCCTGGGCGGGGAACTGCGCGCCGTCTTCCAGGACCCCAACTCGTCCCTGAACCCGCGCAATACCATCGGCACCTCCCTCGCCGAACCGCTCCGCCTCCGCGGCGTCTCCGGCGCGGAGGCAAGAGCCAAAGCGGAAGACATGCTGGAACGCGTTGGGCTGCCGCGGGACGCCGTGGACCGGTACCCCAGCCAGTTCTCCGGTGGCCAGCGGCAACGCATCTCCGTGGCGCGCGCCCTGATCTGCGACCCCCAGCTGGTGGTCTGCGATGAGGCCGTCAGCGCCTTGGACCTGTCCACCCAGGCCCAGGTCCTGAACCTCCTGGCCGACCTCCGCGACGAACGCGGCCTGAGCTACCTCTTCATTGCCCACGACATCGCCGTGGTCCAGTTCCTGGCCGAGCGCGTGGTGGTGCTTTACCGCGGCCAGGTGATGGAAACCGGACCGGCCGCCGCCGTCACCGGGAACCCGAAGCACCCCTTCACCCAGGCCCTCGTGGCCGCGTCCCCCGTGCCGAGGCCTGCCGAGCAGGCCGCCCGGCGGGAAGCCCGCGAATCGCTGGGTGTCCGCACAGGCGCCGCCGCCGTTCCCGGACCCGGCGGCTGCCCGTTCCGGCTCCGCTGCCCGCTCGCCACCGAGTTGTGCGCCACCGAACGCCCGGCGCTCCGGCAGGTGGGCGCCTCCGACGTCGCCTGCCACTACGCCTGATGGGCGGCACTTTGCCCGCGGACCGGCCAGCGGGCGGCCACGGCGACCGGCTGGTCATGCTGGGCGTCAACGGCGGGCCGGTGATCACCCCGCAGGAGGCCCAACCCGCCATTGCGCTAGTGGTCAATGGCGGCGTCTACCTAGTGGACTGTGGCCTGGACACCGCCCGTCAGCTCATTCACTCAGGTCTGGGCTTTGGCGGTGTCAGGAACGTGTTCATCACCCACCACCACCTTGACCACACCTCCGGGCTGCCCGGTGTGATGTTGCACGGCTGGACGGCCCGCCCCGCCCTTCCGTCCCTGGACATCTGGGGCCCGCCGGGGGCCGAGGCCAAAGCGGCCAAGCTGCTGGCCGGCTTCGACGACGAAATCGCCCTTTTCGCGGCAGGGGGCGGCTTCGGGTCCTTCCCTGCAGTGACGGGGCACGACCTGGACCTTCCGGACGACGGCGCCATCACATTCGTGATGGAGGACGACCATATTACCGTGACCGCCACCCGTGTTTTCCACGGTCCGGAGGTCGCCGACGCCTACGCCTACAGGTTCACCGTCAAAGAGACCGGGAAGGCTGTAGTTTTCTCCGGAGACACCGCTGCCCACAACGCCAACTTGATAGCACTGGCACGGGACTGCGACGTCCTTGTCCACGAAGCCCAGGACAATTCGGCGATCGAGCGCATCGCGGCGGGCCTCCCGGAACCGCGCGGCGCCGAACTGATCAAGCACCTGTTCGAGGCGCACTCCAGTGTCCTTGAACTGCCCGCCGTTGCCCACGCTGCGGGGGCCGGGAAACTCGTTCTCAGTCACTACACCCCCATGGCGCAGCCGCCGGAGGCATGGCTGGCGATGGCCTTGCCCGAGGCCACCCTGGCCGGCTACACGGGAGAGATCATCGCCCCGGCCGCACTGGACATCATTACCCTTTGACAGCAGAAACACCCCGTCCCTCGCGGACAAAGCAGAACGGAATACCCCCCCGCATGACACAGGAACCGTGGCAGGCCGCCATGATCACCCCCGAGCAGGACTTAGACGGCGCCCCGCGCCTCCGCAGGGAGTTCCGGCTCGACCAGGGCCACGGAGAGGTTGTGAAGGCAACCCTGCGGGCTACGGCATTCGGCGTCTACGAGGCCTTCATCAACGGTGCCCCGGTAGGCCCGGATGTGCTGAGTCCGGGCTGGAGCTCCTACGAGTGGCGCCTCCGCTACCGCAGCTACGACGTCACATCGCTGGTGGGCCCCTCCACCGTGATCGGCATCGAACTGGGCAACGGCTGGTACCGCGGCCGGCTGGCCTGGCACGGACTGTCCAACCTGTACGGCAGTGAACTGGGGTTCTTCGGGCAACTCGATATCGAGTTTGAGGACGGCTACGTGCAGACGGTCGCCTCGGACTCGTCCTGGCAGGCAGGGCCGTCCGCCACCACCGTCAACGACCTGTACGACGGGCAAACCATTGACGCCCGCAGGCTCCAGGCCGGCTGGGCGGAGCCAGGCTTCGCTCCCGGCAAGGGCTGGACCGGCGTGCGGGAGCTGGCGTTCGACGGCGGCCGGCTGGCCGAACCGGTGGGGCCGCCCGTGGTGCGTACCGGCGTCGTCCGTCCCGTGGAAATCCTCACCTCACCCTCAGGGAAGACGCTCGTGGACTTCGGCCAGAACCTGCTGGGCTGGCTGCGGTTCACGGTCCAGGGCGAGGCCGGGAAGGTGATCACCGTGCGGCATGCCGAGGTGCTGGAGGACGGCGAGTTGGGCGTCCGGCCGCTGCGGTCGGCGAAGGCCACGGACACCTTCATCCTCTCCGGCGGCAAGGACTTCTTCGAACCCACCAAGACCTTCCACGGCTTCCGGTATGCCGAAATTACGGGCTGGCCCGGAACCCTCGAAACAGGTGACCTGGAAGCCGTGGTGGTCCATTCGGACCTGGAGCGCACCGGCACTTTCGAATGCTCCAACGAACTGGTGAACCAGCTGCACCGCAACATCGTCTGGGGCCTGCGCGGCAACTTCCTGGACCTGCCCACCGACTGCCCGCAACGTGACGAGCGGCTCGGCTGGACGGGGGACATCGCCGTGTTTGCCCCTACCGCCGCCTATCTGTACGACGTGAAGGGGTTCCTGCAGGACTGGCTGCTGGACCTCGCAGCGGAGCAGAAGGCACAGGACGGGTTAGTCCCCATCACCGTGCCGGACGCCCTGAAATACTGCCCGCAGCCGGCTGAATTCCCCGCCCCTGAGTCCTCCGCGCTGTGGAGCGAGGCCTCGGTCTGGGTACCGTGGGCGCTGTGGGAAGCGTACGGGGACCTCTCCGTGCTGCGGAACCAGTACGAATCGATGACCGCGCACACGCGCCGCGTCGAAGGTCAGCTCTCACCGTCCGGGCTGTGGGATTCCGGCTTCCAGTTCGGCGACTGGCTGGATCCTGACGCCGCGCCGGACCAACCGTGGGCAGCCAAGGCAGACACCGCCGTCGTGGCCACCGCCTGCATGTACCGCACCGCCCGGCTCACCGCCCAGGCCGCCGGGCTGTTGGGAAAGCACGACGACGAAGCGCACTTTGAGGCGCTCGCCGCCCGGGTGCGTACAGCTTTCGCCGAGCACTACGTAGCGGCCGACGGCACCATCCGCAGCGACTGCACCACCGTGTACGCGCTGGCCGTCGCCTTTGATGTGCTGCAGACCCCGGAGCTGCGGGAGTCCGCCGGCACCCGCCTGGCCGAACTGGTCCGGGACAACGGCTACCGGGTGTCCACCGGGTTCGCCGGGACGCCGTTCATCACCCATGCGCTCACCGATACCGGGCACGTGGACGAGGCCTACCGGCTGCTGCTGGAGGAGGGCTGCCCGTCCTGGCTCTACCCGGTGACCATGGGCGCCACCACGGTGTGGGAACGCTGGGACTCCATGCTCCCGGACGGCACCATCAACCCCGGCGAAATGACCAGCTTCAACCACTACGCCCTGGGCGCTGTGGCGGACTGGATGCACAAGGCGATCGGCGGCATCCGGCCGCTGGAACCCGGGTACGCGCGCGTTCTCATCCAGCCGCAGCCAGGGGAGGGGATCAGCTGGGCCAGGACGTCCCTGAAGACCCCGCACGGCGAGGTCCGCGTGGCATGGACGTCCGACGGCGGGGAGTTCCGGCTCGAGGCGACCGTCCCTGCCGGGGTGGCGGCCGACGTCGTCCTTCCGGACGGCGCGCGGCACTGCGTGGAAGGCGGGACTCACTCCTTCACTGCCGGCGTTGCTGCTCCCACACTCGATTACCAGGCGAGCCGCTGATGCGTTACCAGGAGACAGGCCAGCACCTGCGGCTCAGTGAGATCAGGATGCGGGACCCTTTCATCCTGGAGGCTGCTCCCGGGAAGTTCGTCCTGTTCGGGACCAGCGACGGGAACGTTTGGGGTGGACCCGCCACCGGCTTTGACTGCTACACCAGCCACGACCTGGAACGCTGGGACGGTCCCATCGCCGCGTTCCGCCCGCCGCCCGGTTTCTGGGCGGATACCCAGTTCTGGGCACCGGAGGTGTACGCCCTTGACGGCCGGTTCTTCATGCTCGCCACCCTGGCGGCGTCCTCTGGCTCCCGCCCGCGCGGGGTGTCGGTACTCGTCTCCGATAGCCCCACGGGACCGTACCAGCCATGGAGCGATGGCCCGGTTACCCCGACAACCCAGCCGTGCCTGGACGGAACCCTGCATGTGGAAGATGACGGGACGCGCTGGCTCATCTACAGCCGCGGGACGGAGGGGGCGGCTGGCGCGGCGGGTATAAGCGACGGCGAAATGTACGCGCTGCGCCTCTCTGCGGACCTGCGCTTGGCCGCTGACGGGCCGGTCCTGCTGTTTACCGCATCTTCAGCCCCGTGGACGCGGCCGCTGCGTTTTCCGGAGGGCGTGGAACCCCCGGAGGGCCTGAACCTCTCCGAAGACCCACTCTTCACCGATGGACCGTTCGTCATTCGGGGAGCCGGGGGGAGCCTCCTGATGCTGTGGTCGAGCCACGGTGAGGCCGGATACGCGATGGGCATCGCCGAATCGACCGGCGGAACCGTCACGGGTCCCTGGATCCAGCACCCTGAACCCCTGTGGGCCAGCGACGGCGGCCACGGCATGGTCCTCCGCACATCCGGCGGGCGCGACTACCTGGGTTTCCACTGGCCGAACAGCACCCCCGATGAACGTGTCAGGCTGACTGAAGTGGACATCAGCGGGGACGGCATCCGGATCCTGTGATGGGGGAACCCCGCCGTGCCGGGTGCAACCGGGGCGCTGATCTGCAACGATGTGCCTCAGGACCAAACCCAGGAGGACTCATGCCGTACACCGTGGATTTCAAAAACGTCTCCACCACCGGTCTGGAATCGTCACCGGTAGCAGAGGCGCTGGCCGGGCTGCGGGCCAACGAGGCGCGCTACTACAAGAACAAGTACGATCACGACTTCACCGTCACGCCAGCGGAAGACGATGCGGAGACGCTGGCATACATCCACAACATCCTGTCCACGGAGCGGAACCTGGTGATCGGGTCCAAGCCCCTTGAGGTGTCCTCCTTCGAAGTGGACGGGCTGCGGATGGCGTACGTCTTCTACGAATCCGGGCTGTCCATCAATGTCATGTACTCCGTTGAAGAGGGCGGCAAGCGGGCAGTGGGCTTCAAGCTGTCCGACGGCATGGAGGTCCCGGAGGAACTGGCCTCCAGCTTCAAGTTCGCACGCCAGAAGTCCAAGCTCGCGGGCACCATCCGCGGCTCCTACTTTGTGGTCAAGGGCCAGTACTAGGGCCAGATCGCCGAAGAACGCCTTCCAACGATTGAAACCAGGCCCTGCCCCGGGCGCCGCTGCGCGGCACGATGGCGGGATGAACTCCAACCCCATCCTTTCGGGCTTCAACCCTGACCCGAGCATCGCCAGCACCCCGGACGGCTACTACCTGGTCACCTCGTCCTTCGAATACCTGCCGGGCCTGCCGGTCTACCACAGCCCGGACCTGGAACGCTGGGAACTGGTGGGCCACGTGGCCACGCGGGAGGAACAGGTACGGATTGCCGACGTCCCCACGCCGGGAGGCGTCTGGGCGCCGACCCTCCGCTACCGGGACGGCGTGTTCTACCTGATCGTCTCGGTGTTCCTTGGCGGCCGCGGCTGCGTGGTGTTCACGGCCACCGACCCCGCCGGGCCTTGGAGTGACGGCACCGTCATCGGCGCGGTGGACGGCATCGATCCGGACCTCGCCTGGGACGACGACGGAACTGCGTACGTGACGTTCGCCCGCCACCCAGACGCGATCCAGCAGGTGCGGGTGGACCTCGAAGCCGGGGAAGCCCTCGAACAGCCGCGGACACTGTGGTCCGGCAGCGGGTTGTATTCACCCGAGGGCCCGCACCTGTACCGGCGCGATGACTGGTGGTACCTGGTGGCGGCGGAAGGCGGAACGGACCGCGGGCATGCCGTGACGGTGGCCCGCTCGCGGCGCCCGGACGGCCCGTTCGAATCCGCGCCGCACAATCCCATCCTTACCGCCGCGGGAACCGGTTCGCCCGTCCAGAACACCGGGCACGCAGACCTCGTTGAACTGCCCGACGGCGGAACGGCCATGGTCCTGCTGGGTGTCCGCCCGCTGGGGCTGGCGAAGTCATTCTCACCATTGGGCCGTGAGACCTTCCTGGCCGCAGTGGACTGGGTGGACGGCTGGCCGCACGCGCGGCTTCCCCGTGTGGCTGGCGCGCGGCCCGAGGAACATGAGTACGACTTCAGCAACGGTGCCGGGCTGGAGGACCCGCAATGGGTCGGCGTACGCAGGGTACCGGCGGAGTTCTCCGCCCCCACCTCCAAAGGGCTCCTGCTCAGGGGCGAAGGCAGCACCATGGGCTCGCCCAGGCCTTGTTTCCTCGCCCAACGCCAGCGCCACCTCGGGATGGAATGCAGGGCCGTGCTTGACGTCGCCGCCGGCGCGGGTGGGCTCGCCGTGCGGAACGCCGAGGACAACTGGTTCGGCATCGAAGCCAGCCAGGACGGCGGATCCGTCAGGATCACGGCGCGCGCCGTCGTCGCAGGCTTTGACCGCACCTGGGAAACTACGGTTCCGTCCGGAGACGTTGAACTCGCCATCATGGCCAGCCAGCCGCCGTCGGATTTCAGCGCCGGTGCCGTGGGCGGCGACAGGATCCGCCTCCTGGTCCGGTCCTCCGGGCCAGGCGGCAACCCAGACGATGAGCTGCTCACCGAACTCGATGGCAGGCACTGGGCTTTCGAGACCGCCAAGGGCTTCACCGGCCGGGCCTTCGGCGTCTTCGCCGTGGACGGCGAGGTCCTGGTCCGCCGGCTTTCCTACCGCGGCAGGGACTGACCCGCTACGCGGCCACGGTGCCGGGCTGTGCGGCGTGGCCGGCCGAGGCCGTGCACGCTGCCCGCGCCGGTTCTACGACGGCGAGCTGGCCGGTGGTGTCCGGGACGCCGGGAAGGTGGATGGCAGGGATCTCGGCGCCGGCCTGCGCGCCCCGGGCGCTACGCATGCGGAGGAGCGAAACGGCGGAAATGAGGAGCCACGCGGCGTTGGTGGCCACTGAAGGCCACGCCTCATGGAAGGCGCCGTTGAGGATGAAAGCAGCGGCCCCAAGGAGGTTTGCGCCCTGGAACGCCCGGCCGGCCTTCACCCACCCCATGGAGACCGACAGGAACGCAGTCAGAATCATGGCGGCGCCGGCCCAACCGGAAATTTCCCAAACGAGTTCCATTGGTGTCCTTTCGTAAATCGTTACCTGATGGCAATTCTGCGGGGCAAAGGCATGTAGTTCAATTGCATTCTTCTGCAGGCCTGGTTTAGAACTACTTAACATGGATATGGACCCGCGCCGGCTGCTCGTGCTTCTCGCTGTTGCCCGGACGGGAGGCGTGCTGGCCGCCGCCGATGAACTGCGCCTGACGCCCTCCGCGGTGTCCCAGCAAATCACCAAGCTGGAGCGGGAAACCGGGCACGCGCTGATGGTCCGCACGCCAAAGGGTTCTGTGCTGACGCCCGCAGGCCTCGCAATGGCAGAAGCGGGCGAAGAAATTGAACGCGCCCTCAGCGTCGCCCGGACCCGGATGGAGAGTGGGGCCAATATTTCAGGCGTGGTGCGGCTCGGCGGCTTCACCAGCTTTGTCCGCACCGTGGTGATTCCCCGTCTGCCCGAGTGGCGGAGCCAGTATCCGCAGCTTCAGATCCGCATCGTGGAGGATGATTTTCCCGCGCTGATGCGGCTGCTCCGGCAACGCCAGCTCGACGCCGTCGTGGTGGAACATGACTCCACCACCGCCGGCCCGCTTTCACTCGGGGCAGGAATGATCGAGGAACCACTGCTGGATGAACCGTGGAGGTTGGCGGTGCCGACCGGAGCACTGCTTAGCACTGAGAGCGTGGACCTAGCCCGGCTGCCCCTTCCCTGGCTCGGGGTGGACTCCGCAGCCGCCAACTCAGCAGTGCTGGGGCGGCTGCGCCATTCGACGGGCGCCAGCATGGAGACTGCGCACCAGTACCAGGAGACCCTGACGGCGCTCGCCCTCGTCGCTGCCGGCGAAGGGGTTGCCATCCTGCCCACCCTGGCCCTGGCCGGAGTGGCGCATGAAGGGGTGGACATCCTTGACGTTCCCGGGCTGGGGACGCGGCGCATCGTCCTGCGTCGGTTCGACGGGCGCCGGCGTTCCAGCACCCCGGTGGACACTGTTGCGCGGCTCCTGCGCGAATCAGCGGCGGCGTTCGACACGCGGTCGGCATCCTGACTCGCCCTGGTGGGCAGTCTGCTGTGCCGTTGACCACCTGCAAGGGCATGAGTACTGTGGGCGCACAATCCGTCCGCGGCGCCGGCAGGCTGCCGATGGCTGTGGCGGCCGGTGGCCCGGGCGCGCCGGCAAAAGGAGGCAGGTGTCGTTCTTCCAGCTTTCGCTGATTGCCGCCGTCGCGCTCCTCGGGCCCCTGCTGGCGTTTCCCCGGACCTGGCACCTTCCCATGGTGCTTGGGCAACTGCTCGCAGGCATTGCAATCGGTCGCACCGGACTGGGGCTGGTGGATTCCTCGGACCCGACGTTCACGTTCGTTGCCGACGTCGGATTCGCACTCATCATGTTCGTCGCCGGAACGCACGTGCCGGTGCGGGACAAGGCCATCCGCGCCGCCCTGGGCGGTGGCGCCCTGCGGGCCGCCATCGCAGCGGTCCTCGCGGCCGCCGTCGGAATCGCCTTCGCCTTCGCCTTCCGCACCGGACACGCACCGCTCTACATTGTGCTGCTCGCCTCCTCTTCGGCGGCCCTTGTCCTGCCCATCGTCCACTCCCTGCAGCTGACGGGACCAAAGGTCCTCACGACGATGGCGCAGGTGGCGGTGGCGGACATCGCCTGCATCGTGGCGCTTCCGCTAGCCGTGGACCCACCCAACGCGCCGAGGGCAGCGACGGGGGCCGCCGCCGTCGCAGCCTGCTCCGTGGTGCTCTTCTTCGTGCTGCGCTGGCTGGAGCGCAGCGGCACCCGCGGGCGGGTGCACGACGTGTCCGAGGAGCGGAAGTTTGCCCTGGAACTGCGGATCCAGCTTGCCCTGCTCTTCGCATTGTCCGGGCTTGCCGTCGCAGGCCACGTGTCCGTCATGCTTGCCGGATTCTCCTTCGGACTCGTGGTGGCGGCGGTGGGTGAACCCCGGCGCCTGGCGCACCAGCTCTTCGCGGTCAGCGACGGTTTCCTGGGGCCGGTGTTCTTCGTGTGGCTGGGCGCATTGCTGGACCTGCGCGCGCTCGCCGGCACGCCGGGCATGGTGCTCCTCGGGGTCTGCCTCGGAGCGGGCACCCTGCTGGTCCACGGCAGCCTGCGCCTGCTGGGCCAGCCGCTGCCGCTCGCCGTGCTGTCCGCATCCCAACTGGGCGTGCCCGTGGCCGCTGCCACCATCGGCTCCCAACTGGATCTGCTGGAACCGGGGGAAGCCTCGGCGTTGATCCTGGGCGCCCTCATCACTATCGGGGCAAGTGCCGCAGCCGGTTCACGGGCTGCCCGCTCCTTCGCCCGGAACGCCCCGGCCCCGGCAAAATAGCCGGTCTACCCCCGGGAGTGGGTCCACACCCCGGAGCTTGCCTGCGCCTGGAAGCCCAGATTGCGGGACACGGCACGGGCGGCGGCCCGGACCGCCGGGGCAAGGACATTGGGCGGCGTGGCGCCGTCCGGAACCACGATGGACAGCGAGGCCACCACGGCGCCCTGCGCATCGAAGATGGGCGAGGCCACGGACACCGTACGGGACGGGACGGTCCTGCGGATCATGGCGATGCCGGTCCGCCGCACATCGGACAGGGTCCGGCGCAGCTGGCCTTCAGGCATTTCGGGCACGCCGGGCTCGTTTTCCGGCGGGCGCTTCAGGATGGTCTCCTGGAACTGCTGGTCTGCCCCGGCGAGCAGCACCAGGCCGATGGCCGTCGACCTCAGCGGGGCACGGCCGCCCACCCGGTACGCCACCTCGGTGGCGTCCTTCCCGGACAGCCGTTCGATCAGCACCGCCTCCTCGTTGTCCCGCACCGCCAGCAGCACGTGGTGCCGGGTGACCTCGAACAGGTCCTCCAGGTAGGGAAGCGCGATCTCCCGCACGCCGTGCCCGCGCGGAGACAGGGAGGCCACCTCCCACAGCCGGACCCCGACCACGTACCGGCCGTCGTCGAGCCTTTCCAACGCGCCCCACGCCACCAGCCGGGCTATCAGCCGCAGCGCCGTGGGGGCGGGCATGTCCGCGTGGCGGGCCAGCTCGGAGAGGGTCAGGGCCCGGCGCCGGTCGGAAAAGACGGCGAGCAGGCTCAGCGCGCGGTCGATGACCGGTTCGCCCTGTTTGGGCCGCTTTCCGCGGGCAGGCGGGACATCCGTATCCGGAGTGGCAGTCATGGCAGTGGTTCCTAGCGCCGTTGGCAGATCCTGTGGCCCACGGGCAAAGCGGTGAGCTGAACCACAATACTATTCCAACCATTGAAAGCTCCCTGTGGAGGGGAAGTCACGGAACGCGAAGCTGGAACTCCCAGCACCCCCACCCCAGGAGTCCCTCCGCATGACCGCCCCCACCCGGCTTCGGGCCGAACACCTGGCTGAGGCGATGGGCCTGACCATCCGGGAACCCCGGCTCAGCTGGACGCCGCCCGCCGGCACCACCAGCCAGACGGCCTACCGGATCTCCGCCAGCAACGGCTGGGACACCGGCCGGCAGGAATCAGCCGCATGCGCCGTCCCGTACACCGGCCCCGCGCTGGACTCCCGCAGCCGGTTCGAGTGGCGCGTCCGCACCTGGAACACCGCCGGGAACGGCACCGAAACGGCAACCGGCTGGTCCCAGCCGATGCCGCTGGAACTGGGCCTCCTGCACGCCAGCGACTGGACAGCGCAGTGGATCGGCGCCGACGAGCCGGAGATCCCGGCGCCGGGAGAACGCCCCGGCTACGCCTTCACCAAAACCTTCACGCTCGACGCAGCCCCGCACAAAGCCCGAGCCTACGCCACCGCCCACGGCATCTACGAGCTCTTCATCAACGGCCGCCGCGTGGGCGACCAGCAGCTCACCCCCGGCTCCACAAGCTACAACACCACGCTCCAGGTCCAGGCCCACGACGTCACGGCCCTGCTCGGCCAAGGACCCAACACCGTCCGCGCCGTCCTCACCGACGGCTGGTACCGCGGCACCTTCGGGTACACACGCTACGCCGACATGTACGGAACCCGGACGGCGTTCCTTGCGCAGCTCGAGGTGGAGTCAGGGAGCGGCACTCAGGTCATCGGCACCGACGGCTCCTGGCTGGTGTCCGCAACGGAGATCACCAGCGCGGACCTCATGGCGGGCCAGCGGGTTGACTTCCGGGCGCACGACGGCGGGAGCCCACCGCCCGCAGGCATGGCACCGGGCGTGCGTCCCGCCGTCGTCCGTCCGGGCAGCTTCGCTCAGCTGGCCGGCCCCTTGGCCCCTCCCACCCGCGTGACGCGGGAACTGGCGCCGGTGTCCATCGCCCGCCTGCCCAACGGCCACCAGGTGGTGGACTTCGGCCAGAACATCCACGGCTGGGTCCGGCTGACCACGCTTGGGGCCCCGGGCGAAGCCGTCACCCTGGAATACGGCGAGGCGCTTGGCCCGGACGGCGACGTCACCCGGGACCACCTCCGTCCGCTCGACTTCCGGACGCCGGGCGCCTTCCGCGACGCCGGCCAGGTGGACACCGTCATCTCCTCCGGCGCCGCGGGTGAGGTCTTTGAGCCCCGGTACACCACCCACGGGTTCCAGTACGTCTCCGTCCAGGGCCTCGCCACGGACCTGCAGCCGGAGGACATCACCGCCTGCCTGGTCCGGACGGACCTGGAACGCATCGGCACCTTCAGCTGCAGCGACGAGCGGCTGAACAAGCTCCATGGGATCGTGGAGTGGAGCTTCCTGGGCAACTCCTGCGAGGTCCCCACCGACTGCCCCCAGCGCGAAAAAGCCGGCTGGACCGGGGACTGGCAGCTGTTCGTCCCCACCGCCGCGTACCTGTACGACGTCACCGGCTTCTCCCGGAAGTGGCTCCGGGACGTGCGGGCCGACCAGTGGGACAACGGCGTCATCGCCAACATTTCGCCGTCGCCCGGACCGGAGGTCACCTCGGCCGAATTCATGGGCTTCACCAACGGCTCGTCCGGCTGGGGCGACGCGATCGTGATGGTGCCGTGGGAGATCTATCTCGCGACCGGGGAAGCCGCCATCCTCGCCGAAAACTGGGAGGCGATGCAGCGCTGGCTGGGCTTCGTCCGCACCACCGCGGAAACCCGGCGGCACGCAGCCCGCGCAGCTGCCAGCCCTGTCCCTGCCTGCCACGAAAAGTACCTGTGGGACACCGGCTTCCACTTTGGCGAATGGATGGAGCCGGACGGCCCCGAACCGGACCTCTTCGCCGCCCGCATGGCAGATAACGGCATTGTGGCCACGGCCTACTACCGCCACACCACGGACCTGATGGCGCGGATTGCCGGGGTGCTGGGTCTGTCCGTGGAAGCGGCCGCACTGGCGGAACTCTCGGCGAACATCCGCGAGGCGTGGGAAACGGAATACCTGGACGCCGCCGGGCACCTCACCCAGGCCAGCCAGGCCAACTGTGTCCGCGCCCTGGCCTTTGACCTGGTCAGCCCGGAACGCCGCGCCACCGTCACCGCCCAGCTCGTGGAACTGATCCGCGACGCCGGCACGCACCTCGGCACAGGCTTCCTGGCCACGCCCTACCTGCTGCCGGTCCTGGCGGACAACGGCGAACTGGACCTGGCCTACGAACTGCTGATGCAGGACTCGGAGCCGTCCTGGCTGGCCATGGTGGACCGTGGCGCCACAACGGTCTGGGAACTGTGGAACGGCATCGACGCGGACGGCGTCCCGCACCAGTCGCTCAACCACTACAGCAAGGGCGCGGTGGTGTCCTTCCTGCACCGCTGCACAGCCGGGCTTCGCCAGGCGCCCGGCAGCGCGGGCTGGGAACGGATCGTCATCGAACCGCGCCCCGGCGCCGGCCTCACCTCCGCCGCCACCTCGCACGTGGGGCCGCGCGGCCTGATCGAGGTGGCGTGGGCAATTTCAGCGGGGACTGCGTCTGAGGCGGCAGCGCCTGAGGACATAGCGGACGACGGCGTGCTGACGCTCACCGCCACGATCCCCGCCGGCACCACCGCCGAGGTGCTGCTGCCCGGAAGCCTTATGTTGCCTGCGGCGGCGGCGGCCGTCGTCGGACCCGGACACCATACTTTCCTTGCCGCCGCCGGCGGGGACAGCACCCAACCTGACCTGATGAGGAGCACACTATGACAGTGGACCGCGCTACCGACGTACTTGACGCTTCCCGCGATGCTTCCCGCCCCGGAGGGCGCACCGTTCCGCCGTTCCCGGTCTATGACGCCCCCGGCACGCCGGAGCTGGCAGGCGACGTTTCCCTGGTGCACCGCGAAGTGACGTACGCGCGGGCCATCGGCTTCCGCCCGCTGAAGCTGGACATCTGGCTGCCCCGCGAGGCCGCCGGACCGACGCCCCTGGTGCTCTGGGTGCACGGCGGCGCGTTCCAGCTGGGCGACCGCCGCGAACTGCCGCCCACCTTCGCGCCCAACTCTGTTTTCCGGATGCTCAACGAGTCCGGCATCGCCTGCGCCACCGCCGACTACCGGCATTCGCTGGAGGCCCCGTTCCCCGCGCAGCTTCACGACCTCAAATCCGCCGTCCGGTACCTCCGCGAATTCGCCGCCGAGCTCAACATCGATCCGGAACGGTTCGGTGCCTGGGGCGAATCCGCTGGCGGCCACCTGGTAGCGCTCCTCGGACTCACCGGCAGCCGCCCGGACCTGGAGGGCGGCCTCGGCGCGCAGGGGCACCCAAGCCGCGTCAGCGCCGTCGTCGACTTTTACGGCGTCTCCTCCCTGGCGGACATCCCGCCCATGCAGCGGCCGGCCGGGCTGTTCCCCGCCGCGCTGACCGCTGCCGTGCCGCCGGGCATGTCCCTGCAACCCGAACATATGCTGGTGGGCGGCTCGGACGACCGTGACCTGCTGGCCGCTGCCAGCCCCGTCAGCTACGTCACCCCCGACGCCGCACCGTTCCTCCTGGTCCACGGCGACAGTGACGGACTGGTCCCGCACTCGCAGACTGAACTCCTGGCCGCCGCGCTCGCGGAGGCCGGCGTCGAGCATGACGTGGTGACCATCGAGGGCGGCGACCACTGTTTCTTCGGCGCGGAGGACCAGATGGACACCATCCTGGCAGCCGCCGTCGATTACTTCTCACGGAAGCTGGGCACGCCATGACACCCACCAAACCCGCCGCCTCCGCGCCGGCGGCCGGCCCGGAGAACGACGCCCAGGCGCCCGACGCGGGGTTCGCGGAGTACCTGGCCAGGCCGGAAGGCCCGCAGTTCCTCAACCCGGACGCCGTGCGTTCGCCCGGGCCCGATGTTCCCATCCGCACGGTGACGGCGGATGGCCGGCACGGGCCGGTGGCCATCCGGATCTACGGGGAGGCCGCCGCTGCCGGCAGCCCTGCCCTGGTGTGGCTGCACGGCGGCGGCTTCGTCAGCGGGAGCGTGGACATCCCCGAATCGGATTACCTGGCACGGGTGCTCGCGGCCCAGGGGACGCCGGTGCTGTCCGTGGACTACCGCCTGGCGCGCAATGGCGTGTCCTTTCCCATTCCGCATGATGACGCCCTGGCCGGATGGTTCTGGGCGCGGAAGAACGCCGAATCACTGCGCCTGGATCCGGACCTGCTCTACCTGGGCGGGGCCGGTGCCGGCGGCAACCTCGCCGTGGGCGCCGCGCTCTACCTGATCGACGCCGGCAAGCCACTGCCCGCGAAACTCCTGCTGGCCTATCCCTTCCTGGACGCCGAACTCCCGCCACCCGCCGGGGGACTGGACGAAGAGGTCATGGCCGGGCTGCCGCGGCACCTGCGGTTCACGCTGGAGGACTGCATCCGGACGGCGGAGAACTACGTGGGCGGTCCGGTCAGCATGGCACCGTCCTACGCCATGCCCGGCTACGCGGACCCTGCCGGACTTCCGCCCACCGCTTTGCTTGCCTGCGAGTACGACGACGCCCGCGGCTCAACCGAGCAGTTTGCCTCGGCATTGGAGCGGGCAGGGGTTCCGGTGTCCTACTTCCTTGCCGAGGGCGCAGTCCACGGCCACCTCAACCACACCGCCGGGCTGCCGGAAGGACAGGCGGCCCTGGACTTCCTGGCGGGCGAGCTGGCGGCGGTGCGCAGGGCTTAGGCGCCGGAGGCCTTGATGCCTCCGGCGCCTGGTGCTCCCTGGACGCGAGAGCGGCCGGGCAGTCAGGGCTTCCCTGGCGTCTCTTCGGCCGCGTGGCTGCTGGACCAGATATCGCCCATCTCCTCGGTGGACTGCTCCACGATCCTGCTCATGGCCGCGAGCGCGGCACCTGGGTCGCGGTGCTGGATGGCGCTGGCCACATCAACGTGCAACTGCAGAGCCTCGTGGTCCGGCAGGTGCGGCATCAGGCCGTGCTGGGTCCGTCCCGCCAGCACCTCCGCCACCAGGTTGTGCAACTGGGAAAACATCAGGTTGCCGGAGGCATTGAGGACGCCTGCATGGAATTCAATGTCCAGCCGGAGGAACTCATTCTGGTCTCCCCGCTGCCCCGCCGCCCAGAGCCGCGCGGCCATCGAGACAAGGTCGCTGGCCTCGTCCAGTGACGCACGTTCAGCGGCCAGGCGGGCGGCCTGCGGCTCAATGGCCCCGCGGAGTTCGTTCAGGGCCCGCAGCTGCTCCAGCCGCTTGGCGGATGCCAGCCGCCACCGGATTACCTGGGGGTCGTAGAGGTTCCAGCTGGCCTCGGGCTGCACCACGGTGCCGAGGCGCCGGCGGGACTCGAGCATCCCCATGGAGGACAGGACGCGGGTGGCCTCACGGATGACGGAGCGGGACACCTTGTGCTGCGCCTCGAGCTCGTCCAGGCGCAGGATCGAATTCGGCGCCAGGGTTCCCTCGGCAATGGCGAGCCCCAGGTTCTCGACCAGCGAGGAATGCAGGTCGGGGGACAACGCCGCCTTTGGGATGGTCATGAATAAATCATATGGGGACATGGCAAGGTCTTGTATATGTCTGCCTTATTTGTTTATGCTCGCTAAACAGAGCAGACGTAAAGAGGCGTGTGCAACCCGGCCCGGCTAAGTCCGCGGCCTTGAACAAAGGGAGTCGTAATGAAGCGGCGTTCAATTGTGAAGTACGCGGCAGTGGCCGCGGCGATGTCGCTGGGGCTGACGGCCTGCAGCGGCGGCGGAGGCGGCAGCGACCAGGCGAAGGAGGCCGGTACCGTCCGGGTCACCCTTGCCAACCACGTCTGGACCGAAGGCATCAAGGCCGCCATCCCGGAATTCGAGAAGTCCAGCGGACTCAAGGTGGAGCTGACCCAGCTGGGCGAGGACCAGCTCTCCGACCAGTACAACGTCAAGCTCAACGCAGGCAGCGACGAAGTCGACGTCATGATGTACCGCCCGCTGCAGGAAGGCAAAGCCTTCGCCAAGAACGGCTACCTGGCGGACCTCACCAGCAAGGTGTCCTCCGACTCCAGCTGGGACTGGAAGGACTACCAGGAAGGCCCCGTCAAGGCCACCACTGCCGACGGCAAGGTGGTTGGCGTGCCGATCATCACCGAACGCGAAGTCCTCTACTACCGCAAGGACCTGCTGCAGGCCGCAGGGCTCCAGGTCCCCAAGACCATGGAAGAGCTTGAAGCCGCAGCCAAGGCCATCAAGGCTTCTTCGCCTGACACTGCAGGCTTCGTTGCCCGCACCGGCAAGTCCACGGCCGTCACGCAGTTCTCCAGCTTCCTGTACAGCTTCGGCGGTGACTTCATCGACTCCAGCGGCAAGGCCTCCATCAACACTGACGCCGCAAAGAAGGCCTACGCCTACTACGGCGGCCTGATCCGCAACTACGGGCCGGCCAACGTCAGCACCGACATGAGCTGGCCGGAAGCCATGGCCATCTTCACCCAGGGCGGCGCCGCCTTCTACACCGAGGCTGATTCCCTCTACAAGAACGCCACGGACCCGGCAAAGTCCAAGGTCGCGGACAAGGTAGGTTTTGCGGCGCTCCCCGCCGGCCCCGCCGGAAGCAAGCCCTACAACATCCCCTCCTGGGCCCTGGGCGTCAACCAGAACTCGAGCAACCAGGACAACGCCTGGAAGTTCATCCAGTGGGCCACCAGCAAGGAACGCACCCTGGAAGCCCAGAAGGCGGGCGTCCCCGGACCCCGTGCCTCTGTCTGGTCCAACCCGGAAGGAACCTCCACTTACCCGAAGGACCTTGCTGACGCCATTGCCGCCAGCGCCAAGAACGGCGTCGGACACGACCGTCCCGAAGTGATCACGGTCGGCAAGGCCCGTGAAATCGTGGGCGGGCCCATTGTTGCCAGCATCACCGGCGCGGACACTGCCGCCGCGGCCAACGAGGCCCAGACTGCTTTCCAGACCTTCCTGGACAGCGAAAAGAAGTAGCGCCCGCGGCGCACGCCTGCCGCACCAGCCCGCCGGGACGGTCCCATCACCGTCCCGGCGCGGCCCATCTTCACCCCCAACTTTTTAGGTGAACCATGTCTGTTCTGAACCCTCCCCGCAGCGCCGGCACCCGCAATGCCAGCGGCCGTAAGGGCACCGGCCGGAGCTTCTCCGCCTGGGCCAACCGGCACCGCAAATGGCTGTTTGCAGCACCGGCGATGATCTTCGTCGGCGTCCTCATCGTCTTCCCGCTGGCCTGGACCCTCTACCTGAGCCTCACCGACTCCCAGGGCTCCGTCCGGGCAGCCACCGACTTCATCGGCCTCAAAAACTACCTCACCGTCCTGACGGACATGGAACGGTTCTGGCCTGCCGTGGGCCGCACGCTTGCCTTCACCGGCGTCGCGCTGGCCTTCGAAGTGGTCCTCGGCATGGGCATAGCGCTGCTCCTGTGGCGGCCCTTCCGGGGCGAAAAGTGGGTCCGGGTGGCAATCCTGTTGCCGCTGGTGGCCACTCCCGTGGCTGTCGGCATGATGTGGCGCCTCATCTTCGATCCCAACATCGGCTTCGCCAACCAGCTCCTGGGCGCGATCGGCATTCCGCCCCAGCCGTGGCTCTCCGGGCAGGACACCGCGCTGGGGACCACCATCTTCATGGACGTGTGGCAGTGGACCCCGATGGTGGTGCTGATCCTGCTCGCCGGACTGACCTCGCTGTCCGACGAGCCGGACGAGGCTGCCCGCGTGGACGGCGCGAACGCCTTCCAGCGGTTCTTCTACATCACTCTTCCCCTCATGATGCCCACCGTGATCGTGGCGATCCTCCTGCGGGGCATCGACGCCCTGAAGACCTTCGACATCCTGTACGCCACCAAGGGCAAGGGCGGCGGTTCGTTCCATGAGGTGGAGACGCTGAACGTGTACGCCTACGGGCTGAGCTTCGACTACAACCAGTACGGGCTCTCCTCCGCCGTCCTGATCCTGTTCTTCATGATCATCATCGGCATCATGTGGCTGCTGACCATGCGCAAGAAAGCGGTAAGCAAATGACCGTCGTGACAGACTCCAGCACTCCCGCCGCCGCCACGCCGGCCCCGCGGCGGCGCAAGCCGCTTGCCACCCGCGCCTACAAGGTGTTCCGGGTTGTGGCCCTGATCGTTGTGGTGCTGTTCCTGCTGGCTCCGCTGTTCTGGATGCTGCTCGCGTCCCTCAAGACCAACGTGGACATCTATGACACGGCCAAGGCAGTGGTGTTCTCGCCCACCTTCGAGAACTACGCCAACGTGCTCCAGCGCAACAACTACTTCGTGTTCATTTTCAACAGCTTCTGGGTGGCCTTTGTCTCCACGGCACTGTCGATCGTCCTCGGCGTCCCCGCGGCGTACGCGATGAGCCGCTTCACCATGCACCGCTCCGCGCTCGTGGTCCTGATGGCACGCGTCATTCCGGGTGTGTCACTCCTGGTGCCCTGGTACTACGTCTTCTCCAACCTGCGGATGGTGGGCAGCTTCGAAGTGCTGATCCTCAGCCACATGTTCGTCGCCCTGCCCCTGATCGTCTACATCATGATGAGCTACTTCGATTCACTGCCGTTGGAACTCGAGGAGTCGGCCGAGGTGGACGGGCTCACCCCCATTGGCGCGTTCCGCCGGATCACGCTGCCCCTGTCCGTGGCCGGCATCGCCACCGCCGGCATCCTGTCCTTCATCTTCTCGTGGAACAACTTCATGTTCGCCCTGGTGCTCTCCGGCTCCAAGACCAAGACCCTGCCGGTGGCCATCTTCGACTTCGTCTCCTACGCGAGCATCGACTGGGGCGGGCTGATGGCCGCCGCAACCGTTGTCACCATTCCCATCATGATCATTGCGCTCTTCACGCAGAAGTACATCGTCTCCGGCCTGACCGCCGGCGCCACCAAGGGCTAGGGCTTCAACACATGACACTCATCAGCAGGATTGAGACCTTCATCGTTGCCCCTCGCTGGCTCTTCGTCCGGGTCGAGACCGACAGCGGCATCGTGGGGTGGGGCGAGGCCACCTGCGAGGGCCGCAGCGAGACGGTTCGCACCGCCGTCGGGCAGCTCTCGGAACTGCTCATCGGCAGGGATGCCCTCCGGATCGAAGACCACTGGCAGGTGATGACCAAGGGCTCCTTCTACCGCGGCGGCCCCATCCTCGCCAGCGCCGTCTCCGGCCTGGACCAGGCCCTGTGGGACATCGCGGGCAAGCACTTCAACACCCCCGTGCACCAGCTCCTGGGGGGCCACGTCCGCGACCGGATCCGAATGTACGGCTGGGTGGGCGGCGACGAGCCGAACGAGGTGGCCGACCAGATCAGCGCCCAGCTCGAGGTGGGGCTCACCGCCGTCAAAATGAACGCCAGCGGCCGGATGAGCCCCGTCGCCTCGGTTGCCGAGATCGACGGCGTCATCCGCCGTGTTGCCGCTGCCCGCCAGGTCCTGGGCGACCACCGGGACGTCGCCGTCGATTTCCACGGCCGCTTCAGCCTGGCCAACGCCAGACGGGTGGCGCCGCTGCTGGAACCGTTCCGGCCCTTCTTCCTCGAAGAGCCGGTGGTCCCGGAGAACACCCACCTGCTCCGGGAGTTCACGTCCTCCACCACCACGCCGGTGTCCACGGGGGAGCGGCTCTACAACCGGCAGGAGTTCCTGCCGGCGCTGCAGGCAGGCATCGCGGTGGCCCAGCCGGACCTGTCGCACGCCGGCGGCATCACCGAGGTCCGCAAGATCGCCGCGCTGGCCGAGGTCTACGAAGTCCAGCTGGCGCCGCACTGCCCGCTGGGTCCCCTGGCGCCGCACTGCCCGCTGGGTCCCCTGGCGCTGGCAGCCTGCCTGCAGGTGGGCTTTGCCACGCCCAACTTCCTCATCCAGGAACAAAGCATCGGCATCCACTACAACCAGGGCGCCGAAGTCCTGGACTACGTGGTGGACAAGACGCCGTTCAAATTCGTGAACGGCCACATTGAGCGGCTCACCGGGCCCGGACTGGGCGTCGAAATCGACGAGGCAGTGGTACGGGCAGCGGACAAGCGCGGCCACGCCTGGCGCGGCCCGGTATGGCGCCACCCCGACGGATCCTTCGCAGAATGGTGAACCCCATGACATCCCACAATGCTGTTGCGTCAGCCAGCCTGCTGGACGGCATCCGGCAGGCACGACTCGTCGGCATCGTCCGCGGGAACGACGGCGGTGCTGCCGCCAAGGCCGCGCTCGCGGCGATGGAGGAGGGCTTCCGGTACGTGGAGATCGCCCTCACCACGCCCAACGCGCTGGACGCCATCCGCGAAGTCCGCGCGGCTGCCCCGCCGGGCTGCCTGGTGGGCGCCGGCACCGTCCTCAGCGAGGCCGACGTCGCACACGTCACCGCTGCCGGTGGCCAGTTCATCGTCACGCCCTCCCTGGCCCCCTCGATCAGTGAAGCGGCCAGCACCGGAATCCCCGTCCTGGCCGGGGCGCTGACGCCCAGCGAGGCCTATGAAGCGATGGAACGCGGCGCCACCGCCATCAAACTGTTCCCTGCCTCGATCGGCGGACCCGGTTATCTGAAGGCCGTCCGGGATCCCTTCCCGGACATCCCCTTCATCGCCGTCGGCGGGGTGGGCCTGAACGAAGCCGCCGGGTACTGGGAAGCCGGCGCCATCGCCGTCGGACTGGGCGGTCCGTTGTTCGGGACATCAGCCTCAGGTGGTGACCTCGAGGAGATGCGCGGCCGCGCCCGCAGCTTCCTTGGCCTCGCAGCCGAGTTCGCTGCCCGTACCGGGACCCCTTCGTGACTGTGGACCTGCTGACCTTCGGCGAGTCCATGGTCTCGCTCCGGTCCACCGGCCCGCTGGCTTCCGGCGGGACCCTGGCCATGCAGGTGGCCGGGGCGGAATCGAACGTTGCCATCGGTGTTGCACGCCTTGGCCACACGGCCGCCTGGGCCGGCTTGGTGGGAGCGGATCCGCACGGCGAGTTCATCCTGAAACAACTCCGGGGCGAAGGCATCCAGCTGCACCACAGCGTCCACCCGGACCGCAGCACCGGCGTGATGTTCCTGGAGCAGCGCACGGCCGACCTCAGCCGGGCCTTCTATTACCGCGCCGGTTCGGCGGGGGCCAGCATCTCGCGCGGGCACGTGGCGGCCGCGCTGGACTCCGGCGCCCGGATCCTGCACCTGACCGGCATCACGGCAGCGCTGAGCCCGGAAGCCCGGGACGCCGTGGAATACGCGGCCGAACGCGCCCCCCATGAAGGCATGGTGGTCAGCCTCGACGTGAACTACCGCAGCAAGCTCTGGTCCCGGGACCAGGCGCGTGCCGTGCTTGGCCCGCTGGCCCGGCATGCCGCCGTCGTCATAGCGTCCGACGACGAGCTCGACCTGATTGCCCCGCCGCACGAGGGGAACGGGGCGGCAGGGACTGTTGCAGACGAAGCGTCCGCAGCGGCACGGCTGCTCGACGCCGGGGTCAGGGAAGTGGTGGTGAAGCGTGGCGCAGCGGGCGCGGCGGTCTATACAGCCGAAGGGCGCCTGGAAGCACCAGCCCTCGCCGTGACCTGCGTGGACACCGTGGGAGCCGGGGACGCCTTCACCGCAGGCTACCTCTCCGCGCGGCTCGACGACGTCGATACCGCCGGCCGCCTGCACCACGGCATCCTTGCCGGCGCCTTCGCCGTCAGCACACGAGGTGACTGGGAAGGGCTGCCCCGGCCCGACGAACTGGCCCTGCTTGATGCCGCCCGGGGCAGCACCGTGCGCTGACTCCTGCCTTCACGTTCCAGACCTTCAGAAACCCGACCCGAAAGCCAGCCATGAAAATCATTGCCGCCGACGTCTTCGTCACCAGCCCTTCCCGGAACTTTGTGACCCTCCGGATTACTACCGAGGATGGTGTGACCGGGATTGGTGATGCCACGCTGAACGGCCGTGAGCTCGCGGTTGCCGCGTACTTGAAGGAGCACGTGGCGCAGTTGCTGATCGGGAAGGATCCGCACCGGATCGAGGACACGTGGCAGTTCCTGTACCGGTCCTCGTACTGGCGGCGGGGTCCGGTGACGATGGCGGCGATCGCTGCGGTGGACATGGCGTTGTGGGATATCAAGGGCAAGCTCGC
>NZ_JBQCMK010000014.1:0-782 GCF_051965175.1 Arthrobacter sp. SAFR-044
ACAGCGGCCTGCTGGTGCTCGCGGATGTCAACGCCACCAGCCGGTACTGGCACTACTACAGTCCCAGCAGCGGCGGCAGTGGAAGCGGTGACACCACCGCTCCGACCGTGAAGGACCTGTCTCCCGCTGCGGACGCCAGCGGCGTGGAGGTTACTGCCGATGTGACAGCGACGTTCTCCGAGGGCTTAGACCCCTCCACTGTCACGTCGACGACTTTCACCCTGGCGGCGGGCGCGACTGCCGTCCCGGCCACCGTGACTTACGACAGCACCAACAAAGTGGCGACGCTGAACCCGAACGCTGACCTGGCGGCGGGGACGACATACACGGCAACCATCAAAGGTGGCACCAGTGGCGTGAAGGACACGGCCGGCAACCCGCTGGCCTCGGACAAGACGTGGACCTTCACCACCGCCGGGGGAGCGAGGGACTTCACCAGTGACGGCAAGGCCGACCTGCTGGCCCGGGACGGCAACGGGAACTTGTGGACCTACCCGGGCCAGGGCAACGGCCTCTTCGGCTGGCGAATCAACGTGGGGCCCGGCTGGAACGTCATGACCGCTGTCAGCGCCGCAGGGGACCTGACCGGAGACGGGGAGCCGGATCTCGTTGCCCGTGACACGAACGGCACCCTGTGGACCTACCCGGGCCAGGGGAACGGCCTGTTCGGGTGGCGCATCAAGGTCGGCGATGGCTGGAACGTCATGACGGCCATTAGCGCGGCGGGTGACCTGACCGGAGACGGGGAGCCGGATCTCGTTGCCCGTGACACGAACGGGAGC
>NZ_JBQCMK010000014.1:882-109298 GCF_051965175.1 Arthrobacter sp. SAFR-044
CTGTGGACCTACCCGGGCCAGGGGAACGGCCTGTTCGGGTGGCGCATCAAGGTGGGCGATGGCTGGAACGTCATGACGGCCATCAGCGCGGCGGGTGACCTGACCGGAGACGGGGAGCCCGATCTCGTTGCCCGTGACACCAACGGGAGCCTGTGGACCTACCCGGGCCAGGGGAACGGCCTGTTCGGGTGGCGCATCAAGGTGGGCGATGGCTGGAACGTCATGACCGCCATCAGCTGATACAGGTGCACACAGTTATTTGAGGCGAGGCAACGTCAGTGAGCGCCTGAAGCAGTCGGGGATTTCTGTAGCAGCGCAGAAGCTATCGCCGGTGGCGGCCAAAACCGCCGCCGAGGGAGGGCTGGCTCCTGGATCTCCCGAGACCAGGAGCCAGCCCTCGGCGCAGCCCCGATGAAGACTGGATGGGCCCTCCCCAGCGAGGTGGCCACCGCCCGCAAGACGCCCCTAGCTAGCGGAAGCCGCGCGCGTTCAACCCGATCAGGTTAAGTACGTCCTTCTGCATGGCCAGTGCCGCCCCCTTCGGGCTGGACCGCCCGCCCTGCACAGTGACATCCCCGGCCTCCGGGCAGCTAAAAACCGCAGCCTTCTCCGGGCCGGCAATGGAGAAAAGCGGGTCAGCTGCTGAAACTTCTTCCAAGCGGACAGTAACCATCATGGGTCGCGCCAGGGAGGCGCCGGCCACCGCGCGCAAACGAAGTCCTGCCCCAGCGGCGGCCACCGCCCTGGCAGGCGTGGTGGAGCCGATCGGCTCCGCCTCCACGGCAATCCGGGAAACATCCCAGTTCCAGAGAAGCCCGGCGATCAGCCGTACCTTGGTGGCCGAGTCCTTCCCGGAAAGGTCTGCGGAAGGGTCTGCCTCCGCAATACCGCGGCGCTGTGCCTCCAGCACGGCGGACTCCAGCCCCGCGCCGCGGGAAAGCTCGTCCAGGATGAAGGTGGACGTGCCGTTGGGGCAGGCCCGGACGGCGTTGCAACCCATGCCCCTCACGGCAACACGGGCCATGTCCGCAGTGGGAAGCGCCGCTCCGGTGGCTCCGGAAATACGGATCCGGCTCCCACCTTCCCCGGCCGCACGTTCGAGGTCCCGCCAGTGGCTCAGGATGTGGCTCTTGGTGGCTGTCACCACATCCACGCCACCCCTCAGGGCAGCAAGCGCCTCCTGCAACGCGCGCGAGTGAGCTTCGGGCGAGGATGGCAGTGCCTGGACCAGGACGCCAGCCCGGGTAAGGGCCAGCGTCTCTTCAATGGACCGCACCGGCGCCCAGGAGGAGCGCCCCGGCACACCACCGCCGGGCGCAAGCAAGACTTCGGCCGCCCGGCCCCGGATGGCAGCAACCTGCAGCGGAGAAGCCTGCTCCTGGACAGCATCGGCAAAGGCGCGGCCCACGGCACCGAAGCCGGACAGAACCAGCCGCACGGGTTCCACCACCCCCCTACTTCTTCGTCATCCTGTACCGCTCGATCTGCCGCAACCGCCGCAGGAGGCTGTCGCGCCGCGGGTGCGGGACGGCGTCGGGCTCTTCCGCGGTGAGATCGATGTGTTTGGTGCCGTACTGCCAGAGCAGCAGGTCGTCCAGGAGCCGGTCCGGGCCGGGGGAGTAGCGGTGGTCCAGGGCCTTGCGGACCTCCGTGATCCGGTTGGCGCTGAGCAGTCCCGCCAGCTGCATGGTCTGGTTGAGCCCGTGCGCGGCGAGGAGCTCGGCCGCCCAGCCCCAGTCATCGTCCACCTTGCGGTCCACGTGCGGGAGCAGGGTCCGCCAGACGTCCCGGATCCGGTTGGGGGTGAGCGGGGCCGCGCCCTCGCCATCCATGTCCCAGAAGCTGCGCACTTCCTCGTAGCTTTCGTGCAGGTCAGCGAACGCCGTCTCCACGGTTTCCAGCATGGCCGCGGTGGCGGTGAACTGCCGGTCGAAGTGCGGCGTCCAGGCGCGCGGGTCCTCTGCCTTGAACCGGATGTCGTGCTCAATCTCGCTCCACGCGTGGGCGAAAATGGTGCGGATCTGGCACTCGAAGAAGTAGCTGCCGTTGGGCTGCAGATCCGGGTTGAAGACCTGCTGGTACTCCTTGACGGCTTCATTCTGGATGGTGCGCAGGATCAGGTGCCGGCTCGAATACCCGTAGGTGCCGGACTCGATGGAGCCGATGTCCTTTTCACGGTCGCCGCGGCAGTCGAAGAGCTGCCGCTGGCGCTTGATGATGTTGGCCACCGCGGCATTCTCCGCCGGCAGCTTGGTGATCACCCGGATGCCCACCATGTCATTAAGCGTGCGGAACGGGTCCGGAAACTTCAGGAGCCTCCGCCCGCCCGGCTCAAGCGGCTCCTCGGTGCGCGAGATCTTCTCTTTGAAGGATTCCACCGTCTTGGTGCGGCCCGTGACGAACAGCGGCGTGACCTCGCTGTCCTTCAGCATGTCCCGCAAAACCAGCAGGACATCACGGGTAACCAGCTTCAGGGCAGGCCGGACGCGCTCATAGATCTCCACGTTGTGCTGCACCGACTCACGCAGCGGTGCGTCCAGACTTTCCCAGTTACTCGCCATGGTCCCAGCTTACGGCGGGGGTATGACAGAACGACGGCGGCGCGGAGCCGGCTGGTCTCCCGGGGTGCCCCGCGCGATGCCCCTATCGCCAGGCCTCCCGACCCGGTGGGGCCTGGGACGCGAAAGGGGGCCCCGGGGGGAGGCCAAAGTGTTGACCCGCCGCGCGGGCGGGCCTAGATTCCTTCCCAACTGGGGGCAGCGGCCGTTGAGCCGCCGGCATCGGTCTGGTCGCCGCGAAGGCACACGACAATTCCCCTCCGGCGGCGTGAGCGTCGCTGCGGTGAGCAGGGACCCCCGCCGCCCGCACTTTCCAGGACTGCAACCATGACCAACCAGACGAAGACCCGCCGCATCGCCGCGGCAGCAGTGGCACTTATGGCGGCCGGTGCGGCCGGGATCAACGCGGCGCAGGCAGCACCCCAGGACAGCCCGGCCCGGTATGGGCACGGCGCCGCGGGAAGCGGCGACCCCTACTTTCCCTACGCGGGCAACGGCGGGTACGACGTCCTGCACTATGACCTGGCCCTGCAATACACTCTGCCGGCGGATCCGGCCGCACTCGCCGGGAAGCTCGCAGGGGAGGCAACCATTACCCTCCGCGCCACCCAGGACCTGGACAGCCTTAACTTCGACCTGCGCGGCCTTGCGGTGACGGCGGTGGAGGTGGACGGCAAGGACGTCAGCCACGGTGCGGGCCCTTCCGGCTGGACACAGGTGCAGGATGACGCCAACCGCACCTGGGAGCTCACCGTGGGACTCCGGACAAAACTGAAGGCAGGCCAGAAAACCACCATCACTGTCGACTACGGCGGGACCACGGGACGGCCGGAAGATACCACGGGGGCTCTCTACGGCTGGGTCACCACCGCTGACGGGGCCATGGTGGTCAACGAGCCCGATGGCGCGCCCACATGGTTTCCCGTAAATGATGACCCCGAAGACAAAGCCACCTACTCCTTCCACATCACGGTCCCGGAAGGGAAAACAGCGGTGGCCAATGGCCTGCCCGACGGCAAGCCCAAAACCAATGCCGGGTGGACAACGTGGACCTGGGAAGCGGCGGATCCGATGGCCAGCTACCTTGCAACGGCGAGCGTCGGTGACTACACCCTCACGTACGCCAAAGGACCCCACGGCCTGCCGATCATCAATGCGGTGGATGACGGCGTGGCAGGAGCCGAGCTGGAGAAAACCACCGCAGCCCTCGCACTGCAGCCCCAGATGATCACGTTCCTGTCCGGCCTGTTCGGACGGTACCCCTTCGAGGCTTTCGGCGCGGTTGTGGACGATGATTCCGTGGATTACGCCCTGGAGACCCAAACCCGGCCGCTCTATTCAGGGGCTGCCGATGAGGCCACCGTCGTCCATGAACTGGGACATCAGTGGTTCGGCAACGACGTCAGCCCGGCAGATTGGAAGGACATCTGGCTCAACGAGGGCTGGGCAACCTACATTGAGTGGCTGTGGGCCGACCATGCGGGCCACGCGACCGTGGCGCAGCAATTCGCGGACACCGTGGCGGAACTGGACAGCAAGAACCTCTGGGCGGTGAACATTGCCGATCCCGGCCGGGACAACCTCTTTGCGGCGGAGGTTTACAACCGGGGTGCCGCCGCCCTCCATGCCCTGCGAGCCAAGGTGGGGGACAAGGCGTTCTTTGCGGGAGCCAGCGATTGGCTGGACCGCTACAGCAACTCCTCGGCCACAACGGACGACTTTGAACAGGTGATGGAGGCGGCTTCCGGCCTGGAGCTTGACGCGTTCTTCAATGACTGGCTGCGGGAAGGGAACCGGCCGGCGATGCCGTAGTGGACCCGCGCACCACCAGCGACGTCTCCAGGGTGACGCCGCCGTGCCCCAGCGACTTCCCCTCCATGAGGCCGCGCAGCTGCTCGCCGGCCTTCTGGCCCAGGGCCGTGGCGGGCAGGTGCACACTGGTCAGGCCCGGATTGCTGGTGGCCGAATAGGGCAGATCGTCGAACCCGGCCACGGCCAGCTCCTCCGGGATCCGGATCCCTGCCACGCGCGCTTCCTGCAGCACCCCGTATGCGTGGGTGTCGGTGGCGCAGGCGACGGCGGTCACCCCCGCGCGCTGCCACTCCGGCCACGCTTCGGCGAACGCACCCGCAGCCGCACCGACGTCGATGGTGGTGCTGATAATGCGCTCCGGGCTTACGGAGATGCCGCGCGAGGCGGCCTCCTCCAGGAACGCCGCGCGCCGGACCGCGAACGTCTCGGTGCCGGTCACGCTGTCCACGTAGGCCGCTTCCCTGTGCCCTGCATTAGCCAGGTGCGCCGCCAGCTGGCGCGCCCCGCTGGCCACATCAAGGTTCACGGAGGGCGCGTAGGACTCCAGCCCCGGCGCATCAAGCAGGACAAGGGGCGACGGCGACGCGAGGTCTTCGAGGAACCGTGCGTTGGGTGCGTCCACCAGCAGCCCCGCCGGGCGGAGGGACATCAGCCGCCGGACGTCGTCGGCCTCCGGAAACTCGCCGGCCTCGGTGACGGACAGCAGCAGCTGGTACTGCGGGCCCAGCGATTCCCGCACACCTGCGATCACCTTGGCGAAGAACGGGTTGGAGATATCCGGCGCCACCAGGATCACGATCGAGCTGACGCCCTTGGCCAGGGAACTGCCGATCCCGTCCACCACGTACCCCAGCTCCGCAATGGCCTCCCGCACCCGGGAAATGTTGTCCTCGGCCACGCGGCCGGCCGTCTTGCCGTTGGCCACCAGCGACACCGTGGCCACCGAAACGCCGGCCCGCGCGGCGACCATCGCCGCCGTCACCCGCCGCGGCCGTGGCCGTTGCTGCTGCACCTGTTCCCCGGAATCCATACTTTGATCGTAGTAGGCACCGGCGCACACAGGTCCCGGCCCCGAAAGGCTTGCAAGGCGAGCAGCGTTCCCTTCCTTGTCGCATATGGCATCAAGCGTTTGACGTGCGGCAACAGCGGACGTCACGTTAAGCGCTTGACGTGCACCGCAAAACCCTGCCATGATCACTCGCGGAAGACTTAGAACCCCTGCCGTGAGGCAGGGCCCCAATGACGTGGAGCACCATCGTGGAACCAAATCCCCGGACCAGCACCAGCGAGCCCCGGAAGAACCAGCCTGAACCCCGGAAGATCATCCTGGACTGCGACCCCGGCCACGATGACGCCGTGGCCCTGCTGCTGGCACACGGCAACCCCAACATCGAACTGCTGGCCGTCACCACGGTGGTGGGCAACCAGACCCTCGAAAAAGTCACCCGCAACGCCCTGGCCGTCGGCACCATCGCCGGCATCACCGGCGTCCCCTTCGCCGCCGGCTGCCCCCGCCCGCTGGTCCGCAGCATCGAAACCGCACCGGACATCCACGGCGAGTCCGGCATGGACGGCCCCGCCCTCCCTGAGTCCACCATCGAGCTGGACCCGCGCCACGCCGTCGACCTCATCATCGACACCGTCATGGCGCACGAGCCCGGCACCGTCACCCTGGTCCCCACCGCCGGCCTGACCAACATCGCCCTGGCTGCCCGCAAGGAACCGCGCATCGTGGAACGCGTCAGGGAATTGGTCCTCATGGGCGGCGGCTACCACGTGGGCAACTGGAGCGCCGTGGCCGAATTCAACATCATCATCGACCCCGAAGCCGCGCACATCGTCTTCAACGAAAAGTGGCCCGTGGTGATGGTGGGCCTGGACCTCACCCACCAGGCGCTGGCCACCCCGGAGGTAGTGGAGAAGATCGCCGCCATCGGCACCGGCCCGGCGAAATTCGTCACCGAGCTGATGGACTTCTTCGCCCACACCTACAAGGACGCCCAGGGCTTCGACTACCCGCCGGTCCACGATCCCTGCGCCGTCGCGTACGTCATCGACCCCAGCATCGTCAGCACCCGCAAGGTCCCCGTCAACATCGAACTCCAGGGCACGCTGACCCTGGGCATGACCGTGGCGGACTTCCGCGCCCCGGCCCCCGCCGACTGCCACACCAGCGTGGCCGTGGACCTGGACCACGCACGGTTCTGGGACCTCGTCACCGACGCACTGGTCCGCATCGGCGAGCCCGGCACCGGCGACAAAAACAGCAACACCCAAGCGGACGACGGCGACCCGCGCCGAGGCGCGGCGCCCACCCAAGGCAACACGGCCGACGTCGTACGCCCGGAAAGTGCCTCCCTCACCACCGGAGGGGTCAAGTAGATGGCCACCGCAACCATGACTGAAACCAAGACCGGCCGCGGCAACATCGCCGCCCTCATGACCGCCCTGCTGGCCGCCTGCGTGGCGTTCCAGCTCAACGCCTCCATGCTCAGCCCCGCCCTGGTGACCATGGGCCGGGAACTCAAGGCGGACCAGGCCCTGATCGGGCTCTCGCAGACCTGGTTCTTCACCGCCGCCGCGCTGTTCTCCCTGTTCCTGCCGCGCCTGAGCGACATCATCGGCCGCAAGAAGGTCCTGGTGGGCATGATGCTGCTCATGGCCGTGGGCTCCGTCATCGCCGCGCTCGCGCCGGACATCACGTGGCTGTTCGTGGGCCGCATCATCCAGGGCGTCAGCGGACCCACCGTCCCGCTCTGCCTGATCATGCTGCGCTCCGCCGTCAGCAACCCGCGCAAGTACGGCACCCTGATGGGCCTTATTACTGCCGTCAACGGCGGCGTGGCCGGTGTGGACTCGTTCGTGGGCGGCTACTTCGCCGAGCACTTCGGCTTCCGCAGCATCTTCTGGCTGATGGTGGTCCTGGCCGTCGCGGCCACCGCCCTCATCATGTTCCTCGCCACCGAGAGCAAGCCCGGCGCCGGCACCCGCATGGACTGGCGGGGCGTGTTCTTCATCGTGGTGGCCGTGGGGGCCCTGCTGACCGCGCTGAACGAGGCCGCCAAGCTTGTGGCCGGCTTCGACTCCGGCACGCTCATGCTGAGCCTCGCCCTGGTGCTGGTGTCCGCCGTCGCGTTCTTCGCGTTCTGGCGCACCGAACAGCGCGCCGCCCAGCCCATGGTGGAAACCGTGCACCTGCGCCAGCGCGCAACCTGGGCCCCGCTGCTCACCACCACCCTGACCATGACCGGCATCTTCGCCGTGATCAACGGCATCGTGCCCGCCTACGTCCAGGCCGCCTCGCCGGGGTTCGGCGTGGGACCCACCGAGATGTCGCTGATCATCCTTACTCCGTACGCCCTGCTGGGCTGGCTGGTGGGCCCGCTCAGCGGCAGGCTGGCACCCGTCCTCGGGTACACCAAGGTGCTGCGGATCGGGCTGCTGGGCAGCATCGCCGCGCTCGCCGTCATCGCGTTCCTGGGCCTGCACAGCCTGCCGATGATGATCGCCGGAACAGTCTTGCTGGGCATCATGTACGCCGGTACGGTCAACATCATGCTCAATGGACTCGGCGTTGTCCTCTCGCCCACCGGCAACCCCGGCTTTCTTCCCGGCATGAACGCGGGCGCCTTCAACCTGGGCGCAGGGCTGAGTTTCCTGATCCTGCCCGCCGTGCTGGTGGCGACGTCGGCGTTCGGCGACGCGACGGCGTCATACCTCACCGTCGTGGTGGTTGGCCTGGCCCTGACCGTGGCAGCGTTTGCGGCGTCGCTGCTGATCCCCAAGCCGGTTGAGGCCGAGGTGGCACCGTGAGTGCTGCCGCCGCTTCTGGCCGGATCGTCGTCGTCGGCTCCCTGAACGCGGACCTCACCATCTACTGCGAGCGGCTTCCGCAGCCCGGCGAAACCGTGCAGGGCAACGGGTTCGCCGTGAATCCCGGCGGCAAGAGCGCCAACCAGGCCGTGGCCGCAGCGCGGCTGGGCGGCCACGTCAGCCTGGTGGGTGCGGTGGGGGAGGACGCCAACGGCAACATGCTCGAGGCCTCGGTGGCCGGCGCAGGCGTGGACGTCAGCCACGTGCGCACGTCCAGCGAGCCCACTGGTGTCGCCGTGATCGCCGTGGACGCCCGCGGCGAGAACAACATCATCATCTCGGCCGGCGCCAACGGCACCCTGTCCCCGGCGGACGTGGCCGGCGCGGCGGAGGTCCTTGAGGGGGCCGCCGTGGTGAGCCTCTGCCTGGAGGTCAGCATGGACACGGTGCTGGCTGCTGCCCAGGCAGGGCACGACGCCGGCGCCACGGTTCTGCTGAACCTGTCGCCTTACGCGGAGGTTCCGTCAGCCCTGGCCGGGTTGGCGGACGTCCTGCTGGTCAACGCGCATGAGGCCGCGCTGTTCCTGGCTTCTGCCATTCCCGGGGCGGAGGCTCCGGCCGGGGAGTGGGACGCGGTGCGGGAGCGGTTTGCCGGCCGGGGGATCCGGCAGGTGCTGGTGACGCTGGGTTCGCGGGGGTCCGTGGTGCTGGATTCGCTGGCTTCTCCCGGCGCCCGGGTGACCCGCGTCCAGCCCACCACGGTGGGGGCCGTGGACACCACCGGCGCGGGCGACGCCTTCACCGGAGCAGTTGCCGTCCGGCTGGCAGCGGGTGATGCGCTGGCGGATGCTGCCGCGTTCGCCTCCGTTGCCGCGGCGCTGGCGACCACCCGCAAAGGGACGCAGGCGGCGTATCCGGAAGCGGCCGACGTCGAACGCCGCCTCGGTACGCCCTAACCGCATCAACTGCCCGCCGACCCACCCATCGATTGCTCCGTAATTGTCGTTTTCGCGCGTGAAAACGACAATTACGGAGCAACGGATGGGTTTAGGTAAGCGCGTCCAGGGTCACCCCGGTGTGTTGCGCGAGCTGCGTGAGCAGGGCGTCCTGGAACTGGGGGTCGTTGGCAGCCGGGTGCGGGGCCTGCCGGTGCTGGTGGTACCAGTAGCCGCCGCTGGACAATGCTTCGGGGTCATCACTGGTGGCCAGCCACTCCTGCGTGCGGTGGCCCAGTTCCAGGCTGTCCGGAGCCGACCGGCCGCCCATCCGGGTGGGCACCCAGCCGGGATCCACCGCGTTGCTGGCGACGCCCGGCACCAGCCGGGCCACCGCAGCCGACAGCGCAGTGACGTGCAGCTTGGTGGTGGAGTAGGAGGCCGTCGTCGTGCGCCCTGTCCAGTCCAGGCCGTCCAAACCGGTGTCGCCGCCCCGGTGCATGCCGCTGCTCAGGTAGATGAGCCGGCCGGGGCCGGGGATGAGTGCCGTCAGGAGGTACGGGGCCACGACGTTCACCGGTAGCAGCGCCGTGCCGCTGAGGACGCCGGCGTTGTGGATGACGGCATCGATCCCGCCGATCCCGTTGACGTCCTCCGCGATCTGCCGGACCTCGGCCAGGACGGCGAGATCTCCGACAACGCATTTTGCCCCGCGGTCCAGCAGGTGCTGTACTGCGGGGACCCGCAGGGAGGACCGCGCGTGCACGATGACGTCGTGGCCGTCCTGCAGCAGCGTGTCTGCAGTTGCGAGGCCAAGCCCGTCGGTGGATCCGGTGATGAAGACGCGTGCCATTCGCGGCCCTTCCTGGTAGCTGGGTTCTCCTTACGCTACCCGTGGCGCTCCCGCGGTCCAGTCCCTGCCTCGCCGGGACTGGATCAGCCGCGCTTCCTGCCCAGGATCAGTGCCAGCAGTCCTCCGAAGGCCAGGAACAGCAGCCCGACCACCAGCAGTCCGCTGTTGACGCCGGTGTCGGCCAGGGTCTTGGACTCAGAGGCGCTGGCCACTGCCGGTGCGGCGGTCCCGGCCGCTGCCGGGACGCGGGTACTGCCGGCAAACGGCTGGACAACGTAAGAGGCGGCACCGCCCGGGAAGGGCGCGGTGTGGTCAGCGGCATGGGCGGCTGCGCCGTTGGCAGCCAGAAGGCCGCCTGCGATGACGGCGCTGAGCAGGCATCCACGGATAGTGCGGTGCATCATTTGGAGTTCTCCTGAAAGTTGGTTCGGGCCTACTGCTTAGCCCGGGGATTGGCTCATTCGCGCTGGGCGGGAAGGGGCCTCAACTAGTCAGGAGATGATCCGGGGTCGAAGGACACCGGTGCCGGGGCAGTGCTCGAACCGCCCTTGATGGCGGCTGTGCGGGCCGCCGGGACCTGCAGGTCATGGACGCTGAGCCATGCGGGAACGGCGGTAACACCACCGCCGGACGCGCTGCTGGCGCCGGTGGCACCCGGAACGATAGGCGTCGGATCAGCCGGCCCGTGGAACGGCCGGCTTTGCGGATCCGCTCCCGACGCCAGCGGAGTCCCGGCAGCGGGCCTTATCCGGGGGTCGCACGCCGGGCCGTGGCTGTAGAACGATTGGCGGGGCGCGGGAATCTCGTGGAGGGACTGCACGGCAGCCGGTGCAGCGCCGGTGGTCCCGGCCGCGAGTTCAGCTGGCTGTGCAGGCACGCCATCACTGGCCGACGGAACGTCAGCACCGGCCGGGAGCGGCGGCGCCGCCGTCGTAAGCCCGGGGGTAACGGGAACGACGGTCCCCACGGTTTCGCCCATAACGCCATCCACAGTGCCAACGGCCGGATCCACCACCGTCGCCACGGCTCCTGCCGGCACTACCGTACTGACCACCGGAACAGCCTGCAGCGCGTCGTCGGCCGAGGCGCTGACATCCTCCACCACCGGGCGGAGGGGCGGCAATGCGGCAGGTGGCGGAGTGGCCGGAGCGCTTACCGGTCCGGATTCCGCTGGCGCCAGGACGTCAGTGGCCCGATGGGTGACGGTGGTGACCGATGCCACCGCGGCCTGGCCGGGCACCGGAAGCGGGCCACCGGGAGGGGAGGAATCAGCGGACGCTCCCGCGGCGGACAAGGCAATCCACGATGCGGCTGCCGCCACGGCGAGCAAAAGGAGGCGGAGAAAAGCCCAAACAGTGAGTTTTGACTTCATCCAGAACGCCTCCCCCAGGCTCACCTGCAACAATGCTGCCCACCATAAGCACAGCCGTACGGCAGAGTCCAACCACTTCAAGAACGCAATCAGCAGGAAGCGGTCGGATGTTTGCGCTGCTCAGGCCGCGTCTGTCGGGGCGGCGCGGTGGTCGATGCCGGCGGTCAGGCTGTCGATGCGGTCCATGGCTTCATTGAGTTGCTCGACGGCGGCCCACAAGTCCGGATGCTGCTGACGGACCTGCTCCAACGTGGCCCCGGTGGACCGAAGGGACCCGAGATCGAAACTGACATTCGTGCGGGCACCGGCCACGGCAGCGCGGAGGGCACCGAACGCGACCACGACGTCCGCGACCAGCGCACGGTTGCCGTTGATGGCCAGCCAGGCGAGGTCATCGACGGCTCCGATGGCGCGCTCGCCAAGGACAGCAGAGGACGCCGCGGCCTCCACGGATGCCCGGCGGATCGCCTCGTCCCGTTCCTCGCCCGGGTCCAGGCGGAAGGCGGCACCGAAAGCCTTGGAGGCGGATGCATCGTCATCTGCCAGGCGCAGGGCTTCCCGGCGCAGCGCCTGGGCCCGCGTCCGAATCCCGGCCGGCTCCCCGCCGTCGTCCTCCCCGTCGCCGCTGTAACCGGCGACCATCGACGTCAGCGACGCCGCCACCGCCAGCATCAGGCCGGTCCCCGCGCCACCACCTGGCGACCCCGTGGACTCCGCCAGCGCGCGTGTCCACTCCTCAACAGTGGATTCCTGGGTGGTTACTTCAGCCTCTTCCATGCCAGGAACCGTGCCCACAACGGCCACCGGCTAAACGGAAACGGCGGCAATGCCCACACTGGCCCAGTTATGCCGGCGGGACCTTGGGAAATCCAAGGTCCCGCCGCCGGCTGCCGTCCAAAAGTGGGCCAGTCTGACACCGTGGCCACGGCGCCCGCCTGTAGTGTCGGCAGGGTGCAACGCCACCGCTATGACTACGGCCAGGACCCCAGCCAGTGGGGCGAGCTTTTCCTACCGGATCTTCCGGCCGGCGGTAAACACCGGGGCGTGGTGGTGGTGATCCACGGCGGCTACTGGCGCTCCACGTACGGGGCCGAGCTTGGGGAGCCGCTGGCCAGAGACCTCGCGGAACACGGCATGGCCGCCTGGAACCTGGAGTACCGCCGTGCCGGCAACGGCGGCGGCTGGCCGGGCACGTTCCAGGACATCCTGGCAGGCATCGACAAGCTTGCCGCGCTCGCAGGGCCGCACTCGCTGGACCTGGGTAGGGTGGTGGCGCTGGGGCACTCGGCCGGCGGCCACTTGGCGGTGTGGGCCGCGGGCCGGAACCGGTTGGACCGGCTTGGGGCGGCGGAAGCCCGCGAGGTGGAGAACGGGGCCGACGGCGTGCGCCTCACCGGGGTGGTGAGCCAGTCCGGCGTGCTCAACCTGGCCGAGGCCGAAAGGCTGCGCCTCAGCAACGGTGCGGTGGGCAATCTGCTGGGCGGGCCGCCGTCGGACTTCCCGGGGCGCCACCGCATGGCCGACCCCATGGTGGCGCTGCCCCTGGACGTTCCCGTCTACGCCGTCCACACAACCGAAGATGAGGATGTTCCCCTGGTCATGTCCACGACCTACGTGGACGCAAGCCGTTCCGGGCCCGTCCCGGCGCAGCTGGTCACGGTACCGGGGGACCATTTCGCACTGATCGATCCCGCCGCGGAAGCGTATGTGTCGTGCCGGGAACTGGTGCGGCAGCTGCTGCACTGACACGAACTGCTGACGCCGCCGTCTTTCTGGCAGAGTATGACCATGCTCACAGTGATCGGCGAAGGCCTTGTTGACGTTGTCCAGCGCGCCTCGGGAATTGAGGCCCACGTGGGCGGAGGTCCCCTGAATGTCGCAGTTGGCCTGGCCCGGCTCGACCACCCGGTGCAGTTCATCGGCCGTTACGGCCGGGACGCGTACGGCGACTCGGTGGCCGCGCACCTGCGCGCGAGTTCGGTCATGCTGCCGCTGCCCCCGGACGAGTTGCCCACCAGCGTGGCCACCGCACTGATTGACGACGACGGCGCCGCCACCTACACGTTCGACCTCGCCTGGGCGCTGCCGCACCTGGCAGACCGGCTTGGCTTCATGCTGCAGGGAACCACCCTGGTGCATACCGGTTCCATTGCCACGATGCTGGTGCCCGGTGCCACCGAGGTGCTGGCCGCCGTCGAATACGCGCACCCGTCCGCCACCATCAGCTTTGACCCCAACTGCCGGCCCAGCATCATCAGGGACGTGGACTTCGCCCGGGAGCAGGCTGAAAAGTTTGTCACGTTGTCCGACGTGGTCAAGGCCTCGGATGAGGACCTGGCCTGGCTTTACCCGGGACAGGACGTGCTGGATTCGGCCCGTAAGTGGCTGGCGCTGGGCGGGGAAGAAGGTCCGGCGATGGTGGTGGTCACCCGCGGTGCGGACGGGCCGTGGGGTGTGTGCCGTGCCGGGGAAGCATCCGTGGCCGCCCCAAAGGTGGAGGTGGCGGACACCGTGGGGGCGGGGGATTCCTTCATGGCGGCGCTGCTGTCAGGCCTGGTGGACCGGGAGCTGGACGGCGCCCAGAACCGGCAGGACCTGCGCGATCTTCCTGTCGAGGGCCTGACTGAACTTTTGGCACACGCCGCCTGCGCCGCCGCTGTCACGGTGTCCCGCCCGGGCGCCAACCCGCCCACCCGGGAGGAGCTGCACGGGGCCGCGTTAAAGGAGGGTTAGGCGCTCGTCAAAGCTGCGGGACGCAGGGTCCGCTGCCCAGCAGGGCCAGACCGGCCCGGTCGCCGTCGGCGAGGTCCAGAACACCCATGTTTTCGGAGTGCATCAGTTGGGTTGGATCATCGACGTGGTCCAGGCCCAGCACGTGTCCGAGCTCGTGCATGATGATGGCGCGCACCTCCGCCGCGCCGTCCGGCCTGCTCGCCATGATGCCGGCAAGATCAGGAGCATCAAGGCGCACCTGGCCGGCTTCGAGGATCAGGGGCTGCCCGGCGGCCTCCACGTAGCCGCTGCCGCCAAGGCCGGCAACATTTCCTGCAAGGCCGGGCGTCTCAACGGGTGTTGACCAGGCGATGAGCACCGGCACCCACCGCTTTCCGTAGCGGTCAGGCTGGAAGGCTGACCGGTCATCAGACGGCGCTTCCGTGGTTGGTCCATCATCGACAAACTGCAGGCCGGATGCTTGGGAGACTGCCGCCACTGCTTCCCGGACCAGGACATCACCACCCGGCAACGCGTTGTCCGGCCGGACAGCGTAATGGACCGGGCGGCACGGATCGTACGCGACCAGCCGCTGGCCTTCTTTCGGCGACTCCTGCAGCACAAAGGCGGTAGAGCCCGTGCTTGCGGGTGGTGTGCCCAACGGCGCGGCAGCTGCTTCGTATCCCGGCGGCGGCATCTTCGCCCCGGGCAGGTATGGAGCCAAGACAGGAAGAACCATGCGGTCGAAGAGCGCCGGTGTGAAGTACAGGCAGGCCACCAGGGCGATCCCCAACACCGCGCTGAACCGTACCGACCGCTTGGGCTGGCGCCGTAGTTTCCTTGGCCGGCGGCGGAACCTCTTGCGGCCGGGCTGAGGAGGTTCCGTATTGCGCCACGGCGCGGGCGCCTCAGTGTTACCCAATGCTTCATCAATGGCCCACTGAGGGATCCGTCCGGTTGGGGAACGGCGGACATTTGCCGGCAGAAAGCCCGGTGTATCCGACAACTGATCCCTGTCTGTCCCAAAACCGTGCACCGGCATCCCCCAGTCTTTCGCAGCCCGCCGAAGGGCAACCCCCTCAGCCTATTGGCGCGCTGCCCACCCTTGGCGCGGGAAAGGCGCAGGATTTAGGCAAGAAAGGCGGCCCGCGGCAAATCGATTGCTCCGTAATTGTCGTTATGAGGGGTCAAAACGACATCTACGGAGCAATCGATGAGGCTTTACTCCTTGCCGAGCCCGGCGGCCGAGGTGATTCCGTTCGAGACACTGTTGAGGGCCCGCAGGTCGAAGATCCCGTTGATGTCGGCCTGCTTGGTGGTGCCGGCGGCCACGCCGTCGGCCAGGAGCTTCTGGTAGGTTCCGGCCAGCGGGTCAACGGTGAAGACGATGTTCTTCAGGGAGCGGTCGATGACATCCGCCTTCAGTTCGGCGCCGGCTGCTTCCTTGAGGGCTGCATTGATGACGGTGGCCTTGTCGCCAACTGAAGCGCTGTTGAGCCATTCGACGGACTTCGCGTGGCCCTTCAGGAGTGCCTTGACGGTGTCCGGGTGGTCTGCCGCGAACTTTTGGTTGACGATCAGGATGGTGGTGGGGAACTCGCCCGGCTTGCCGGACAGCGAGCCGTCCCAGAGGTCCTTTTCGTCCACCAGCACCTTCGCGCCGGCATTCAGCACCAGGCGTGACGCCCACGGCTCAGGCAGCCACGCGCCGTCGAGCTTTCCGTCCTGGAACAATTTGAGCGTCTGGGCGTTCTCCGTGGGGTTGATGGCGACGTCGCCGCTGCCGTCCACGCTGGTCTTGTAGCCCTGGGATGAGAGCCATGCGCGCAGGGCCACGTCCTGGGTGCCGCCCAACTGCGGGGAAGCGAGCGTCTTGCCCTTGAGGTCGGCGGCGGAGCTGATTTCCGGCTTGACCACCAGTTGCGCCCCACCGGCTGCGGCGCCGGCGATGATGTTGATCGACTGGCCCTGGCTCTTGACGAAGGAGTTGATGGCCGGGTTGGGACCAATGTAGGTGGCGTCGATGGCACCTGCGTTCAGGGCTTCGATGGCTGCGGGGCCGGCATTGAAAACCTGGGTGCTGAGCCTGGTGCTCCCAAGCTCGTCGGCGATGAAACCCTTGTTGACGCCTACCAGTGCGGGGGCGTGCGTGACGTTTCCAAAATAGCCGAGCTTCAGCTCGGCGGCGGGGCTGCCGGAAGGAGCAGTGTCCTGCGCGGGGGCCGGGGTGCCGCTGTTGACGGAGGAGGCGACGGCGGCGCCCCCGCCAAGGAGGGCCAGGACGGCGGCCGCGATGCCGATCTTGAGGCCGACGGGGCGCGTGGGCCTGGCTGACTGGCCGGCGACGATGCGGGTGGAGCCGTGCGCGTTCTGGGGATTGCTGTCCTGCGGGTTTGCCATGGGGAATCCTTTGCTGGGCCGATGTTGAGACGAGATTACGGAGCACCCGGAAACCCCACAATCGATGCTGTAGCAGGCGTTCACAGGGCGTCGCGAACGCTCAACACGGCGTAGCGGGACGTCACCACCCGTCGCAGGACGTCTTGATTCAGGGCCGAAATGTGCCCGGGTAACCGCCGGGGTGTTCAGTACCCGCCACCCTGATTTGCCTGCCGCGTTGGTGGGTACGTGCACCGCATGGGGACTTTGTAAAACTAGTCAAGGAGACTCTCATGTTGCTTTGGATCGCCATTATCATCGCTGTTCTCTGGCTTCTCGGCCTGCTCGCAAACATCGGCGGCGGGCTCATCCACATCCTTTTGGTCGTCGCAGTGGTCGTCCTGATCTTCCACTTCATCCAAAACAGGTCCCGAGCCTAGACAGGTCCCGCCTCCAGGAAAGAGGCCGCGCCTTCAGCCGGCGGCGGGGCCTCTTTCAGGCCGCCTTTACCAACGGGAGTTCGTCCCAGTGCGTGGTGTACCGGGGCGAGCGCATGTCCCGTTTCATGGTCCAGTCCAGGCCGGACCTGATCCCTGCGTGCCCCAGTCCGATCGAGCCACGGCCGAAGCGACGGCTCACGTCCTCCAGCAGCGGCCCGATGCCGCGTTCCTCATGCGGGTTTTCGAACGGCTCCAGCGGCGGCTGGTTTCCGGTGGGCCGCAGGTCGGTGAGCATGAGGCCTGCCTTGGCATACCGGAGTCCTTCCCGGATGTGGGGCAACAGTGTGTGCGCGGCTTTGGTGAGCAGCAACGGATCCGCCGTGGGCATGGGCAGTGAGACGCACACCGAGGGGTAGGACTGTTCGTTATCCCGGAAGGGGGACGTGGCAGCGAACGCCGTCAGGACCTTTGCCTGCAGCCTATGCTTTGAGAGCCTGGCGCTCGCCTGCTGCCCGTAGACGCTGAGCACCTCCCGAAGCCCGGCGACGGTGGTCACAGGAGTGGCAAAAGAGCGGGAGAAGATCAGCTGGTCGCGGCCAATCCGCTCTTCCTCCATGGGAATGCAGGGCGTGCCGCGCAGTTCCAGGACGGTGCGCATCACCACCACCGAAAACTTGTCCCTGATCATCACCGGATCCGCCCCAACAAGGTCCTTGGCAGTGAAGATTCCCAGCACGTTGAGCCGCTTTGTCAGCCGCCCGGCAATGCCCCAGATCTCGTCCACCGGCAGCCGGGCCATCAAACCCTCCCGCACCTCCGCCGGAACGGATTCCCACAGGCAGACTCCGCCGAAGGCGGGATTGTTCTTGGCCCACTTGTTGCACAGTTTTGCCAAGGTCTTGGTGGGTGCGATGCCCACGCACACGGGAACGCCCACATGCCGCCGTACTGCCTCTTTCATCCTGCAGCCCAGGGCCAACAGCTCTCCCGGGCCGCCCTTCACGCCCAGGAATGCCTCGTCAATGCTGTATATCTCCAGCCAGGCGGAGTACCTGCCCAGCAGCTCCATCACCCGGGCGCTGATGTCCCCGTACAGCTCATAGTTGCTGGATTTTGCCACCAGGCCCCACTCCTTGGCCCGGGGCGCGAGCTTGAACCACGGTTCGCCGGTGGTGATGCCAAGTGCCTTCGCTTCCGGGGAACGGGTCACCGCACAGCCGTCATTGTTGGACAGCACTACCAGCGGGCGCCCCTCCAGTGAGGGGTCGAATGCGCGCTCGGCGGAGGCATAGAAGCAGTTGACGTCCACGTGCGCGATCTGCGGCATCCGCCGCATGGGGACAGGCTTAGCCACAGCACTTCCCACCCATTGTGGCCCTCAAACGTGGTGCAGGCATCTGGTGGCGACACCCCAGATGGTCAGCTCGGACAGCGCGGGAACATGGATGTCCGGGTACTTGGGGTTCTCGGCCTGCAGCACCACGCCCGTGGGGGTGATGCGGAGGCGCTTCACGGTCAGTTCCCCGTCCAGCACGGCGATCACCACGGAGCCGTCCTTGGGCTCAAGGGCGCGGTTGACGATCAGTTCGTCTCCGTCGCTGATGCCTGCACCCTCCATGGAAATCCCCGTGACGCGGACCACGAAGGTGCTAGTGATGTCCTTGATCAGGTGCGCGTTGAGATCGATCCTGCCGTCGAAGTAGTCCTGTGCCGGAGACGGAAAACCCGCCGCCACCGCCACCGGCGAGATCAGCACCGAGAACAAAGAGGCGCCCGCGTCTATCACGCGGGGACCGACAATAACGCCCACAACACACCTTTATTCGAAAATATGTTTCCTTCAGCCTTCGGCTGGATGTCTTTGACGTAGCCTACGGGTGGCCTACGACAGTCACGCCCGGCTTCGCGGAGTGTTATCTGGAGTGTTGTCCACGAGTTCACGGTTCAGTCAATTGGGCCTGTTAGACCGGATGCCATCACACGAACCTGCTTCCAAGGAGCCGCGATGCCCTGGTCCGTTCAGCGAGTGCTTCAGCGCGATGGCGGGGAGTCGTGGACCGTCACCGATCCCTCATACGATGTTGTGGCTCCGGTCGACCGTTTCCTGACCCATTTGGACGCGGTTGATCGGTCACCTGGGACTGTTAGGTCTTATGCCTTCGACCTGCGAGACTTTTTCACCTTCCTTGAACGGTGCCAGGTCCAGTGGCGTGACGTGCAGCTGGAGGACCTTGGCCGCTTCGCTAACTGGCTGCAGTTGGCTCCCAGTGAGAGAGGGGGACAAATGCGGCGGCTGGCCGTTGGGGCGCAGCATTGTTCGGCCGCGACGATCAATCGCAAGCTTTCCGCCGTCGGGTCGTTCTACCGGTTCCATCATCAGCATGGGGAGGTCTTGGAGTTCCCGGCGCTGACGAACCGTCATGGCGGCGGAAGATCATGGAAACCGTTGCTTGCGCATCTGGGCGGCCCGGGGCGGCCGGGGAAGGAATTGAAGCGGCGGGTGCCGGCTAGAACGCCACGAATGCTCACCCCAGAACAGGTATCGGCGGTTCTGGAGGCCTGCGACCACCTGCGGGACAGGTTGCTGTTCGCCCTCTTGGCCGGGACGGGAATGCGGATCGGTGAAGCGCTTGGCCTTCGTCACAGTGACCTGGATTCTGCGGAGTGCCTCGTGAAGGTCCGTTTCCGGCAGAACGCCAATAACGCCAGGGCAAAAACTGGTGACCGCGACATTCCCATCCAGCCCGGCCTGGTGCGGCTGTTCGCGGACTACTTGTTCGAGGAGTACGGGACACTGGATTGCGACTACGTTTTCGTGAATCTTTGGGCCGAGCCCGTGGGCCGTCCCATGACCTACCAGGGTGTCCTTGATCTGGTCGCCCGCCTGCGTGCCCGCACAGGTTTCCACTTCACGCCGCACCAGTTCCGCCACACCTATGCCACAGACTTGCTTCGCAGCAACGTCCCATCGGAGGTCGTCCAGAAGCTTCTGGGCCACTCATCCGTCGCTACTACGATCGACACGTACTCACATATTGACGTCCAGCACCTGCGGAAGGCGCTGGCTGCGGCAGGGTGGGTTCCTCAACGCCCGGAGACCAGCAATGAATCCCCTTCCTGGAACAGGGCACAAGATGAACCCGCCTAGAACAAGGGGCGTCTCTGCCGGCCCCGGTGACGCCCTGCCACGCATGCGCGTCGCCCTATCACCACGCTTCGACGCCGCAGTGATAGTCCTTGATGACCCGGAACTGACGGCAAATTTGTACCCGATCTGCAGCATCGACGGGTGCGCCCGGTTCCTTAGCACCAGACAGCTCTGCCAGACGCACCTCGGCCGGTGGAACAAGCTCGGCCAACCCACACTCGATGAATTCAGGACCATGTCGGGCCCCAAGACCAATCCTGAAAAAATCGACCTCACCGGCCTGCCAGAAAGGCTCCGGGTCGAGCTGGCCTTATCACTTCAACTGTTGGCATCCAGCCCACGGAACGGCCGACGCTTCCGGTTACAAGACCTACGCGACCTGATCAAAGTTCTGAGGCAACTGGAGGCCGGGTCATTGCTCACGGAGCTGCCCTTAGAAAGCGCCGAAATCCAGAAGGGTTCCAAGGAAATGCGACGGGCGCACGCTGCCCTGCACGCGGCACTGGAACACTTCCTGGAACCGCCTAATGCGTCCTCCGAGTTCGAACGCGATGCCTGGCGGCTCGAGATCATGGGCTTCCGAGGCCGGACCGGCCAGCAGGGCATATTGCGGTTCGGCACCATCCCGCAGCCGTGGCTAAAGATGCTTGCCAAGCGTTTCATGCGGTGGCGGATCTCAACAAGCACGAGCTACTCCCAACTCAACCGGGACATGACAGCCCTTCACCGCCTGGCTGACGCTTTCACCGAACATGCCGGCGCCAAGGGAACGGTGCAGAATTTCACCAGAGAAAGCATCGAGGTCTACCTCAACCTCCTGCTTCGGCTCCGCCTGAGCCCGGCTAGCCGCAGCTACTCGCTCAGCTCAACAGCCCTGTTCCTCCGCGCTATCCGCGAAAACAACTGGCAACCAGACCTGCCGCCATCTGCCGCAATCCGTTCCAGCGACCACCCCCGCCGCACTGCAGCTCTTCCCCGGGCGCTCCCGGAATTCATCATGGCCCAGATTGAAGACACCAAGGCTCTCGCGCAACTGGAGCAACCGCACCGGCTAATGATGCAGATACTTACCCGCACCGGCCTACGCCTTTCCGACACCTACCGTCTGGAAATCGACTGCCTCCTCAGCGACCACCAGAACGCCCCCTACCTGCGCTACTTCAACCACAAAATGTCCCGCGAAGCGACCCTGCCAATCGACGACGAACTCGCCGCCGCGATCACCGAGCAGACCAAGGCCGTGCGAGCAGTCCTGCCGGACGCGCGCTACCTGGCCCCCGCCCCCAACTCCAAAACCGGCGATCGGCCGTGGAACCCCGGAACCGCCGCCGGCCACATCCAGACCTGGCAGAGGACAATCGGACTCCACGATGAGCAAGGCCGTCCGTTCCGCTTCACCGCTCATCAGCTCCGACACACATATGCGACTCGACTCATCAACGCCGACGTCCCGCAGGAAGTGGTCCGCCGACTCCTCGACCACGAATCGCACGAAATGACCGCCCGATATGCCCGGCTAAAGGACGAAACAGTCCGCCGTCACTGGGAACAAGCCAGGAAAATCACGATTCACGGCGAGATCATGAACCCATCGGAGGATGCCGCAATCAACGATGCAGCCTGGATGAAGGAAAACCTGGGCCGGGTCACCATGGCCCTACCAAACGGCTACTGCGGTCTGCCACTGCAACAGGCCTGTCCCCACGCCAATGCCTGTCTAACATGCCCGGTCTTCGTCACCACCCCCGACTTCCTTTCCGATCACCTCGACCATTTACGCTCCACGAAAAGACTCATCGCCCAAGCTGAATCGGCAGGACAAACCCGCGTCGTGGAGATGAACAGCCAAGTCGCGACCAACCTGCAAAACATCATCGACACCATCCAAAGCACCGGGGAGCGAAGCAACATCGATGCGAACTGACAACAGCCAGCACCTCCTGGCAGCCACGCGGCGTCGATCCGACAGGGCGCGTCAACAAGTGGAGGAAGCACTCAAACAACTCGGGCAAACCACACAACCCGTGACCATCAGTGAACTGGCGAGAAGATCAGGCGTTTCACGCTCGTGGTTATACACACAACCGGACCTGCTGGAGCAGTTCCAACAAAGGAAAGTACCCGCCAAAATGGCCCCAACGGGACCAGATGTTCGCGCATCCGAGGCATCAATCCAGCGGCGCCTCGAGCTCGCCCACAAACGAATCCGACAACTGACCGACGAAAACAAACGCCTGGAGGAGCGGCTGGCACGAGCACACGGCGCCTTGCGCGAAGCCCGACATTGACGCCTTTCGCCTTGCAGCGGCTAGAGAGTCAGTGTCCGGTAGGCGATCCTTAACCGGGCTTGTGGCGCTCGGCAGAACATGCTGCTGTTATGAGGGGACCGGGGCTACGGCAGTCTCACAAAACTGCCAAGGCTTTCCCAGGTTTTGGTCTCGTTGTTGAGGATGGTGGTCGCGGCACCGGATCCTTTTACTTCTCGGAAGCCGTATTGGAACCCCTGGATGGAATATTCCTCGGCCGTACCATCTTTGTGCTGCTGGGGCAACAGGAGTGCGATGTAGTCCTTCCCGACAGTAATTTCGGCGTCCTCCGAATAGGTTTTTTTGATGTATTGGACTCCTGTTGGCTTCTGACCGCCGTTCAGGTGTGCGAACTTGTCCTGTTGCTGGGGATTGAGGCTCTTCCAGTAGTCATCGAAGGAGACGATTCCACCGCCTTTGTTGTAAATCAGCTGTGCGCCGGGCTTCACGTCTCCCTTGTATACGGCCTGGACGGTCATCTTCCCGATGGTTTGGGGGAAGGTGTATTGATCGAAGATGGGGCTGTAGGTGCGCCCGCCGTCTATTGAGTCGATATGCACGCGGGCCACGATGGGGTAGGTGTCATATCCGTAGTACGGGTCGCTCGCGTCCCACATGAAGTCAGCGTCGCTTTCGGAGTCCTGAATTTGGTCAATTGGGATGGCGGCGTACGCATCGTGAGGATTTCCGGGTGCAGCCTGTTCCACCTGCTGGTTCATCCCGTGATCGGCAGCGCTGGGTGGATTCTCTGTGCTGGGCATTTGCAGTGCTACGGCTGCTCCGCTGACGGCCAGAGCAATTACGACACCAGACAGCAGGATCCGTTTGCCCCTGGTGTTTTGAAGGTGACGGTTTTCCGGGGTTCCGCGCTGCGCAACAGCTGTTACCAGCGCTTCGATGGCTGCGCTCCGGGCCGGTGTGAATTGCGGTGAGTCTGGTTTGTTGGTCATGGCTAGTCCTCTTCAGACGTCAATGCAGTCCGCGGCGGCAGGAGCCCAGCAGGTGGGTTCACCAGCCTTGAGAGTTTGCTCTTTGCGCGGGAGAGCCTGGATTTCACGGTGCCTGGAGGAATTCCCAGCAGGGCGCTCACCTGCGACGTACTCATGTCCTCATAGACACACAGCGCGATGATCTCCTGGTCCTGCCGACCCAGTGAGCGGTAAGCGCGGTGCAGAAGCTGGGAACGGCGGTCCTCGTCAACTGCTTCTGCGACGGAGTCACTGTGATCCGGCACTGCCGGGCTCTGTGGAAGTTTCCGCAACAGGCGTTCATAGCGAAGCGTGGATCTTTTCTTGTTCCTGGCAACATTTGTGGCAGTTACCAACAGCCAGCCGAGCATCGACTCGTCCACCAGTCGCACTTTGGATCTGCATCGCCACGCTTCAAGGAACACCATTGCTGTCACGTCTTCAGCTTCAAATGTGGTCCGTACCAGCCGGAGGCTGTGAACAAAGACCCGGTCCCGGTGGCGCTTAAAAAGGGAAGCAAAAGCAGGGCCGTCGCCGTCCATGGCGCGCTGCCAAAGCTCCTTGTCTGTAGATGAATCTTTGCTGTCCCCCATGTCTATAAGTGTCCGGCACCCCGACCGCGGTTCCATCAAAACGGCGAGGCATTTCTAATCGCGCTACTTGCGAGGATTTGGCAGTTGTTTGGTAAGTCCCGTGAGGGCTTCTGTGCGCCTGCTCATCCACTTGGCACCGCCCGGAAGCCGGTCCACCACCGACAGGCATTCCGTCCTGGGAAGCGTTCATCGAAATTCCCGCCGGCCCAAAGTCTCTTGGGTTCCCGTAAGACCGCCCCCAAAACTGCCCGGCTATGGGGCCGCAGAGACTACACACCGGAGCATCTTCAGAACACCGGCATTGACCGAGCGCTGGGACTACTCCAACAGCCTCCACCGGAGGCCCGTCAAGGACAGGTGTCTTCGCTCTCGAACCCATGTCCTATAAGGAAAGGCGCGCCGAGAGCTAATGGGAATATATGTTCGATAGTTTCAGTGTAGCCCCGGGCGCCGACAACGTGCAGTCCCGCTCGTGGGGGACTAGGCTCAGGCCACGTCTGCTTTGGGGGGAAGCGATGCGATTAGTACGGCGTAGGTGGATTGCGGCGACGATGACGCTGGGACTGGCGGGGTGCGGGTACGCTCCTCCTGCCCGCCGGCCAGCGTCTTACCACCGGCGCCCCGGTAGTCCTCAAGGGCACTCGCGCGCCGGCCGATGAAAGCCTGAGCATGTGCCTGAACTACGCACGGCTCCTCTCCGTGGAATCGGCGAACGCGAGCCAATCGCCCACGTAGACTTGCAGGATGCGGTTGGTAGCAAGCGATATTGACGGAACGATCCTCGGACACGACGGAAAAATCAGCGACCGCACCATCCGTGCCTTCCACGCCTGCCGGGATGCCGGCGTCGAACTGGTGTTTGTGACCGGCCGCCCGCCCCGCTGGCTGCACCCGCTTGAAGAACAGCTGGGCCACACCGGCCGCGTGATCTGCTCCAATGGCGCCGTTGTCTGGGACCTCGAGGCCGACCGCCTGGTCTCCGCCCGCACGCTTGCCATCGACACCGTCCTGGAAGCCCGCCGGATCATCAAGGCGCTCCGCCCGGCCGCGCTGTTCGCAGCGGAAACGCTCACCGGCTTCCATTTGGAACCGGGCTTCATTGAAAACGACTCCAGCGAACTCCTCGCCGAATTCACCCCCGCCCCGCTGCGGGACACCCTCACGAGCGATGATTCCGTGGTCAAGTTCCTCGCCATCGTCCGGGACGGCACCCCCGACGACTTCCTGGCCGAGGTGGCGCCCGCCGTCGAACACCTGGCCGCCACCACCCACTCCTCGCCGGGCATAGCCATGCTGGAACTGTCGCTTCCCGGCGTGAACAAGGCGGTCACCCTCGCTGAATACGCGCGCGCCCTGGGCATCGAAGCCGCTGACGTGGTGGCCTTCGGTGACATGCCCAACGACATTGAGATGCTCCGCTGGGCCGGTCACGGGTACGCGATGGCCAGCGGCCACCCGGAAGCCATCCGCGCGGCAGGACAGCAGGCTCCGCATTTCGACGACGACGGCGTGGCCCAGGTTCTGGAGGCCCGGCTCGCCGCCCTGGGCGTCCAGCTTTCCTGACCCTGCTTTCCTGCCCCTGCCTTTGCTGGATGCCGCGCCCCCATTTTCACAGCTTGCGCTCACCTGCCGTTTACCTTGCCTCCGTAGCGTGAAGCCTGGAGAGCAGGCACCCTCCCGCCGGCTCAAAGGGGGCAATAATGGCACGAAACGTCAGGCAGCAGGCGGGCGATGCGCCGCTGCGCAAAGCAACGCCCGCTCCGCACTGGAAGCAGCTGCGCCAGGGTGACCGGGTCCGGGTCCTGTTCGCGCCCGGTTTCCAGGCAGGCGGCGTGGTGGACACCATCACCGCGGACCACACAGCTGTATGGATCCACCTGGACGGCGGCCGCGGGCGGACGCTGCTGCACTGCGGCGACGGCGTGGACATCCTCCCCTGCGGGGAGACCGCCTGCCTGGACTGACGGCAGGTTTCAATCGCCTGAGCAGCGGTAGGCTCGGGGTGTGAGCCTGCCTTTCTTTGAGCACCCTGACGACGCCGGGCGGCAGCTCCCCATTGCCATGGCCCATCGAGGGTTCTCGGCTGAGGGCCTGGAAAACTCCATGGCAGCGTTCCGTGCCGGCGTCGAACTCGGCTTCCGCTACCTTGAAACGGACGTGCACACCACAGCGGACGGCGTCCTGCTGCTCTTCCACGATGAAAGCCTGGACCGGGTAACTGACGGCAACGGCCGGGTCGCGGAACTGCGGGCCGTGGACGTCGCCAAGGCCCGGATCAACGGACGCGAGCCCATCCCCACGTTCGACGAACTGGTCACCGAGCTTCCCGAAGCGCGGCTGAACCTCGACGTCAAAGACTGGGGCTCGGTCCACAGCACTGCTGCCGCCATCGAGCGGCACCAGGTGCACCACCGGGTGCTGGTCACCAGTTTCTCGGACCGCCGGCGCCGGGCGGTCCTGAAACTGCTCAGCAGGCCGGTTGCCTCATCCGCCGGAGTGGCCTCAAACGCCCTCTTCACCCTGCTGGGCCCTGTGCTTCCCCGCAGGGTGTTCCGGCGGTTGATGCGCCGGGTGCTCCGGGACGTGCACGCGCTGCAAGTGCCCGTCCACTATGGACGTGTCCCCGTTGTCACCGCCGGCTTCATCCGGCGCGCCCATGACCTTGACCTGGTGGTGCACGTGTGGACCATCAACGATCCAGGCGAAATGCACCGGCTCCTCCAACTGGGCGTGGACGGCATCGTCACGGACCGGGCAGACCTGCTCCGCGACGTGCTGCAGGTCCGCGGCCAGTGGCCGGACAGGCCCGGGCGTGCCAGCCCGCCGCCTGGGCCGGCTGCCTAGGCCCGGTCTGTTTCCGTGGGCGCCGTGGCGTCGCCGGCCAGGCCGCCGTCGTCCGTCCCGCCGCCCTGCTCCCGGTCGTTGTGCGCCTTGTCGTTGTCTGTCTCATCGACGTCCCCGCCGAGCGGACTGTTGGATACCGGAGCCGGGGCGGCCCCGGTCTTGAGGCCGGGCGCCTTCTGCTTCTCCGCCTCCATCGCGTTTGAGCCTTCGCTTAGGGATGAGTGGACTTCCACGTCATCATTGGGGTCTGCGGGGTCCGGCACGTCCGTCTTCTCCGTCGGCTTGGATGTCCCGGCCAGGTCTTCCATGGCGTTTTCTGCTGCCTTGCCGATGCTGTCGCCGATTCCCATGTGACTGCTCCTTTCGACATTGCATGCCGGCCGCCCCAGCGGCGAACCGGCCCTACTCCTCCAGAATTATCAGCATGCTTACAATTAGTCCAGTGCTGGGGAATGAACCGCAGCCGGAAAGGAAGGAAGGCAATGAGCACTTACCATCCGGAAAATGACCCCGCGAACCCCGACCGTCCGGGGAAGGAAGACGTGGGTGCCGCCCAGCCCCACCTTGCGCAGCAACGCAGCAGGGAGTCGGCCGGTTCGCCAAACCCGGACCCGGCAGAAGGGAACGTCACCGGCCTGGAACCGGGCGGGGGAGTGCCGCCGGGAGAGACGCCGCCGGCGGAGGACCAGATGAGCAGGGACCAGGGCCACTCCGAATGACTCCTGGGCGTGGAGCGGGGCGGCGCGCTCAAGGCCCGCCGCCCCGGCGCCTGCGTCACCTTCTCAGGACGGCTGTTTTCCCGGCGGGATGGCCCGTGATTCCCCCGGCCCTGCCAGATGGCGCTCCAGTCCGTCCATATCAAGGCGCGTGTTCCAGTTGGCCCAGTCCCTGGGGCGCACCGACGGCCGGCCCAGCAGGTACCCCTGGCCGGCGCTGATCCCCAGTTCGGTGAGGACCTTGAGCTCACCCACGGTTTCGATGCCCTCGGCCACCAGGGTGATGCCGACCTGGTCGGCGAAGTCCACCAGGCAGGCAGCCAGTGCACGCTGGAGACCGTCGTTGTCGACGTCGCCGATCACGTTGCGTCCCACCTTGAGGAAGTCGGGCCGCAGGTGGACCATGCGGCTCAGCGCACCGGCACCGGTGTGGGTGTCGTCGACGGCGATGCGCAGCCCTTTCTCCCGCAGCGGATTGATTGCGGAGAGGAACTGCAGGTATTCCTCTTCCGGAATGTCCTCGGTTAATTCGAGCACCACCCGGTGGATGGGCAGTTCAATGTGGTCGAACAGCTCCGGAAGCCGGGGGTCCATGCAGGACGTGGGCGAAATATTGAGGGACACATAGAGGTTCTCAGGCAGGTCCCTGGCCGCCGCTGCCGCGGATCCCAGCGCCGAGAACTCAAGGTTGGCGCCCAAACCCACGGCGGCAGCCTCGGCAAACCACAGCTCGGCCGCCGCGCCGTCGTCGCTGACGAAGCGGGAGAGCCCTTCGGCGCCCACCACGGTTCGTCCTTCCAGTCCGTAGATGGGCTGGAATGCGGTCATCAGCATATGGTTTTCGAGCAGCGCGCTGATCCGGGAGGTGCTCCGGATGGCGTCCAACTGCTCCGCGAACTGCGGCGGGAGCGCCGGTGGTGTGAGGCGCATGTCCCGGGCGCTCTCCAGCGTTTCCACCATGTTGGCGTCACTGCGCCGGGTCTCCAGGAGATACTCCAGCAGGGCCCGCTCCGGCACGCCGGGATTCTCATCGAGGGTGTTGCTCAGCCGCTGCCGGACGGCGGCTCCCGCAGGATCCGTATCCGCCAGCACGGCGGCGATAATTCCCCATGCCTGTACCCGAACCGACATTAGCAACGCCCCCAGTTGACGAAGTAATGACCCGATGGCCCAATAGTGTTCAAATGTCCAAACGCCTTATAAAAGAACGGTGCTGCCAACCTGATTTCCAAGGCGGCGAAAAACCAGACACCGCACGCTGATCGTATAACGGCGGCCGCAAAAGTGCAGCAGTTTTTGCGTTACTGGTTAGCGCTTTCCTGCTGGTCAGCCAGCAGTTCCGGAATCCGGTCCGGGGGAACGGGCCGGCTGAAGTAGTAGCCCTGGGCACTCCGGCAGCCCAGGCCGCGCAGGATTTCCGCCTGCTCGGCCGTTTCAACGCCCTCCCACACCGCTTCCAGCCCGCATGCCCGCACCAGCTGCAGGACCGCTGCCACCAGGGCGGGCTGGTTGGGGTCGCTCTCCAGCCCGGTGATCAGCGACCGGTCAACCTTGACCCGGTCCACCGGCAGCCGGCGGAGGTAGCTGATGGACGAGTAGCCGGTGCCGAAGTCATCGATCTCGATGCCCACGCCCAGGCCGCGGAGGCCGCCCAGCGAATACCGGTCCAGCTCATTGCCTTTGACGATGGCCACTTCCGTCAGCTCCAGGACAACCTGTTCAGGCCTGACCCCGGTCTCCTGGAGTGTGTTGCGCACGTCCTCGATGAACTGCAGGCTTTGCAGGTCGGTGGCGGAGATGTTGATGCGCACGGAGAACCTGCTGTCCACCAGGGTGGCATCAATCCAGGCCCGCAGCTGCTTCACCGCGGTCCTGAGGACCCAGAGGCCCAGTTCCGAGATCAGTCCGGCCTCTTCGGCAAGAGGGATGAACTCATCGGGCATGATGAATCCGCGGGTGGGGTGGTTCCACCGGACCAGCGCTTCCACGCCCTCGATCCGTCCGGTGCCCAGCTCCACCACCGGCTGGTAGTACAGCGTCAGCGCGTCGTTCTTGATGGCGGCCCGCAGGTCATCCACCAGCTGGCTGCGGAGCCGGCGCATCAGCAGCAGTGCGGGCTCGAACCGGTGCAGCTTGTTCTGCCCTTCGGCCTTGGAGGCATACATGGCGACGTCCGCTTCCATCAGCATGTCCTCCGGGCTCTGGCCCGCGCTGCCCACGCTGAGCCCGATGCTGGCACCGCAGCGCACGCTGCGGCCTGGGAGCTCAACGGGTTCCTTGAGGGACGCCAGGATGCGGTGCGCCACGATGGCCGCCTGGTCTGCCGAGGCGGAGGGCATGACGATGGCGAATTCATCGCCACCCAGGCGGGCAACGACGTCGGACGAGCGCACCGCGGCCCGAAGCCTGTCACCCACGGTCACCAGGACCTGGTCACCGGCCGTGTGCCCCAGGCTGTCGTTGATGGATTTGAAGGCATCCAGGTCCATCAACAGGATGGCCGGCCCTTCCTCCGCCCGCTCGCCGTCCGCCGCGGCCCGGGCTTCCAGCGGGGCGCGGAGGGCCTCGAGCAGCGCCGACCGGTTGGCCAGTCCCGTCAGCGGGTCCTGCATGGCCATCTTCTGCATCTCAAGGTGCGCCTCGTGAAGAAGCTGGGTCCGGACCTGGACCCGCTGCTCGAGTTCCTCGTAGATGACCTGCAGGTCTTCAGCCAGCAGATTGGTGCCCATGATGATCGCATCGAGCTCGTCCCGGGCCGGGGACACCTCTATCCGGGACGTAAGGTCGCCGGAGGCAAGCCGGACAATGCCTTCCAGGAGCTGGGAGAGCCGGGGATCGTCATCGGCAAACATGCCAGTCCTCCTTCGGCGCCTAGTTGGCCTGGACGCGGTCGGTGCCGAGGGGAAGGCTGACCGTGACGGTGGTCCCGGTGCCCAGGGTGGAGGCGACGTCGATCCGGCCGCCATGGCGGTCCACGATGTCTTTTGAGATGGCAAGGCCCAGCCCTGTTCCAGGGATGGCGCCGTTCATCGCGTTGGAGGCCCGGTAGAACCTGGTGAACACGTGGTTGATTTCGTCCTCCGAGATGCCGATGCCGGTATCGGCGACCCGCACGGTGGCCCACTTGGAGCCATCGGCCGTGGCATGGGATTCGCTGCCCACCTCGATCCGGCCGCCGCTGGGCGTGAACTTGATGGCGTTGGAGACGAGGTTGGTGAACACCTGCTGCAGCTGCACCTCATCGGCGAGTATTTCCGGGTCCTCCGGAACCGGGTCCACCTCGATGGTGACGTTCTGGAGGGTCGCCAGCGGGCGGAGCGCCGCGGCCACCAGGTCCAGCGTGCGTCCCAGGCGCACCGGCGACAGCTGCATTTCGGCGGTGTCCAGGCCGCCGCGGGAGACGCTGAGCATGTCCTCGATGAGCGTCCGGAGCCGTTCGGTGTTGCGGACCACGATGTCCAGCATCTGGTGGACTTCCTTGGACACCGGGTGCTCGGTGCTTTCCTGGATCATGTCCAGGTACGCCATGATCGAGGTCAGCGGCGTGCGCAGCTCGTGGTTCACGGTGGCCAGGAAATCTGTCTTTGCCTTGTCGAGTTCGCGCAGCTGCTTCACCACCTGCTGCTGGCTGCTGATCAGGTGGCTTTGGATGAGCCCGTAGGCCGCGTTTCCGGCCACGTGCTGGATCAGTCCCAGTTCGGCGCTGGACCACGTCCGGGGGCGGTCCATTGTCGCGATCCAGATGATGCCCAGGGAGGACTTGCCTTCGCCGATGGGCACCGCCAGGGTGGAGGCCGCTCCCGCGACGGCCCGTGCCGGCTTTTCGTCGGCCCTGGGCTCGGTTTCGTTGCCGTCCGCGGACAGTGTCTCTGTTCCGGCCCAAAGCGCATCGGCCGTGGCCCGCGCCTCGTCCTCGCCGGGAAGGGCCTCCCGGGGCAGTTCCGCCAAGCCCTGCCGGTGCCAGCTGGCGGTGATCACCGGGACGCGGTGGTCCTCGAAGGTGGCCAGGACAACGTGGTCGGCCTTAAAGGTCCGGCCGAAGCCGGAGACCACGTGGTTGGCGATTTCTTGCGGATCGTTAGTGGCGCGGACCGCGGCGGAGACCTCACGCAGCTGCTCGCGGAGCCCCTCGGCCTCCTGCCGGGCGGCACGGCGCCGGGCCACCTGCTCGATGAGGACGGATGCGCGGTGCACCAGCTCTTTGGGCTCCGGCGGTTTGGTGATGCAGTCGTGGACGCCAGGGGGGTTGGCTGCGGCTGTCTCCTGCGGATTGTCCAGGTCCACCATGACCAGGACGGGGACCGCGGACTGGGCGGGGGACAGAAGCGCGTCGGCGACGACGACGGAGGGTTGGCCCGCGTCCAGCAGCGCGGCGAGGCCGTCCGCGTCCGTTGCCTCCAGGACGCCGTACCCGGCGTCCCGCAGTGCCTGGGCATTGCGGGCCAGCCGGCCGGCGTCGGGATCGGCGACGACGGCGGTGCGGGCCAGGCGCACGCCACTCGGCACAGCCGTCACAGTGTTCCTTTCCTCCCAGTTGAGTACATTCTAGGGGGACGCAGGCCGAGCCGGTCCAGACCGGGCGCACCCGCGGTTCGACGCTCCGTCATCGCCACCGCGGGGAGACGCGCCGTAAGGCGACTGAAGCGGCGTGGGTTGGCCTGGGTGGACCATATATTTGAGCGGTGTCCTCCCCAACGAAGTCGCCGCGGTCCGTCCTGCAGAAGTACCTGATGATCCCCAAGCTGGTCAGGTTGTCCCGGGGCGCGCCAAAGGACCGGCACAAGGCATGGGATGCGTACTGGGCGGGCATCACGGCCACGGGTCCGGGCGGCGAGGTCTTGTGGGATTCGGGCAGCGACCATGAGTTCCTGGGCTACAGGGACAGCCTCCTGCGCTACCTGGACCCTGCGCTTCCCGTGGTGGACGCCGGCTGCGGACACGGCAGCTTCACCCGGGCCCTCGCCGGCGTCTTTCCGCGGGTGGTCGGCGTGGACGTGTCGCCGCACGCTGTTGCCAGGGCCCGCGTGGAGTCCGCCGGAACCGGCAACATGGCCTTTGAGGCACGGGACATGACGGCGGAAGGCGCCGGGGCAGCCCTGGCAGAGTCCATCAACGCTGACACTGACGGGGCCAACGTCTTCATCCGCGGCGTCCTGCACGTCCTGGCCCCGGCACACCAGATGGCGCTCGTCGAGAACCTCCGGTTCCTGGCTGGCCGCCGCGGCACCGTCTTCATGGCGGAAACCAACTTCCAGGGGAACCCGGTGGAATACGTGTCCCATCTCGGGGCAACCACCCGGGGCATTCCGGCGCCGTTGGAGCTGGCCATCCGCGGACTTCCCATGCCGGGGCACTTCGGCCCCGAAGAGCGCGGACTTGCGTTCCCGGCGTCGGACTGGGAACTCCTTGAAGATGGCCACACGGCCATTGAAACCAACCCCGTGACAGGTGTGCCCGGCCAGGACCGGGTGCCCGGTTACTACGCCATCGTCCGCCCCTGCAGGTAACCCTGCCCGCAGGGTTATTAATATCCCCGCAGACTTCCGCAGGCAGTCCGCAGATCACCTTCCTTCCCCTTGACAGGGAAGCAGATCCAGAGGCTCCATGGTAAGTAGACTTACTAGTTAGCCGAGGCGAAAGGAAGGCCGCTGTGGCAGAGGATAAAGGCAATAGGGCCCGCAATCCGGGCGGGGAAGGGGACGAAGAGGATCTGGGCGCCGGTCCCGAAGGCGGGAAGATCCGGCGTGGACCCGAGTCCTCGAAATCCCTGAAATACTCGCAGGAAATCACCTCGCCGGATGACGAGCCGGAACGCGAAGGCCGCAGCCTGGCCACCACCCACCACGAAGCCATCAGGCAGTGGGCGGAGGAACGCGATGGCGTTCCGGCCACGGTGGAGGGCACGGAGCACGGCGACCATCTCGGAGTGCTCCGGATCGACTTCGGTGGCAAGGACGACAAGCTCCGCCACGTCAGCTGGGAGGAATGGTTTGACACCTTCGACTCCCGGAAACTGAACTTCATCTACCAGGAACAGCGCAGCGACGGCACCCAATCCAACTTCTTCCGGCTGGAAAACCCCAACCGGGAAGACGCCTAAGCCGCACCCGCGCCCCAGCGTCCCCGGGCACCGGATTACCTTCCGGGGCCGCTGCACCGGCCGCCGGCGCAAGACCCACAGGAACGATCATGACCAGCCTCATTCCGTCCGGCGAACTCCGCCGGATGCTGCTGCCCCCCACCTACGGACGGCACGTCACCTCCGCCACCGAATTCACCATCCTTTCCGTGGAGGTATGGGCCTCCGGGTTAGTGGTAAACATCCACCTTCCCTCTGACGACGCCCCCGAGCCCCGGCTTATGCTGCAGGACCACTTCGGGACCGAATACACGCTGCAGGAATCCGCCACCGTCGGCAGCCGCAACCTGCAGGTCTTCACCCCATCGGTGCCCCCCGGCACCAGGAGCCTGACCATCAGGTCAGCCGACGACGCCGACGGCCGGCCCGTCGTGACCTTCGCGGTGCCCCTCATGGCCGTGCAGGAAGACCGGCGAAACCTGGCGGCGGAAGGCCGCGAAACCTCCACCGCCGCCGACGACGAGTCCTACCAACCCGACCTCCGACGCCCCGCCTGACCTACCGAAAGGTCCGCCATGCCCGACACCAGCAACTTCACGCCCTCCACCGCCATTGTCACCGCCTCCGACTCGGGGATCGGCAAGGCAACAGCTGTTGCGCTGGCCCGCGCCGGAATGGACGTGGGCGTTACCTGGCATACGGACAAGGCGGGTGCGGAGGGAACGGCCGAAGAGATCCGCAACCTGGGACGCAGGGCCGTGGTCCGGCAACTGGACACCACCGAACTCCGCGGCGCGGCGGCCGTCATCGACGACCTTGCCGCAGAACTGGGCGGGCTGGACGTTTTCGTGAACAACGCCGGCACGGGGGCCAACACCAGGTTCCTGGACATGGGCATCGACGACTGGATGCGGATCCTGGACACGAACCTCAACGGGGCATTCGTCTGCCTGCAGGCCGCGGCACGCCGGATGGTCGCGGCCGGCAAGGGCGGGCGCCTGGTGGCGGTCTCCAGCGTGCACGAGTTCCAGCCCCGCGTCGGGTCCTCCGCTTACGACGCGTCCAAGCACGGACTGGGCGGCCTCATGAAAACGCTGGCCCTGGAGCTGGGACAGTACGGGATCACGGCCAACACGGTGGCGCCCGGCGAGATCGCCACGCCCATGACAGGGCAGGAGGACCAGGATCCGACGACGACGGAGCGCCCGGGGGTGCCGCTGGGCCGGCCGGGCCATGCGCGGGAGATCGCAGACGTCATCGCCTTCCTCGCCTCGCCCGCCTCAAGCTACGTGACTGGGGCCGCCTGGGTGGTCGATGGCGGCATGCTGCAGATGGGCCCCCAGGCGGGTTCGCACCTTACGGGCAACGAGTGGCGGGAAGGCTAGGCGGTTCCAGCCGCCAGGCAGTCCGCATTGCGGATCTGGCAAGCGCTTTCCGAGTCCGTGCTGGCATGATGGAGCGCATGCGCATTCTTATCGCTCCGGACAAGTTCAAGGGGTCCCTGACCGCAGCCGAGGCCGCCGCCGCCATTGCCGAAGGGGCGCTGCGGGTTTACCCCGATGCCGTCGCCACCCAGTTCCCCATCGCCGACGGCGGGGAAGGAACCCTGGAAGCGGCCGTCGCCGCAGGCTATGAGGAGCGGCTGAACGCCGTGGTGGGCCCCATCCTCGCCCCGCTCGGCGCCGCCTGGGCCATCCACAAGGGAGGCGACGGCAAGGTGACGGCAGTGATCGAGACGGCGCAGGCGTCCGGCCTGGCGGACATGGAGCCGACCCCGGAAAACTCCCTCCGCGCCCACAGCTACGGCTGCGGCCAGCTCATTGCCGCGGCCCTGGATGCCGGTGCCACCGAGATCGTCCTGGGGCTGGGCGGTTCGGCCATGACCGACGCCGGCAGCGGCGCCCTGCGCGCCCTGGGCCTGAAACCCCTGGACTCCGCGGGCAACGTGGTGCCCCTGGGCGGCGGGTCGCTGGCCGACGTCGTCGCCCTGGACATGAGCGGGCTGGACCCCCGGCTCTCCGCAACCACTTTCCGCATCGCCGTCGACGTCCAGAACCCGCTGTACGGGCCATCCGGCGCCGCCCACGTCTTCGCCCCGCAGAAAGGTGCGGACCAGGAGACCGTGGAAATGCTCGACGCCGGGCTGCGCAACTGGGCGTCAGTGCTGCGGGAAAATACAGGCCGGGACGTGAACGTCCCCGGCGCCGGCGCCGCCGGCGGCTTCCCGGCGTCGTTCCTTGCCTTCACCGGCGCCACGCTTGAAGGCGGCTTTGCACTGGTGGCCGGCCTCACCGGACTGGCCGGCCAGCTGGACCAGGCGGACCTGGTGATCACCGGGGAGGGGTCCATGGACTCCCAGTCGCTGACCGGCAAGGCGCCGATCGCGCTGGCCGACGCGGCCCGTGAACGCGGAATCCCCGTCATTGTCGTGGCCGGCAGGATCCTGGTGACCTTCGATGACCTCGCCGGGCACGGAGTGGTGGCCGCAGCCCAGTTGCTGGATGTGGCATCCAGCCCGGATGATGCTGTGGCGAACGCCGGCAAGTACCTGGCCTGGGCAACCAGCCAGGTACTTGAGGGCGCCTAACCCACGATCGTGGTGTTGCGTCGCCGCCGGAAGATGAGGATGGCAATCACCACCAGGACGGCCACGCCGGCGACCACCCACGGGGTGTAATTCAGGCGGGTGGACTCATTCTGCGCCGACTCGCCGGTCCCCGGATTGGCCGGACCTGTGGACGCGGTATCCCCGGGAGAAGGCGTGGGAGAGGTGGCAGCGGCCCACGCCCCTCCTGAGGATCCCGAGGCCACCCGTTCCGGGAGTGCCTGGCCGGTGGCGGACACGGGCGCCGCAGCGGTGGCCGTGCCGGCAGCAAGGGCCGGGGCGGCCAGGAGCAGCAGGGCCAGCAGGGTGGTTCGCACGAAAGTTCGCATACAGTCTCTCCTCTTTGAGCGTGGCTGGTTGGGTTGAACCGGGGCCTCAAGCACCGGTTTCGTAGTGGGGTTCTGCAGTTGGCTTTGATTCCGGGGACCCCTTTTCCCGGAGGTAAACCGACGCGCCCACCAGGACGGCGACGGCCAGGAACTCGCTTTGCCAGTTCTGGAAGGACTCGAACCAGAAGCGGCTGGTGCCCAGATACTGCAGGAACGATATGGCGGGCTGGCCATGGCTTTGCTGATCCTGGTTGTACTCGTCGACGCCTCCTGCCGCGTGCAGGAGGAACGAAGCCAGGAACAGCACGAAGAACATGATCGACAGGGAGTGCTCATACAGTTTGAGGGCGGCGCCGCCGCGCCGGACCGGCCACGGGGTGGCCCTGCTGATGGAAGCGTGGCGTGGATCCTCATCCTGCGGTGCCTGCTGGCCCATCGGTTTGGACTCGGATGAGCCCTTCTGGAACAGGAACACTGTCAGGACCACGTACATGGCCATCTGCAGGAACTCCGATTCCCAGTTCTCAAAGGTCGCCTCCACGAAGGCGCCCGTTCCCAGGAACTGCAGGACCGATACCGCAGGTTCCCCGTGAGCCTGCTGCTCATCGCTGTAGGACGCTGCGCCGGACAGGATCATCCCCACGAAAAACGCGAGGAAGAGGCCCGCGTTGGCCAGCAACAGCCCATGCTCTTTGGCCCATTTACGCATTTCTCACTCCTTAGCTTCGGCGGCCGGGAGCATTTTCCCCGAGGCCCGCTTATTCAGGCGCAGCGGCACGAACACCAACATGACCACCATGACGCCCAGCAGTGCGCCACCGGCTGTGATTCCGGCCGAACGTCCAACTGCCACGTCGAAGACAAGGGCTGCCGTCCCCGCGCTCAACAGGGCAATGCCTCCGAGCGCGATTTTGGTGATGGTGTCCGCGCTCGAGACCAGTGTTTCCTTCAGCCGTTTGCGGAAAAGCCGGCGGTGCACACTCACCGGGAGAAGGATGAACGCGGTGGTCAGGGCCGCGATCACCACATTGGTGAGGTAAAGGCCCACTTCCCAGTCGTCCAGCTTTTCAAACCGCTGCTGGAACGGCAGGGTCAGCAGGAAACCGGCCAGGATCTGCACGCCGGTCTGGAGCACCCGCAACTCCTGCAGGAGTTCCGCCCAGTTACGGTCCAGCTGCTCCTCGCGGGTCTCGTTCCGTCCCGTTCGGCCGGTGTAGTCCTCAACTTCGGACATCTGCCCTCCTCGCTCTTCCCGCCTGGTCCAGGCCTTCTTTCTACTCCTCCCGTACCCAGAAACAAGGCAGGCCGTTGCGCCTTCTCCAACATTTGATAAGTTTACTGATTATTACCCGCGGTGGTGGACTTGGTCTTCTGCCCGGGATAGCTTCAAAGGGCCGGAGCACGGCGGGCTCTTCTACATCGACACCGGTCAACCGACAGCAGGCAGGCGGACTATGAGCGACACGGACAAGCAGACAGACCAGCCAAAAGATCCGCGCGGCGGCTACCACTCCGGCCCGTTCCCGGAGCAGGAACAGAAGCAGCCCGGGCTCACGGCGCCAATGGATCCCAAACCGGACCACGGGGAGCACAGCTACAAGGGAAACGGCAAGCTCGAGGGAAAAGCGGCACTCATCACCGGCGGGGACTCCGGCATTGGAAAAGCTGCAGCCATCGCCTTCGCCCGCGAGGGTGCCGACGTCGCCATTTCCTACCTGCCAGAGGAGGAAGACGATGCCCAGGACACGGCAGAGTGGATCAGAAAAGCCGGGCGGCGGGTGCTTCTCTTTCCCGGGGACGGGCGCGAAGAGCAATTCAGCACCCGCATCGTAGAGGAGACGGTGGCCGAATTCGGACGCCTCGACGTCCTGGTGTTGAACGCCGCGTACCAGAAGAACCGCGAAAGCCTGGAGTCACTTCCCACCGAGGAGTTCGACCGGGTTTTCCGCACCAACCTTTACTCGCTGCTGTGGTCCGCGCGGGCGGCGGTACCGCACCTGAAGGCCGGTGCTTCGATCATCACCACGGCCTCCATCCAGGCCTTCAACCCGTCACCCGGGCTGATCGACTATGCCATGACCAAGGCGGCGCAGGTGGCGTTCACCAAAGCCCTGGCCCAGGAGCTCGGCCCCAGGGGAATCCGCGTCAATGCTGTGGCCCCGGGCCCGATCTGGACACCCTTGATTCCTGCCACCGAGTGGCCGGACAAGCTCCCGTCCTTCGGGCAGGACACGCCGCTGGAACGGGCGGGACAGCCGGCGGAACTCGCCGCGGCCTATGTGCTGCTCGCATCCGAGGACGGCTCCTACATCTCCGGCGCAGTCCTGCCGGTCACCGGCGGCAAGGGACTCTGAGCAGGACGGGGCAGCATCACGGCGGCAGTGCCAAGAAGACCAGCAACATCGGCAACGAACAACAGGAGGAAGCATGACGCAGGAGAACCAGCAGGCTGAACCCGAGTCCGCCCCGGGCGGCTACGGCACCCCCACCGCGGAACAGGAAGCGGCAGGCACCCAGGGCGGCCAGCAGTCCGGCGGGGGAGCGCAGCAGTCCAGCGGCGGCACTTCTTCAGGCGGCGCGGACACCAATGAACCGCAAGCGGGAACGGGCCAGAGCCAGGTCCCGCATGACATGGACCTTCCCTCCAGCGCCGCGGAGATCGACGAGTCGAACGACGATTCCCAAGGATCGGCGCCGGTCTCATCCGAGTCCGGCCAAGAGGCCACGGGCATTCCGGACGGCAGCGGAAACGACCTTCCGCAGGAGGAATCGCCCAATGACGACGACGAAAGCTTCGACGCCGGGTAAGCCAGCCTGAGCCAGGGCCCCTGTTTTTGTCGCCTTTGACGGTGGCCGAAGCGGGGCCCTTTCGCCGTTCCGGCAGGGCAGGCCTACGGGCATACATCCAGCCCCGCTGGGTACGGAACACGGGAAACCAATTCGCCGGCCAGCGGCAGCCGCAAGCACCTTGTGCTGCCCGCCGGCGCCAACTTCAAAGCCAGGAAGGTGAACCGTGGGCATGAGGTTTTCGGAGCAGTGGGCCCGGCAACCAGACGGGCCGGGCAAGGTGGCGGTGGACGTCCTGGTGCCCACCTGCAACCGGCCGGCCGAACTCGCCGTCACCCTCGCGGGACTGGCCGCACAGCAGGAACCTGAGTTCGCCGTTGTGGTCAGCGACCAGTCCGCGGGGCAACCGGCCTGGGAACACCCTGCCGCCGCAGCTATGGTCCGGGTGCTTGAGGCACAGGGCCGCCCCGTCACGCTGCTGCGCCACCTCCCGCGCCGTGGACTTGCCGAACACCGGCAGTTCCTGCTGGACCAGTCCACCGCGGACCAGTGCCTCTTCCTGGACGACGACGTCTGGCTGGAACCCGGTGCCCTGGCACGGCTGAGCCAGGCGCTCGACGAACTCCAGTGCGGCTTTGTGGGAATGGCGCCCCAGGGCCTGTCCTTCCTTGACGACCACAGGCCGGAACAGGCGGCAAACTTTATGGCCTGGGACGGCCCCGTGACCCCGGAACGCGTCCGTCCGGGCACCCCGGAATTCGAACAGTGGCCGCTGCACAGCGCCGCCAACCTCAGCCACCTCAGCACGGAACTGTCGCTGCAGCCAGGCCAGTGGGTGCCGTACCACGTCGCATGGCTGGGCGGCTGCGTGCTCTACCGCAGGGAGGCATTGCACGACGCCGGCGGGTTCCGTTTCTGGAGCAGCCTCCCGGCTGACCACGCCGGGGAGGACGTGGTGGCGCAGTGGCAGGTAATGGAACGGCATGGCGGTGCGGGCATCCTGCCCTCCGGCGCGGTCCACCTGGAGTCGCCCACGACCGTGACGGACCGTCGGGTGGAGGCCCACGACGTCGTCCTGAAGAAGGACTCGGTCTGACCAGCCCCTAGTGGCCGGGTGTGGCGGCGAGTTTCAGTCCGAATCCCACCAGGACGGTACCGGTGATGCGGTCCACTACCTTGATGCTGCGGGGACCCTTAAGCCACTTCGAGGCGAGCTGCGATCCGAAGATCAGCAGGGTGAACCAGGCCATGGTCAGCAGGCAGTGCACACCGGCCAGCACCACACCCGACAGCAACGGTGAGGTCCCGGCAGGGATGAACTGCGGGATGGTGGCGATATAGAACACCCCTACTTTGGGGTTGAGCAGGTTGGTGCCGGCACCGGTCGCCCAGCCCCGCACCAACTGCCCGTTCCCGGCCACCTGGACCGCGGCCGCTTCGGATGGCGTTGCCTCTGCCCCTGCCTTTGCCCGGCTCTTCCACAGCAGGGACGCGCCCAGCCAGACCATGTACGCAGCGCCGGCCAGGGTCAGGGCGCGGTAGGCAATTTCGGAGGCTGCCAGCAGGGCCGATACGCCGACGGCGGCCGCCACTCCCCAGATCATGGCACCGGTGCTGATGCCCAGGGCGGTGGCAAAGGCGTAGCCCCGCGACCTGGTGATGGACGAACGCAGCACGAGTGCGGTGTCGATGCCGGGAACCAGTGTCAGGAGTCCTGCCACTACGGCGAATGAAAGTACGGCCTGGGTAAGAGTCACCCTTCCAGAATAAAGGGGCCGGCGGCTGCCTCAGTTCCCGCTGCCAGGCACGCCCGAGGCGTCCAGCGGGTACGCCACATACGCGAAACGGTCCGAATCCGGCGACCAGCTGTTGACATTAAGGGTGCCCTGGCCGCCGAACACCGGCCAGGTGTTCAGCGGCGTGGCCCAGTCACTGGTGGAGACAAGGACGACGTCGACCGGCAGGTCCGCGGGGTGGCCTTGGGTTCCTGCGGGGAAACGGACGTAGCTCGCAAGGCGGCCGTCGGGGGAGAGATGCGGAAACCAGTCCACAGTGCCGCTCTTCAGGAGCTGCTCGAACTGACTGCCGCCGGGCGGACGCGGCCAAGCTGGGCGTGTCCGGGAACCATGGTGAAGGATTCGGTATTCAGGTACAGCCAGGTTCCATCCGGGCTGTACTCCGGCCCGTCGCAGTGGCCGGGTCCGACGTCGACCGTTGCGGCAGCACCGCCGTCGGACGCCGTGGTCATCAGGCGGCCCGGCCGCGTGAAATCCCCACCCTCAATCCCGACATAAGCGAGGTGCTCGCCGTCGGGACTGACGCCATGCAGGAAATGGAAGCAGCCGTCGTCGTCGGTGATCCTGGTGCCCCGGCCGCCAGCCAGCGGCGCACGGTAGATGTGCCCGTCGTCAGCCGAAAGGAAGATGGTCTCACCGTCTGGTGCCAGCACATGGTCGTTGTTAAGGGCCGGGACGCCGGTGAGCGGGACCTCGGAAAGGGACCGGTCAGCCAGGCTCAACGTCCAGAGCCTGCCATCCCCGTTGAGGATGAGTGCCTGGCCGTCGAACGTCCAGTTAGGTGCCTCGAGAAGCATATTCTCCGTGGAGTATGCCAACTCGGGTTTCCCCGGAACCGCTGCAATCCATACCTCGCAGCGCTGGCCCGGCCGAAGCCTCCGCACGGGTCAGTCCTTGCTGCTGAAGGCGGCGTCGAAGCTGGTTTGGGAGGCGGGGAAGTCGTATTTCTTGAGTGCTGCGAGGGCTTCGGGGGCGCCGTGGAGGCGGTCCATGCCGGCGTCTTCCCATTCGACGCTGATGGGGCCGTCGTAGCCGACGGCGGCGAGGGCGCGGAACGAGGCTTCCCAGGGGACATCGCCGCGGCCTGCGGAGACGAAATCCCAGCCGCGGCGGGGGTCGCCCCAGGGCAGGTGGGAACCCAGGACGGTGTTGCGGCCGGTTTGGCGGATCTTGGTGTCCTTGCAGTCCACGTGGTAGATCCGGTCCTTGAAGTCCCAGATGAAGGAGACGGGGTCGATGCCCTGCCACATCATGTGCGAGGGGTCCCAGTTCAGGCCGAACGCTTCGCGGTGGCCGATGGCTTCGAGGGTGCGGACGGTGGTCCAGTAGTCGTAGGCGATTTCGGAGGGGTGGACTTCATGGGCGAAGCGGACGCCGTTTTCGTCGAAGACGTCCAGGATGGGGTTCCAGCGGTCGGCGAAGTCCTGGTAGCCGGCGTCGATGACTTTTTCCGGGACGGGCGGGAACATGGCGACGTACTGCCAGATGGCGGAGCCGGTGAAGCCGACGACGGTGTCCACGCCGAGGGCCTTGGCGAGCCGGGCGGTGTGTTTCATTTCCTCGGCGGCGCGGGTGCGGACGCCTTCGGGGTCGCCGTCACCCCAGACCTTGGACCCGACGATGGCCTGGTGGCGGAAGTCGATGGGGTCATCGCAGACGGCCTGGCCCTTGAGGTGGTTGGAGATGGCCCAGACCTTGAGGTTGTATTTGTCCAGGATTTCGAGTTTGGAGTCGACGTAGCCGGGTTCGTCCCAGCGCCAGGCGTCCAGGTGGTCTCCGGAGACGGCGATTTCGAGGCCGTCGTAGCCCCAGCCGGAGGCAAGTTTGGCGACTTCTTCGAAGGGCAGGTCGGCCCACTGGCCGGTGAACAGGGTGAACGGGCGGGGCATGCGGGGCTCCTTGACTGAAGGCTGGGCTGGCGGGCGCGGCTGGTGTGCGGCGCTAGTGGCGGACGACGGTGAGGGTGCTCTTGTTGGCTGCGGATTCCTCCACGGCGTCCAGGACATATTGGACGTTCAGTCCTTCTTCGAACGACGGCGAAGGCTGGGTCCCGTCCTTGATGGCGGTGAGGAAGTCGCGGACCTGGTGGGTGAAGGTGTGTTCCCAGCCGATGATGTGGCCCTGCGGCCACCACGCTTCGAGGTAGGGGTGCTCGGGCTCGTTGACCAGGATGCGGCGGAAGCCTTGTTCGCGCACTGGGAGTGTCGCGTCGAGGAAGCCGAGCTCGTTGAGGTTTTCCAGGTCGAACAGGAGACTGCCCTTGTCGCCGTAGACCTCGATCTGCAGGCTGTTCTTCCTGCCGGTGGCCACCCGGGAGACCTCGACGGAGGCGATGGCCCCTGAGGTGAGGGACAGTGTAGCCCAGGCGGCGTCGTCGACCGTCACGTCCTCGGTTCCCTCTGACCCGGGGCGCTGGCTGACGAAGGTGTTGAGCCGGCCGGAGACTTCGGTGACCTGGCCGCCGAGGAGGAACAGGACCTGGTCGATGGCGTGGGAGGCGATGTCGCCGAGGGCACCGGACCCGGCGGTTTCCTTCCGCAGCCGCCAGGTCATGGGTGCCTGGGCGTCGGCGAGCCAGTCCTGCAGGTAGGCGGCCCGGACGTGCCGGACGGTGCCCAGCCGGTCTTCGGCGATCAGTTCTTTCGCGAGGGCCAGGGCGGGCACGCGGCGGTAGTTGAAACCGATCATGGACTGCACACCCCGGGCGCGGGCCTTCGCCGCTGCGGCGGTCATGAGTTCGGCTTCGGCCAGGGTATTGGCGAGGGGTTTTTCCACCAGCACGTGCTTGCCTGCCTCCAGGGCGGCGATGGCGATCTCGGCGTGCATCCAGCCCGGCGCGCAGATGTCCACGATGTCGATGTCATCCCGTTCGATCACGGTGCGCCAGTCAGTGGCTGATTCGGCCCAGCCGTACTTCGCAGCGGCCTCAGCCACGGCGGTGGCGTCCCGGCCCACGAGGACCTTCTGCTCGAAGGCCGGGACGTCGAAGAAGCTGGCCACATTCCGCCACGCGTTGGAGTGGGCCTTGCCCATGAAGGCGTAACCGATGGCGGCCACACCCAGCGGGCGGGAGGCCGGGCGGGAGGCCGCCCGGGAGGCCGGGGATTCTGACGGGTGTGCGGGTGCGGTCATGATGCGTTCCTGCGTGCTTCCTGCTGGCTGGACGGGTGTTGCCGGGTTAGATGGTTGCGGTTTCCGGCGCCCAGTCCTCGGGGAGGGCGGGGGATGCCGGGGCCGAACTCTCGACGTTGACGAACGTGCCCGAATCGACTGATTCCGAGATGGAGACCATGGTGTCCAGGACGTGGTAGGCCAGCTCGCCCGTGGCGCGGTGCGCGACGCCGGCGCGGATGGAGCGGGCCATGTCCAGGACACCCATGCCGCGGCCGTTGGCGGGTCCGGTGGCGGGAACTGTGGTCCAGTCCTCGTCGCCGGCGCGCCAAAGCTTGATGTCGCCGGTGAAGTAGTTGGGGTCCGGCAGTGAGATGGTGGCTTCGGTTCCGGTGATCTCTACGAAGCCCATCCTGGTGCGGGGGGATTCGAAGGAGAAGACGCTGTGCGAGGAGGCGCCGGATTCGAACTGCGCCATCGCGGAGACGTGGGTGGGCACCTCGACGGTGAACTCCTCGCCTGCCTTGGGCCCGGACCCAATGACGCGCACGTCCTTGGATTTGGAGCCGACGGCGGCTACCTTGCGGATGGAGCCGAAGGCCTGGACCAGGGTGGTCAGGTAGTACGGGCCCATGTCGAACAGCGGGCCGGCGCCGTGCTGGAAGAGGAAGGCCGGGTTCGGGTGCCAGGATTCCGGGCCAGGGGTCTGGAACGTGGTCATGGCCGTCAGGGGAGTGCCGATGTCGCCGCGCTGGATCAGGCGCAGGGCGGTCTGGATCCCGGCGCCGAGGAAGGTGTCCGGTGCGCAGCCCAGGCGGATGCCGGCGGCGTCGGCGGTCTTGAGCAGGCCGAGCCCGGATTCGCGGTCCAGGGAGAAGGGCTTTTCGGTCCAGACGTGCTTGCCGGCGTTGACGGCTGCTGTGGCCACCTCCACGTGCGCGGCGGGGATGGTGAGGTTGACGATGATTTCGACGTCCGGGTGGTCCAGGGCCTTGTCCACCCCGCCCCATTCGGGGATGCCGTATTCCTTGGCGCGGGCTTCGGCGGCGTCCTCGAACAGGTCGGCGATGACGTGGACCTTGAGGTCCGGGAACGCCGTGAGGTTGTCCAGGTACTGCTTGCTGATCACGCCGGCGCCAATGACGCCTACGCCTACCGGGCCGCTGCGGGCCGGCTTGCCTGCGGGGGTGCTCATGCGTTGGCTCCTTCGGCTGCGGTGTTGGTCTCCAGGAAGGCAAGGCTCTGGGCGATGCCCTCGAAGATGTCGCCGTCGTAGTCGTCAAACTCCACCACGCCCACCTCGAGGGACTTCGCGGCTGCGATGACGTCAAGGACCGGGACCTTGCCCTGTCCGGCCGGCTGCTGTGCCTTGTTGTCCCTGGTCAGGGGGCCGTCCTTGATGTGGATGAACTTCACGCGGTCACCGAGCTTGGCGAGGATATCGATGGGGTCCTGGCCGCCGACGGCCACCCAGTAGGTGTCCACTTCCAGGACCAGTTCCGGATCCAGCAGGGACTCGAAGTACTCCAGCGCGGTGCGTCCCTCGATGGTGGACTCCAGTTCCCAGGCGTGGTTGTGGTAGCCAACCCGGATGCCGTACTCCGCGCCCTTCTTTGCGGCGGCATTGAGTTTCTCCGCGGTGGACTGGATGTCCTCGGCCTTCTGCCAGTGCTCGGCAGGCAGGAACGGATCGATGACCGTGGTGATGCCCAGTTCCTTGGCCGCGGCGAAGATCTCGTCCTGGTCCTGGCTCAGCAGCGGCGCGTGGCCCGACGGTGCGGTGAGGCCGTTTTCCTTCAGGGCGGCGCCGAGTTCCTTGGCGGTGGCCACGAAGTTGTAGGGCTCAACCTGGGTGTAACCGATCTCTGCAACCTTCCGGATGGTGCCTGGAAGGTCCTCGGCGATTGCGTTGCGCAGGGTGTAGAGCTGGAGTGAGTAGGACATGGTTTTCCTTAACGTTCTGTGGTGGGTCGTTGTGGGCTTGTGTCAGCGGCCGGCGAGGGAGCCGCCGATGCCGCCGACGCTGAAGTATTTGTTCAGCGTGGCGAAGACGATGACGGGCGGGAGCATCATGACCACGGCCAGGGCCATGACGGATGTCCAGTCCGTGGCGTTCTGCTGGAAGAAGGACTGCACGCCCATGGGAAGGGTGAAGATTTCGTTCGAACGCAGGAACACGATGGCCACGAGGTAGTCGTTCCAGGCCAGGAGGAAGGCGAAGATCGCGGTGGAGAGCACGCCGGGAAGGGAGTTCCGGAGGACCACCTTGGTGAAGGAGCCGAAGACCGAGCACCCGTCGATCCAGGATGCTTCCTCAAGGCTGATGGGGATGGAGTCGAAGTACGCGGCCATCATCCAGGTGGCCACGGTCATGGTGGAGCCCACGTAGATGATGGTCAGGCCCAGGAGGTTGTCCACCAGGCCCATGCCGGCGAACAGGATGAACAGCGGCACCACGGAGGTGATGATGGGCAGGGACTGCATGACGAACAGCAGCAGGGAGTACCCGGAGACTGCCTTGCTGCGGCCGCGGGAGAGCACGTAGCCGGCCGGGGCTGCCACGGCCACGGAGACCACCACGGTGGAGAGGGTGGTGACCAGGCTGTTCTTCAGCCAGGTGGCGGCCAGGGTCTTGGAGAAGACGCCGCTGAGGTTCTCGAACGTCAGGCCGGTGGCGGTGCTGTTGGGGCCCGGGGTGAAGGCGAGCACCACGGTGACCATGATGGGAATCAGCACGATCGCGGTGATGATGAGGATCGCGGTGAACCGCCACCAGCGGCCGCGCTGGCCCGCTTCGGAGAGGACCCTGCGTCGCTTGCCGGTGTCGACGCCGAGCGCGGGGCCGGATTCTGCGTGGGCGTGAAGGACTGCGCTCATTATTCGACGCTCGACTTTCGGATCTGGCGGTACAGGATGACTGAGATGACCACCAGGGTCATGGTCATGAGGAAGGCGATGGCCACGCCGGGGCCGGTGGCGAAGTCCTGGAATACGGTCCGGTAGGCCAGGACCACCAGGGAGGTGGTGGCACTGACGGGCCCGCCGCCGGTGAGCAGGTAGATGGTGGGGAAGTCGTTCACGCAGAAGATGGTCATCAGGATCCAGCTGATGTACGTGGACCGTGCAATCAGCGGAAGGGTGATCTGGCTGAACTGCTGCCAGCGGCTGGCGCCGTCCATGCTGGCTGCTTCGTAGACGGTGCTGTCCACGGAGGCCAGGGCGGCGGAGATCATCATCATCATGAAGGGGAAGCTGACCCAGACCTTGAATACCATCACCGTTACGGAGGCCAGGGTGGGATCCGCCAGGAAAAGCGGCGTACCCATGCCCAGGCCCCGGAACAGGGACGGGATCAGGCTGTCCGGGGTTGCCACCAGCCAGTTCCAGGCGGTGGAGGACACCACGATGGGCACCACCCAGGGCAGGAGGAGCAGGACCTTGAAGGTGTTGCCGGCCGGGATCTTGGTGCGCAGGAGCAGGGCGAGGCCCAGGCCCACGAGCCAGGACCCGAAGACGCCCACGATGGTGAACCACAGCGTGAACTGGGCAGCTTTCCAGAACGCGGGCGAGCCAAGGACCGTGGCAAAGTTCTGCGCGCCCACGAAATTGCCGGTCTGGAGCAGGTTGCCGTCATGCGTTGCCTGGACGGCGGCATAGATCAGCGGGTAGCCGTGGATCAGGACAAGCAGGACCACGGAGGGAAGCAGGAGCCAGAAGAAGGTCCTGGTTGCCTGTGCCGATAGCTTGCTCTTGCGTTTGCCGGGGGCGGCCCCGGACCCGCCGGGGGCAAGTCCCCGGCGGGCCCTGGACAGGCCGGACTGTGCGGTGGTGCTGGACATGGCCGGTGCCGTTCTACTTCTTCAGGACCGATTCGAGGCCGGACTGGAAGGCCTGCAGTGCGGTCTTGGCATCCGACTTCCCGGTGATGATGGTCTGGCTGAACTGGTTCAGGGCCTGTCCACCGTCAAGGGCGGCCAGGTTGGCGTTCAAAGTGTTGCCCTGGGCAGCGAACGTCTTGGCGATGGGCTGCCAGTCCTTGACGATCTTGACGTTGTTGGGATCGTTGGCGAACTCCGGGATCTCGGTGATGGACTTGAAGACCGGGAGGGCGGACATCAGCTTCTTCTGCCACAGCTGCTTGAGCTGGCCCAGGTAGTACACCAGGAACTCCTCCGAGGCTTCCTGCGACGGGGTGTTGGTGTACATCATGATGTTGTTCGGGAACACGATGGTGGCCTTGTCCCCGTGCGGGCCGGTGATGGGATCCGCCACCAGCAGGTCGCCGGAGGTATCGCCCACGCGCTGCGGGACGTTCACCTGGAAGAGGCCGTAGCCTGCCTTGCCGTCCTTCCACTGGGCCGACATGTTGTCCGTGGTGTAGCTGACGGCGGCCGGATCGACGATGCCGTTGGACACCAGCTCCAGGACGAATTCCATGGCCTCGACGTTGCGGTCGTTGAGCAGGTCCAGCTCGCCGTCCTTGTTCCAGACGCCGCCGCCGTTGTTGACCATCATCATGATCATGGAGTGGTTGGCGTAGTTGTTGCCCGTGCCTGCGCCGGTGGTGAAGCCGAATGCACCCACCTTCTTCAGGGCCTTGCCCGCCTCAAGCAGGGACGGCCAGTCAGTGGGCAGGGCAACGTTTGCCTTCTCGAACAGGGACTTGCGGTACCAGAAGACGCGCATATCCAACTGCCACGGGACGGCCACGTAGCCCTTGCTGGACTTGAACGGATCCAGCACGCCGGGCAGGAAGTCGTCGAACTGGCCGTTGGCCTTCAGCTTCTCGATCACCTTGTCCGCGTAGGCGATCTGGCCCTGCTGCTCGAACTGGAATGCCTGGAAGCCACCGCCCGTGGACACAGCCGGGCCCGTCTTTGAGGCAATGGCAGAGGAGAAGGTCTGGTAGAAGTTGGCCCACTGGATGATCTGGTAGGACGCCTTGCTGCCGTTCGCACCGGAGAAGCCTTCGGCGATGCCCTTGGCGGCGTCGTTGTAGGCGGGCGTTGCCCACGGCATATCCCAGAACTTCACGGTCCCGCCGGCCCCGCCCCCGCCGCCTCCCTGTGACGCCGAGCCGCCGCCGCAGGCAGCGAGCAGGGGTACGGAGGCTGCGGCAGCCGTCAGGCCCAGGAAACCGCGCCGTGAGAAGGAGCGGCTCTGTTCGGGAGTTGCGTTCATGATGTGTGTCCTTTCGGGACCGTCTTGCGCTGTGCGCCGTTGGTGCGGTCCTGCTCATCGTTGAGAGTGGAGGTGGGACTGGACTGTGCTTTGGGACTGCTTGTTCGGTTGCGTATCGGTGGGCTGGTTACGTGGCAGCGAGGGTTGCGTAAAGGTCGGTCAGCCGGGCAAACCCGGCCAGATCGTCCGGGAGGGTGCCGGCGCTGAGATGGTTCTTCAGCCGCCGCCACGCCGCCCGGTGGGCGGATTCGTACAGGGTGGGAAGCAAAAGTTCGCCGTGGGCCCCGGTGACCCTGACGTCGGCGGGCCACGCCGCGTCGGGATCCGGAACGCGGACGTCCACCCCGCCGTCGGCCGTGTAGAGATGGATGTCGACGCCGGACCGGCGGGCTGCCGTGAGCACGCCCTGGGCGGTGAACGGGGAGCCGTTGGCCAGCCTGCCGGTGACGGTGTATCCGGTGGTGCCGCTGCGGAGGATGCCGACACCGTGGAGCGGTCCGCTGACGGCCAGCACTGCGGCGAGGTGCCGGGCCAGGAGCCGTTGCAGGTCCGTGCCCGGCGCTGCCGTGGCAACGCTGTCCATCAACGACGCCGTGCCCAGGGCGCTGCGTACGGCATCGCGGGCGTCGGGATCGCCGCTTTCGCTGACGAGTGCGGGGTTGGATGCCCAGTGGAGATCGAGGACGACGGCGGCCCCGGCGGCCTGTGTGGCCGCCGCCAGCTGCGTGGCCTCCTCGGGGACGGGATCCACTACCAGGATGCCGCGGGAACCTGCTTCGACGGCCCGGGCGGCTTCCGTGGTCCAGCCTGCTTCGCCTGCAATAACGGCAACGTCGGCTGCCAGGTCCTCCGACGCAGGGCCGAACGTTGCCGGCAGGGAGGCTACCGCCAGGGCTACTGCGCCTGCCTCTTCGGCCTGGGGCGTTGCTGTCACTGTGTACGCGCTCATGCTGTGGCTCCTGCCCTTTCCGCAGAAGCAGCGTGTCCTGCGGCAACGTTCTGCACGGTGGCCTCGGAGATGGCCAGGGCGAAAGTGAGGTCGTCGATCAGGGCCTGGGCGGATGGCGCCTGGCGCGTTCCGCGGGCCAGTTCAGCCAGTTCGCGCCACTCACCTTCGTAGCCGTTGTGGCCGTACGGGCCGAAGGTGCTGGTCTCGCTGTCCCGGGAGAAGGTGGCGACGGCGGAGCCGGCCTGGACGTAGGACGGCGTGAAGTCGATTCGGAGCGCGGAATCATCGCCGATGGCCTCGAAGGTCCACTCGGGCTTCCAGGTGCTGTTCATTACGGCACGCAGTTCGATGACGCGGGTGGGGGTTCGTAGCGAGACGGAGTACCCGAACGGCCGGACGTGCCGCGCCTGGAGGACCTCGATCTCGCCGAAGTCCGGGGTGAAGCGGCGCACCAGCGGCAGGTCGTGGATGGCCAGGCCCATGATTCCGCCCTGCATCATGGCCTTGACGACATCGATATCCGAGTAATCGTGCGTCCCGGCGGCCGGGCGGGTGATGATCTCGGTGGCGAAGTCCTCGAAGCGGGCGTTCGGCGGGAGCACGATGGAGGAGCGGATGGTGTGCACCTGCTCGGGAAGTTTGCCCCAGTTCTGTTCCGCAGCGAGCCAGCCTGGGTCGAAGGTGTGCATCGCGCCTACTACGATCGGCACGCCGGTCGCGGCGCTGACGTCCGCGATCCTGGCCGCCTCGTCGCCGTTCATGGCGAAGGGCTTCTCGCAGAGGACTGCTTTCTTACCGGCCCGGCAGGCGGCAATGACCTGGTCGGCGTGGAACTGGTGTGGGCTGCAGATCGCGACGATGTCCACCCCAGGATCGCCAAGGAGGGCCTCCATGCTGGTGCTGGATGCGGCACCAACACGCGCCGCCACTGAGGAGGCCACAGCGGGATCCACGTCCATGATGTGGCGTACTTCCAGAATGTCCTGGAGGCGGGCCAGTGCAGGGAGGTGGATGGCCTGGGTGACGGGTCCGGCGCCGAGGATGCCGACGCCGATGGGCCGGTCGGCTGGCGCTGTGAAGTGGGACAAGTTCAATTACCTCTTTGTAAGCGGACTCTGGAAGATCGGAGCCATCACCGCGACGGATGGCTGCCATCGGAACTGCAGATGTGCCTTGAATCACAACCTAGAGCGACTTTTGACGCGCGTCAAGCAAAAGCTGTCTGTTGCGCGCCATTCTTCTGCTGTGGTGACAGCACTAAGTAACAGTGTTATGACTTAGTGCATGACTTCAACGACCGGCAGGCAGGCCGGAAAAGACTCCGACGTCGGCAGCCTGTCGCGGGCAGGGGACCTTTTCCAGTTGCTGCGTGACGGTAAGGCCCGCACGCGGGCCGAGCTCGCCCTGAGCACGGGGCTGGCCCGCTCCACGGTCGCCTCGCGGATCGACGCCCTCATGCTCTCGGGCCTGGTGGGCCCGGCCGGGGAGGCGCTCTCCAGCGGCGGCAGGCCGCCGTCGCGCTTTGCCTTCAACCCGTCCGCCCGGCTGGTGCTGGCCGTGGACGTGGGGGCCACCCACGTCATCGTCGCGGTCACGGACCTCGGCGGGAAGATCCTCGCCGAGCACCGGCTGGCGCAGCAGGTGGCAGCCGGACCGGAGGCCGTGCTGGACCAGGTGGTTGCGCAGGGCAGGGAGCTGCTGGCCTCGGCCGGCCGGAGCGTCACAGAACTTGCCGGGATCGGCATTGGCCTGCCCGGGCCCGTGGAACATGACACGGGCAAGCCCGTAAAGCCTCCCATCATGCCCGGCTGGGATGGGTTCGACGTGGTCAGCTACGTCCAGCGGTCCCTGCCCGTCCACGTGCTGGTGGACAACGACGTCAACATCATGGCCCTGGGGGAGCAGTCCGCCCATTGGCCCGAGCACAACAACTTCTTCTTCGTGAAGGTGGCCACCGGCATCGGCTCCGGCATCATCAGCAACGGGGAACTTCAACGCGGCGCCAACGGCACGGCAGGCGACCTCGGGCATGTCCAGGTGGCCCGGGGCACGGAGGTCCTGTGTGCCTGTGGAAACTACGGGTGCCTGGAAGCGCTGGCGTCCGGTCCCGCCGTCGTGCGTTCCCTCCAGGACCAGGGACTGGACGTGGCCAAGGGCGCTGACGTGCTCCGGCTCGCCGCCGACGGCAACCTGCAGGCGATCCAGGCGCTGCGCCAGGCCGGCCGGGACATCGGTGAGGTCCTGGCCACCGTGGTCAACCTGCTCAATCCGTCCGTGATTGTGGTGGGCGGCAGCTTTGGTGAGACGGGGGAGCACGTGGTGGCCGGCATCCGCGAAGTGGTGTACCGGCGCTCCCCCCCGCTGGCCACCTCACACCTGCGCATCAGCGTCTCCCGCGCCGGAAGCCAGGCTGCCGTGCTGGGGGCAAGCCAGCTGGTCACCCAGTACGTGCTCTCGCCCGCCGTCATCGAAGCCACCCTGGCCAGCGCCATCGCCGGGTGACGCCGGAGGATCCCCGGCGCCACCTGGCGATCAGCCTTACGCCTCCGCTTCGGGCTCCGGGGCCTCAGTCAAGAGCAGCGCGGTTCCGCCATAGGCGGGCAGCTCCAGGAAGAAGCTGTGCAGGTCATCCACCTGCCCCACGGTTTCGCCGCTGAACAGGTCCTGGACATTGGCGCCGGACGGCAGTTCATTGGACTGGATGCTGCCGGCGATGTCCTGCCCGGAGAAGTTCAGCGCGGTGACCTGCAGGGCCCCGTCTTTCAGTCGGTTGACCAGCACCAGCGCGGCGCGGTTGGAGACCTCGGGCACGTCCAGCAGGGTGCCCGTGGCGATCCCGTTTTCTTCCCGGACGGCGAGGATCCGCTGGAGGCGGCGGGCGAAGGAGTCCTGGTCCTGCAACTGGTCCGGCAGTGATCCGTACAGGCTGCGGGCCCGCGGCATCCCGGCCGAGGAGCTGGTGGCGTCCGGGCTGGTCCCCATGAGGTCGTGCGCGCCCCGGTTGATCCAGCGCGTATCGCCCTGGGACGTGAGTTCGCGGACGCTGCTGCGGTCCAGGGCCATGATGCCGGTCAGGTCCCAGCCGGAAAGGGCAAAGACGCCGGGCTGGAGCGCGTTGTACATGGCCAGGAGCAGGTGGACGTCCCGGATCTGCGCCTCCTGCTCCGGGGTTACTGTGGCCGGGTCCTTGATTCCCAGGGCCGCCATGATGAAGCTGACAGTAGTGCAGGCAATGCCGTTGGTGGTGAACACGGCGTTGTACGGCGCATTCTCCCCGGTGAGCTGGTCCCGCAGGGTCTGCTGCACATTCTCGGCCAGTTGGGCGCCGGTGAGTTCCTCACCGTTGAGCTCGAACATCTCGTCCCGGTGTCCGGCAGCGAAGTGCAGCAGCTCGTAGGTGAGTTCGTCATGGTTCTGCAACGCGTGCACCAGCGAGGCCTGGTCCACCCCGATTTCCATGGACAGGCGGAGGGTCAGCCGCAGGAACTCGGTATCGGCCGTCACGAGGGAGTAGTGGTAGGCCGGCCGGGTGATGAAGTCGTAGGAAAGGTCCGGCCCGGCCTCCGAAGTTGCCTTGATGTCATCGATGGTCAGGTTCAGCTCCTGGAAGGAGAACCCGCCCACTTTGCGGATCATGGAGCCGATGAGCTGGTTGGCGGCCTCGGACAGCGGGTGCCCCTCGGACCATCCGGGCTGCTCCTCGGCGCTCTTCTCGACGCCCAGGAAGCCGTTGGCGTCCAGCCGGAGCGCTCCTGTGCCCAGGTCCACCAGGGAGTGCAGGGCATCGCCCACCACCAGGCGCATGCCGGCGAACGTGGGGTCAAGCCAGTTGATGGAGGGCTGGCCGGCCTTGAAGTAGTGCAGGTAGACCCAGCGGCGGGTCTTGCCCGTGGTGTCCACGATGGGCCGCGTGGCGCTCCAGTTCGTCTCCTTGACCCCGGGCTCGTAGAAGATGACCCGCTGCAGGCGGCCGATGATGTAGCCGGCCTTCTGCAGGGCCTGTTCGGAGTCGGGGCTGAGGTTGACCGAGTCCGCACCCTCCGGGACGTCCGGGAGCAGGTTCCAGTCCTCTTCCGGGATGTCCACCATGTGGTAGATCCCGGGGTAGTCCCGGAAGTTCATCTCGGCCAGGCGGAAGTCTGCACCCTTGCCGGTGTGGCCGGGCACGATGTCATCGATCACCGTGCCCTCGTGCTCAGCCGCGACCTCGCACATGCTGCGGAACTCTTCTTCGGTGCCGAAGACCGGATCAATCGCCATACTGATGCGGTCAAAGTGGCCATCAACGCTGGGCGTGTGGGACCAGCCGCTGATGCCGCCGGCGAGCTTCACGGGTCCGGTGTGGATCCCTCGGATACCGATTTCGCGGAAAGCCTTCCACATCTCGGGGTCGCCCAAGGCGGAGAGGAAGGACTGGCCGGTCCGGGTGATGAAGGACAACGGGTAGGCGGTAAACCATACGGAGGCGCGTTCGACGGCGGCCCGCGGGTTGGGATGGGCATACGAGTTCTGCCACATGCTGGCCTGGCCGGACAGCTGCCGTGCCAGCGTATTCGCATCCCCGAGCATGGCCTGGTTGCGCAGCCACTCCACATACGCGGCGTTCCGCCCATCGAATTCGAAGGACGGCCTGCTGCCCACGAACTGCCGCCGGCGCGCGATGGGCCGAAGTGCCTTGGGCCGGGCAGCGAAGAACTGCTCGTCGAAAGTAACCTCCAGGTCCGGTGTCGGCTCCGCAGCGCCCTCTTCCACTTCCGCATTGCCCGCGGCGGCTGCATCCGCTTCTGAAGTACGCTCGCTGGTGCCCGGCTCCCGCATAAGCTCCTCTTTCCGTTGCTCGTTTCCGTGCTGGCATGGATGCTCCAAGACCCCTTGCCCAAGGTCAGGTACCCAAGCGAGCAGGGAGTATTCGGTGTTCCCCCTCCCGATGCTACTGCGCAGCGGAGCCTGCGGAAGGGACGCCGGCGCGCCGCTCCTCCCTAAGCCCGCGAATCCCCCCTGTTTTGCCCGTTTCCCCCACCAACGCGTCCACGGGTCGTATTCTTAGAGCAAAGGTTTTGCAGTGGGCCGAAGCGCTGATAGCAGGGCTGGAGCATGGCCGCTGATCCCACGGGGCAGGTTGGCTGGGGACCGCTTCCAGTTACCCCGGAGCCGGTATTCGACAGCAAGGACGTCGAAGACTACCTCTGGGAGGTCACCCGCGACTTCATGACGGGTATCACAGGTGAGCGCCGCGGCATCGGCTGGGCGGCCACCCTCTTTCGCCTGGGCAAGGCACGCACCCTCGCGGCCAGTACGGAGCAGGCGCGCGAGGCCGACCGCGAACAGTGCTCGTTTGCCGACGGGCCGGTCATGGACGCCGTTCGCACCGGGGAATTCGTCCTGCTGTCCGACCTGGGCCGGGACCGGCGCTGGCCCGGCTATTCCAGCGCCGCGGCCGGCCATGGCGTGCAGTCCCTGCTTTCCGTCCCCATCCTTACCGAAGGCGCCACGAGCGCTGCCATCACCCTCTACGCAGCGTCCCCGCATGCCTTCACCAGCGATGACCTGGTGCAGAGCCAAAGCTATGTACGCCAGGTGTCGCGGGCCCTGCGCGTCGTAGTCCGCACTGCGGAGCGCGCGGAAGCAACAGCCGGTCTCGCCGTCGTCCAAAGCTCGCTGGTCCTGGTGGACCTGGCGGTGCGCAGCCTCATGAACGAATACGGACTCACCCGCGAGGGTGCACTGCGGTTCCTGCAGACGCAGGCGCTGCACCACGAACTGGACCTGAGGGACGCGGCACTGTATGTTGTGGCCCCCGGCGGCGTGGACCGCGGGGGCGGGCAGGTTCCAGGGCGGCGGCAGGAAACGTTCGACGGCGTGGCGGAGCTTCCGCGCCCGTCGGCGACGGGGCGGGACTTTCCAACCGGAAAGTCGCCCCGGAAGGAAGCTGCGGCGGGGAAGGAACCCCCGCCGGCGGCGGAAGGAAGGACGGCATGACCATCGAGAAGCAGGAGCTGAGCTCCGTCGTCGAAGGACCGGACAGACACCCCTGGCACCGGTTCGTTGCCTTGGGGGACTCCTACACAGAAGGAATTGGCGACCCCGAACCGAACAGCCTGGGCGGCCTCCGCGGCTGGGCTGACCGGGTGGCCGAGGAACTCGCCGACAGCCAGCCGGACTTCGCCTACGCCAACCTGGCGATCCGGGGTTTCCTTCTGAAGCAGATCCTCGACGTGCAGCTGGAGCCGGCCCTGGCACTGAAACCCGACCTTATCGCCATGTCCGGCGGCGGTAACGACATCGTGTTCCGCCACGGCGACCCGGACAAGCTGGCGGAAAAGATCGACGAGGCCGTCGGTATCCTGTCCGCCACCGGTGCCACGGTGCTGCTCTACGCAGGTCCGGACTGGGGCGATACTCCTGTCTTTGGCAAGATCCGCGGACGCGTGGCGATCTATAACGAGCACCTGCACAGGATCGGCGCGCGGCACCACGCCATCATGGTGGACCTGTGGTGCCTGCCTGAGCTTCAGCACGCACTGATGTGGGACCCGGACCGGCTGCACCTGTCCCCGCTGGGCCATCACTCCGTGGCCGTGGCAACCCTCAACGCCCTGGGGGTAGCGCACACCCTCAAGCCGCTCCAGCCGCGGCCGCTTCCGGCCCATGGGTGGACGCAGGCCCGGGCTGAGGACCTGGTGTGGGCGCGGCAGTACTTTGTGCCGTGGGTGCTCAAGCGGCTGCTTCCCCACCACGCCGGCGACGACCTTGCGGCGAAGCGGCCCCAGCCGGCGCCCGTGTTTGGCTTCGGCCGCCCGGGACCATTCCCGCCGGGCCACCCCGCCCGCCAGGCGCCTGCTGCCGGCGGTGCCTCCGGTGTGCAGCCGGCTGCGGTCCCCGGGGTACCGGCGGACAGGGTGGCCTGAGGGGTTTAGCGCTTTTTGGGGGAACGCTTCGACGCTGCGTTCAGTGCCGACTTGACCGCAGGAGGCAGGCCGCCCTGCTCCGTTTCGGGTTCGGCCACCGTTCCACGGGCCTTCGCGATGGCCTTCATGCCGTGGTAGATCACCAGCGCGGCAGCGGAACCAAGGGCGATGCCGGTGAACTTCAGGTCTCCGATGGTCCAGGTGTAGTCGGCGATGCCGATGATCAGGGCGACGGCCGCAGTGGTCAGGTTGACGGGGTTGGAGAAGTTCACCTTGCTCTGAACCCAGATCTTCACGCCGAGGATGCCGATCATGCCGTACAGCATGGTGGCGGCGCCGCCCAGCACGCCTGCCGGGACGGTGGCAATCAGTTCGCCGAACTTCGGCGAGAAGCTGAGCAGGATGGCGAACATGCCGGCAACCCAGTAGGCCGCCGTCGAATACACCTTGGTGGCAGCCATGACGCCGATGTTTTCCGCGTAAGTGGTGGTGCCGGAGCCGCCGCCGAAGCCGGCCAGGACGGTAGCGGCACCGTCCGCCATCAGCGCACGTCCGGAGACGCCGTCGAGGTTCTGGCCCGTCATGGCGGCAACGGACTTCACATGGCCGATGTTCTCCGCCACCAGCACCAGGACCACGGGGACGAACAGGCCCAGGACGCCGATGTGGAATTCGGGGGTTTGGAAGTGCGGAAGGCCGATCCAGGCTGCGGCGTCCATCTTGTCGTACTTCACCTCGCCGCGGAGCATGGCCACCAGGTAGCCCACCACCACGCCCACCAGGATGCTCAGCCGGCCCAGGATTCCGCGGAACAGGACGCTGACCAGGATGATGGTGGCCAGGGTGATGACGGCGGTGATGGGCGCCGCGTCGAAGTTTTGCTTTGCGGCGGGGGCCAGGTTGAGGCCGATCAGCGCCACGATGGCACCCGTGACGATGGGCGGCATGAGCCGGTTGATCCAGCCGGCGCCGAACTTCTGCACCACAGCACCCACAAGGGCAAGGGTGGCACCCGCGAGGACTACGCCGCCCAGGGCGCCGGGGATCCCGAATTGCGCCTGCGAGGCGGTGATGGGTGCGATGAACGCAAAGCTTGAGCCCAGGTAGCTGGGCACCCGGCCCTTGGTGATCACCAGGAACAGCAGCGTCCCGATGCCCGAGAAGAACAGGGTGGTGGCCGGCGGCATCCCGGTGATGATGGGAACCAGGAAGGTGGCTCCGAACATGGCCACCACGTGCTGCATGCCCACGCCAATGGTCAGGGGCCACGCCAGGCGCTCATCGGGGGCCACCACCTGGCCGGGCTTGATGGTTTTGCCGGTGCCGTGCAGCTTCCATTTGATTCCGAGCATGCTCATGGGAAGGAATGCCTTTCAGGGGGTGCCGCGAACGGGCGAAGATCAACTCGGTCCAGAATACCGCCAAGTAATTCCCGCCGGCCTGCTGTGGCCAACGTCACGGGCCGTCACGGGAAGAGGGGGAAAGCACTTGAAGTTGCAACTATGGAAAGCAACAGAGGCCACCCCGGCACGAGGGCGGCGCAGCGAAAGGGAAGCCAATGACCATTGCCCACGAAGAAGCGGTTATCGATTCGGCAGCCGTGGACGCCATCTTCGCCCAGGCCCGCACCGCCAACTCCTTCACCGGCGAGGTGACGGACGAGCAGGCCCAGGCCATCTACGAGCTCACCAAATTCGGCCCCACCGCATTCAACTCCCAGCCGCTGCGCGTCACGTACGTCCGCTCTCCCGAGGCCCGCGCCACCCTGGTCGATGCCCTGTCCCGCGGCAACCAGGCCAAGACGGCCTCCGCGCCGCTCGTGGCCATCCTCAGCTACGACACCGACTGGGCCGGCAAGTGGGACAATTTCCTCCCCGGTTACAACGCCCCCAAAGCCATGTACGACGCCGACCCGGCCCTTGCCGCCGCCACGGGCAACAACAATGCCCACCTGCAGGCCGGCTACTTCATCCTGGCTGTCCGCTCCCTCGGTTTCGCCGCCGGCCCCATGACCGGCGCCGACTTCGCCGCGATCGACGCTGCCTTCTTCCCCGCCGGCGACCAGAAGAGCTTCCTGGTGGTCAACATCGGCCAGCCCGGCGAGGAGGCCTGGGGAGATGCAAAGCCGAAGTACTCCTACGGCGAGGCTGTCCGCACCATCTAACCCAGGACGCCCCATCACGTCCTGCCCCCCCCTTTTTCCAACGCGCCATCACCTTTAACGCCTTTACCCCACACGCGCCATCACCTCCTGATGGCGCGTGCGGTTTTAGGGGCGGGAGGTGATGGGGCGTTGGGCGTTTAAGGGCAGGATGTGATGTGGCGTCTGAGGGGGAGTGGGAGACTGGGGCATGCCGATGCGCAACCTGATCTTCGTGGCCTTCGTCGAGCCCGTGGCCGAGGGTCAGGTTTTCCCGCGGACGGACTGGCCGCTGCACATCACGCTGCTGAGGTTTGACGTGAAGTTCGACGCCGGCGCTGTCGCCACCACAAACACCCAGGACAGCGCGGACGTCGCCGAACGCATCGCTGGGCTCGCTGACGCGCCGGCGGCCGCGGCGCTGGGGGCCGCGCTGGCAGTGGGGGAGGATGCCGCCTTCGGCCGCAACGGCTCGGTGCCGGTCAACCTCATCCTGCCCCAGCCGGACCTGCAGGCCCTGCACGAACAGCTCGTTGCCGCCGTCGACAGCCTGGGCGGCAGGATACTTACGCCCGCCCACACCCTCGCCGGGTACCGACCCCACGTCTCGCACCACGGTGGCAAGCGCCTCCACCCGGGCGACGCCGTCGTGCTTGACCGCGTCGCCCTGGTGGATATGGCTCCCGACGGCGACCACGCCATCAGGCGCGTCCTCCGGCTGTGGCGCCGCGAAGGGGAGAGCTAGGCGATGACGCTGTCCACCAGCGCCTTGGCCTCGGCCTGCACCTGCTTCAGGTGCTCCTCGCCCTTGAAGGACTCGGCGTAGATCTTGTACACGTCCTCGGTGCCGGACGGTCGGGCCGCGAACCAGGCATTCTCGGTAACCACCTTCAGCCCGCCGATGGCTGCGCCGTTGCCCGGCGCCTCGGTGAGCTTGGCGGTGATCTCTTCGCCTGCCAGCGACGTGGCGGTCACGTCGGAGGCGGATAGCTTGCCCAGCTTCGCCTTCTGCTCCCGCGTTGCGGCGGCGTCGATCCGAGCGTAGACCGGGGCGCCGAACTGGTCAGTCAGGCCCTTGTACAGCTGGGACGGGGACTTGCCCGTAACGGCGGTGATTTCGGACGCCAGCAGGGCCAGCAGGATGCCGTCCTTGTCCGTGGTCCACACGCTGCCGTCCAGCTTGTTGAAGGAGGCGCCGGCGGATTCCTCGCCGCCGAACGCACCTTCCCCGGAAAGCAGGCCCGGCACAAACCACTTGAAGCCCACGGGGACCTCCACGAGCTTGCGGCCCAGGCTTTCGGCCACCCGGTCGATGATGGAGGAGGACACCAGGGTCTTGCCCACCACGGAGGCGGGGTTCCAGCCGCTGCGGTTGCGGTACAGGTAGTCGATGGCCACGGCGAGGTAGTGGTTCGGGTTCATCAGCCCGCCGTCGGGCGTGACGATGCCGTGGCGGTCGGCGTCGGCGTCATTGCCGGTGGCGATATCGAAGGAGGATCCGCCGGCAGACATGCGCTGAATCAGCGATGCCATGGCCGACGGCGACGAGCAGTCCATGCGGATCTTCTCGTCCCAGTCCAGCGTCATGAAGGCCCACTGCGGGTCCACCGTGGGGTTCACCACGGTGAGGTTCAAGTGGTGGCGCTCGGCAATCTCGCCCCAGTAGTCCACGGAGGCGCCGCCCATGGGGTCGGCGCCGATCCGGACGCCGGCGTCGCGGATGGCGTCCAGGTTCAGGACGGACGGAAGATCGTCCACATAGCTGGAGAGGAAGTCGAACTTGCCGGTGGTGTCCGCTGCCTGGGCGTCCGCCAGCGGAATCCGCTTCACGCCGCGCAGCCCGTTTTCCAGCAGCTCATTGGCGCGGTTGGCGATCCAGCCTGTGGCGTCCGAGTCAGCCGGCCCGCCGTGCGGGGGGTTGTACTTGAAGCCGCCGTCGGCCGGCGGGTTGTGGCTGGGCGTCACCACGATGCCGTCGGCCTGCGGGGCTCCCGGCGCGGCCTTCCGGTTGTACGTGAGGATGGCGTGGCTCAGGGCCGGGGTGGGGGTGTAGCCGTGGCGGGCGTCGACCAGCACCTGGACGCCGTTGGCGGCAAGGACCTCGAGGGCGGAGTTCTGGGCCGGCTCGCTCAGCGCGTGGGTGTCCTTGGCCAGGAACAGCGGCCCGGTGACGCCCTGCGCCGCCCGGTATTCCACGATGGCCTGGGTGATCGCCACGATGTGCGGCTCGTTGAACGAGGCCTTGAGGCTGGACCCCCGGTGCCCTGACGTGCCGAACACCACGCGCTGGCCGGGATCACCCAGGTCCGGCGCGATGTCGTAATACGCGTCAAGGAGCGCAGTGATGTCAACAAGGTCCTGGGGTTGGGCAACTGTACCCGCGCGGCTAGCCATGGCTCCAGCATGCCAGAAGCTGGCGGGAGTCAACACGACCCGCCCAGAATCCGGACGCTGTGACCTGGCATGACGCGGCAAAACCAAGTAGTCAACCTGAGTACACGGCGGCAAAAGTACCTATATACCGGCCCTTCCGCACCCTGCTAATTTCAAGAAAATTCCACGAAACAACCGAGTGGAACGGACGACGGCGGCCTGCCGCCGCCGTCCTGTCCGGCAAGGAAACGGGGACGTCCAATGGGGGCAGGAGACGGGGCAGCGGAGCAGTCCAGGCATGCTGCCGAGCGCGTTGCACGGTTGAAGCGCCGGCTGGACCAGGCCGAACACTCCACCAGGGCGTGGGACGCCGGCGCTGTAGGGGAGCGGATAGTGGCCGACAAGCTCAGCGAACTGGTTCCCCGCGGCTGGTACGTGCTCCACGATGTCCACTGGCCGGGGCGCCCCAAGGCGAACCTGGACCACGTCCTAGTGGGCCCGGGTGGCGTGGTGGTAGTGGATTCGAAGGACTGGACCGGCGAGGTGCGGGTGGCTTCCGGGGTGCTGTGGCAGGGCCGCTACGCGCGGACCCAGGCAGTGGAAGGTGCCCTGGCCCAGTGCGCTGCCGTTGCCTCGGTGCTGCCTCCGCCGCACCGCCGCCTGGTCCGTCCGCTCATCTGCATGGCGGCGCAGCCGGACCTTTTCGGGATAACCGACTCGGACGTCGCCGTCGCGGGTTCCCAACGGCTGGTCGGGGCCATCGAGGCGCTCCCGGCAGTGCTCGACCAACAGGCGGTCGTGGGGCTGTACGAGGATCTGGGCCGGCAGCTCACGCACGAGCAGGAACCCGGCATTACGGCCTTGCGCAACGTGCGTCCGGGGACGGTGGTGCGTCCCGCGGGAGCACTGCCCCCGGCCGGCCCCGCGGCGCCCCAGGGCGGTAAGACCGGTTCCGGGGACGAGGCTGCCAGGGCCCGCAGCGTATCGCGGCACCCCGCTGGACGGGCCCTTCCGCCACGGGAAACACAGGCCGGCCAGCGGGCGGGCGGACCGGCTGGACTGCCGGCAAAAAAGCGGTCAGCGGGGCCGGCCGGGCCGGGGCGCCACAGCCGGAACACCAAAGCACAGCAGCACGGCAGTACCAGCGGAGGAAAGCTGGCACTGCTGGCGGCCTTCGTTATTTTCGCCGTCTATATCCTGCCCTACTTGGCCCGGTAGCCTCCCTGCCGTCCCCGGCCCGCAGCTGGTCCCCGGCGGCTCGGCGGACTGCGGCGCCGATCCGGGTGAGCCGGTCCGAATCGAGGGCCCAGGCCTGCCAGTAGAGAGCGACGTCCTGGTGGGCATCCTCCTCCAGCGGGACCAGTGCGCCGTCGGCCAGCTCGCCGGTCAGTTGAAGCTGCGGAACCATGCCCCAGCCCAGCCCGGCCTTGACGGCTGCGAGGAACCCCTGGGAAGAAGGGACGGTATGGGTGGGCGGAAGCTGCGGCACGCTCTTCGCGGCGAGCAGCTGCTGCTGCAGGGTGTCCTTTAGATTGAATTTCAGGACCGGCATTGCTGCCCAGTCCACGCTGCCGGACGTGGAGAAGCGGCGGCGCAGCCCAGGTGTGGCCACCGGGATGTAACGCATGGACCCGAGCAACTCCACGCGGCACCCGCTGACCGGGACGGGGTCGGAGGTCACTGCGCCCATCACCGCTCCGTCGCGGAGCAGCTGGCTGCTGTAGCCCTGGTCCTCCACGTGGAGGTCCAGGGCAGAGTCCTCCCAGCCGGCGGCCCGGTGCAGCACCGGAATAAACCAGGTGGCCAGCGAATCCGCGTTCACCGCCACCGGCAGATGGGCCCGCGAGGATGACCCGACTCCCAGTGCTGCCGACGTCTCCGCCTCCAGGACCTGGACCTGGCGGGCCATCCGCAGCAGCAGTGCGCCGGCGTCCGTAGCAGTACAGGGCAGCCGCCGGCGCACCAGCACCCGGCCCACTGACGTTTCCAGCGCCTTGATGCGCTGGCTCACCGCCGACGGCGTTATCCGCAGCAGGTCAGCGGCCGCCTCAAACGTTCCTTCGTCTATCACCGCGACGAGGGCTTTCAGGTGCTCCAGGTTCATGAAGATATTCTAAGGAACGCGACGAATCTGTTATTTGCCTACATGTAGGCCGGCGTCCTACGGTCGTTGCCATGTTGACCGCAGGAATTACGGGCATGCTCACCGGGCTGGCGCTGATCGTGGCGATCGGGGCGCAGAATGCCTTCGTGCTGCGCCAGGGGATCCGCCAGGAGCACATCGGTGCCGTGGTGGCTGTCTGCATGGCCGGCGATGCCCTGCTGATCCTGACGGGGACGGCGGGTATCGGGGCGCTGATCACCCGGTTCCCCGAAGTGCTGGAAGTCCTTCGTTGGGCGGGAGCCGCCTACCTGCTGTGGTTCGCGGTACGGTCCTTCCTGGCTGCGGCAAGGCCTTCCGCGCTGGCGGAGCAGGCGCCCCGGTCGAAGAACTCCGTGATCGCCACCACGGCGGCCCTGACATTCCTCAACCCCCATGTCTACCTGGACACGGTGGTGCTGCTGGGCAGCCTTGCCAACCAGCAGGGACCCGACCTTCGCTGGACTTTTGCCGCCGGCGCCGTGGCCGGAAGCATCCTGTGGTTTTCAATCCTGGGCTATGGGGCAAGGGCGCTCGCAGGAGTGCTGAGCAGTCCCCGGACGTGGCGGTGGATCGACGCGTCAATCGGCGTCCTGATGGTGATCCTGGCCGTCCGGCTGGTTCTGCACTGAAGTAGGCTGTAGCCAGATTTACAGGGGAGAAACCATGAGCAACCAGCCATCCCAGGGACCGGACTACCAGCGTCCCGAAAACCAGCACGGCGGCTCGCCGTGGCCGGGGTACCAGCCGCCGGCCCAGTACGGGCAAGGGGCAGGCTACGGCCAGCCCCAGTACAACAAGGACCAGTACAACCAGCCGCAGTACGGCCAGTCCCCTTATAACCAGGCCCCATACAACCAGCCCCAGTACTTCGGGCCGCCGTCCTACTACGGGAGGACCATGGAGCCGAAGACCCTGAGCATCGCCAGCATGGTCTGCGGCATCGCCTCGGTGATCATGGGCTGGCTGTTGCTGCCCCAGTTCGCCGCCATCATCACCGGGCATCTGGCCCTCCGGCGCGAGCCCTCGGGCAAGGGGATGTCCATTACCGGCCTGGTGCTGGGCTACCTCTGCCTGCTGGGTTACGGGGCGCTCTGGCTGCTGTTCATCATTGGCGTGGCCGTCGCCGGCACCGCCGGTTCGAATACCGGCACCTTCTGATCCCGCCAACCCCGCGGAACCGGACAAGCGACAAAGGCGGTCCGGGCACCTGTGCCCGGACCGCCGTCGTACTCGCCGAAACGGCCCGCTTTACCCCTGCGCCGCCGCGGCGGCCGGTACGGCAATGGGGCTCTCCGGGTAGATGGACTCCGCCGGGGCACGGTTGGTTGCCTTGGCCCAGGGGTAGTAGATGGCCAGGGTCGCAACGATCCCCACGAGCCAGGAAATGTCCGCGCCGCCCAGCAGTTTGGTGACGGGGCCGGTGTAGAGCGCCTGCGCCAGGAACGGGATCTGGATGACGACGCCGATTCCATAGGAGACCAGGGCGGCAGCGTTCCAGCGGCCGTAACGGCCGTCCGGGTTGTAGAGGGCCGGGATGTCCAACCGGTCGCGTGAAATCTTGTAGTAGTCAACGAGGTTGATCACGGACCAGGGCGTGAAGACCATGAGCAGCAGGAGCACGAAGTTCTTGAAGAGGTTCAGGAAGTCCTTGCTGGCGAACAGCGCGACGAGGACGCTGGCGGCGATTACCGCCACGATGAACGCGATCCGAACGGCTTTGGAGACAGTGTCGCGGCGGTTGACGGCGGTACTGATGGTCACGCCGCACATGAAGGCACCGTAGGCGTTGAGGCAGTTCACCGTCAGCTTGCCCGTGACGATCATCAGGTAGATGCAGACGGCGATCAGGCCGCCGCCGGCGAGGTCGCCCATGTAGCCCACCTGGTTCTTCAGGAAGTCCCCGCCGAGCTTGGCGGCAGACAGGCCGCCGGCCAGGGCGCCCAAGGTCATGGCCCACTGGGCGCCGCCCACGGAGCCGGCGAAGGTGTACCAAAAGGTTTTCCGCTCCGAGGTGTCCGCGGGAAGGTAGCGGGAGTAGTCGGCAACGTATGGGCCGAACGTCAGCTGCCAGCCGGCGCCCAGGGCAACGGCGGTGAGGAAGGTGGGCCCCTCGAAGCCTCTGACCATCATCACCTGGGTGACATCGAACTTGGTGACGACGGCGACTGTCAGGTAGAGGAAGCCGGCCAGGCCCAGCACTGTGGCGATGCGGCCCAGCGCGTGGATGTACTTGTAGCCCAGGATGGCCAGCAGGGCAGTGGCGGCACCGAAAATGAGGATTCCGACGGCGGGCGTGTCCACTCCCAGCATGAGGTTGATGGCCTGCCCCGAGAGCACGGTGCCCGTGGAGGCGAACCCTACGTACATCAGGATGACCAGCGCCAGCGGGATCACGGCCCCGTAGACGCCGAACTGGGCGCGGCTGGAGATCATCTGGGGCAGCCCCAGCTTAGGCCCCTGGGCGGAGTGGAGGGCCATGACGGCGCCGCCCAGCACGTTTCCCACCAGCAGGCCAACGATGGCCCAGAAGGCGTCAGCCCCGAACACCACCGCCAGGGCGCCGTCCACGATGGCGGTGATTTGCGCATTGGCACCGAACCACAGGGTGAACTGGCTCCGGGGGTGGCCGTGGCGCTCGCCCCGCGGAATCATGTCGATCGATCGTGCCTCTACGGCGGTACTGCCTCCGGCCATGGCCAAACTCCTCAGTGATGAAAACGTAAGGTCCATCACATCGGGTTTAGGGCCCAGGCAACACCGCGATTGCGGCGCGGGTGTCCGGGAAACCAGACAGGCCGCCGTGTCGCGCTCAAAAGTCCCCTCGGGATGGACTGTTCCCCTGCGCGTGGCAGGGGGAGTTGTCCGTGCGGCGGGGAGTCGTCGCCGCGAAGCCGGTCGGCGGCTGCTAGCTGTATTGACCTGAGAGGTTGGTGACGCGGCTTGCTGGTGGCTGACCTTGAAGTGAGGTGTGGCCTCGGTGGTGATTGTAGTGGTGCAGCCAGGCGGGGAAAGCGGCAACACGCTCTGCCTCTGATTGGTAGGGGCGGGCGTAGGCCCATTCGTCGAGCAGGGTGCGGTTGTAGCGCTCGACCTTGCCGTTGGTCTGAGGACGGTACGGGCGGGTGTATTTGTGCTTGATGTCCGGGCCAAGAGCGTCTTTGAAGGCGTGGGAGCGGTAGCAGGGGCCGTTGTCCGTCAGAACCCGTTTAACGCTGACGCCGCGGGATTCAAAGAAGGTGTTGGCGCGTTCCCAGAAACCGGCCGCCGTTTCTTTCTTCTCATCGGACAGGATCTCGGTGTACGCGAGTCTGGAGCGGTCATCGACGGCGTTGTGGAGGTAGTGGTACCCCGGTCGGCGGTTCGCTGCGGAGCCGGTTCTGTTGCGCCAGCCGGCGGCCCTGCCGAAGGCCCTGTGCCCGCCACCGTCCGGAATCCGGCCGAGTTTCTTGATGTCCACATGGACCAAGTCCCCGGGCTTCTCGTGTTCGTAGCGGCGAATCACTCGTCCGGTGCCACGGTCAAGCCAGGCCAGTTTCGCCAGCCGGTAACGGGACAGCACCCGGTGCACGGTAGAGGGGTGGATGCCCAGCAGATATCCAATTCTTGCCGGCCCCCACCGGCGGTTTACGCGGATGGCGATGATCCGCCGCTCCGTCCGCATTGCTGTCCGCCGGGGAGAAGAATGCGGGCGGCTGGAGCGGTCTTCCATCCCGGCCGGACCGTGCTCGCGGTAGCGCCGCGCCCAACGGGCAGCAGTCGGGACTGAGACCTGGAAGCGTTCCGCGGCCCGGCGCAGACTCCAGCACTGATCAACGACACATTGCGCAAGCTGCAGCCGGCCACGAGGGGTCAGAAGAGCGTTAGGGTGGGACATGAAGACCTCCGTGCGTGGAATTGGACTCTAGACAAGCCCCACTCCACCCGGAGGTCCTCTTCATGTCACCAAACCACGCCGAACGTCATCAACGTCTGTGGTCAATACAGCTAGCGGAGCAGTTCCACGTCGGAGACAAGCTCGATGTGGGCCAGCATCGCGTTCGCCGCGCCCGCCGAATCCTGTGCCCGGACGGCATCGGCGATCTTGCGGTGCGAGGCAAGGGACTGCTCAGGCCGCCCGGGCTGGCCCAGGGACTCCATCCTGGTTTCCAGGATCATTTCGGCGATGAAGGCCATAAGCTGCGCCAGCACGGAGGAATGGGCTGCGGCGGTGATGGCCTGGTGGAACAGTTCGTCGCCCTGGGTGCCGCGGTCTCCATCGCCGATTTCCCGTGCCATGACGTCCAGGGCGTTGTCGATGGCGGCGAGGTCCTGGTCCGTACGGCGTTCCGCGGCAAGGGCGGCAAGCTTCACTTCCAGGGTGCTGCGGGCCTCCACGATCTCCGGCAGGCGGCTCTGGTGCTCGCGAAGGCCCTTGACCACTGAGGCCACGCTGGGCCGACGCGCCAGGACGGCGCCTGTACCGTGCTGCACGTCGATCACGCCAAGCACTTCAAGGGCCACCAGGGCCTGGGCCAGGGTGGCGCGGGAAACGCCAAGCCGCTCGGCGAGGTCCCGCTCCGCCGGGAGGAGGTCGCCGGGCTTGAGCTGCGCGGACTCGATGTAGGCGAGGATCTGCTCCACCAGCTGCTCATAAAGGCGCGGACGCGATACCCGCTCCAGGCCCTGCCGTGCTGTCTTCTCCACAAAGCCCTCCCTTGGACGTACCGGACCAGAATACCTGCTTCCGGTATTGACAGATAGACTCACTGTCTAAGAGGCTAGTCCAGTGAGCCAGTAACTCATGTCACACTTTCGCTCCCCCTAGCTTCCCCTAACGGAGGACCAACGATGTCCGCTCCAGTCCTGTCCATCATCATCCTGGCGGCGATGTTCCTGCTCGCCACCGTCCTGCCCCTGAACATGGGCGCGCTCGCTTTTGTGGGCGCCTTCCTGCTCGGCGCCGTGGTGCTGGGCATGTCCACCAACGAGATCCTGGCCAACTTCCCCGGTGGCCTCTTCCTCACGATCGTCGGCGTCACCTACCTGTTCGCCATCGCGCAGAACAACGGCACCATCGACCTGCTGGTCCGGGGCGCTGTGCGCCTGGTGGGCAGCCGTGTTGCCCTCATCCCCTGGGTCATGTTCGCCATCACCGCCGTCATCACGGCCGTCGGCGCACTGTCTCCCGCCGCCGTCGCCATCATTGCCCCCATCGCCCTGAGCTTTGCGGGTAAGTACAAGATCAGCCCGCTGCTGATGGGCATGATGGTGATCCACGGTGCGCAGGCTGGCGGCTTCTCGCCCATCGCGGTCTACGGCGTCACGGTCAACGGCATCCTGGCCAAGACCGACCTTGCCTTCAGCCCGACCGCGCTCTTCCTTTCAAGCCTCATCTTCAACTTTGTTATTGCGCTGGTGCTGTTCGTTGTCCTGGGCGGTAAGAACCTCCTTTCCTCCAAAGTGGGGCATTTCGTGGAGCAGGCAGCAGAAGCCCGCATGTCCGTTAGCGTCGGTGCCAAGGCCGCCGGCGGCGACGTCCCGTTCAAGGGATTCGGCTCCGGCATGTACGGCCCCCGCGACCCCGCCGGCGACGGTATTGCCGCCACCAAGGAGCGCAAGGACCGGATCCCGCAGCTGGTCACCATCGCCGGCCTGGTCGTGCTGGCTGTCGTGGCCCTCGGTTTCAAGATGGACGTCGGCTTCGTGTCCATCACCATCGCGATCGTGCTGGCCCTCGTATCGCCCGCCGCCCAGAAGGGTGCCATCAACAAGATCAGCTGGTCCACTGTGCTGCTCATCTGCGGCATGCTGACCTTCGTCGGCGTGCTGGAGGAAGCCGGCACCATCGAGTTCGTGTCCAGCGGCGTGGCCGGAATGGGAATGCCGCTGCTGGCAGCCCTCATCATCTGCTTCATCGGCGCCGTGGTGTCCGCCTTTGCCTCCTCCACGGCCATCCTTGCGGCCCTCATCCCGCTGGCCGTCCCGTTCCTGTCCACCGGCGAGATCGGCGCCGTCGGCGTCATCTGCGCCCTTGCCGTCTCCGCCACGATCGTTGACGTCTCGCCCTTCTCCACCAACGGCGCCCTGGTGCTGGCCAACGCCCCGGAGGGTGTGGACAAGGACAAGTTTTACAAGCGGATCCTCGGCTACAGCGGCATCGTCATCGTGGCAGGACCGGTCCTGGCGTGGCTGGCGCTGGTGGTCCCCGGCTGGCTCTAGCCGCCACCGCATCCGCCGCCGTACTTACGAAAGGAAACCCAGCACATGAGCACCGCCGAAACTTCCCAAGGCCTCCTGGCCGGACACCTTGTCGTCGACCTCAGCCGCGCCCTGGCCGGACCGCACGCCGGCATGATGCTGGCGGACCTCGGGGCCCGCGTCATCAAGGTGGAGAACCCCGGTACGGGCGATGACACCCGGGGTTGGGGGCCGCCCTTTGTCGGTCCCGAAGATGACCTGCAGTCCACCTATTTCATGTCCTGCAACCGCAACAAGGAATCCATCACCCTGGACCTGAAGAGCGAAGACGGCCAGGCGGTGCTGCGCGGGCTGCTGGAACGGGCGGATGTGGTGATCGAGAACTTCCGGCCCGGCGTCATGGACCGGCTGGGTTTCTCCACCGCGGCGATGCATGAAATCAACCCCCGCCTGGTGATTCTGTCCATCACGGGCTTCGGCCACGACGGCCCCGAATCCCAGCGCAGCGGCTACGACCAGATCCTGCAGGGCGAAGCCGGCCTGATGTCCCTTACCGGCTCCGGCCCGGACGACCCCCAGCGCGTGGGCGTTCCCATTGCCGACCTGCTCTCCGGCATGAACGGGGCGTTCGGCGTCCTCGCGGCCCTCGTTGAGCGGAACCGGACCGGCCAGGGCAAGGTGGTCCGCACCTCGCTGCTGGCATCACTGATCGGGGTCCACGCCTTCCAGGGCACCAGGGCCACCGTTGCCGGTGAAGTTCCGCAGGCCCAGGGCAACCACCACCCGTCCATCGCCCCTTACGGCCTGTTCAACTGCAAGGACGGGAGCGTGCAGATCAGCGTGGGCAGCGAGAAGCTCTGGCAATCATTCGCCGCGGCCTTTGGCTTGGATGCGGCTGCTCCGGGCTTCGCCAGCAACGCCGAAAGGGTGCGGAACCGCGGCGAGGTGATTGCCGCCGTCGAACGCGCCTTTTCGGAGTACGGTGCGGTGGAGCTGCTGCAAAAACTGAACGACGCCGGGATCCCGGCAGGCAAGGTCCGCTCACTGGATGAGGTGTACGGCTGGGAGCAGGTGGCGTCCCAGGGGCTCGTGGTGGATGTACAGCATCCGCTGCTCGGAAAAGTAAGCCTGCCCGGGCCGCCGCTGCGGTTCTTCGCTCCCGGTGATGCCGCGGAAACCACCCTGACCGAACACGACGCGCCACCGCTGCTCAATGAAGACGGGCCGGCGATCCGGGAGTGGTTGGGCCTCACTGCTGCCGGCGCCACTGCCGCTCCGGGGGCACAGTAGCGTGGCGACGGCGGAAAAGGTGCGGCACATGAACGCTACCGAGCTCCTCGAGGCCGTGGTGGACCCGGGGTCGTTCATCTCCTGGGACAAGGAGCCTGAACAGCCGATGCTGTCTGAAGAGTACGCCCGCGACCTGGTCCGGGCGCGCGAACGCAGCGGTGCCGATGAATCCGTCATCACCGGCGCGGGGCTCATCCGCGGCCGCCGCGTGGCGCTGATCGTCAGCGAATTCTCTTTCCTCGCCGGCTCGATAGGTCACGCGGCGGCGCAGAGGATTGTTGCCGCCGTCGAACGCGCCACTGCCGAAGGGCTGCCACTGCTGGCTGGTCCTGCGTCCGGCGGCACCCGCATGCAGGAAGGGACGCTCGCGTTCCTCTCCATGGTGAAAATCACCGGCGCAGTCCGGGCGCACCGGCAGGCGGGCCTTCCCTACCTTGTCTACCTGCGGCACCCCACCACGGGCGGCGTCATGGCGTCCTGGGGGTCTTTAGGCCACATCAACGTGGCCGAGCCGGGTGCCCTGCTGGGCTTCCTGGGCCCGCGGGTGTACGAGGCACTGTACGGTGAAGCGTTCCCGGAGAACGTGCAGGTGGCGGAGAACCTGTTCAGCAAGGGACTGATCGACGGCGTGGTGGAACCCGAAGACCTGGCCGACCTGGTGGGCCGGGCGCTGGACATCCTGGCCGCGAACGGCAGTGCTGGAGGCGGAACGCTGCCGGGGTGCCTGCCCGCCCCACCCGAGACGCTGGACATCAGGCCCTCAACCGCTGATGCCTGGACCTCGATCGAGATTTCCCGGCGGCAGCGGCGGCCGGACCTGCGCCAGCTCCTGAAGATCGGCGCCACGGACGCGCTGCCCCTCAACGGAACCGGGCAGGGGGAAAAGGACCCGGGCCTGCTGCTGGCGCTCGCCCGCTTCGGCACCCAGCCCTGCATCGTACTGGGACATGCGCGCCCGCTGCGGAAGGACGCGGCCGGCATGGGTCCCGGATCGCTGCGCGAGGCGCGCCGGGGCATGAAGCTGGCGGAGGAACTGCGGCTGCCGCTGCTCACCGTCATTGACACTGCCGGTGCTGCGCTCTCCCAGGAAGCGGAGGAGGGCGGGCTTGCCGGGGAAATTGCGCGCTCGCTGCACGAACTGATCGGGCTCGAATCGCCGTCGGTTTCCGTGCTGCTTGGCCAGGGAGCCGGGGGAGGGGCGTTGGCGCTGCTGCCCGCGGACAGGACCATCGCCGCCCAGCACAGCTGGCTCTCCCCGCTGCCTCCGGAGGGCGCCAGCGCCATCGTGCACCGCACCACCGCGTTCGCGCCGGCCATGGCCGAGGCGCAGGGCGTGGACGTCGCCGCGCTGTATGCCAGCGGACTGGTGGACCACATCGTGGATGAACGCGGCGATGCTTCACTGGAGCCGCGCGAGTTCTGCACCCGGATGGCGCGGGCCATCGAGTACGAACTGGCTTCGGTGGCCGGCATTCCCGTACCTGAACTGGTGACTGCCCGCGCCCGGAAATTCGCAACCCTGGGCGCCCGCTAGGAGTACTTCCTGCCTCAGCGCAACCAGGGGGCCGCGGCGCATGGCTGCGGCCCCCTTCTCCCTGGTTCTACCTCCGCTGCTGCGTCCCGGACCGGTGGGTGTTCCTGCGGAGCTGCAGGATGCGCGCGCCGCCCGCCGCGGCCACCAGGACGCCGCCGGTCACGGCAGCGATGAACAGTGCCATGCCCAGCGGGACGGAGCCCTCGAAGCCCAGGAACTTCACCAGGACCAGCTCCTGGTTCTGCAGGATGAAGATGATCAGCAGGATCAGGAGCACCAGGGCGGCCACCACTGCTGCCCAGATGACTCCGGCGCGTGTGACCTTGCGCTCCGGGGCACGGCCGGCCGTGGGTGAGGGGGCCGCTCCGGTGGCAGGTGTCCCCGGCGCCCCCGGCGAATAGGACGGGGCATTGCCATAGGTCGCTGCCCGGTCCATTGAGGGCTGCGCCGCGTTCGACGGCGTCGGGCCGGCTTCCGTTTCGGGCCGGCGGTCCGGTCCCGGTGTGTACTGTCCTGCACTCATGCTCGTCCCCTTTCCCAGAATGCTAAGCATGCTTATTGTTCAACCATAGACGCCAGTCTTGCCGGAGCACAACGACAAGGGCGCCCTTCACGGGCCGTCGCTGCACCGGGAACAGGTGGCGGGAGGGGCTGACATGGCGGAGGGATCCCCGTGCGGGGACCCCTCCTTTGACTCTTGCCGGGGTGTTTGGCCCGGTGTCAGACCCTCTCCCTGCTCTTTTCGGCGGAGGGGGTGCGCGGCGCAGGAGTCCTGCGCCAGTTGGGGAAGGCCCAGAAGGTAAATTCCTGTGCCTTGACCGGCTCCCCGGGCGTCTCCGCAGGGGTTTCCGGTTCCGCTTCAGGCCGGCGCTTGGTCTCTTTCTTTGCGCCCCACCCGAAGTCCTTGCTTGATGCGTAGCACATCACAGACCTCCTCAAGGTGACTGCCCTTTAATCGTCCTCCTGCCCGGCGCTGGAGTCGAGACCGCGACAACGGCGGGCCGGCGTGAGTCGGGAGGGCGCCGGGCAGGGAGGTATGAGGTGGCAGGGACGGCGGGCGGGACGGTGCAGCCTGTCAGTTGCCGTTGGCCACTACGTCCTGCGCCTCCTGCGGGCGGTGGAACTCGCAGGGTCCCTGATGGCGGAGGGGGAGAAGGCAGGTCCGGCCCGTGGGCAGGTGGACCAGTGCGCAGCGGCCGGCCAGGGCCAGGTCCTCCCGGACGTTGGAGTTGCTGAGGTCCGGCCGGTCATCCTCTGAGATGTCGGTGGTTCCGGGGCTTGTGGCCGGGTTTTCGGCGTTCATGGTGTGGCAACTCCTCATCGGGCGGACGGCGAAGGGGGTGCTGAAGGGTGCTTTTCCAGTCTGCGCCGCGGGGGTTACGGGCGGGTTAATCCGATGTTAGGTTCAGGTCAACAACAGCAACCGGGCCGGTGCCTGCACATACCTTGACCGGCCTGTACCCAAACTGGCCTAGTACCCCAGCTGGTGCGCCACCTGCAGCAGGAGTGCTTCCGATCCCATGGGACCCACCAGCTGGATTCCCATCGGAAGTCCATTCCCGGCGGCACCGCCGGTCCAATGAACAGGAATGGTGATGGCCGGAAGTCCGCACACATTCACCATTGAGGACCACGGGGCGTATTCGCACTGTTTCCGGTAGTCGCCGTCGGCATCTCCCGGCCACTGGGCCGACGGCCACCGGTCGCTGCCGTGCGCGGTCCCGGTGAACCAGCCCACCGGCCGGGGGGTCTGCGCCAGCGCGGGCATCAGCATCAGGTCCCACTGCCCGTACTGCGCCACGGTGTCGTGCTGGAACTGCCGCAGGAATGCCAGCGCCTCCGCAAGTTTCGCCGGGCTGCGCTGCTGGGCGCGCCGGCGGAAGGTCCGGGTGAGGGGCGCCAGCAGCGCTTCCCGAGTGGGACTGATCCTGGCGGCGCCCACCCCCGCAGTCCAGGCGGTGGTGAAGGCGTCCGGGTACCGGTTGTCATAACGGACGGCAGCGTCACCAAGGGTATGGCCGGCCTGCTCCAGCAGCGTTTCACCGGCCCGGAGCGCGTCCAGGGCTTCCGGGTCCGGCGTGAACGGAAACGTGGTTGACCAAGGGCTGTCCAGCGTGACGCCGATCCGCAGCCGCGGCGGCTCCTGCTCGATGGCGGCCAGGTACCGGTTCCCCGGCGCCAGCGCATCCATCATCAGTGCGGCGTCTTCCGCGCTGCGCGCAAGGGGGCCCGGCACCACCAGCCGCGCGGGGTCCCCGGCACTTTCCCCGGCTGCCACCAGTCCACGTCCCGGCTTCAGTCCCACCAGTCCACACGCCGCGGCGGGTATGCGGACTGACCCGCCGCCGTCGGTTCCGGGGGCGAAGGGCAGCAACCCTGCCGCCGCGGCGGCCGCGCTGCCGCCTGAGGACCCTCCGGAACTCCTGCTGGGTGCGTGGGGATTGCGCGACGGCGGTGCGATGCGGTTCTCGCTGTAGGCCGTCAGTCCGAATTCGGGCACCTGGGTCTTGCCCAGCGAAATCGCGCCGGCATCCTTGAACAGGGCCACGAGGGGAGTATCGGCGGGGGCTGGTTTGTGGTCCAGTGCGGCACTGCCGTGAGTGGTCACTACACCCGCGACGTCGGTGAGGTCCTTGAAGGCGATCGGCATGCCATGCAGCGGGGGCAGGTCATCGGCGTCGCAGCGGGAGCGCAGGCCATCCGCCGCCCGGGCCTGATCCATGGCCTGGTCCGCCGTCACCGTAATAAAGGCTCCCAGAAGGGGGTTTTGCCGCCCGATCCGGTCCAGGAAGTGGGAAGTGACGTCGGTGGAAGACACCGCTCCACTGTGCAGGAGGTCCCGCAGGGCAGTTGCGGGGAGTTCGTGGAGCTCAGGCACGGTGGCAGCCTTTTGGCTGCAGCCCGGCGTTCCAGCTGGCGCGTGCTGGTGGTGGGGAAAGGGCGGTCAGCTGCTGGGACATCGAAACCTCCTCGGGACTTCCCCAGCCTAACCCGCCCCTATTTCTGGATGTGTTCCGGGCGGAGCGGAGGGGAAGGGCTAGGCTTAAACCTGACTTTGATCTGCCAGACCGCCAAGACAGGACTCCGATGAGCGATTTCGACACCGTCCCCGTCCATGACGTCCCCGCCGACGCCGTAATCCTGGACGTCCGGGAGGATTACGAGTGGGTTGCCGGCCATGCTGAAGGTGCTGTCCACATCCCCATGGAACAGATCCCGGCCCGGCTGGACGAACTCGATCCGGACGAGGACGTCTATGTGATCTGCCGGACGGGCGGCCGCTCCTTCCGCGTTGCCCAATGGCTTACTGGCCAGGGATATACCGCCATCAACGTGTCCGGGGGAATGGACCAGTGGCTGGAATCCGGCAAGCCCCTTGTCTCGGACAACGGGCTCAAGCCGCTGGTGCTTTAGTGCCCGGCGCGTCCCGCACCTACGCCTTCCTCGGTCCGGAAGGAACGTTCACCGAGGCCGCCCTGCTGGAGGTGCCCGACGCCCTTCAAGCAGTCCGGCTTCCGGCCTCGAACGTCAATGCCGCGCTTGACAAGGTGCGCGGTGGATCCGCTGACGCCGCGATGGTCCCCATCGAGAACTCGGTGGAGGGCGGCGTCACGGCCACCCTGGATGCCATCGCTACAGGCCAGGAACTGCGGATTGTCCGTGAGGTCCTGGTACCCATCAGCTTTGTCCTGGTAGCCCGGCCCGGCGTCCGGTTGGAGGACGTGCGGCGGGTATCGACGCACGGTCACGCTTGGGCACAGTGCCGCCTGTGGATGGACCATAATATACCGGAGGCGGAATACGTTCCCGGTTCCTCAACTGCCGCCTCGGCCCTGGGTCTCCTGGACGGGGACTGCCATTACGACGCGGCGATCTGCGCCCCGCTGGTGGCCAGGGAACATTCGGGGCTGTCGGTCCTGGCGGAGAACATCGGGGACAATCCCGGCGCGGTGACGCGCTTTATCCTGGTCAGCCGGCCGGGAAGGCTGCCGCCGCGCACCGGTGCAGACAAGACCACGGTCGTGGTCCCGCTTCCGGAGGACCGGCCCGGCGCCCTGATGGAGATCCTGGACCAGTTCGCCAGCCGCGGTGTCAACCTCAGCAGAATTGAATCTCGCCCTACGGGCCAATATCTGGGCCACTACTTCTTCAGCATCGACGCAGACGGCCACGCCGGCGAAGCGAGGGTCGCTGACGCGCTGGCGGGGCTGCACCGCATCAGTCCCGGCACCCGCTTCCTGGGCTCGTATGCCAGGGCGGACAAGCAGGCCACGCTGGTGCCGGCGCATACGTCCGATGAGGCTTTCACGGCCGCCCGGACCTGGGTGGAATCCATACTCGCAGCGGAATCCTCCGCAGGTGAAAGCGGTTCCGGGGCTTCGCCCAAAGCGTAGGTAAATGCCTTCGGAAGTACTTCCGCGGGCTGTGGACAATGCGTATGCTTGCCTGATCCACACGGGGTATGGCCCCTGATGAAGGGAGCGGGTCATGACCAGCAGCACTGAGAACGACGGCCAGGGGATGATCGTCAATCCCAAGCCCACGGGCGATAACCAGGACTGGGACGGGGACGACGCCGACCGTGCTGACCGCCTGCGCTTCGAAGAGGAGCAGGCGATGATCCGCGAGCAGTCCGAGGCCCATGCTGCTGCCAAACAAGCCCACGCGGACGCGAAACCCGGCGCTGAGGAAGGCAAGAAGGCCGGGTCCTGACGCCGGTGCCCGTTACCGCACGGTGCGTGGGCTGCCCTGCACCGGACCGCTGTCCTGTACCTCTCTTTTTACCCTGACCAGGAGTGACCGGGGCTCCACCTGAACCGTCAGCTGTGTGGCTTCCCCTGCCGTGTCGCCGTCGAGCTGCGTGGGCATGGGTTCGGGGCACTTGATGACTACCTTGACTGACCGGTAAACGGTCATGATGGGCAGCTTTCCGCTGTGCTTGAACATGATCTTCACGTACATCAGCAGCCAGCCCAGGGCGCTGCGGGGGCTCATGACCACGACGTCGAGCATGCCGTCGTCGATCATGGCCTGCGGGATGAAATCGATGCCGCCGGGGACCAGTCCGCAGTTGGCGAAGAGCACGCTGCGGATGTTGCGGACCTGCTCCGGGCTGCCATCCATGGTGATGGAAACCTTCTTCCGCCGGCCGGGCAGGTGGCGCACGCCTGCCTCCGTGTAGGCGAGCCAGCCCACGGCTTTCTTCAGCCCCGCATTGGTGTCGGCCAGGACTTCGGCGTCCATGCCGATTCCGGCGATCACCAGGAAGACGTGCTCCGAGTAGTGGCCTGTGCGTGAGTTCTCGATGGCCATCCGGGCGGTGTCGATGTACCGCTGGCGGCCGAAAAGTGCTGTCTGCACGTTGCTGTGGAGGTCGTTTACATCCAGGTCCACGTTCCGGGCCAGCAGGTTTCCCGTCCCCAACGGGATCAGGCCCATGGCAACGTCGGTGTGCGCGAGGGCCTCAGCCACCACGCGGACGGTGCCGTCGCCGCCGCCCACCAGGACGACGTCGGGCTTGCCCGCCAACGCAGCCTGCATTTGTGAAAAGCCGGGGTCCTCCGCCGTCGTCTCGAAAAAGACCGGTTCCTCCCAGCCGGCGGCCAGGCAGGCCCTGTGGATCATTCCCCTGGCTTCGTCGGCCCGCGCCTTAATGGGATTCAGGACGACGGCCACCCGCTGCTGCGCCAGCCCTGAGTCGTAGGCTTCGCCGGCTACCGCGCTGCGCATATGCAGGGCCTTGAGGCGACGCACCCCCCACCAGCTGGAGGTGGCGAAGGCAAGCGCCACCGCAATCAGCAGGTAGAGAATCCAGTCGCTCATGGTGCTTCAACAGTAGCCCGGCGCACGGTGGGCCGCGGCACGGAGCCGCACGCCCGCCGTCGTGCAGTGAATTGGATACCCTTGTCTGGTGATCGACGTAAAAGACCTCAGCGAAAACCCGGACAAGTTCCGTGCCAGCCAGCGCGCCCGCGGCGCGGACGAATCAGTGGTGGACGCGATCATCTCCGCGGATTCCGCTCGCCGTGCCGCCCTGCTCCGCTTCGAGAACCTCCGCGCGGAGCAGAACGTGTTCGGCAAGAAGGTGGCGAAGGCCAAGGGCGAGGAGAAGCAGGCCCTGCTGGCCGAGGTCAAGGAACTGGCCAATTCGGTCAAGGCGGCCTCAGCCGAGGCCGATGCGGCCCAGACCAAGCAGGAAGAACTGCTGCGCACCATCCCCAATCTGGTGGAGGACGGCGTCCCTGAAGGCGGCGAGGACGACTACGTGGTAGTCAAGACCGTTGGCACCCCGCGCGAATTCCCTGACTTTGAGCCGAAGGACCACCTGGAGATCGGTGAGCTGATCGGCGCCATCGACATGGAACGAGGCGCCAAGGTCTCCGGAGCGCGCTTCTACTTCCTGCGGGGGGTGGGTGCCCGGCTGGAGATGGCACTGCTGCAGATGGCCATGGACCAGGCCATCGAGGCCGGCTTCATCCCCATGATCACCCCCACCCTGGTGCGCCCCGAGACGATGCAGGGCACCGGCTTCGATGTAAAGCACGACGCCGAGATCTACCGTCTCGCCGAAGACGACCTTTACCTGGTGGGCACCTCAGAGGTGGCGCTGGCCGGATACCATGCCGACGAGATCCTGGACTTCTCCGCCGGGCCCGTCCGCTACGCGGGCCAGAGCTCCTGCTACCGCCGCGAGGCCGGGTCGCACGGCAAGGACACCCGCGGCATCATCCGCGTGCACCAGTTCAACAAGGTGGAGATGTTCATCTACACCACTGTTGAAGAGGCGGCTGCCGAGCACCAGCGCCTGCTGGCCTGGGAAGAGGAAATGCTGGCCAAGTGCGAGCTGCCGTACCGGGTCATCGACACCGCGGCCGGCGACCTTGGCATGTCTGCAGCCCGCAAATACGACTGCGAAGCCTGGGTCCCCACGCAGAACGCTTACCGCGAGCTGACGTCCACCTCCAACTGCACCACGTTCCAGGCCCGCCGCCTGAACATCCGCGAGCGAGTGGTGAACGCGGAGGGTGTTTCCAAGGGGACCCGCGCCGTGGCCACCTTGAACGGCACCCTGGCCACCACCCGCTGGATCGTGGCGCTGCTTGAGCACCACCAGAACGCGGACGGCTCTGTCAACGTGCCCAAGGCGCTGCAGAAGTACCTGGGTGGCCTCGAGGTCCTCCCGGTTCTCTAGGGTCCTTCCGGAATTCCCCGCCCTGTGGACTACTCCCCCCGTAATGCACGGGGGTCCTGTCCACGGGACGGGGTTTTTGTGGCCGGATGCCCGCAGCAGTAAGCCGTTGGCGCAAGAGGTCCGGGGTGGACAGCGTCTTCCAGTCCCACCTGACCACCTTGTAGCCAAGAGCCCTTAGCCGGTCTTCGCGCTTCTTCTCGGCCAGAATTGCTTCCTGGGTGCTTCGGCCGGCGAGCAGGGCTTCGTCCAGATATTTTGCGTCGCCGTCGAATTCGCCGATCACCTTGGCCTCAGGCCAGAAGAAGTCCGTCCGCGCGATGAAGCCTTCCTGGTCCTGGAACACCTGCTGCAGCACGGGGGCAGGCAGCCCGAGCATGTGAATGAGCGCCCTGCTGCGGGATTCCCCAACGGACTCAGACGCCCCGTTAGCGAGGGCCAGCACCTCCTGCATCCGACGGCGTTTGGCGGTAGAGGCCTGCAGGGCTGCTGCCGCAGCCAGTTGCTGGCGCGTCAGTCCCTCGCCGGGGCGGCGGCGCGGGTCCAGTACTGCGTCTGCCAGCACCACGGCGTCCGGAAGATCCAGCCTGGTGATGCAGTCGGTCACTGTCTGTTGCAGCGAAGTAACGGAAAAACCCTGGCGTCGAATTGCATCGGCCGGCCAAAAGTGGCGGGCAACGCCGTAACTCCGGATGTCTTCGATGCCGGTGAGCTCTGTCTTGGCATCCCGTGCGGCAGTAGTGGTTGGCGGGCGCTTTCCCGCTTTATGGGGAGACAGTGTGATGACGTGAACGTGGCTTGGGACTCCCGGGCCGGGAAGACTCCAGATGCGCAACGCCGTGAGGTAGCAGAATAGGGTGTCCGGATCGGCAGCGGCCACTGCTGCCATCGTGACCCCGTAACGCTGCCAGGGCTTGAGGCCAAGCCAGGCGGCCTTGCCGAAATAAACTCCGGCCCGGACCCTGACCACGATGCCGTTCTTGTAGTCCCTGCTTAGCGCCCGGCTGTTTCCAGTCAGGGCGCGACGCCTACTTGCCAGCACCAGGACAGCTTCATTCGATTCCATAAATTCATGCTGGAGCGGTTGACCGGAATGAGGGCGAATCAGGATGCCGCATGTGGAAAACCCATCCAGATCTCCCCTTGCCGAGGACAAATCCCCGCGTAACGCGGTGGGGACTTGTCCTCGGCGGGGGGATTGCCTTCGCGCCATGTGGAAAACCGCCGTGTTAACCAACAGTTCAATAAACCTGTGGCCCGCGTCCTAGCGCGTGTCAGTTACGTCTGCTTCACTATGTGGATGACAACGCTGACTGAAACCTCAGTCGCCGGCAACGATGACCGGCGAGACAACAATCGAGACTACAACCAGGACAACATCGCCTTCACCGCTGTCGATCGGAAGTTCATGGTCGCCCTGGACGTGGACGGCACCCTGGTCAACCACGACGGCCACATGTCCCCTGGCGTACGGGAAGCCGCGCAGGCCGTCGTGGCCGCCGGGCACGAGGTGATGATCGCCACCGGCCGCTCCCTGAACGCAACGCTTCCCATTATCGAGAAAATTGGCATCGAGCGTGGATACGCCGTCTGCTGCAACGGGGGCGTGACCCTCCGGCTCCACCCCGAACTGGACAACGGCTACGAAGTGATCCACAAGGCCACCTTCGATCCCGCACCTGCCCTGCGTGCCCTCCGCGAACGGCTCCCGTCCGCCAAGTATGCGCTTGAGGACGCCGACGGCAACTTCCTCTCCACCGAGCGGTTCCAGGATGCCAGCTTCGGCGTGGAGGCGGTAGGCGTCGACTTCCACACCATGCTGGAGGCTACCGCCGTCCGCGTGGTGGTGTTCAGCACCGAAAACACGCCCGAGGAGTTCAACGAGGCCATCAACCACGTGGGCCTGGCGGGAGTGACCTACTCAGTGGGCTGGACCGCGTGGCTGGACATCGCTGCAGCGGGTGTGACCAAGGCCAGCGCCCTGGAAAACCTCCGGCTCCGGCTTGGCTTCGAAGAACACCTGACTGTCGCGGTGGGGGACGGCCGGAACGACATCGAAATGCTCACCTGGGCCGGCCGCGGCGTCGCCATGGGGCAGGCCCCGGCAGAAGTGGTCGCCGCAGCGGACGAGGTCACCCACTCTGTGCACGACGACGGCGCCGCCCACGTGCTGCGCAGCCTCCTCTAAGGCGCTGACCGGCACCCTCCGCTGCCGCGATTCAGGCCACGCCGCTTAGCCAAGGCAGAATAGGGACATGACCCTTACGACGTTCGCCCTCGTCCGCCATGGCCAGACTGACTGGAACGCGGAGCGCCGGCTGCAGGGAGCAACCGACATCCCTCTGAACGACGTCGGCCGCGGCCAGGCGCGGGACGCCGTCGGCATCCTGGAGCCTTACGAGTGGGACGCCATCGTCTCCTCGCCGCTGAGCCGCGCTGCCGAGACCGCGGACCTGATCGCCGAAGGGCTCGGCCTCAAGGTCGCCCGGCGCGTCCCGGAACTCACCGAGCGCAGCTTCGGCCCGGCCGAAGGGATGCAGGCCGGCCCCGAGTTGGAGGCCCTGCGCGTGCCCGGCGGGTTCAAGGGCGCCGAAAGTGAAGACGAGGCCGCGGACCGTGGGCTCGCGGCGCTGGAAGCCCTGGCGGAGGAGTTCCGGGGCCAGCGGCTCCTGGTGGTCACCCACGGCACCCTGCTGCGCGTCAGCCTCAGCCGCGCCATCGGACAGACCCTCGCCAGCGTGGACAACGCCGCCCTCAACCTGGCCCACCACCACGTGATCGACGGGTGGAAGCTGGAGTACTTCAACGGCGAGCCGGTCCTGGCCGCCACCGGGAGCTAGGACCCAAAGAAGGCGCCGGGACAACCACGGCAGTAAAGCACGACGGCGGGACGTGGCTCAAGGCAGTCAGCGCACCGCGAGGATCAGCGCCAGCAGCCTCGCGGCAGCAGGCCGGGCAGCATGTTCTTCATTCCACTGCGCCCGTGCCACCGCTTTGCTGACGGCCTGCGTGGTGATGCCCAGTTCCTGCGCCACCGCCTTCTGCTGGCCGCGGACTCCAGGGGTCAGCAGGTCCAGCACGCGCCATTCCGCGCCTGAGCGGTCCCGCACGATGTGGCCCAGCAGCCGCAGGATGGCTTCGGCGTCGTGGGCAACATCAGCCAGCGGCCCCTCCACCGCAACCGGCACCCGCTCCTTGCTGCTGCGGAGCCGGTCCACGGCACGGCGCGCATAGACCAGCCCGTGTCCGGACGCGTCCTTGATTTGGTTGGGGAGCGGCTCGTCCACCGGTCCGGCGCCAATGCCCACGTACCAGTGCCCGCTGCGAAGAGCGATGAGGGCGGCGTCCACCGCCTGGTGCGGGCACTCGACAATCCCCTGGACTTCGTCCTCCACCGACCGGTCGAAATCCAGGCGCGCGGGAATGTGCCGCAGCGCCTTGAGCAGCTGCGGCACCTGGTCGCCGTCGCGCCGGCTGTCCGTCTGGTTGATGGTGAGGGTGTACATTCTGGGTCCACACTACCCGGAAGTAGGTACCGCGAAACTGCCGGTTTCGCCAACAGTCACCCGCCACTTCACATCAGGAAACGCCGAGGGCCCGCATCAGGTGCGATGCGGGCCCCGGCGGCAAAAGCGGCGGATGAAGCGGTGGCGCCGGCTACTGGTCCACGGAGACGGCCGCCCTGGTGGCCGGGAACCGGTCCCAGGCGCGGTGCGCGGCGAGCAGCCCGGAAACCTCGGCGGTCACCGAGGCTGCATCGCTGCCGGCAGCAACGCCAACCGTTTCCTGCTGGATGCCGATCGCCTCAAGAACTGCCGCGCCGGAACCCCACACGCCGATGGCCTTGGCGTGGCGGTATGCCTCGGCGAGCATGAGGGCGACCCGTGGATCAGGGGCGCCAACCGGCTCCCCGGCTTTGGCATCGCGCCCGGCGGAGGCATCAGATGCGGGCTGCTTGCCTCCGGCCACGATCAGTGCGTCGAACTCGGTGGACCGCGCTGTGAGGAACGTACGCTGCACCGTCACCGAAAGCCCGTCCGAGGAAAGCGTGCCGCCGGTTGGTGCGATGACCAGCGGAACCATGCCCTCGCCGTCGAGCGCTTTGCGGGCGGCCTCCACCTCCGTCAGGTCGCTGGAGGAATCGGCAATGATGCCCACCACCCGCCCGGCAACCGGCCAGGTATCACCTACCTGGGAGACCGCCGGGCTGGGGTCGCGGTCCGGGACCTGCTCGGTGGCCTCCGGCGCGGGCATGCCCAGCCCGGCGGCCACCGCGGGGCACAGTGCGGCGTCGATGTTGGCTAGGGCCTGGAGCTGGCGTTCGCGGACGGCGGTTTCGTAGCACTTGCCGAGCTCGAACGTGTAGGCCTGGATTACGTGGTCCTGTTCCACCGCGCTCAGGCTGCGGAAGAACAGCCGGGCCTGGCTGTAGTGGTCGTCGAAGGAAGCCGGGTTCCGCCGTTCCTTCATCGATTCCGCAACCGCCTCGGGCACGTCCACGAACGCCCCGACGTCCTGCCCGGCCAGGAACGGGCACCCGCCGTCCAGTGAATTGGGCCGGTATGGCGCAACGCCCGCATGGTCCGCCGTCTGGTGCATGCCGTCGCGGAGCATGTCGTTCACGGGTGCGTGTGGCCGGTTGATGGGGATCTGCGCGAAGTTCGGGCCGCCCAGGCGCGAGATCTGGGTATCCAGGTAGGAGAACAGGCGCACTTGCAGCAGGGGATCGTTGGTGACGTCGATACCCGGCACCAGATGCCCGGGGTGGAACGCCACCTGCTCGGTTTCCGCGAAGAAGTTGGTGGGGTTCGCGTTGAGCGTCATGAGCCCGATGGGCTGTACCGGCGCCAGTTCCTCGGGGATGAACTTGGTGGGGTCCAGCAGGTCGATGCCTTCGAACATTTGGTCTTCCGTGTCCGGGAACGTCTGGATTCCCAACTCCCATTCCGGATAGGCGCCGGCCTCGATGGCGTCTGCCAGGTCGCGGCGGTGGAAGTCCGGATCCATGCCGTTGATGATCTGGGCTTCCTCCCAGACCAGCGAGTGCACGCCCTGCTTTGGCTTCCAGTGGAACTTCACCAGGGTGGTGTGCCCGGCAGCGTTGACCAGGCGGAAGGTGTGGACGCCGAAGCCCTCCATGGTCCGGTAGGACCGGGGGATGCCGCGGTCGGACATGTTCCACAGGGTGTGGGCCTGCGCCTCGGTGTGGAGCGATACGAAGTCCCAGAATGTGTCGTGCGCGCTTTGGGCCTGGGGGATTTCGCGGTCGGGATGGGGCTTGGCCGCGTGCACCACGTCCGGGAATTTAATGCCGTCCTGGATGAAGAACACCGGAATGTTGTTCCCCACCAGGTCGTATGTGCCCTCATCCGTATAGAACTTCGTGGAGAACCCACGGGTGTCCCGGACAGCGTCCGCGGACCCGCGGGAGCCAAGGACGGTGGAGAACCGGACAAATACGGGCGTTTCGACGTCCGAGGCAAGGAAACCGGCGCACGTTACCTTCGACGCCGTCCCGTAGGACCGGAACACCCCATGCGCCCCGGCGCCCCGGGCGTGGACAACACGCTCCGGAATCCGCTCGTGGTCAAAGTGCGTGATCTTTTCGCGCAGGTGATGGTCCTGCAGCAGGATGGGACCACGAGCGCCGGCCTTCAGGGAGTGGTCCGTGTCCTGTAGCCGAAGGCTCTGGGCCGTGGTCAGGTACTGGCCGGACTGGGCCCGGGCGGTGGCAGGCGCACCGGTAGGGCTGCCCGTGGGGGACACCGCTTCAGGACCGCGCTGGTCCGGTTTTGGCGGCAGCGGCTCCCGCGGGGTGGTGGGCTCTTCGAGTGCAGGAGGCTCGCTGGACGGAACCCCGGGAATTACAACGTCGTCTTCGGCTGGCATGTCTTGGTCTCCCCACAATTGATGTTCCCGGCCTCCGCCGCAACGAAAGCTAAGCTTGCTTAGTACCCTACAGGTGCCCAAGGTCGGGAAGGCAAGGTTCGACGACGGGGCTTGCCTGCCTGCCGCTTCATCTGTTCCGATGGGGAAACGGCCGCCTGCAGCGGCACACCGACGTGAGGATGGTTATGGCCGGCAGCACAGGACAGGATGTAAAGCCGCAGGATGGGATGCAGGACGACGTGCGGCAGGAAGGCATCGGGCAGGACGAACTCGAGCTCGTCGACAGGTGGTGGAGGGCCGCCAACTACCTTTCGGTAGGCCAGATCTACCTTCGCTCCAACCCGTTGCTGCGCGAGCCGCTGCAGGCTGAGGACACCAAGTCCCGCCTGCTGGGTCACTGGGGCACCACGCCCGGACTCAACTTCGTCTACGCCCACCTGAACCGCGTAATCCGCCGCGACTCACTGGAGATGCTCTTTGTGGCCGGTCCCGGGCATGGCGGTCCCGCCGTCGTCGCCAACGCCTGGCTGGAGGGAACGTACTCAGAAATCTATGCCCATGTTGGCAATGACGAGGCCGGCCTGGCCGAACTGTTCCGGCAGTTCTCCTACCCCGGCGGCATCCCCAGCCACGCGGCCCCGGAAACCCCCGGCTCCATCAGCGAGGGCGGCGAGCTCGGGTATTCCCTCGCCCACGCCTACGGATCGGTGTTCGACAACCCCCAGCTGGTGACCGCGGTCGTGATCGGTGACGGCGAAGCCGAAACGGGGCCGCTGGCCGCCAGCTGGCATTCGCACAACTTCCTGGACCCGGCGGCTGACGGTGCGGTCCTGCCCATCCTGCACCTGAACGGCTACAAGATCGCCAACCCCACCGTCCTGGCCCGGATGCCGCAGGACCAGCTGGAGCAGCTGCTGCGCGGGTACGGTCACGAACCGTATTTCGTGACCGTGGCGGATCCGGACGACACGGAGCAGGCGCACCGTGATTTCGCGGCCGTGCTGGACCAATGCCTGGCCGATATCAGGGCCATCCAGGATGCGCACCGGCAGGACGCAGCCGGTGAAGAAGCGGGGGAGGGCGGGCACCGCTGGCCGATGATCGTCCTGCGCTCACCCAAGGGCTGGACCGGGCCCCGCACCGTGGACGGGCTGCAGGTGGAGGGCACGTGGCGGGCGCACCAGGTGCCGCTGTCCGAGGTCCGCACCAACGGGGAGCACCTGAAACAGCTGGAGGAATGGCTGGAGTCGTACCGGCCCAACGAACTGTTCGACGGTGACGGCCGGCTCCGGCCCGACGTCGCCCGGGGTGCGCCCACCGGTGATTTCCGGATGAGTGCCACGCCACACGCCAACGGCGGACTGCTCCGGCGCGCACTGAAACTGCCCGCGTACCAGGACCACGCCGTCGAGGTTCCCAGCCCGGGCACGGACCGCGTCAGCCCCATGGTCACGCTCGGCACCTGGATGCGGGACGTCGTCGCGCAGAACATGGACAACTTCCGGCTGTTCGGTCCAGACGAGACGGCGTCCAACCGGCTGCAGAACGTCTACGAGGTCACCGACAAGGTGTGGCAGTACCGGATCGACGACGTCGACGAGCACCTGGCGCGCTCAGGCCGGGTCATGGAGGTCCTCAGTGAGCACCTGTGCCAGGGCTGGCTGGAGGGCTATCTCCTCACCGGCCGGCATGGGGTGTTCAACTGCTACGAGGCCTTCGTCCATATCGTTGATTCGATGTTCAACCAGCACGCAAAGTGGCTGAAGGTATCCCGCAAACTGCACTGGCGCCAGCCCGTCCCATCGCTGAACTACCTGCTGTCCTCACACGTGTGGCAGCAGGACCACAACGGGTTCTCGCACCAGGACCCCGGCTTCATCGACCACGCGGTCAACAAAAAGGCCGAGGTCATCCGGGTGTACCTGCCGCCGGACGCCAACACCCTGCTGTCCGTCATGGAGCACTGCCTGGCCTCGACGGACTACGTGAACATCGTGGTCAGCGGCAAGCAGCCCTCACCCACCTGGCTGGGCCCCGCCGATGCCGCCAACCACTGCCACCGCGGCCTGGGCATCTGGACGTTCGCCGGTTCGGAGGTGCCCGGCGAGGAGCCCGACGTCGTGCTGGCCTGCGCGGGTGACGTCCCCACCGTGGAGACGGTGGCGGCTGCGGAACTGCTCCGCAATGGTGCGCCCGGGCTCAAGGTGCGCGTGGTGAACGTCGTGGACCTGATGCGGCTGCAGGACGAAAGTGAGCACCCGCACGGCCTCCCCGCCCACGACTTCGACGGCATCTTCACCGCTGACAAGCCCGTCATCTTCGCCTACCACGGCTACCCCGCGCTGATCCACCGTCTCGCCTACCGGCGCACCAACCAGCAGGGCCTCCATGTGCACGGGTACAAGGAGGAGGGGACCACCACCACGCCGTTCGACATGGCCATGCTCAACGGCATCGACCGGTTCACCCTGGCCATCGACGCCATTGATCGGGTGCCCGGCCTGGCCGAGAAACACTCGCTGCTGCGCCAGGACCTGCAGGACCGGCGGAATCGGGCGCGCGAGCACACCCGGACCCACGGCGAGGACCCGGAGGAGATCCGGAACTGGAAGCTGGGCGGCTGATTTACTGCAGCGGCAGCTCGTCCAGCGTGCAGGACGGCAGGTGGATCCAGCCTTCGCTGCGGGCGGCTTGGGCGTGGGCGGTACCGGGCAGGAGCGTACGACGGCGGGCCACGGCCCGGGCGGTCAGCGAGGCGATGACGGCGTCGAACAGGTCGTCCGAAGCGGTTAGGCTGTCCCGGTGCCCGGCCAGGTCCAGCCAGGGCGCCTGCTCTTCGAGGGCCGCCAGCAGGAGGCCCAGGCGTTCGGTTTCGGGGATGCCGCGGCCTTTGTAGCCGCGCCCGTTGAGGCCCCAGATCTTCAGTGATGCCGCCGGGTACACCTCGGCGAGGCGTCCTGAGCCGTCCCGGGGCTGGGGGGCGTGCTGTGCCGCGATTTTCGCCTGGATCACGGCGCAGCGCATCGCCGGATGGGCCAGCCGGTCGGCGGAGACGCTGAGCGGGATCAGCCCGGTTTGGGCAGTGCAGAACCGGTCCGTGTCCCGGTAGGCAAGCAGCCGCCGGCCCGCGATGCCGTCGTGTTCAAGGACGGGGGCCGGATCGTTGTTCAGGTGGCCGGTGAGGAACGGGATCAGAGCGTCCGGCCAGCCCACGGGGCAGTCGACGCCGGTCATGTCACAGGTCCCGAACAGGTCCACGATCTCCTGGTCGCCAACGTCCAGGGCAAGGTGGGCGAGCCGGGCGGAGGGTTGTGCGCCGGCTTCCCCGCCACCGGAACTGCTCTCCCACTCGATCACCGCGACTGCGGTCTTCTTCGTGGCCGCGGCAAGATCCACGCCGAGGGTTCTCACGTGCGCTCAGACCCGCCGATAGTGGAGGGCGTCGTCAACAGCCCCCGCTTCGCCGAGATCGTCGCCGCGGGCAAAACCGGCCCACAATGACCGCAGCGCCCTGCCGGTCATGTCCACATCCTCCCAGCGGGCACCGGCGATCAGCCCCACGCCGTCCCAGGTCTTCCGTGTACCCAGGAGCAGGGGAAGGTCCACGGTGTGGGCGGCGCCGAAGATGTTGCCGGGCGCATGCCAGGTCAGGACGTAGCGGTATGCGCGGCCTCCTGCCTTGGCATGCCGCCGCGCGAACCGCCTGGTGGCGCGCCCGTAGACGGTTACGGTGACCACCCAGTCGATGGCGCGCACGGCGGCCTTGCCCACAAACGGAATCTTGGCCAGGCCCATCAGGCGGGGACTGCGGGGGAGGAACAAGCGGGCCTCCTCCGAAGTGTGGCCGATCAGGACCTCAATGGCGGGCGCGGTCCGGTTCCACGCAGCTTCAATGCCGGACTCCTCAGGAAGTGGATCGTGCCCGTACTGGGTGCCAAACGGCATCGCTGCCAGCATGCCGAACTTCCTGGCCACCTGGGTGACCCGTGCCTCGAGCGCCACCACGTCCATGGCGGGCGTCTGTTCCGTGACGCCGTCGGCGGCAATGCCCATGGCGTGGTTCATCTTCGCCCGGCCACGGGTAATGCCCAGCGGGGCGCTCTGGATGATGGCGCGCTGGAAAAGGGCGGGAGCCTCCGGTGTGGCCATCAGATGGGCGATGGCGTCACCACCGGCGGACTGGCCGAATGCGGTGACCCGGCCGCGATCGCCCCCGAAAGCGGCGATGTTCCGTTGTACCCACCGGAAAGCCTCGAGCTGGTCCAGGAGTCCCAGGTTGCCGGGGCGTCCTGCCGGCGTCGCCAGGAAGCCGAACAGTCCAAGCCGGTACGTCACGGAGACCACGACCACCCGGTTCTCGGCCACCAGCCGTGCGGGGTCGAAGATGGCCAGGTCCCCGGATCCGGTGGTGTAGGAGCCGCCGTGGATCCAGACCATGACGGGCAGCTTTTCGTCCGGCATGAGGTCGCCCGGCATGGTGATGGAAAGGTTCTGGCAGTCCTCGCTGCCGGGAAGCTCGCCATATCGGGTGCCCAGGACGTCGTCGAGGAACGGGACCGGCGCCTGCGGGCACGCGGGGGAGAGGGACGTGGCGGATAGTTCGGCGGTCCAGTCCGGGGCCGGTGAGGGAGGCTGGAACCGGGCAGCAGTGGCATAGGGGATGCCGGTGGCGCGGATAACGTCGCCGTCCCGCCAACCGGTGACTGGACCGCAGGGAGGATTGAACGAAGGCTCGGAAGTCACAGGCCAACGATTCCACAGATTCACGGTGGCCGAACAACAGGAATCCCCGCCTCCCGGACCATTCCCCGGCGCATAACGCGGGGTTTGGTCCAGCAGGCGGGGATTCTTGGCGAAGCCGCACTGAGGCGGCCTGCCGGATGTGTCAGTGTCCGGTGGGCACGTAGCGCTTGATCGAGGCTTCCAGTTCGGCTTCGGCGGCGGCGCGGTCGCCCCAGCCTTCGGCCTTGACCCACTTGCCCGGCTCCAGGTCCTTGTAGCGGGTGAAGAAGTGCTCGATTTCCTTGATCAGGAATTCGCTGACGTCGCTGACTTCCTGGATGTGGTCGAAGCGGGCGTCAACCGGAACGCACAGCACCTTGGCGTCGCCGCCGCCGTCGTCGGTCATGTTGAAGACGCCGATGGGGCGGGACTCAACAATGACGCCCGGGTGCAGGTCAAAGTCCTGCAGCAGTACCAGTGCGTCCAGCGGGTCGCCGTCCTCGCCGAGGGTGTTCTCGAAGTACCCGTAGTGCGTGGGGTACTGCATGGAGGTGAAGAGGACGCGGTCCAGGCGGACGCGGCCGGTCTCGTGGTCAACTTCGTATTTGACGCGTGATCCCTTGGGGATCTCGATGGTCACGTCGTGCTTCATGGGAATGCTCCTCGGCAATTGCAGGGGGTGCGCGGCACACTTGACGGGCCCACAAAAAGCGTGTCGGTGCCGCCGACTACAATTGAGGATATAGCGAGAGGCCCTGGAATCAGGAACTTGTGGGGAAATTTCAGGACTTGAGGACCAGCACCAGCATGACCAATTCAACCGGCGGGGAACAGTTGCGCGCCCGCCCGCCACGGCGCCGGGGGAGTGCGGTTAAGGGGTCAGGCACGTCTTGGCCACTGGCACTGGCAGCGCTGGTCCTGCTCGTCCTGGCCATCCCGGGAGCCCTGCTGGTGGCCCCTGGATTCCGCGGTCCTGATGCCCCGGCCCCCGCCCCCACGCCGCCTTCCTGGCAACAGGCCCCCGCCACACTTTCCGCCCCGCAGGTGCTGGCGACATTGCAGCCCTCCGCCCCGACGCCCGTGCCGGCGGTGGTGGCGGCCCAGGTGGAGCCGGTGTTGAAGGCCGACGGCGGCGGTACTTTCACGGGCATGGTGCAGGACGCGCTCACGGGCCAGGTCCTCTTTGACCGGGGCGGCGCGGAAGGCCGGGTGCCGGCGTCGAACCTCAAGCTGCTGACTGCCGTGGCCGCCCTGCGCACCCTGGGGCCGGATCACCGCTTCACCACGAAGGTGGTGCAGGGTCCTGCCGTCGGGCAGGTAGTGCTGGTGAGCGGCGGCGACGTCCTCCTGGGCGCCGGGGAGTCGCGGCCTGGGCAAACCATGGGCCATGCCGGCCTGGCCACGCTGGCAGCCCTTACCGTGCAGGCCCTCCAGGCCGCCGGGACCACCGGCGAGATCAAGGTGCTGGTGGACGACTCCCTCTTCACCGGCCCTGCCTTGAATCCCAACTGGCAGCCCGGAGATGTGGAGGCGGGAGAAATCGCTCCGGTGTACCCGCTGGCCCTTAACTCAGCGCGCTTCGATCCCGCCGTCACCACAGGTCCCCGGCCCGAGGATTCGGCAAAGGCTGCGGCCGAGGAGTTCGCAGGGCGGCTGCGTGCGGCAGGTGCCGGGGCGGGACTGACGGTGGCAGCCGGCGTCGAGCGTTCACCCGGTGGGGCACAAACCACCGGTGCAGTCCTCGCCGCCGCGGAGTCAGCAACCGTGGCGGAGCAGGTGGACCTGATGCTGCAGGTTTCAGACAACTACCTGGCGGAAACCATGGGCCGGATGGCGGCGTTGGCCACCGGACGGCCCGGAAGCAATGACGGCGCCACGGCCGCAGCCACGGCGGAACTTGCGGCCGCGGGGGTCACTCCGGATGCCGTGAAGCTGGTGGATGTGTGCGGCCTGGCCATGGGCAACCAGGTTACGGCCCGCCAATTCACGGACGTGGTGCGGGCCATCACCACGGGCGCCGATGCCAGGCTTCGCGCCGCCCTGGACGGCTTCCCGGTCGGCGGGCTGTCGGGAACCTTGGACACCCGCTACGGGGATGCCACCACCTCGGGCGGTGCCGGGCTGGTTCGCGCCAAGACCGGGACCCTGAACACGGTGCTGGCGCTCAGCGGCTATGTGGTGGACGCCGACGGCAGGCTCCTGGTGTTCTCCTTCATCGGCAACGGCCTCACGCCCGGAGCAGCCGGCAATAAGGTGGCACTGGACCGGGCCGCCACCGCGCTGGCGGGCTGCGGCTGCCGCTAGCGCGGGCTTGCGGTTGTCCCAAGCAGCGCGGCCATCACGACGGCGGCCAGCACCGACTTCCACCCCTTGCGTGGGCCGACGGTCAGGGGAGCGATGGGACGGTAGGGGATCATGCTGTCCTTCTTCCATGGTCACGAGCGGCCGTGAACCGCGTACGCGGTGTGCGGGGCCGTAACGGTTGTGCAGGTAGTGGCCGCTCCTGTGCGGCAAAATGCTTCGTGGTTTCCACTGTGCCGGTCTGGACTGGGACGGCGCTTTCGCCCTCCTGTGCGGTGGCTGTGCAGTTTCGCCGGTGAGCGAACTTAAGGACGATCCCCAGCCTGCTGTGTTCTGATGGGACTCATGGAGTCCACTGCGCGCGAGTCCGCATCGACGATGTCCCCTTCAGGCCAGTCCAACGGGACCCAATCCAACGCGGCACAATCAAATGCCGCCCAGGCCCTGATCAACTGGGACCTCGCTGCCTCTACCGCGGCGCGGCTGGCACCGGCCGGACCCGTGCTCGACGGAAAAGCCATCGGCGAGGCGGTGGACAGCCTGCGCCGGCTCGCCGACGCATCCGTGCCGCACGTCCATGAAATCACCGGGCTGGAAGCGGCGCGGGACCTGCGCGACTCCTCCGTGCTGGTGGTGGACCGGGCGTCCTGGGCCAAGGCCAACACCCAAAGCTTCGCAGTGATGCTCAAGCCCGCCATGCAGAAGATGCTGGACACCCGGCGCGGAAGCCTCAGCCCCGCCGCCGCCCAGGTCAGCGGCGCCATTACCGGCAGCCAGCTGGGCGCCGTCCTGGCGTTCCTTTCCAGCAAGGTCCTGGGCCAGTACGATCCCTTTGCGGCGCTGGCGGAGAACTCCACGGCCCCTGCTGCCGGCCGGCTCCTGCTGGTGGCTCCGAACATCGTTTCGGTGGAGCGCGAACTCAACGTCGCGCCGGAGGATTTCCGGCTCTGGGTGTGCCTGCACGAGCAGACCCACAGGGTGCAGTTCGCGGCAGCGCCGTGGCTGCGCCACCACATGCTGGAGCAAATCGACGAACTCAGCGGCCACCTCCTGGGCAATGTCGATTCGCTGATGGAGCGTGCGTCAGCTGCCGCACGCTCGCTGAAGGACCGTTCGGCCAGCGGCAATACGCCCGGCCGCGGCGCCATCCTGGACCTGCTGCAGGACCCCGAGGAAAAGGCTGCCATCTCGCACCTCACCGCGGTGATGAGCCTGCTCGAAGGGCACGCGAACGTGGTGATGGATGCCGTGGACGCGAGCATCGTCCCGTCCGTCAAGACCATCCGGCAGCGGTTCAACGACCGCGGCAAGGACCGGGGTGTGATCGAAAAGTTCATCCGCAGCCTCCTGGGCCTGGACGCCAAGATGCGGCAGTACTCCGACGGTGCCCGCTTTGTCCGCGCCGTAGTGGACGTGGCCGGAATGGAAGGCTTCAACAAGGTGTGGGCCTCGGTGGACCACCTTCCCACCGAGCCCGAGATCCATGACGCCAAGCTGTGGCTCGACCGGATGGGCCTGTAGTTGCCTGAAGATGTACCTGCGCACTCGGCGGGGCCTGGAGTCCCGGCCCCGCGCAGTGGCCGACGGCGGCCCGGCAGGCTCGCGCCCGTCGTCGGCACGGCGCGCAAACTGATGCAAAACGCCCTGGCCGATGCGGGCTATCCCCGCCACGTCCTCGTAGCCTGCAGCGGCGGGCCGGATTCCCTGGCGCTTGCCGCCGTCGCCGCTTACTTCGCCCGCCGCGGCCACGTGGATGGCCACCCCCTGACCGTGGGCGCAGTGGTGGTGGATCACCAGCTGCAGGAGGGGTCCGGTGATGTTGCCGCCCGCACCGTGGAAGCTCTGCAGGACCTGGGCCTGCAGCCGGTGGAAATCCGTACCGTCACGGTGGCCGCTGCCGGCATGGGCCCCGAGGCCGCCGCCCGTGAAGCCCGGCACTCCGCGCTTGAGGCCGCAGCCGCGGAGCAGGGTGCGGAGGCAGTCCTGCTGGGCCACACCCTGGACGACCAGGCCGAACAGGTACTGCTGGGCCTGGCCCGCGGCTCCGGCACGCGCTCCCTCGCTGGGATGCGGCCGGCCCGGGCAGGCGCCGGAGAAACCGTCCTGTTGCGGCCCTTCCTTGGCCTCCGGCGCGCGGACACCGAGGAGATTTGTGCCGTGGAGGAGCTGGACCCCTGGCACGATCCCACCAACTCCGACCCCGCGTTCGCCCGGTCGCGGACCCGGGTGGAGGTCCTGCCGCACCTTGAGGAAAAACTTGGTCCCGGCGTCGCCGAATCCCTGGCCCGCACCGCCGCCATCCTCCAGCTTGACGCCGACTACCTGGAGGATGTGGCGGAAAGCACCTATGCATCCCTTGTTGAACGGGACGGCAGCGGACTGAGCCTGCCGGAGGAAGCGCTGCGCGCGTTGGCACCGGCCATCAGGTTCCGCGTCATCGCCAAGGCAGCGGCCGACGCCGGGGGGCAGCAGCCCAGCTACCGGCGCCTTTTGGCGGCAGAAGCACTGCTCCGGCGGCAGGGCTCGGCCGGCCCCGTGGAGCTTCCCGGCGGCGTGAGTGTCTACCGGTTGTCCCTGGCGCAGCTGGAGGAATCGAAGGGGGCCGCCGCTTCCGGGGCTCCGGCCGGCGCCGGTTCCGTTCCCCGCGAACCCGCGGGCTGTGGGAAGCTAGTATTCCGGCCTCAAAAACCGCCCGCAAAATAGTCGCACCCCGCATCTAAACAGGAGCCATTGGTGGATTCAAACGACGTCCAGGCAGATCTCAAGCACGTTCTCTACACCAAGGAACAGATCCAGCAGCGGATCACCGAACTCGCCGCGCAGATCGACAAAGACTACGAAGGACGCGAAATCCTCATTGTTGGCGTCCTCAAGGGTGCCGTGATGGTTATGGCTGACCTGGCAAGGGCACTGCACAGCCACATCTCCATGGACTGGATGGCCGTGTCCTCCTACGGCTCCGGTACCCAGTCTTCCGGTGTGGTGCGGATCCTCAAAGACCTGGACACCGACCTGATGGGCAAGGACGTGCTGATCGTCGAGGACATCATCGACTCCGGCCTGACCCTTTCCTGGCTCAAGACCAACCTGGAATCCCGCGGCACCGCGTCCGTGGAAATCTGCACCGCGTTCCGCAAGCCCACCGCAGCCAAAGTGGAGATCGACGTCAAGTACGTGGGCTACGACATCCCCAACGAATTCGTGGTGGGCTACGGCCTGGACTACGCCGAAAAGTACCGGAACCTGGACTTCGTGGGCACCCTGGCCCCGCACGTCTACGAGTAACCCCTTCCCCGCGAGATGGCAGTTCACGGCAATGTCGCCGGCCGGGACTGCCGTCAAATGCCATCTCGGAGGCCCTGTGGTGAAGCCCGGGAAGCGTGAGTAGCTGCAGCGTGGGCATCCGGGACGTGGCGCGGGAAGCCGGTGTATCGGTCACCACGGTTTCGCACGTCCTCAACGAGGTCCCTTCCGCCCGGATCAGCGCGGAAACGCGCGAGAAAGTCAGGACGACGGCGGCCCGGCTGGGTTACGGCCCCAACCGTGTGGCCCGTGCCCTCCGCAGCCGCAGGTCCGGTGTGCTGGGTCTGGTGGTTGAGGATGTGGCCACCACCCCGCACGCCGGCCGCATCATCCTGGGCGCGGAGCAGGCGGCACGCGCCCGCGGCTACACCCTGATGATCGTCCCCATCCCTGGGCCGGCAGGAGCCGGCGCCGGCCCGGAAACCGGGCGCGCCCGATGGGAAACCGGCTTTGAGTCCCTCCAAACCGGCGTTGAGTCACTCCTGGGGCGGCAGGTGGACGGGATCCTCTACTCGGCCAGCTGCCAGCGGGTTGTGCAGGCCTCCGTCAACCTGGGCAGGGTCCCCGCGGTCTTGGTGGATGCCGTCGCCGCGGACGGAAGCTTCCCGGCCGTTGTCGCCGACGAATACAACGGTGCCGGCGCCGCGGTGGATGCACTGCTGGCCGCCGGCCACACCCGGATCGGATTCCTCAACAGCGCAGACGGGAACCCCTCCCCCCACCGGCGCTTCCAGGGGTTCCAGGAAGCACTCAAGCGCACAGGAGTACGGGGAGCCTCCGGCGCTGTCGAGACGGCGTCGCCCGATGCATCAGGTGGGTACGCGGCCGCCCGCACGGTCCTGGCTGCCCGCAACCCGCCGTCGGCCCTCCTTTGCTGCAACGACCGCATGGCCATGGGAGCGTACCGCGCCGCCGCGGAACTGGGCCTGTCCATCCCCGGAGACCTGTCCGTCGTCGGATTCGGCGACGAGGAACTCATTGCGGACAACCTCCACCCGGGCCTGACCTCCGTAGCCCTGCCGGAACACGAAATGGGCGCGTGGGCAGCCAACTGCCTGATCAATGGGATTGAAAGTGCTGCGGCGGATGCCGGCGCCAACCAACTCACCGGCGTACCGGCCCCGGCGCTGCTCGCGTGCCGGCTGGTCGCGCGTGGATCCGTGGGTGCACCCGGCACCGGGATGCCACAGCGCTGAAGCGGCATTCGGCAGGCTGCCGTACTATCTACGCCCACAGGGAACTTTTGCTTTTCGCTATGCGTGATTTACTCCGGACGGTGTATAGCTAGAAGCTGACGCAGCACCATCACGCGCGCAGAGTACTCGCCGTGAAGCACTACCGGAAGGGACGGGGTCAGCCCCCGAACAGATGAAAGCTAAGAACTTCTTCAAAGGCCCGGGCATCTGGATCGTCGTTGTGGTCGGTCTGCTCCTTGTGGCTTTTGCAACGCTCGCCCCCGGCGGTGCAGCCCGGATCGATACGGACAAGGGCCTGGAACTGCTCTCCGGCAACAAGGTGGAGCAGGCCAAGATCTTCGACGGCGAGAACCGCGTTGACCTCACGCTGAAGGACAACCTGCAGGTGGATGGGCAGGACAAAGGCAAGAGCGTCCAGTTCTTCTACGTGGATGCCCGCGCACAGGACGTGGTGAAGGCCGTCACCGACGCCAAGCCGGCCCAGGGCTTCACCGACCAGCCGATTGAAAGCAACTGGTTCTCCGGCCTGCTTTCCCTCCTGATCCCCGTGATCCTGCTGGGCGCACTTTTCTGGTTCCTGATGACCCGCATGCAGGGCGGCGGCTCCAAGATCATGCAGTTCGGCAAGTCCAAGGCCAAGATGGTCAGCAAGGACATGCCGCAGGTGACCTTCGCGGACGTCGCCGGTGCCGACGAAGCTGTGGAGGAACTGCAGGAAATCAAGGAATTCCTGCAGGAACCGGCCAAGTTCCAGGCGGTCGGCGCCAAGATCCCCAAGGGCGTGCTGCTCTACGGTCCGCCGGGTACCGGTAAGACGCTGCTGGCCCGTGCGGTTGCAGGTGAGGCCGGCGTACCCTTCTTCTCCATCTCCGGCTCTGACTTCGTGGAAATGTTCGTCGGCGTGGGCGCATCCCGCGTCCGCGACCTCTTCGAACAGGCCAAAGCCAACTCGCCCGCGATCATCTTCGTGGATGAGATCGACGCCGTCGGCCGGCACCGCGGCGCCGGCATCGGCGGCGGCAACGACGAACGCGAGCAGACCCTCAATCAGTTGCTGGTGGAGATGGACGGCTTCGACGTCAAGACCAACGTCATCCTTATTGCCGCCACCAACCGGCCCGACGTCCTGGACCCGGCACTGCTGCGTCCCGGCCGTTTCGACCGCCAGGTGTCCGTGGAGGCCCCGGACCTGATTGGCCGCGACCAGATCCTGCAGGTGCACGCCAAGGGCAAGCCGATGGCGCCCGGCGTGGACCTGAAGGGTGTGGCGAAGAAGACGCCCGGCTACACGGGCGCCGACTTGGCCAACGTCCTGAACGAGGCCGCGCTGCTCACCGCGCGCTCCAACGCCAACCTGATCGACGACCGTGCCCTGGACGAGGCGATTGACCGCGTCATGGCCGGGCCGCAGAAGCGCAGCCGCGTCATGAAGGAACACGAGCGCAAGATCACCGCCTACCACGAAGGCGGCCACGCCCTGGTGGCGGCTGCCCTGCGGAACTCGGCGCCGGTCACCAAGATCACCATCCTTCCCCGGGGCCGGGCCCTGGGTTACACCATGGTGGTTCCGGAAAACGACAAGTACTCCGTGACCCGGAACGAACTCCTGGACCAGATGGCTTACGCCATGGGCGGCCGCGTGGCAGAGGAGATCGTGTTCCACGATCCGTCCACCGGTGCCTCCAATGACATCGAGAAGGCCACGGGCACCGCGCGCAAGATGGTCACCGAATACGGCATGAGCGAACGCGTCGGTGCTGTGCGCCTGGGCCAGGGCGGCGGCGAGCCCTTTCTGGGCCGCGACGCCGGGCACGAGCGCAACTACTCCGACCAGATTGCCTATGTCGTGGACGAGGAAGTGCGCCGACTGATCGAGCAGGCACATGACGAGGCCTACGAAATCCTCACCGAGAACCGGGACATCCTGGACTACCTCGCCCTTGAGCTGCTGGAGCGGGAGACCCTCAACCAGGCCGAGATTGCCGACATCTTCCGTGACGTCCGCAAGCGGGACTTCCGTGAGGTGTGGCTGTCCAAGGAGACCCGTCCCGTCCAGTTGACCGGACCCGTTGAGAGCCGCCAGGAGCGGGCTGAACGCGAGGCGCAGGAGGAAGCGAAGAAGGCCCGTCTGGACGAGCCGCTGGACGCCCAGCCCCCGCACCCGCAGGGCGTCTCGGAGGATGCTCCGTTTCACGGAGGGGTCCCCGACTCGGGGCCTGACACCCTTCGCGGCTAAGCTTTCCCTGTGACTTCCTTCGACGACGACGACGTTTCCGCCTCTGCCGCATACCCGGCGGAGGTCGGTTCCCACCACTCCAAGAGCGAAAAGGTGGACCGCCCACGGATCGAGGCGGCCGTCCGCGAGATCCTCCTTGCCATCGGCGAGGACCCGGACCGCGGCGGCCTCCTGGATACCCCCAAAAGGGTTGCGAAGGCGTACGCCGAGGTTTTCGCCGGACTGCACCACGATCCTGCGGACGTCCTGTCCACCACCTTCGATCTGGACCACGAGGAACTGGTCCTGGTCAAGGACATCCCCTTCTACTCCACGTGCGAGCACCACCTGGTGCCGTTCCATGGGGTGGCCCATGTTGGTTACATCCCCTCGCACGACGGCAAAGTGACCGGGCTGAGCAAGCTGGCCCGGCTGGTGGACATCTACGCCCGCCGCCCCCAGGTGCAGGAGCGGCTGACTACAGAAATTGTCGAAGCGATGGTGAAGCACCTCAAACCCCGCGGTGCCATCGTCGTTGTTGAATGCGAGCACATGTGCATGTCGATGCGCGGCATCCGCAAGCCCGGAGCGAAGACCGTCACCAGTGCGGTCCGCGGGCAGCTTCATGACCCGGCCACCCGTGCCGAAGCCATGAGCCTCATCCTCGGAAGGTAACAACAGACCATGGATTCACTCGCTGCAGCCCCTGGAACGGGACCCGCAACGTCTCCGCTGCCCATCCTGCGCAAGCCCAGGCCGGCCGCGCGCTTCGAAGACCTCCCCACCGGCCGCACCCTGGTCATGGGAATCCTGAACGTCACCCCGGATTCGTTCAGTGACGGCGGCAAGCATGCGACGGCGGACACCGCCATCGCGGCCGGCCTGCGGATGTTCTACGCGGGCGCGGACATCATCGACGTCGGGGGCGAGTCCACCCGGCCCGGCGCCGACGAGGTGACCCCGGACGAAGAGCAGCGCCGCGTCCTGCCGGTGATCGAAGCGCTGGTAAAGGCCGGCGCCCTGGTCAGCATCGACACCACGCATGCCTCCACGGCAGCCGCTGCCCTGAAGGCCGGAGCGGCCATCATCAATGACGTCTCCGGGCTGACTATCGAACCGGAGATGGTGGAGCTGGTGGCAGCCTCCAAGGCGCCCTATGTCCTCACGCACCGGCGGGGTGACGCCAGGACCATGAACTCGCTCGCCGAGTACACGGACGTGGCAGGGGAAGTGGTGGCTGAGCTGGCAGGAGTGCGGGACAAGCTCTACGCAGCCGGTGTCAGCCAGGAACAGATCATCATCGATCCGGGCCTGGGGTTCGCCAAGAACGACGCCCAGAACTGGGAACTGCTGCAGAACCTGGACCAGCTGGACAGCCTGGGCCACAAGGTCCTGGTGGCCGCCTCCCGCAAGCGTTTCCTCGGCACCCTGCTCACGGTGGCCGGTAAGTCTGCCGCTCCCGACGAGCGGGACGCTGCCACGGCCGCGATCACAGCCATCAGTGCCTACCGGGGGGCCTGGGCCGTCCGCGTGCACGACGTCGGATCGAGCCTTGACGCGGTCAAGGTGGCTGCGCGCATGGCGGCAGCACCCGCAACACAAGCTGTACCCAAGACGCAATAGGGCCGGGGGACCCATGGACAGGATTACGCTGACCGGAGTGACCGCCGTCGGCCACCACGGTGTCTTCGATTTCGAACGCCGGGAGGGCCAGCCCTTTGTTGTGGACGCCGTGCTCTACCTGGACTTCACGGAAGCGGCGCAGTCCGACGACGTCCGGGACACCGCCCATTACGGTGAGGTGGCGCAGCGTATTACCGAGTGGATCACCGGGGAGCCCCTGAACCTCATCGAGGCACTCGCGGTGCGGATCGCCGACAGCCTCCTGGCCGAATTCACGCTCCAGGCCGTGGACATCACTGTCCATAAACCCCAGGCCCCCATCGAGGTCCCTTTCGGTGACGTGGCAGTGACGGTCCATCGGAAACGGGCCTCCGCTGCCCGCGCGCTGGCCGGGGCGCAGGCATGAACGGGATCTACACCAAGGCCGTGCTCGCCCTGGGAAGCAACCTCGGGGAACGGAACGAGACCCTGACCGAGGCTGTGGCGGACCTGGTGGACCCGCCGGAGGTCCGGCTGCTCGCCGTCTCGCCCATCGTCCAGACCAAGGCGGTGGGCGGACCCGCCGGCCAGCCGGACTTCCTGAACATGGTCATCACCGTGGAAACCATCCTCACCCCTGAGGAACTGCTGGAACACTGCCAGGCCGTGGAGAACAAGCACCTCCGGGTCCGTGAGGTCCACTGGGGGCCGCGGACGCTCGACGTCGACATCATCACCTACGGCGACCTCCACAGCGATGACCCCGCGCTGACCATCCCGCACCCGCGTGCGGCGTCGCGTGCTTTCGTCCTCTACCCCTGGTCCCTCATCGAACCGGCTGCCACGCTGAACGGCGAACGGATCAGCACGCTGGCTGCCCGGGCGGAAGATTTTCCTGACCTTGCCCCGTTCGACGGATTCGGGGACTTTGACGGCATGCCGACGGCGGGAGCGGTGGAGGAGCGGTGAAGCCCATCAACCCCCTGCGCCTGCTGCTGATCTGCGTCATCCTCGCGGTTGCCGGCTGGTCGGCCACGGTTGTCACCAGCCGTTACAGCATGGCCACACCCGTCCTGCCGGCCACCGCGCTTGCCACCATGGGCGTCATCGTCATCATTACCCTGGTCCTGGGTATCCGGATCCTGAGGTGGCGGAACAGCCGCGAGCCCAACAGCAAGGCCAAGAAGAAGCAGCTCGATCCCCTCCTGGCAGCCCGCACCCTGGTCCTGGCGCAGGCGTGCGCTTACGCCGGAACGGTGCTGCTGGGATGGCACGTGGGCATCTTCCTGGACCAGCTGCGGATCTGGAGCCTGCGCAATGACCAGGGCATCACCTGGCTGGCCCTGGCCATGGCCGGCGGCGGCCTGGTGATGATCGTGGTGGGGCTTATTGTGGAGCGGTTCTGCAGGATCCCGCCTGAAGATGGCGATACCAACGGCGTCGACGGGAAGAAGGGCCGGACTGCCCGCGGGGAAACCGCGGGGGAAGGCGAATATGCCTACCGAGGCGATTGACCCGCCGGGTATCGCCTGGCAGCGGGTGTCATCGAAATACGTTACGGTCCGCCTGGTGGAGTGGGCCCTGGCCAACCTCGCCACCGTGCTGGTCCTGTCCGCGCCGCTGGTGTTCGTCCTCCTGGGCTGGTGGCGGTGGCCGCCGCTGTGGCTGGCCGTCACCGTTCCGGCCGTTACCCTGCTGCTTGCTCTATGGCGGCTGGTCCTCATTCCGCGCCAGGTCCGGGCCATCGGCTACGCCGAGCGCGACGACGACCTGCTGGTCAGGAGCGGTATCTTCTTCCAGCGCACCATGGCCGTCCCGTACGGCCGCATGCAGTACGTGGACATCGCCGTTGGTCCGGTGGAGCGTGGCCTGGGCCTGTGCACCGTCAAGCTCCACACAGCATCCCCCGGCACCAATGCGCGCATACCCGGCCTTCCGGCAGCGGAAGGCGCCCGGCTCCGGGAACAGCTGGCCGCGCGGGGCGAAGCCAGGCTGGCAGGACTGTGACCACTGACGGCCAGCTGCCCGGGCCGCCGTCGCTGCCGCCTCCCGCAGTCCCGGACACCACGGCAACGCCCGACGGCGAATGGCTGCGTGTGCATCCCGCCTCACCTTTCGTCCGCGGCTGGGTTGCCCTGGCCGCCATCGCGTTCTTCTTCGGCAGGGACCTCTTTGAACGGACGCTCCAGGGCCAGCCCGTATTCGAGGACGGCTTCGCCAGGCGTGCACCCTGGCTCCTGGGCGGCGGGGCCGCGGTACTCGCCGTGGCAGTCCTGGGGTTCATCCTGACCTGGTACTTCACCAAGTACCAGGTGTCCGGAGGCTACGTCCGCGTCAACAGTGGACTCCTCTTCCGCCAGCACCGGCAGGCTCGGCTGGACCGGGTGCAGGCGATCGACATTGTGCAGCCCCTGCTGGCCCGCATCTTTGGCCTGGCCGAACTCAAGTTTGAAGTTGCCGACGCCGGAGAATCCGCAGTGCGCCTGGCCTACCTCAGGATCGATGACGCCCGCCAACTGCGCGCCACCATCCTCGCCCGGGCCTCCGGGGCTGAGGCAAGTTTCGGTGGGGGCCCGGTGGCCGGCATCGACGCCGCGGCGCGTCCAGGTCCCGGCAGCCCATTGGCGGCGCCCTTTGGCGCGCCCGCACCCGAGGCTCCCGAAATCCAGGTACTCAGCGTGCCGCCGTCGCGCCTTATCGGCTCGCTGCTGCTGAGCGAGCAGAGTTTCTTCATCGTGGTGGGCGGCTTCGCGTCCGTGGTCCTGTCCGCGCTGACGGACAACCGCGCTTTCTACTTCTACCTGGTGCCCGCAGCGCTCGGCCTTGCCGCCAGCTACTGGAACTTCTTCAACAAGGGCTACAACTTCACCGCCGCCGTCTCGCCGGATGGCATCCGCCTGCGGTATGGGCTGCTGGATACGCAGGCGCAGACGCTTCCGCCGGGCCGGATCCAGGCCGTGAAGATTGCCCAGCCTCCGCTGTGGCGTCCGTTCGGCTGGTACCGGATGCAGGTGAACGTGGCCGGCTACGGGACATCGGGCAACGCCGTCGAAGGCAATACCAGGACCATCCTCCTGCCGGTGGGCAAGTTCACCGACGTCATGGCCATGCTCTCGCTGGTCCTGCCGGACCCCGGGACGGACCGGCCGGACACGGTGTTTGCTGCCGGGCTTGGCGGCAGGGATTCTGACGGCGGATTCACCACCACCCCGCGGCGGGCCCGGCTGCTGGCGCCGCTGGCTTGGCGGCGGAACGGTTTTGCAGCCACTGACACGGCACTGCTGATCCGTTCCGGGCGCTGGTGGCGTGAACTTGTTCTGGTGCCGCACCAACGGACGCAGTCACTGGCGCTCCACCAGGGGCCCCTGGCGCGTCGGTTCCGGGTTGCGGACCTGGTCCTGCACACCACCGCCGGCCCCGTTGTCCCGCGGTTGACCCAGGCCGGGTTGGACGAGGCCAGGCAACTCTTTGATGAGCAGTCGGCGCGGGCCAGGCTGGCCAGGAAGCGGCAGACCACCGAACAATGGTTGCGGCAGGTTGTTCCGGCTGTGGAGCCCTTGCAGGTGCCAGCCAGGCCACTGTCCGGGGCGCATGTTCCCGGGGTGCGGCTCCCCGGGACAGCAGCCAGTGAACCCCGCACCCATCACCAACAGGAAGGCCAGCAGCATGGTTAAGCCCGGACGCCTCGGCGTCGGAATCATCGGCGCCGGCAAAGTGGGGGCCGTGCTCGGCGCGGCACTGCGCGCTGCCGAGCACGCCGTCGTGGGAGTGTCAGCTGTCTCTGACGCAAGCCGGGAACGGGCTGAGGCGCTGCTCCCCGGCGTCCCCATCCTTGAAGTCCAGGACATCGTGGAGCGTGCGGAGCTGGTGCTGTTGGCGGTGCCCGACGACGCGCTGCCGGACTTGGTGGAGGGGCTGGCGAAGCTCGGAGCCTGGCAGCCGGGACAGCTCGTGGCCCACACCTCGGGCCGGTTCGGCGTGGGCGTGCTGCATCCGGTCCGCGCTGCCGGCGCCGTGCCGCTGGCGTTGCACCCGGCAATGACGTTCACGGGCATGAGCCTGGACCTCACCCGGCTGCTCGACTGCACCTTCGGCGTGACGGCCGATGCCGCCATGCTCCCCATCGCCCAGGCGCTGGTGGTGGAGATGGGGGCCGAGCCCGTGGCCATCGCCGAGGCGGACCGGACGCTCTACCACGCAGCCCTGGCCCATGGGTCGAACCACCTGGTCACCTTGGTGGCACAGGCCTCCCAGCTCCTGCGCGAGGTGGGAGTGGAATCGCCTGAACGCATGCTGGGACCGCTGCTGCGGGCCACGCTGGAGAACGCGCTGGCCTCGGGGGAGTCGGCGCTGACCGGGCCGGTGGCCCGCGGCGACGTGGGCACCGTGCGGGCGCACGCGGAGGCGTTGCGGGAGTTCGACGGCGGCGGGCAGGGCGATGTGCTGGCGGCCTACCTTGCGATGGCCCGCGCCACTGCCCTGCGCGCTGAAGCGCGCGGCCTGCTGAAACCCGACCAGCTGAAGGGGCTGCACGAGGCCCTCGATCCAAAGGAAGACTGAATGCCCATTCAACTCGTCACCACCGTTGCCGGCCTGAAAGCCGAAAGCGCCCGTCTGCTCGCCGCGAAACAGGGTGCTTCGCAGGGGCTTGTTCCCACCATGGGCGCACTCCACGAAGGCCATGCAACGCTGGCGCGCACCGCCGTCGAGCAGAACGATGTGGTGGTGGCCAGCATCTTCGTCAATCCCCTGCAGTTCGGCGATGCCGTTGACCTGGACCGCTATCCGCGGACGCTCGATGCGGACCTGGCCCTTCTTGAGGAGCAGGGCATTGACCTGGCTTTCGCGCCTTCAGTGGAAGAGGTCTACCCGAATGGGCAGCCGCTGGTGCGGGTTACCTCCGGGCGCCTTGGGGAGAAATGGGAGGGTGCTTCGCGGCCCGGACACTTCGACGGCGCCCTGACCGTTGTGGCCAAACTGCTGCACTATGGAATGCCGGCGGCGGGCCTTCCAGCCGGCCCTGCAGGATCTGCCGGCAGCAGCCTGCCGGCATACCGGGCCTACTTTGGCCAAAAAGACGCCCAGCAACTGGCCCTGGTCCGGCGGATGGTTTCAGACCTGAACTTCCCCGTGGAGATTGTGGGCGTGCCAACGGTGCGGGCAACGGACGGCCTGGCGCTGTCCAGCCGGAACCGCTTCCTGTCCGACGCCGAGCGGGACGCCGCGCTGGTCCTGTCCAGGGCCCTGCGGCTGCTGGAGGAGCGGGCGAACGCCCATGAGCCGCTGGACCTTGATTCCGCGATGGCGATGGTGGAATCCCAGCCCTTGGTGTCGCTTGACTACTTTGACGTGGTGGACCCGGGCACCCTTGAACCGCTGGCCGAGAATTGCCGGGAAACACCCTTCCGCGGCGAGGCCCTGGCACTCATCGCGGCCAAGGTGGGCCCGGTGCGCCTGATCGACAACGTGCCGTTGAGCTCATAACTGCCGCGTTAGTCGCCGCGCATTGCCCTGGACGGGACCGGCTACAGGCCTGAATGGTCCCGGTTGATCATGAGCTGTTCGAGCAGGGCGCGTTCAGGCTGGCCCGGGTTCCTGGCGACGCAGCGGCGAAGCCGGGCCCGGGCGAGCTCTTCACTGGGGTCCTGGCCACCAAGCAGCTCATCGATGATTTCCTGCGCCTGCCACCGCAACGACTCTATGGCGAACTGCCTGACCTCTTGGGGCGTGTCACTGGACATCCACGGATCCGGATCCGACGGGACACTTTGGAACATCCGCTCTGCTGACATTGGGGCCTCCTTGCTCCAAACCGGCGGACCCTTGGGTGCGCCTTGCGGTGTTCTAAAGAACTGCGTAGGAGAAACACTACAGCGGGAAAGACCGGTCTGTCTCCCCCTGCAGTAGACTTCAAGTCCTATGAGCACAGAGGCGAAGGTCCCGAGAACTGATGCGGCGTCCCAGGCCCCCGCACTGGAGGGTCACACCAATTCGGTGGAGCGGATCCTTTCGGTTGCCTATGAGTTGTTCTCCCGCAGGGGAATCCGGGACGTGGGCGTCAATGAGCTCATCGAGCGGTCAGGGGTGGCAAAGGCCACCTTCTACCGGCACTTCCCGTCAAAGGACTCGCTGGTCCTGGCGTTCCTGGAACAGCGGGACAAGCTGTGGACCGTTGAAGCGATAGTGTCCCAGGCCCGGGGTCGGGGAGAGACGCCGGTGGAGCGGCTGCTGGCGATCTTCGACGTCCTGGGTGAATGGTTCCGGCGCGATGACTTCGAAGGGAGCACCTTCACGCAGGTCCTGCTGGAGATGGGCCCGTCCCACCCCCTGGGCCAGGCCAGCATCAACTACCTGGCGAAACTCCGAAGCCACGTGCAGGCATTGGCTGAAGAAGCCGGGCTGGTGGACCCCGATGGGTTCGCTCGTTCCTGGCAGATCCTGATGAAGGGATCCATTATTTCGGCTACCGGCGGTGACCTTGATGCAGGGAAGCGCGCCCGGCAGATGGCCGCCTGGCTGATCGAGCACCACACGGCTTAGCGGCTGGCGCTGCAGGGCGGGCTTCGGGCCGACCTTCGGGACTGACCTTCGGGACTGACTGTGGCAGCCTACGGCCGGCTCCCTACGGCGTCCGGGAAAAGGGCGAATGGCGTGGCGAGGAGTTCGGCCCAGAGTGGATCGTCGGCTGGCAGGTCGTCGAGGTCCACGTATCTGTCGTCGTCGGGTTCCCACAGGGGAAGGTCTTCGAGGCTGGCCTCCAGGCACTGGCATTCAGGGGGCGAGACCCACTGCGGCCATTGCGGGCAGCCTTCCGCGGGCCAGTGGGTTGGTTCGGGGCCGGGTTGTTCGGGTTTGTAGTGGCGTCCGGTGGGTGAGGTCCAGCCGGGTGGTCCATTCCTGTTGGCCGGGTCGGGTGTCCACCTGCTGTGGTGTTTGAGTCGATGGTGTTTGGGGCAGAGCTGGGCCAGGTTGCTGGCGTTGGTGGTGCCGCCGTGTTCCCAGGCGGTGAGGTGGTCGGTTTCGTTGTCGCTGGTCTTGTTGTTGCAGCCGGGGAACGTGCATTTGGTATCCCGCATCCTGATCCAGCGTTTGATGGCCTCGGTGAGCCGGTAGTTTTTGCGGCCGATTTCCAGTGGTGCCCCGTCGCG
>NZ_JBQCMK010000015.1:0-97209 GCF_051965175.1 Arthrobacter sp. SAFR-044
ATCCCCGCCAACCTCGCCCACATCGCAGAAGGCATCCAGGACTCCGGCACCACCCGCCAGGAAGCCGCCACCCTCCTCGCAGCCCATTCCTGACCTCACCTTCGTGAAGTTGCCATGAGCCGGACGCTGGATGATTCCAACGTCCGGCCCTTTGGTTTAAGTCACGTAGAATTGAGGCACTATGGCGAAATCCCCTGACTCCAGCAACTCCACCCCGGCGGGCTCAAGCGCGGTGAAGCGCGGCCTGTTCACGCGCAAGCCCAAGGAAGCTAAGGCCAAGAAGCCCAGCAGGCTCAAGCAGATCGGCGAGGTCTTTACCATGACCCGCCGCCACGACCCCATGGTTCCGTGGCTGATGCTCCTGGTGTTCCTCGGTGTTGTGGCCGTGAGCTTCCTGGTGGGTTTCTGGCTGGATAACTGGATCACCGGCCTGATCATCGGCATTCCCCTGGGTCTGCTGGCAGCAACCTTTATTCTGTCCCGCCGCGCTGAGCGTGCTGCATTCGCGCAGATCGAGAACCAGCCCGGAGCCTCCGGCGCCGCCCTGGGGACGCTCCGCCGCGGCTGGATCACGGAAGAACAGCCTGTGGCTGTCAACCCGCGCACGCAGGACGCCGTGTTCCGCGCAGTCGGCCGTCCCGGCGTCGTCCTTGTCAGCGAAGGCCCCACCCACCGGGTGAAGCCGCTGCTCGATGCCGAGCGCAAGCGCCTTGCGCGCATCCTGCCCAACGTCCCTGTCCACACCATCCAGACCGGGCGCGGCGAAGGCCAGGTGCCGCTGAGCCAGGTGGCAAAGCAGATGGGCAAGATGAAGAACGAGTTGACCAAACTTGAAGTCAGCACGGTATCCAAGCGCATCGCATCCATGGGCACCCGGCTTCCCATTCCCAAGGGCATCGACCCCTACAAGGCCCGTCCCAACCGCGGACGCTAGCTGATAGGACGCCCCGGTACCGGCCCTGCCGGCAGCCGGGGCGTTTTTTCTTGGGCCCGCACCGCCGCCCGCAGCCCCTTTCACCGCCGGCGGCACCATACATCACACGACGACAGGACATGACCGTGCACCCCAGGACTACCGTGATCCGTGCTTTCCGCATCCTCGCCGTGGCCGAGGCCTGCAGTTGGGCAGCGCTCCTCGCCGGCATGTATTTCAAATGGATTGCCGGCACCACGGAGATCGGCGTGCAGCTCGCAGGCCCTGTCCACGGGGCCCTGTTTATTGGCTACGGTGTTGCCGCGCTCATGCTGTGGCGGGTGCAGCGCTGGCCGTTCCTGGTGGCCGTGCTGGCCGGTGGCTCGGCGGTCTTCCCGTTCGCCACCCTCCTTTTCGAGCGCTGGGCCGGGCGCCGCGGTTACCTCAGCGCTGCCGGGGCCGCGGAACCCGCCCCTGTCCTTGAATCAAGCCGCGCCTAGGGGAACAGGCCTGCCGTGGAATCCGTTGAGCAGGGGCTGAAGGCACAGCGATCGCAGAAGGCGGAGGCGCCCGATCCGCGGGTGCAGGGGCGCAGACGGCTGGTCGCTCTCCTGTCCCTGCTGGGGGCAACCCTGTTCTGGGCCGGCAACTACGTTGTGGGCGCCGGCGCCGTCCAAAGCATCGACCCCCTGAGCCTGGTCTTCCTGCGGTGGGCCATCGCGCTGGTGCCGCTGCTGCTGATAGCCCAGCTGGTGGAGCGGCCATGCTGGCGGGAAGTCGCGGCCGCGTGGCCGTGGCTGCTGGCGCTCAGCGTGTGCGGGCTGCTGGGCTACAACCTCCTCCTTTACTTTGCGCTGGAACACACCGACGCATTCAATGCATCGCTGATCAATGCCTTCAATCCCGCGCTCATCACGCTCGCGGCCGCGCTCTTCCTGCGCGAACGGCTCACGCGACTGGCAGTCGCCGGCGTCGTGATGGCCCTGGCCGGCGTCCTCATCGTTATCAGTGGAGGGAATATTGGCAGGCTGGCCTCTGCCGGCTTCGGCACAGGCGAGATGCTTATGGTGGGGGCAGTTCTTGTCTGGACGGCCTACACCGTCATTGGCCGGCTGGCACCAAAGATCCCGCCGATTACCGCTACTGCCGTTCAAGCAGCCCTGGCGGTGGCCCTGTTGGCCCCGGTGCGGTTCGCGACGGGCGGCCTGGCCCTTCCCGCAACGGGCAGCACGGTGGCGTCATTGCTCTTCATCGCCATCTTCCCGTCGGTACTGTCCTACCTCCTGTGGAACCGGGCACTGACGGTCCTGCCGGCAGGCGGTGCAGGCGTGTTCCTCAACCTGATCACCGTCTTCACGGCAGTCCTCACCATTCTCACCGGACACGTCCACACAGCCGCGCAGTTTGTGGGCGGCGCCATCGTGATCGGCGGTGTAATCGTCACGAACGCGCCGGCCTTCCGCCGGCAGCGGCGGTCCAGGCAGCTGCCCGGCCAGAAGGACGCCCACTGACGCCCGTTGGGACGCGGGACTACCGCCGGATGAGGAGCGTATTCATGGCCTTGTCATGCAGCCCCCGCTGGTCCGGGTCGAAAATGACGGCGGGGATGACCAGGCAGAGGAGCACTGCCCGCACCAAACCAGCCAGCGGTCCCGGGGTGCCGCCTCCCGGCTTTATCACGGCGATGCCCATGATGCGGTGGCCGATGCTGTAACCAAGGGTTCCCACCAGCAGGGTCTGCTCGATGGCGAAGACCCCAAGCGTGGCCCAGGAATCGCCACCAAAGGCAAAGTTGCTGATCAGCAGCGCGATGCCCCAGTCGATCATGATCGCAACGATCCGGCGTCCAGCGCGCGCAATGGAGCCGGGGCCGGACTCCGGCAGTCCCAGGCGCTCCCCCGGATACTTTGAGATTCCGGAGGTATCCGGTCCAGTGAGCCAGGAGCCAATGTCTTTGCGATCTACCACCGTCCAAGTTTACCGATCCATCCCGCCGCGGCGCGCCCACAGTGTGGATGGGACTCGACCACACTGTGGACGGAGGATAGCGTGGACATAGCAGGGCATTCTGTAACCTGCCCGAAACAATGCGGACACGGACGGGAAATGCCGGATCCATAGTCTGTTAGCAGTTTCAAGCAATCCCCCGGCAGGTACAGGCGACAGGGAAAACCGTGCGTTCTCCCTGATTTTGGATTGCGCTGGATCACATGGCTTGCATGCCAGATATTTACATATGCGTTAGGAGCATAGATGTTCAAGACTGCGGACGAAGTCCTCAAGTTCATCAAGGACGAAGATGTAAAGTTCGTCGATATCCGCTTCACCGACCTGCCGGGCGTCCAGCAGCACTTCAACGTCCCCGCCAAGAGCGTTGACGCTGATTTCTTCGTCAACGGCCAGCTCTTCGACGGTTCGTCCATCCGCGGATTCCAGGGCATCGCCGAGTCTGACATGCAGCTGATCCCGGACGTCACCACCGCGTTCCTGGACACGTTCCGCATGGAGAAGACCCTCGCGCTGAACTTCTCGATCGTCAACCCGCGCACCGGTGATCCCTACCACCGCGACCCGCGCGGCGTGGCCGAGAAGGCTGAGGCCTACCTGGCCTCCACCGGCATCGCCGACACCGCGTTCTTCGCTCCCGAAGCCGAATTCTTTGTGTTCGACAACGTCCAGTACCAGTCCTCCCCCGAGGGCAGCTTCTACAAGATCGACTCCGAAGAAGCCCACTGGAACAGCGGCCGCGAGGAAGAGGGCGGCAACCTGGGCTACAAGACCCCCGTCAAGGGCGGTTACTTCCCGGTCTCCCCCACCGACAAGCAGGCTGACCTGCGTGACGCCATGTGTGTTGCCCTGGACGAAGCCGGCCTCGAGGTCGAGCGCAGCCACCACGAAGTTGGATCCGCCGGCCAGGCCGAGATCAACTACAAGTTCACCACCCTGACCCACGCTGCCGATGACCTGCAGAAGTTCAAGTACGTCATCAAGAACACCGCTGACGCCTGGGGCAAGTCCGTTACCTTCATGCCGAAGCCGGTCTTCGGCGACAACGGCTCCGGCATGCACTGCCACCAGTCGCTGTGGAACGGCGGCGAGCCGCTGTTCTACGACGAGAAGGGCTACGCCGGCCTGTCCGACACCGCCCGCTGGTACATCGGCGGCCTGCTGCAGCACTCCTCCGCCGTGCTGGCCTTCACCAACCCGACGGTGAACTCCTACCGCCGCCTGGTCAAGGGCTTCGAAGCCCCGGTCAACATGGTCTACTCGCAGGGCAACCGCTCCGCCGGTATCCGTATCCCCATCACGGGCTCCAACCCCAAGGCCAAGCGCATCGAGTTCCGCGCACCGGACCCGTCCTCCAACCCGTACCTGGCCTTCGCTGCCCAGCTGATGGCCGGCATTGACGGCATCCGTAACCGCATCGAGCCCCCGGCTCCCATCGACAAGGACCTCTACGAGCTCCCCGCCGAGGAAGCCAAGGACATCCCCAAGGCTCCGGGCACCCTGGAGGAAGCCCTGGAGGCCCTGCGTGAGGACAACGAGTTCCTGCAGGCCGGTGGCGTCTTCACCCAGGACCTGATCGACACCTGGATCGAGTACAAGTACGAATACGAGATCCGCCCGCTGTCCCTGCGCCCGAACCCCTACGAGTTCGAGCTCTACTACGGCGTCTAGCACCACCGCTTCCTGAAGCAGCAAAGGCGGCCACCGGTTCATCCGGTGGCCGCCTTTCGCGTTGTCCGGGCCGCCAGGCCACGGACGGAGACCGTAAAGGTGGGGGCCCGCCTCCAGACGTGCTGAGACCGGGAGCCGGACCCCCTGACGAATGCCCCCCGAGACGAAGACTGTCCAGCCTTCCCCCCAACAAGGTTGGAGAGCACCGCCATCCACATAATCGGGCAAACGCTTGGCAAGCGCAATGCCGGTCCGGCGCGTTACGCCTGCGTCGTACGTGTGTCCGGCGCGCCTTGCGCCGGCGTCGTGCGTATGTCGGGTGCGGCAAAGCTGTGGAACATGGTCCGCTGCGGGCCCGCGGAGCCGCCCAGGTAGGGCCCTGCATCGATAAAACCGGCGCGGCGGTATGCGGCCAGGCCCGCGGGGTTTTCTTCATTGACGGAAAGTACGACGCCGGACTCGCCGCCTTGGTGCCGGGCGGTCAGCCTGCGTGCGGCCTCCACAGCGGCACTGGCCGCCAGGGTGCCGAGCCCCTTGCCCTGGTGCCTGCTGTCGATGAGGAAGCCCCGCAGCAGCCAGGCTGACTGGTCCTCGGGCCACCCGGCGAGGCAGGCGGCCCCCGCCTGGAGCGTCAGGAGGCCGACCGCCTTACCCTCCGACTCCACCACGTACGGCCAGCGCGATTCATCCGCCAGTCCTGCCAGCGCCATGCGCAGGGGGTCGCCCACGAAACGTTCCTGGCCAGGCAGCAGCGACATGCCGACGATCGCACCCAACTGGATGGCGCGGGCGTCTGCGTCCAGGTCCCGCAACGGGATGAGCCAGACCCAGTCAGTGCCCATAGAAGACACGTTCAAACACGGCCCGGGCCCGGCGGCTCACCCGCAGGTAGTCTTCCTCCAGCGCGGCTGCGTGACCCGGTTCGTAACCACACCAGCGCGCCACGGCCTCCAGGTCGCGGCGCGAGGACGGCAGGAGGTCGGAGGCCTTACCGCTCCAAATGACGTTTGCGGACCGGATCCGGCTGGCCAGCCGCCACGCGTCGGCCAGGAGCCCGGCATCGGCGGCATCCAGCAGGCCGAGTTCTGCTGCCGCTTCCAGGGCCTCCAGCGTGGACGTGGTCCGGAGTTCCCGATGTTTACCGGCGTGCTGGAGCTGCAGCAACTGCACCAGCCACTCGACGTCGCTGAGGCCGCCGCGGCCCAGTTTGAGGTGCCGGGCGGGGTCGGCGCCGCGTGGCAGCCGCTCCGATTCCACCCGGGCCTTAATGCGCCGGATCTCGCGCACGTCCTGCTCCGCCACGGTTTCCGGATACCGGATGGGGTCGATCAGCTTGAGGAAATCAGCGGCCAGGGTATCGTCGCCGGCCATGGGCCTTGCCCTCAGCAGGGCCTGGGCTTCCCAGATCAGGGACCAGCGGCGGTAATACTCGGCGAAGGAGTCAAGGGACCGCACCATGGCCCCGTTCTTGCCTTCCGGACGGAGGTCGGCGTCCATCTGGAGGACCCGTTCCGCCATGATGGCCGGTTTCAGGGGCTGGGTGAGGAGGCTGGACACCTTTGCCACGATGCGGCCGGCCTGTTCCTGAGCCTCCGCTTCCGTAAAGCCGGGCAGCGCCCGGTGGACGTACATGACGTCGGCATCGGAGCCGTAGCCGATTTCACGGCCGCCCTGGCGGCCCATGGCCACCACCAGCACGGTGGTCTTGAGCGGCCCGGCGGCGGAGACTATTCCTTCTGCCACCCGCAGGGCGCCCAGGACGGCGGCGCGGTCGGTGTCCGCCAGGGCCCTGCCCACGTGGTCCTGGTCCAGGAGGCCGGCGGAATCGGCGATGGCGATGCGCAGGATTTCCCGGCGGCGGATCAACCGGATCAGGCGCATGGCACTCTCCGGATCCTCGTGCCGCGACATCTTGGCGATGATTTCCTGCCACTGGGCTTCGAAACCCACCGGCAGCAGGTCCTTGTCCTGTCCCAGCCATGCCACGGACTCGGGCGAGACCTCCAGGAGGTCGGCTATCAGCCGCGAATTGGACAGCATGTGGCAGAGCCGCTCAGCCGCGGCGTTGGAGTCACGGAGCAGGCCAAGGTACCAGTGCGTGGTGCCCAGCGCCTCGCTGACGCGGCGGAAGGCGAGCAGGCCGGCGTCGGGGTCCACGCCTTCGGCGAGCCAGTCCAGCAGGACGGGCAGCAGCTGCCGCTGCAGCGCCGCCCGCCGGCTCACCCCGGCCGTCAGCGCCTCGATGTGGCGCATTGCGCCCTTCGGATCCCGGTAGCCGAGGGCCGCAAGCCGCCCCTGCGCCGCCTCGGGGGTCAGCCTGGCATCCTCGCTGCTGAGTTTGGCAGCCGTGTTCAGCAGAGGCCGGTAGAAGATGCGCTCGTGGAGTTCACGGACCGAGCGCTTGGTGCGCTGCCAGGCGGACAGCAGGGAATCCGGGCTGGGCCGTTCGTTGGAGAAGGGGCCCAGCACGGCCTTCGCCAGCGACCGCAGTGCCGGCTCCGTCACCGGCATCAGGTGGGTGCGCCGCAGCTGGAACAGCTGGATCCGGTGTTCCAGGAGCCGCAGGTACCGGTAGGCGTTGTCGAACGCTGCGGCGTCGGAACGGCCGATATAACCACCTGCCGACAGCGCGGCGATCGCGGAAGTGGTGTCCCGCCGTCGTAATGATTCATCTGCCTTGCCGTGCACCAGCTGGAGCAGCTGGACGGTGAACTCAACATCGCGCAGTCCGCCGCGGCCCAGCTTGATCTGGCGCTGCTCCTCGGCGGCCGGGATGTGCTCGGTCACCCGGCGGCGCATCGCCTGGACGGACTCCACAAAGCCCTCGCGCCCTGCCGAGCTCCAGATCAGGGGCGCCACGGCGTCCTCATAGGCCCGGCCCAGGGCGGCGTCGCCGGCAATGGAACGGGCCTTGAGCAGCGCCTGGAATTCCCAGCTTTCGGCCCACCTGGCGTAGTACGTCTCGTGGGAGGCCAGCGTGCGGACCAACGGGCCGGACTTGCCCTCGGGACGCAGGTTGGCGTCCACCTCCCACAGGCCCGGTTCCCTGGCCACGGAGGAGATGGCCCTGGAGATGCCGCTTGCCAGGGCCGTGCCTATGGTGTTCGCCTGGGCGTCCTCCAGGCTCCCGGCGTCCACCACGTAGATGACGTCGACATCAGAGATGTAGTTAAGCTCCCGGGCTCCGCATTTGCCCATGCCGATGACGGCAAGGCCGACGTCGGCGACGTCGGCAGCGCTGTGCTGCTCCGCCGCTTCCGCACGGGAGACGGCGAGGGCAGCCTCGATGGCGGCGGCGGCCAGGTCCGCCAGTTCACCGCCCACCGACGGCAGGAAATCCAGGGGATCCGCGGCGCAGAGGTCCTTGACGGCGAGGTCCACCAAACCACGCCGATAGGCGGTGCGCAGGGCCGCGTAAGCATCCGCGCCGGTAGCCGAGGCCACGGGCCGGGCGGCGCGGGGATCGGCGCCCACGGACTGCAGGAGCGTGGCGCGCAGCCGGTCCGGGTCGGCGGGCAGTGGCTCGGGGCTGGCCCGGACCCGGAAAGCCTCCAGATGCTCCGGGTGCCTGATGAGGAATTCCCCCAGGGCCTCGGACGCGCCCAGGACCCGGTACATCGGCTCGCTGTCTTCAAGGTCGGCGGCCGCCAGGTCCCGCAGCTGGGGGTGCTTCTCAATCAGGCGCACCAGCGACTGCAGGGCGGTGTCCGGGCTGGCCGCGAGTTGCAGCCCGGCGAAGAGCCTGTCCTGGTCCAGTCCCTCGAGTTCGCGCGCGGCAAGGAACCGTTCGCCCTTTTCCAGGTCACTGAATCCCGCCGCGATCAGGCGGCGAGCCAGGCTCACGCCGGGCACCTAGAGGATGCCGAGGTTGCGCTGCAGCTCGTAGGGCGTCACCTGCAGCCGGTAGTCCTGCCATTCGGCGCGCTTGTTGCGCAGGAAGTGCTCGTAGACCTGTTCGCCCAGGATCTGCGGCATCAGCTCTGAGTCCTCCATGGAGCGGATGGCGTCGTGCAGGCTGGCCGGGAGTGGATCATGGCCCATGGCCCGGCGTTCAGCGGAGCTGAGCGACCAGACGTCGTCCTCGGCTGCGGCGGGAAGGTCGTAGCCTTCCTCGATGCCTTTCAGGCCCGCGCCGAGCAGGACGGCGTAGGCGAGGTACGGGTTGGCGGCGGAGTCGATGCCGCGGTACTCGATCCGTGCGGACTGGCCCTTGCCCGGCTTGTACAGCGGCACGCGGACCAGCGCAGAGCGGTTGTTGTGGCCCCAGCTGAGATAGCTGGGCGCCTCGCCGCCACCCCACAGGCGCTTGTAGGAGTTGACGAACTGGTTGGTGACAGCCGTGAACTCGGGGGCGTGCTTGAGGATGCCGGCAATGAACTGCCGGGCCGTCTTGGACAGCTGGAACTCTGCGCCCGCCTCGAAGAACGCGTTGCTGTCGCCCTCGAACAGTGAGAAGTGCGTGTGCATGCCGGAACCGGGGTGGTCGGTGAACGGCTTGGGCATGAACGTGGCGTAAGTGCCCTGCTGCAGTGCCACTTCCTTGATCACGGTGCGGAACGTCATGATGTTGTCCGCCGTCTGCAGGGCGTCCGCGTAGCGCAGATCGATCTCGTTCTGGCCCGGGCCTGCCTCGTGGTGGCTGAATTCCACGGAAATGCCGACCGATTCCAGCATGGTCACCGCGGTGCGCCGGAAGTCCTGGGCCACGCCACCGGGGACATGGTCAAAGTAGCCGCCCTCGTCCACCGGAACAGGAGCACCGTTAGGACCCGGCTCGTGCGACTTGAGCAGGTAGAACTCGATTTCGGGGTGGGTGTAGCAGGTGAAGCCCATGTCCGCGGCCTTGGCCAGGGTCCGCTTGAGCACGTTGCGCGGATCGGCAGCGGAGGGCTCGCCGTCGGGGGTCAGGATGTCGCAGAACATCCTGGACGTCTGTTCCGTCTCGCCGCGCCACGGCAGGATCTGGAAGGTGGCGGGATCGGGCTGCGCCAGCATGTCGGATTCAAAAACACGGGCCAGGCCTTCGATGGAGGAACCGTCGAAACCCAGGCCTTCTTCGAATGCGCCCTCGACCTCTGCCGGGGCCAGCGCCACGGACTTCAGCGAACCCACGACGTCGGTGAACCACAGGCGCACGAAACGTACGTCGCGCTCTTCGATTGTGCGCAGGACAAACTCTTGCTGGCGGTCCATGATGGCCTCTTCTCCGGTCAACGTCCATGCTCCGGGTCCACGCGAGGGGAATGCCGGCAGCAGTTCATCAACACTGTACTAATCATTCTGCGCCGATGCCGAAGCCTGCGCCGCGCGTAACACAGCATTAACCTGGCGGGCCCCAAATGACACCCTCGGGCCGCCCCTGCGTCCGGTTCCAGGCGGCGCATCACCGGTGGGCCCCAGCTGCCGTTATGACGCTGATCACCCCTGCCCCGCGCTGGCCCCGGTAGCTAGGACGGCCGGTACCGCATTACGCTCATCCCATGGCCTCCAACAGCTCCGGCTCCAGCGCGTCCGCAGAAGTACCCGCCCCCTACGGCAGCGGCCCCGGCGTGCCTGCCCCCGCAGAACGGAAGCCGGCAAGGGTGCGCCTCCACCACCTCCAGCAGGCCAAGCGCGATGGCACCAAATTCGCCATGCTCACCGCGTACGAGCAGTACACGGCCGAGATTTTTGATGCTGCCGGCATCGAGGTGCTCCTGGTGGGAGATTCGGCGTCCAACAACGTCTTTGGCAACGAGACCAGCCTCCCGGTCACTGTCGACGAACTCCTCCCCCTCTGCCGGGCGGTGGCACGGTCGGCCAAACGCGCCCTGGTGGTTGCCGACCTGCCCTTCGGCAGCTACGAAGTCAGTGCCGAACAGGCCGTGGCCGCCGGTGTCCGGTTCCTGAAGGAAGGGCTCGCCCACGCGGTGAAGATCGAGGGCGGCAAGTACTACGCACCCACGGTCAGGGCCATGGTGCAGGCCGGCATCCCGGTCATGGCGCACATCGGCTTCACTCCGCAGAGCGAGCACGCCCTGGGCGGCTACCGCGTCCAGGGCCGCGGCGACGACGCCCAGCGGCTGATCGACGACGCCCGCGCACTCGAAGAAGCCGGGGCGTTCTGCGTACTGATGGAAATGGTGCCCGCTGAGACGGCCACGGCGGTTGACGCCGCGGTCAATGTCCCGACGGTGGGCATCGGCGCCGGAAAGGCCACGACTGGCCAGGTCCTGGTGTGGCAGGACATGGCGGGACTCCGCGGCGGAAAGATGGCCAAGTTCGTGAAGCAGTACGCGGACCTTCGCAGCACACTGCACGACGCCGCCACGGCCTATGGCGACGACGTCAGGTCAGGCGGGTTCCCCGGCCCGGAGCATTCGTTCTAGGCAGGAAACAGGCCATCAGTCGTCGTCGCCCTTTTCCCAGGCCTCGTTGCGCGCCCTGACCTTCTCGATGGCGTGCTCCGCTTCTTCGCGGGTCTTGTAGGGCCCAATGAGCTGGCTCCAGTCCGACAGCCGGTCCTCTTCCACTTCGTGGGTGTTGATGTTGAACCAGTACTCAGTCATCGTTGCTCCTCGTTCCGGCGACAGGAACCAGGGGGTGATCCACGTAACACAAACACTTACGCGCCCCTCCCCAGCTTGTCGGTTGTTAGGCGTTCTGTGGTGCCTTATATGATCAATCTATGCCTTCCCTTGCCTCGACTGCACCCATTGGCACCCTCACCCCGGGTACCCTGAGTCCGCAGCGTCCCGTCCCGGCGTCCATCCCCCGTCCGGAGTACGTTGGCAACCCCGCCCCCGCAAAATTCACCGGGTCCGAGGTCAAGTCCGCCGAAACCATCGAGAAGATCCGGATCGCCGGAAAAATCGCGGCCCAGGCCATCGTGGAAGTAGGCAAGCACATCCAGCCGGGTGTCACCACCGACGAACTGGACAGGGTGGGCCACGAATTCCTGCTCGACCACAATGCCTACCCCTCCACGCTCGGTTACCGCGGATTCCCCAAGTCGTTGTGCTCCTCCCTGAACGAGGTCATCTGCCATGGCATCCCGGACAGCACGGTGGTCCAGGACGGCGACATCCTGAACATCGACATCACGGCCTATCTCAACGGCGTCCACGGAGACACCAACTACACCTTCCTGGTGGGGGATGTGGACGAGGAATCCCGGCTGCTGGTGGAGCGCACCCAGGAGTCATTGAACCGGGCCATCAAGGCCGTGGCACCGGGACGCGAAATCAACATCATTGGCAGGGCCATCCAGTCCTACGCCAAGCGCTTTGGTTACGGCGTGGTGCGTGACTTCACCGGCCACGGCGTCGGGGAGGCCTTCCACACCGGGCTGATCATCCCCCACTATGACGCGGCCCCTGCCTACAACACCGTGATCGAAACCGGAATGGTGTTCACCATCGAACCGATGCTCACGCTGGGCACCGTGGAGTGGGACATGTGGAGCGATGACTGGACCGTCGTCACCCGGGACCGCAAGCGCACCGCCCAGTTCGAGCACACCCTGCTGGTCACCGAGACCGGCGCCGAAATCCTTACCCTGCCGTAGCCTGGTCCATGCCCCCGGGGCATGCTGCCGGTGCAGACCGGACACCTGTCATGGGCCGCCCCAAGCTGGCCCTTTTCCTGCCCGCCCCTGTCAAGAACGGAATCCCATTGGCCAAGAAGGACGAGAAGTCGCACAAGAACGCACCGCTGATCGGCATCGACATCGGTGGTACGGGCATCAAGGGCGGCATTGTCGACCTGAAGAAGGGCAAGCTGCTCGGAGAACGGTTCCGGGTTCCCACCCCGCAGCCGGCCACCCCTGAAGCCGTGGCGGAGGCCGTGGCCCTGGTGGTGGCCGAGCTCTCGGCACGTCCGGAAGCACCGGAAGCCGGCTCCCCTGTGGGGGTGACCTTCCCGGGCATCATCCAGCACGGCGTGGTCCACTCCGCCGCCAATGTGGACAAGAGCTGGCTGGACACGGACATCGACGCCCTTCTCACGGCACGGCTCGGCCGCCCGGTGGAGGTCATCAATGATGCCGACGCCGCAGGCCTGGCGGAAGCACGCTATGGTGCCGGCGCGGGCGTCTCGGGCACCGTCCTGGTGATCACGTTGGGCACCGGCATCGGTTCAGCCTTCATCTTCGACGGAAAGCTGGTCCCCAACGCAGAGCTGGGGCACCTGGAAATTGACGGTTTCGACGCCGAATCGAAGGCGTCAGCTGTTGCCCGCGAGCGGGACGGGCTGTCCTGGGACGAGTACAGCGTGCTGCTGCAGCGCTACTTCTCGCATGTGGAGTTCCTGTTCTCCCCTGAACTGTTCATCGTGGGCGGCGGAATTTCCAAGCGCGCCGACGAATACCTTCCCAACCTCAGGCTCCGCACCCCGATTGTCCCTGCCGTCCTCCGCAATGAGGCAGGCATCGTGGGGGCAGCGCTGGAAATCGCGCTGCAGCACAAGCTGGCCAAATAGGAGTGGTGCCGGTGGCGGCTGCGGCTTCCCCTCCGCTGCCGCCACCGGAGTTTTAGAGCGGGCTCTTCTCGGAGCTCTTGGCCGGAGCGGCTGCGCCCTTGGCGCCTTCCCCGGCCTCGTGGCGGAGCAGGGCGATGGCGGTCTCGAAGTCCTCGAGGGATTCAAAGGCCTGGTAGACGCTGGCAAAGCGCAGGTAGGCTACCTCATCAAGTTTCTGCAGGGGCCCGAGGATCACCAGGCCCACCTCGTGGGCGTCAATTTCAGCGGCACCCGAGGCACGGATCTGTTCTTCGACTTCCTGGGCCAGCATGGCGAGGTCGTCCTCGCTCACGGGCCGCCCCTGGCATGCCTTGCGCACGCCGTTGATCACCTTGCTGCGGCTGAACGGCTCACCAACGCCGGAACGCTTGATCACGGACAGGCTGGTGGTTTCGACCGTGGTGAACCGGCGGCCGCATTCAGGGCATTGCCGGCGCCGGCGGATGGCCGAGCCATCATCAGCCATCCGGCTGTCCACCACGCGGGAATCAGGGTTGCGGCAGAACGGGCAGTACATGGCGTTCCCCCTTTTCGCTTGTGGTGTGAAACGGAATTCGAAGCCAGCAGCACCGCCGGGGGGCGATGCCGTGGCGTACCCAGTTTACGGGCAGATCTGGGGTAATAACAATCCTGTAATTACTACATGTAGTGGTGTCACCGGTCACCGTCGAACCGGGCCGTGACGGCGTCGCCGTGGGCCGGAAGATCCTCGGCCCGGGACAGGCTCACGATGTGTCCGCTGACCTCGGCCAAGGCTTCCCGGCTGTAGTTGACCACCTGGATGGCGCGTAGGAAAGTGGTCACGTTCAGCCCGGACGAAAACGCGGCCGTACCGCTGGTGGGCAGCACGTGGTTGGAGCCGGCGCAGTAGTCGCCAAGGCTGACCGGGCTGTAGTCGCCCACGAAGATGGCGCCCGCGTTCCGGATGCGCGCGGCTACGGCGGAAGCGTTCCGGGTCATGATTTCCAGGTGCTCCGCAGCGTAGGCGTCACAGGCCGCGATGCCCTGGTCCAGGCCGTCCACCAGCACGACTCCGGACTGGGGACCGGACAGCGCTTCCTGCACCCTGGCCGCGTGCTTGGTCGCGGCGGCCTGGAGTGCCAGCTCAGCCCGCACGGCAGCGGCCAGGTCCTCGGAATCGGTGATGAGGACCGATGCTGCCTTGGGATCGTGCTCGGCCTGGCTGAGCAGGTCGGCGGCAACCAGGGCGGGCTGGGCGGAGTCGTCCGCCAGGATGGCGATCTCGGTGGTTCCCGCCTCGGAGTCAATCCCGACGACACCTTTGACCAGGCGCTTGGCCGTGGCGACGAAGATGTTGCCGGGACCGGTCACCACGTCCACAGGCTGCAGTGCCGGGCCCGCATCCGTTGCATCGACGCCATAGGCGAAGGCGGCGATGGCCTGGGCGCCGCCGATGGCGTAGACCTCGGTGATGCCCAGCAGCGCTGCCGCCGCCAGGATGGTGGGGTGCGGCAGCCCGTCGAATTCCTTTTGCGGGGGCGAGGCCAGGGCGATGGACTCCACGCCCGCAGCCAGCGCGGGCACCACGTTCATGATCACCGATGACGGGTACACGGCAAGGCCACCGGGAACGTACAGTCCCACGCGGGAAACGGGCACCCAGTTCTGGCTGACCACGGCGCCGTCGCCCAGTTCGACGTCGACGTTGCGGGGGCGCTGCCCGTCGGCGAACTTCCGCGCCCGGCTGATGGATTCCTCCAGCGCAGCCCGCACGGCCGGATCCAGCTGGTCCAGGGCCGCGGCCATTGCCTCCCTGGGGACCAGCGGGTGCTCCTGCGCGACGCCGTCGAACCGTTCAGCCAGCTCAGCCAGTGCCGCGAAGCCGCGCTCCCGGACGGCGGAAATGATCTTCAGGACCTTTTCCTCGGCGTCCGCCACGGTCTGGCCCTTGGCGCGGGGCACCGCGGCGCGCAGTGCCGGGAGGCTCAGGTGGCGGCCCCGAAGGTCAATGGTGCGGAAGTCGACGGCGGCTGTCACGGGGGCGGGAAACTCCGGGGATGTGGTCACCGCTCTATTTTACGGGGCTGTGCACGCCTGCTGTTTCCGAGCCGGCGGGACCAGGCTTTCTGCCCGTGGCGCCCACCAGTTCAAGGATGAAGACGGACACGGCCGTGGCGGCGGGCCAGAGCAGCAGGACCGGCCACGCGCGCAGGGAGAAGGCGATGCTGGCGTTTGCCGACGTGTCGACGGCCGGGCCCCACAGCCGTCCCGCCAGGACACCTGTCCCCCATGCCACGGCGCTGCCCGCGAACGCCCCGGCCAGGCCGGTGAGCAGTGCCGCCTGCGGGTCCGGACGCTTGCCGTCCGCCAGGAATACGGCCAGCAGGCAGCCTGCCAGCACCATGATGCCTGCGAGCGTGAGATCGCGCGGCAGCCACACCAGGGGCACGGTCCCGGCCGCCAGGGCCGGGTCGCGGGTGATCAGGTTCAGCCCGCCCGGCGCCAGGAGCCACCACAGGATTCCCGCCGGAATACCCGCGGCCGCCGGGACCAGCAGCAGGGACCATGGCAGCAACCGCCTGGCGGGGCGGGCGAAGTTCGTCATGCAACACACCTTAACAAAGGTTCCTGCCAGGCCATCCGCCGTGGTGCTGCCGCCAGCCTGTTTTCCCGCCGTGACCGCGGGCCAATACGCTTGGGGAAAGAGTTATGCCACTTAGTTCAGGAGTTCCGGTGACCGATAACAGCGAGCCGTTCGAGCAGACGTTCAGGGAGATGTTCCGCCGGCATGCCGCGGGCGTCGCCATCATCACCGTGAATTACCAGGATGAGCCCTACGGTTTCACGGCAACCTCCGTCGCGTCCCTGTCGGCGAAACCGCCGCGCTTCACGTTCAACATGGCGCGCAGCTCCAGGTCCTGGCCCGCCGTGGCCAACACCCAGTACCTGGGGGTGCACATGCTGGGCCTGGAGAACCAGGAGTTGGCGGCCCGCTTTGCCCGCCCTGGCAACCGCTTCGAAGGCAACCACTGGGAAATCGGCCCGCACGGGGTGCCCATCCTCAAGGACGTGGCCGGATGGTTGATCGGCGAGATCCAGATGCGGCTCTCCTTCGAGAACAACGCCGTGGTGGTGGTCCAGGTGGTGGACGGCCAAGTGGGCGGCGAGGGATCGCCGCTGCTTTACCACGGCGGCGCCTACGGCCAGCCGGTGCCGCTGGACTACGAGATCTGACGACCACGGACCGGCGCAGCACCAACAGGCGGCCGACGGCGGGAGGTGATTCCCGCCGTCGGCCGCCTGTTTGTCAGGCGTCCAGGCAGGCCGGGCCCAGCAGGACCTTAAGGTCACCGAACAGCGACGGGCTGGGGTTCACCCGCAGGTGGACCGGCAGGCCCATGATTTCGGTCCGCGTGTCACCTTGCAGGTGCAGCCGCACCTCCGAGTTGCCCCGGTGCGTGCGCAGCACGTCGCCGAGTTCGGTGACCACGGTCTCGGTGGCCTTGTGGGTGGGCATGGTGATGACCAGGGGCCCATGCAGCCCTTCGCTGAGGTCCGGAACCGACAGTTCCATGCAGTTCAGCGTGATGGCGCCGTCGTCGCGCTTCTGCAGGCGGCCCTTGACCACCACGATCAGGTCCTCGGCGAGCACGGAGGCGATGGGCCCATACACCTGCCCGAAGAACATCACCTCGATGGAACCGCCCAGGTCCTCGATCTCCGCCCGGGCGTAGGCGTTGCCGCTGGCTTTCGCGATCCGGCGGCTCAGCGAGGTGATCATGCCGGCGATGGTAATGATGGCCCCGTCCTGCGGCCCGTCCTCGCCAATGATGGAGGTAATGCTCATCTCGGCATGCTGGGCCAGGAGGCCCTCCAGGCCCTGCAGCGGGTGGTCGGAAACATACAGGCCCAGCATGTCCCGTTCGAAGGAGAGCTTGTCCTTCTTCTCCCACTCGGGCAGGTCCGGAATCTCGATGCTGAGGGACGCCTCCGATTCGGCTTCCTCGAAGCCGGCAAAGAGGTCGAACTGGCCGATCGCCTCGTTCCGTTTCAAGGTGATGACGGAGTCGATGGCCTCTTCATGGATCATGGCCAGCGCACGCCGGTGGTGGCCCAGGGAGTCGAAGGCCCCGGACTTGATCAGCGATTCGATGGTTCTCTTGTTGCAGACCACCGCCGGCACCTTCATGAGGTAGTCCTTGAAGGACGTGTAGGCGCCTTCGCTCTCGCGTGCGGTGACCATGGCCTCGACGGCGTTGGCACCCACGTTGCGGATGGCGCCCATGCCGAAGCGGATGTCAGTGCCTACCGGGGTGAAGTTCAGGGCGGACTCGTTGACATCCGGCGGAAGCACCGTGATGCCCATGCGGCGGCACTCGTTCAGGTAGATGGCGGACTTGTCCTTGTCGTCACCGACCGAGGTCAGCAGCGCTGCCATGTATTCGGGCGCGTAGTGCGCCTTCAGGTACGCGGTCCAGTAGGAGATGACCCCGTACGCGGCTGAGTGGGCCTTGTTGAAGGCGTAGTCGGAGAAGGGCAGGAGGATGTCCCAGAGGGTCTTGACCGCTTCCATGGAGTAGCCGTTGTCCTGCATGCCCTGGGAGAAGCCGGCGAACTGCTTATCCAGCTCCGACTTCTTTTTCTTGCCCATGGCGCGCCGGAGGATATCTGCCTGGCCCAGCGAGTAGCCGGCCAGTTTCTGCGCTACGGCCATGACCTGCTCCTGGTACACGATCAGGCCATACGTTCCGCCGAGGATCTCCTTGAGTGGTTCCTCCAGCTCAGGGTGAATGGGAATGACTTCCTGGATCCCGTTCTTGCGCAGTGCGTAGTCGGTGTGGGCGTTGGCGCCCATGGGCCCGGGCCGGTAGAGCGCCAGAACAGCGGAAATGTCTTCGAAGTTGTCGGGCTTCATGAGCTTGAGCAGGGACCGCATGGGGCCGCCGTCGAGCTGGAACACGCCCAGGGTGTCGCCGCGGGCCAGGAGTTCGTAGGACGGGGCATCGTCCAGCTCGAGGTTTTCCAGGTCCAGGTCGATGCCGCGGTTCATCTTGATGTTCTCGAGGGCATCGGAAATGATCGTCAGGTTCCGCAGGCCCAGGAAGTCCATCTTGATCAGGCCAAGGCCCTCGGACGTGGGGTAGTCGAACTGGGTGATCACCTGGCCGTCCTGGAAGCGGCGCATGATGGGGATGACGTCGATGATGGGGTCCGAGGACATGATGACGCCTGCCGCGTGCACGCCCCACTGGCGCTTCAGGCCTTCAATGCCCAGGGCCGTCTCGAAGACCTTGGCAGCCTCCGGGTCAGTGGCGATCAGCTGCCGGAAGTCACCGGCCTCGCTGTAGCGCTTGGCTTCCGGGTTCTGGATGTCCGCGAGCGGAATATCCTTGGCCATGACGGCGGGCGGCAGGGCCTTGGTCAGCGTCTCGCCCATGCTGAAGGGGTAGCCCAGGACGCGCGAGGAGTCCTTGAGGGCCTGCTTGGTCTTGATGGTGCCGTAGGTGACGATCATGGCCACGCGCTCGTCGCCGTACTTGCGGGTCACGTAATCGATGACCTCGGACCGGCGCCGGTCATCGAAGTCGACGTCGAAGTCGGGCATGGAGACGCGGTCCGGGTTGAGGAAGCGTTCGAAGATCAGGCCGTGGCGCAGGGGGTCGAGGTCGGTGATGCGCATGGCGTAGGCCACCATGGAGCCGGCACCCGAACCACGGCCGGGGCCTACCCGGATGCCGTTGTTCTTGGCCCAGTTGATGAAGTCGGCGACCACCAGAAAGTAGCCGGGGAAGCCCATGGAGGTGATGACGCCGAGCTCGTAATCGGCCTGCTTGCGGACCTCGTCCGGGATGCCGCCCGGGTAGCGGTACTGCAGGCCCTTGTCCACTTCCTTGACCAGCCAGGAGGTCTCGTCCTCGCCGGGCGGGCAGGGGAACCGCGGCATGAAGTTGGCGTCGGTGTTGAAGGACACCTCACAGCGTTCGGCAATCAGGAGGGTGTTGTCGCACGCCTCCGGGTGGTCACGGAAGAGCTCCCGCATCTCCTGGGGGGATTTCAGGTAGTAGCCGCTGCCGGAGAACGCGAACCTTGAGCCGCCGTTGTCGTAGGTGGGTTCCAGCAGCGTGGAACCGGACTGGATGGCCAGCAGGGCTTCGTGCGCCTTGGCGTCGTGCTCGTGCGTGTAGTGGAGGTCGTTGGTGGCCACCAGCGGCAGGTTCAGGTCCTTGGCGAGCCGCAGCAGGTCGCCGGTGACCCGCCGTTCGATGTCCAGGCCGTGATCCATCAGTTCGCAGAAGTAGTTCTCCGCGCCAAAGATGTCCCGGAACTCGGCCGCGGCCTCCAGCGCTTCGCGGTACTGGCCGAGCCGGAGCCGGGTCTGGACCTCCCCGGAGGGGCAGCCCGTGGTGGCGATGAGCCCCTCTGAATACGTGTTGAGCAGTTCCCGGTCCAGCCGGGGCCACTTGCCGAAAACTGAATCAAGGGAGGCGATGGACGAGGCCCGGAAGAGGTTCCGCATGCCTACGTTGTTGTAACTGAGGAGGGTCATGTGGGTGTAGGACCCACCGCCGGAGACGTCGTCCTTGCGCTGGGATTCATCGCCCCACCGCACGCGTTCCTTGTCCGTCCGGGCAGTACCGGGAGTCACATAGGCTTCGACGCCGATGATCGGCTTGATGCCTTTGTCCGTGGCTTTGCGCCAGAAGTCGAATGCACCGAACAGGTAGCCGTGGTCTGTGGTGGCGAGGGCCGGCATGCCCAGCCGCTCGGTTTCGTCGAACAGCTCCCCCAGGCGGGCGGCTCCATCCAGCATGGAATATTCGGTGTGGGTGTGCAGGTGGACAAACGAATCATTGCTGGAACTCACCGCACTATTCTAAGCGCTGCCCCGGGACTGTCCTGCCAGGCCGGCCGTGTCAGGCCTGGCCCGACTCCAGCACTTCCAGGGCGTAGGAAAGGTCCTGCGGGTACTCGCTGGTGACCGTAACGCGCTCCCCCGTCACGGGGTGGTCAAAGGCCAGTTGGCGGGCGTGCAGCCACTGCCGCGTGAGCCCCAGGTTGGCGGCCAGGCGCGGATCGGCGCCGTAGGTCAGGTCGCCGGCGCAGGGGTGGCGGAGCGCGGAGAAGTGGACCCGGATCTGGTGGGTGCGGCCGGTTTCGAGGTGGACTTCAACCAGGCTGGCCTTGCCGAACGCCTCCAGGACTTCGTAATGGGTAACGGAGGGCCGCCCGTCCTCAATGACGGCGAAACGCCAGTCATGCCCGGGGTGGCGGCCGATGGGGGCGTCGATGGTTCCCGTCAAGGGATCGGGAAGGCCCTGCACCACCGCGTGATAGACCTTGTCAACGGTGCGCTCCTTGAAGGCTCGCTTGAGTGCGGTGTAGGCGCGCTCTGACTTGGCAACCACCATCACCCCGGAAGTGCCGACGTCGAGCCGGTGCACGATGCCTGCCCGCTCCGGGGCACCCGAGGTGGAGATGCGGTACCCGGCGGCGGCAAGCCCGCCCACCACGGTGGGCCCCACCCAGCCGGGCGAGGGATGGGCGGCCACGCCAACGGGTTTGTCGACGACGACGAAATCGTCGTCGTCGAGCAGGATATTCAGGCCTTCCACAGGTTCCTCCACGACTTCAAGCGGGTCCCGCCGTTCCGGGACGGTGACCTCGAGGGTGTCCCCGGCCACGAGTTTTGCCGATTTGCCCAGCGCCTTGCCCCGGTTCAGCACGTGCCCGTCCGCGAGAAGGGACGCGGCGACGGACCGGGAGACGCCCAGGAGGCCGGCCAGGCCGGCGTCCGCCCGCGCCCCCGCGTACTCCTCGGCGACGACGATGCGGTCAGTCATGGCCCGGGTTGCCCTTGTGTGCGCTCCCCAGCCGTGTTCCGTCCAGGGCGATCCCCCGGATGGTCAGGATGCAGATGATGGCGACGGCGGATACCACGGCGGAGTCGGCAATGTTGAAGATGGCGAAGTTGGGAAGCTGGATGAAGTCCACCACGTGTCCCATGCCGAAGGACGGCTCGCGGAAGAGCCGGTCGGTGAGGTTGCCCAGCGCCCCGCCAAGCAGAAGGCCCAAGGCAAGGGACCACCAGGCCGAGCCGAGCCGGCGGACCTGGAAAAGGATGGCGACGGCCACACCGGCCATAATGATGGAAAACACCCAGGTGACGTTCTCGCCGATGGAGAATGCCGCGCCCGAATTCCGGATGAAATACCAGTGCAGCAGGGGTGGCAGCACGGGGATCCGCTCCCCCTCCACCATGGTGGAGGTGACCCAGAGCTTGGTCAGCTGGTCCAGGACATAGGCGAAGACCGCGAACCCCGCGAACAGGGACAGCAGCACGGCCCGGCGGGGGCGCGGCGAGGGTGGGACAGGGCGTGCCGCGTCGGCGGCAAGATCGTCAGTCATGGTGCTTTCAATTCGGGAAATTTGGGTGTCAATGCCAAAAGCCGGTGGCCGAGGAATCCTCAGCCACCGGCTTTCAGAATACGTGCTGCCAGACTTAGTTGGCTTCGCTGACTTCCGGGGTCGCGACGGAGCCGCGGGCATCCAGGTCGCGCAGCTGGCCTTCGATGTAGGCCTTCAGGCGTGAACGGTAATCGCGTTCGAAGCCGCGGAGCTGCTCCACCTTGCGTTCCAGAACGGAGCGCTGCTGCTCCAGGGCACCGAGGATCTTGCGGGACTTTTCCTGGGCGTCGTTGACGAGGCTGCTGGCTTCGATCTGCGCTTCGGCGATGATCTTGTCCTTCTGGGCCTGGCCGTCGGCGACGTGGCGGTCGTGCATCTGCTGTGCCATGGCCAGCAGGCCTGCAGCAGACTCGGCGGAGGCAGTGGCGGCGGGAGCCGGCGCAGCGGGCGCGGCAGCGGCAGGGGCGGCCGGCTGGACGTCCTTCTTCTTGCTGGCTTCGGCAGCCTTCGCTTCGGCTTCCGCCTTCTCGCGGGCCTCGTCCTTGTCGGCCTTGACCGGCGCGGGGACCTTCTCCACCACGGGGGCGGCGGCGGAGCTTGCCGGAACGCTGGAACCTGCTTCGGCGAGCTTCTTGCGGAGCTCGTCGTTTTCCTGGTTCAGGCGGCGGAGTTCAACGACGATTTCGTCCAGGAAGTCGTCAACCTCGTCCTGGTCATAGCCCTCACGGAACTTGGTGGGCTGAAAGCGCTTGTTGACAACGTCTTCTGGCGTCAAAGCCATCTGGTCACCTCACTGGTCTGGTTAGTCAGTAGGCCTTCCGGCCGTCAAAACTAAGGTACCTAAATTTGGTCTGCTTACTCTAATTCAACACTGCGGTGTCAAACGGGAGGTTTCTTCGCTTTACAGTAGCTGTTCCGGGAAGGATCACACTGCATTGCGGGGTCTGGTGTGAAAGTCAGGCCAGGCCCCTGGTGACGCTCATCGCGATACTGACGCCGATGAACAGGATCAGGAAGCCCAGGTCCAGGGAGACTCCGCCCAGGCGAAGGGGCGGAATCAGCCGCCGCAGACCCTTGAGTGGCGGATCCGTGATGGAGTAGACGGCGTGTGCCACCACCAGGGCGGCGCCCCGCGGCCGCCATTCCCTCGCAAACATCTGCACCCAGTCGAACACCAGGCGAATGATGAGGCCCACGAAGAACAGCAGCAGGGCGAGATAGAGAAGTCCGAAAACAATTCCCATGACTTATTTCATATCTCCATATTCGTGCGGCCCGTCCGTTGCGGCGGCCGCTGTCGTCCTGCTGTTGTCACGTCTATTTCAGCACAGATGCCAGACAGGTGTCCCTGTCTGGCATCTCCGTACAGCCTGTGGCGCTTAGCTTTGATTGAAGAAGCTGGCCTGTGTGTCGCTGGCTTTCTTGTCGTCACCGATCACTTCGACGTAGGACGGTGAAAGCAGGAACACCTTGTTGGTGACCCGTTCAATGCTCCCCCGCAGGCCGAAGACAAGGCCTGCCGAGAAGTCCACCAGGCGCTTTGCATCGGCCTCACCCATGTCCGTCACGTTCATGATCACCGGAATGCCGTCCCGGAAGCTCTCACCGATGAGCTTGGCATCGTTGTACGAGCGGGGATGGATGGTGGTGATCTGGCGCAGGCCGGTGTTCTCTTCGCGGCTCGATGCCGCGCGCTTAATGGGGGTCACAGGGGCGCGGTATTCCTCTTCAGGGGCATAGGACGCCTCGCGGCTGACTTCGCGGACCGGTGCCGGAGCACGGCGTTCCTCGCGGTCAACTTCCATGGGTTCGTCCTCATCCTTACGTGTGGTCTGTTGCTCGGACTCGTAATGCTCATCGCCGTCGGCGAGCCCAAGATAGATCATTGTCTTGCGCAGAGCGCCGGCCATGGTCGACTCCTAATCGTGTCCCGTAAGCGGGCCGCCCAATGATTTGACAGCACTGGAGTCCCCCGCCCATCACTTCCAATAGGACCGACGCTACCCCACGGCAGGACGGGAACCGAGAATATCGGAACCGATTCGCAGGTGTGTCGCTCCGAACCTGACGGCAGCCTCCAGGTCCTGGCTCATGCCTGCCGAGATCGCTGCCGCACCCGGATGCTGCGTCACGAGCCGGGCCGAAATTTCCGCAAGCTTTTCGAACGCCGGTTCCGGCGGCGCTCCCAGCGGTGCAACTGCCATGACGCCGGCCAGGTTCAGGCTGTCAGCCCCGGCGATCCGTTCTGCCAGGAGGGGCACGTCGGCGGGGGTTGCCCCGCCGCGGTGCGTGCCGCCGTCGTCACTGCGTCCGTCCTCCTCGAGGCTGACCTGGATGAAGCAGTCCATCCGGGCGCGGCCGCCGGCGTCCATCTCGTTCCGCACTGCCTTTGCCAGGGCATCGACAAGCTGCGGGCGGTCCACCGAATGGACCGCGGCGGCGTACCGCGCAACGGATTTGGCCTTCTTGGTCTGCAGCTGGCCAACGAAGTGCCAGGTCAGGGCAAGGTCTGCCAGCTCCAGCGCCTTGGCCGCGGCCTCCTGGTCCCGGTTCTCGCCGACGTCGGTGACCCCGAGGGCCGCCAGCCGCCGGACGTCCTCTGCCGGGTGGAACTTGGTGACCACGATCAACGACGGCGGGCGGTCACTGCGCCCCGCACTTTCGGATGCCGCGGCGATCCGCTTCCGCACCGCGGCGAGCCTTTCGGCAAGCTCTGCGCTGCGGGAATCATTCCCCTGGTTCTTGGCTGGCCGATCAGTCATGGCACCAGACCAGTCCGGCGAAGCGGCCCGTGTTCCGGTTCCGGCGGTACGAATAGAGCGTGTCCGTCTCAAGCGTGCAGGGACCCGCATACTCCACCGGCACCCCGAGAGCCTCCAACTGTGCCCGGGCGCCGGCCGGAAGGTCCAGCGCCGGCGTCCCCCACGTAGTGGTGCTCCACGTTGCTGGAACCAGCGCCGACACCTCATCGCGCAGGGCGGCAGGGACTTCGTAGCAGGACCCGCAGATTGAGGGGCCCAGCCAGGCCCGGATCCGGGATGCGCCAAGGGACTTCATGCTGTCCACGGCAGCCGGGAGGACACCGTTTGCGATACCGGGGCGGCCGGCATGCGCGGCGGCAAGGACGGGTCCGTTCCCGGACTCCCCCGCCAGCAGCACCGGAATGCAGTCCGCCACCATGACAGCCAAGGGAAGGCCACGGGAGACCATGGCATCAGCTTCAGGGGCAGGTGAGCCGCTGTCCATGACGGCCACGGTGTTGCCGTGGACCTGGTTCATGAAGCGCAGCGAGCCGGGCACCGCGGCGATGGACTGTTCCAGGCGCGACCGGCGCTCCTGGACCGCGGCGGGATGGTCCCCCACATGCAGGGCAAGGTTTCCCGCACCCGCATCGGTAAATGCGGCCGACACCCCGGGCAGGATGTCGGCGCGCCAATGGAACAAGCCGCTGCCTACTTCAGGAAGTCGGGGACATCCAGGTCGTCCGGGTGGGTGCCGGTCAGGTCCGGCTCCACCACGGACGGCAGGTCGACGTCGAAGCCGGAGTCGGCCGGAACGGCCTGCGGACGCTGCTGCCCCCAGTTGCTGAGTCCTGCTGCGCCGACACCGGCGTGGATCGGCTGGACGTTCTGCTGGTGGTTACCGTTGCCCTGGTGGTTTCCGCCCTGGGGGTGGGCCGAGGCGGGAGCAACAGCAGGGGCGGCTGGCCGCTGGGGTGCGGCCTGCGGCTGGGACTGGTCCATGGAGGGCGAGGTGGCCTTGACGTCGTCGAAGCCGGCGGCGATCACGGTGACGCGTGCTTCGTCCCCCAGGGCGTCGTCGATGACGGCACCGAAAATAATGTTCGCCTCGGGGTGGGCCACTTCCTGGACCAGCCGGGCGGCCTCGTTGATCTCGAACAGGCCCAGGTCCGAACCGCCCTGGATGGACAGCAGCACGCCGTGCGCGCCGTCGATGGATGCTTCCAGCAGCGGCGAGGCGATGGCCAGTTCGGCCGCCTTCACGGCGCGGTCTTCGCCGCGGGCCGAACCGATGCCCATAAGGGCGGAGCCGGCTCCCTGCATGACGGACTTAACATCCGCGAAGTCAAGGTTGATCAGGCCCGGGGTGGTGATGAGGTCGGTGATGCCCTGGACGCCGGACAGCAGGACCTGGTCCGCCGAGCGGAACGCGTCAAGGACGGACACGTTGCGGTCGCTGATGGAGAGCAGGCGGTCGTTGGGGATCACGATCAGGGTGTCCACCTCGTCGCGCAGGGCATCGATGCCTGCCTCGGCCGAACCGGCACGCCGGCGGCCCTCGAAGGTGAAGGGGCGGGTGACCACGCCAATGGTCAGGGCACCAAGCGAACGTGCGATCCGGGCGACGACGGGCGCGCCGCCGGTGCCCGTGCCGCCGCCTTCACCGGCGGTGACGAAGACCATGTCGGCGCCGCGGAGGACTTCCTCGATCTCGTCCGCGTGGTCCTCGGCGGCCTGCTTGCCCACCTCGGGGTTGGCGCCGGCACCCAGGCCACGGGTCAGCTCGCGTCCTACGTCGAGCTTCACGTCGGCGTCGCTCATGAGCAGGGCCTGGGCGTCGGTGTTGATGGCGATGAACTCAACACCCCTGAGGCCGACCTCGATCATGCGGTTGACTGCGTTCACGCCACCGCCGCCGATGCCGACGACTTTGATGACGGCCAAGTAATTCTGCGGAGCTGCCACGTTACGTGTCCCTTGTTCGTGTCTTATTGCGAAAACTGATGGAGAGCTTGAAACCTTCAACCCTAACCCTCCAGTTGAAGGTTATAGTTATGTCAAGTAACTCTTGTCTGTGACGGTATTTCCTCTGGTTCCGACATTCAATAACCGGGTCCGCGTGTCGGATTAATACCGGGAAAGAAAGCGCTCAGCGCGTCACGGGGTGCCGGGGCACACTGACATCGTAGACCCTGACGGGGTTCTTGGGATCCGCCGGAGCCTTGAGGAGAGCGGCCAGGACCTTGGCCTTAAGTTCCTTCTCGGAGGCGTTGCCCCACACGATGGTCTGGCCGTCAACCAGCTTGAGTTCCACGGCGTCCACGGACTGCGCGGAGGCATTGGAAAGCTTGGCCAGGACGTCGGCAGGCAGGGCACCCAGCACTGCGGCCGTGGCGCGGAACAGGTCCTGGCCGATGGCGCCGGCACCGCCGTCGATGACCGGCAGCGATGCCGTCGCAGGATCGTCGGTGGTGGCCAGCTGGACGCCGTCGACGTCCACCAGCTGGTACTGCTCCCCCTGCTTGACCAGTGCAACCGGCACCCGCTCATGCACGGCAACGGCAAGGGTCGACGGCGGCCGCGCCTCGACGGATACGGATTTGATCTGGACCAGGGAGCCCAGGAGCCCCCGGACGTCGTCGTCGGCGATCTGGGGCAGCGGCTTGCCGCGAAGGGGTTCCAGTGCTGTCTGCACTTGGGCAGGTGTGACGAAACGCGTGCCCGTCACGGAAATGGTCTGCAGGGCGAGGACCGGCGAATAGATGGCGGCTGCCAGCAGCCCCACCACCAGCGCAAGCACCGTTCCGGCAGCGATCAGGACTTTCTTCCTGCGGCGCCGTCCTTTGGGCTCGGGGAACGCCAGTACCGTCGCCCCGGAAGGTTTCCCGGCCTTCGCCGGCTTGTGCACCGCCTGGTCCGGGACGCTGCGGGATGCTGTGATCACGTCACCGCCGGCGGGGCTGTCCGCCGTACCAGATGGTCGCGGCTCTGTCTTGGCGCTGCTCGCGGGCGCCGCGGCGGGGCTGGCATTCCGCTTGGGCGGGGCGTAGGTGGGACGGCGGGAGCTAGGCATGCAGCGCCTCCACGATCCGGGGCCCGTAGGCCGTGACGTCACCCGCGCCGACCGTGAGGACTACGTCCCCGTCGGCCGCGGCTTTGGCCAGGGTTTCGACGGCGTCAGCTGCACTTGCCAGCCGGCCGCCTTCATTGAGGTGGTCGGCGATGAGCTGGCTGGTGACGCCCGGGATGGGATCCTCCCTGGCAGGGTAGATATCGAGGACCAGGGCGGTATCGGCAAGGTTGAGGGCGTCGGCGAACTGGGCTGCGAACTCACGGGTGCGGGAGAACAGGTGCGGCTGGAACAGGACGTGCACCTTGTGGCCGCCGGCTACCGAACGGGCTGCCGTGAGCGCCGCACGGACTTCCGTGGGGTGGTGGGCGTAGTCGTCGAAGACCCGGACGCCGCGCACCGATCCCTTGAGTTCGAAGCGGCGCGATGCGCCGGCGAAATGGGCCAGGCCCGCGGCCGCGGCCACCGGGTCCACGCCGAGTTCAAGGGCCACGGCAAAGGCGGCAGCGGCGTTCAGGGCGTTGTGGCGTCCCGGTACCTGCAGCGACAGCGCGTACCGGGCACCATGCGCCGACACCGCGACATTGCCGGGGCCGTCGTCGTAAAGCCGGACGTCCGCCGCCTCATTGGTGCCGTACAGGACCACCCGGGTGTTGCCCCTGGTCCTGGTCCGCTCTGCGAGGGCCAACGCTCCGGCGTCGTCCGCGCAGGCCACCAGGAGGCCGTCGGCCGGCAGCAGCGCCGTGAAGCGGTCAAAGGACTCGTACACGGCCTCGGCGGTGCCGTAGTAGTCAAGGTGGTCTGGCTCCACGTTGGTGACGACCGCGATGCGGGGCCTGTAGTTCAGGAAGGACCCGTCGGATTCATCCGCTTCGGCGACGAAGATGCCGGACGTGCCGTTGGCTGCGTTGACGCCGAGGGCGGGGATGTTGGCGCCCACCGCAAAAGAAGGATCCAGCCCGGCCGCCCGCAGCAGCACGGTGACCATGGACGTGGTGGTCGACTTGCCATGCGTGCCGGCGACGGTGACGACGGTGTCATCGCCCATGGTGGCTGCCAGCGCCTGGGACCGGTGCAGCACCGGCAGGCCCGCACGCTGCGCTGCCGCCAGTTCGGGATTGTCCCCGCGGATCGCCGAACCCGCCACCACGGTCTGCGCGTCACCGAGGTTCCCGGCGGCGTAACCAACGCAGATCCGCGCGCCGGCCGCGGCAAGGTCCGCCATGACGGGCAGGTCCTTGGCGTCGGAGCCGCTGACCGGGACACCGCGCGCCACCATGATGCGGGCCACGGCGGACATTCCTACTCCCCCAATGCCGATGAAGTGCACCTTGCCAAGGGATTCCAAGCGGGGGGTGTTGTGGGGGTTCATGCAGATACCGCTTCCAGGACAAGACCAGCCATGCGCTGGTCGGCGTTTCGGATGCCGAGCCGGTAGGACTTGGCTTCCATGGCGGCAAGCCGGGCCTTATCGGTGACCAGAGGAACCAGCTCGCGCTCAACCCATTCCGGGGTGAAGTCGCGGTCGTCCACCAGCACCGCGCCGCCTGCGGCAACCAGGCCCGCCGCGTTCAGTGCCTGCTCCCCGTTCCCAATGGGAAGGGGCACCAGGACCGCCGGGACGCCGACGGCGGCAACTTCGCACACGGTGGCAGCCCCCGACCGGGCCAGCAACAGGTCGGCCGCAGCGTAGGCAAGTTCCATGCCGTCGATGTACTCCACCTGCCGGTAGCCCTTCGCGGCCAGGGGTTGGCCGGCCTCGTCCAGGACGGTCTTTCCCCGGCCGGTGACGTGGAGTGTCTGGATACCGGCGTCCGCAAGGAGGGCAACGGAGGCTGCGATTGTCCGGTTGATGCTCTGCGCGCCGGAGGACCCGCCGGTGACGATCAGGGTGGGCCGGTGGGGATCCAGTCCAAGGGCCTCGCGGGCGGCGGTGCGCGCACTCTTCCGGTCCAGGCCGGAAATCTCCTTGCGCATCGGCATGCCCACGTGCACGGCGTTGGGAAGCGGAGTTTCCTCGAAGGCCACGGCAACCCGGCCTTTCAGGAAGGCACCTACCCGGTTGGCCAGTCCCGGCCGGGCGTTGGCCTCATGGATCACCAGGGGTATGCCGCGCTTCCGCGCCGCAAGGTACATGGGGGTGCAGACGTAGCCGCCTACGCCCACCAGCACGTCGGCCTGGGCACGGTCCAGGATGGCGCCGGCCTGCCGGACTGCGCCGGCCAGCCGGGCCGGCAGGCGCAGCAGGTCACCGGAGGGTTTGCGGGGAAAAGGCACCCGGTCGATCGTGGCCAGCTGGACGCCGGCAGCGGGAACCAGCCGGGTCTCCATTCCCGACGGCGTTCCTACCGCCAGGATTGAAGCCTCCGGGGCCTCGCTGCGAAGGGCCGCGGCGATGGCGAGCAACGGACTGATATGGCCGGCTGTTCCGCCACCGGCCAGGACGATGGAAGGTTGTGTCGGAGTCATCTGGGGTTAGGCACGCTTTCTGGAATTCTTTGGTTGGTTCTTGTCCCGCCCTGGCCGGCCCTTGAACTTCAGCATCCGCTTGGGGCGCATGGCGGGAGCCATCTGCTCCCGGGCCAGGGACAGGACCACGCCCACTGCGCAGAGTGACATCAGCAGGGCCGAACCGCCGTAGGAAATGAATGGCAACGGAACACCGATGACAGGCATGAGGCCGGTGACCACGGACATGTTCACCGTGGCCTGGCCCAGCAGCCAGACCATGATGGTGCCGGCAAGGACCCGGTGGAACATGTCCTCCTGTGCCACCACCACGCGGTAAATGGCAGCGCCCAGGATGGCGAAGAGGACCAGGACGACGACGGTTCCCACCAGGCCGAGTTCCTCGCCGATGATGGCGAAGATGAAGTCGTTGTGGGCTTCGGGGATCCAGCTGTACTTCTGGCGGCTCTGCCCCAGGCCCACGCCCAGCCAGCCTCCGGAGGCGAGGCCGTACATGCCGTTGGTGGCCTGGTAGTTGGCGTCGATGCCGTCGGCACAGGACTGCCCGGTCCACCAGGAGGTGATGCGGCACATGCGGTTGGAGCTGGTGACGGCCATGACCGCGGTGCCGGCAGCGGCGATGATGCCTGCGATGCCGAAGAGGTAGAGGGGAACGCCGGCGAAGAACAGGGCCGCCGCCATGATCATCATGATGATCATGGCCGTGCCCAGGTCGTTGCCCACCAGGATCAGCACGATGACGATGGCCGCCATCGGAACGGCGGGCACCAGCACGTGCTGCCACCGGCTCAGCAGCTTGCCCTTCCTGGCCAGCACGGTGGCCAGCCACAGGGCCAGGGCCAGCTTGGCCGCCTCGGACGGCTGGAAGGTGATGCCGCCCAGGTCGATCCAGTTCCGGTTGCCGTTGATCTCGTCGCCTACCACCTGGACCAGGCCCAGGAGGAGCACGGCAACTCCGACGGCGGGCCACGCGAGCCGCTTCAGCCAGACCACGTTGACGCGTGAGAGCACGAACATGGTGAAGATGCCGATCGCGGCAAAGACGCCCTGCTTCAGGGCATCACCGTAGGGGGACTTTCCGGCGGCGATCGATTCGACGCTGGAGGCCGAGAGGACCATCATGATCCCAATGGCCGTCAAGGCCAGGGTCGCGCCCAGGATGAGGTAGTAGGTGGAGCCGTTCCGGGACTTGCCCGTGCCCTCCAGCGCCGACCAGAACCCGCGGTAGATGGTGCGCAGTTTGGCACCGGCTTCAGCAGGCTGCCGGATGGCGGTGGAGCCGGGGCGCGGTTTGGCACCCTTGGGCTTAACACCCTGCTGCCGGGTGGGCGTGCTGACCATTGTTACTCCTCGCCGGTCTGGGCCTGCCCTTCCACCAGCTCGCGGACAGCATCGATGAAAGTACCACCACGGTGAGCGTAGGAAGAGAACTGATCCATGGAAGCAGCTGCCGGAGCCATGAGCACGGTATCGCCGGATTCGGCGAGCCGGGCTGCCGACGCAACGGCCCAGGACATCACCTGTTCTCCGTTGCCGGGGGTACCGGCAGTGGTGCCGCCGGGCGCCGAAGCAGTCTCCACTCCTTCAGTGTCACCTGCCCCCGGTTCGATCACCGGGACATCCGGGGCGTGTCGCTGGAGGGCTTCCCGGAGCTGCGAGGTGTCCGTTCCGATCAGGACCACGGCCTTGAGCCGCGCTGCGTGATCACGCACCAGGTCGTCATAGCTCACGCCCTTCGAGAGGCCGCCGGCAATCCAGACCACCTTGCTGAAGGCCGACAGGGACGCCGACGCGGCATGGGGATTGGTGGCTTTGGAGTCATTGACCCACAGGACCCCGTCCAGACGGGCCACGGGTTGGATGCGGTGGTCGCCGGGCACGTAATCGAGGATGCCCTGGCGCACCGCCTTGGCCTCCACCCCGTAGGCCCGCACCAAACCGGCAGCGGCAAGGGCATTGGCAACCATGTGGCGCGGGGCCAGCGGTCCAAGGTCGGCCATCGAGGCAAGCTCGGCTGCGCTGTCCCTGCGTTCTTCGATGAACGCCCGGTCCACCAGCAGCCCCTCCACCACTCCGAGCATGCTGATGGCCGGCGTCAGCGTGGTGAAGGCGACGGCGCGGCAGCCTTCGACCACGTCGGCGTTCTCCACCATGCGCTCGGTTTCCACCTGCTCAGCGTTGTAGATGCAGGCTTTCTGCGTGCGTTCGTAAACCTTGGCCTTGTCCGCCAGGTAGGAATCATAGGAGCCGTGCCAGTCGACATGGTCCTCGGCTACGTTGAGGCAAACGCTGGCAACAGGCGACACCGATTCCGCCCAGTGCAGCTGGAAGCTGGAAAGCTCCACCGCGAAGACGTCGTACTCCACGGGATCGCGAAGGGCATCAAGGATGGGGGTGCCCACGTTGCCCACAGCGATGGCCTTGAGTCCGGCGGCCCGCAGCATCGATTCCGTGAGTCCCACCGTGGTGGTCTTGCCGTTGGTACCTGTGATGGCCAGCCAGTCCGCCGTCTTCCGGCCTTCCCTGACCCGTACGCGCCAGGCCAGTTCGACGTCGCCCCACACCGGAATGTGCTTCCGTGCCGCAGCCGCCAGCAGTGCCTGGTCGGGACGCCAGCCCGGCGAGGTCACAATCAGTTCCGGCAGTTCGCCGTCGATCCGCGGGAGGTGGGTTACCGCGTCAGGGCCCAGCAGCACGTCGGCGGCGCCGACGATTTTCAGGGTATCGGCGTGTGCACGCGCGGGGTCGCTGGTGGCGGCGTCCACCACCACCACGCGGGCGCCGAGCTCGATCAGGGTGTCCGCGGCCGCGAAGCCGGAGACTCCGATGCCCGTCACGACGACGCGCAGGCCGGCCCAGTCGGAGTCCCAGGAAACAAGGTTTGCCAGGCGGGGGGAAACGGTCACAGCAGTACAACCCATTCAGCGTAGAAGATGCCCAGGCCAACGGCGACGAAGAGTCCGCCAAGGATCCAGAACCGGACAACGACGGTAACCTCGGCCCAGCCCTTCAATTCAAAGTGGTGCTGCAGCGGCGCCATCTTGAACACACGTTTCCCGCCGGTTGCCTTGAAGTAGCCCACCTGGATGATGACGGACAGCGTGATGAGCACGAAAAGCCCGCCCACGATGCCCAGCAGCAGTTCAGTGCGGGACAGGATGGCGAATCCAGCCACGGCTCCACCGATGGCCAGCGATCCGGTGTCGCCCATGAAGATCTTCGCCGGGGAGGTGTTCCACCAGAGGAAGCCCACCAGGGCGGCGCTGAGGATGGCGGCCAGGAGTGCCAGGTCCAACGGGTCCCTGACGGAGTAGCAGCCGCTTCCGGCCTCCCGCGGGGAACCGCAGGCCTGGTTGCTCTGCCAGATGCCCATGAGGGTGTAGGCGCCGAAGACCATGATGGAGGCTCCGGCCGCAAGGCCGTCCAGTCCGTCGGTAAGGTTCACGCCGTTGGTGGCGGCGGTAACGATGAGGTTGGACCAGATGACGAACAGGACCGCGCCAAGGACGGTGCCGCCGAAGGCGAGGTCAAGCCAGGGCAGGTCGCGGACCAGGGAAATCTTGGTTGACGCCGGCGTCAGCCCGGCGCTGTTTGGGAAATTCAAAGCCAGGACGGCGAAGATGATGCCGACCGCTGCCTGGAGGATGAGCTTGGCCTTGGCGTTCAGGCCCAGGCTGCGCTGCCGGGAGATCTTGATGAAATCGTCCAGGAAGCCCACCAGGCCCATGCCCACCATGAGGAACAGCAGGATGAGGGCCGAGGCCGAGGGCCCGGGCGAGTCCGGATTCATCAGCAGCATGATGAGGTGGGTGAGCCCGTAACTCAGAAGTACTGCGGCCACCACCACGGTGCCGCCCATGGTGGGCGTCCCGCGCTTGGTGTGGTGGGATGTGGGGCCGTCGTCTCGGATGAACTGGCCGTAGCCGCGGTGCACCAGCAGGCGGATGAAAAGCGGGGTCCCCACCAGGGCAAAGAGCAGGGCCAGGCCTGCGCCGATCAACAGAGCAATCACAGCAGAGTGCTCCTTTCGTCGGCAGGGGTCGGGGCTGGGGGTAATGCTATCCGATCGCCCAAATGGCGCAGTCCTACGCTGTTGGAGGACTTGAACAGCACCAGGTCGCCCGGCTCGAGTTCTGCGTCCAGGACGTCGTAGGCCTCATCGAGGGTCTCGGCGAAGAGGCATTCGTCGCCCCAGGATCCCTCCTGCACGGCCGATACATAGAGTGCCCGCGCTTCCCGGCCCACCACCAGCAGCCGTGCGATGTTGAGGCGGACAACCTGGGTGCCAACGGCAGTGTGCTCGCGGATGGAGTCCTCGCCGAGTTCCAGCATGGCGCCCAGCACCGCCCAGGTGCGCCGTCCCCGGCCAAGGTCGGCCAGGGTGCGAAGGGCGGCGCGCATCGATTCCGGGTTGGCGTTGTAGGCATCGTTGATGATGGTGACGCCGTCGGGCCGTTCGGTGCGTTCCATGCGCCAGCGGCTTGCGGCAGCCTGTTTGCTCAACGACTCAGCGATGTGGTCTCCGGGCACGCCTGCGGCCCAGGCCGCCGCGGCGGCTGCCAGCAGGTTCCCCACGTGGTGGGCTCCGATGAGCCTGCTGCTGACGTGGCGGGGAGCGGCGCCGTCGGGCAGCTGGAGGTCGAATTCGGGGCTGCCCTCGGCGTTGGTATCGGCGTTCAGCGCCTGCACCTGGGCGTCCTGGCGGCCTTCCGCGGAGAAGCCGAGGACCGTGGCCTGGGTACGGCTGCGCATGGCGGCGACGCGCTCGTCGTCGAGGTTGATGATGGCGGTTCCCCGGGCTGTCAGGCCTTCAACCATTTCGCCCTTGGCCAGCGCGATGTTTCCGACTCCGCCGAACTCGCCGGCGTGTGCGGTGCCTACTGCCAGGACCACTCCGATGTCCGGCTTGACCATCTCCGCGAGGTAGCGGATGTGCCCGATGCCGGTGGCCCCCATCTCAATGACCAGGTAGCGGGTTTCGGTGTCCGCCCGGAAAACCGTGAGCGGGACACCCACCTCGCCGTTGTAGGAGCCCTGGGGCGCCACGGTGTTGCCCTGCGTGGCCAGGATTCCGGCCAGCAGGTCCTTGGTGGTGGTTTTGCCGGCGGAACCGGTGATGCCAACCACTGTCAGCTGGCTGCCGGTTTCTGCACGGGCGGCGCGGATGCGGCGGACGGCTTCGGCTGCGAGGGCTCCCATCGCCAGCACGGCGTCGGGAACCACGATGGAAGGGTAGGCGGCGCCGTCGGGGCCTGCCGCGGGGCGCTCAACGAGTGCCAGGACCGCACCGGCAGCGAAGGCCGCGTCAATGAAATCATGGCCGTCGGCGTGCTCGCCCGGCTTTGCGACGTAAAGCGAACCCTGGATGGCTTCGCGTGAATCCGTCACCACCGAGAGGGGCGTGATTCCGGGATCGGCGTCCAGGCGCCCGCTGGTGATTTCGGCGATTTCCGCCGCAGTAAATGCAATCATCTCGGTCTAGGACTCTATCCGGTCGTCATGGAGAACGTTGAATCCCCTGGCTGTCAAGGCGGTGCGCAGCTCCACCCTGTCGTCCAGGGCGAGGTTCACGCCCTTCACTTCCTGCCATACCTCGTGGCCGCGGCCCGCGACGAGGATGGTGTCCTGGGGGCGCGCCACCGCTGCGGCATGCTGGATGGCCTCCGCGCGCGGGAAGACCTCCAGCAGCTCGGCACCCAAGGACTCCTGTTCAACGGCGTCGCGTGCCCCGGCCAGGACATCGGCGCGGATGGCTGCTGCGTCCTCGTCGTGCGGGTCGTCGTCGGTGATGATCACGGTGTCGGCGAGCCGGGCGGCGATGGCGCCCATTGCCGGGCGTTTGCCCTGGTCCCGCTGTCCCGTGGCGCCGAAAACGACGATGAGGCGCGAGTCCGGTTCCGGCGACCGGACCGCTTCCAAGGCCCGCGCCAGGGCATCGGTGTTGTGGGCGAAGTCCACCACGGCCGCGGGCCGTTCGGAGATCAGCTGCATGCGTCCGGGCACGGCGACGGTGAAGGGATCGGCCTGGTCCAGGGCTGCCTGAAGGTCGGCCAGGCCGACGCCGGACGCCAGCACCATGAGCACCGCCAGGGCGGCGTTGGCCACGTTGAAACTGCCAGGCAGCCCGGTGTGCACGTCCAGGACGGCGCCGTCCGGGCCAGTCAAGGTGAATTCGGTTCCCAGGCCGCGCGGTGAGGCAGCGGTGACTGTCCAGTCCGCCGGGTCCTTGCCCGTGGTGCTGAGGGTGGTGACCGGCACCTGGGCGGTGCCGGCCAGCCGCCGGCCCCACTCGTCGTCGACCGTTACAACTGCCTGCCGGGCACGGGCTGGAGTGAAAAGCTCTGCCTTGGTGGCGAAGTACTCTGCCATGGTGTTGTGCAGGTCCAGGTGGTCCTGCGTGAGGTTGGTGAATCCCGCCACGTCGAAGAGAAGTCCGTCCACCCGCTGGTACGAGATGGCATGCGAGGACACCTCCATGGCTGCGGCGTCGAGCCCGCGTTCGCGCATGAGGGCAATGAGGCCATGGACCTCAGGTGATTCCGGCGTGGTGAGGAGGCTGGGAATGGACTCCCCTCCGGCGAGGATCTCGATGGTCCCGATCAGCCCTGTCTGCCGTCCCAAAGCGCGCAGCAGCGAGGTGATGAAGTAGGTGGTGGTGGTCTTCCCGTTGGTGCCGGTGACACCGAAGAGCGGCAGCGGGCGTCCGTCTGCAGGCTGGCTCCGGTAGATCATGGCAGAGAGGGGGCCCACATCGTTGCGGGGGTTTTCGACGACGAGCACGGGGACGGGCGTGTCCGCGGCCAGGGCAATCAGGCGCGCGCCGGCGTCGTCCGTCAGAACGGCGGCGGCGCCGGCGCCGATGGCGTCCGTCACGAAGTCAGCGCCGTGCCTGCTGGCGCCCGGCAACGCCACGTAAAGGTCGCCCGGCTCCACAGTGCGCGAGTTGAGGGATATGCCTGTGATCTCCACGTCAGCAGCCGGAGCGGGCACGGCGACGCCAAGGGCCTGCCCGACGGCGGCCAGCGGGACGGGCGCAACGGCTGCGGGCCGGAAGCGGCCTGCACTTTCATCCCGGACAGCGTCGGCGCCGGGCGTGGTGAACTCTGACAAGGGAATCTCCGATGGTGCTAGTGCGTGCCCGGCATGGTTCGGCCCCGGGCACTGTGATGCGCTGGATGCTGCTGGTACTGCCGGCGTGGAACAGCTGCTATTTGGCGTACTGGGGCATCCTGGCCGGTTCGCCGGTTGAAGGCTGGACGTTGTAGGTCCGCAGCGTCTGGCTCATGACGGACCGGAACACCGGTCCGTTCGTGATGCCGTAAATGCTGCCCTTCGGCCGCTGGAGCACCACCTCCACAATAAACCGCGGATCATCCATCGGCGCCATTCCCACGATGGAGGCGGTGTAGCCGCAGTAACCGGACTTGCCGTCGTCGCAGGGCGATTCGGAGGTACCGGTCTTGGCACCCACCCGGTAGCCGTCGATGCCGGCATCCTTGATTTCGCCCTCGGTGACGGCGCTTTCCAGGATGTCCTGGACCTGCTGGGCGGTACTGTCCGACACAATCTGCCGGGATGGCTGGGCCGGTACTTTCTCCTCAGTCCCATCGGCGGAAATGTAGGAGTCGATCAGCCGTGGCTGCAGCATGACGCCGTTGTTGGCGATGCTCTGGTAGGCCCGGACGGTCTGGAGTGTGGACTGCGATACGCCCTGGCCGAAGAGGACGGTGTACTGCTGGCGCCCGTCCCACTGGTCCGGGGGTGAAAGGATGCCGGAGGCCGTCGCGGGAAGTCCAATGTCCGGCGCCTCGCCAATGCCGAACTTCTTCAGCCAGTCGTAGCGCTGTTCCTTGCTAAGCCGCTGGCCTGCCATCACGGTTCCGGTGTTCATGGAATAGCCGATGATTCCCGCCAGCGTCCGTTCCTCCGTGCCGTGCGTGAAGGCGTCGCTGAACGTCTGGCCATCCACGGTGTAGGTGGGTGGAATGGTGAACCTGTCCAGTGGCTTGGCAAGGCCTTCATCGATCACGGCTGCGGCCGTCATCATCTTCTCCACCGAGCCCGGCTCATACGCTGCCGTCACGGAGCGGACGCCGCGGTCCTTGGCCGCCACCAGTCCGGGGTTGTTGGGGTCCGGGGAGTTGGTGTCCGCCAGGGCAAGCAGGTTCCCGGTTTTGGCATCCATCACGATGATGACGCCCCATTCGGCGCTCAGCTTGTCCGCCTGGCTCTGGATGGCCTGCTGGGCAAAGTACTGCAGGTCGGAGTTGAGGGTGAGTTTGACGTCCTCGCCGTTCCGGGGCGGGGTCAACTCGTCAAGGCCAACGGGGATGCGGAGCCCGTCGGCGCCGATCTCGAACAGGCGCTTGCCGTCCGTTCCCTTCAGCTTGTCGTCCTGCGTCTGCTCAATGCCGGCCTGCCCGGTGGTACCGTCCTGGAGGAATCCCACTACTCCCCCTGCAACGGCACCATTCGGATAAACGCGCTTGCTGACGCCCTCGGCAACGATGCCCGGAACCTGGAGCTTGGAGATCCGGTCCTCAACATCGGGTTTTACATCCTTGGCCACGATGTAATAGGGCTGCTGGCCGGTCACGGCGTCCCTGACAGCGTTGGTGTCCATGCCCAGGGCCGAGGCAAGTTCGGAGATTGCCTGGTCGCGGCTGACGTCCACCAGCTTTTCGTGGCCGTCAGTTTGTTCCAGCCGCTTGTAAGACTCGGTTTTGGTGTTGACCCGCTGGTCAACCACGATGTTGTAGCGGATCACGCTGTTGGCCAGGACGGTGCCGCGCGAGTCCAGGATGCTGCCCCGCTCGGCCGGCAGGATGGCCGACGTCATCCTGCTGTTCAGTGCAGCTTCCGCCATGCCGCCGACGTCCAGCCCCTGGACCAGGAAGAGCTTCCCGCCCACCACGAGCAGGAGGGTAAGCATGACGCCGAGCCCCAGCCGCAAGCGCTTCGTGGCGTTGGGTACCTTGCTTTTTCCTGCCTTGCCGGTCGTCTTCGCCACCGTGGATTTCCTTGCTGCTCGACGCTGTTGCCTGACGTGCCCGCCGGCCTACTGTCCGGGAACCTTCTGCTGCGGTGCCGGTACGGAGCCGCCGTGAAGTTCGGGGGCCGGCTTTGCCGCCGCTGCTGCGGCCTGCGCGGCTGCAGCAGCCTGGTTTGCAGCGGCTTGGGCGGCATCTGCGGAGGGAGCTCCAGCGTTCCCGGCGCCCGGCGCCGCGGCCTTGTCAGCTGCGGGCGCCTTGGGATCTGCAGCCTTGGACTCCGCATTCTTGGACTCAGCGCCCTTGGACGCCGGCGGCACAATCAGCTGGCCGGCCACGGCAGGCGACGGGATCACCGCTCCTGTTGCCGCGCCCTTGACTGCGGGGGTCGCCTTTCCTGTGACAGACAGGGTGGACAGGTCAATCTGGCCTTTCACCGTGGATGCCACCATGCCCAGCTCGGTGGCCTTGGCCGCGAGGTTTTGCGGGGCCTCATAGTTCTGCACTTGCTGGGTAAGGTCCTGGTTGGCCTTGGTCAGCGAGCTCTGCTTGGCACGCAGCTCCACCAGCTGGTACTGCGCGGTGGACACCGAGATGTTCAGGACCAGCACCGCAACCAGTGCTACTGCGAGCATCGCAAAGCACAGCACAACGAAAGGTGCACGCCGCTTCCGCGGGGCCGACCGGACCACGGAGAGCGGTGTACGGGCCTTTTGCGCCCCGCCCGGTTTGCCTGCCGGCCTGGCATCGGGCGCCGAGCTGCCGGAAACAACGGGAAAGTTCTTGACGGCGGCGGTGCTCATGCAGCTCTCCTGGCTCTGATTCGTTCTGCCGCGCGGAGCCTGGCGGAGGCGGCACGCGGGTTTTCGGCGATTTCGACGGCGGTGGGCACCTCGGTGCCTTTGGTCAGGGTCTTGAGTTCGGGCTTGTGTTCTTCCAGCTCCACCGGGAAACCCAGGGGCGCCGAAGACTTGGAGCGGGACTGGAAAACGCCTTTGACGATCTTGTCCTCCAGCGAGTGGTAGGACATGACCACGATGCGGCCGCCGAGGGCCAGTGAATCGACGGCGGCGGGAACCGCCCGTTCCAGGACATCGAGTTCTTCGTTGACCTCGATCCGCAAGGCCTGGAAGGTCCGCTTGGCGGGATGTCCGCCGGACTTCGCAGCGGAGGCTGGGACCACGGAACGGATCTGCTCCACAAGCTCCCCGGTGGTGGCGAATGGTTTGGCGGCGCGCGCTGCGACGATCCGGTTGGCAATCCGGCCGGCGAACTTTTCCTCGCCCCACTTCCGGATGATCCGGACCAGGTCTTCCTCGCTGTAAGTGTTCACGACGTCCGCAGCGGTTTGGCCCCGGCTGGTGTCCATGCGCATGTCCAGCGGAGCGTCGAAAGAGTAGGCGAAGCCGCGCTCACGCTCGTCAAGCTGCAGGGAGGAGACGCCCAGGTCCATGAGGATGCCGTGCGCTTCGGCGATGCCGAGGTCTGCCAGGACGTCCTGGATCTCGTCGTACACGGCGTGGACCAGGTCAGTGCGGGCGGTGAACGGCTCAAGGCGTTCGCCTGCAAGTGCCAGTGCTTCCTCGTCACGGTCGATCCCGATGAGGTGGAGGTCGGGAAACCGTTGGAGCATGGCCTCGGAGTGCCCTCCCATGCCCAGGGTGGTGTCGACAGCAACGGGGGTCTCACCGCGCAGCCTTGCCGCTTCGAATCCCGGTGCCAACAAATTGATGCACCGGTCGCGAAGGACCGGTACATGGCGTTCGGACGTGGGCTTGGGTTGATCGGTCATGCCTGGTCCTTTCCGCCGTCGTTGTCCCCTGTTGCTTCTGGGATCAGATCCCCATCCGCGCCTACCGTTCCGCCCGCCTGGCTCCGGGGAAGGTGAGCCAGGTTGGCAGCCGATGGGCCGGCTGGAGATCTCATCCAAGAAACCATCTGCCGCCCTGCTCCGGGATTCAGAGAATGCCCGGAATGGGATCGTCAGTTTCGGAAAAGGCCGTCTCCTTCTCCGCAAGGTATTCATTCCAAGCCTGGGCGTCCCAGATCTCGGCGCGGGTACCGGCGCCGATAACGGCAAGTTCCCTACCGAGTCCTGCATACTCCCGGAGCGCCGGTGGAATAGTCACGCGCCCCTGCTTGTCAGGTACCTCGTCCGAGGCTCCAGAGAGAAATACGCGGATGTAGTCACGTGCCTGCTTGGAGGAGATTGGAGCCTCCCGCATCTGCTCGTGAACCCGTGCGAATTCCTTCTCGCTGAAGACGTAGATGCAACGCTCCTGGCCCCTCGTGAGCACCAGCCCGCTGGCAAGTTCCTCACGGAACTTAGCGGGGAGAATGATCCGTCCCTTTTCATCCAGACGCGGCGAGTGAGTGCCCAGAAACACTGGCCCACCGCCTGTCCGCCGTCAGGAACTGCACATCCCCTATGTTGCAACCACCCTCTTATGTCCTCCACATTACTCCACTTTCCACCACAGTCAACGCAAAACCGCCCCGCGCAGGACCGGAATATGGGAAAAAGGCCTTGAATTACCGCGGATTGGGCCCGGTGGTGGGAAGTGGAGGAAGTTTCACATCGGCTGGGGCGTCGGAATTCCGATCAACCGCCGGCATGGAGCGAATTTCCCCGAAATTGCCCTTTAAATGCGAAAAGACCCGCCGGAGCGGATCTTTTCGCATTCCCCTGCTGCCAGGGGGAGCGAAATGGAGGAGGCGGGAGCCGGAAAGCGGCCGGCCTCCCGGAGTTGCTTAGGGCTCTCCCCTGCGGCGCTCGTCCCAACGCTCTTCCAGGCTGCTCATAAACGAACTGCGCTGCTTTCCGGGTTTGCCGCTGCCGGCCTTGGATCCGGCCTTGCCGCGGGAGCTGCGCATTGTGGCGAAGTACACCCCGCCGCCCATGACGACGAAGCCCAGCACTCCTACAAGGATGTTCTGGAAACTGACGCCCACCAGCAACAGGAAGACGCCGGCCAGCGCGCACAGGACCCCAATGACCACATGCCTGGTTGACCATGAACGCCCCGGATCCGAACCCATTGAGTTCGCAAATTTCGGGTCGTCCTCGTGAAGCTGCTTTTCAAGCTGCTCAAGCAGCTTCTGTTCGTGCTCCGACAGCGGCATCACGACCTCCTTTTGTAGGCCAACGTCCGGGCTGATCCCAGCCACTACTTCTACTCCGTAGAACGCCTGCTGTTGCTGGAAAGTTCCCGCCCGGCCGGCTTTGGCCAAAGCAGGAACCCAGCATGCGGTCGCGGGAGCGGGAGCATGTCCAAGAGGGTCCGGCAGTAAGTCCATTCACTCGAAACTATGTACCTCTAAGGATAGATTGTTGAGGGCTGATCTGAAAGACGGCAATGACTTCAGGGGCCCCTGTCAGGCGGGCCGTTGCGTGCTGTCGCCCGGCCGGTTTTCCGGCTCCATGAGGCGTGCCGGGAGGACCGACTTGTTGCCGAATTTCCGGGCCACCTCGTCCAGCGCCTGCTCCGCGGCACGCCAGTTGTCATCCCTGCGGTCAATGCTCAGCTGGAGAGAGGTCCGGGCCGCTTCCTCGAGCTGCTCGGCCCGGACACCTACCAACCGTACGGTCATGGCCCTGGCCCCCAGGGACTCCAGGAGCTGGACTGCCACCGCATAGATGAGTTGGGCGCTGTCCACAGGGGTCTGGACGGTCCTGCTGCGGGTGATTGTGGAAAAGTCGGCGAACCGCAACTTCAGGGCGACGGTCCGGGCCACCATTCCAGAGCTCCGCAGACGGCCCGCCGTGCGGTGGGAAAGCCGCAGCAGTTCCCGGCGAAGGAGGGCGTCGTCGTCGGTGTCCGTGGCAAAGGTCTCTTCCGCCCCGATACTCTTTTCCAACCGCACCGGCGTCACCGGACGGGGATCGATGCCCCATGCAAGCTGGTGAACGTGCTCTCCCGTTGCGCCCAGGACCTTCTTCAAGGACGACACCGGAGTTTCCGCAACGTCGGCCACGGTTTTGATGCCCATCTTTGCCAGCACCTCTTTCGTTTTGGCACCAACGCCCCAGAGTGCGCCCACGGGCAGGCTATGAAGGTAAGGAACGGTCTGGTCCGGCCCGATGAGCAGCAGCCCGTCCGGCTTGCACCGGGTGGATGCGATCTTGGCAACGAACTTGGTCTCCGCGATCCCCACCGACGCAGTGATGCCAAGTTCCGCTGCGACCCGGCGGCGGATCATCTCACCGATTCCCCTGGGCGGGCCCAACCTCCGGAGTGCTCCCGTGACATCCAGGAAGGCCTCGTCAACGCTGAGGGGCTCGACGAGGCCGGTGATGGATTCGAAGATGGCCATCAGCTGCCCCGACACCTCGTAGTAGAGCTTGTGCCGCGGTTCGATCACCACTGCCTGCGGACACATCCGCATTGCCACGGCCATGGGCATCGCTGATTTGACCCCGAAGGCCCGGGCCTCGTAGGAACCGGAGAGGACCACCGAACGCTCCCCAGGGAAGCCGACGATCACGGGCTTGCCGCGAAGTTCGGGCCGCGTGCGCAGTTCCACCGAGACAAAGAACGCATCCATGTCGACGTGCATGATGCACGTGCGCCGCCGGCCCGGAAGGCGCGCGGCGGATGCCTGGTTCATACCTGCGGGCCCCACGGCTGCAATCCTATCGGTTGGTAGGGACTGCCCGGGTTTGTCAGGAGAGCATTTCAGGCTGGCTAAACTGGAGGCTGGTTCCGCCAACAACACCAGGAGGAAAGTCTTCGTGACGGCTATTGGATACTTCAAGCCAGCTGGCCTGGCCGCGCTTGCCGCTGTTGGGGCGCTTGTCCTGGCTGCCTGCAGCCAGGCACCGTCCGGACAAGCTGAGCCGTCCCAGTCCGCTTCCATTGCCGCAACCCAGTCAGCCCTGACGGCTTCACCCAGCCCCTCGGCGTCGCCCAATACCTCCGCAACCGTGGGTGCCATGGTGGCGGGCTTTCCGCAGCAGCTCCTCCCGCTGATGACCGGCGCAACGGTTGTCTCCAGCAGCTTCGACAAGGCCTCCTCCCCTTCGACCGCCGCACTCGTCGGTACGGTCAGCGCCCCCACCGCCTCAGTCATCGACTTCTACAGCAAGGCGTTGGAGGGCCAGGGGTTCAAGGCCGTGCCCGGGGACAAAGTGGGCGGAGTGGCATCCAAGGATTTCGTCCGCGGGGACAGCGAGACTGTTAACCTCTCGGTCGTTGAAGCCGCCGGCGTTTCCACCTTCACCATCGGTGCCAACGTGGCAGCTGAGTCTGCAAAGTGACGGCCGCCGAGCAGCTGAGGAATGAACAGGCCGGCTTCGTAGCAGGGGTGGCTGGTGAGCTCACAGGTTTCCTGACGGCCCGGCAGGCCGTCATGTCCGGCATCTCCCCTGATATCGAGCCCATCATGGGGTCGATCTCCAATCTGGTCACCGGCGGCAAGCGCCTCCGAGCCTTGATGTGCTACTGGGGCTGGCGGGGTGCAGGCGGCGAGGCGGGGGCCGGCGAGGTGGTTACGGCCGGTGCTGCGCTCGAGCTGTTCCAGGCGGCCGCCCTGATCCACGATGACATCATCGACCGTTCGGATACCCGGCGGGGCGGTCCCAGCGTGCACCGCCGCTTCAGCCAACTGCACACCGCGCAGGGCTGGGCACTGGACAGCGAACGGTTTGGCCAGGCCGCTGCCATACTTGCGGGCGACCTTTGCCTGTCCTTCAGCGAGGAGGCGTTCACGGACATCGGCGAGCGGGCTGCCTCGGGAAGCCGGGCCCGGTTGATCTTCAACCTCATGCGGGCAGAGGTGATGGCCGGCCAGTACCTGGACATCCTGGAAGAAGTAGCAGGTCCGGTCCGGGACCGGGCAGGTGCCGTCGGCAGGGCACAGTCGATCATCCGGTTCAAGAGCGCCAAATACTCCACGGAACACCCTTTGGCCCTGGGCGGAGCCCTGGCTGGAGCCTCGAATGAGTTGCTTCGGGGCTATTCAGCTTTTGCCCTTCCGCTCGGTGAAGCCTTCCAGCTCCGCGACGACGTCCTGGGCGTGTTCGGGGATCCGTTGACCACGGGCAAGCCGGCGGGCGATGACCTGCGCGAAGGAAAGCGGACGGTTCTGGTGGCCCTCGCCCTGGACCAGGCTTCGCCGGAGGAATCGGCCTTCATTGATGCCAGCCTTGGCAGCCCGGATCTTTCGGACGCTGACATCCTGGAAATCCGGCGGATCATCGAGGATTCCGGAGCGCTGCAGGCTACTGAGGTCCTCATCAGTGAATTCGGATCCGCGGCATTTGACGCCCTGGACGGACTCGAATTGGAAGAGCTGCCCAAAACCGCCCTTCGGAGGCTGGCCGAGGTAACGGTCAGCCGAGCCTCCTGAGCCGGTCCGTTACCAGGCCAGGGTCTGGGCCCTGCGCCTGATTTCCGTCTTGCGGCCTTCCCGCAGGGCGTCAATGGGGCGGCCGCGCAACGATTCGTCTTCGGTGAACAGCCAGACGATGAGGTCCTCGTCTGAGTAGCCGGCGTCCGCCAGCACCACGATGGTTCCTTTAAGGCTGTCCACTACCTGGCCGTCCTGGATGAACTCGGCGGGTACCGAACGGATTTTCCGGTCGCCCACGCGCAACGCCGCCAGGGAACGCTCGTCAATCAGGCTGTGCACCTTGGTAATTGAAACATCCAACAAACGGGCGACGTCGGGCAGCGGCAACCACTGGCCCACCAGGTTTTCTACATTACTCACGGATCAAGGTTGCCACGCCGTCCACCCCGCCGCCTAGTCGGAGCAATTCATTCCGCCCCTGGCCTGCGGACACTCCCGAAAAGAAGCCATTACGGGAATTCCTAAAATTCTTGTGCTATCAGCAAATTCATGAGAGATTCACACACATCACATTTGTAACACGGATAACTTAAGTCACAGTAGTATCAAGATTGACAGCGGCATCCCCGCCCGCGTCCGCACCCGCAGTTGAGAAGAGGATTCTTTCCGATGACGATGTCCCGCTCGCCCAAGCAGCCCCCCAAGCCGAGTCTGCCGATGATTGCCGCAACCACTGCGGCGCTGCCAGCGGTCGTACTGTCATCCTTGGCCCTCGCCCAGCCGGCCGCGGCCCAGCAGCCCGCACGGAATATTCCGAGCAGCCTTGCAGCAGCGATGAAGGCCCAGGCCGCAGCGAAAGCGGCGGGCAGCGTAATCCCTGCCGCTGTTGTCTCCACCACCATTCCCGCGGCCTTCCAGCCCACGCAGCCGGCTGCGCCCGCTGAGTACACGATCGTCCGCGGTGATACCGTCAGCGCCATCGCCGGACGTTTTGGCCTCAGCACCGGAGACATCCTGAAGCTGAACAACCTTCAGGCCAACACCATTATTTACCCCGGCCAGAAGCTCAAGCTTTCCGGCTCGGCGGAGCCTGCGGCTCCGGCACCCGCCGCTGCCCCTGCGCCCGCAGCCCCGGCCCCGGCCGGCGGCGCAACTTACACGGTAAAGCCCGGTGACACCCTTGGCGCCATCGCCGCGAAGCACAACGTGTCGCTTTCGGACGTCTTTGCCTGGAACAACCTCTCGATGCGCTCCATCATCTATCCGGGACAGAAGGTCAAGGTGGGCGGCGGCGACGCCGCGCCTGCACCGGCAGCGCCTGCACCGGCCGCGGCCCCGGCCCCGGCGGCACCGGCACTGGCCAACACCACGGCACCGGCCACGGGCTCCTACACCATCAAGGCCGGCGATACGCTCTCGGCCATCGCATCCCGCCACGGCGTCAAGCTGTCGGACCTGCTCGCCGCGAACAAACTGGGTATGACCACGGTCATTTATCCGGGCAGCAAACTGGTGATTCCCGGCGGCTCCGGCCAGGCGGCCGCGCAGCCCGCAGCGGCAGCACCCCAGCCGGCAGCCGCTCCGCTGGTGCCCAGTTCCTTCCTGGGGTTCAGCTACCCCGCCGCTGTGGTCAGCTCCGCCAACGAGAACAAGGCCCTGCTGAACGCCTCCCCCGTCCCCTCACGGGATGAGATGAAGAACATCGTTGCCGACACCGCGCGCCGCATGGGTGTGGATCCCTCCCTGGCCATGGCTTTCGCTTTCCAGGAATCCGGCTTCAACCAGCGGGCAGTGTCACCGGCGAACGCGATCGGCACCATGCAGGTCATTCCCAGCTCCGGGCAGTGGGCGTCCGACCTTGTTGGCCGGAAGCTGAACCTGCTGGACCCGTACGACAACGCCACGGCCGGCGTCGCCATCATCCGGCAACTGCTGGCCACCAGCAAGGACCAGGACACTGCGATTGCGGGCTACTACCAGGGCCAGTACTCGGTGAGTAAGTACGGCATGTACGACGACACCAAGGCCTACCTGGCGGCGATCAAGGCACATCAGAAGAACTTCAGCTGAGCTGCTGCCACTGACCAATATCTGTTTGCGGGTCCGAACCGTTACCGGTTCGGACCCGTTTTCATTTCGGACGCGTTTTGCTGCGGGATTAGGATCGTAGGGTGCAGGAACACGTGTCAGACCCAGTTGTAGGGACGCTGGTGGACAACCGCTATGCCGTCACCTCCAGGCTTGCCCGTGGCGGGATGTCCACCGTCTACCTGGCCATTGACCAAAGGCTGGACCGTGAGGTGGCGCTCAAGGTGCTGCACCCCCACCTCGCCGCCGACGAAAACTTCCTGGGCAGGCTAGGCCGTGAGGCCAAGGCAGCCGCCCGCCTGTCCCATCCGCACGTAGTGGGTGTTTTGGACCAGGGCAACGACGGCAATACCGCCTATCTCGTTATGGAATACATCAAGGGCCACACGCTCAGGGACGTCCTCAGGGACAGGGGCGCCCTGCCACCCCGGCTGGCGCTGGCACTGATCGACCCTGTGGTGGAGGGGTTGGGTGCGGCACACGCAGCCGGCTTCATCCACCGCGACGTGAAGCCCGAGAACGTCCTGATCGCCGACGACGGCCGGATCAAGATCGGGGACTTTGGCCTGGCCCGTGCCGTCACCAGCTCAACCAGCACCGGGGCCCTGATCGGGACAGTGGCCTACATCTCGCCGGAACTGGTCCTTGGAAAACCGGCGGATGCGCGCAGCGACGTCTATTCCGTGGGCATCATGCTGTATGAAATGCTGACCGGGAGCCAGCCGTTCGAGGGCGAAGTACCCATCCAGGTGGCTTACCAGCACGTCAACGGTACGGTGGGACCACCGTCGGATCTTGTCCCCCGGCTCGCCGCCGAAGTGGATGAACTGGTGCAGTGGTGCACCGCCAACGATCCCGAGAACCGGCCGGTGGACGGCAACGCGCTGCTCCAGGAACTGCGCCACATCCGGACCAACCTCACCGACGCGGAGCTGGACCTGCAGCCCCCGGCAGCGGCAGCGGCCGCGTATCCGCACCAGACCGAGGTCCTGGGCCGCGCCAGCAATCCGACAACCCTGATGCCTCCCTCCCGGCCGGCTGCCCCCGCCTACCCGCCGGGGCAGTACCCGACAGCCGATTTCCCGACCGAGCACGTGGCCCACCATCAGCGGCCCGGACTTACGCTGCCCGACGACGACGATGCGGACAGCGGCTGGTCTCCCCCGCCACCGCGGCTGGGCAAGCGGGCGCAGCGGAAAGCCGACCGGGAAAGCGAGAAGCTGCGCGCGCTGGCCGCCGCCACAGCGGTGCGTACCCTTCGGGAAGGAAATCCGCGCCGCCGCGGCCTCATATGGGTGGTGGTCCTCATCCTCGCGGCCCTGCTGGCCACGGGCGCCGGCTGGTTCTTCGGCATGGGGCCCGGTGCCGCCGCTGCCGTTCCTGCAGTGGCCAACAAGACAGTGGCCCAGGCCCAGCAACTGCTCGACGGGGTGGGCTTCCGCTCCACCACGAGCGATGTCTTCGACGACGACGTGCCGACCGGCCTCGTGGTGGGCAGCGAACCCGCCGCGGGGACGGAAATCCGGAAGTTCCAGCCTGTCTCACTGCTGGTGTCGAAGGGGCCCCAGCTTTTCCCGTTGCCAAAGCTCACCGGCGGGAGTTTGGACGCAGCAAAGACCGTCCTGAATGCGGCGGAGATGGCGCTGGGGACGGTCGCCGAAAAATTCGATGAGGAAGCAGCTGCCGGAGCCGTCCTGTCCCAGGATCCCGCTGCCGGCACCCCTGCCCGGCACGGTACTCCCGTAGGACTTGTGGTTTCCAAGGGCCCGCAGCCCATTGCCGTTCCGTCGGTCGTGGGAAAGGCCGAGGACGATGCCGTGGCTGCGGTTGAGGCGGCAGGCCTCACCGCTGAGGTGGCCCCTGATGAGGTGTTCGACCGGAACGTTCCGGAGGGCGCCGTCGTCAGCCAGTCCCCGCCCAATGGGACGCTGGCCAGGGGCGGCACGGTCACCCTGACCATCTCCAAGGGCCCCAGGATGGTTGCCGTCCCCAGCTTCATCGGCAAGCAGGCATCGGAGGCACGCAAGGCGCTCGAGGCACTGGGCTTCCAGGTCCGGGTGAACAACATCCTGGGCGGCTTCTTCGGCACCGTGCGGGACCAGTCGCCGGTGGACCGCGAGGTCCCGGAAGGCTCGGTCGTCACCATCACGGTGGTGTAGTCAGGGTGGGCAGGCATCGCCTGCCCACCTTGAACCGTTTGGCTTTGTTCCTAGTGCTTGGCGAGCGCGCCGGCTACCAGGAAGGCCATTTCGAGTGACTGCATGTGGTTCAGGCGGGGGTCGCAGACAGACTCGTAGCGGTCCAGGAACGCATCCTGGTCTATCGGGTCGGCGCCGCCCAGGCACTCGGCGACGTCGTCGCCTGTCATCTCCACGTGCAGGCCGCCCGGTACGGTCCCCAGCCCGTGGTGCACCTCGAAGAAGCCGCGAACTTCGTCGATGACGTCGTCGAAGTTCCGCGTCTTGTATCCGTTGGGTGACGTGACCGTGTTGCCGTGCATGGGGTCGGTGACCCACAGGACCTGCGCCCCGGAGGCGGTGACCTTCTCGACGACGGCAGGCAGCTTCTCGCGGATGTTGCCGGCGCCCATGCGGGTGATGAAGGTGAGGCGGCCGGGCTCGCGGTCCGGGTCGAGCTTGTCGATCAGGCGAAGGGCGTCATCACCGGTGGTGGACGGGCCCAGCTTCACGCCGATGGGGTTGCGTACCCGCGAGAGGAAGTCGACGTGGGCGTGGTCGAGTTCCCGGGTACGCTCGCCGATCCAGAGGAAGTGGGCCGAGGTGTCGTACGGGAAGCCGGTGCGGGAGTCAATGCGGGTCAGCGCGCGTTCGTAATCCAGCAGCAGTGCCTCGTGGCTGGCGAAGAACTCCACCCGCTTGAGGGCTTCGAAGTCTGCGCCGCAGGAGTCCATGAATTTGATGGCACGGTCAATGTCGCGGGCCAGCGACTCGTAACGGGCGTGGGCGGGGTTTTCGGTAAAGCCCTTGTTCCACTGGTGCACCGAGCGCAGGTCCGCGAAACCACCCTGGGTGAAGGCGCGGATGAGGTTCAGGGTGGAGGCCGACGTGTGGTAGGCGCGCAGCATGCGCGCGGCGTCGTGGCCGCGGGACTCGGGAGTGAAGTCGTACCCGTTGACGATGTCGCCGCGGTAGGCGGGCAGGGTCACGCCGTCGCGGGTTTCGTCATTGGAGGAACGGGGCTTGGCGAACTGGCCAGCCATGCGGCCCATTTTGATGACCGGCATGGCGGCGCCGTAGGTAAGCACCACTGCCATCTGGAGGATGGTCTTGACGCGGGCGCTGATCTTGTCAGCCGTGGCTGCCTCGAAGGTCTCGGCACAGTCGCCGCCCTGCAGCAGGAACGCCTTGCCCTGGGCGGCGGCAGCCAGCCGCTCCCGCAGGACGTCCACTTCACCCGCAAACACCAGCGGCGGAAGGACCGACAGTTCCTTCACCGACGCCTCAAATACATCCCGGTCCTGCCAGCTGGGCTGCTGGGAGATGGGAAGGTCCCGCCAGTGGTCCAGTCCGGGATAGTTGGCCGCTCCGCTCTGGGCGGTGCTGGACAGAGAAAAGGCTGGTTTTGCAGATAGCTCAGTCACCCTCTAAGACTAGCGGCAGGGCGGCAGCGGCGGGCACCGGACCGTCACGCTGTCCGCTGTCCCCGTCATAACTGCCGCGCGGCCGCCGGCAGGTTCCGCTACCCCGTGGCCTGCGTGCCGGCGTCGTCCTCCATACCAGGATGTGCCGACGCCGTACCGGAGCCGGCGTCCGGGACGAACCCGCCGTCGGAGGCCGCCGGGGCGGCAAGGGGCTCAGCTGCGGCCCGGGGTTCCTCAGGCTTGCCGGCGAGCCGCAGCTTCACTACGGCTGCGTATTCATCCACGTACTCCTGGCCGGAGAGCCGCAGCAGCTGGGACATGATCTCGTCCGTGACCTTGCGCTGGACCGTCCGGTCCTCCGCCTGCTCCCGGTACTGGCTGAAATCCAGTGGCTCGCCGAAGATCATGCCGATCCTGCGGATGTTCGGCAGCCGTTTGCCGATGGGCTGCACCTTGTCCGTGCCGATCATGGCCACGGGGATCACGGGGACGCCTGCCTGCAGCGCGAGCCTGGCCACGCCCACCTTGCCCCGGTACAACCGTCCGTCAGGGCTTCGCGTGCCCTCCGGGTAGATGCCCAGCAACCCGCCTGCGTTGAGCACTTCCATCCCGGCGTTCAGCGACGCGGCGGAAGCAGCGCCTCCGGAGCGGTCCATGGGCAGTTGGTTGGTGAGGCGGAAGAATGCGGCCGTAAGCCTGCCCTTGATGCCGGTTCCAGTGAAGTATTCCGACTTGGCGAGGAAGACCACGGGCCGCCGCACCATGAGCGGCATGAAGATGGAGTCGGAGAACGACAGGTGGTTGGAGGCGATGATGGCGGCCCCCTGCGCCGGAATGTTGTCCAGGCCCTTGACCCAGGGCCTGAAGAGCAGCTTGATCACCGGACCGAGGAAGATCCTTTTCATGACCCAATAGAACACGTGGTGAACCTCTCCGGAAGGCAGCCCCAGGCCCTGCGTCGGGCCTGGCCAGCGATTCAATGCAACCCTACTCTAGTGAGATTTGGCTGGAACAGTGACACGATGGAGTCATGACTGAAAGCAGCACCCCGCCCCGTCCGGCCGCTTTCAGTTATCCAGGCCACGGGGCCAACGCCCGCATCGGCGTAGCCATCTGCCACGGTTTCACAGGCAGTCCCCTGAGTGTCATGCCGTGGGCGCAGCACCTCGCAGATCTGGGATACGCCGTATCCGTCCCCCTGCTGCCGGGGCACGGAACAGACTGGCGCCAGCTCGCAGCCACAGGCTGGAAGGACTGGTACCGCAGCTATGAAGAGGCCCTCCTCGACCTGGCCGGCCGGACGGATTCATGCTTCACCGCGGGCCTGTCGATGGGCGGTGCCATCGCCCTCCTCGCGGCATCCCGCCACCCGGTGGCCGGGGTCAGCGTTGTCAACCCCGGCCTGAGCTTCTACGACCGCCGGGTGCGGATCATCGGCCTCCTCAAGTACTTCCAGCGGACCACGGTCCCCATCCAGGAGGACCAGCCGACGGCGCCTGCGACGAACGACGGCGACTACTCGCTGACCCCGCTGGCTGCCGTGCATGAACTCAAGAAACTGTTCCGCGCCGCCGTTCGCGGCCTGCCAGGTGTTGACGCCCCCGTCCAGGTCTTCAAGTCCCGCACCGACGCCGTGGTCCCGCCCACCTCACTGGCACTGCTGCAGAAGGGGCTGGGCGCCAACCTCGACGAGGTGACGGAGCTTGCCAGCAGCGGACATGTGGCTACTCTGGACGTTGACGCGCCCGCGATCTTCGCCAGGTCCGGAGAATTCGTCGCCGCCCACGCCCGCCGCACCAGTACCTTGGAGACGCCATGACCTCCGGTCCGGACCACAGCCCGTTCACCAGCGCCTTCAGCGGCGAAGGGGCCAGCACGGGGGTGGTCCTCTCCCACGGCTTCACGGGCAGCCCGCATGGCCTGCGCGCCTGGGCCACGGCGTTCGCAGCAGCCGGTTTCGCCGTCCGGATGCCGCTGCTGCCGGGCCACGGGACCACGTGGCAGGATCTGGCCCGCACCCGCTGGCAACAGTGGCACGGCGCCCTGGATGACGCCTTCCTGGAACTGGACGCCGAGTGCGACCAGGTCTTCGCGGCCGGCCTCAGCATGGGCGGGGCGCTGGCCCTGCGCATTGCGGCCACCCGGCCCGTCGCCGGAGTGCTCCTGGTGAACCCCGGCCTGGTGATTGACGATCCCCGGGCGCCCTTGGCAGGAATCCTGAAGCTGGTGCTCAAAAGCACCCCGTCGATCGGCAATGACATCCTCAAGGCAGGGATGGATGAAGGCGCCTACGCGCGCACGCCCGTGGCCGCTGCCCATGAACTGAACAAGATGTTCAGGGACACCGTCCGGCTCCTTCCCCGGGTTACCGCCCCTGTACAGGCCTACCGCTCCACCGTGGACCATGTGGTGTCGGATGCCAGCATGGACGTCCTCAGGCGGGGGCTGACGCATGCTCCGCTGGAAGTGGTGCGGCTCGAGAACAGCTACCACGTCGCCACCCTGGACAACGACGCCGACCGCATCTTCGAAGGGTCCGTGGACTTTATCAAGCGCGTCCTGCAGGACGCGCCCGCCGGGGTACGCGGGACCGGGACAGGAGGTCCGCAGTGAACAGGCCTGACTCCGACCAGCCGGACCAGGGCGCCAACCAGGACGACGCCGTGTGGCTGGACCTGGTGGCCAGGCTCGAATCGGACACAGTTGCGATCCGCCCCGATTCCCCCGCCCCCGGGGAACAGTTGCCAACCGGACCGGTTGCTGCGGCGCCGGAGCCCCCGGCACCGCCCACCTTCCGCGACTTCGATCCCCTGGGCCTGGCGGGAACGCAGCCCGCGGAGAGGCCCCCGGCGGAGCGCCGGACGCGGCCCGGGGATGGGACGGACGGGCCCGGAGAGGGGCCCCGGGACTACGAGGTGGACGACGACGGCGAGGAGTTCGTGCCGGAGGAACCGCCCAGCCTGGCCGGCACCGATCCCCTGACCATGCTCGCGTGGCTCGGCGCCGTCGGCGGCCCTGTCGCGCTGCTGCTCTCCGCCATGTTCTGGCGGTCAGCGCCCCTGCTGGCCGTCGTTGGCATCGTTGCGGTGTTCGTGCTGGCCACGGTGTACCTGATCATGAAGCTGCCCCAGGAAAAAAACGGCGACGACGACGGCGCCCGGGTCTAGCTTCCCGCCAGCCATCCTGCCGTCGTCGTCAGCTGCGGACGCGGCTGCTGACGCGGGAAAGGTCAGCGGCCCCGATAAGGCCCGCGTTGGGGCCCAGTGCCGCTAATTCGATCCCCGCAGCCGGACGGAATCCGCGCCCAGTCAGGTTCCGCGCGAAGGCCTTGCGGGCCGGCTCCACCAACAGGTCCCCCGCCGAGCACAGGCCGCCGCCGATAACGAACAGACCCGGGTCCAGTGCCGCTGCCAGGTTGGCCAGCCCGAGCCCCAGCCATTCGCCGACCTCCTCAATCAGCTCCCGCGACGCGGGGTCGCCGGCCAGGGCCAGTTCGGTCACAATGGCGCCGGTGATCGCTTCGGGATGTCCGCCCACGGCTGCCAGCAGGTCTTGGGCCATCGGCGAGTTGGACCGGGCCAGGAGCCTCGCCTCCCGTCCCAGCGCGTTGCCCGAAGCATATTGCTCCCAGCAGCCGCGGTTCCCGCATTCGCAGCGGTGGCCGCCCGGCATGATGATCTGGTGGCCGAACTCCCCTGCCACGCCGAACCGGCCGCGTTCCACCCTGCCGTCCATCACCATGGCGCCGCCGATGCCGGTGCCCAGCGTGATGCAGACAAGCCGGTCCTCCCCTTGACCGGCACCAAAGCGCCACTCAGCCCACGCTGCGGCATCGGCATCGTTGGTCAAGAGCACCGGGCGGCGGAGGAGCCGCTGGAGGTTCTCGCGCAGGGGCTCGTTGCGCCAGGCCAGGTGCGGGCTGAAAAGGACCGTTCCACCGGCAAGGTCCATCCAGCCCGCGGCGCCGATACCCACCGACCAGATGCGGTGCCCCCGGCCCAGTTCCTCGACCAGTTCCACGATGACCTGCTCCACCGCGCGTGGATCCGTTCCGGGGGTGGAGCGCCGGGCCTCGTTGAGGATCCGGCCTTCCGCGTCCACCACGCCTGCGGCGACCTTGGTTCCCCCGATGTCGATTCCGATGGCCAGTCCCTTGCGGCCCAGGCGGAGGTGCCCGCCCGTGCCGCCATGGAGCTGTCCGACACGGTGGGCGGCGGGACGGCGGCGCCACGGAGCGGGTCTTTTCAGGGGGCCGGCCTGATCGCCGGGCAACGGTCCGTACATAGTCCACCATTCTAGGCGGGCAGCAAGATTGTCTTGACATACACCCCTTCATAGCGCCCATTGACGGCTAAGTTACTCACCAGTAGGTTTATGTACTGCACTGTTCCGCCCGGGGTACTAGTCTTTAGGCAACCCCTGCGCGGGACTTCAGATATCAAAGGAGCTATAGTGCGCGAATTCAGTGTTCCGCCCCTGGTTGTTGTCCCACCCGAAACCAACATCACTGACCTGGTGTTGCGCCAGGCGGGCAAGGCCAGCAACCCGGCACTGTTTTCCCGCCTGGATTCGGCGGGCTCGTGGCGCGACGTGCCCGCCACCGAATTCCTGGCCGACGTCAAGGCCCTGGCCAAGGGGCTCATTGCCAGTGGGGTCGGCGCCGGTGACCGTGTGGGCATCATGTCCCGCACCCGCTATGAGTGGTCTCTCGTGGATTTTTCCATCTGGTTCGCGGGAGCGGTTTCGGTTCCCATCTATGAAACCTCTTCCCCTTCCCAGGTGGCCTGGAACCTGGGTGACTCCGGCGCGGTGGCCGCCTTCGGCGAGTCCGCCCACCACGAGAACGTTATCCGGCAGGCCGTCACTGCCGAAGGCCTGACGGAAGTGCAGCACGTATGGCAGCTTGAGGGCCAGGGCCTCGATAGCCTGCGCGAGGCCGGCAGCGGCGTCAGCGACGAGGAACTTGAGTCCCGCCGCAGCGCAGCGGGACTGCGGGACGTGGCCACCATCATCTATACCTCCGGCACCACGGGACGCCCCAAGGGCTGCGAGCTGACCCACGGCAACTTCGTGGAACTCTCGGACAACGCCCTGGCCATCATCGGCGAGATTGTCCACGAGAAGGCCAAGACCATCATGTTCCTGCCGCTGGCCCACGTATTTGCGAGGTACATCTCGGTGCTGGCCATGGCAGCCGGAACCACGGTGGCCCACACCCCGGACATCAAGAACCTCCTGGCCGACCTGCAGAGCTACGAACCGACGTTCATCCTGGCGGTGCCCAGGGTCTTCGAGAAGGTCTACAACTCCGCGCTGACCAAGGCCGAGGACGGCGGCAAGGGCGCCATCTTCCACCGGGCCGCCGAAACTGCCATCGCCTTCTCCAAGGCCCGGCAGGAAGGACGGGTAGGTCTGGGCCTGAAGCTGCGGCACGCGTTGTTCGACAAGCTGGTCTACGGCAAGCTTCGGGCGGCCATGGGTGGACACGTTGCCCATGCGGTATCCGGCGGCGGCCCGCTGGGCGAGCGGCTGGGCCACTTCTTCCAGGGCATCGGCCTGCAGGTGCTGGAGGGATACGGGCTCACCGAAACCACCGCGCCCATCACGGTAAACACCCCATCACGAATCAAGATCGGCTCCGTGGGCAAGCCCCTGCCGGGCAACGCCGTCAAAATTGCCGACGACGGCGAGATCCTGGCCAAGGGAGTCTGCGTCATGCGCGGCTACTACCAGCGGGACGACCTCACCACCGAGGCCTTCACCGATGGGTGGTTCCACACCGGGGACATCGGCAAGCTGGATGACGAAGGTTTCGTCTGGATCACCGGCCGCAAGAAGGAAATCATTGTCACCGCAGGCGGCAAGAACGTCATCCCGGCCCTGTTGGAGGACCAGATCCGTGCGGACGCCCTCGTATCGCAGGTGCTCGTGGTGGGCGACAACAGGCCCTTCATCGGGGCCCTGGTCACCCTGGACCAGGAAGCCCTGCCGGGCTGGCTCCAGCGCCACGGGCTCCCGGCGGACACCACCCTGGAGCAGGCAGCGGCCAATCCGGTGGTCAAGGCAGCGGTGCAGGACCTGGTCACCGCGGCCAACACCTCGGTCTCGCAAGCCGAGGCCATCAAGTCCTTCCGCATTGTCCCGGCCGACTTCACCGAAGCGTCCGGACACCTGACACCGTCCATGAAGGTAAAGCGGGCACAAGTAATGAAAGACTTCGAAACCGTCATCGAGGAAATGTACTCGGCCCCGCGTTCCTGACCCGCCACAAACGAAAGGGTCCTTCACAACGTGAAGGACCCTTTCGCCGTTTCCGGAACTTCTTACTGCTCGATGACCAGCAGCAGGTCTCCGCCCTGGACCTGCTCCACCGCGGAGATGGCGAGGCGGGAGACCTTGCCGGCTACCGGCGTCGTGATGGATGCTTCCATCTTCATTGCCTCAATGGTGGCCACGGTGTCTCCTGCCTTGACCGTCTCCCCCGGCTTGACGGTGACGGTGACTGCCCCGGCGAAGGGAGCGGCCACCTGGCCGGGCTGGGCGGGATCGGCTTTCTCAGCGGCCTTGACGTTGCTCACCACGGAGCGGTCGCGCACCACCACGGGCCGGGACTGGCCGTTGAGGGTGCACATGACGGTGCGCATGCCCTTCTCGTCCGGCTCGGACACGGCTTCCAGGGACGCGATCAACCTCACGCCACGCTCCAACTGGATCTCGTGCTCGGTGCCGCGCTGGAGCCCGTAGAGGTAGTCGCGGGTGTCAAGGACCGAGATGTTCCCGTACGTCTCCACGCTCTTCAGGTAGTCCTTGGTGGGGCCGTCGAAGAGCAGCCGGTTCAGCGTGTGCTGGCGGGTCTTCGAGTCGGACTTGAGCGCAGCACTGTCCTCTGCGCTGAGCTCCACGTCCCGGACTTTCACGCTCCTGCCCTGCAGGGCCTTGGTGCGGAACGGCTCGGGCCAGCCTCCGGGAGGATCACCGAGCTCGCCGGACAGGAAACCGATGACGGAGTCGGGGATGTCGTAGTTCTGCGGGTTTGCTTCGAAGTCGGCGGGATCCGCGTTGAGTCCCACCAGGTGCAGTGCGAGGTCGCCCACCACCTTGGAGGACGGCGTCACCTTCACCAGGTGGCCGAGGATGCGGTCAGCTGCCGTGTACATGTCCTCGATCGCCTCGAACTGCTCCCCCAGGCCCAGGGCCATGGCCTGCTGGCGCAGGTTGGAAAGCTGCCCGCCGGGGATCTCGTGCTTGTACACGCGGCCGGTGGGGCCGGGCAGTCCGGACTCGAACGGCGCGTAGACCCGCCTGACTGCTTCCCAGTACGGCTCAAGTGAACTGACGGCATCGAGGCTGAGGCCCGTGTCCCGCGGCGTGTGGGCCAGGGCGGCAACAAGGGCCGACGCCGACACCTGGCTGGTGGTCCCGGCCAGCGACGCCGACGCCACGTCCACGGCATCCACACCGGCGTCGACAGCCGCCAGGAGCGTGGCCAGCTGGCCGCCCGCGGTGTCGTGGGTGTGCAGGTGGACGGGCAGGTCGAAGCGCTCGCGCAGCGCCGCGACAAGCTTGGCGGCGGCAGCGGGCCGCAGCAGCCCGGCCATGTCCTTGATGGCCAGGATGTGGGCTCCGGCGTCGACGATCTTCTGCGCCAGCCCCAGGTAGTAGTCCAGGGTGTAGAGCTTCTCTTCCGGGTCCAGCAGGTTGCCGGTATAGCAGAGGGCCACCTCCGCGACGGCAGTGCCGGTGGCGCGGACGGCGCGGATGGCAGGAGCCATCTGGCTGACGTCGTTCAGGGCATCGAAGATGCGGAAGATGTCGATGCCCGTGGCGGCAGCCTCATTGACGAAGGCTTCGGTGACCTCTTCCGGGTAGGGCGTGTAGCCCACCGTGTTGCGGCCACGCAGCAGCATCTGGATGCAGACGTTGGGCATGGCCTGGCGCAGGGCGGCAAGACGGTCCCAGGGGTCCTCGCCCAGGAAGCGCAGTGCCACATCGTACGTGGCGCCACCCCAGGCCTCGACGGACAGCAGCTGCGGCAGGAGGGCCGTCACGGCGGGGCCGGCGGCGACAAGGTCGCGGGTGCGGACACGCGTGGCCAGCAGCGACTGGTGGGCATCGCGGAAGGTGGTGTCCGTGACGGCGACGGCGGTCTGCTCGCGGAGCGCCTTCGCAAAGCCCTCGGGGCCCAGCTCAAGGAGCTTCTGGCGTGAGCCCGGGACTGCCTGCCTGTCCTTGACCTCGGGCAGCTTGTGGGCGGGGTCTGAATGCAGGGTCAGGTCGCCGTTGGGCTTGTTGACGGTCACGTCGGCCAGCCACGTGAGGAGCTTGGTGCCGCGGTCGGCCGAGACCCGGGCCTTGAGCAGTTCCGGGCGCTGGTCGATGAAGTTCGTGGCGACATCCCCGGCAATGAAGTCGGGGTCGTCAAGCACAGCCTGCAGGAAGGGGATGTTGGTGGAGACACCGCGGATACGGAACTCCGCCAGGGCGCGGCGGGCGCGGGCAACCGCAGCCGGGTAGTCCCTGCCTCGGCACGTGAGCTTGACCAGCATGGAGTCGAAGTGGGGGCTGATCTCGGCACCGGAGTACACCGTGCCGCCGTCCAGGCGGACACCGGCACCACCGGCGGAACGGTAACCGGTGATCTTTCCGACGTCGGGCCGGAACCCGTTGGCGGGGTCTTCCGTGGTGATGCGGCTCTGGAGGGCGGCGCCGCGAAGCTTGACCGTGTCCTGCGAGAGGCCCAGGTCGGCGAGCGTCTCACCGGCGGCGATCCGCATCTGGGCCTGGACCAGGTCCACGTCGGTGACTTCCTCGGTGACCGTGTGCTCCACCTGGATGCGGGGGTTCATTTCGATGAAGACGTGCTGGCCTGCCCGCTCGCCCTCGGTGTCCACGAGGAACTCCACCGTACCGGCGTTGACGTACTTCAGCGCCTGGGCGAACTTCACCGCGTCCCGGTACAGGGCCTGGCGGATGCTGTCGTCCAGGTTGGGGGCAGGAGCGATCTCGATGACCTTCTGGTGCCGCCGCTGGATGGAGCAGTCACGCTCGAAGAGGTGCATGACGTTGCCCTCGGCGTCCGCGAGGATCTGAACTTCAATGTGCCGGGGGCGAAGGACCGCCTGCTCCAGGAACATGGTGGGGTCACCGAACGCAGCATCAGCTTCGCGCATGGCCGACTTCAGGGCTTCGGGCAGTGCCTCGCGGGTATCCACCCGCCGCATGCCGCGGCCACCGCCGCCGGCCACTGCCTTGGCGAAAATGGGGAATCCGATCTCATCGGCCGCGGCCAGGAGCTCATCCAGGTCCTTGGACGGCTCGCTGGACTTCAGGACCGGTACGCCGGCCGCGCGGGCAGCCTTCAGGGCCGCCACCTTGTTGCCGGCGAGCTCCAGGACTTCGGCAGGCGGACCTACAAAGGTGATGCCCGCTTCCTTTGCCGCGCGGGCCAGTTCCGGGTTTTCCGAGAGGAAGCCGTAGCCGGGGTAGATGGCGTCTGCCCCGGACTCTTTCGCAACGCGGACCACCTCAGCCACGTCCAGGTATGCCCGGACGGGATGTCCTTCCTCGCCAATCAGGTAAGCCTCGTCCGCTTTCTGGCGGTGGATCGAGTTACGGTCCTCTTGGGGAAAAACGGCAACGGTCTTTGCGCCCAGCTCGTAGCCGGCGCGGAAGGCCCTGATCGCGATTTCGCCGCGGTTGGCCACCAGAACTTTGGAAAACATACTTCTCCTGCATCATTGCGGGTGGATCGATGAGTGGTCACAGTGTCTAGGACCTGCAAGGCCAAACACAAATCTTTGTGGCCACGGTCACAGATTTTCCCGTCATGTCCCGAACGCTTTTAGCCTGGCTGGCGGAAACCGCCCCGGCAGCATAGTCGGTGCCATGCCGACGCCCGATAAAGCAGGATTCGCCGACGCATCAACATATGATGAGTAGGGCGGCAGGACCGTCCGGCTTCGGCTCTGCCGAGGCAAACATTACCCCCAACACGGCATCCGGCGTTAGGTTTTGGTCTCTCAAGTGCAAGTAGTCAGCATCAGCAGCCTCAAGGGTGGAGTCGGCAAGACTTCCGTCACCACAGGATTGGCGTCTGCGGCGCTGGCCGCAGGAGTCCGCACGCTGGTGGTGGACCTGGATCCGCACGCCGACGCCACGACCGCCCTGGGCGTGCAGCCGGGTGACCAGTTGGACATCGGCAGGATGCTGAAGAGCCCGCGCCGGGCGAAACTGGCGGAAAACGTGGTGCGGAGCAGTTGGGCTGACCGTGCCCCCTCCAACGGCTCCGGCCCCGCCGTCCTCGATGTCGCCGTCGGCTCTGCCTACACCGGAATCTATGACCGGCCGGACCTGGGCCGCCGCGATCTCCGCCGGCTTTCCGCCGTACTCGCCGCCGCCGACGGCTATCAGCTGGTCCTGGTCGACTGCCCTCCCTCACTCAATGGCCTGACGCGCATGGCCTGGGCGGCGAGTGACAAAGTTGCCCTGGTTGCCGAGCCCGGGCTGTTCTCGGTGGCCGGCACCGAACGCACTATGAGGGCCATCCAGCTGTTCAGGCAGGAGTTTGCGCCGAATCTTTCACCGGCAGGAATCGTGGCGAACCGGGTCCGGAGCGGCTCCTCTGAGCACACTTACCGGCTGGCGGAGATGGAGTCCATGTTCGGCGACCTCCTGCTCAGCCCGCGCATTCCCGAACAGGCCAACTGGCAGCAGATCCAGGGCGCAGCCCACCCCGTCCATCATTGGCCCGGCGATTCCGCCAAGTCCGCGGCCGGCTTGTTCGACGACCTGCTGTCCACCCTGATGACTGCAGGATCCGGCCTGCGCAGCCGCGCCCGCTAGGAACACGTTTTAATGAGTAAGGGCCACGCTCCGTCCGGAGCGTGGCCCTTACTCATTAAATTCTGCGTCAGCTGATCTTCCGCGCTGCCCGTCGCTTGCTTAATTCGTCGTCCGGAAAGGACTGCTCCGCGGCGTGCTCACTGGGCAGCGATGCAAGGCTGCCCTCGACTTCGCGCCATACCCGCCCCACGGCAATGCCAAAGACACCTTGGCCACCCTGGACCAGGTCAATGACCTCATCGGCGGAGGTGCACTCGTAGACGCTGGCGCCGTCGCTCATGAGCGTGATTTGGGCCAGGTCCTCAACGCCGCGCTCCCGCAGGTGTTCCACGGCGCTGCGGATCTGCTGCAGGGAAACTCCGGTGTCCAGGAGGCGCTTGACCACCTTGAGCACCAGGATGTCCCGGAATCCGTAGAGCCGCTGCGAGCCTGAGCCGGCAGCACCGCGGACTGCGGGCTCAACCAGGCCGGTGCGTGCCCAGTAATCGAGCTGCCGGTAGGTGATGCCTGCGGCCTTGCAGGCGGTGGGGCCCCGGTAGCCGGCGTCCTCGTCCAGTACCGGCAGGTCTTCGGTGAACAGGAGGCCCTGGGCACCGCTCACGGGCACAGCAACACCAGCCGTGGGCTGTTTAAGCCCGCCTGCTTCGCCTTTGGGACTCACCTGGATCCTCCTTGTCGTACGCTCCCCCGGAACTGATACAGCAACCGTGGCGTGAAGACCATGGGTGTAATTTCTCCGCGGGGCGCACTTTCCAGTGTGACTTGCGCGGCTGCCGTAAGCAAGGGAACTTGATACTTCGACGTTAGGCCCGGCGGGTCCCGAGGTCAAAGACCCTGGCCGCTTCGATGAGGCGTGTCGAAACTTTCAGCCTTAACTTTAACCTTAACGTGACCTTAGCCGTCGAAGTCCTCTGGTTCCACGTCATCCAGGAATTCCCGGAACCGCCGCAGTTCGCGCTCCTCATCAACGGTGGGGCCGGGCTCGGCGTCCTCCCCCTCGTCATGCTCCGTGATGCGGACCCCAGCCTCGTCCATCACGGAATCGGCGCACCAGATCCGGCACTTGGCGCGCAGCGCGACCGCCAGCGCGTCTGATGCGCGGGAGCTTACGGTGGTGCCGTTTTCAAACTGCAGCTGCCCGTAGAAGATGTTGTCCTCCACGGCAACGATGTTCACGCTGACCACCGAGTGGCCCAGCGACTCCACAACGTCCACCAGGAGATCGTGGGTCATGGGCCTGGGCGGGACCACGCCCTGCTGGGCCAGGGCGATGGCGCTGGCTTCCGGGGTGCCGATCCAGATGGGGACGTGGCGTTCGCCGTGCATTTCCTTGAGCAGGACCAGCGGCTGGTTGGAGGGCAGTTCGATCCGAACGCCCACAATCTCGACTTCGATCATCAGATGTCCATGCGTGAGATGTGGTCCTGCACCAGGGCCCGGTGCAGGGTGAGGCAAAGATCGCTGATCTCGCGGGCCGCCTCTGCCGCGCGTGCCTGTGATGCCGAGTCCTTGCGGGAGGCAAGGGGCGCGACAGCGCGTTCCACCAGGCCGAATTCCCTTTCGGCCGCTGCCTGGAAAGGCCGCAGGTGCCGTGGCTCGAGCCCGTGGCTTTCCAGCTGGACGCAGGCGCGGGCCACCTGCAGGGCATGCTCGTCGAACTGGCCGTTGCTGTGGCTGATCAGGCCGAAGCTCAGGAGCGACTGCAGCAGCGGTACGCTGGCACCGGACTCGGTGCGGAGCTGCTCCTCGCTCAGCTTGCGGCCGCGGTTCTGCAATTCGGCGGCCAGTTCGTCCGAAACAATGCGGGGGGAAACCACGACACCGGGCGGCAGGTTCTCCGGCCGCTCTCCCCTGTCGATGGCGTCCAGGTAGTCCTTGATCACCTTCAGGGGCAGGTACTGGTCCCGCTGCAGGGCCAGCACGAACCGCAGCCGCTCCACGTCGCCGTCCGAATACTGCCGGTAACCGGCAGGGGTGCGCCGCGGGTTGATCAGGCCCTTTTCCTCAAGGAACCGGATCTTCGACGCGGTCATGCCCGGGAAGTCGGCGCTCAGTTGGGCGAGGACTTCACCAATGTTCAGGACCTGGGGGCCCCGGCGTTCCGGTTGTGCCATTGCCACAGGCAGCGGTCCCCGGTTCAGCTGCGGCCTGCAGCCGTGGCAGGGCTCAGGTAGAAGGTGAGGCGGAACTTGCCGATCTGGACTTCGCTTCCGGACTTCAGTTCCACGCTGTCCACGCGGTCGTGGTTGACGTAGGTGCCGTTGAGGCTGTTCTTGTCCACCACTTCAAAGCTGCGGGCGGTCCGCCGGAACTCCACGTGGCGCCGGGACACCGTGACGTCATCCAGGAAGATGTCCGCGTCAGGGTGGCGGCCGGCAGTGGTGACATCCGAATCCAACAGGAACCGGGCACCGGCATTGGGACCACTGTGGGCCACCAGCAGCGCCGAGCCGGCAGGCAGGGCCTCCACCGAGTTGCGCTCGTCCGACGAAAGCCGCGGGGTGATGGTGGGTTCGTCAGTGACGGGGGTGAGATGGATCGAGGTGGTCTCCGACGCCCTAGCCGCACCCTTGCCGTAATCCCCATCGGCAGGGTTGTGTCTGTGGCCAGCCATGGATTCCTCCTCTTTGACGTTGCAGGCATTAAACCGGCAACCAACGGTTAGTCTCCGGGCCTGCCCGGCAGGTCCGGCACCGGCTCCCGATCCGGGCTCTGACGTGCGCAGACGCCGTGCCCGCGATGCGGGGCCGGACCGGACATACCGGTTAGCTTTAGCCTACCTGTTGTTCGTACTCGGATGCACTGAGCAAAGACTCAACCGCGTCAGCTTCGGCCAGTTTGATCTCGATGAGCCAGCCGTCACCGTACGGATCGGTGTTGATCAGCGCGGAATCGCTGTCCAGGGAGTCGTTGCGGGCCACGACTTCACCGGAAACCGGTGCATAGATGTCGCTCACGCTCTTAGTGGACTCAACCTCGCCTACCACTTCGTTTGCCGTAATCTTCGTGCCCACCTCGGGCATTTGTGCGTAAACGACATCCCCAAGGGCGTCCTGGGCAAAATCCGTGATTCCCACGCGGACCACGCCGTCGGCGTTCGGTGCGGTGACCCACTCGTGTTCGGCGGTGTAGGACAGGTCTTCGGGAATGTTGCTCATGGGGGGCCTTTCGTCGGGGTACGCGCCAATGTCACGAGGGGCCCGGAAATCGGGCCGCCGCTGAAAGTATAGGCATAACTGCCGGGGCCGGCACGGGGCTTTCTGACAAGATGGGAGCCATGAGTGCAAGCACGGGTGCAGCATCCTTAGGGCAGGCCAGGTAGCCCATGCCCGAACTGCCTGAAGTCGCCGGCCTCGCCGGGTTCCTTGATGAACAGCTGCGGGGCTGCGTGGTCACCAAACTGCAGATCGTCTCCTTCGCCGTGCTCAAGACGGCGGATCCGCCCTTCAACGCCGTCGAGGGCCGTACAGTGTCCGGCGTCCGCCGGTTCGGGAAGTTCATCAGTATCGAGACGGACGGTATTTCGCTGGTGTTCCACCTGGCGCGGGCGGGCTGGGTGCGCTTCACCGACTCCCCTGCAGACCGTCAGCTCCGCATGGGCAACGGCCTCATCGCGGTCCGGTGCGCGTTTTCAGGGCCCAATGGGCCGCGGGGCCTGGACCTGACGGAGGCGGGTACCAAGAAGAGCCTGGCCGTCTACGTGGTACGCGATCCGCAGGAGGTGCCGGGCATCGCCACTCTGGGCCCGGATCCTTTTACGGAGGCGTTCGACGCCGGCATGCTGGCTGAGATCCTGGGTGGCAGTTCCCAGCAGATCAAGGGCCTCCTGCGCAGCCAGAGCGTCATCGCCGGGATTGGCAACGCTTACAGCGACGAGATCCTGCACGCCGCCCGGATCTCGCCGTTCGCCATCGCCAAGTCCCTGGACCGGGAGACCGTGCAGGTGCTGTACGACGCCATCCACAGCGTGCTGGGTGAAGCGCTGGCAGAGTCGGCCGGCAAGCCGCCCAAGGATCTCAAGGACGTCAAACGCAGCCATATGCGGGTCCATGCGAGGACCGGCCAGCCCTGCCCGGTCTGCGGCGACACCGTCCGCGAAGTGTCGTTCGCGGACACAGCACTCCAGTACTGCCCCACCTGCCAGACCAAGGGCAAGATCCTGGCGGACCGGAGGACGTCGAAGTTCCTGAAGTAGGCATGGACTCCACGCGGGCATCGCAGACGGCGCAGGGTGTCGGATGCACCGGGTCCCGCAAGCCAAAAAAGCGAAAAGCGCCGGAGAAATTCTCCGGCGCTTTCCGCTTTCTGGTCGGGCTGACAGGATTTGAACCTGCGACCCCTTGACCCCCAGTCAAGTGCGCTACCAAGCTGCGCTACAGCCCGCTGGTTCCGCCGTTCTCCGCTGAACCCAACCCGAAGGTTTTCATCAGCAGTCCGGCCGAACCACCTAGAAGAGCTTACACGATCCGGAGGGGTGCCAGTGACACTTTCCGGTGATCAGCCCCAAGGTGTGTCGCAATTAACGCTTGCGGCCACGCTTCTCCCGGACGCGCATGCTCACCTCGATGGGCGTGCCCTCGAATCCGAAGGTCTCCCGCAGGCGCCGCGTGATGAAACGGCGGTACCCGGGATCCAGGAACCCGGTGGTGAACAGCACGAACTTCGGCGGCCGGCTGGAGGCCTGGGTGCCGAAGAGGATCCGGGGCTGCTTGCCGCCGCGGACCGGGTGCGGGTGGGCGGCGACGAGCTCGCCCAGGAACGCGTTAAGGCGCCCGGTGGGGATGCGCCGGTCCCAGTTCTCCAGCGCCAGGTCCAGGGCAGGGACCAGTCGGTCCTTGTGCCAGCCGGTCTTCGCGGAGATGTTGACCCGCGGCGCCCAGTCCACGTGGGCCAGGTCCTGTTCGATTTCGCGCTCCAGGTAGCGGCGGCGTTCATCGTCGAGCAGGTCCCACTTGTTGAAGGCCAGGACAAGCGCCCGTCCGGACTCGATGGCCAGCTGCAGGATGCGCACGTCCTGTTCGCTGAGGACCTCGTCCACAGCAAGGAGCACGACGGCGACCTCCGCCTTCTCGAGCGCGGCCTGCGTCCGCAGTGAGGCGTAGTAATCGGCACCCTGCGCCATGTGCTGGCGGCGGCGGATGCCGGCGGTGTCCACGAAACGCCAGGTGCGGCCGCCGAGTTCGATGAACTCGTCCACGGGATCGCGGGTGGTGCCGGCAGTGTTGTCCACCACCACTCGCTCGGATCCTGCCAGCTTGTTCAGCAGCGAGGACTTGCCCACGTTCGGGCGGCCGATCAAGGCAATACGCCGCGGGCCGCCGGAGCGTTCCACTCCTTCAACGGTGGAGAACTCGGGCAGCGTGTCCATGATGTGGTCCAGGAGGTCGGCCACGCCCCGGCCGTGCAGGGCGGAGACGGGGTACGGCTCGCCGAAGCCCAGGCCCCAGAGTGCTGCACTGTCGGCTTCCTGGGCAAAGTCGTCCACTTTGTTGGCCACCATGATGACCGGCTTCTTGCTGCGGCGCAGCATCTTCATGACGCCTTCATCCGTAGCGGTGGCGCCGACGGCGGAGTCCACTACGAAAAGGACGGCGTCGGCGAGTTCCACTGCCATTTCGGCCTGCTCTGCAACCCTGGCGTGGATGCCGCGGGCGTCGTGTTCCCATCCCCCGGTGTCCACCAGGGTGAAGTTGCGGCCGTTCCAGTTCGCGGAGTACATCACGCGGTCGCGGGTCACGCCGGGGGTGTCCTCCACGACCGCTTCGCGGCGGCCCAGGATGCGGTTCACCAACGTGGACTTGCCCACGTTGGGACGGCCGATGATAGCCAGGACGGGGTCCAGCTTGAGCGGACCCTCGAGGTCCTCGTCGCCGTATTCCCCGCTCAGCAGGGCGGCGTCGTCCTCGTCCAGCTCGTAGTCCTCCAGGCCGGCCCGGAGGGAGGCGGCACGGAGCTCGGCTTCGTCGTCGCCAATCGCTGCCAGGCGCTCTGCAACCTGGTCGGTGCCGGAGGGGGTGTATTCGTCGTCGGCGCCGGAGTGCCCGGAAGTCTGGGTGGTGTCGCTCATTGCACTGTCCTTAGTGGTCATCTGCCGGCGTCCCCGGCTACTGCTGTCAAGTCTGTGTGGTCAGCGAAGGGCAGGGGCTGCCCGCTGAGTTGGATGGTGTCCTGGACGTGCCCTGCCAGCGCTGCACGGATGTCCTGCGCCGCCCTGTCCATTGAAGCACGGCCGGTTTCACCGGCCCGGCGGGCCAGGGTCAGGGCTGATCCGAAGCTGACGTGGATGCGCCGCCCGGGCCGTGGAACGAAGTCCAGGTGCTCGTCTCCCCGCCTGGTGCCCAGGATGGCGACCGGGACCACGGGCGCTCCGGAGTTCAGCGCCAGCCAGGCCACCCCGCCGTTGATGTCCGCTGCTGCGCCGCTCCCCCGCGTCCCTTCCGGAAGAATGCCTACGCAGCGCCCGGCGTCGAGCACGTCCTTGCAGCGCTGCAGCGCTGCGCGGTCCCCGCTGCGGTCCACGGGCAGCTGCCCGGAAGCGGTGAGCACGCGGCCCAGGAAGCCCTTGAACATCTCCTGTTTCACCAGGATGTGCATGGGCCGCGGCGCGGCGCCGAACATCACCGGCCCGTCAAGGAAGCTGATGTGGTTGGCTGCGAAAATCACCGGTCCGCCCGTGGGCACGTTGGTCCTGCCGTTCACGGTGGTCCGGTAGACCAGGTGGTCCAGGATCCAGCCCACCGGCCTGCTCCATGCCGTGGTCAGCCCGGACGGCAGGCCGGCCCCGGCGTCAGTCACGGTTCAGGACCTTGGTGACGATCACGAGGGCAGCATCCACGGTCTGTTCGAAGTCGAGGTCCGAGGAATCCAGCGTCACTACGCCGGAAGCGGCCTGCGTGAAGTTCACTACCGTGGAGTCCTTGGCATCCCGGTGCGTCACCTGGGCTGCCAGCTGCTCGGCGTTCTGCGTTCCGCCCAGCTGGATGCCCCGGCGGCGGAGGCGGGCTTCCTCGCTGGCGGTGAGGAGCATGCGCACCTCGGCACCGGGGGCGACGACGGTGGTGATGTCCCGTCCTTCCACCACCATCCGGCGGTGGTGCTTTTCGATCAGGTCCCGCTGCCGCCGGATCAGTTCGGTGCGGGCACCGAGCGTGGTGGCGACGGCGCTGACGGCGGAAGAAATGGCCGGCTCACGGATGGCATCAGTGACGTCCACGCCACCGACCCGGACATATTCCTCCAAGGGGCTGGTGCTCAGTTCCAGGACGAAATCGCGGGACGCTTGCTCCACCGCAGCGCCGTCCTCGAGGTCGATCCCTTCGGTCACGCAGTACCAGGTCAGGGCACGGTACATGGCGCCGGTGTCCAGGTAGGCCAGCCGCAGCCTGCGGGCAACTTCCTTGCTCACGCTGGACTTTCCGGAGCCTGAAGGCCCGTCGATGGCAACCACCAGCGGCCGGCCGATGCGCAGGGCGCGCATGGATTCGAGGAGTTCCTGTGTCATTACTGAAGTACCCGCCATCCGCGGTCGTTGAGAGCTTCGATCAAGTGGTCGTGCTTGTTCGGCAACACGGAGATTTCCACCATACCCACGTTTTGGCCCGAGGAGTGGTCAAGCCGCAGGTCCTCAAGGTTGACGCCGATCTCCCCGATCTCGGTGAGCAGCCGGGCGATTTGGCCGGGTTTGTCATCCACCAGGACGGTAAGCCACGCGTAAGCCTGCGGCGGGCCGCCGTGTTTCCCGGGGATCCGCGCCTGTCCGGCGTTGCCCTCGCTGATCAGCTGCGCGAGGTCCAGCCGTGCCCCGGGTGCCGTGGGGTTCTCCAGGGTTCCAATCAACCGGTTCAGGTCTTCCCGGACACCGTAGAGGATCTCCACCACCTTGTCCGCGTTGCCGCCAAGGATCTGGACCCACAGGGTGGGGTCGCTGGCTGCGATCCTGGTGACGTCCCGCAGGCCGTTGCCCGCCAGGGACAGCGCATGCAGCGGAGTTCCCTGCAGCCGGCTGGCGAGCAGCGAGGACATCACCTGGGGCAGGTGCGAGACCAGCGCAACAGCTTCGTCGTGTTCGTCAGCCGTGAACTGCGAGACGACGGCCCCAAGGTCCGAGGCGAGCGAGCGGGCCACCTGCAAGGCGGCACCGGACGTTTCCTCCGAGGGGCAGAGCACCCAGGGCATGGAGGTGAAAAGCTCACCGCGCGCCGCCACCGGGCCGGACTTTTCCCGTCCCGCCATGGGGTGGGTCCCCACGTAGCGGGACAGGTCCACGCCGGATTCCCGCAGCCGGGCCAGGATGTGCGCCTTCACGCTGGCGATATCGATGACCACAGCATCCGGGTGGGTGGATAAGGCGGCGAGGACGACGTCGGCCGTGACGTCCGGCGGAGCAGCCACCACCACAAGCTGCGGCGACGCGTCGCCGAGTTCGGACAACGGGCGCCCGGCACCGATGTCCACGGCCACGGCCTGGTTGGTGGGCGACGGGTCCGAAAGGAACACGGGCACTCCGCGCCCCCGCAGGCCCAGCCCAATGCTGGTGCCCAGCAGTCCGGTTCCAATGACCACCACCGGGCCATCCAGGTGGCCGCGGCCATGGCTTTTGAACGCGGACATGCCTCAGAGCCCTACGGATGCCAGCAGGTGGCCGACTTCCTGCTTGCCCAGGTTGCGGATGCTGCCCTGGCGCTGGTCGCCGAGCCCGATGGGGCCCACCTTGACGCGGACCAGCCGCTGGACCGGGAAACCAACAGCATCGAACAGCCGGCGCACAATCCGGTTCTTGCCGGAGTGGAGCACAACCTCGATCAGCACGTGGCCGGGGGTGGAGTCCACCAGGCGGAAGGAGTCAACCGAAGCGAACCCGTCCTCCAGCTCGACGCCTGCCTTCAACTGGGCGCCGACGCCCTGCGGGAACGGCCCCCGCACCTGCACCAGATAGGTCTTGGGTACTTCATAGGACGGGTGGGTCAGCCGGTTGGCGAGTTCGCCGTCGTTGGTCAGCAGCAGCAGGCCTTCGGTGGCGACATCGAGCCGACCGACGTGGAAGAGGCGTTCGCCGGTGTTCTTGTTGTTCTTCAGGAAGTCGCTGATGCAGGGACGGCCCTCAGGGTCTTCCATGGTGGACACCACGCCCTTGGGCTTGTTGAAGACCATGTACACCAGGTTCTCGTCCAGCTGGATCCGCAGTCCGTCAACGTGGATCACGGCAGTCTTGGGGTCCACGCGGACACCGAGTTCGGTGACCACCTGGCCGTCCACCTCAACGCGGCCCTCGGCGATCATCTCCTCGCAGACGCGCCGGGACGCGACTCCTGCGGAGGCCATCACCTTCTGGAGGCGCACGCCGTCGGCATCGTGGAGTTCGGACTGGGGAACGTTGCCCCGGGGGCCCTTCTTCCGGGCGGGTTTGCGGACCGGCCCCAGGTTCTGGCCAAAGCGTTCGCTGCCGAAGGCGCGGGAAGCGGCTGCACCGGGAGCGCCGGTACGCGGCTTGGGCTTGAGCGCCCCGGGAGTTCCGGGGGCTTTCTTGGCACCGGGCTTGCGGGCCGCCGGCTTGCGCGACGACGGCTTGGCACCCCTGGCGGGCTCGGCTCCGCGTCCCTGCTGGTCCCCGGCGAGGTCGGGGTCGATGAAGCGCTCTTCGCGTGGCTTGGGCGCGCGGTGCGGACGGTCGCCGCCGAATCCCGAGGCACGCTTGCCTGCTCCGCCGCGGGAGCCGCCGCTGAAGCTGCCGCCCTGTGCCGGGTTGCGCTGTGAACTGTTTCGTTCGTTCCCGCCGCGTCCCGAACCGTTACGTGGTGAACCCTGGCGTCCCGCCTGTGTCATGACCCGTCCTTCAATATGTTTTGGCCGGCTGAGATGTCCAAGGACAACCTTAGCCAGCCGCGCAGACTTCGTCTGCCCTGATAAATAACCGTGCTGGATGGACTGGTGCGGGCAGGGGCGTCCTGCCTACATCGTCCCGGCGTCGTAGAACTCTGCGATCCCGTCGAGCCCCGGAAGGTGCGGCGACAGATGGGGCAGGTCCCCCACTGAACTGATTCCCATCCGTTCGAGGAAATACGAGGTAGTCCTGTAGAGGATTGCGCCGGACTCGGGATCCGTTCCCGCGTCCTCGATCAGCCCGCGCTGGGCCAGCGTCCGTACGACAGAGTCAACATTGACCCCGCGAATTGCAGACACGCGCGCCCGGGAAACGGGCTGGCGGTACGCGATGACCGCCAGTGTTTCCAACGCCGCCTGGGTAAGCCTGGCAGTCTGCCCCTCCAGCACGTACTTGCCCACAATGTCGGCAAATTCAGTGCGGGAGTAGATGCGCCACCCACCGGCGATGTTCCGCAATTCAAAACCCCGGGGACTGGATCCGATACCAGCGCTGCTGGCACTCTCCACCTCCGGGGCTTTAACAGTATAGCCGTTATAATCGCGCTGCAGTTCTGCCAGCAGGGTGCGGACCGCATCGACCGTCAGCCCCACCCCCGCGGCCAGCTCCTCCTCCGTGGCCGGCTCGTCCAAAACCATAAGGACCGCTTCCAGGGCTGCCTTGGCACCGCCGGGAAGGTGGGCGAAGTCCGGAGCGTGGCTGGCGTCGTCCTGCCGCTGCGTATGCTGTGCCTGCGTTTCCTGCGACGGGTTCACGGTTGCTCCTCGAATTCTTCGCTTAGGTTTTCCGCCGACCAGTCCCCGCGGCCGGCCGTCCAGTGGATGGCAAGGTCCGCCAGCGGGGACAGTTGGTCGAAGGATACGGCCCGGTCCCGGAACAGTTCCAGGAGGGCCAGGAACCGGGCCACCACAACGAGGGTGGACTCGGCGTCAGCAATCAGGGAACGGAAGGTCAGCGGTGACTCCTGCTGGAGCCTGAGGCCCAGCACTTCGGCCTGCTCCTTGACGCTGACATTGCTGCCGTGCAGGTGGCCGAGGGCAACCTGCGGGGGTTGCGCCGGCACTTTGGGCCGGAGCGCGGCTTCGGCCAATGCGGCGAACTGCTGCGGGGTGTGTTTCCAGACGAGTTCGGGCAGCATGGCTGCGAAATGCTCCTCGAGCGCCACCTGCCGCGGAAAGCGGCGGCCTTCCTGGTGCAGGGTCTCGCCCAGGATGCCGGCCACCTGCTTGAAGGCCTTGTACTGGAGCAGCCGGGCAAAGAGGAGGTCCCGGGCCTCCAGCAGCGCGATGTCCTCGTCGTCCTCGACTTCGCCGGCGGGGAGAAGCCGTGCCGCCTTGAGGTCCAGCAGGGTGGCCGCAATGACCAGGAACTCGCTCGCCTCGTCCAGGGCCCATTCTTCACCGAGCTGCTGCAGCCCGCGGATGTACTTGATGAACTCGTCGGTGACCGTGGCGATGGCCACTTCGGTGATGTCCAGCTGATGCTTGGCGATCAGCCCCAGGAGGAGGTCGAAGGGACCCGTGAAGTTGGCCAGCCGCACCTCGAAGCCGGGTTTGGATTCGGCCACGGCGTGCTTAGGGTGCGCCGCCGCGGGAGATCAGCTCCTTGGCGAGCCGGCGGTAGGCGTCGGCTCCCACGTGGTTTCCGGCGTAGCTGGTGATGGGCTCAGCGGCCACGGTGGCATCGGCGAACTTGATGGAGCGCTTGATGACGGTTTCGAAGACCTTGTCCCCGAACGCCTCCACCAGCCGGGTGATCACTTCGCGGCTGTGCAGCGTCCGTGCGTCGTACATGGTGGCCAGCACGCCGTCCACCTGCAGCCGCGGGTTCAGCCGGTCCTGGACCTTGTCGATGGTTTCGACGAGGAGGGCCACGGCGCGGAGCGCGAAGAACTCGCAGATGAGCGGGATGATGACGCCATGGGCCGCGGTGAGGGCGTTGACGGTCAGCAGGCCCAGGGACGGCTGGCAGTCGATAAGGACGACGTCGTAGTCGTCTTCGACCTTCTTCAGGGCACGGTCCAGGACCTGTTCGCGCGCCACCTCATTGACCAGCTGCACTTCCGCCGCGGAGAGGTCGATATTGGCCGGCAGCAGGTCGACGTTCTCGACGCCGGTTTGGTGGATGGCGTCGCGGATGTCCACCTTGCGGTCCATCAGGACGTTGTACACGGTGAGGTCGAGCTCGTGCGGGTTGACGCCGAGGCCAGCTGACAGCGCACCCTGGGGGTCGAAATCCACCAGCAGGACCCGGCGGCCGTACTCTGCGAGCGCCGCGGCCAGGTTGATGGTGGAGGTGGTCTTCCCGACCCCGCCTTTCTGGTTGACCATGGCGATGACGCGGGCCGGACCGTGGGAGGACAGGGGCGCGGGTTCCGGGAACTCGCGGTATGGGCGCCCCGTGGGGCCCATCACCGCGTTTTCCAGGTCGAATTCCGTGCCCTCCAGAGTTGCTGAACCCTGTTCGCTGCTCACGTATCTGTCCACACTTTCGATGACGGTGATTTCCTGCCGCTGGCTTACCAGCGCCCTTCGTTCTGCTCCCTAGGCTACAGCGCCCGACACGGTATTCGACGGAACTTGACTTTCCGCGAATGTTGAGCCTTGACCCTCTAGCTGAGGTCGAAGGTTGGAGTTTCGGGCAACGCAAAACCGCCCCCGCAGCAGGGCTGCAGGGGCGGTTTGGTGAGTTATGCGGGTGGAGGCTAGGCCTTTGCGGCCTCGCGTGCGCCCTCTTCCTTGGGAGCCATCTCGCCGTGGTGGTGAACCATCATGGTTGCCTCGTCGAAGGGTTCTTCGCCGGAGAGCACCCGGCCCACCTGGCCGCCGTCGATCTCCTTGACCCAGGTCCCCACCAGGACCGTCGCCACGGCGTTTCCGGTGAAGTTGGTCAGGGCGCGGGCCTCGGACATGAAGCGGTCGATGCCTACGATCATGCCCACGCCGCCCAGCAGCTCGGGACGGTGTGCCTGCAGGCCTGCCGCCAGGGTTGCCAGGCCGGCGCCGGTCACGCCGGCGGCGCCCTTGGAGGCGATGATCATGAAGACCAGCAGGGAGACCTGGGCGCCCAGGTCCAGCGGGGTTCCCATGGCGTTGGCCACGAAGAGGGACGCCATGGTCAGGTAGATGGCGGTTCCGTCCAGGTTGAAGGAGTAGCCGGTGGGAACGGTGACACCGACGACCGGCTTGGAGACGCCGAGGTGTTCCATCTTGGCGATCAGGCGGGGCAGCGCCGCTTCGGAGGAGGAGGTGGAGAAGATGATGAGGTATTCACGGGCCAGGTACTTCATCAGCTTGAAGATGTTCACGCCGGCTACCACCTGGAGGAGGCCGCCCAGGATCACCACGATGAACAGTGCGCAGGTGATGTAGAAGGCGATCATCAGGGTGAACATGCTCACGATGGCCTGGAAGCCGGTTGCACCGACGACGGCGGCGATGGCACCGAAGGCGCCTACCGGGGCGAGCCACATGATCATGATGAGGATGCGGAACACCAGCGCCTGGCCGTACCCGATGGCCTTGAGGATCGGTGCGCCCTGGGCGCCCATCTTCTGGAGCGCAAAGCCAACCAGGATGGCGGCCAGCAGGGTGGGCAGGACGGGAACGTCACCGGGAATGATGCCCAGCAGGAAGTCCACGGTGCTGTCCGTGGCCGCCTTCTTGTTGGGGTCGTAAGGCGTCAGCTTCAGGCCTTCGCCCGGGTGGATGATGTTGCCCACCACCAGGCCAATGGCCAGGGCGAAGGTGGACATGACGATGAAGTAGCCCAGTGCCAGGCCACCCACCTTCCCGACGGTGGCTGCTTTGGCAATGGAGCCGATGCCCAGGACGATGGTGCAGAAGATGACTGGTGCGATCATCATCTTGATGAGCTTGACGAAGCCGTCGCCCAGGGGCTTGAGGGACTTGCCCACCTCCGGGAAGAGCAGGCCTACCACCGCGCCAAGGATGACGGCGGCGATAACGGCGATGTAGAGGTAGTGGGACTTGTCCAGTCCCTTGCGCCGCGGGGTCGCGGTCTCGAGCGACTCTCCTCGTTGAGAAGCCATGATGTGTCTCCTTGTGGATATTCTGATAGACGCTGCGGCGCAGATTCTGGGCTCAACACGTCCGTGCAATGTGATATCCATCATTGGGCACTCCGTGATACAGCTCACCGTTGCGTTCATATTGGTCGCGGCATCCGCAGGGGTCCCTTGGAGGTTTGCATGATCCACCGCTGGAGCATCGCCCGCCGGCTCTTCCTGGCGAACCTGCTGATCGTCGTTTCCTTCATCGCCATCGTGGGGACTGCCGCCTATGTGGACGCCCGGGACCGGACGTATGACGAAGCCGGCCGCCGGATGGAAGGGGTGGCCGCCTCCATTGCCGCCAATCCCCTGGTGCTGCAGGCTGCCGCCACTCCGGACCCGTCCGCCCTGCTGCAGCCTTACGCAAAAGACGTCACCAGCGCCGCCCATATCGATTTCATCACCATCATGGCGCCTGACCGGACCCGCTGGACGCACCCACGGGACGAAGAACTGGGCCGCCCGTACATCGGCTCCATCGACGCCGCATTGCAGGGCAGGGCATTCACCGAAGTCACCGCGGGCACCCTTGGCCCCTCCGTCCGCACCATCGTTCCGGTCAAGGACGCCCAAGGGACCGTCAAGGCGCTGGTGGCAGCGGGCGTCACCGTCCGCAGCGTCGATGTGGCCTTCACCGGCCGCCTGCCGGTCCTGCTCGCCGTGGGCATAGCCCTGCTGGTGGGCGGGTCCCTTGCGTCGTGGCTGCTGGGCAGGTATCTCCGCCGGGTGACGCGCGGTTGGGGGCCCGAACAGCTGGCACAGCTGTTCACCTACTACGAATCGGTCCTGCACTCGGTCCGCGAAGGACTGATCCTCATCGATGCCAGGAAGCGGGTGGTGATGTACAACGACCAGGCCGCCGAACTGCTGGGCCTGGCCGAAACCGGCAGCAACGATCCCACCCGGCCCCCGTCGCTGGCAGACCTCCCCTTGGACAGCGAACTGCGCAGCCTGTTTGAATCCGGACGCACCACCAAGGACGAGATGGTGCTGACCGGATCCCGCGTGCTGGTCGTTAATCAGGGGCCGGCAAGGGGCCCCGAGTCCCCCGGGTCGCGCGGAAAGGTGCCCGTATACGGAACAGTGGCCACGCTCCGGGACCGGACGGAGATCGAGGCCCTTGGCAATGAGCTGCAGACCATGCGGACCCTCTCTGATGCGCTGCGTGCCCAGACCCACGAACACGCCAACCGGCTCCACACCATGGTCTCGCTCCTGGAACTCGGCCGGACAGGCGAAGCCCTCGATTTTGCCACCCAGGACCTGGCCCTGAGCCAGCAGCTCACTGACGACATGGTGAGCTCGATCGATGAACCCGTGGTGGGGGCCCTGGTCATGGGCAAGGTGGCCGAGGCCCACGAACGCGGCGTCCAGCTGGATTTCTCCACCCTCGGCTCCGGCGCGGCAGCCGGGGTGGCTGTCCAGGACCTGGTGACGATCCTGGGGAACCTGTTGGACAACGCCATCGACGCCGCCGCGGATGCACCTCCTCCGCGGCGGGTGGATCTGACGCTGGAGTTGGACGAGGAAGGACTGGACATCGCCGTCAACGATTCCGGGGCGCCCATCGACCCCGCGGATTCGGAAAAAATCCTCAGGCACGGATTCAGCACCAAGCCTGCGGGGACCGGGGGCCGGGGAATCGGCCTGGCGCTGGTCCGGCAGGCCGTGCAGCGTTTGGGCGGTACGCTGGCCATTAACGGCCGGCGCGGCGCGAAGTTCGAAGTATTCCTTCCTGCGGCGGTGCCCGTGGAGAAGGAGCATAGACAGTGAGCAACATCCGGGTCCTCGTCGTCGAAGACGAGGCCGTCGCCTCGGCCGCCCACGCCGCGTACGTGGGGCGGCTGGAAGGATTTGAACTCGCGGGGACCGCGCCCGACGGGCAGTCCGCCCTGCGGCTCCTCAACGAATTCGTGGCTGCGGGCGAGCCGGTGGAACTGGTCCTGCTGGACATGAACCTGCCCGACCTGCACGGCCTGGACATCGCCCGGCGCATGCGTTCGGCCGGGATCCTCGCGGACATCGTCGCCATCACCGCCGTGCGCGAGCTGGCGATTGTCCGCAGCGCCGTTGCCATCGGCGTGGTCCAGTACCTGATCAAGCCGTTCACGTTCGCCACCTTCTCGGACAAGCTGGAAAACTACCGCCAGTTCCGCCAGCAGCTGGCAGGTTCACCCGGCGGCCCCGGCAAGGGTGGCGCTTCGCAAAGCGAGGTGGACCAGGCTTTCGCCAGCCTCCGGGCGCCGTCCGAGCTGCCGCTCCCCAAGGGCCTCTCCACCTCGACGCTCGGCTCGGTCCAGGAGTTCCTCCGCCGGCAGCCCGAAGCAGTGTCCGCCACCGAGGTCATGGATGCCCTGGGAATGTCCCGGGTGACGGCGCGGCGTTATCTGGAATACCTAGCGGACGCCGGCACGGTTTCCCGGACCGCGCGCTATGGCACCCCGGGGAGGCCGGAAAACGAGTACCGCTGGAACGCGCGCTGACCCGCCCCAGGCTGCATGCCTGGCGGGTCAGCGGGCTTCCGCCCCGCCCACCCGAAGGGCGCCGATCAGCTGCTCGATAACCCCGGGATCCTCGATGGTGGAGGGCACCGTATACTCCTCGCCGTCCGCGATCTGGCGCATGGTCTTGCGGAGGATTTTTCCGGACCGGGTCTTGGGCAAGGCGTCCACCACCGTCACGTGCTTGAAGTCCGCAACCGCGCCGATGTCCCGCCGGACCAGTGCCACCAGGTCCTTGGCCAGGACGTCCTCGGGGATGTCGACGCCGGATTTGAGCACCACGTAGCCACTGGGACGCTGGCCCTTAAGGGGGTCGGCGAGTCCGATCACGGCGCACTCGGCGACGGCGGGATGCTGGCCGATCACCTGTTCCATGGCGCCGGTGGACAGCCGGTGGCCGGCAACATTGATGATGTCGTCGGTGCGGCCCATGACGAACAGGTACCCGTCGTCATCGCGGTATCCCGAATCACCCGTGGCGTAGCAGCCCTCGAAGGCCTGCAGGTAGGACGAGATGAAGCGTTCGTCGTTGCCCCACAGGGTGGTGAGGGTCCCCGGCGGCAGGGGCAGTTCCAGCACGATGTTGCCTTCGGTTCCGGGCTCCACTTCCCCGCCCGCGCCGTCGAGGATCCGCAGCCGGAACCCGGGCATGGGAACGCTCGGTGAGCCCGCCTTGATGGGCAGCGGCTCCAAGCCACGGGGATTGGCGCAAATAGCCCAGCCCGTCTCGGTCTGCCACCAGTGGTCCACCACCGGCACCCCCAAAACCCGGGATGCCCAGTGGAACGTGTCCGTGTCCAGCCGCTCACCGGCGGCGAACAGCGTCCGCAGGCTGGAGACGTCGTAGCCTCCCAGCAGCGATGCCTCCGGATCAGCCTTGCGGATGGCGCGCAGTGCAGTGGGAGCGGTGAACAGCACGTTGACCCGGTGGTCCTGGACTACACGCCAGAACGCCCCGGCATCCGGCGTGCCCACCGGTTTGCCCTCATACATCACGGTGGTGGCTCCGGCCAGCAGCGGACCGTAGACGATATACGAGTGCCCCACCACCCAGCCAACATCTGAGGCAGTCCACATGACGTCGCCGGGACCGATGCCGTAGATGTTCTCCAGGGTCCAGCGCAGGGCGACGGCGTGCCCGCCATTGTCCCGCACCACACCTTTGGGCGCGCCCGTGGTTCCGGAGGTGTAAAGGATGTACAGCGGGTCCGTGGCCTGCACGGCGACAGGGGCCACGGGTTCGGCCGACGCCATGGCCGAGTCCCAGTCCAGCCAGCCCGCATGGTCCGCGGCGGCGGATGCGAACCCGTCGCGCGCTTTGACCAGCACGGGAATGTCCGGCGCGCCGGCCAGCCCGAGGGCCTCCGCAACCGCCGGGAGGTACTCGATGCGGCGGGCCGGTTCGATTCCGCCGGAGGCAGTGACCACCGCGGCGGGGGCGGCATCGCGGATGCGCGCGGCGAGCTCCTTGGGCGCGAAACCGCCAAAGACCACCGAGTGGACCGCGCCAAGCCGGGCAGTGGCCAGCATGGCAATAGCCGCTTCCGGGATCATGGGCATGTAAATCACCACCCGGTCGCCCTTGCCTACGCCGTTGCTGCGAAGCACACCGGCAAAGCGGGCCACGAGGTCGGTCAGCTCGGCGTAGGTGTAGCGCCGCTGCGTTCCCAGCATGGCGGAGTCATGGATCAGGGCATCCTGCCCACCGCGGCCCTCGGCGACGTGCCGGTCCAGCGCGTTGTAGCAGGTGTTCAGGATGCCGTCGGGGAACCAGCCGTAAAGCGGCGCCCGGCTGGAGTCCAGGGCCCGTCCCGGTGGAGTGGTCCAGGAGATCTTTTGCGCTGCCTCCAGCCAGAAATCTTCAGGCTGTTCAATGCTGCGCTGATAGCTGTCCCGGTAGCTGTTGGTGACCATGAGGGTATCCCGTCCACGACGTTGTGATGCAGCTCATGGTAGCGGCCGAGGGACGCTCGCCACAAGGGTCATGTATACAAAACCTTGATGCCAAGGAAGATTTCCCCGCTTCTACTGCATTCAGGCAGCATCTGTGTATACACTGATGCTGTCACCGAGGAAGGAGGACACTATGCGCGCCAGCGACAAGGCCTACGCGGCCCTGCGGGACGACATCATTGAATGGCGCCTGGCCCCCGGCACGGTGCTGGCCGAAGTGGAGCAGTCCGAACGCCTGGGCGTCTCGCGCACGCCGCTTCGCGAAGCACTGGGCCGCCTGACGGCGGAAGGGCTGACGACGGCGGGCGGCCGCGGCGTCGTCGTCACAGACATCTCCCTCGAGGACATCGACGAACTGTTCGAACTGCGCGAAACGCTGGAGGGCAAGGCTGCCGCGTTAGCCGCCCGGCGCGGCGACGCAGCCACGTTCGAGCGCCTGCAGCGCGAACTCCTCAATGCTCCCCAACTGGTCAGCGGCGAGGACCCAGCCCTGCACGACTACTACGAACTGGTGGGCAGGCTGGACACAGCCATCGACGCCGCCATTTCCAACTCCTACCTGGCCCAGGCCATGCGAAGCCTGCGGGTGCACCTGGTCCGGATCCGCCGGCTGGCTGCGGACGACGCCTGCCGCCTCACAGCCGCGGCCGCCGAACATGCCGCCATCGCGGAGGCCATTGCGGCCGGCAACCCGAAGCTCGCCGAGGCGGCCACCGTCCTCCACCTGCACCGAAGCCTCTCCCACGTCAAAGCAACCCACGCATCCCACCCGAAGGAGCACCATGGTTAAGGAACACCACGTCCGCGTCTATAAGAGCGAAGAGAACCTGCCCCGCGAGGACCAGCTCGCGTACAAGATCGCCCAGGTTGCGGCCGATCCTGTAGCCGTCTCCGACGAAGTGACCGACATGGTCATCAACCGCGTCATCGACAACGCCTCGGTGGCCATCGCTTCCCTGAACCGGGCACCGATCGTCGCGGCCCGGGCGCAGGCGCTCACCCACGGACCCAGCACCGGCGGCAAGGGTTCCAAGGTGTTCGGCATCGAGGAGCGCGTGGCGCCGGAATGGGCTGCCTGGGCCAATGGCGTGGCCGTGCGGGAACTCGACTACCACGACACCTTCCTCGCCGCCGAGTATTCCCACCCCGGCGACAACATTCCCCCGATCCTTGCCGTCGCCCAGCACGTTGGCTCCAGCGGCCACGACCTGGTCCGCGGCATCGCCACCGGCTACGAGATCCAGGTGAACCTGGTCAAGGCCATCTGCCTGCACAAGCACAAGATCGACCACGTCGCGCACCTTGGCCCCTCGGCTGCCGCCGGGATCGGCACCCTGCTGGGCCTCGACGTCGAGACCATCTTCCAGTCGGTGGGGCAGGCACTGCACACCACCACCGCCACCAGGCAGTCCCGCAAGGGCGAGATCTCCACCTGGAAGGCCCACGCCCCTGCGTTCGCGGGCAAGATGGCCATCGAATCCGCGGACCGGGCCATGCGCGGCCAGACCTCACCGGTGCCGATCTACGAAGGCGAAGACGGCGTCATCGCCTGGATGCTCGACGGCCCGGACGCTTCCTACCTGGTCCCGCTCCCCACGCCCGGCGAAGCCAAGCGAGCCATCATGGACACCTACACCAAGGAACACTCGGCCGAATACCAGGCCCAGGCCTGGATCGACCTCGCCCGCAAGCTGCACCGCGAACACCCCGAGGTGACCGACCCGGCCAACGTCGAATCAGTCCTGATCAAGACCAGCCACCACACCCACTACGTGATCGGCTCCGGCGCCAACGATCCCCAGAAGTACAGCCCCACCGCGTCCCGGGAAACGCTTGACCACTCCATCCCGTACATCTTCACCGTCGCGCTGCAGGACGGCGCCTGGCACCACGTGGACTCCTACGCACCGGCACGCGCTGCACGCCCGGACACCGTGGAGCTGTGGCACAAGGTCACCACGGTGGAGGATCCGGAATGGACCCGGCGCTACCACTCCCTCGACATTGCCGAGAAGGCCTTCGGCGGTTCCGTGGAGATCACGCTCAAGGACGGCACCGTCATCATGGACCAGATCGCCGTCGCCGACGCCCACCCCCTCGGCGCCCGGCCGTTCGCCCGGGAACAGTACATCAACAAGTTCCGCACCCTCGCCGCGGGGCTGGTGGAGGAGGCCGAGATCGAAAGGTTCCTCGCCGCCGTCGAACGCCTCCCCGAGCTCGCCGCCGGCGAGCTGGACCAGCTCAACATCACCGCCGCGCCCGGGGTCATCGACCTGGCAGCGGCACCGAAGGGACTCTTCTGATGCTGTATTCGAAGACCACCCCGGAGCAGAAGCGGATCCGTTTCCGGGAGCTGCTGTCCTCCGGTACCATCCAGCAGTTCCCGGGCGCGTTCAACCCGCTGTCCGCCCGGCTCATTGAGGAAAAGGGCTTCGCCGGGGTGTACATCTCCGGCGCCGTCCTGGCCAACGACCTGGGCCTGCCGGACATCGGCCTGACCACGCTGACCGAAGTGGCCACCCGGGCGGGCCAGATCGCGCGCATGACGGACCTGCCCTCGATCGTCGACGCCGACACCGGCTTCGGTGAACCCATGAACGTGGCCCGCACCGTGCAGGAGCTGGAGAATGCCGGCCTGGCCGGCTGCCACATCGAGGACCAGTTCAACCCGAAGCGCTGCGGCCACCTGGACGGAAAGAACGTGGTGGACCTGGACACTGCCACCAAGCGGATCCGTGCCGCAGCTGATGCCCGCCGGGACCCGAACTTCCTCATCATGGCCCGCACCGACGTCCGTGCCACCGATGGACTGGAGGCGGCGCAGCAGCGTGCCAAAGCCCTGGTTGAAGCCGGCGCCGACGCGATCTTCCCCGAAGCCATGAAGGACCTCAGCGAGTTCAAGGCCATCCGGGACGCGGTGGACGTGCCGATCCTGGCCAACATGACCGAGTTCGGCAAGAGCGCGCTCTTCACGGTGGATGAACTGGCGGGAGTGGGCGTCAACATGGTCATCTACCCGGTGACGCTGCTCCGTAGTGCCATGGGGGCTGCTGAGCGTACTCTGGAATCGATCAAATCCGACGGCACCCAGGAGGCACAGGTTCCCAGCATGCTGACCCGTGCCAGGCTCTACGACCTCGTTGACTATGAGGCCTACAACCACTTTGACACCGGGGTGTTCAATTTCCGGATTCCCGGAACCTGACATCCCGCCCCTGCACCACACCGGACGCCGGCAACTGCCGGACAAGGCCTTTGGAACAAGGCTTTGAGGACACCGGCTTCAGGAACACAGGCTTTAGGAACAAAGGAGTTTCAGCAATGGCTGAAAATGAGATCAAAAAGGGCCTCGCCGGCGTCGTGGTGGACTACACCGCCGTCTCCAAGGTCAACCCTGACACCAACTCCCTGCTCTACCGTGGCTACCCCGTCCAGGAACTGGCCGCCCGGTGCAGCTTCGAAGAAGTGGCCTACCTGCTCTGGAACGGCGAACTGCCCACAAAAGAGCAGCTGGCGGAGTTCACCGCGCGGGAGCGCGCCGGACGTGCCCTTGACCCCGTGGTGAAGCAGGTCATCGACGCCTTGCCGGTGACCTCGCACCCGATGGATGTCTGCAGGACTGCGGCCTCGGTGATGGGTGCCCGGCACCCGCTGGCCGAGGACTCCTCGCGGGATGCCAACATGGCCAAGGCCGTGGACCTGTTCGCCGCGATGCCGGCCGTCGTCGCCTATGACCAGCGCCGCCGGCACGGCCAGGAACTCGTGGAGCCCCGCGATGACCTGGGCTATTCGGCGAACTTCCTGTGGATGGCCTTCGGCGAGGAACAGGTGCCCGAGGTGGTGGAGGCTTTCAACGTCTCGATGATCCTCTACGCCGAGCACTCCTTCAACGCGTCAACGTTTACCGCCCGCGTCATCACGTCGACGCTCTCGGACCTGCACTCGGCGGTGACCGGAGCCATCGGGGCACTGAAGGGTCCGCTGCACGGCGGGGCGAACGAGGCCGTCATGCACACGTTCGACGAGATCGGCATCCGGCAGGAGGAGTCCCTCGAGGAGGCTGCGGCGCGGGCGAAGGCGTGGATGGAGGATGCCCTGGCGCAGAAGAAGAAGGTCATGGGCTTCGGCCACCGTGTGTACAAGCACGGCGATTCCCGGGTTCCCACCATGAAGGCTGCCCTGGACAAGATGATCGCCCACTACGGCCGCCCCGAGCTGCTGGGGCTGTACAACGGCCTGGAAACTGCGATGGACGAGGCGAAGGCCATCAAGCCGAACCTGGACTACCCCGCCGGGCCCACGTACCACCTCATGGGTTTCGATACGCCCACGTTCACTCCGCTGTTCGTGGCCAGCCGCATCACGGGCTGGACCGCGCATATCATGGAGCAACTGGATGCCAATTCGTTGATCCGGCCACTGAGCGAATACAACGGTGTGGAGGAACGGCACCTGGCCTAGCGTTTGGCAGGAACGTCAGACGGCGGGCGGGCGCCTTGGTGCCTGTTCCGCCGTCGGCGTTTAACCCCCTGGCGTTTGGCCGCCCTGGCCGAGGAGGCTATGGGACGAAGCGACGGTCTCGTTGTCGGTGTGCATGGTGACCACCACGTTGACCCTCCGGCCCTCCAGCACCACCGGCAGCCAGTGGTCGGCGTCCTGCCACATGCGGTCCACAGGCAGGGTATCCACCGGGAACCACTCGGGCAGGATCTCGTCGCTGGGTTCCGGTTCGCCCTCCCAAATACGGGCAGTGAACAGCGTGGTCTGCATGTCCCAGTCCGGCCGCGCCGGGAAGACGAAGTGCACGGCACCGGCGTCGGCCAGGTCCTCCACCCGGAGCACCACGCCGGTTTCTTCCAGGACTTCCCGGACGACTGCCTGCGCGTCGGTCTCCCCCGGTTCCACATGGCCGCCGATGCCCACGATCTTGCCTTTGCCGAACCCCGTTTGCTTGAGCCCCAGGAGGACTTCGGCCCCGTTCTCCCCGTCGCGGAGCAGGAAGCAGAGGGTCACCTGGGAGGATTTCATGTGCACAACCCTATAGCTGCCAGCGGGCCCTGAAGCTATCCGCCGGACGGGCCCTCGCCAACCAGTTGCTGCCGGAGCTCCACCGGCAGCCCCTTGGTGGCAAAGTCCCGGTCCATCGCTTCCTGGGGTGTGAGGCCCTGGTTGTTGAGCGCCTGGAACTCCCAGTTCAGGACGCTGGCGGTCTGCTGGCGGAAATCGCAAAGGAACCGGCTGTCCTGCAGCCTGGCAATCTGGTACCAGGCGTTGCCGCCATCGAGTTGGAGGGCTTTGGCTCCCTCATCCGAGATGGAGAAGGCCAGCCAACCGCCGGCACAACCCAGGACGGTGTAGAGATGCTGTTGGTCGGCGGGGATCGGGAAGATAATGCGCTGCTGGTCACTTCGCTGCAGGTCCACGTTGTCCATGGTGCAGGGCACCCCGCCGGTGCTCAGGCCACCGGCGGCGGGGTTTCCCGGTTGTGCGGTGGAGGATGGCGCGGTGGCTGTGGGTTTTCCACTGGCCGGCGGTGTGGCCGACGGGCTGGCCGAAGCAGGGCTTCCGGCTGGCTCCAAGGGCGCCACGGCGGGGCCGGGCATGGGCCTCTGTGCCATGGTTCCGCCCACGTATACGGCGCCGGCCACAGCTGCCGCAGCGAGCACTGTCGCAGCAGCTGTGCGGACGGCTGTCCGTCCCCGCTGGGTTCGGCGTTCCGGTGCCCGGGCGGCCAGGTGGATGACTTCCGTTTCCACGATGGGCCCCAACCCGTGGGCCGCGTCGCCTCCGGCCACCTCATTCGGTGCCGTGGGCCGGGGCTTGGCTGCCTTCATCAACTGCTCGATCCGATCCATGGCTAGTCCTTCCGTTCGGTCATGAGCTGGGCTGGTGCAGCTTTGGCGAACGCCCGGCGTGCACGGTGCAGCCGCACGGCAGCCGTTGAGGCGGAACATTCAAAGGCCTGGGCAAGTTCGGAGATGGTCAGGTCATCCCAGTAACAGAGCATGAGGATCTCGCGGTCCCGTTCCCGAAGGCGGCCAAGTACGTCCGCTACCGCGGACTGTTCCCCGGTCTCCTCCTGCGGGACCTTGCTGCGTGCCTCGTCCTGCAACCGGTCGAGAAGTTCCTGGCGGCGGCGACGGCCCTTGTACTCGTTGCCGAGCACATGCCGGGCCGTTGCGAGCAGCCAGCCGATGCCGGGTGGTTCCGGAAGTTGCTTCTGCCAGGCAATCCGGAACACATCGGCCGCCAGCTCCTCGGCCCGGCCCGTGTCGCTGATGCGGCAGGCGATGTACCGGTAGACCCGCCCCGAATGCCGGGAATGCAGATCGATGAATGCCTGCTCGTCCGCTGCCAACATAGTATTTCCCCCGGACACGTGATGACTTCTTCCTGAAGACTAAGTGTCCCGGGCAGCGCTGATTCTTACAGCAGCGGGAAAATTATCGTGGGAATCGACCCAAGGCCCGGTGTCAGGACCGTGTTCAGCCCAATGCCCGGGGATGCGCCGCGGCGTAGATCTCGCGGAGTGTGTCGGCAGTGACCAGTGTGTACACCTGCGTGGTGGTCACGGAGGCGTGGCCCAGCAGTTCCTGCACCACCCGTACGTCCGCCCCGCCTTCCAGCAGGTGGGTAGCAAAGGAATGCCGCAGGGTGTGCGGCGAGACATCACGGGTGATGTTGGCCTTCTCCGCCGCCGCCTTCAGGATGGTCCAGGCACTCTGCCGGCTGATCCTGCCGCCGCGGGCATTGAGGAACAGCGCCGGCGTGCCCTTCCCTTTGGCGGCAAGCAGCGGGCGCCCACGGACCAGGTAGGCATCCAGTGCCCGTGCCCCGTATGAGCCAAGTGGCACCAGGCGTTCCTTCGATCCCTTGCCGAACAGGCGGACAATGGCGGGCCCGGACTCCGGCTCCGCCAGGGATATATCGTCAACGTCCAGCCCAACGGCTTCGCTGATCCTGGCGCCGGTGGAGTAGAGGAATTCAAGCAGGGCGCGGTCCCGCAGTCCCGTGGCGGTGTCAGTTCCCGCCGCTTCGAGGATGCGGGTCACCTCGTCAACGCTGATGGCTTTGGGCAGCCGCTTGCCGGCCATCGGCGGGTGCACTTCGCTGGCCGGATCCGTTGGCGTGAACCCCTCCAGGGCCCAGAACTTGTGGAGTCCCCGTACGGCCACAACCGTCCGTGCCGCGGAACGCACGCCCAGGGCGGAGCCGCCATCGGATCCGTCCGACAGGGCACGGACGTACCCTGTGACGTGATGCCTCGTGATCTCCCCGGGGCGCTTGCACCCGGCGGCGGCGAGGTAGCGGGCGTAGCGTGCGAGGTCCCGCCGGTAAGCTGCCAGGGTGTTCACGGCCAGGCCCCGTTCCACGCCCACGTGCTGGAGGTAGTCAGTGATTCCGCGGTCGATCGCGGCCGGTATAGCCGGGGCGGTGGCAGCCGCTGCAGGGTTCGCAGTTTCAGCGTTGGGGGCCGGTTCAGCGACCGGGGGCGCTTCAGCCGAGGGACCGGGACCCATCACCGCTGGCTGGGGTGCGCGGGCCAGGGGGCGTCGGCGGGACGAAGACCTTCATAGTTGCCGGCCCGTGCGGCAGCGGCGGCAAGGATCCCGACGACGGCGGACGGGTTGTGCAGGCGGCCTGCCAGTACGGAGGCCACGGCATCGTCCAGGCTGATCCAGTGGAACTCGATCTCCGCTTCCTCGTCCGTCCGCTCGTGGCGCTCGTGATGCGGCACCTCGGTGAGGTCGCGGGCCAGGTAGATGCGGATGGCCTCGCTGGAGGATCCGGGGGAATTGAAGACATCGGCCAGGACGTTCCAGGTCCCGGCGGCCAGGTCCGCTTCCTCGGCGAGTTCCCGCGCCGCCCCCACCAGGAAGTCTTCGCCTTCGACGTCCAGCAGGCCGGCGGGGACTTCCCAAAGGTCCATGCCCACGGGGTGCCGGTACTGCTTCAGCAGCAGGATCTGGCCTTCGCCGTTCATGGGCAGGACGGCGACAGCGCCCGGGTGGTCGATGTAGTCACGCGTGAGGGCGTCGCCGGACTCGGAGAGCTGGAAGGTGTCACTGACGACGTCCCAGATCCGGCCCTGGTAGACCTTCTCCGTGGACAAAAGACGGCGCGGGCTTGGTGCATCCGAAACCTGTTTGGCAGGGGTGGCTTCAGGTGTACCAGGCATCGCGCCGTCCTTTTTGTTCTATTGACTACTTAGCGGTAACGGTACCCGATGCTGCAGGCTCCCCCGCCGCGGGCGCAGCCGTGTCGGCAGCGCCCTGGTGGTTGGCGTCCTGGTGTCCGTTGCCCTGGTGGTCCAGGGCAGCCTTGACCAGCCCGGCGAACAACGGGTGCGGGCGGGTGGGCCGGGAGCTCAGCTCGGGGTGCGCCTGCGTGGCCACGTAGTACGGGTGGACGTCGGCGGGCAGCTCAACGAATTCGACGAGCTTGCCGTCCGGGGAGGTGCCCGAAAACACCAGGCCCTTGTCGGCAATCTGCTGGCGGTACTTGTTGTTGACCTCGTAGCGGTGCCGGTGGCGTTCGCTGACGGTGGTCTTGCCGTAGGTGCCGGCGATGACCGAGCCCTCGTCGAGCTTGGCTTCGTAGAGGCCCAGGCGCATGGTGCCGCCCAGGTCGCCGCGGCCTTCAACGAACTCCAGCTGCTCTTCCATGGTGGCGATGACCGGGTACTTCGAATCCGGCTCGAACTCGCTCGAGGAAGCACCCTCCATGCCCACCACGTTGCGGGCGTACTCGATGACCATGCACTGCAGGCCAAGGCACAGGCCCAGCACGGGCAGCTTGGTCTCGCGGGCGAACTTCAGGGCGCCCAGCTTGCCTTCAAGGCCGCGGATGCCGAAGCCGCCCGGCACGCAGATGGCGTCCACGCCGTCGAGCGCCTTAATGGCACCCTCACGGGTCTCGCACTCGTCGGACGGGACCCACCGAATTTTGACCTTGGTTTCGTTGGCGAAGCCGCCGGCACGCAGGGCTTCGGTCACCGAGAGGTAGGCATCCGGAAGGTCGATGTACTTGCCCACCAGGGCAATTTCCACCTGGTGCTTGGGGTTGTGGACGGCCTCCAGGAGACGGTCCCAGCTGGTCCAGTCCACGTCCTTGAACGGCAGGTCCAGGGCACGGACGATGTAGGAGTCCAGGCCCTGGGCGTGCAGGGTCTTGGGGATGTCGTAGATGCTGGGGGCATCCGGGCAGCCGATGACGGCTTCGAGGTCGACGTCGCACATGCGGCCGATCTTGGCGCGCATGGCTTCCGGGATCTCGCGGTCGGACCGGATGACGATGGCTTCGGGCTGGATACCGATGGAGCGCAGGGCTGCCACCGAGTGCTGGGTGGGCTTGGTCTTCAGTTCCTGCGACGGTCCGATGTACGGGACCAGTGACACGTGGACGAAGAAGACGTTGCCGCGGCCCACGTCCTGGCGGACCTGGCGGGCCGATTCGAGGAACGGCTGGGATTCGATGTCGCCAACGGTGCCGCCGATTTCGGTGATGATGACGTCGGGGGCGTTCTTGCCTTCAGCAGGCAGCCGCATGCGGCGCTTGATTTCGTCCGTGATGTGCGGGATGACCTGGACGGTGTCACCCAAGTATTCGCCGCGCCGTTCCTTGGCGATCACCGTGGAGTACACCTGGCCGGTGGTCACGTTCGCCGAACCCTCAAGGTTCTCGTCGAGGAAGCGCTCGTAGTGCCCGATGTCCAGGTCCGTCTCGGCGCCGTCGTCGGTGACGAAGACCTCACCGTGCTGGAAGGGGTTCATCGTGCCCGGATCCACGTTCAGGTAGGGATCGAGCTTCTGCATCGTGACGGACAGGCCGCGTGCCCGGAGCAGGTGACCGAGGCTGGAGGCCGTCAGTCCCTTGCCGAGCGAGGACGCCACGCCGCCGGTGACGAAGATGTGCTTGGTCATCTTGGAGGAGCCCGGGAACCGGGAATTTACACGGGAATTTGATCGCTGCACCACGGAATTCGAGCCTATCATCAATTGAGCCTTCCCGTGGTTGTCCCGTCAGGCCCGTTGTGGCAGGAGTTTGGCGTCATCCAGCAGTTCCTGGGCGTGCGCCTGTGCGGACTCGGAGTCCTCCTGGCCGGCCAGCATGCGGGCGAGCTCACGCACGCGTTCCGGCCCGTCAAGGAGCCGGACGTCACTGGAAGTGAATCCGGTGGCCGTGCCGCCGTCGGCTCCCCTGACGGACGTTTTGGTCACAGTGATGTGCTGGTCGGCAAAGGCGGCCACCTGGGGAAGGTGCGTGACCACCAACACCTGAACGTGGCGCGCCAGCATGGCCAGCCGGCGGCCGATCTCGACGGCGGCGCGTCCGCCCACGCCGGCATCGACCTCGTCGAACACAAACGTGGGGACGGGGTCGACGGCGGCGAGCACCACTTCGATGGCGAGCATCACCCGGGACAATTCACCACCGGACGCCCCTTTGCCCAGCGGCCGGGCCGGGGCTCCGGAGTGCGGCTGCAGCAGGAAGCTGATCTCGTCCGCTCCGTGCGGGCCCAGCTGGCCGGCGGCCTCCAGGTTGATCACCAGGGTGGCGTCAGCCATGGCAAGGGCTTTCAGTTCGGCGCTGACACGGGCAGAAAGGTCCTTGGCGGCTTTGCCCCGGATCTTGCTGATGGCCGCGGACTGCTTCTTCAGTTCCGCTTCGGCGCGGACCACCTCCGCGTCCAGCGCCTCGATGCGGGAGGAGTCGTCCTGGAGCTCGTCGAACCGGACGCGTGCCTTCTCCGCCCACTCCAGCACCTCGTCAATGGTGGGCGCGTACTTGCGGACCAGTTTGGCCAGCGCTGCCCGCCGGTCCTCGATCTCCGCGAGCCGCTCCGGGCCCTCCGAATCCAGGCCCGCCTGGTAGCTGGCCAGTTCGGTGGCAATGTCGTTGAGCAGGAACCCCACCTCTGCAAGCCGGGCGGCCGCGGACCCAAGTTCGGCGTCGTGCTCCGCCACGTGCTCCAGCGTGCGTTTGGCGGCATCCACCAGTGTGGTGGCGTCACCGGTTTCACCGAAATCTTCGGCAATGAGGGCCTGGTGTGCCGTGCTGGCGGCGATCCGCAGTTCCTCCACATTGGCGAGCTTGACGGCCTCAGCCTTCAGCAGCTCGTCCTCCCCCGGCTGCGGGTCCACCTCGTCGATTTCCGCGAGGGCTGCCTCCAGGGATTCGGCTTCGCGGAGCCTGTCCCGGGCGGCGCTCCGCAGGCTGTCCAGTTCTGCCTGGCTGGCCTTCCACCGGCTGTACAGCTCCTGGTACGCACCCAGCGGTCCGGCCAGGTTGTCCCCGGCGAACTTGTCCAGGGCTTCCCGCTGGGCCGTGGCGCTTTTGAGCCGGATCTGGTCCGACTGGCCGTGCACCACCACAAGGGATTCGCCGATCTCGGCCAGGACGCCCACCGGGGCGGCACGGCCGCCCAGGAAAGCGCGGCTGCGGCCGTCGGCACCCAGGCGGCGGGCCAGGATGAGCTCCGCGCCGCCGTCGAACTCCTCGGCTTCGGCACCGGCGTCAAGGGCACGGGCAATGGCCGGGTGTCCGGCGTCGAGTTTGAGCACCGCTTCCGCCGTGGCACTCTTGGCGCCGCTCCGGACGGCGCCGGCGTCGGATCGGGCGCCCAGCAGCAGTCCGACGGCGGTGACCACCATGGTCTTGCCGGCACCGGTTTCGCCGGTCACCACGCTCAGTCCGGGGCCGAGCGGAAGCGTCGCGTCGGTGATGACGCCCAGGTCGCGGATTCTCAGTTCTTCAAGCATGGCTTCACTTCGCAGTCGACGGATCGGGATCGCTGCCGGGGTTCTCCGCATGCGGTACCGGCAGCGGCGGCATGGGCCGTGGCGTGCGCACAATGGGGATGGGACCCGTGTGCACGGCATCCGACTTGGGAACCGGGCCGCGCCAGCCGTGGATGGGCAGCTCGAACTTGCGGACCAGGCGGGCCGAGAAGGGGGTCTGGTGGGTGCGGGCAAGGCGGACCGGGGTGGCCGATTTGGTCACTTCCACGCGTGCGCCGGGCGGCAAGTCCACGGAGCGCCGGCCGTCGCACCACAGCACCCCCTGGGCGTCGGTCCGGCCCAGCACCTCAACAGCAAGCCTGGACCGGGGCGACACGACGAGGGGCTTGGCAAAGAGCGCGTGGGCACTGATGGGCACGATGACCAACGCCTCCACCTCGGGCCACACCACCGGTCCACCGGCGGAGAACGCGTAGGCCGTTGACCCGGTGGGGGTGGCCAGCACGATGCCGTCGGAGCCGAAGGACGTCAGGGGCCGCTCGTCCACCTCGGTGACGACTTCCAGCATCCGTTCGCGGTTGGCTTTCTCGATGGCGGCCTCGTTTAAAGCCCAGGTGTGCCAAATCTTCTGGCCGCGCACCCAGACCTGGACATCGATGGTCATCCGCTCTTCAACGGTGTACTCCCGGCTGGCAATCCATTCGACGGTCTGGGCAAGGTCGGCCCGCTCGCTTTCCGCCAGGAAGCCCACATGGCCAAGGTTGACGCCCAGCAGCGGCACGTCCACCTCGCGGACCAGTTCAGCGGCCCGCAGGATGGTGCCGTCGCCGCCGAGGACCATCACGAGTTCGACGTCGGGCAGCTGGACATGGTCGTGGAGCACCTCCACCGGCTGGGCCAGGTGCCCGAAGAACCGTTCCATGTCCCCCAGCTCGGACTCCTGCATCACCGGGACCATGCCTGAGGCATGCAGCAGGGCGCAGGCTTCCCAGGCGGCCTTCAGTGACTCCTCGCGGCCGGTGTGGGCAAGGACCAGTACACGCCTGCTCATCAGGTTCCGCTCTCTAGTGGTTCTGCCAGATTCGTCCGAGCAAGGCAGCGGCTGCTGCCTCTCGCTCTTCGATCTTAGGCAAGTCTTGGGTGATCCTGCGTTTTATCCACAGGAAGTATTCGACGTTTCCGTCCTGTCCCGGCAGCGGACTCGCCGCCAGGCCGCACAGGTCCAGGCCGGCGTCGAGCGCTGCCCTGGCCACCTTTTCCACGGCCATCCGCCGCTCGCGCTCCGACGTAACGACGCCCGTGCGGCCCAGGCGGTCCTTGCCGATCTCGAATTGTGGCTTGACCATGAGCACCAGGTCGCCGCCTGGCTCGGTGCAGTCAGCCAGCGGCTGCACCACGAGGGTGAGGGAGATGAAGGACAGGTCGGCCACGGTCAGGGCGGCGGGGCCGCCGATGTCGGCCGGTGCCATGTACCTGACGTTCATGCCCTCATGGACGTCCACCCGCGGGTCGTTGCGGAGGTGCGGCACCAGCTGGCCGTGTCCGACGTCGACCGCCACCACGTGCGCGGCACCGCGCCTCAGCAGGACGTCCGTGAAGCCGCCGGTAGAGGCACCGGCGTCAAGGCACCTTTTGCCTTGGACCGAAACGTCCGGGAAGGCGTCGAGGGCGCCGCCCAGCTTGTGGCCGGCGCGGCTGGCGTAGGTGTCCTGGTCATCAAGTTCGACGGCCAGGTCACGGCTGTCATCAACCTGCAGGGAGGCTTTGGCCAGCACCTGGCCGGCGGAGGTGACCTTGCCCTCGGCGATAAGCGAGGCCGCGTGGGTCCGCGACCTCGCCAGGCCGCGGGCCACCAATGCCTGGTCGAGGCGTACCGGCATCAGGCGGCCCCGCCGGCTCGGTCGGTTGCCGCCCGGACCTGGTCGATGGGATCGCTGTTGAGGGCGGCCAGCAGTTCATCGTGGAGTTCGTTGTAGACGGTTTCGTGGTCCGCGGTCGGGAGGCCGGGGATGTCGAGGAGCCTGGCCATGGCGCGGGCCACCTGTGGATCGGTGGTCTCCTGCCCGCGGTCCCGCATGGCCGCGTGCGGCCACTCCGGGGCGGGCTGGGCTGTCGAGTCGTCCGGTTCGGTCAGCTCAGTCATTGAACCAGTCTAGTGATCCAGCCACACGAGCTTGGGTGCCTGTGCCGCTGGGGCGTCGGGCGTCTCCGCCCACCAAGCCGCGCACGCCGCGCGCCAAGCGTTCAGGTCGTCCTGCCTGCCAATGATGCCCACTGCTCCGTTGGCCACGCGCGCCGTTGACTGCCCGCACGTGTAGGTGCCGTCGTCGTGCGTGACCTCCGGGTACGGCCGGTGCAGGTCCGCAAGGTTTTCGATGATGTAACCGGGACGTTCGGCGGAGCGGGCTGCCAGGATGGTCTCGCGCGTGTCGACGCCGGTCAGGACAGCCACGGTGGCGAAGCCGGCATTATTGCCGCCAAGGATGTCCGTATCCAGCCGGTCTCCCACCACCAGGGGTCGGCCGGCGCCAAGCCGCTTGGCAGCCGAATGGAACAGCGGCGCTTCCGGTTTGCCCGCAACTTTCGGCTGCTGGCCGGTGGCTGCAGCGACGGCGGCCACCAGGGTGCCGTTGCCGGGAGCGATGCCGCGCGCCTGGGGAATGGACATGTCCGTGTTGGTGGCCACCCAGAGGGCGCCGGCGTTCACCACATAGGTGGCTTCCGCCAGGTCCTTCCACCCAATGGCGGGGCTGAAACCCTGGACCACGGCGACCGGGTCCTCATCCTGTCCGGCTACCGGCACCAGGCCCACCAGCTCAATTTCCCGGGCCAGCGCCGGGCTGCCGGTAATCAGGATTTTGGACCCGGGTGCCAGCATCGAGGCGAGCAGCTCGGCCGCCGCCTGGGAGGAGCTGACCACCTGGTTGTCCTCCGCCGGTGCACCAAGCTCACGCAGATGTGCTGCCACTTCTGCCGGCGACCGGGAGGCGTTGTTGGTGACATAGCCAAGGCCTATGCCTAGCCCGGAAAGCTGCTTCAGCGATTCAACAGCTCCGGGAATGGCGTTGGGCCCGGCGTAGACCACGCCGTCCAGGTCGGCGAGAAGTGCATCGAAGCGGGAAACCAGGGAAACATCGCTCATCTGTGGTCAGTCTTCCCGGCGGTCTTGGTCGTGCTCAATGCCTGCGTTGTCCTGGGCTTCTGCGTTGTCCGCGTCGGCATCGTCTGCGCTGGCATTGTCAGCATCGGCGTCGTCGGCGGGCACGGAGTCGAGCTCGTCGTGTTCCGCCGAGTCCTGGTCCGATTCTGCGTCGTCGGAAACGAAGTAGTCGGCATCCTGGTCGTCGATGCTGCTGTCCTGTGAGGACTTCGCCTCGGCTGCGCGGGCACTTCCGGCCGATGCCTCCGTGGGACCTGCTGCGGGCGTTTCGGCCCCAGCGCCCTTGGAGGCCTGGTCCAGCATCCTGCGGCGTTCTGCCTCTTCCCGGGCTTCCTCTTCCTCATCCCAGCCGAGGTCGATGATCTCGGGTTCCTCGTCGGCGCCCAGGCCCAGGGCATTTTCTGCCACGACGGCCTGCCGGCTCCACTTCTGCGACTCGTCTTCGCGTCCTACCGCAGCCAGCGCGTCGGCGTAGGCGCGGAAGAGTCGCGGGCTGTAGGAGAACGCGCGGTTCATGTCCAGCTGCGGGATTTCAAGTTCGGCTACTGCCGCGTCCAGCTGGCCCAGGTCGGTGCGCGCGCCGGCCGCGACGATTGCCAGTTCCACCTTCCCGGGAGCATCCAGGTCCTGGGCTTCCTCCGAGCGCGCCACATCCAGGGCGCGGTCGGGGCGTCCCAGTCCACGCTCGCAGTCCGCCATGACGGGGAGGTGGACGTTGGAACCGCTGATGCGGCGGAAGGTGCGGAACTCGCGAAGCGCCTCACCGTAGTGCCCGGCGGCGTAGGCAGTCAGGCCAACGGCTTCACGGACAGCGGCGAGCCGGCCGCCACGGCGGCTGGCTGCCAGGGCGTGCTGGAAGGCAAGCTCCGGCTCGTCATCGATGAGACGGCCAGCCATCACCAGGTGGCGGGCCACCCATTCCGAGCTCTTGGCTTCGAGGGTCTTGATCTGGTGCTGGGTGGCGCGGTCCAGTTCCTTGCCCGTGACGTCTTCATCGATCTCGGGCGAGCGTTCCCGGTCCGGGCGGTTGGCGCTGCGGAGGTCAGCGGCGTTGGGCACGCGGACAGGACGGTCTTCCTGCCGATCGCGGCCAAAGCCGCGGGGGCCGCCACCACGGCCTGAATCAGCGCGGGAGTCACCGCGATCGAAGCTGCGGGGTGCGCGGTCCTGCCGGTCCCCGAACGGTTTGCGGTTGTCGCCACCACCAAAACCACGACGGTCACCCTCACCGTCGCGGCGCGGACGGTCGCCAAACGGCTTACGGTCACGGTCACCGCCCGTAAAACCACGGCGGTCACCCTCGCCATCGCGACGGGGACGGTCGCCAAACGGCTTACGGTCACGGTCACCGCCCGTAAAACCACGGCGGTCACCCTCGCCATCGCGGCGCGGACGGTCACCAAACGGCTTACGGTCACGGTCACCAAAAGGCTTCCGCTCGCCGCCGCCGGCACCGCCGCCAAAACCGCGACGGTCACCTTCACCGTCGCGGCGCGGACGGTCACCAAACGGCTTACGGTCACGATCACCGCCAGCAAAACCACGGCGGTCACCCTCACCATCGCCGCGCGGACGGTCACCAAACGGCTTACGGTCACGATCACCAAAAGGCTTCCGCTCGCCACCGCCGGCACCGCCGCCAAAACCGCCCCGGTCACCCTCGCCATCGCGACGGGGACGGTCGCCAAACGGCTTGCGGTCACGATCACTAAAAGGCTTCCGCTCGCCACCGCCGGCACCGCCGCCGCGGGAGAAGCTGTTGCCATCGCGATCGGACCGGGACCGGAATCCGCGGGGCTCACCGCCGGAGTTGTTGTTGCCGCGGAACGCGCCCCGGTCGTTGCCTCGGTTGCCACCGTTATGCTCGGCCATGTGGATTCCTCCTGTTGTGAGCCGACCACTGGCGCAACTGCAGCCGCTCGTTTCGTTTCCTACGCAACCCGAAATCAAGCGCTTCGAAGTCCGTACATCTTCATCAATTCTAGTGGAGCCACCAAACCCCCCCGAACAGTGCAGGCCCTGGGACCGGGATCGTGGCCATCTTCACAACCAACGCCCCATCACGTCCTGCACATTCTCCCCCAACGCCCCATCACGTCCTGCACCTTCTCCCCCAACGCCCCATCACGTCCTGCACTCACCCCCCAGACGCGCCATCATGTCCTGTGGGCTGGGGGCGGGATCTGGTGGGGCGTCTCAGGTAACCGGGCAGGAGGAGATGGCGCGTCGGAGGAAAGCGGGCAGAATCTGGCGGGGCGTGCTGTTGAAACGGCCGGCGCGTGTGGTGTTTTGTTTGTTAAATGTGGGAGGCCCCAACCGTGTGGTTGGGGCCTCGACCTCAATGATTGTTCCGGCG
>NZ_JBQCMK010000016.1:0-92157 GCF_051965175.1 Arthrobacter sp. SAFR-044
CTCAAACAACAGACACACCCGGCACCACCCAAACCCTCGTTCAGGATCGCTCCGGAGCAACTTTTCAAACTTACCCGCTGGCTTCGTGCGTGTCAAACCGGCATCCGCGACCATCCTCAGCGTAAGCTTGGGGGATCGGTTTTCCGTCTGACTCCGTGGAGCAGCGCGGAAATAAACTGTACCACCACTCTTCCGGGATCGCCAGTCCACCCCAAAGTAACCCGCCGCCGGCAGCCGAAAGGCCCGGAATCCCGCGGATTCCGCGCCTTCGTGGACACGGGCGGTGAGATCAGCCGGCCGTTGATGCTCCCGGCTTGAAGTAGGCCGCGCCGAGCGGAGGCAGCGTGACAGTCAGCGTCGCCGGCTGGCCGTCCTGTCCTTCGTCTGTTGCCTTCAATGCGCCGTCGTTCAGCACACCGGATCCCCCGTACGTGGTGTGGTCGGTGTTCAGGACCTCGGTCCAGGCCCCGGCCGTGGGGACTCCCAGGGTGTAGCCCACATGCGGGGCACCGGAGAAGTTGATGGCGCAGACAATCGGATTGCCGTCGGCGTCCCACCTGATGAAGGACAGGACGTTTCGGTCCGCGTCTCCTCCATTGATCCACTGGAAGCCGGCAGGGACGTTGTCCTGCGAATACAGGGCCGGAGTAGCTGCGTACAGCTCGTTGAGGTCCTTGGTCAGCAGCTGGAGTCCCTTGTGGGCAGGGATGTCCGCGAGCCACCAGTCCAGGCCGTGCTGTTCGGACCACTCGGCTTCCTGGCCAAACTCGGTGCCCATGAAGATGAGCTGCTTGCCCGGATGCGCCCACTGGTAGGCAAAGAAGGCGCGAAGGTTGGCCAGCTGCTGCCAGCGGTCACCGGGCATCTTGCGGAGCATCGAGCCCTTGCCGTGGACAACTTCATCGTGGCTGATGGGCAGCAGGAAGTTCTCCGTGAAGGCATAGACCAGGGAGAACGTCACCGTGCCGTGGTGCCACCTGCGGTTGTAGGGGTCCTCGGAGATGTACTTGAGGGAATCATGCATCCAGCCCATGTTCCACTTCAGGCCGAAGCCCAGGCCGCCGTGGCTCGTGGGAGCGGTAACGCCCGGGAACGCCGTGGATTCTTCCGCGATCATGACGGCACCGGGGTGGGTCTTGTAGACGGTGGCGTTCACTTCCTGCAGGAAGGAGATGGCTTCGAGGTTCTCCCTGCCGCCAAAGCGGTTGGGCCGCCACTGGCCTTCCTGGCGTGAGTAGTCGAGGTAGAGCATGGAGGCGACCGCGTCCACGCGCAGGCCATCGATGTGGAATTCCTCCAGCCAATACAGTGCGTTGGCCACAAGGAAGTTCCGGACCTCGGTGCGGCCGAAGTCGAAGATCAGGGTGCCCCAGTCGGGATGTTCCCCAAGGGCCGGGTCGGAGTGTTCGTAGAGGGGCTCGCCGTCGAACCTGGCCAGCGCCCAGGAATCCTTCGGGAAGTGCGCGGGTACCCAGTCCAGCAGGACCCCGATCCCGGCCTGGTGCAGGGAGTCCACCAAGTAGCGGAACTCGTCAGGGTGCCCGAAACGGGAGGTGGGTGCGAAGTAGGACGTGACCTGGTAGCCCCAGGAACCGCCGAACGGGTGCTCCGCTACGGGCATGAATTCCACGTGCGTGAACCCGAGCCATTTGACGTACTCCACCAGTTCCTGGGCGAGTTCGCGGTAGCCCAGGCCCAGGCGCCACGACCCGAGGTGCACTTCGTAGACGCTCATGGCCGAGTTGTGGGGGTCGCGCTTGGCACGCGTTTCCATCCATTCATCGTCCTTGAAGGCGTAGGACGGCTCCACCACCCTGGAGGCAGTCAGCGGGGGCACCTCGGTGCCGAATGCCAGCGGGTCGGCCTTTTCAACCCAGTAGCCGCCGCGGGTCAGGATCTCGAACTTGTAGCAGGCCCCTGCGGCCACGCCGGGAATGAAGACTTCCCAAACACCGGAGGATCCCAGTGAACGCATGGAGTTTTCCCGTCCGTCCCAGGCGTTGAAGTCGCCCTTGATGCGGACGGCTTGGGCGTTGGGGGCCCACACGGCGAAGGAGACACCGTTGACGTCCCCCAGCGTTGACTTGTAATGCCTGACGTGCGCGCCGAGCACCTGCCACAGTTTCTCGTGCCGGCCTTCACCGATGAGGTGGAGGTCCACTTCGCCCACTGTGGGCAGGTAGCGGTAGGGCTCGTCAATGGTCACCGGGTCCTTGCCGGGGTAGGTAACCGCGAGCCGGTAGTCGGGAACGTGTCCCTGCTCCAGCGGTTCCAGGACGGCAACCCATACGCCGTGGGCCTCGTGTTCCATGGGAACTTCACCGGCCTGCGTGACCACGGTGACTGCTTCGGCGAGGTGCTTCACGGTGCGGATGGTGACATGCCCGTAGTCGTCCAGGTGGGCGCCCAGGACGGAGTGGGGGGCGTGGTGTTCACCGTTGGCGATCCTGCCCAGGGTGCCTTCATCCACGTGCAGGGGCACCCCCGGGCGGTCAGTTCGTGCTGAGCCTGTCATTTCGTTACCTTCCGATGCTGCACCGGCGGAGTCGCCGGCACCGTTGCTGCCCAGGAGCCGCCTGGAGGCGTTTACTGGAATCGCCACCCAGTCGGGCCTGTTTCGCATTTCATAAACAACTTCGTACAGTGCCTTGTCCAGCCACAATGCCACAAACAGCGGTGAGGTTCGGTCCACCGTTCCGGGAATGACCCCGGCATACCCTGCCAGGAAGGCATCGGCACAGTCGTCAACCCAGCTGTCCGGGACCTGCGCACCCTCCTGCTCGCGCTGGGCTGCTCCAGCGGCGTAGTCGAAGGACCGCAGCATCCCGACGACGTCGCGCAGGGGCACGTCCGGGACGTTACGTTCGGCGATGGGCCTCAGGGGCTCGCCCTCGAAGTCCAGGATGGCCCAGCGCGACTCGTCGCCGGACTGGCCTGTGACCTGGAGGATCTGGCCCAGGTGGAGGTCGCCATGAATCCGCTGCAGCGGCCCGGCGGGGGCCTTGTCCAGGTTCGCGAGCAGGGCGTCCAGGGCGTCGTCGTAAGGTCCGACGGCGGCACGCGCTTCTGCCCAGGCGGTCCGGACACGTTGGGCAACAGCAGGTCCTGGTCCCTTGCCGGGTCCAGGGCCGGCCGACTGCCCCAGAGCCTCCGCCAGGCGCTTGTGCACCGTGGCGGTCGCGGCGCCAAGGGCCCTGGCCTCTGCTGTGAAGTCAGTGCCCGAGCGGGCGGCGTCCACCGCCAGCCGCCAGGCATCACGGCCACCGGCGAGGAATTCATGGGCCACCGCAAGCTCGCCCTGGACGTACCGGGTACCGTGGCCGGAGCCGGAGGAGGCATGGTTGCCGTGCCCCAGCCACTCACCCCTGACCCAGCCAAGGGTGGCAGGGACTTCCGAAGTTCCTGCCTTGGTTAGGGCAGCCCCCACTTCAATTTCCGGGTTGGTCCCGTCCGAAAGGACGCGGAAGAATTTCACCATGGCCGCCGACTCGCCGTCGTCCACAATGACGGAACTGTTGGACTGCTCACCGGAGAGCACCTTCACAACGCCCTTCGCGGTGGGCAGGCGGTACAGCCCCTCCACGCGGAAGCCCGTCGCGGTGCCGCTGTCCGCTTTCCCCTCCTGCCGGATGAGCTCCAGCCAGGCGCCCACGAAGTCGGGGTCGTGAACGGCGTCGTAAACCCAAGGGCGGGTGGGATCCATTCCGGCCGCCTCGCCCACCAGGGCACGCTCCATGCCCCCGGCCGGCGCCGGCCGGAAGCTCAAGGGAACCTGGACGACGGCGGTGCGCTGACCGCCGTCGGGCCGCTGGGTGGCGACGTTGAGGAGGAACACGGCCAGCGCCGCGTGTCCGCTGGGGTCCGCCAGCCCCAGGCTGCCGGCCTGGGAGATGGCGAAGTCGGGGGTTTTGACCGGGAACCAACGCTGCTGCGGCAGCCATTCCTTGAGCAGCGCGGTAAGGGCGGGAGTGAGGATTGGCTGGTTCATCTCAGTTCTCTATCGACAGGATTGGCATGGCCTGGGTGTAGGGCGACGATGGGTTGGACCCCGCCGAGCGCATCCGAAGCCAGAAGAAATCGTGGCTTCCGAGGGTCAGGGTGAGGGTCCCGTCGTCGCCGATGCCGGGGAAGACCTGTCCGCCAAACACGTCGCGGAGTCCCCTTCCGGCATATTCGGGGATCCGCAGGGTGGCTGCGACCGGGTGCTGGGAGAGGTTGAAGGCGCACAGGATGATTTCCCCGTTGGCGCCGGCCGGATTGCTGTCCGGCAGCTCACGCAGGTACGCCAGGACGGCGTCGTGGTCTGCTTCCACATGCTTGAAGCCGCCGAGCCCGAACGCCGGGTGGTTCTTGCGGACACTGAGGATCTGCCGGGTCCAGCGCAGCAGGGACCCGGAATGGGCAGCTTCAGCCTCCACGTTGGCCATGGCGTAGTTGTACACCAGGGACTGGATGGGCGGCAGGTACAGCTTGCCGGGATCGGCGTGGGAGAAACCTGCGTTCCGGTCCGGGTTCCACTGCATGGGGGTGCGGACGGCGTCGCGGTCCTCGAGCCAGATGTTGTCGCCCATGCCGATCTCATCCCCGTAATAGAGGAACGGGCTGCCCGGAAGCGAGAGCAGGAGCGCGTTGATCAGTTCGATTTCGGCCCGTGAGTTATCGAGCAGGGGTGCCAGCCGGCGGCGGATGCCGATGTTGGCGCGCATGCGCGGGTCCGGGGCGTACCAGCCCAGCATGGCCGCACGCTCATCGGCGGTGACCATTTCCAGGGTCAGCTCGTCGTGGTTGCGGAGGAACGTGCCCCACTGTGCGCCCTCGGGGATGTCCGGGGTGTCGCGCATGGTTTCGATGATGGGCGCAGCCTTTTGGTCGCGCAGCGCGTAGTACAGGCGGGGCATGATGGGGAAGTGGAACGCCATGTGGCACTCGGGTTCATCAACGGTGCCGAAGTATTCCACCACCTCGTTGGGCGGCTGGTTTGCTTCGGCGATGATCACGCGGCCGGGGTAGCTTTCATCCACCATTTCCCGCAGCCTGCGGAGGAACTCGTGGGTGGCCGGAAGGTTTTCGCAGTTGGTGCCCTCCTCCTCGTAGAGGTAGGGAATGGCATCCGCCCGGAAACCGTCAATCCCCTGGTCCAGCCAGAACCGGACCACGTCGAAGACGGCGTCGATCACCTTGGGGTTTTCGAAATTCAGGTCCGGCTGGTGGCTGAAGAACCGGTGCCAGAAGAACTGCCGGCGGATGGGATCGAAGGTCCAGTTCGATTCCTCGGTGTCAACGAAGATGATGCGGGCGTCCTGGTACTTTTCGTCGGTGTCACTCCAGACGTAGAAGTCACCGAAGGGCCCGTCAGGTTCCTTCCGCGATTCCTGGAACCACGGGTGCTGGTCAGAGGTGTGGTTCAGGGGGAGGTCGATGATCACCCGGACGCCGCGGGCATGGGCTTCTGCTACGAGCCGCTTGAAGTCGCTGATGGTGCCGAACTCGTCCAGGACCGAGTTGTAGTCGGAGATGTCGTAGCCGCCGTCCCGCAGCGGCGACTGGAAGAACGGTGGCAGCCAGAGGCAATCCACGCCCAGCCACTGCAGGTAGTCCAACCGGTCGATGAGTCCGGAGAAATCCCCGGACCCATCGCCGTTGGCATCCGCAAAAGCCCTGACAAGTACTTCGTAGAACACTGCCTTCCGGTACCACAAAGGGTCATGCTGAAGGCCAGGCGCATTTAGCTCGAACGTGCTCTTGGGAGTGAAGTGGCCGGAACTTTGCGGGTTAAAACTCACTGATGCATTCTCCTCACGCTCAGGATGTGCGCGGGCTCCACATGCGGATCAAGCCGCACGTAGTTGTATTCGCCCCACTCCCAGCTTTGGCCGGTGATGAGGTCGTCCACATAGAAGCCGCCGCCCGGCGTGATGTCCTGCGGGTCCAGCTCCAGGGCCGCCAGGTCCAGGGCCACGCTGCATTCCTTGGTGACGTGCGGGTCCACGTTGACCACCACAATGATGGTGTCCTTGGACCCGTCAGGGAGGGTCTTGTGCTTCGAGTAGACCACGGTGGAGGCGTCAGTGCTTTGGTGGACCGTCAGGTTCTGCAGGTCCAGCAGCGCAGGGTGGTCGCGCCGGATGTGGTTCAGCCGGGTGATGTACGGGGCCAGCGAACGCCCTGACTCGGCTGCGGCGTCCCAGTCACGGTGCTTGTACTCGAACTTCTCGTTGTCGATGTACTCCTCGGCGCCGGGCCGGGCCACGTGCTCGTACAGTTCGTAGCCGGCATAGACGCCCCACAGCGGGCTTCCGGTGGAGGCCAGGACGGCCCTGATCCGGAACGCCGCCGGTCCGCCGTACTGCAGGTACTCCGTGAGGATGTCCGGAGTATTCACGAAGAAGTTGGGGCGGAAGAACGCCGGGGATTCGTGGCTGACTTCCTCGAAATAGGTCTCGATTTCCTTCTTGGTGTTGCGCCACGTGAAGTAGGTGTAGGACTGCTGGAAGCCTGCCCGGCCCAGCGCGTGCATCATGGCGGGGCGGGTAAAGGCTTCGGCCAGGAAAACTACGCCAGGTGCTGCTTTTTCGACTTCCGCGATAAGCCATTCCCAGAACCACACTGGTTTGGTATGCGGGTTATCCACCCGGAAAATCTTTACGCCGTGGCTGACCCACAGCAGCACAATTCGCAGGATTTCCCGGGAAAGCCCTTCCGGGTCGTTATCGAAATTGAGCGGATAGATGTCCTGGTACTTCTTTGGCGGGTTTTCCGCGTACGCAATACTGCCGTCCACCCGCGTGGTGAACCATTCCGGATGGGACTGCACCCACGGGTGGTCCGGGGCCGCCTGGAGCGCGAGGTCCAGGGCTACTTCCAGGCCCAGTTCGTTGGCGCGGGCCACGAAGGCGTCGAAGTCCTCGAACGATCCGAGGTCGGGGTGGATGGCGTCGTGGCCGCCTTCCTTCGCTCCGATGGCCCAGGGTGAGCCGGGATCGTTGGGACCGGCCACCAGGGTGTTGTTGGGTCCCTTGCGGAACTGCACGCCGATGGGGTGGATGGGCGGCATGTAGAGGACATCGAAGCCCATTGCTGCCACGGCGTCCAACCGCTTTGCCGCGGTCCGGAAGTTGCCCGACGTCCACTCGCCGGTGTCGTGGTTCTTGACTGCACCCTCGGACCGCGGGAAGAACTCGTACCAGGCGCCCCGACCGGCCCGGTCGCGCTCCACCAGGAGGGGGTACTTCTCGGATACGGTGACAAGTTCCCGGATGGGCTGGTGTGCCACAACGCCGGCGACGTCGTGCCCGAATCCGGCGGCCAGCCGCTCCTCCGTGCTGAGGGATTGGTCAGCCAGTTTGTCGGCCGCGCCCCGGAGGACGCCTTTGTCCCAGTCGCTGCGGAAGTCCTCCCCGGATGCTTCGCGCAGCAGTTTGGCACCTTCGGCAAGCATGAGTTCGACGTCGACGCCGGCATCGATCTTTACCTCGGCATTGTGGTGCCAGGTGCCGTAGCGGTCGTGCCAGGCTTCGATGACAAAGGACCAGTTCCCCGTCTCCGACGGCGTGAGCACGCCTTCCCAGCGGTCCGTGCCCATGCCCCGTTCCCCGCGGGGCGGCGCAAGCCGCACGCGCTGGCGCTCGGCACCGGAGGGGTCGAGGAGCACGGCGCTGACGCCGAGCTGGTCATGCCCTTCCCGGAAGGCAGTGGCGCCCACCACGATGGCTTCACCGGGCAGGGCCTTGGCCGGAAACTTGCCGCCCTCGACGACGGGCTGCACGGCGGTAATCGGAAAACGCCCGAACCGCAGGTCCTCGGTGATACTGCGCTGGGGCATTTTGGTGGATGCGGCACTGGTTCCTGAGTTAGTCGTCACAGGCTCGACGTTAGCGAGAAATGACCCGGATTGCTAAGCCTGCTCACTAAAAACGCCGTGCCGCGGCCTAATTTCTTCATGCCCCTGTCATTTACCCAAAAGAAACCGAAAGCTGGTTCCGGCAGCGCATGTTGTCGGTTAGTGTGACGCAGGTGAAGGCAATCCGCAGGTTTACGGTCCGTACAGTCCTCCCCGAACCCATTCGGCCTTTGGCCAGGCTGGCCAGCAATTTGCGGTGGTCCTGGCACCGCCCCACCCGCGAGCTTTTCGCCGGGCTGAACCCGCGCCTGTGGGAGGAAAGCGGGCAGGACCCCATCGGGTTCCTGGGCATGGTCAGCCGGGAGGAATTCCAGCAGCTCGCCGCCGACCAGTCGGTAGTGGAACGGGTGCGCGCCGCGGAGCAGGACCTTGACCGGTACCTCCAGGAGCCGCGCTGGTACCAGGGCCTGGGCCCGGATGCGCCCGCCTCCATTGCGTACTTCTCGCCCGAGTTCGGCATTACCGAGGTCCTCCCCCAGTATTCCGGCGGCCTGGGCATCCTTGCCGGCGACCACCTGAAGGCTGCCTCGGACCTGGGCGTGCCCCTGATCGGCGTGGGCCTGCTGTACCAGGCGGGCTATTTCAAGCAATCACTGTCCCGTGACGCGTGGCAGCAGGAGACCTACCCAGTCCTGGACCCTGACGGCCTGCCGCTGACCCTGCTCCGGGAGCCGTCCCCCGACGGCAACGGCAAGGCCGTGCAAATCTCCCTCCCCCTGCCCAACGGCAGGCGGCTGCTGGCACACATCTGGCGTGCCGACGTCGGACGCGTCCCCCTGCTCCTTTTGGACTCCAACGTGCCGGGCAATGACGACGCCGCCCGCAGCATCACGGACCGGCTGTACGGCGGCGGCGGCGACCACCGGCTGCAGCAGGAACTCCTGCTCGGGATGGGCGGGGTCAAGGCCCTGCGCGCCTTCCAGAAGCTGACAGGCTGCGCCGCGCCCGAGGTCTTCCACACCAACGAAGGCCACGCGGGGTTCCTTGGGATCGAACGCATCCAGGAACTGATGTCCGGGGAACAGGCCCTGACCTTCGATGAAGCACTGGCCGCCGGGCGCGCCTCCACTGTGTTCACCACGCACACGCCGGTGCCGGCCGGCATCGACAGGTTCGAAATCAACCAGATCAGCCACTTCTTCCAGGCGGGACTGGCTCCCGAGGTGCCGGTGGACAGGATCCTGGAACTGGGCAGGGAAAATTACGCGGACGGAAACCCGGCCGTCTTCAACATGGCGGTCATGGGCCTGCGCCTCGCCCAGCGCGCCAACGGCGTGGCCAAACTCCACGGTGAAGTGTCACGCGGCATGTTCTCCGCCCTCTGGCCAGGCTTCGACCACTCCGAGGTGCCCATCACCTCCGTCACCAACGGCGTGCACGTGCCCACTTGGGTGGACAGCCGCATTTCCAAGCTGGCCCGCGACCAGTTCGGCAGCGAGGCCGAAGCGCTGGGCAAATGGGACCTGGCCTACAACGTCAGCGACGCCGATGTCTGGGCTCTGCGCCGCGAGATGCGCGCTGCCCTCGTGGAGGACGTCCGCCGCAGGCTGCGCGCAGCCTGGAAGAAGCGCGGCGCGGCTGACGCCGAGCTCGGCTGGACCGACAACGTCCTGGACCCGGATGTCCTCACCATCGGCTTTGCCCGCCGCGTGCCCACCTATAAGCGGCTCACGCTGATGCTGCGCGAACCGGCGCGGCTGAAGGCACTGCTCCTGCACAAGGAGCACCCCATCCAGCTGGTCATCGCCGGGAAGTCCCACCCCGCGGATGACGCCGGGAAGAAGATGATCCAGGACCTGGTGCGCTTCACCGACGATCCGGAAGTACGGCACCGGATCGCGTTCCTGCCGAACTATGACATCGCCATGGCCCGGACCCTGTTCCCGGGCTGCGACGTGTGGCTGAACAACCCGCTGCGTCCGCTTGAGGCCTGCGGCACGTCCGGCATGAAGGCGGCCCTGAACGGATCGCTGAACCTGTCCGTCCTGGACGGATGGTGGGATGAGATGTACGACGGCGAGAACGGCTGGGCGATTCCCACGGCCAACAACGACGCTTCCCCCGAGGAACGGGACGACATCGAGGCCGCAGCGCTGTACGAGCTCCTGGAAACGCAGGTGGCCCCGCGCTTCTACGGCAGCACGGTGTCCGAAGGTGCAGGCGCTGCCGGCCCCTCGACCACGCGGAGCGAGAAGGTGCCCACCCACTGGGTGTCGATGATCAAGCACACCCTCTCGCACCTCGGGCCGGCCGTCTCCGCGGAGCGGATGCTCCGCGACTACGTGAACATCCTGTACCGCCCGGCAGCGGAAGCGGGCCGCAGCGCCACCGCCAACTCCTACGCCCAGGCCCGCGCGCTGGCGTCCTGGACGGCCAGGGTGCGCGGCGCCTGGCCCCAGGTCCACGTGGAGCACGTGGATTCGGTGGGCGTATCCGAGGATCCGCAGATCGGCGACACGCTGCAGGTCAACGCCTACGTGGCGCTGAACGCGCTCACTCCGGAGGATGTCTGCGTTGAGGTGGCCTACGGCAGGGCCGAGGAGAACGACGCCCTGGCCGACATCACCATGATGGAGCTCCAGGTAAAGGAGGACCTGGGTAACGGGCGCCACCTGTTCAGCGGTTCCCTGGTCATCGACCGCTCCGGACCGTTCGGCTACACAGTCCGCGTCCTGCCCCGGCATGACGCCCTGGCCTCCAAGGCTGAGCTCGGACTGATCGTCAACGCTTAGCCACCGGCCTCATGGGTACGGCTCCTGGCAGGCAGCAGTACCCGACCAGGAGGGTTCAATGACCGAACGTACGGTGGCCGATGTGATTGTGGAGCGCCTCACCACGTGGGGTGTGAACCGGGTCTTCGGCTACAGCGGGGATGGCATCAACGGCTTCATGGGCGCCCTCCGCCGGACTGAGGGCCGCGCGGAGGGGCAGGTTGAGTTCGTCCAGGCCCGGCATGAGGAATCGGCGGCGTTCATGGCCGTGGGCCATGCGAAATACACCGGCGGGGTGGGGGTGGTGACGTCCACCCAGGGCCCCGGCGCCGTCCACCTGCTCAACGGGTTGTACGACGCAAAGTTGGACGGCGTGCCGGTAGTGGCCATCGTGGGGCAGCAGAGCCGCACCGTGCTGGGGTCCGCCTACATGCAGGAAATCGACCTGCCTGCGTTGTTCAAGGACGTCGCAGCAGAGTTCGTGCAGCTCATCAGCGCGCCGGAGCAGGTGCCGATGGTGCTGGACCGTGCCTTCCGGACGGCGAAGGCCACTTCCTCCCCCTGCGTGGTCATCATCCCGCACGATGTCCAGTCCGCGCCCGCACCTGAGCTGGAGCAGCAGCATGGCATCGTGGTCACCGCTCCGTCCTGGAGCGCCGCGGCCAAGAGCCCGCGCGAGGAGGACCTGGCCGCTGCCGCCGCCCTCCTTAACTCCGCGGAACGCGTGGCGCTGCTGGTGGGCCAGGGAGCCAGGCACGCCGCCAAGGAAGTGGTTGCCGTGGCGGAGAAGCTTGGGGCCGGCATCGCCACCAGTCTCCTGGGCAAGCCGTATGTGGACGAGAACCTGCCCTTTGCCGTGGGAACCATGGGACATCTGGGCACCACCGCCAGTGCGCACCTGCTGGGCAACTGCGACGCCCTCCTCATCGTGGGCTCCAATGATCCCTGGACGGAGTTCTATCCGCCGCCCGGGGCCGCCCGTGCCGTGCAAATCGATATCGATGAAAAGAAGATCGGCAACCGCTACCCGGTGGAGGTAGGCCTGGCCGGCGACGCGGCATCAGCCCTGGACGCCTTGAACCAGAGGCTGGAGCCCCGGCCGCGCACCCAGTGGCGCTCGGATGTTGAAGGGGAGGTCAGCAACTGGCGTATCCTCGCGGCCGACCGGGCGGCCGTGCCCGCTGCCCCCGTCAACCCGGAGCGGGTGGTCCGGGAGCTCAACGGCCGCCTGCCCGGCAACGCCCAGGTGAGTGTCGACGTCGGAAGCTGTGTCTACTGGTACGCCCGCCAGCTGGTGCTGCCCACGGGAGTCCCCGCGCATCTGTCCGGAACGCTGGCAAGCATGGGCTGCTCCATTCCCTACGGAATTGCCGCCAAGCTGGCACACCCGGACCGGCCACTGGTGGCCCTCGCCGGGGACGGCGCCATGCAGATGGCGGGCATCGCGGAGCTGGTAACCGTGGCGCACCGCTGGCGGCAGTGGCAGGACCCACGGTTCGTGGTGTGCGTCTTCAACAACCGGGAGCTGACCGAGGTCACATGGGAGCAGCGTGAATCGGAGGCCGAGCCGCGGTTTGCCGCCAGCCAGGAACTGCCCGATTTTCCCTTCGCCGGCTACGCGGACCTGCTGGGGCTTAAGGGAATCCGCGTGGAGGACCCGGAACTGGTGGGCGACGCCTGGGACCAGGCCTTCGCCGCCGACTGCCCGGTGGTGATTGAGGTCCTGACCGACCCTGAGATCCCGCTGCTTCCGCCGTTCCCGGCCGGGCGGCAAAAGGCGGAGAGCATGCGGAAGGGCCTTGCGGCGGAGGACGACGGCGGCAGGGCCTCCGCGTTGTTGGACACCTACGTGTCACACGAGGAACGCCCGAAAACCTAGCTGTGCCACTGCCTTCCAGGGGAGGCTGCCCTCCGAGGGAGGCTGGTTTAGAGCAACACAGCGGTGACGGCCAGGTCCTTGCCTGCATACCGTTCTGCGTCCTGCAGGATTTCGCAGATGATCCCGAACGACCGGTCGCTGCGGAAGGGCGCGGCCACCTGCCACAGGACCGTCACCGGCGGGTTCCCGTTCTCGGTGACGCTGTCCGCGAAGTCGTGGAGCGAGTCGTTCAGTGCGTCGAGGTTCACGCCGTAGTGCTCGGGGAAGTCCAGGACCTCACCAAAGGTTTCCAGGACGGCGCGCTTGCTGTCCGCCGGCGGGACCACCACGCTGCGGCGCCCGGCATCGGCCACCTGTTCCTGCAGTTCTTCGAGGGTCCAGGTGTCGCCGGAGAAGATTCTCATGCTTGTGCTAGCTGCCTTCCACTATGTACTTGAACGTTCCGTAATGGTCCCCGGTGTAATACTTCTCGCCGCCGTTTCCTGCCACGATGCGCCGCGCACCCCGGTCCAATTCCCCAGGGGTGGGGACCGTGTATTCGCGGTAGTAGCCGCGGTCCCGGACCGGCAGGACGCGCTCGAAGTTGCCGAACACCTGGTCATCCTGGCCGTACTGGAAGGGGCCGCCCTCGCGGATCAGCGCCAGCACCCGGCGGCCCTCCACCGGGAGCGCGGATTCCCTGATCTCCGCCAGGCTGGACGGGTTGGCCGCCCGGTGCGGCGCAGGCTGCTTCGCCGGCCCGGACGCAGCCGCGCCGCCCGGAGTGGACGTTTGGCTGGAAGCCGTTCCCGGCGTCGCACTTTCCGTCTGCTGGCCCAGTATCCCGGCCCCGCCGAACGCCACCATGGCCAGCACCACCAATGTGGTGATGAGCAAGGGAATGATGGAGCGGTTGCGCATTTGGGGTACCTGCCGGCTGGTTGTGCTGATCGTTGATGGTGCTTGTTTCAGGTGCGGTAGATGCTGATCGAGTTGGCTTCCGCAAGGTCGGTTTCGCCCGAGGCCACCTGGATGCCCTGCCGTTCTTTGTGGCGCGGCGAGGTGGTCAGCCGGAGCTCGAACAGGCTGGGGGCCTGCCTTCCGGCGTCCGGCAGGATGACCTGCGCGTCCGTGGCGCCCCCGTTTACCACCACGAGGCCTGCCAGGTCACCGCCGTCGTCACCCAGCAGGAGCTGCATGACGCGGTGGCGCGGATCGTTCCAGCGGTCGGCAGACATGGGCTGGCCGTCCTGGTCGAACCAGTAGAGATAGGATTGCTCGTCCCGGACCGGGAAGTCGTGCGGCTGGGCGGCCAGGAACTCCTTGCGCAGCCGGATGTACCGTTTGGTGCTGCGCAGCATCTCGTGCGCCGCCGGCGTCAGTGTCCAGTCCAGCCAGGTAACGGCGTTGTCCTGGCAGTAGGCGTTGTTGTTCCCGTGCTGGGTCCTTGCCATCTCATCGCCCGCCGTGATCATGGGAACTCCGAGCGAAACCATCAGCGACGCCATCAGGTTGCGCCGCGACTGCGCGCGCTGTGCCAGGATCACGCTGTTCTCGGTAGGACCCTCCACGCCGTGGTTGTAGCTCCGGTTGTCCCCGTGCCCGTCCCTGTTCTCTTCGCCGTTGTCCTCGTTGTGCTTGCGGTCATAGGACACGAGGTCGTTCATGGTGAAGCCGTCATGGGCGGTGACAAAATTGACCGACGCCAGGCGCGAGCGGCCGGACGCCTGGAAGAGGCCCGCAGAGCCGGAGAGGGCATCGGCGAGTTTGGCCATGGGCCCGCCGTGCCCGCCGGAATCAATGGCCGCCCTGTCCGCCACCCAGAAGGTCCGGACCGCGTCGCGGAAGTGGTCGTTCCAGTCCACCCATCCCCGGGGGAACCGGCCCGTCTGCCAGCCGCCGTAGCCAATGTCCCATGGTTCGGCGATCAGTTTTGCCGCGGACAGGACAGGATCGGCGGCGACGGCAGTGAGGAATGGGTGCCGGGGGTCGAATTCGTTCGCCGCGTTCCGGCACATCGAGACGGCCAGGTCGAAGCGGAAGCCGTCGATGTGGAATTCATCCACCCAGTACCGCATCGAGTCAGTCACCAGCTGGACTACCCGCGGCTCAGCGAAGTTCAGCGTGTTGCCGCAGCCGGTGGTGTCGACGTACTTGCCGTAGCCGTCCACCCGGTAGTACGTGTCCTCCCCCAGGCCCTTGAAGCTTAGGAGGGGTCCATCCACTCCGCCCTCGGCCGTGTGGTTGTACACCACATCGAGGATGACCTCCAGCCCGGCGGCGTGCAGCGCCTTGACCATCGCCTTGAATTCGTCCTGGACCGCCTGCGCGCCCGCTTCCTGGGCCGCCCGGGTGGCGTACCCGGGGTGCGGGGCAAAGAATGCGGCCGTGTTGTACCCCCAGTAGTTGCTGAGCCCCAGGTCTTGCAGATGCGGCTCATCAATGTGGAAGTGGACGGGCAGGAGCTGGACGGAAGTGATGCCCAGGCCTGTGAGGTGTTCCACAACGGCGGGGTGTGCCAGGCCGGCGTAGGTGCCCCTCAATTCTTCCGGCACGTCGGGGTGGAGCATGCTCTGGCCGCGGACATGCGCTTCATAGATGATGGTGTTCCGCCAGGGAAGATGCAGCGGTTCGTCAGCTTCCCAGGCGAAGTCGACGGCGGTCCGGACGCTGGTGAGGAAGCCGTCGCGCTGGTCCACTCCCCTGCCGTACGGGTCCAGCAGCAGGGGCTGGCCGGCGGAGCCGTTGCCTGCCGGAAGGACCGGGGGCAGTGGCTTGGCGTCCGACGTCGGGCGGAAGCCGTAGCGCGACCCGTACGGCAGGTCCTCCACGATGCCGTGGTGGACCCCCTTGCTGACGTTGGGCAGGCTCTGGACCCGCCATTGGCCCCCGGGAGGGCAGTAGACGATGTCCAGGCTGGCCACGGCAGGGGCAAAGCAGGCAACATTGGCGCGTCCACCGGCATGGTGGCGGGTACCGCCCGAATCAGCGCGCGGGACGCTGACACCGAGGGGAACGGCAGAGGAGGCGTCCATGGTGGATTCGGTGTCGAAAAGCGGCATGACCATCACCTAAATAGTAGCGGCCAACGGCACTTGACAAGCCAATACGCCCGTTGTGGCGCCAGGAACCCCCGCAGGTTACGGGTTGGCGGAGCTATCGCGCCGCTCGCTGGCGGGAAACCTCGTACAGCGAGATGCCCACGGCCATCGAGGCGTTCAGGGACTCCATGGCGGAGTCGATGGGGATGGAGACGGTCTGGTCGCAGTTTTCCCGGACGAGGCGGCTCAGGCCCTTCCCTTCCGAGCCCACCACGATGCACACCGGTTCGGTGGCCAGGGTGAGGTCAGGCAGCGAAACGTCGCCGTCGCCGTCGAGCCCCAGGACGTAGATGCCCATGTTCTTGAACTGCTTCAGCGCGTTGTTCAGGTTGGAGGCTCGGGCCACGGGCACGCGGACGGCGGCACCGGCGCTGGTTTTCCAGGCCGAGGCGGTAACGCCGACGGAACGGCGTTCGGGCACGATGACGCCGTGGCCGCTGAAGGCGGAGACGGAGCGGATGATCGCACCCAGGTTCCGGGGGTCCGTGATGCCGTCCAAGGCCACGAAGAGCGGCGCGTTGGCAATGTGCCCCTTCTTCCACTTGTCCACGGTTTCCTCGGCCAGTTCGTAGGCGTCCTGGTACTCGTAGGGCGGGATCTGCAGCACCAGGCCCTGGTGGACGGCGTCATCCGTCATCCGGTCCAGCTCAGGTTTGCCCGTTTCCAGCAGCGGAATACCCCGTTCGGCGGCGAGCTTCAGGGATTCCTTGACCCGGTCATCCATTTCGATGCGGATGGCGACGTGGAGGGCCTTCGCCGGGATGCCGGCGCGGAGTGCCTCGACCACGGAGTTGCGCCCCGTGACTACTTCCTCGGTGGCGCGGCCCTTGGGACCGGACTTGGCGGCGCCGGCACTGCGGGCACCGGTCCCGCGCTTTGCTGCGGACCGTTCGGAAAGTTGCCTGGCCTTGTGCGCCTTGTGGTACACACGGTCCTCGGCCTTGGGCGTGGGACCCTTGCCCTCGAGGGCCTTGCGGCCATGGCCACCGGTTCCGACGGTTGGGCCCTTCTTCGCTTTAACCGATCGGCGACCATTGTTGGCCATGATGTTCCACCCTTGATTGTGCTGACTGAATCTGCATACCAGTCTACTGACCCGAAAAAAATCGGGCGCAGCGGCCCGCTCAGTCCCGTTTGAGGCTCCAGGTGGCGCCGTCCGGGCCGTCCTCCACTACGACACCTGCCTGGTTAAGCGTGTCCCGGATGGCGTCGGACCTCGCCCAGTCCTTGTCGGCACGGGCAGTTGCGCGGGCCGCCAGCTGTGCTTCCACCAGGACGCCCAGCGCCTCGGCTTCACGCGTGCTCACCGCCGCGGAGCCTGCCACGGCGTTCAGGCCCAGGACCTCGGTCATGAGGAGGACTGCGTGCATCGCGTTCCGTGCGGCGTCGTCGTCTCCCTCGGCGAGGGCTGTGTTGCCCGCCCTGACAGTTTCGTGCAGGGCGGCCAGGGCGCGGGGGACGTTGAGGTCGTCGTCCATTGCTTCGCAGAATGCGTCGACACCAGCGAAAGAGGAACCGGGGGCGCCGTCCACGATGCCCGCGGCGCCGTCGAGGCGTGCCGCAGCCTTGGCCAGGAATCCGTCAATGCGTTCGACGGCGGCGGCGGCCTCCTGCAGGGACGTGGGACGGTAGTCCAGGACGGACCGGTAGTGGGCCTGGCCCAGGTAGTAGCGGACCACGCGCGGTGGGGCGAGTTCCAGCATTTCGGCGGGGCTGATGGTGTTGCCGATGGACTTGGACATCTTTTCGCCCTGGTAGGTCACCATGCCGTTATGCATCCAGAAGTTGGCGAACGGGTGTCCCGCTGCCTGCGACTGCGCCATCTCGTTTTCGTGGTGCGGGAACCGCAGGTCAAGGCCGCCGCCATGGATGTCGAAGGCGGTGCCGAGGTACTTGGTGACCATGGCGGAGCACTCGAGGTGCCAGCCGGGCCGCCCGGCACCCCAGGGCGAGGACCAGCTGGCCGTGTCGGGCTCTCCTTCTTTGGAACCCTTCCACAGCGCAAAGTCGCGGGGGTCCTTCTTGCCGCGGGGATCGGCGTCGGGCGCTGCCTGCATGTCATCGATGTTCTGGCGGGTCAACGCGCCGTACTTGTCCCAGGAGCGGACGTCGAAGTACACGTCGCCCGAGTCGTCCAGCGCCGGGTAGGCGTGGCCGCGGTCGATCAGCTGCTGGATCAGGGCGTGCATCTCCGGAATGTGCCCGGTGGCCCGGGGTTCGTAGGTGGGGCGGGAGACGCCGAGGGTGTCGTAGGCCTTCAGGAACTCCCGCTCGTAGCGGTATGCCAGCGCCCACCACTCCTCGCGGGCCACCTCCCCCGTTTCCGGGGTGAAGTCCGGCGCAAAGGAAGCCTCGGATTTGGCGAGGATCTTGTCGTCGATGTCCGTCACGTTGCGGACCACAGTGACGCGCAGGCCCCGGTACTGCAGCCAGCGGGTGAGCTGGTCGAAGGCGATGGCTGACCGGATGTGGCCCACGTGCGGCATCCCCTGGACCGTGGCGCCGCAGTAGTAGAGGCTGACCTTGCCCTCGACGAGGGGGACGAAGTTCCGGACTTCGGCGGAGGCAGTGTCATAGAAGCGCAGGGTCACCGCTCCAGACTAACTGATGGGCCAGGCTACCTGACGGGCCCGGCGGACTGCGGATACACCAGGGCGGTGGCTACCGCGGAGATACCCTCCCCGCGTCCAGTGAATCCCAAGCCGTCACTGGTAGTTGCCGTAACGCCGACATGGGCGCCTGCTGCCTCGCTCAGGACCCTTTGCGATTCCTCCCGCCGGGGCCCGAACTTGGGCCGGTTGGCCACGAACTGCACGGCCACGTTGCCGATCTCGAACCCGGCTGCCCTGACGATCCGTGCGGCCTCGGCGAGCAGAGTGGCACCGGACGCCCCGGCGAATTCCGGGCGGTCCGTACCGAAGTGGGTGCCAAGGTCGCCGATGCCGGCGGCCGAGAACAGGGCATCAGCGGCGGCGTGGGCGACGGCGTCCCCGTCCGAGTGCCCCGCGAGGCCGCGTTCGCCCGGCCACAGGAGTCCGCCGAGCCACAGCGGGCGGGGCGAGTCCTCGGGCGCGTAGGCATGGACGTCAATTCCCACTCCTGTGCGGGGAAGGACCATGTCCGCGCTCATCCTTCCACCCAGCGGGCGCCGAGCGGGCCCTCAAGGAGCCCTTCGGCGAAGATCAGGTCCAGGGGCGTGGTGATTTTGAGGGACTGGGTGGACCCTCGGACTGCGTGCACTGCCGTTCCAAGCATCTCCACGAGCATGGCATCGTCCGTGACGGCTGCCGCCTGCTGCTCGTCCAGGCCCTGCGCCGCCTCATGTGCCTGCAGCAAGGTGCCGATGGCGAAGCCCTGCGGGGTCTGCACGGACCGCAGTTCCTCGCGGCGGGCCGTGCCCGTAACAACCTCGGGTGCAAACGCAGTGTCGTCGCCGGTTGTGCGCGCCACGGTCTTGACCGTGTCCACAACGGGGAGCACGGGAATGACGGCGGCCGCGCCGGCAACAAGGGAGTCGGCGACGCGGTGGAAAACGGACTCGGGCGTCAGGGCCCGTGCGGCGTCATGGACCAGGACGGCCTCGATGCCTTCCATGAGGGCGGCGATTCCGGCGCGCACGGACGCGGCCCTGGTGGATCCGCCGTCGACCACCGTCAGGAGGGGACCGCCGTCGGCAAGTTCCTCCCGGAACCCGTCGCAAAGCTGCCGCAAGCCCTGGTCACCGGCGGGCAGCGCCACGCATACCTGGCTTGCCACGCCGGACGCGACAATGCCCCGCAGGGCATGCATCAGGATCGGTTCTCCGCCCAGCGGCACGGCCGCCTTGGGCATGCCGTAGCCAAGGCGCTGCCCGGAACCTGCGGCAACCACGATGACTGCTGTGACCAGGCGCGTGGGTGATTCACTCATGCGGACTAGCCTACGACGCCGCCACTTGCGTTGGGCGCTTTGGACACCGCCCGGGTGGGCACAAAAAAGCCCCGGCCGCACTTGCGTGCAGCCGGGGCTAAATTCTTAGGAAGCCAGGACCTCGTCGAGAACGCTTGCAGCCTTCTCCTCGTCGGTCTTCTCAGCCAGCGCCAGTTCTGAAATCAGAATCTGGCGGGCCTTGGCCAGCATTCGCTTTTCGCCTGCGGAAAGGCCCCGGTCGTGATCCCGGCGCCACAGGTCGCGAACAACCTCTGCCACCTTGATGACGTCACCGGAAGCAAGCTTCTCCAGATTTGCCTTGTACCTGCGTGACCAGTTGGTGGGCTCCTCGGTGAACTCGGCACGGAGCACATCGAACACGTGCTCCAGGCCTTCCTTGCCCACTACGTCCCGGACCCCAACAAGGTCAACGTTCTCTGCTGGAACTTCAATGGTCAGATCACCCTGAGCCACCTTGAGCTTGAGATACATCTTCTCTTCGCCCTTGATGGTGCGCATCTTGATTTCTTCAATCTTCGCAGCACCGTGGTGAGGGTAAACTACTGTCTCGCCGACCTCAAATACCATGTGGACATTTCCCCTTTCCCGCAGACCAGTTTATCACGATTCAGGCATATGACCGGCCGGAGAAAGAGGCCCGAACCGCGAAAATACGCGGAAAAACGGCCCAATCGACCCCCTCTACCCTCTTGACGGATGCGCGGATTAGTGCATCACGTAAGCGCTCGCAGGCCGGACATGACGCCGCCGAATCCTCGTTTGCCCGTCTTTGCGGATAGGCTATGGCTGAAAAAGACTTCAAATTTCTTGAGGAGTACGTGACGTGCGTTCCACTGCGATGAACCGGGCCCAGCGCGGCAAACTGGCACTGACGGCTGCTGCCCTTGGCGCCAGCCTGCTGACCGCGGGCTGCGGTTACATCACGCCCCAGCAGACCAGCCATCAGTACTCCGCCTCGGACGGCATCCGCGCAGACCTCGGTCCCCTGCAGCTGCGGAACATCCTCATCGTTTCCACCGGCGAAAACGAGCCCGGCCGCCTGATCGGTGCTGTCTACAACTCCTCCTCCAAGGACGTGAAGCTCACCGTCAAGGGCGCCAAGGGCTCCCAGACCCAGGTTCCGGTGAAGGCCAACTCCTACACGCTGCTGAACGAAAAGTCGGATGAGGCCATCCTGAGCACCACCGGCGGCAAGCCGGGCTCCCTCGTGGACGTCACGATCAGCGAGGACGGCACCAACGTCAGCAACACGGTCAAGGTTCCCGTCCTGGACGCCACCCTGCAGGAGTACAAGGACTACGTACCCACCCCGAGCCCCTCGGCGACGCCCTCCTCGTCGGCAAGCGCCAGCTCATCAGCCAGCGCGGGTTCTTCAACCAGTGCCGGCTCCTCGGCAGGAGCAAGCTCTTCCGCCAGCGCCACACCCAGCGCCACGGCAACTGCCACCAGCCGCTAAGCGGTCACCGGCGACGGCCGGCAGCTACAGCAAAAGGGAGGGGCCCATGGCTCCTCCCTTTTGTCATGGCACCAAGCGCTTCCCTTAGGGCTCGAACTTGTATCCCAGGCCGCGGACGGTCACCAGGTAACGCGGGGCCGAGGGATCCGGTTCGATCTTTCCGCGGAGCCGCTTCACATGGACGTCCAGGGTCTTGGTGTCGCCAACGTAATCGGAGCCCCAAACCCGGTCGATCAGCTGCCCGCGCGTGAGCACCCGGCCCGAGTTGCGCAGGAGCATCTCGAGCAGCTCGAACTCCTTGAGGGGAAGCAGGACCTGCTCGCCGTCCACGCTCACCACGTGCCGTTCGATGTCCATCCGGACGGGGCCGGCCTGGACCGTGGCTGAGACCAGTTCCTCCGGCTCGCCCTGGCGACGCAGGACTGCCCGGACACGGGCCACCAGTTCGCGGGAGGAGTAGGGTTTGGTGACGTAGTCGTCGGCACCGAGTTCCAGGCCCACCACTTTGTCGATTTCCGAGTCCTTGGCGGTCAGCATGATCACGGGAACGCTTGACCGCTGGCGGAGCTGGCGGCACACCTCCGTGCCGGATAGCCCGGGCAGTTGCAGGTCCAGCAACACCAGATCGGCGCCGTTGCGGTCGAACTCGGTGATGGCGTCCAGGCCGTTGTCCACCACCTCAACCTCGAACCCTTCCTTGCCCAGCAAATAGGACAACGGGTCGCTGAACGACTCTTCGTCCTCGACAATCAAAATCCTGCTCAAGCGCTAGCTCCTCGTTCTGTTGCGCCGGCGGCGCGGGGTACTTGGGTAAGACTGGACTGTTCCGGCGCCGCCTGCACCGGCGCGAGTGCCGGGGCGCCGGACCGGGAGGGCCCGTCGTCGCCATCCGGCCCTTCCATCTCCGGCAGCCGGAGGGTGAAGGTTGATCCCTGCCCGGGCTGGGACCACAGCGTCACCTCGCCGCCATGGTTCGATGCCACATGCTTGACGATGCTCAGGCCAAGGCCGGTGCCGCCGGTCTGTCGGGACCTGGCGGCATCCACCCGGTAGAACCGCTCGAAGACGCGCTCCTGGTCCTCCGGGGACAGCCCCTCCCCCTGGTCGGTCACCGAAATGGAGACCAGGCCGTCCCTGGACCGTACCCCGATGCCAACGCGGGTGTTCGCCGGTGAATAGCGGATGGCATTGTCGATCAGGTTCCGCAGCGCCGTGACCAGGAGGTCCTGGTCCCCAAACACTTTGCCTTCGGTCCGGCCACCCACCACGATGCTGATGTTCTTGCTTTCGGCAGGAAGCTGGGACCGGTCCACAGCCTCGGCGATGACCGCATTGACGTCGACGGGTGTGCCCTGCTGCGTGACGCTGGCGCCCTGCAGGCGGGAAAGTTCGATGATGTCCTGGACCAGGGCGGCCAGCCGTGCGGATTCCTTGTGCATGCGCTTGGCGAAGCGGCGGACGGCCTCTTCGTCATCGGCGGAGGATTCCAGCGCCTCCGCCAGCAGGGAGATGGCGCCCACCGGGGTTTTCAGTTCGTGCGAGACGTTGGCCACGAAGTCGTTGCGGATCTCTTCGGTCCGGGTGATCTCCGTCCGGTCATCGGCGAGGAGCAGGATGTATTCCTCACCGAGCATGGCCGCGCGCACCTGGACGATGATGGTCCCCTGCCCCAGCGGTCCCCGCGGAAGCTCAAGCTGTTTTTCCAGGATGACGCCGTCCCGCCGGACTCCTGCGGTCATGTCCAGTAGTTCCTTGTGCACCACGGTGTGTCCCCGGACCAGTCCGTACGCGTAGGCAGCGGGGCTGGCACGGACCACGCCGTCAACATCGTCCAGCACCACGAAAGCACGTCCGACGACGGCGAGCACCTCGGCGGCGCCCGCCGGCAGCGAAAGGTCCCCGGCGTCCACGTCCAGCAGTTCGCGCTGCTTCTCGCTGACCCGGTAGGCAAGCACGCCGAACGTGCCAAGCGCCAGGCCGATGAGGCCGGCAACCAGACCAATGAGCATAGGATCCACAGCTCCACTTTATGCTCTTGCCTGGCGCCTCCCGGCGGCTCCGGGCGCTTAGGGGGAACGGTTCAACTAACGTTCACCTGTGTGGGCATAATCGTTTACCGGGCGATGACAAAGTTAGAGGTCAGAGCGCCCAACGGCGACACGATTCCTGCTGCCCCGGAGCGGCCGGCGGGAGTTCCAAGGAAAGGACGCCCACGTGCGTAAGGTTTTTCAGGAAGAACTCACCCAGGTTGGTGACCAGCTGGTGGAGATCTCCCGGCTGGTCAGCGAAGCGATGGACAAGGCCACTACCTCATTCCAGGTAGCGGACGTGGACCTCGCCCAGGACGTCATCGCTGCGGATGCACGCATCGACTTCCTGCAGAACAGCCTGGATGAACGGGCCATCGACATTCTGGCGCTGCAAGGTCCTGTCGCCAGCGACCTGCGCATGATCGTAGGGTCCCTGCGGATGAGCGCATCCCTGGAGCGCATGGGTGACCTGGCACGCCACATCGCGCAGCTGGCCCGGCTCCGGTACCCCTCCACCGTGATTCCCGGGTCCATGACGGAGACCTTCAACCGCATGGCCGAACTCGACCAGGAGATCGCCGACAAGCTGACGGTCCTGCTGGAGAGCCGCGACCTTGAAGTGGCCAGGGACATCCTCAAGGCGAACACCGCCATCAACGACCTGCACTTGAGCGTCTTCAAGGCCATTGCGGCCCCCGAGTGGTCTGAGTCCCCCGCCACCACGGTGGACGTTGCCCTCGCCAGCCGCTACTTCGAGCGCTTCGCAGACCACGGCGTTTCCGTCGCCCAGAAGGTGACGTACCTGGTCACCGGCGCGTGGCAGCCCAACGCCACCGAGCACAGCTAACCCGCTTCGCCGGGATAAACCGACGGCGGCTGGTCACCTAAGGTGACCAGCCGCCGTCGTATGCGTTAACGCCTTATTTCTTGCCCTGGTTGGCTACTGCCAGGATGGCCTGTTCGGCGGCCTCGGGATCGAGGTAGGTGCCGCCGGGCTTGATCGGCTGGAAGTCTTCATCGAGGTCGTACACCAGCGGGATGCCCGTGGGGATGTTCAGGCCCGCGATAGCCTCATCGCTGATGCCGTCCAGGTGCTTGACCAGCGCGCGGAGCGAGTTGCCGTGCGCCGTGACCAGGACCGTCTTGCCAGCCTTGAGGTCTTCCTTGATGTCCGATTCCCAGTACGGCAGCAGCCGGACCAGGACGTCCTTCAGGCACTCGGTCCGCGGAAGGGCGTCACCAAGATCCGCGTAACGGGGGTCGTGGGCCTGGCTGAATTCGCTGTCGTCGTCCAGGGACGGCGGCGGGGTGTCGTAGGAGCGGCGCCATTCCATGAACTGTTCTTCGCCGTATTCGGCCAGCGTCTGGGCCTTGTCCTTGCCCTGCAGCGCACCGTAGTGGCGTTCGTTAAGGCGCCAGTCGCGCTTGACCGGGATCCAGCCGCGGTCCGCCTTGTCCAGGGCGATGTTGGCGGTGTTGATGGCCCGCTTCAGCAGGGAGGTGTAAAGAACATCCGGGAGGACGTTGTTTTCCACCAGCAGCTCGCCGCCACGCGCTGCTTCCGCGCGGCCCTGGTCGTTCAGGTCAACGTCCACCCAGCCGGTGAACAGGTTCTTGGCGTTCCATTCGCTGTGGCCGTGGCGCAGCAGAATCAGCTTGTAAGTCATGATTTTCATCCTAGCCGAGCAGTGTTGCCGCCCGCCCAGCGTTACACGGCTCCCCTCGGCGGTCGGGGCCGGGGCAGGACACCGGCGCTGAGGCAGCGATAGGGTTGGCCGGTGGTTCAAAAGGCTGAACGGGTGAACGCCCCGCAACTTTCCGGGAGGACGTCCACCGCCAGGCAGGGCCGGCCGGTGGGCAACGTGACCCGCGGCACCACCAACCCCAACCGGATGCGCCGGGTGGACCGGTGGCTGACGGGACCGCAGGCCTGGCGCCTCCGGTCGGCGACTGACCCGCTGGTGGTTGACCTGGGCTACGGCGCAACGCCCGCCACCGCCGTCGAACTCTACGAAAGGCTCGCTGCCGTCCGGCCGGACGTGCGGGTCTGCGGAATAGAAATTGAGCCAGCGCGCGTCCGGGCGGCGCTTCCCCTGCAACGTCCCGGCCTGGCGTTCCAGGTGGGCGGCTTTGAACTGCCCGTTCCCGGGCGGCCCGTCCTGGTCCGTGCCTTCAATGTCCTGCGCCAGTATGAGGAAGCCGATGTACAAGGCATCTGGCGGCTGGTGCAGGAGCGGTTGTCCCCCGATGGCTTGTTCGTGGACGGCACCTGCGACGAAATTGGACGACGCGTCACTTGGGTGGCGCTGGACCGGCACAGGCCTCTGTCCCTGGGCATCTCGATGCGTTTCGGCAGTTTCGACCTGCCATCTGATGTGGCCGAACGGCTTCCCAAGGCACTGATCCACCGGAATGTCCCCGGTGAACCGGTTCACGCCTTTATGCAGGCGATGGACAGGGCATGGATTGAGAGCGCGCCGCTTGCGTCTTTTGGCAACAGGCAGCGCTGGGTGGGTATGTGCCGGAGCCTGCGCGGCGCCGGGTGGCCGGTCCAGGACGGGCCCGCCCGATGGCGGCTGGGCGAACTGAATGTGGACTGGGACGCCGTGGCGCCCCTGGATTAGCCTCTGCTGGTGTGAATCACCAGGGGCCGTAAGGGCCCATGTTGCGGCTGCCGCCGCGGCCTGCGTCCTTTACTGCGGGACGGACATCGGCCAGGTACACGGATGCGGCGACAACCGCGGCCAGGCCGAACAGGCCAAGGGTGCCAAAGAGGCCGCCACTGGCGCCCAGCAGCGAGATGATGCCGACGGCTGCCGCACCGCCGGTGAGGGCAAGCCAGAACGTCTTGGTCCGCTTGCCGGTGGCTTCGAAGGCGTTGGGCCGGTGGCGGAGGCAGTCTACGAACGCCCACAGCTCAAGCCCCAGGGCCACCAGGCCGAGGATGAAGAACACTGCCTGCTCTATGTAACCGATAATTATTCGACCGTCCACAAGCCCAGCCTAGCCGTCCAGCGTGTCCAGCGCCTGCTTCAGGTCGGCCCAGAGGTCTTCGACGCTCTCCACCCCGACGCTCAGCCGTACCAGGTTCTCGGGGACACTGGCGGGTTCTGCTGTATGGCGGCGCCGCCGTTCAATCAGGGACTCGACACCGCCCAGGGACGTGGCCGGCAGCCAGAGATCCAGTGCCTGCACCAGTTTGTCAGCCGCGTCGGCACCGCTAAGGCCCGCCGCGGGCGCCACCTGGATGCAGATGATGGAGCCAAAGCCCTTCATTTGCGCCTTGGCACGGGTATGGCCCGGATCGTTATCGAGCCCCGGGAACCGGATGGATTCGATGGCAGGGTGCCCGGCAAGGCGTTCCGCCAGGACCATGGCCGATTCCTGGGACCGCTCCACCCGCAGCGCGAGGGTCCGCAGCCCGCGCAGTGCCAACCACGCCTCAAACGGACCGGCGATGGCGCCGTGGATGATGCGGTGGTGCAGCAGTTCGGCACGGATGTCCGGGTTGGAGGTAACCAGCGCACCGAGGACGACGTCGGAGTGCCCGGCAAGGTACTTGGTCACCGAGTGCAGGACGACGTCGGATCCCAGCAGCAGGGGCTGCTGCACCAGGGGCGTGGAGAAGGTGTTGTCCGTGACGACGATAGCTCCCACTGCGTGCGCGGCGTCCGCGACGGCGGCCATGTCCGCGATGCCCAGCATGGGGTTGGTAGGGCTCTCCAGCCACAACATGGCGGCCGCCTTCTGCGACGGGCCTTTGGGCGCAAGTGCGTCCTTGACCGCATCGGTATCGGCGATGTCCACGGTCCGGAGTTCGATGAAGCCTTTCTGCGCGAGTTCGGTGGCCATTACCAGGGAGCCGGAGTAGCTGTGGTTGGGCATGACCAGCACGCCGCCGGCGGGGATCAGGGACAGGGCCGAACTGACCGCCGCCAGTCCCGACGCGTAGAGCAGGCCAGGCAGCGCGGACCCCTCAAGCTGGCCCAGCGCTTCTTCGAACGGGTCCCAGGTGGGGTTGGAGTAGCGGCCGTAGCCCCGGTCGCCGTCACCGAGCGGGCCCGTCCCGAAGTAGGTGGAGGAAAGGATAATGGGAGGGTTGACCGGCTGGTCCCTTTCCCGTGGCGGACGCCCCGCCGCGACCACCACTGTCTCAGGTGAAAGGGATGCGGCCTGGTACTCGGAAAGACTCATGGTCAAAAGCGTACTGTTCCTGCCATTTGGGCCGAAAAGTAATGTCGCTTTGTGGACGCTGGTCCTTCCACCCGTCCTGCACAGGGGGTATTCCGAGGCCCGGAATGTCGCCCCGCCTCGGTAGGCTTGAGAAGTGAACAAACTGAAGGCCGGCGTATTCATCGCATTCGAAGGTGGCGATGGTGCCGGTAAGTCCACCCAGGCGGCCCGGCTTGCGGCGGCGCTGGAATCGCGTGGCTACACCGTGCTGCGGACCCGTGAACCCGGGGGCACTCCCGTCGGCGAAAAACTTCGCTCCCTTGTGCTGGACCACGGCAACGGGGAAATCGACGCCCACACGGAAGCCCTGATCTTTGCGGCTTCCCGCGCTGCCCACGCCACCCAGGTCATCCGCCCCGCGCTTGGCCGTGGCGACATTGTGCTGACGGACCGGTATATCGACTCCTCGGTGGCTTATCAAGGGGCCGGCCGCAACCTGGGCCAGGACGCCGTGCGTTCCGTCAACGAGTGGGCCACATCCGGCCTGCAGCCGCACCTGACCGTCCTGCTGGACGTAGATCCGGAGCTGGGGCGACGCCGCCGGACGGCGGGGCAGGCAGCAGAAGACCGCTTGGAATCCGAAGCGGACGAGTTCCATACCCGCATCCGGCACGCTTTCCTTGACCTGGCGGCACGCCGCCCCGCCTCGTACCTGGTCCTCCCGGCCCATTTGCCGGTCGATGACCTGGCCGTGCGGATCCTCGCCCGGGTCGACACCCTGCTTGATGCTCCCCTCGCAACCGTGCAGGATGCTGTGCCGCAGCCTGCAGTGCCGGGAGCTGCACCTGACGGTGGTGGCTCGTGACCGTCTGGGATGACCTCCAGGGCCAGCCCGCCGTCGTCGAACAACTGCGGCAGGCCGCCAGCGGTGAGGGCCTGACTCATGCCTGGCTTTTCACCGGGCCGCCGGGCTCCGGCCGGTCCAATGCGGCCAAGGCATTCGCGGCCGCGTTGAACTGCGACCAGGAGGACGTAGGCCTGCGTGGCTGCGGCCAGTGCCAGGCATGCCACACGATTTTGGGCGAAACCCATTCGGACGTGACGTTCGTGCGCACCGAAAAGGTCACCATCACCATCGATGAGGCGCGTGAACTCGTTGCGACGGCGGGAAACCGGCCTTCGTCGGGGCGGTGGCGCATCATCGTCGTGGAGGACGCCGACCGCATGGCCGAACGGACCACCAACGTGCTGCTCAAGGCCATCGAGGAACCGACGCCGCGCACGGTATGGATGCTGTGTGCGCCATCGCCCGCCGATGTCCTGGTCACTATCCGCTCGCGCTGCCGCAGCGTTGCCTTGCGGTTGCCGCCAGCTTCGGATGTTGCCGCCCTGCTGGTCAGGCGCGACGGCGTGGACCCTGCCCTCGCTGAGCAGGCAGCCCGTACAGCGCAAAGCCACGTGGGCATTGCCCGCCGGCTGGCGAGTGATCCCGCGGCAAGGGAACGCCGCCTGGAGACGGTCCGTTTTCCGCTTGGGCTGCGCGGCGTAACGGCCGCGGTCATGATGGCGGACAAACTGGTCAAGATCGCCACTGCAGAAGCCAACAGCTCCAATGAGGAGCGGGACGCCGCGGAGAAGGCCGCCCTCCTGGCCACGCTGGGGGCGCCCGAATCCGGAACCCTGCCCCCGGCGATGCGCAGCCAGTTGAAACAGCTCGAAGACGACCAGAAACGGCGTGCGAAGAGATCCATCACGGACTCGCTGGACCGGACACTCACCGATTTGCTGTCGTTTTACCGGGATGTCCTGGTCATCCAGTTGGGGAACGCCGTGGAACTGGTCAACGTTGAGTTGAGGAGTGAGCTGGAGGAGTTCGCCGCCCGCAGCACTCCGGAAGCCACCCTGGCCCGAATGGACGCCATCAACAAAGCCCGCGACCGCATCACCACCACCAATGTTGCCCCGCTGCTGACCATCGAGTCCATGGCGGCCAGCCTGATCCAGCCCTCCAAGGAGACCCGATGACTGCCCGCCCACTGCCCGCACGCCACAGGTCCCTGGCGGTCGCCGTCCGTGCCGCGGGGGCCATGGCCCTGGCCATGGTCCTGGCCTCGTGCAGCCTCCTGAACGGCGGCGGCAAGAACGCGCCGGAGGCTGCCACCGCCAAGGCTGATCCTTCAATTGTGGCGTCCGCTCCTGCCGGTCTGGAAAAGTTCTATTCGCAGGAAGTCGTCTGGCAGCCCTGCGAAGGGGAGTTCCAGTGCGCCAAAGTGACTGTCCCCATGGACTACGCCAATCCGGGCGGCGAGACCATCGAGCTGGCTGCGCTGCGGGCGCCAAGCACGGGCAAGAAGACCGGCAGCCTCCTGGTCAACCCCGGCGGTCCGGGCGCCTCCGGCTACGACTTCGTCAAGGACGCCGCCGGAACCCATTTTTCAGCTGCTGTCCGCGATGCCTACGACCTTGTCGGTTTCGATCCGCGCGGCGTGAAGCGCTCCGCCCCCGTCAGCTGCATGACTGATGCGGAACGGGACGCCTCCCGGGCCAAGATCTACGCTCTCGAGACCGATGCCGGGCTGCAGGCGGCACTGGCGGACAACAAGGCCATCGCCGCCCAGTGCGCGGCACAAACAGGTCCGGTCCTGGCCCATATCGACACCGTCAGCGCTGCCAAGGACCTGGACGTGCTCCGTGCCGTGGTGAACGACACCAAGCTGAACTACCTGGGGTACTCCTACGGGACGTTCCTGGGCTCCACCTACGCCTCGCTGTTCCCCGACAACGTGGGCCGCATGGTGCTTGATGGCGCCCTCGATCCGTCCATCACCAACGAAGAGCTGACCAGCGGCCAGGCCCGGGCCTTCGAAAAAGCGCTCCACACCTATGTTGCCAGCTGCCAAAAGCAGGGCAAGTGTCCGCTGAGCGGCGATGCCGACTCCGGCGTACAGCAGATCCGGGACCTGATCGATTCCATCCAGGAGACGCCCCGCACCGCCAAGGACGGCCGGCTGGTCAACGCCACCACGTTTGTCAGCGGCCTGATCACCCCGCTTTATAACGACCAAAGCTGGCCAGCCCTCACCCAGGCGCTTGAGGCCGCGATGTCCGGAGACGTAAGCCTCATGCTCCGCCTCGCCGACCTCGGCGCCGACCGCGCGTCGGACGGTTCGTACACCTCCAACTCGACCTTCGCCTTCAACGCAATCAACTGCCTTGACTACCCCATGGTTTCGGACGCCGCGGGCATGCGTGCTGAAGAGAAGCGGCTGGAACAGGATTCCCCCACCCTTGGGTACTTTTTTGCCTACGGCGGGACGACGTGCGCGGACTGGCCGTACAAGAACGTGCGTACTCCCGCGCCGGTGGAATACAGCGGGGACTCCCCCATCGTGGTCATCGGCACCACCGGCGATCCTGCCACCCCTGTTGACTGGGCCGCATCGCTGCGCAAGCAGCTGGGGAACGCCGCACTGCTGACCTGGAAGGGAGAGGGGCACACCGCCTACGGCCGGGCCAACAGCTGCCTTGAGGACTCCGTGGACAAGTACCTGGTGAGTGGAAAGCTTCCGGCCGACAACACGGTCTGCTGACGGCCTCGGCGGCGTCCGTGGAGCTCATTTTGACCGGGGCGCGGGGACTCTATTACAGTTGACTCTTGCATGAAGCGCCCGGTTCCACCGGGGATTTCATGCGGTGCTTCCTTAGCTCAGTCGGTAGAGCGTTTCACTCGTAATGAAAAGGTCATCAGTTCGATTCTGATAGGAAGCTCGGGATAAACCCCCTAGAAATCAAGGTTTCTGGGGGGTTTTTCGCTGGTTAACCGACCCTGTTGGGTTTTTGGTGCGTCACCTCACAGCTCACTTACTCAGAGTGGCAACAGGTGCTGAAGCACTCCCGTGGGCTGCCCCCGCCCCGAAAGGATCCGGCAGCATTCGATGGCATCAATTTGCAGGCTGTCATCAAAGCCGGCCGGACGGCTGAACCTGCCTCCGGCGGGGCCCGTGAGGATGAGGCAGAACGGGTCCTGATGCCGGGTTGCCCATTCCGCGATAAGGTCCTCGACGATCCGGCCGTCATGATCCCGCGTCTGGTTGAGTGGCTGGCCCGTGGCGCGGCAGATGTCTATGCGATGCATCCAGACGTCACGGGTGAATCCGACGTCGAACAAATAGCTCAGTGGCTGCCACCCGAAGTCAACGTCGGCCATCCGGCCGAGCGGCAGCACCGGAAGGGCCCTCACGGCGCCCGGCAGCCGGCGCCGCGCCCTGAGCGCAGCAGCAGACGCGTTGCGCCATCTTGCTGCGATGCCTTCAGGCTCCAGCTCTGTCCGGGCCCGGAGCTGGGCTTCGTTCAGGCCGTCAACCCAGTGATGGCCGTTGATTTGCCTGGTGAGCTTGCGTCCCTGCCAGACCTGGCGGAGGAACTCCCGGGGTGACGCTTGCGCCTCGGCCGAGGCTATGACGTGGACGGCAATGTCCCTTACCGTCCAGCGTGTGCAGTCGGTGGGTGCGCTCCAATGCTCGCGGCGGAGTTGCTCAAGGAGTATCAGGAACTGACGATTTTCTTCCGCGGCCAGCTTCATGGCTTCACTGTGGTGGATTCTGGTGATGGCCGCGGCGTCCTTCTCAGGGGGCTGTGGGCTCATCGTGGTTTCTGCTTTCTCATCGGACCGGCCCCCGCTGCCGGCGGCCGCGGGCCCAGATGACCTCAGCCACTGCGCTCAAGGCCATCGGAAAGGAAACGACGGCAGCGAGATGGCGCAGCAGACTGTCGGGGTCCACCAGCGCCGCCCAGCCCACGAGGACGCCTGGCAGCCCGACGCAGACGGTCACCCAGACAGGGTTACCCCGCGCATGTGACCATGCCGAGGCCGCGAGGGAAACGGCGGAGCCGGCGTAGACGTAAAGGCTGCCGGTCCAGGACTGCTCCATTTGCGCTGGCGTCGGCAGCCACAGGGACCAGCCCCCACGGACGATCCCGTAGCCGACCAGGACCAGCGAGGCGAGGACGAGCAGGATCCAGAGAGTGGCGCCGGTCCACCGCCGCCTTGCTTCGGAACCTGTCTCCACCAGCTGTTCTCCTCTACTGAAAACCACATTGCTTGGAAAGCGCGGCCCCGCCCCTTGTAGCCGCGGTCCCATCGGCGCGTCATCCGCCCGCGATGAACGCCTCGATCCGCGCCACGTGCGCTTCCGCCAGGCCACGGTCAGGATCAGGTTGTTCCAGGTGCACCGGCTGGCCGTGCTCGTCGGCCCATTTCCTGGCGTCCGGTCCAAGTACATCGTCGACCCAAACCACTGAGTCCCAGTCGGCGTCGTCTGCGGCGTCCATCCTGAACAGCCATCGGGCAACTGACGTCAATTTTGGTGTCGGCATGTCTGCGTCGGCCTGCCGGAACACCATGGTGACCCGCAGCGGTTCGACGTCGAGCTCCAGCTGGGCTTCCAGCCCTGCGACGCTGTCTGCCGGCCACGTGGACACCCATGCGATGCGTCCGCTGCGGGCAAGGCGCCGCACCAGGGCGCGCTTTTCGTTGGAGAGCCGGAGCAGCGGCCTGTCCCCTCCGATGCCCGGGCACACGGCAGGATTCAGGACACCATCGATGTCCAGAAGAATGATGGGCTTCACGGTCTGGTGAGAGGCGCTGCGGTCAGGGCCGGGCAGGCTGCCGAGACCGCCATCCTCTTGAACCCGGCCGCCTCCGCTAAGGCTGCTGCTGTCATGTCCCCCACTCCCCCAAGTGCCTGCGTTGCGCTGAGTCTACTGCCCGCAAGCCTGGACGCCGTGCACCCGCAGTCTTGTTACCGTGGGTCAGGACATGGTTCCGGCCCGGTCAGCCCTTTGGAAGCTCATTGAGTTTGGATCGGATGAAGTCCTGGTCCTCGCGGGAAACGGCTGCCTCGCCGTGAAGTCCCGTGGGAAGGCTCTCCCCGGTTTCCTTGGAGATCACCGCAGTGATGGTTCGCGGAAGTATCTGGCATCCCGGGTTATCGATCAGCCACTTCTGGGTTGCCGGGTCCAGGCGGCCCCAACGGTCTTTGAGGTTCATTGCTGGATGTTGCCTCCGTGCTCAGGTGATGGAACTGGGTCTGCAGCGGGCCCTTGGCCCACCCCAAACCACAAGTAAACGCGAGCCTGGACGGAAGGCACAGGGGCGAAAGTCCCTGCCGCAGCCCTTTATTACGGCCGCCACCCCGGCCCCGGGCAAGGTTCAGGAAACGGCAAGGGAGCCTTGGTATTCTCCCGGTATGACCCCCCGCTCCCAGGTTGCTGTTGCGCGCGCCGAGGCCTTCGACGCTGCATTTCCCGCAGATTGCAGCCTCCCCGCGCCTGCCACGTCCGCGTACCGGGGCAGGGTAAGCCGGATACGGGCCGCAGAACAGTCCCGGAAGAGGAACTAGCGGTGGAACCACATGTCCCCCGGCACTTGAGCCGGGACGGGAATGGCCCCGGCCGCAGGGTAGTCCTGCTGGCGGCAGTGCTGACAATGTCCGCTGCCGTGCCCGACCTGCAGCCGCGCCTGAAGCACACATCCAAGGCGCCGGAGACGCCGGCCCCAGACGATGCTGCGGCGGGTGTCAGCTCAACTGTCCTGCACTCCGGCCCTGACGGCGACGCGCCCGCCCCCAGCACGCCGGCAGCGCCCGTACCGTCACGCGCCCAGATTGTCGACACCTACGGGAAGCACCAGGCCCGGTACTGGGGCCTGGAGGCTCCCGGAGTCCTGACGCGGCTGCCCCGAGCACAAGAGGGAATCGCGCTCACTCTTGATTTCTGCGGCGGCCCCGGCGGTAGCGGCTACGATCAGGCATTGCTCGAGACGCTGCGCCAACGCCACATCCCGGCCACGCTCTTCCTGAACTCCCGGTGGATCACTGCCAACCCCGCTGCCACCCGGCAACTTGCGGCAGACCCCCTCTTCGAGGTGGCCAACCACGGGACTTCCCATAAGCCGCTGTCCACCAACGGCAACACGGCGTACGGCATTCCAGGCACCAGGAATGCAGGGGAAGTCTATGACGAGGTCATGCCGAACGACGACGCCTTGGCAAGCATCACGGGCAAGCGCCCCAAGTACTTCCGCCCGGGCACCGCCTACATGGACGACGTCGCCACGGACATCCTGGGCGCGTTGGGCGTGAAGCCGGTGGGCTTCAGCATCAATGGTGACGGCGGTGCAACCTATCCTGCCGCCGTCGTCGCCAATGAGGTGGGCAAGGCCCGGGCAGGGGACGTGGTCATCTGCCACGGCAACCACCCCAACGGTGGAACGGCCGAAGGCGTGAAACTGGCGGTGGACAAACTGCTGGCAGCGGGAATGAGCTTCGCCCGCCTGCCCTGAAACATTTGCCCTGGGGTACCTGCCCCGGCGCCACCGGTGCCGCTCCGCTGGCGGCCCGCGAACCCATCCGATACGTTGACAGGGAACCTGCCCGGTCGCATCGGGTGGACCGGGTGGACCGTCTCCTGCCGATGCTGGACGTTAGGAAACCCCATGGAACAACACGACAACCCCGCAACCGGCTGGGTTCCCGCCTGGACGGACCTACAGGAACGCAGCGTGGGCCCCATGGACGGGGGCTTCATCATCGAGGGCGGGATGGGGCAGGATACGGAAGGCAGGGAGTACCTGGCAGGCTGGCCGGGACCTGACGCTGAACAGCTTGCCGCCAAGGCGTCAGGCGAGCCCGGCGCGCGCCTCACCCTGCTTTGCTCTGACGCCGACGCCGACGCTGCCAAGGGCCTTGCACCCGGTGGCCTCGTCCCTGTGGCGGAGCGGGTACTGCTCATGGCACCGACAGGCGAGCTGAACACTGCTGTGGAGCTGCCGGAAAACGCGCAGGTGGCCCTGGCACCCATGGAAACCTTTGACGCCGTCGAAATCACTGTCTTCGACCACCCCGTCGCCAAGGGACGCATCCAGGTGCGGGACGATTTCGCCGCGGTGGCCATCACCGAACTCCCCGAGGGGCCGGAGAAGGAGACCTTCGAACGGGGTCTGTTCGCGGCAATGGCGGAAGAGGCGTTCCTCCACGGCGCCGAGTACCTACACATGGTGGTTGAGATGGAGGCCGCGGCCCCCTACGAGGCATCCGGTTGGGCCGCGGCGGGCCGTCTCGTGAGTTTCGAAAGGAGCTGACGACGGCGGCCCAGCCCACCACGGGTGGGTTGCTAATCCGGCCGACCGACTACCACCTGGGACGGACTGTGGGTGACATAGCCGTTAGCCCAGGAAAACAGCGCCCTGACTTTCTGCTGGAATCCGGGCAGCAGGGCCAGGTGGACCGCCAGCCATGACACGAAGGCCAGGGGGCCCTGCAGTTGCAGGCGCTTCCGGCCCAGTTCCGCGACCGCTGCGCCCCGTCCCACCATGGCCATGTACCCCTTGTCCCAGTACCGGAAGGGCTCGCGCACACCGCCGGTAAGGTCGGCGTAGATGTTGCGGGCCGCCCACTTACCCGACTGCTGGGCTACCGACCCAAGCTGCGGCAGCTTGTTCCCGGCGGCGTCGGTGATGTTGGCGGAGTCGCCCAGCACGTAGACCCCTTCAAAGTCGGGCGCTGTCAGATCGGGCTGGACGTCCACGCGGCCGCCCTTGCCCTGCTTCAGGCCGGACTCGGTGATGATCCGCCCTGCCTGCAGGCCGCCGGCCCACACGACAACCCGGCCGGAGATGACCGTCCCGTCTTTGAGGGTCACCCCGTCCGGCCGGACTTCGGCCACGGCCTGGCCCATGTGCAGCTGCACCCCCAGTTTTGTCAGGCGGTCCCGCGCGTACGCCTGCGACTTTTCCGAAAAAGCGGCAAGTACGTTTGGAACCATATCCACCAGGTGCACGTGGCACCGGGCGGCCAGCTCCGGCGTGAAGTACTTGGGCACGAGGTACTTGACGTTTTCGGCCAGCGCGCCGGCAGTCTCGACGCCGGTGGGACCACCGCCAACCACTATCACGTCGGCGTCTGCGCCGGGCTCCCGGTCAGCCTCGTCCAGGATGGCAGTGATGGCCGCGCTGAGCCGCGTTGCATCCGCCACGGAGTACAGCGGGTAGGCATGCTCATCTGCGCCGGGGGTGTTGAAGAAGTTCGGCACCGCCCCCGTGGCGATGACCAGGGCCTGCGCGCGGTAGGCGGACCCGTCCGCGGTGGTAACGGTGCGGTTGGCCGCATCGATCGCGGTCACCTCCGCCGTCAGGACCCGGACGCTGTTGATCCCGCGGAACTCCGATCTGAGCGGCCGCGTGACCGTGGAGACGCCGATCTGGGATGCAGCCACCTGGTAAAGGAGCGGCTGGAACTGTTGATAGTTGTTGGCGTCAAGCAGCAGAACCCGGACACCCTTCCGGCCCAACTCCTCAGCCGCCGTTTTCCCGGCAAAACCGCCGCCCACCACGATGACTTGGTATGAATCCTCCATTCGTGCAACTTACCCCTCCGGGCCGATGAGTAACAGGGTGCCTTTGCCGGTTCCGCCACCGCACTCCGTGGCCCGGCTCCTGGACCGCAAATCCGCAGGGCAGACCTGCCACGGCACCTAAGATTGCGGCATGGAAGACGAAACCCTCGCGGACATTGCCAACAGGCTGTACGCGGGGCCGTTGGAGGCCTTCGTTGCCGCCCGGGCCGCCGCGGCCAAGGAGAGTGCCGGCCGGGACAAGGACCTGGCGGCAGCGGTCCGGGGCCTGCCAAAGCCTTCCGTCGCAGCGTGGGCGCTCAACATGCTTGCCCGGCACCGGCCGGACGTGTTGGCCCGGTTGGGAGAACTTGGGGCACGGATGCGGGCAGCCCAGGACTCGCTGGACGCGAGCGCCCTGCGGGAGCTGGGCCGCGAGCGGCGGACCATGCTCGCAGACGCCGTCGAGGCTGCCCGCTCTGTTGCCCGGGAGCAGGGCCGCGCCATCAGCGACGCCATGGCATCCGACGTCGAGGAAACCCTCCGGGCGCTGACGGCTGACCAGGGCGCGGCCAGCGCCGTTGCCAGTGGCCGGCTCCTGAAAGTCCTGTCCGCAGACGGCGTCAACGACGTCGACCTGGACGGCGCGGTGGCACTTCCCGGGTTGCTCCCGGCTGCGCCCTCCGAGCCCCCCGCCGGGCCTCGCCCGGCCGCGCGGCGGGTGACAGCACCGAAGGCAGCGGCGCCCAAGGCCGCCGTGCCGGAGACACGGACGACGCCGGCGGAGCGCCCCCAGCCAACGCCTGCCAGACCCCGGCTCGAGGCAGTCCGGCAGGCTCCCCGGCGGGCCTCGCCGCCTGCGTTGGAACGGGCCAAGGCCGTCCTCGCGGAGGCCCGGGAGGCTGAAGAGACAGCCTCGCAACTGGCCCGCGAGATGCAGGAGCAGGAAGATCAGGCGCGCGTGGAAATCGCGGAACTGCAACAGGAAACCGCTGAACTTAGGAGCCGGCTCAAAACCGCAGAAGAGAACCTGGATCGCTCCCGGAAGCGGCTTGCCGCCACCACGGCAGAAGCGAAACAGGCCGCGCGGGCGGCAGGCAAGGCCAGCCGCACGGCCATGCTGGCACAGGAACGCGTCCTCCGGCTGGGCAGCACCTGACGGGAAGCGGCATACGTCCACGGGCGAAGCAGCGCCTCTCGCCCCGGGCGCAGGCGGGACCTACTCTGGAGCTATGGATGCCGCAGCAGCTCATGCCTTTGCGATTCCGCCGGTGTCAGTCCACCGCCCCACCACGGCCGGGGAAGACACCATCACCCTGGCCGCCGGCGTGTGGCTCCTCATAGGGACCTACGTGGACGGTTGGGCCCACAACAACCTCCGCGGCCTCGAGACGTTCTTCACTCCGTGGCATGCGGTCCTCTATTCAGGCTTCGCTGCCTGTGCCGTCTGGATCGCTGCCCTGACCTGGCGCCGGCACGCGCCCGGCGTGCTGTGGCGGGACGCCGTCCCCGCAGGCTATGGGGCCGCTGCGTCCGGCGTCGTGCTGTTCCTCGCTTCCGGGGCCGGAGACTTAGCCTGGCATTCCGTGTTCGGGATCGAGCAGAACATCAACGCGCTGTTCAGCCCGACCCATCTGGGCCTGGCCACCGGCGGCTTCCTCATCCTGGGCGCGCCGCTCTCCGCCGCGTGGCAGGCACCGGTGCGGCCGTGGACGCGGCTGGTACCGGCGGTCGCCAGTGCGATGCTCGCCGGCATGGTTGCAGCGTTCATCCTGCAGGAGTTCGCGGTCTTCGCCCGGCATGGGCTCATCCAGACGTACACAACCGCTGCCGGTGCGCAGCCTGCCGTGACTGTTCCAACGTCCTCAAGCGTCATGGTGTCCCTGGCATCGTTTCTCGTCTCGACGGTGGTGGTCTTTGTTCCTGTCTTCTTGCTGGCGCTGCGATGGCGCCTGCACCCTGCGGTTCCCGCGGCCATGGCACTGGTCCCGTCCGCGGGCCTGCAGGTCATGGTGGCCCTGCGGGATGCCTGGCTGCTGCCGGCGGCCCTGGCTGGTTCCATCCTCGTCGGCGCGGTGTGGGCAGTGGTCCGGCCACAGCCTGGCCATCCCGCACGGCTCATGACCGCGGCAGGCCTCGTCCCCGTCGTGTTTTGGGGTCCTTATTTCGCAGGCGTGGCGATCCACGACGGCGCGCTTAGTTTCTCCCCTGAAGTCTGGAGCGGAATCCTTGTATGGACCGGGCTTGGGATGCTCGCGCTCGCCTCGCTCACGGTGAAGGTGCGGGAAGCGGCCACCGCCACGGGTTGACAGGGCACGTGACTGGTTGGACACACCCGGGAATCCGGCTTCCTTCCTGGTCACGGCGCAGCGTTTACTCACTAAGGGGTGCTGCCCACCTCACGCTGGTGCCCTGCCCGGGCGTGCTGTCGACGTTGCAGGACCCGCCAAGGCGGGCCGCACGGTTCTTCATGTTCTCCAGGCCGCTTACCCGTTGTGGATCTTTGAAACCGCACCCGTGGTCGCGGACCGTGAGGACCACCTCGCCGTCCTGCGCGGTAAGTACAACCTGGATATCCTCCGAACCCGAATGCCTGACAGCGTTGCTGACGCTTTCCGACAGCACCGGCAACAGCTGTTCGGCCACCTCGTCGCCCACAACGTCGTCAACGGGACCCGAAAGCTGGATCCGGGGTTGGAATCCGGCTGCGTTGGCCGCTTCCTGGACAGCGCGCAAGACTCGGCCGCTTAGGATCTCCTGGTCGAGTTGCCGGGCTTGCAGGGAGTAAATGGTGTCGCGGAGCTGGTGGATACAACCGTCCAGCTCGCCGGTGATTTTGACGATGCGGCGTTCATGGGCGACAGGATCGGACGTGTAGCGCCGCAAGCCCTGGATGCTGAGTCCTGCCGCGAAAAGCCGCTGGATCACCAGGTCGTGCAAGTCCCTGGCAATGCGTTCCCTGTCAATGAACAGCGCGTGCTCTTCCCTCAGTTGGTTGGCCCTCAGCAAATCAAGCGTCAAGCCAACCCGCGAAGCAAACACCGCACTCTGCTCGACGTCCACGTCCATATAGGGCGTTGCACCGGTCGGCCGTGCCAGGATCAGCACGCTCTCGCGCTGGCCATCACAGTCGCTTCCCAAAGCGGCCACCAGGACAGGCCCGAGCTTCCCGGCCGACGACGCGTCGAACACCTGGAGCGGGTCCGACGACGCTGCTGACCCGCCACTCGCACGTACTTGGGCCAATACAGGGCCAGCGGGCAGTTCCTGCCCTGCGGGCATCGCTTGAACCCCCAGCGACGCCCGGCACCGTACATTTCCATCCACGGATACCGATGCGATCAGTGACAAGGCCGAGGCGGAGGCATGCAATGCCCGTTCCGCGATCATGTCGAGGTTTTCAATATCGGATCCCGGCCTGGCCTTCAGCCGGTCGCTGACTTCCATTCCCGCTTCCAGCCACCGCTGGCGGCTGTTGCTGTTCTCATACAGCCTTGCGTTCTGGATGGCTACGCCGGCGGCAGCGGCCAGGGCAACGGCAAGGTCCTCGTCCTCGGCCGTGAAATCCTGGCCGTCGATCCTTTCTGTCAGGTACAGGTTTCCGAGCACCTCGTCCCGTACCCGGACCGGAACGCCCAGGAAAGTCCTCGTCGGCGGACGGTTGGCCGGGAAGCCGGCGGCGAAAGGATGCTCTCCCGGATCCTGCAGTCGCACCGGTTTGGGTTCTCGAGTCAGATCCCCCAGTACACCGTGGCCAGTGGGAAGATCACCGATGACACGCGCACCATCCTCATCGATGCCGACCGTGATGAAATGGCTGAGCTCCTGATCATTTCCGATGACGCCCAGGGCGCCGTAACGCGCACCCACCAACTCGCAGGCGGCCTGCACTACCCGGTCAAGCACAGCCTCAAGGCTCAAGTCCTCTGTGAGGGACACCACCGCTCCAAGCAGGCCTTCCACCTGCTCCTGGGTCCGGACCAGCTCGTCCGCCCCGTCCACAAATTCACGCAGCAGATCGCGGGTCCGCTGCCTAATTGGTTCACGCCACATGAGATAACACTCCAGTCATTGACCAGCATCATCCACGGCGGCCTGCCTCACCCCGGATCCTACGCATGCCTGACAGCCCCCAGCGTCTCCCACCAACCATGCTATCCATCCAACGCTTGGATAAAACAGCCCTCAACGCCGAAGTACGTCACAGTTGTTCCCAAAGACACCGGACTGAAACCCTTGGCGTCGTCCGGCTGCAGCGGGTAGTTTGATGACGCGGCTATGCAGCCAGCCCGCCGGACACCACGAGAAGGCACCAGTTCCTTGGAAACGACCCACAGACTGCGCCCCCACCCTCCCACCGCCGGACCCCAGCGCACCTTCCACGCCTTCAACAGTTGGGCCGGCGTGCCGTCGTCGGACCTTCTTTGCCTCAAGAGCACCCTGCTACAGCACGAGGCGGAAGCGGACCCGGCACCGGCAAGGGCGCTGCTGGCCCAGGTCGACCGGGAACTCGCCCGCCGCATGGCAAACGCTCGCCCGGATCCCCTACTCGGCCAACGGCCAGAGCCGCGGCGAGGCGAAAGTCTCTCTGAACCAGCCGCGTGAAACCTCGGCTGTATGCCCCCAAACAGCTTCATCCGGTACCAATCCCGCGGCGGAGGCGGTGGATCCTCGACTTGGGCTTACATCCCACAACAACAACACGCGGAGCCGGTTCCAAAGAATGTCAGACCCCGGTTGCAGACTGGATCCATGGAAAACCAAGCAGTACAGGAATTTCACGTTACCTACTTCGACGCCGACTGTGGCCGGGCACGGTCCGAGGTCTTTGACACGCTCGAAGAAGCCGAGCGCTTCGCCTGCCGCCACTGCCATGGCGAGGACAGCTGGGCCATGGTGGACGCCGTCACCGTGAAGCACGTCCAGATCGCTGCCTGACCGGCCCACGTCCGGCGGGCACGGCATGGGCGACATTAAATGCCTCAGCCCGTGCTGCCTGGCAATTGCCTGCAACACGGGCTGAGGTTGGCTTGGCAGTGTGCACCGGCCGCTTGGACCGATGCCGCTCCCGGGGATTAGGCGAAGTCGGACACCGCCGGGTCGGCTCCGATGCGGCCTTCGCCGCCGGCGGTCCGGTCCAGGTCGTTGATGGCTTCGACATCCTCTGCATCCAGGGAGACCTCCAGTGCTGCGAAGTTCTCCTTGATCCGTGACTCAGTCACCGACTTGGGGATGACCACGTTGCCGATCGCCAGGTGCCAGGCGATAACCACCTGGGCCGGGGTGGCCTGGTGCTTGGCAGCGATGGAGGCGACCGCCGGGTCCTGCAGCAGTTCCCCGCCCTGGCCCAGCGGGGACCATGCCTGGGTCAGGATGCCTTTGGAGGTGCCGAACTCACGCAATTGGCGCTGGCTGAAGTATGGGTGCAGTTCGATCTGGTGGATGGCCGGAACCACACCCGTTTCGTCAATGAGCCGCTGCAGGCCCTCAACGGTGAAGTTGGAGACGCCGATGGACTTCACCCGGCCGCGCTTCTGGAGTTCAATCAGGGCCTTCCAGGTGTCAACGTACTTGTCCTGCTTGGGCTGCATCCAGTGGATCAGGTACAGGTCGAGGGTTTCCAGGCCGAGCCGGTCCATGGACTCCTCGAAGGCGGCGAGGGTGGACTCGTAGCCTTGGTCCGCGTTCCACAGCTTGGTGGTGATGAAGATTTCTTCCGGAGACAGGCCGGAGCTGGCAATGGCACGGCCCACGCCGGCCTCGTTGCCGTAGATCTTTGCCGTGTCGATGTGCCGGAAGCCGGCCTCGAACGCCTGGCGCACGACCTTTTCAGCCACGTCGTCCTCAACCTGCCACACACCGTAGCCGAGCTGGGGGATCGTGTTTCCGTCGTTGAAAGTCAAGGTAGGTGAAAGAGTCATGGTTTCATCCTGCCAAAGCTGCCCGCCCCGGCGCTCCGGATTCCGGCCCTGTCAGCCACACGCTTAACTGAAAAGTAGGCTTCCAATTCGGGAATATTCCAGCGGCGCCCGCGCAGCTATTCCGCGTGAAGCTGCCTCTCGGCGTCGTCCACCTGCTGGAAGACGGCTTCAGCGCGGCGGTGCACGGACGCTGCACCCACCGGCACCGGACCTACGGCGAGCCGCAGCATTGCTGCGGCTTCGGCCGTGGTTGCCAGTGAATTTCCGGCCTTGGACAGGGATCTGTGGACGTCCGCCAGGGCCGCCGGTATGTCCAGCCCGTCGCTGGGAACGCGCCGCTGCGCCTCCATGCATACCGCACGGACGCGCGGCAGCAGGGCAGCAAGCTGGTTGGCGATGTCCACCAGCTCGCCGTACAGCTGGTCATCCTCCACGCCCTCGAGCACTTGGTGGAAGCGGTCAAGTCCCCGGTGGAAGCGGTCGTGCGCTCGGCGCCACAACCCTTTACCCAATTCCACGTCGTCCTTGCGCCCCTGCCTGGCGGCGCTGAAAAATCCCAAGCGGAGCCTACAGGTACTGGCCCGGGCCGTGGTCCGGGTCCTCACGCTGGCCGGGCCGGGCCGGCTGACCCTGCCGGGCGCCGGCCGGGGCACGCTGGGGCTCGCCGTTTTCACCGATGACGACGCCGGGCGCAATCATGGTGCCCGGCGGCAGCTGGCGCAACTGAAGCTGTGCCGCTGCATGTTCCCGGGCTGCGTTCTGGGCGGCGATGGCCGTCTGGATCCCGTGGAACAGGCCCTCAAGCCACCCCACCAGCTGGGCCTGGGCGATCCGAAGCTCGGCGTCGGAGGGAGTTGCCTCGTCGGAGAAAGGCAGGCTGATCCTGTCCAGCTCCGCCACCAGCTCCGGCGCCAGCCCGTCCTCGAGCTCCTTGATGGAGCGTTCGTGGATGGCCGCGAGCCGCCCCCTCGCGGCGTCGTCCAGCGGCGCGGACTTCACCTCTTCGAGGAGCTGCCGGATCATGGTGCCGATCCGCATCACCTTGGCAGGCTCGTCCACCAGGTCCTGAAGGCTGCTGCCCCGGGGCCTGCCGTCCCCGTCGGACGGAGCCGGGACGGGCGCCTCGCTGTCATCAACGGGAGTGCCTTCTACCGGGAGATCCTCAGCTGCCTGAGTGTCGTTGGGATCGCTCATGCGTTCATACTCTCATGGCCCATCCGCCCAGGGCCCACCGGGGGAACCCTGTGGCAGGCTTGTCCGCTGCGAGCTCAATCAGCAGCACCGGCCCTGCGGGTTGGTGTCCTGGCGGTCCGTCCGGTCCCGCCAGAACTCACGCTCCGTCAGGGGTGCTTCCTGGTGTCCTGCCGCCCGGTGATGTTCCAGGTACTTGGCGTAGGCGTCGGCGCCCATGACGCCGCCCAGGTAGCGGGCGAACCCGCGGAACCCGTTGGCGACCAGGGCGATACCGGTGCTCATCAGTGCCCTGCCCGTTCAAGGCGGGCCTCGGCGGGCACTTTCTCCCACTCGGCAGCCAGCTCCCGTTCGGCGGTTGTCTGGACGAGCCCGGCGGGGGCAAAGACGCGCGACGGGACTGCCGGGTCCTCGTTGTCGGTGGTGGCCACTCCTTCGGAGCGGTCACGGAACGCCTTGACCGTGGCGAGCACCGCCGTCGCAATCACGATGATGCTGAGCACCACGAAGATCACGGACAGCCAGCCTTGGATGGCGGTGTTGCGGACCACGGCTTCCATCGCAGCGACCGATTTCGCGGTGCCGAACTCCTTCTTGCCGTCGGCCAGGGCCTTGCTGAAGGCAGCGTTGTTGGCGAAGTAGCCCACGGCAGGAGTGGAGGAGAAGATCTTCTGGTAGCTCGCCGTGATGGTGACCACCGCAGCGAACGCCAGCGGCAGGGCGACGATCCAGAGGTACTTGAAGGTGCCGCGCTTGGCGACGATGGCCAGGACCACGGCCAGCGCGATGGCGGCGAGCAGCTGGTTGGCGATGCCGAACAGCGGGAACAGGGTGTTGATGCCGCCCAGCGGATCGGTGACGCCCATCAGCAGCACCGCGCCCCAGGCTGCCACCATGATGGCGGTGCAGAGCCAGGCACCGGGCCGCCAGGAGGCTTCCTTGAACTTGGGAACGAAGTTGCCGATGGAGTCCTGCAGCATGAAGCGGGCAACGCGCGTGCCGGCGTCCACAGCGGTGAGGATGAAGAGCGCCTCGAACATGATGGCGAAGTGGTACCAGAAGCCCATGAGGGCGGTGCCGCCGACGAACTGGTGCATGATGTGCGCCAGGCCCACGGCCAGCGTGGGGGCGCCGCCGGTCCGGGACACGATGCTTTGCTCGCCCACGTTCCGGGCCGTCTCGGACAGCAGGTCCGGGCTGATGTTCACCCCGGCCAGGCCCAGGCTGTTGACCCAGGTGGCTGCCGTTTCCACGGTTCCGCCGGTGAGGGCTGCGGGGGCGTTCATGGCGAAGTACAAGCCGCGGTCGATCGAGATGGCTGCCACCAGGGCCATGATGGCCACGAAGGATTCCATCAGCATGCCGCCGTAGCCGATGTAGCGGGTCTGCCGTTCCTTCTCCACCAGTTTGGGGGTGGTGCCGGACGAGATGAGGGCGTGGAAACCGGACAGGGCGCCGCAGGCGATGGTGACGAACAGGAAGGGGAACAGGGCCCCGGAGAACACGGGTCCGTTTTCCCGGCTGGCGAATTCGCTGAACGCGGGAACGGTGACTTCGGGACGGACCACGATGATGGCCAGCGCGAGCATCACGATCACGCCGATCTTCATGAAGGTGGAGAGGTAGTCGCGCGGGGCCAGGAGCAGCCACACCGGCAGGATCGCCGCGATGAAGCCGTAAATGATGAGGCCCCAGGCGATGGTCACCTTGTCCAGGTGGAACACGGTTGCACCCCACTGGGTCTGCGCCACCAGGCCGCCGCCGATGATGGCTGCCATCAGCAGGACGAAGCCGATGATGGAGACTTCCATGACCTTGCCGGGCCGGAGGTAGCGGAGGTAGACGCCCATGAAGAGGGCGATGGGGATGGTCATGCCCACGGAAAACACACCCCATGGGCTTTCACCCAGGGCGTTGACGACGACGAGCGCCAGGATGGCCACGATGATCACCATGATGAGCAGGGTGGCAACCAGGGCGGCGGTGCCGCCGATGACGCCGAGTTCCTCGCGGGCCATCTGGCCAAGGGAGCGGCCGCCGCGGCGCATGGAGAAGAACATCACCAGGTAGTCCTGGACGGCGCCGGCGAGGACCACGCCGACGATGATCCAGATGGTGCCGGGAAGGTAGCCCATCTGGGCCGCGATGACCGGGCCCACCAGCGGGCCGGCGCCGGCAATAGCGGCGAAGTGGTGGCCGAACAGCACGTTGCGGTCCGTGCGGACGTAGTCCTTGCCGTCCGCCTTGTATTCGGCGGGGGTGGCACGGCGGTCGTCAGGCTTGGTGATGTAGCGTTCGATCACCTTGGAGTAGAAGCGGTAACCGATAAGGTACGTGCACACGGAGGCGAAAACAAACCAGATGGCGTTGACGGTCTCACCCCGCACGATGGCCAGCATGAACCAGGCGACGCCGCCCAGCAGCGCAATCGCCGCCCAGAGCGCGATCTTCGCCGGGGTCCATTTCCGGTCTTCGGCTTCGAGCCGGGCCTCGTCCACGGCGGGCGGGGGAAGACTCGGGTCCGTGGCCAGTCCGCCCTCCGCCCGGGATCCGTTCTTCCGTTGGTCAGGCACTCCGGCCATGTCTCCTCCTTGAGAGATTTCCCACTTTTCCTACTGGGCACCCTACCAACGCCCGTCGCCGCTTCAGCGGCCGACGGCGGCGCGGCGCCGGGCCGTGCGGTGAGCGGCAGCGACGCGGCGACGAATGAGGGGGGAACGGATAGTGGACCCGCTGCGGACCCTATACGCTCACCGGCGGCCGTGCCCGCTCACCGGTGGCTGTCCGCGTTGAGCGAGGCGTCTTCCGTGGCCCCGTTGGACGCCTTCCGGGCAGGACCTGTGGCGGAGGCCTGTGCTTGCTGGACCATCCTGGCCTCGCAGAGGTCCAGCCAGCGGACTTCGGCTTCGGTCTGGAAGATCAAGGAGTCGAGCACCAACAGCCAGGCGGTATCCGTGGCCCGCTGGTTCGCGGCCGTGTCGCGCCGGGCCTTGGTGTAGTCCTGCAGGGCCCTGATGGACGCGACGCGCTGGGCCTGGATGATGGCCTGGACATCCACCCCCGGCAGGGTGACGGCGAGCGCGAGCTTGATGGCGAGCTCGTTGCGGGGCGGGTTGTTTCGCTCCACCGGGGCAGCGAACCAGCTCCGCACCTCCGCCTTGCCGGCAGGAGTGATGCTGTACACCACGTGGCCCTCGCCGTCGTCGCCTTCCTTGGCCACCAAATCATCGCGTTCCAGCCGGTCCAGCGTGGTGTAAACCTGCCCGATGTTCAGGGGCCAAGTGGCTCCGGTGCGGTTCTCGAACTCGACCCGCAGCTGGTACCCATAGCGGGGTTGGTCCTGCAGCAGGGCGAGGAGGCTGTGACGAATCGACATATGGCTCCCCCGGGCTTAGTCATTTACCGGTATGCACAGGCCCCCAAGACCCGTGCATACCGCGTATACGAAGCCTAAACCGGAAGCATCCCGAAGCGCAATACCGGGTATGTATGGTGGGGCTCCTACATCACCAGGAGGACCTTGCCGACGTGATCGCCGCTGTCGAAATACCGGTGGGCGTCACCCACCTGGTCAAGGGGGAACGTCTTGGCAACGAGCGGTCGTATCCTGCCGTCAGCCACCAGCGGCCACACGGCGTCCCGGACGGCGGTCATGATGGCACCTTTTTCCGCCACCGGCCTGGGCCGCAGGGCGGTGGCCACCACGGCCGCCCGCTTCTTTAGCAGCAGCCCCAGGTCCAGTTCACCCTTGGTTCCGCCCTGCAGGCCGATCACCACCAGGCGCCCGTAGTCGGCCAGGGCGTCCACGTTCTGGGGGAGGTACTTGGCCCCCACCACGTCGAGGATGACGTCCGCCCCCTTGCCGCCATTCTGCCGCCGAAGGCTCTCCGGAAAGTCTTCCTCTTTGTAATTGATGGCGATATCCGCCCCGAGGAAGGCTTTGGCGGTGCTGACCTTTTCCTCAGTCCCGGCCGTGGTGGCAACTTTGGCGCCGAACGCCTTGGCCAATTGGATGGCCATGGTGCCGATCCCGCCGGTGGCGCCGTGAATGAGGACCGTTTCGCCCGGCTGCAGCTGCGCCGTCATGATGAGGTTGGAGTAGACCGTTGCGGCCACCTCCGGCAGCGACGCGGCGGTGACCAGGTCAACGCCGTCGGGGACGCGCAGCACCTGCTCAGCCGGGACCGCCACCTGCTGGGCATAGCCGCCGCCTGCGAGCAGGGCCACTACCTTGTCCCCCAACGAGAACGGCTTGCTCACGCCGGGCCCGAAGCCGGCAATCCGGCCTGACACTTCCAGTCCCGGAACCTCGGAGGCGCCGGGCGGCGGCGGGTAGAACCCCCGGCGCTGCTGGACATCGGCCCGGTTCAGCCCCGCAGCCACCACATCGATCAGCACTTCGCCCTGGCCGGGCACCGGGGCGTCCACGTCCCGCACTTCCAGCACTTCCGGGCCGCCCGGTTCCGATATATAGACGGCTTTCATGGACCTCTCCCGTTCCTGACTTAAATCCTGACTGCATCCAGTGTGCACCGGGCGCTTCCCCGGGCCTGTTTTGTTGCAGGCAAGTGCCTATGAAACACTACTAGCTGAGGAAGGTTGTCCGAGCGGCCGAAGGAGCTGGTCTTGAAAACCAGTGTGCGGTAACCCCGTACCAAGAGTTCGAATCTCTTACCTTCCGCAAGGGAACCCCTGGCAGCCGGCACCGGCCGCCAGGGGTTTTTTGTTTTAACGCCCCCACGCCCTGCCGTGTTGCGCGGACGTAAATTCTTTGGAGTAACCCCTCGCCAAACCCTGGCCCCAAAGCTACCCGCGGGTAATGTTTGTGACTGCCGGCACATTTGCGTTTTAGCCGGCAGCATCACTCCCGCCAACAGCACTTCCGGCCCGGGCTAGGGAAGCCTGGGCCGCAGTGCGGGCCGCTCCGCTGGGGAACGTCCCGCCGAATGCACGCTCCAGCAACTTTGCGTTCATTCAGTGCTGTTGTCATATGCCTGACACCCACTTGACCAGGAGCAGGATCCGGGCTGGGTCCGGATCCTGCTCCTGGCGCACTCCACCGGGCCACCCACCCGGGACACCTCGATGAAAGTAAGAGCGGATGCATCTGAATAAATGGAAGTCGACGCTGGGCACAGCGTTGTCCGCGGGGCTCATCGCAGCTCCGCTGGCAGCTGTGCCCGCGGTAGCGGACAGCACAGCCGCGGAGGTCTCAACCGCGGCAGGCACCTCCCCCGTTGTAATCAACGAGGCCTACCTGAGCGGCGGCAGCAGCGGCGCCGCCTACAAGAACAAATTCGTGGAGCTGTACAACACTTCGGATGCCCCGGTATCCCTGGACGGCTGGTCCGTTCAGTACCGCTCAGCCACCGGCACGGGTGCGCCCTCCGGCGTCGCGCCGCTGTCCGGTTCCATCCCGGCCAAGGGCTACTACCTGGTGCAGGGCAGCAGCAACGGAACCAATGGCGCCGACCTCCCCAAGCCTGACCTTGCCACCACCCTGAACCCGAGCGGCACAACGGGAACCATCGTGCTCGCCAAGCAGCCCACCGCCGTCGCGCTTTCCACCGGTTCCGTAGTGGAAACCGCCGGCGTGGCGGACCTCCTGGGTTACGGCACGTCCAACACCTTTGAAACCCAGGCTGCCGCGGCACCTGCCGGAAACACCGATGTGAAGAGCCTCAACCGGGCCGCCGGGACGGACAGCAACAACAACGCCGCAGACTTCACGCTCCTTGGCGCCATCACGCCAACCCCGTCAGGCGGCACAGCTCCGGCTCCCGACCCCACACCATCGCCGGATCCCGTTGCCCGGACCATCGCGGAGATCCAGGGCACCGGGACGGCAAGCCCGCTGGCCGGAGCCACCGTCACCACCAAGGGCAAAGTCACCGCAGCCTTCCCCACGGGTGGACTCAACGGCTACTACCTCCAGACCGCGGGCTCCGGCGGCGACCTGACGGCCACCAACCACGCCGCATCCGACGGCCTCTTCGTCTACTCCCCCGCCACCGTTGCTTCGGTGCAGGCCGGCGACTACGTGCAGGTCACCGGCACCGTGGCCGAGTACTACGGCATGACACAACTCAACGTCACGGCGGCGGAGGGCCTCACCAAGCCCACCGAGGCCGCCCCCGAGGTCAAGCCCACCATCTTCACCCTCCCCGCCACGGAAACCTTCCGCGAATCGCTGGAAGGCATGCTGCTGGCACCCCAGGGCCCCATGACGGTGAGCGACAACTACAGCCTGAACCAGTTTGGGGAGATTGGCCTTGCCGGCGGGACCACTCCCCTGGTCCAGCCCACCGCTGTGGCACCGTTCGGCTCCGCCGAATACACCGCCGCCGTGGCTGACAACGCTGCCCGCGGCATCAAGCTCGACGACGGGTCCAGCACCAACTTCCTGAAGGACGCCGCCACCAAGGCCGAGATCCTGCCGTACCTCACCACAACGGACCACGTCCGCGTCGGCTCGCCCGCTACGTTCACCACCAACGTGGTGCTCGGCTATGCCAACAACTCCTGGAAGCTGCAGCCGCTGACCCACCTGACCGACGCCAACAAGGCCACGGTGCAGCCGGCCAGTTTCGGCGCCACCCGCACGGAGGCTCCGTCCGGCACCCGTGGGCGGCAACGTCAAGATCGCCTCCTTCAACGTCCTGAACTACTTCCCCACCACCGGGGACACCCTGTCGGGCTGCACGTTCTACGAGGACCGGGACGGCAACCCGATCACGGTCCGCGGCGGCTGTGACGCCCGCGGGGCTGCCAACGCCGAGAACTTCCAGCGCCAGCAGGACAAGATCGTCTCCGCCATCACCAGGTCCGGCGCCGACGTCGTGACCCTGATGGAAGTCGAGAACTCCGCGCAGTTCGGCAAGAACCGGGACGCTGCCCTGGCCAGGCTGGTGGAAGCCCTCAACATCCCCAGCCCTGGTATCTGGGACTACGTCCGCTCCCCCGCCAACGCTCCGCCGCTGGCTGACGAGGACATGATCCGCACCGCGTTCATTTTCAAGAAGGCCGTGGCCGAACCCGTAGGTGAATCCGTCATCCACAACGACACCGTTGCCTTTGCGAGCGCCCGCAAGCCGTTGGCCCAGGTCTTCAAGCCTGTGGGCGGCGGAGCCGGCACGGAATTCATCGCCATCGCCAACCACTTCAAGTCCAAGGGCTCGGCTGCTACCCCGGACGACACCGACAAGGGCCAGGGCGCCTCGAACCTTGCCCGCACTGCGCAGGCGCAGTCCCTGCTTGCCTTCTCCGACGAACTGCAGAAGTCCAAGGGCACCGACAAGGTGTTCCTGGCCGGCGACTTCAACTCCTACGGCAAAGAAGACCCGATCAACGTCCTGACCGCCGCGGGCTATGTCAACCAGGACGACAAGGCCCGCAACGCCGACGGCTCAGCCAAGCACTCCTACCTGTTCGGCGGCCTGGTGGGGTCCCTGGACCACATTCTTGCCTCTCCGGCAGCCAATGCCGTGGTCACCGGGGCCGACATCTGGAACATCAACTCCGTGGAATCCGTGGCGCTGGAATACAGCCGCTACAACAGCAACATCACCAACTACTACGCCCCGGACCAGTTCCGTGCCAGCGACCACGACCCCGTGGTGGTCGGCCTGGACCTGGCGTCCACACCTGCGACCGTTGACCTCAACCTCCTGAACATCAACGACTTCCACGGCAGGATCGACACCAACACGGTCCAGTTCGCCGGCACCATCGAGAAGTTGCGGGCCGCGGCCGCCCCCGGCGCCACCGCGTTCCTGTCCGCCGGTGACAACATCGGCGCTTCCCTGTTCGCCTCGGCAGTTGCCAAGGACCAGCCCACCATCGATGTACTCAATGCACTGGAACTGAAGGCGTCTGCCGTGGGCAACCACGAGTTCGACGGCGGCTGGGCGGACCTGCGGGACCGCGTCGTCGCGGGTGGCACCAACGCCAAGTTCCCCTACCTGGGTGCGAACGTCTACAGGAAGGGCACCACCGAACCGGTGCTGCCCGAGTACACGGTGCTGGACCTGAACGGCGTCAAGGTCGCCGTGATCGGCACCGTCACCCAGGAGGTCCCGTCCCTGGTGACACCGGCCGGCATCGCCGACCTCGACTTTGGGGACCCGGTGGACGCCATCAACCGGGTGGCCGCAAAGATCACGGCGGACAAGCTGGCCGACGTGATCATCGTGGAAGATCACGACGGCGCCGGCTCAGGTGTGGTGGAAGGCGCCACACTGGAGCAGGAAGTGGCAGCCGGCGGCCCGTTCGCGAAGCTGGTCACCGAAACGTCTCCCGAGGTGGATGCGATCTTCACCGGCCACACGCACAAGGAATACGCCTGGGAGGCACCCGTTCCCGGCGCAGCGGGCAAGACCCGTCCCATCGTGCAGACCGGAAACTACGGCGAGAATGTGGGCCAGATCCAGCTGACCGTGGACAGCGCCAGCAAGGAGGTGACGGCGTACAAGGCCGGTAACGTCAAACGCACCACGGACGCCGCCGCTGGCCTGGTCGCCGCGTACCCGCGCGTGGCCGCCGTCGATGCCATCGTCAAGAAGGCCCTGGCGGACGCGGCCGTGGTTGGCAACCAGCCCATCGGATCGGTCACCAAGGACATCACCACGGCCTTCACCACCGATGCCACCGGCACCCCAAAGCGCGATGACCGCGGCAGCGAATCCACCCTGGGCAACCTGGTGGCCGACTCCCTGCTCTCTTCCCTGCAGCCGGCTGAGCTCGGCGGCGCGGAAATCGGCGTCGTCAATCCCGGCGGCCTGCGCAACGAGCTGTACTACGCTCCGGACGGCACCATCACCTACGCCGAGGCCAATGCGGTGCTGCCGTTTGTGAACAACCTGTGGACCACGTCCCTGACCGGTGCGCAGTTCAAGACCCTGCTGGAGCAGCAGTGGCAGACCAACCCGGACGGCACGGTTCCCAGCCGCGCGTACCTGCAGCTGGGCCTGTCGAAGAACGTGAACTACACCTACGACGGCACCCGGGCCGCCGGGGACCGCATCACCTCGGTTCGGGTGAACGGTGAACTGCTGGACCCGGCCAGGTCCTACCGGGTAGGCACGTTCAGCTTCCTGGCAACCGGCGGCGACAACTTCCGGATCTTCACGGAGGGTACCAACACCCGGGATTCCGGACTGGTGGACCGGGACGCGTGGATCGGCTACCTCCAGAAGAGCGGCCCTGTGTCTCCGGACTTCGCACGGCGTTCGGTGGCGGTCACCAACACCACGCCAGACGGGGTGAAGCCCGGCGAAGCAATCACGCTGGCCGTCTCCAAACTTGACCTGACCTCCCTCGGCAGCCCGGTGAACACGGCCTTGGAGGCTTCGTTCACCGACGCCGCGGGCAAGGTCACCCCGCTGGGCACAGTACCGGTGGCCGCCGGTACAGCCTCGGTGAACCTGGCCGTCCCGGCCGGGGCGGCGGAGGGTACGGCAACCCTGGTGCTCACCGCCGTCGAGTCCGGCACCGTGGTGAAGGTGGCCGTACTGGTGGGGGCCGTTACGCCGGCGCAGCCGATCTGTGTTCCGCCGGTCAAGCCCACCCGTCCCGCTGACGTCAGGGGCCAGGCGAACTACGGCCAGGCCATGGCCGCCTACCGCGCCTGCCTGCGCGGCTAATCAACGGCACGCGGTGGCACTGCCACCCTGGCGCCGCATCAGCAACGCCCGTTCGCCAAAGGTGAGCGGGCGTTGCTGTTCTACCTGTCAAAGGTGAGCGGGCGTCTGGTCAGCGCTGCAGGATCGCGGCCGCGATCTCGTCCGCGTCGCGGAGGGTGCGCTGGCCGCTGCGGTACGCGGGCCCGCCGGGTTGGACAGCCTCGGCGGCGATGGCGGTACCCCACTGGGCCGACGACAACTGCAGCCCCAGCGCGAAGAGGCCCTCGGTCACCGACCCGTTGGCAGCAACCGGGCGGTACGGGTGCGGTTCCACGTCCAGGCCGGTGGACTCGACCGGGGCACCTTCGGCGGTCATCATGAGCTTGGGCCGCACCAGCCCATCGGACAGCAGCTGCTCCAATACCGGTGAATCGTTGGCCGAGACCCGGTTGCCGGGGGCCAGCGCCTCCACCATGGTCCGCGCAGTGGCCGGCGGGCCCGCCACCCACGGCGAGGAAGCCGTGAACAGCGCGGACTTGCGGTCCACCCGGAATTTAGGGTCCGGCCCCACAAAGCTGACCACCCCGGCCCTTGCCAGGGCCGCGAGCTGCTCGGACCGCAGCGCCGGGGGTCCGCTGGCCAGGCCTTCCACGAACGACTCAAACCAGCCACGCAGGCCGGCGACCCATGACTCGTCGGTGATGCCGCCGTCGGCCACTGCCGTCTTCAGGACGGCGCGCCCGTGGTGCAGTGCGCCGATGGCCATCTTGACCGGGTCGTCCTCGCCCAGTGCCGAGCGGCGCGCATCATCAAGCAGGAACTCCACGACGGCGGCATCATGCACCCTGCGGGACTCAAAGGAACGCCCTGCCAGTGGAGCCGCGAGCCCTGGCAGGTCCAGGCGGTGCCGGGGCCCTACGTGGACGGCCAGGACGCTCTCGACGCTGTCCTCCCAGTTCGCGGCGCTGTGCGCGTGCGGCCGCAGGGCCTCCTCCAGCGCTGCGAGGAACGCGGGCGCATCGGGCACCGCGCCGGGCTGCGAGCGCACCAGTGTTGTGTAGTAGGCCCACAGGGCGTCGCGGTGCAGCAGCGGCCACAGGTCGTGGTCGAAGGAAGGGCGGATCCCGGCCTTCGCCAGCCGTTCGATGGCGGCCTCGGTGAGGTAGCGGAGCGTGATGGAGGAAGCGTAGTAGCCGTCCAGTGCAGCCTTTGCCCGGTACGGGGTTCCGCGCCGGGAGGCTGCGATGATCAGGGGTTCCTGGCCGGAGGCTTCGTACTCCAGGCCTTTGCCGTTGGACACGAACTTGCCGCCGCGGCCTTCGGTGAGCTGGCCCATGGTGTCGAAGAAGTTCAGGCCCATGCCGCGGACCAGGACCGGCTCGCCGGCAGGGATCCGGGACCAGTCCACGTCCGCCGGGATGGCGGGGGGAAAGTACTGCAGGTCCAGTTGTCCGGCGGCGGCCTGCAGCTCCCGCTGTTCAGGATTCAGCCGGGAGGGGATGTGCCCCAGGGCCAGCACCACGGACCTGGCGCGGATGGTCGCCCCGGTGGCCAGGCCGACGTCGAACATTCCGTCCCCCACGGGACGCACCGACAGTGCGGACGTTTCGTGGAATTCGATCGTGACGCCGTCGGGGGCCGTGCCCAGCAATTCCTCCAGTGTGCAGCGCAGGTAGCGGCCGTAGAGGGCGCGGCTGGGAAAATCATTCGATCCCAGTACCGCCAGCTCCGCCCGTTCCCCGGCTGTGAGGGCCGGCAGCGGGTCCCGCTGCTGCCTGGCCCGCCACTGGTCAAACGTGGTGCCGGCAATCGGCGGGGGAAGGGACGGATCCTCGGGAACCAGGGTGGGGTAGAAAGACTGGGTGTTCATGAGTAACAGCCGGGACTGACCCGGTTGCCACACGTGGCCGGGGCCTGCCGGGTAGGGGTCCACGACGTCGATGTGCAGCCGTGCATTCTGGTTGCCGGGGACGGCAGTGTGGGCGAGCAGCCGCTCCAGCACGCTGGTGCCACGGGGGCCGGCACCGATGATGACAGCCCGGTTGCTCTGCGATAATTCCACGCCATACAGCGTACGGGCTGGAAGCGGAGTGCGCGCCCGGCCGCTTGACTTGCCAGCCATGGGGGATGTTGTTTGGATGGGGCGCATGACCACCACAGCAGCTGATCAAGCGTCCGTTCCCGGTCCCGGCCGGGACACCTCCGGCACCAATGCCCGGGAAACAGCGCCGGAACCCGTCGACGAGAATGTGTGGCTGGAGGACATCTACGGCGAGGAACAGCTGGCCTGGGTCAAGGAGCAGAACTCCCGCACCGAGGACCTGCTGGGAGACGACGGCTACGCGGAGCTGGAGGCCGGCATCCTGGAAGTCCTGGACTCCACTGACCGGATCGCCATGGTGGGCAAGCGCGGCGACTGGTACTACAACTTCTGGCGCGACCAGCAGAACCCTAAGGGCCTGTGGCGCCGGACCACCTGGGAAAGCTACTGCACGGACTCCCCGGAATGGGACGTCCTGCTGGATGTCGACGAGCTGTCCCGCACCGAAGGCGAGGAGTGGGTGTTCCACGGCGCCACGTTCCTGCGCCCCGCATCCGGCGAGCCCTACCGCCTCGCGCTGCTTGCCCTCTCCCCCGACGGCGGTGACGCCAACCGCTACCGCGAGTTCGACGTCGAGGCGCGCGGCTTTGTTGATCCGGCGCGCGGCGGCTTTGACCTCCCCACCGCCAAAGGCAACGTGTCCTGGCTGGATGCCGAGACCCTGCTGGTTGCCTCCACCGCGGACGGGCTGCCCAAGACCGCGTCCTCCTACGCGCGGACGGCAGTGACGCTCAAGCGCGGAGAGTCCCTGGCTGCGGCGCCACGCCTGTTCGAGGTGGCGGAAGACCACATGATGGCGGTGGCAGCGCACGACTCCACGCCCGGCTTTGAGCGGACCTTCGCCGTGGACTACATCGATTTCTTCAACCGCACCAACTTTGTGCTGCGGGACGGATCCTGGGTACAGATCGACGTTCCCACCGACGTCAACGTCAGCGCCCACCGGGAATGGGTGCTCTTCCGTCCGCAGCAGGACTGGGTCCTGGACGGCACCACGTATCCTTCCGGGTCCCTGCTTGCCGCCAACTTCGAGGACTACCTCGCCGGCAGCCGCGACCTCACGGTCCTGTTCACCCCCGATGCGCACACCTCCCTGCAGTCCTGGAGCTGGACCCGGGATTTCCTCGTGCTCAACCTCCTCAAGGACGTCTCCTCCGAGATCCGGGTGCTGGACCCGTCCCGGCCTTCCGGCGCGGATGGCGGTTGGGCGGCTAGCGTCCTGGACGCCTGCCCGCCGCTGCATGATGTGAACGCCTACGCCGTGGATGACGAGGATGAGGGGCCGGCCGACGGCGGCGCGGGCGATGATTTCTGGCTCATCGCCACGGGCTTCACCACCCCCACCACGCTGATGCGCGGAACGCTGGAACGCGGCACGTTTGAGCCAAGCACCGGGGAGGACGGCAGTGCCGGGACGTCCGGCGTGGTGAGCCGGCACGCGGTGGTCAAGACCTCGCCGTCGTTCTTTGCCGACCGTGACTATGAAGTGGAGCAGCACTTCGCCGTGTCCGACGACGGCACCCGGGTCCCGTACTTCCAGGTGGCGCCGCGCGGGCTGGCTTTGGACGGGCAGAACCCCACCCAGCTGTCCGGCTATGGCGGGTTCGAGGTGTCGCGGACGCCCGCCTACAGCGGCACCGTGGGCCGGGCCTGGCTGGAGCGGCGGACCACGCTCTCGGACGGCAGCGACGGGAAGGCCCCCCACTCACGCGGCGGGGTGTACGTGGTGGCGAACATCCGGGGCGGCGGCGAATACGGCCCGGCCTGGCATCGGGCCGCGTTGAAGGAAAACCGGCACCGCGCCTACGAGGACTTCGCAGCAGTGGCGCGGGACCTCATCTCCCGCGGTGTCACCTCGCCGCGGCGGCTGGGCTGCGTAGGCGGCTCCAATGGCGGACTCCTGGTGGGAAACATGCTCACCCGCTACCCGGAACTGTTCCGGGCCGTCTCCTGCGGGGTTCCGCTGCTGGACATGCGCCGCTACACCAGGCTCTCCGCCGGGCACTCGTGGATTGCCGAGTACGGAGACCCTGATGTTCCCGAACAGTGGGAGTACATCAGGACCTTCTCGCCGTACCACCTGCTCAAGGACGCCGTGGAGTACCCGGAGACCTTCATCTGGACTGCGACCTCCGACGACCGGGTAGGCCCTGTACAGGCGCGGAAGATGGCCGCCCGGATGCTGGCCATGGGCATCCCGAACGTGTGGTTCCACGAGGCCCTGGAGGGTGGCCACGCCGGCGCCTCCGACAACCGGCAGGCCGCTGCGCTGCAGGCCCGCAGCCAGCACTTCCTCTGGAAAGCGCTGGCGGGCTGACCTCCATGGCACCCGGGCTGGCGGTACGGCGGGCCGTTGCCGCGGACGTGGAGCGGCTGGCCCAGGTGCACGTCCGGTGCTGGCAGGAGACCTACCGGGGCATGCTGTCCGATGCCTTCCTCGCCGCCGTGGACCCGGCAGACCGGCTGCGGCTCTGGCAGCACCTTCTGGACCGGGCCGAACCTGCCGAGGCGTGGGTGGCGTGCGACGGCGGGACGGTGGTGGGGTTTGCCGGTTCGCGCCGGCTGCCTGCCCCCGGCTCCCCGGAAGGGCATCCGCCGCCTGCCTCCGGAGACCTGGAGTTGTGGGGGCTGTACCTGCTGGCCTCGCACCAGGGTCTTGGCGTGGGCGCCCTTTTGCTGGACGCGGCCATCGGCTCCAGGGCGGCGAGCCTCTGGGTGGCAGCCGCCAACAGCCGGGCCATCGGTTTCTACCGCCATTTCGGCTTTGCACCGGACGGCGCAGCGGACGTCCTGCCGGAGTGGGAGGACCTCCCGGAGATCCGAATGGTCCGCCCGGCGCAGGGCTGACCCCGCAGCACCCGCACGCGTTTACCGGGGCGGAGCTTGTGATGGGCACCGTTTTGCACTGCATGGCCGGATCTGCGTATCCTTGGTGGGCTAGTAATAGCAACTGGAGACGTGCCAGAGCGGCCGAATGGACTTCACTGCTAATGAAGGGTCGGGGTTAAACTCGACCGGGGGTTCAAATCCCCCCGTCTCCGCGTTTGGCCCCGGTCCCCTGGACCGGGGCCTTTTGCGTTTCCGGGGCATTCTGGAACGCGCTGTCCGGCCACTGGACGCGGAGGGCGGGGGCCGCTGCCGCGGTGGCAGGATTAGCCCATGGCGGCACGCAGCAACCCACACCACCCGGACGGCGTTCATACGGCCTGGAATCCGCGCCTGGCGCTCCTGGTGGCGGCAGCGTTCTTCATGGAATTCCTGGACGGCACGGTCCTGACCACGGCCATCCCCAGCATTTCAGCGGATTTCGCCATCCCCGCGGCCGACGTCAACATCACCATGACTGCCTACCTGCTGACAGTGGCCATCGGCATTCCCCTCAGCGGCTGGCTGGCGGAACGGTTTGGTGCCAGGCGGATCTTTGGCACGGCCATCGCGGTATTCACCCTCTCGTCCCTGGCCTGCGCCCTCAGCCAGGACCTGGTGACGCTGACCCTGAGCCGCATTGCCCAGGGTGCCGGTGGCGCCATGATGGTGCCGGTGGGAACCCTGGTGGTGCTGCGGGGCACCCCGAAGGCCGAGCTGCTGCGCGCCACCGCATTCCTGGTGTGGCCCGGGCTCCTGGCACCGGTCCTCGCCCCACTCGTGGGTGGGGCGCTCACCACGTATCTCTCGTGGCACTGGATCTTCCTGGTGAACCTTCCACTCGGCGTTGCCGCGTTCGTGGCCTCACTGCGGCTGGTTCCGGCGGTAGCCGGGGATCCCGACCGACGGCTGGACTGGCCCGGAATGGCCCTGACCACGGTGGGGGTGGGTGCGCTGGTGGCCGGCCTGGAGCTCGCCAGCAGCCATCCGGAACTGCCCTGGGCCGGAATCAGCGCCCTGGCCGGGGTAGCAGCACTCACCGGCGCCGTCCTCTGGATGCGCCGGGCTCCCCATCCCCTGTTCAACCTGCAGGTCTTCCGCACCAGGACGTTCCGGGCCATGGCCACGGGCGGGTTCATCTACCGGGTCACCATCAGCTCGGTCCCGTTCCTGCTGCCGCTGATGTTCCAGGAAGGATTTGGCTGGTCGCCGCTCCAGGCCGGGGCCCTGGTGGCAGCGGTGTTCATCGGCAACATCGGGATTAAACCCGCTACCACCCCGCTGATCCGGAAATTCGGCTTCAAGGCAATGCTGGTGTTTGCCTCGCTGGCCTCAGCCGTTACCTTTGCCCTCTGCGCCCTGATGACGCCGGAAACGCCCGTGGCTTTGATGGCCGCGCTGCTGGTGTGCAGCGGCGCCTTCCGCTCCATCGGCTTTTCGGCCTACGCCTCGGTCCAGTACGCAGACATTCCCCCCGCCCAGCTCACGTCGGCCAACACTGTTTCCGCAACGCTGGTGCAGCTTGGCACGGGTTCCGGCATCGCCATAGCCGCCCTGCTGATCCGAAGCTTCGACGGCCTGGGATCCGCGGCCCAGGATCCGGCCGGCCCTTTCCGCGGCGCATTCCTGGTAATGGCCGTCCTGATGCTGGCCAGCACCGCGGACAGCATCCTGCTCCCGCGGCATGCCGGGGCAGCTGTCAGCCGGCCTGGGCCAGCACCAGGGGCAGCACCGCTCCCGCCCCGGCCTGCCGAAGGGCGCGCCCCGCAACGGTGAGGGTCCACCGGCTGTCCGTGAGGTCGTCGATCAGCATCACCGGCTGTCCGTGGATGGACTGCAGGGCGGCTTGGAGCTCAGGGCCCACCACCAGCCGGTCCCATACCCCCGCCAGCCGGTAGGCGCTGTTGCCGCCGCGCCCGCCGGTGGGACCGCCGTGCGCCAGTTGCAGCTCGCCGAGGTAGGGAATGCGCCCGATCTCGGAGATGCCCCTTGCCAACGAGCCGACGAGCTGCGGCTTGCTGCGGGACGGCACCCCCACAATGGCGGCCGGCCTGCCCGCCGCGCTCCATCCCGGGTTGCGGCCATCGCCGGTCCCCCATTCGCGCAGTACCTGCACGCAGGCCTGGAGCATGCCCGGATCCACCTGCCGGTCCTCCGCGCCCGCTGCGAACAGTTCCCGCAGGGCACCGCCCCAGCCGAGGTCCGTCAGGCGGGCCAGGACGCGCCCCTCCGAGAGGCCCTCACCGGGTTTGAGCTTCCCCTTCACCGGAACCCCAAGCCGGTCCATGCCGCTGGGCCACTGAAGACGCGGTTCCAGGACGCCACCTGCCCTGCTGAGGGTCTGGCTGGCCGCCGCTGTGGCGTCTGCGGCCACATCCGCAGGGAACCACTGGCCGGCGCAGTTGTCGCACCGGCCGCACGGCCGGGCCGTCTCGTCGTCCAGGACCGAGGTGATGTATTCCATCCGGCAACCGGCCGTGTCCTGGTAGATCACCATGGAATCCTGCTCGTCCACCCGCGCCTCCGCAATGCGGCTGTAGCGCTCGGCGTCGTAAACCCACGGCTGGCCCGTGGAGCGCCAGCCGCCGCCGACCCGCTCCACCGCTCCGTCCACTGACAGGACCTTCAGCAGCAGCTCCAGCGGCGTGCGGCGGAGGTCCACCCTGGCTTCCAGCGCCACGGTTGACAGTGCGGTTCCTGCCTCGGCCAACGCCGTCAGCACGGCGGCCGCCTTCTCCTCGGACGGCATCGACGCCGTGGCGAAGTACTGCCAGATCTCCCGGTCCTCGGAGCCGGGCAGCAGCAGTACGTCGGCATTCGCCGCGCCACGGCCGGCGCGGCCCACCTGCTGGTAGTACGCCACCGGCGACGACGGCGCGCCCAAGTGGACGACGAAGCCAAGATCGGGCTTGTCGAAACCCATTCCGAGCGCAGAGGTGGCCACAAGCGCCTTGACCTGGTTGTCCTTCAGGAGCTGTTCTGCCCGCTCCCGGTCCGCCGGATCCGTCCGCCCCGTATAGGCCAGCACGTTGTGTCCCGCCTCGGACAGGAGCCGGGCGGTGTCCTCCGCCGCGGAAACGGTCAAGGTATAGATGATGCCGCTGCCCGGAAGATCTGCCAGGTGGGTGAGCAGCCACCCCAGCCGCTCTTTGGAATTGGGCAGCGCAAGGACGCCCAGCCGCAGTGAATCGCGGCCCAGGGAACCGCGGATGGTCAGGACCCCCGCGCCGAGCTGCTCCTCGATATCATGCACCACCCGTGAGTTGGCGGTGGCCGTGGTGGCCAGGACCGGGACCGAATCAGGGAGGCGGGTGATGAGGTCCGCGATCCGGCGGTAATCGGGGCGGAAGTCGTGGCCCCAGTCGGAAATGCAGTGGGCCTCGTCGATGACCAGCAGCCCCGTCCGGCGGAGCAGCTCCGGCAGCTGGGTTTCCCGGAATGCAGGATTTGTCAGCCGTTCGGGGGAAACCAGCAGGACGTCCACCTCATCCGCGGCCAGCTGCCCACGGACCGTGTCCCACTCCAGTTGGTTGGCCGAGTTGATGGCCACGGCGCGGACCCCGGCCCGGGCGGCGGCCGCCACCTGGTCCCGCATCAGGGCAAGCAGGGGCGAGACGATCAGCGTGGGCCCGGCGCCCCGGCGGCGCAGCAGCAGGGAGGCCACGAAGTACACCGCGGACTTGCCCCAGCCGGTGCGCTGGACCACCAGGGCCCGCCGCCCGCCGTCGACCAGTGCCTCGATGGCTTCAAACTGCCCGTCGTGGAAGACCGCATCGGGGTGGCCCACCAGCCCGCGAAGGACCTCAAGCGCCTCGGCGTGCGTGGCGGTCCCCGGCCCGTCCGGACCTGCCGTATCTGCAACTGCGGTAGCGGAAACTGTGGAAGCGTACTGGTTATTGGCCATTGATTCAGTATCCCAGCACCCTCCGACACCCGGCGCAGCCTCACGCCGCTATGTGGAAACAGGCCAGGCAGTCGCCGCAAAGCCTCGGCTGTTACGCAAGTTATCCCCAAGTCCCCTTCGCCACATGCGCCGCACACGTAAGATAAAGCCCGTGACTAGCGAACAGACAACGACATTTGATCTCTCGGCATCCTTCAAGGCCTACGACGTCCGTGGGATCGTCGGCGAGTCGATCACCGCCGAAATCGTCGAAGCCGTGGGGGCCGCGTTCGTGGATGTCCTGCAGCTTGAGGGCCAGACCATCGTCGTGGGCGGGGACATGCGCCCCTCCTCCCCTGAGTTCACCAAGGCCTTCGCCCACGGAGCCGCAACACGGGGCGCCAACGTGGAGCTGCTGGACCTGATCTCCACGGACGAGCTGTACTTCGCCTGCGGGTTCCTCAACCGCGCCGGGGCAACCTTCACCGCCAGCCACAACCCGGCCGAGTACAACGGCATCAAGATGGCCAAGGCAGGCGCCGTGCCCATCTCCTCCGAAACCGGCCTCAAGGACATCCAGGCCCTCGCGGAGCAGTACCTGAACTCGGGCTCCATCCCCGCTGCCGGCGCCAAGGGCCTCATCAGCGTCCGCGACGTCCTCAAGGACTACTCCGAGTACCTGCGCAAGCTCGTTGACCTTTCCGCGTCCCGCCCGCTGAAGGTAGTGGTGGACGCCGGCAACGGGATGGCCGGCCTGACCACCCCCGCCGTCCTGGGCGACGCATTGCTGCCCAAACTGCCGTTCGATATCGTTCCCCTGTACTTCGAGCTGGACGGCTCGTTCCCCAACCACCCGGCCAACCCGCTGGAGCCGGAAAACCTCCGCGACCTGCAGGCAGCAGTCATCGAACACGGCGCGGACATCGGCCTCGCCTTCGACGGCGACGCCGACCGCTGCTTCGTGATCGACGAAAAGGGCGAGCCCGTGTCGCCGTCGGCCATTACCGCCATGGTGGCCCGCCGGGAAATTGCCCGTGCCAAGGCCCAGGGCGAGGAAACGCCCAGAATCATCCACAACCTGCTCACCTCACGCGCAGTCGCCGAACTTGTGGAGCACGACGGCGGACGCGCGGTCCGCACACGGGTGGGCCACTCCTTCATCAAGGCAGTCATGGCCAAGGAAGGCGCCGTGTTCGGCGGCGAGCATTCCGCCCACTTCTACTTCCGCGACTTCTGGAACGCTGACACGGGCATGCTGGCCGCCATGCACGTCCTGGCAGCGCTGGGCGAGCAGCACGGCCCGCTCTCCGAGCTGGCACGCGAATACGAGCCCTACGTCAGCTCCGGTGAGATCAACTCCGAGGTGGAGGACAAGCCGGCAGCGGTGGAGCGCGTACGCCAGGCATTCGCGGACGAGGACCTCACCATCGACAACATGGACGGCAGCACGTTCACGGCCAACGACGGCAGCTACTGGTTCAACCTGCGCCCGTCCAACACCGAACCGTTCCTGCGGCTCAATGCCGAGGCCACGGACCGGGCCACCATGGAACGCGTCCGCGACCGCGTCCTGTCGCTGGTGCGGGCCTAGCACCGGATGACTGACCATACCGGGCAGGCAGCGGACGGACACAGCGGCCAGGAGGGCTGGCGTGATTCCGTCCCGGAAGCCACGGCAACGGACCTGGAGAACCTCCTGGGCACGGGCGTCAGCGCGGCCCAGGAGCAGCTCCAGCGCAACGGCGGCTTCCTGCCCTTCGCGCTGACCGTCCAGAACGACGGCGAAGTCCGGCTGGTTGCCGTCTCCCCCGCAGATGCCGGAGAGGGCAGCGACGGAGACTTCGACGCCGACGCCATGATCCGCGACCTGCAGGCCCTCCTCCGCCAGAACCGCGACGATTTCCGCGCCGCCGCGGTGGTCTGCGACATCCTGCTGGTAGAGGAGGATTCGGATGCCATCCATGTTGCCGCCGAGCACCGCGACGGTTCCCTTTTCGCGGCGGTGCTGCCCTACGCCGCCAACGCAACCACCCAGACCTGGGAATTCGGCGAGCTGGGGGCGGACGCCAGCGAGCCCGCGATCTGGGTGGACTAGACCGGACTTGCAGCCATGAAGATCAATGCCTTCGCTGACGTCAGCCTCCGCGCCCTCATGGTGCTCGCTGCCGTTCCGGACGGAACGCTGCTCACCACCCAAAACATCGCGGACTCGGTGGGGACGCCCTACAACCACGTCAGCAAGGCCATGGCCAAGCTGCGGAGCATGGGCCTGATCGAGGTCGTCCGCGGCCGTTCCGGCGGTTCACGCCTCAGCCATGCCGGACGCATCGCCACCGTCGGCCAGATCCTGCGGCAACTGGATACCCGCACTGATCCGGCCGACTGCGTGGCCCCGGGCGGAAACTGCCCGCTGATCAGCGAGTGCAAGCTCCGCGGCGCCCTGGCCCGCGCCCGGGAGGCCTTCTACGCCGAACTGGACACCGTGGTCATTGCGGACCTTCCGCAGGCCCGGCAAATGGCTCCAGTCTTCCAGATGATCGGCCTCCGGCCGGGGCTTTAGGCCCCGTTTATCCGGGTGCCAGCTCCCGGTTTGATTTCAAACTTCTACAAGGTGTAGAACTGAGGCAGAAATACTCGCATTTCAAATATGAGTTTTCATCCGGCCGGACGAAGGCCCCGGCCATAACCTCAGGAGTACAGATGCTCTCGGACAAGTCCCGCCCCGTCATTGAGGCCACCCTGCCGCTGGTCGGCTCCCGGATCGGATCCATCACCCCCAACTTCTACGCCCGCCTTTTCGCGGCGCACCCAGAACTGATGGATGGCTTGTTCAGCCGCTCCAACCAGCGCTCCGGAAACCAGCAGCAGGCCCTCGCCGGCAGCATCGCCGCCTTCGCCACCCACCTGGTGAACAACCCCGGAACCCTGCCGGAAACCGTCCTTTCCCGCATCGCCCACCGGCACGCTTCCCTGGGCATCACCGAACCGCAGTACCAGGTGGTCTACGAGCACCTCTTCGCGGCCATCGCCGAGGACCTGGCCGAGGTCATCACCCCCGAGATCGCGGAAGCCTGGACTGAGGTGTACTGGCTGATGGCGGACGCCCTGATCAAGCTCGAGAAGGGCCTCTACGCGGTCCATGCCAATGACAAGATGTGGATGCCGTGGCGTGTGGAGGCCAAGACCCCCGCAGGCACCGGGTCCATGACCTTCACCCTGGAGCCTGCGGATGACACCCCCGTCACCCCGGCCCTTCCCGGCCAGTACATCAGCGTGAAGGTGGCGGTTGCGGACGGCCTGCGCCAGGTCCGCCAGTACTCCCTTTCCGGTGACGCGGGCACCAGCCGCACCTTCACCACCAAGCTGGACGACGGCGGCGAGGTCTCCCCCGTCCTGCACAACACTGTCCAGGTGGGCGACGTCGTCGAAATCTCCAACCCGTACGGCGAGATCACGCTCAAGGAGGGCGACGGCCCGGTGGTCCTCGCCTCGGCAGGCATCGGCTGCACTCCCACCGCTTCCATCCTGCGTTCCCTGGCCGAAGCCGGCTCCGACCGCCAGGTCCTGGTCCTGCACGCCGAAAGCACCCTGGACAGCTGGGCCTTGCGCAGCCAGATGACGGGCGACGTCGAACGCCTCGACGGTGCCGAACTGCAGCTCTGGCTGGAGAAGCCGGTGGACGGCGCCAAGGAAGGATTCATGTCCCTGCGCGAAGTGGACCTTCCGGCCGATGCCTCCCTGTACCTCTGCGGCCCGCTGCCGTTCATGAAGAACATCCGCAACGAGGCCATCAACGCCGGAATCCCGGCCACCCGCATCCACTACGAGGTCTTCGGCCCGGACATCTGGCTCGCCAACTGAAATCCATTGCTCCCCACCGGCCCCCTGGCCTCGCAAGCTCGGCCAGGGAACCCGGCCGGCGTGGGCCCACGCACTTGTCGTTTAGAAGGTTGAAAACGACAAGTACGGAGCAATCGATGGAGGGAAAACGACGACGGCCCCGCACCTTTTCGAAAAAGGGTGCGGGGCCGTCGTTCGTATGGGAGGTCCGTCGAGCGCTAGTGCCCGGCCATCCGTTCCTTCAAGGAACCGAGCTCGGCGCGCAGGGCGTCCGGCAGCGAGTCACCGAACCTGGCGTACCACTCCTCGATGGAGGCGAGCTCCGCGTCCCATTCCTCGCGGTCGACGCGGACGGCGTCTTCAACGTGGGCGTGGGTCAAGTCCAGGCCGGTGAGATCCAGCGAGTGCCCGGCGGGAACGTAGCCGATGGCGGTCTCAACGGCGTCGGCCTTGCCTTCAATGCGTTCGATGGCCCATTTGAGCACACGGGCATTATCGCCGAAGCCGGGCCAGGCGAAGTCGCCGTCAGCCGTGCGGCGGAACCAGTTCACCAGGAAGATGTGGGGCAGGCGTTCCGGGTTGGCCTTGCCGGAAACGCTGATCCAGTGCTTCAGGTAGTCGCCGGCATCGTAGCCGATGAACGGCAGCATGGCCATGGGATCGCGGCGGAGCACGCCGACCTGGCCGGCGGCCGCGGCCGTGGTCTCGGAGGAAAGGGTGGAGCCCATGAAGATGCCGTTGGTCCAGCTGCGGGCCTGGGTTACCAGCGGAACGGTGGTCTTGCGGCGTCCGCCGAAGAGGATGGCCGAAAGTTCCACGCCCTCCGGGCTGTAGTACTCCTCGGCGAGCATGTCGATCTGCGCGATCGGCGTGCAGAAGCGGGAGTTTGGGTGGGCGGCGGGCTTGTCCGAGTCCGGGGTCCAGGAATTGCCCTGCCAGTCGGTCAGGTGCGCCGGAACCTCATCCGTCATTCCCTCCCACCAGACGCCGCCGTCGTCGGTCAGGGCCACGTTGGTGAAGATGCTGTGGCCCTTGGCGATGGCGCGCATGGCGTTGGGGTTGGTACCCCAGCCGGTACCGGGGGCAACGCCGAAGAGGCCTGCTTCCGGGTTGGTGGCGCGGAGTTCGCCTTCCTTGCCGATCCGCATCCAGGTGATGTCATCGCCCAGCGTCTCCACTTCCCATCCTTCAATGGTGGGATCGAGCAGGGCGAGGTTGGTCTTGCCGCAGGCGGAGGGGAAGGCGGCGGAGACGTAGTAGGTCTTCCGCTCGGGGGAGGTCAGCTTGAGGATGAGCATGTGCTCGGCCAGCCAGCCTTCGTCGCGTGCCATGACCGAGGCGATGCGCAGGGCGTAGCACTTCTTTCCAAGCAGGGCGTTTCCGCCGTAGCCGGAGCCGAAGGACCAGATGGAGCGCTCCTCGGGGAAGTGGACAATCCACTTGTCCGGGTTGCAGGGCCATGCCACGTCTTCTTGGCCGGGCGCCAGGGGGGCACCCAGCGAGTGCAGGGCCGGAACGAAGAAGGCGTTGGTCGCGGTGATCTTGTCCAGCACTGCGGTGCCGATATTGGCCATGATGCGCATGGAGGCAACAACATAGGCGCTGTCAGTGATCTCCACGCCAAACTTGGGGTCCTCGGCGTCGAGGTGGCCCATGACGAACGGGATGACGTACATGGTGCGGCCGCGCATGGAGCCGGCGAACAGGCCGCGCAGCTTGTCCTTCATCTCCCGCGGGTCCATCCAGTTGTTGGTGAAGCCGGCGTCGCGCTTGTTTTCGGAGCAGATGAAGGTCTGCTCCTCGACGCGGGCAACGTCGGCCGGGTCCGAGAACGCCGCGAAGGAATTGGGGAACAGGTCCTGGTTGAGCCTGGTCAGGGTGCCGGCAGCGACAAGCTCGTCCGTGAGGCGGGTGTTTTCCTCTTCGGAGCCGTCAACCCAGTAGATGCGGTCCGGCTGCGTAAGCTCAGCAACCTCTTCGACCCATGCCAGCAGGCCGGCATGTGTGGTGGGTGCTTTCTCAAGCAGCGGCTTCTGCGCCAGATCGCCCATTGCAGTTCCCTTCCTCGGGTTCATCGGTGTGTCCTAAATGCTATGGTCCGGACCAGTTCAGTTTTTGGGCAGCTTGACTGACATATCCGGTCACCAAAACTGAATTCCGCGGAAAATCAAGGAATTATTGCTCCAAAGACGCCCATTAAGTGACGAAGGTCACCTATACCGGTCTAGTTGCAGAGATTACATGCGCTTCGATTTGGCATCACGGCTCACCTCGCGTAAAGTAATTCGAGGTTCAGGGAGGGCGGTTCTCCTCCCGGGACACAGAATGCGCCCATAGCTCAGCTGGATAGAGCGTCTGTCTACGGAACAGAAGGTCAGGGGTTCGAATCCCTTTGGGCGCACCAATAAGGTCCGCACCGGTTCGCCGGTGCGGACCTTTTTTGTGCTGTCAGGCAGGCCGTCCCCGGCTAGGCTTTGCTCATGATGCCCGAGCTTGCTGAGCGCGAATTTGATGTTGTTGTTATCGGCGCAGGCGCCGTAGGGGAAAACGTAGCCGACCGCGTTGTCCAGGCCGGCCTGACCGCGGTGCTCGTGGAGGCGGAGCTGGTGGGCGGTGAATGCTCCTACTGGGCGTGCATGCCATCGAAGGCGCTCCTTCGGCCGGGCACCGCGCTCCATGGGGCGCAGACGACACCCGGCGCCAAGGAAGCAGTCACGCGCACCCTTGACGCCTCCGCCGTCCTGGAGCGCCGCAACTACTTCACCTCCAACTGGCAGGATGACAGCCAGGTTTCGTGGGTGAAGGACACCGGGATCGAACTGGTGCGGGGCCACGCATGGCTGACCGGGCCCAAAGCCGTAGAAGTGGCCGGCCTGGACGGGACGCAGCACCTGCTGCGGGCCCGGCAGGCTGTGGTGCTAGCGACGGGGTCCACCCCCAACACTCCTCCCATCGAGGGACTGCAGGACGTGCAGGTCTGGGGAACCCGCGAAGCAACGTCAGCCAGCGAGATCCCGGAACGCCTGACAGTGCTGGGCGGTGGAGTGGCCGGAGCAGAACTGGCCCAGGCCTTCGCCCGGCTTGGTTCACGCGTCACCCTTGTGGCACGCAGCGGGCTGCTGGGCAACTTTCCGGAGGAGGCCGCTGCCCTGGTCGCGGCAGGACTGAGGGCGGACGGCGTCGAACTCCGGCTGCGTACCGCCACGGACCGGATCAGCGGAAACGACGACGGAACCCTCACCGTAAGCCTGGGCGACGGAACCAGGGTCACCTCCGAGAAGGTCCTGGTCTCCACCGGCCGCCACCCGGCACTGGAGGGCCTGGGCCTGGAAAGCGTCGGTTTCGAGCCTGATGAGTCCGGCCACCTGTCCCTGTCCACGGATGCCTCGGGCCTGGTCCGGGAAACACCCGGCGACGAGCCGTGGCTCTATGCGGTGGGAGACGCCGCAGGCAAGAACCTCTTCACCCACCAGGGCAAATACGAGGCCCGCGCCACCGGCGACGCCATTGCCGCCCGGGCGAACGGCGAGCTGAAGGGAACCCCAGGGGACTGGAGCCGCTACGCCCAGACGGCCAACCAGCATGCCGTGCCCAGCGTCGTCTTTACGGACCCCGAGCTGGCTGGCGTGGGACGCACCCTGAAGGCGGCGAGGAAGGACGGATACAACGCCTCGTCCGTGGAACTGCCCATCCAGGTGGCGGGTTCCTCCCTCCATTCGGAGAACTACGAAGGATGGGCGCAACTGGTGGTCGACGAGGACCGGAAGGTTCTCCTCGGTGCAACGTTCGCCGGCCCGGACGTGGCCGAACTACTGCACGCCGCAACCATCGCGGTGGTGGGACAGGTGCCGCTGGACCGGCTCTGGCATGCCGTCCCCTCCTACCCCACCATCAGTGAAGTGTGGCTCCGCCTGCTGGAGAAGTACGGCCTCTGAATTCTATTTGAACTGACTAGTCAGTTCGGTTAGCCTTGATGCAGACTTCTTCTGCGAAAGGCAATCTTGCTCTCAGCACACCAGCTCCACGCCAAAGGACGCCGGGACCCGCTGCTTCCCCCCACCTCGTTGACAGTGGCGCGCGGCCAACTGCTGCTCGTGACCGGCGACCGGCAGGACCAGCGCACGGCGTTGTCCCTCCTGCTCAGCGGCAGGATGAAGGCGGCCGGCGGCCAGCTCAGCTGGGACGGCGCGTCCCGGACCAGGCAGCTCCGCCTGGCCGCGGCGCTGGTGGATTCCCCCGGCGTCAATGAGCCGGAGGAACACCTCAGCGTCCGCGACCTGGTGACCGAGGACCTCGCCCTGGTACCGCGCCGCTATAGGGGTGCATTGCTCAGCGGCCCGTGGCTCAAGGTCAACCGCTTCGAGGACATCGCCGGGCTGTGGACGGAGCAGCTGGAACCCGGGCGCCGGCTTGGACTGCTGACATCGCTGGCCCTCGCCAATCCCCGCACAGACCTGCTGGTGGTTGACTCACCGGACCGCCACAGTCCGGATGAGCTAACCTGGCTGCCCCGCCTCCAGGAGCTGGCGTACGACGCCGGCCGGCCACTCGCCGTCGTGGCGGCAGTCAGCGCCGTCCCCGCGTCGTGGGACGGGCCGGTGGCCGGAATCGGCAATGCCGTACCTGCGGAGATGCTGATGACAGGGCCGGTGGAAGCCGCCCCGGAAGCAGAAGACCACGAAACCAGATTCGAAACTGAGGTTGCCAAGTGACTGTCCTGCGGCTGGCCCGCTCCGAACTGAAGCGGATGACCGGCGGGCTGCTGCCCAAGCTGACCATCCTGGCGCTGACCATGGTCCCGCTGCTTTACGGCGCGGTCTATCTTTACGCCAACTGGGATCCATACGGCCACCTCAACAACCTGGATGCTGCGCTGGTAGTCGAGGACTCCGGCGCCACGAATGCCGACGGCACGCGCCTGGAGGCCGGGACGAAGGTGGCCGACAGCCTTTTGGAGGGCAATGTCTTCCACTGGGTGCCCGTGGATAGCTCGACGGAAGCCGATGCCGGGGTCAGCAGCGGCCAGTACGCCTTCGCGCTGAAGATCCCCAAGGACTTCTCCGCCAACCTGGTCTCCCCCGGCAGCTTTGACGCCGCCAGCCAGGCCATGCTGAACGTGACCACGAACGATGCCAACAACTACCTCCTGAGCACCATCGTGGACAAGCTGACCACTGCCGTGCACACCACGGTGGCCAAGGAAGTGGGCGAGGAGACCGCCAACCAGTTGCTCACCGGGTTTGGCACCATCCACTCGAAAATGGTCCAGGCTGCGGACGGGGCTTCAAAGCTGGCCGACGGCGTGGCCACGCTGAGGGACGGAACGGTCACCCTCCACGAGGGGACCTCAGCCCTAAGCAGCGGGGCTGACCAGTTGTATGCCGGCCAGCTGAAGCTGCGCGACGGCGCGAACCAGCTGACCGACGGCGCGGGGCAGCTCAGCAGCGGCCTGGCAGTCCTCAAGGACAAGACAGCCACGCTGCCCACGGATACCCAGACGCTTGCTTCCGGCGCAGCCCAGGTTGCCGCCGGGAACGCACAACTGAACACCAAGGTGCAGGACATGGCGGCCCAGCTGGAGGCGGTGGACCAGGGCCTCCGCAACCGCGTGGCGGAGTCCAACAGCAGGCTGGTAGCGTCAGGCGTCCTCACCCAGGAACAGGCGGACAAGATCCTGGCCGATTTCGATGCCACCGCGGCGGCCAGCCCGATGGCAGCGGCCAAGGGCAAGATCCAGGCAGACGCGGCGCAGATCCAGCAACTGGCCAGCGGCTCCGAAGCGGTCAGCGTCGGCGCCGCCCAACTGGCAGCCGGCATGCCGGCACTCAAGGGCGGCATCGCGCAGGCCTCGGCAGGGGCTGACCAGCTGCACACGGGTGCCGCCGCGCTGGCCGCGGGCGAGCAGTCCGCCGTCGACGGCGCTGCCGGCCTTGCGGACGGAGCGCGGAAGGTTGATGCCGGGGCCGCCCAGCTTTCGGACGGTGCGGGCCAGGCCGCTACCGGCTCCCGCACCCTGTCCGACGAGATCGGCAAGGGCGCCGGACAGGTGCCGAACCCCGATGACGCGCAGAAGAGCAATCTGTCCCAGGTGATGGCCGATCCCGTGGCGGTCAGCAACGTCTCGCAGGCCAAGGCCGGATCGTACGGCGCAGGGCTGGCGCCGTTCTTCCTCACGCTCGCCATGTGGATCGGGATCTTCATGCTGGTCCAGGCGATGCGCCCCATTACGCAGCGTGCGCTGGCCTCCAACGCGCCGTCGTGGAAGATCGCCCTGGGCGGCTGGTTGCCCTTCTTCCTGGTCTCGGTGGTGCAGGCTTCCCTGTTGACCCTGGTGGCGGACCTCGCACTGGGGCTCAATCCCGCCCATCCGGTCCTGATGTGGCTGCTGATGCTGGCCGCCGCCATGGCGTTCAGCGCCCTCATCCAAGGCATCGTGGCGTTGCTGGGCTCCCCCGGTAAACTCGTGGTGCTCATCCTCCTGGTCCTGCAGCTGGTGTCCTCCGGTGGCACGTTCCCGTGGCAAACCACCCCGGAGCCGCTGCATGTGGTGCACCAGGTCCTGCCCATGGGATACGTGGTGACCGGAATGCGGCACCTGATCTACGGCGGGGACCTGTCCATGATTGCCCCCACCTTTGTGGGCCTGCTGGGCTACACGCTGCTGGGCGCGGCCATGTCCACGCTGGCCGTGCGGAAGAACAAGTACTGGACGCTCAAAACACTGAAGCCGGAGATCGCGGTATGACCACCGAACCCACGTCCACGGGCAAGGGGCTGCGGCCTGCCCGGACCAACGCCACCCGCCAGAAGCTCTTCGATGCCTCCATGGAGCTGATCGGCGAGCGGGGGGCTGCCAGCGTCACCGTGGACGAGATCGCGGCAGCTGCCGGGGTTTCCAAAGGCACGGTCTATTACAACTTCGGCAGCAAGTCCGAGCTGATCGCGCAGCTCCTGCGGCACGGCGTGGACATCCTCAAGGCGAGGCTGCTCGAAGCCGCCGACGGCGGGGCTGCCGGCCGCGACCCCTTGCTGGCCATGGAAGCGATGATCGGCCAGGCCATGGACTTCATGGCGGAGTATCCGTCCTTCGCGCGGCTGTGGGTCAGCGAAAACTGGCGGATTCCCAGCGAATGGCAGGGCACGTTCTCCGTCCTGCGCGGGGAACTCCTGGAAGTCATCGGCCAGGCCGTGGAGAAAGTGGCCAAGGCCTATCCCGTGGACGGTTCCGTGTCGAGGGGAAGCCTGGAAACGGCCATCTTTGGGGCCTGCTTCGTGGTGGGCCTGGACCGCCAGACGTACAATCCCGAGCGCACCCGTGACCAAAGCGTTGCAGCAATCATGGCCATCATGCGCGGCTACGTCCTGAAGGGGCCCGCTCCTCAGGGATGATGGAGCACATGCGCCATACGGGGAAGAGCGGAAAGTTCGCGGTGATCTGCGGCGTCGTTGCTGCAGGGCTGCTGGTGCTCACGGCAATGACCCTCGCGGAGCCAGTGTTCCTGGCGTTCCTGGGCGTCCTGGGGCTGGCCTACCTGGCCGCTGTCGCCGAGGTCCTGGTGCGGCGGCGCCGCTTTGCCCTGTTCGCCGCGGGTGCCGGGACCGCCCTTGCCCTTGGCTTTTCCCTGGCCTTCCTCAGCACATGGGAGCTGGCGTTCGACGGCAAGTCGTCCTTCCTGGGCACCCCGCTGCCCACCACCGACCCGGACAACTACTTCTTCGGCGCCGCCGGTGCGCTGGTGGCAACGTTCGGGGTCCTCTTCCTGGGTGCTTTGTGGCCGGGAAAGAGACGGACGACTGCGGCGCGCAGGCCCGCACCACGGCCCACGGCCCAGCGCGGCTCATCACAGCGTTCTTCATCACAGCGCCCTCCATCACCCCGCGACTCACCACAGCGGAGTGGCCAGGCCGCGGCACGCAACCCGCAGGCTGCGCCACCACGGGGTGGCCGGGTCCCCGGCGGCCAGGCGTCCGGCGCCCAGGGATCTGCGGTTCAGCGGACGTCTGCCTCCCGCGCCCCGGCACGGGGGACGTCCAGCGCAGCCAAGCGGCCGTCGTCGTCCGCTTCGCCTTCGCCCAGGCCGGCACCCAGGTCCGGCAGCGGCCCGCTCCCCCGCCGCTGACGCCGCCCGCCTGCTCCGGTGAGCACCGCCGTCGCCACTCCACCCAGGAGGAGCAGGCCGCCCGCCAGCTCCGTTGGCGACGGGACCTCCGCGAGGACCAGCCAGGCGGCGCTCATGCCCACTACCGGGACCAGCAAAGTGAACGGGACAACGGCCGACGACGGGTGGCTGGCCAGGAGCCGGTTCCAGATTCCGTAGCCCACCAGTGAGGCGAATACAGCGGTGTACAGGGCGCTGAGGATGGTGGGCACCTGGAGATCGGCCAGGGACTGCCAGACTGTCCCGGGCCCGTCCACCAGCACTGACAAGGCTGCAAGCGGAAACGGAACCACGGCGCCGGACCACACCACCAGTCCCAGGCCCGAGGCTGCTTTGGCCTTCCGGGCGATGACGTTTCCGGCAGCCCAGGACACCGCCGCGGCCAGGACGATGACCAGCGGCAGGAGCGGCGCCACGGCGCTTCGTCCCACGGCCACGAGGGCGAGCCCGGCCACGCCCAACCCCACACCGGCGAGCTGGCGCCGGCTGGGCCGCTCACCCAGGAACACCGCGGCGAGCAGGACGGTCAGCAGCACCTGTGCCTGCAGGACCAACGATGCGAGGCCTGCCGGCATGCCCAGTGCCATGGCCAGGTAGAGGAGGCCGAACTGGCCCGCACTCATGAAGAGCCCGACGCCGATGATGGCCTTCCAGGACACGTCCGGCTTCCTGACAAAGAAAATCCACGGGACCACCACCAGGACGAAGCGCATGGCCACGAACAACAGCGGTGGGAAGTTCTGGCCGCCGGCATGCAGTCCGATGTCGATGGCCACGAAGTTCAGGCCCCACAGCACGGCCACGACGACTGCAAGGAGGGAATCGCGCGGGTTCACGCTCCTACTCTGGCAGAGCCTCGAATGAAGCACCAGCGCTTAATTCCATATACGATCATGTACCTTTGCTTCATGATCGACATCGGGTCCCTCCGCGCCCTCGCGGCCATCGAGCAGCATGGCACAGTCATCGCCGCTGCGGAAGCGATGGGGTTCAGTCCGTCCGCCGTTTCGCAGCAGGTGAAGAAGCTGGAGAAGGAGGGCGGCTTCGCAGTCCTGGAGCGCCGCGGCCGCGGGGTCCTGTTGACCGAGCGCGGACTGGCCCTGGCAGCTTACGGCCGCCGCATCCTGGCGGAGCTTGAGGAGCTTGAATCCACCCTCCTGGCGGATCCGGCCAAGCCCAGCGGCAGCCTCCGCGTGGTGTCCTTTTCCACCGCCTGCCGGGGACTGGTGGGGCCACTGCTGGCGCGGGTTGGGCAGTCGGGAGCGGCGCTGGATCTTTCCGTCCTGGCGGAGGATCCGCGCGAGGCCGTGGCCCGGGTGGCCAACGGTGAAGCCGACCTGGGCCTGGTGCACAACTGGAACTCCGTGCCGCTGGTGATCCCGGAGCACCTGACGCTTGAATGGCTCTGCGAGGATGTGGCGGACGTCCTGGTACACAGCAGCCATCCGCTCGCGCAACAATCAGAGGTGGAGCCCGCACAGCTCGTCGACGAGCGCTGGATCAGTACGCCCGACGGCGCAATCTGCAACGAAGCGCTCTTGCGGATCTTCGCCGACCTGGGGCGGGTCCCCGATATCAGGGTTTACGACCCCGATTTCGCGACGCACATAGCTTTGGTGGAGCAGGGAGTGGCCGTTGCGCTGGTCCCCCGCCTGGGCCGGCCGGCGCTGCCCCGGGGCGTGGTGGCTGTCCCGGTAGTCAACCCTGTCCAGGCCCGGCAGGTGGGGCTTGTCCATCGCAGGACCATGACGGCCAGCCCGGGCATCAGGCACATCGCGGCGCTGCTGCGCGGGATCGCAGCCGGCGAGGCGGGGGCTAGTGGGCCCGGGGAACTGCGAACCGGGTGATCCGGGCGTCCTGGCCGTCGAGTTCTGCCCACGGCTTCTCCGTCTCCAGGACGGTTAGTGCATTCGTGGGGAAACGGGTGGCGGCGTCCATGTAGGCGTCGTGGTCCGAGTCCCGTGATGCGAGGTGCATGGCCAGGTCCTGCACGCCGGGCAGGTGCGCGATGAGCATCAGCGTGGTCACCGTGTCCGGCACGTGGTTGACCACCGTGAGCATCCGGAGGGCCGATGCCGCGTACAGGCCGTCTTCGAGTTTGGGTGTTGGCGCCTTGTCGCCGAGCTCGGAGCAGACCCATGTGCACGTTTGCCGGGTCCGCAGGGCGCTGGAGCACAGAATGAAGTCCGGGACGATGTTGTGTTTGAGCAGCCAGCGCCCGGCCAGCGGCGCCTCCCGGTGTCCGCGCTCCTCCAGGGGCCGCTCGTGGTCGGCCACGCCGCCGGGCCAGTCAGCCTTGGCATGGCGCATGATCACAAGGCGTCGAACGTGGTGCGAACTCATGGCCCAAGCCTAGCCCCAGCCAAAGCACCGCAGACCAGGACCCGGCAGCGAAAACAGCGTCACGCAGAGCACGCTTTCGGGAGCAGGAAACGACAAGACCCGCGCGAAACCAGAGTGCAGCCAAGAACCAGAGCTTGACAGCGTGCCCACAGTGACGCAAGGACCAGACAGCCGAGGAGGCACAGTGCTTGGAAAGGGCTGGCTTAACGCCGAAAGGCGGCATGTCCCGACAGCGCCGTTGTTGCGTGAGGAACGAGCGCAGGCGCCGAGGGATATGCCGCCCTTCGGGCGAAGGTCAAGAGTTAGATCGAGTACTCCGGAGCGGCCCAGACAACAACCTCCGGGTGCTCGTAGAACCGGTAGCCCTGGCCGCGGACGGTGCGGACCGTGTTGGCGAGGCGGCCGAGCTTGGAGCGGAGGCGGCGGATGTGGACGTCGATGGTGCGCTCGTTGGGCACTTCCTCCGCGTTGCGCCACAGCCCTTCGAGGAGTTCGTCGCGGCCCACTGTGCGGGTGCCGTTTTCGACGAGGTAGTTGAGGAGCTCGAACTCCTTGAAGGTCAGGTTCAGGGACTCGCCGTCGAGGTGGACCTCGCGGCGGGCGAGGTCGATGAGCACGCCGGAGGGGCGGGGTTCCTGCGGCTGGGCAGGGCGGGGGGTTTCGGTGCGCTGGCGGGAGTTGACCGTGGGGTCGCCAAAGGTGGAACGGACGACGTCGAGCGCGGACCCGGGGGTGCCGGCGGGGGCTACTGCCACGGCAGCGTAGCTCTCGGCGCCGGAGACCAGCGACTGGGCGTAGGCGCGGATTTCCTGGGCGAGTTTGGCGATGGAGGTTCCGGCAGCTGCCGCGGTCTCCTCATCGATGCCCATGTAGAGGACGAACCCGCGGGCCACGTTGTCGTTGGCTACCGGGCGGACCTGGTTTGCACCGGGCACCACAGGGGTAGGGGCAGTAATGGGAGACTCGGCGGGGTGCACGGCACGGAGCTGGCCGTAGGAGTTGGGGTTGTATCCCTGCGGGGCGAAGCCCTGGGCGGGGAAGCTGCTGCCGGAAGTGGAGGGAGCAAGCGAGGGGCGCGGACCGAAACCGGGACGAAGCCCGGAGGGCTGGCCCGCCTTGGCGGCGTTACGGACAGAGATGTGGACGTATCCGGATGCAACTGACATGGAATGCTTACCTCAATGTGAAATGGCCGTCTCCGCGGCCCGAATGCTGACTTCCCCGCTTGCACAGATCGGGGAGGGGCGCCCGACGCTGGGCTAATGGGCGAATGCCTAAAGAACTTCGGTGGGTGGGAAGGTCAGGCGTGCATTCGACAACAGCGCATGTCGGCAGCAGCGGATGTGCTGGGCCAATATTCTGCGGCTGCAGGTGCTGTTGAGTTCTTGTTCACATTGGAAGTGTGACGCGTAACAATGCCAACTTGCAAGTAACAATGGACCGATTCGTCCGCATTGTGAGACAAACCGGCAAATTGTGCTGCACGTCACTATTTCGGAAGCGGGAAATAATTTGACCGCTTATGTCGGCAGACGGCTCGGATTCCGACTCCTACAGAATAATCTTCGAGGAACCGCTCATCTGCCGAATGCAGTCGAAATTCAACCGTTTGACGTGGAATCCACGCCAGGGGCTGACCGCATGTCCAGCCGGCGTCCCGCCTCCAGCAGAAATTTTCCCCTAAAAATTCCGGAGCGGCGGAGGCAGGACGGTTCGCCCCAGGTTGAGGCCGGCATGTCAGTTAGTGCTGGTACCCGGGTTGGGGGTGGTGGCGGTACCGGATGCAGCCAGCTGGATGGCCTGCGCTGTGTAGGTGTCTGAATCCTTGAGGGCCGTCACGCGGACGCTGGCGCCGGAGGTTACGTTGGACAGGCCCAGCGTGCTGCCGGTGGAACTTCCGCCCCGCTGCCGCATCCCCTGGGTCACCTGCACGTCGGAGCCGACCGTATAAGTGCGGGAAAAGCCGTCTTCACTCTTTACAGTCATGGACGTGCCCGATATCTCCGTCACGGTGCCCGTCTGGCCCGCCATGGTGACGTAGCTGGAGTCCTGGAGGACCACATATTCGGAGTGGACTGCCGCGTTGAGGCCGGCGGCACCCATGCCCAGTCCACCGGGGCCGCCATCCATCCCCATGCCGCCGTCGATGCCACCTGCCATACCCCCCAGGCCATCTTGTCCGTCCGGGCCGGTCATGCCGGCCTGCCCTCCCGGGCCGAACTGGCCCGTGCTGCCGGTGCCTTGGCCATTGTTCGCTGAAGCCGTTCCACTCCCGGTCCCGGCAGCGTACGCACCGGCGCCGGCTGCCGCGGCCACTACCACCGCAGCGCCGCCCACCAGGAGGCCTTTCTTCCCGATCCAGTTCCCTTTGCCTGCCCGGGTCGAAGTGCCCGGTGCGGACTGCTGGGGTGCGCCCCATCCCGTGCCGGCGTTTGGCGCATCAGTGTGTCCCGCCGTCGTACCCCATCCTGGGGAAGGCGAACCGGGAACAGGTGCGCCCCATCCCTGCGCAGGCTGCTCCTGCACTGCGTGGTCCTGCGGTGTCTGTCCCCGCGGGGCCGCATCCTGAGCGGCGTCCAACCGGCCGGCGCCGTCCGCTGCGCCTTCCCAGATTGGTGCCGGCCCGCCCTTCTGCTCCCAGCCTTGCCCGGCGGGGCGCCCCTGATCGCTGCGGGCGGGGGCGCCCGGGTAGGCGCTGTCTTGCTGATCCATGGCTTTCTCCAAGAAGTTGTAGCTATTGGTGTTGGTGCTGTTGTCCCAACAGGCTCTGCCGCTTTGCTGTGCGGGGGCTGTGCGGCGAGGCAAGCCTTCCTGTGACCTGGGCCTGCCTGTGACCTGGGGCCTGCGGCCCGCACCCGGAAGGCATCACCTCGCCCCACCCACAGGTGGCTAGGCTGGAGCTCACAGCCGGAACACAGCAACAGCAAAGCATCGGCAAACCGACAGATCGGAGAGTTGTCCCATGGCATCCCCGCACCCCATGACCAACAACCTTCCCCAGCTCACCCACCCGGACGGTTCCCCGATCCGCGCCTTGGTGGTGGATGACGAGCCCAGCCTGTCGGAGCTGATGAGCATGGGCCTGCGCATGGCCGGCTGGTCCGTCGCCGTGGCCGGGGACGGACCCACTGCCGTCAAGCTCGCCAAGGACTTCCACCCGGATGTCCTGGTACTCGATGTCATGCTGCCCGGGTTCGACGGCGTGGAGCTGCTGGGCAGGATCCGCGCCTTCGCGCCGGAGGTGCCCGCGCTCTTCCTGACGGCCAAGGACGACGTCCAGGACCGCATCGTGGGGCTGGCCGCCGGCGGGGACGACTACGTCACCAAGCCCTTCAGCATGGAGGAAGTCCTGCTCCGCCTGCACCGCCTGGTGCAGCGTTCCGGGGTGGCCGCCATGGACACCGCCGAGCTGGTGGTGGGCGATTTGGTCCTCAACGTGGACACCCGGGAAGTCACCCGTGCCGGGGACGACGTCCAGCTGACGGCCACACAGTTCGAACTTCTCCGCTACCTGATGGAAAACCCCAAGCGCGTGGTCAGCAAAGCCCAAATCCTTGACCACGTATGGGATTACGACTTTGGCGGCCAGGCGAACATCGTGGAACTGTACATCTCCTACCTGCGCAAGAAGATCGAAGCCAACCATCCGCCGATGATCCACACGGTGCGCGGGGCGGGCTATGTCATCAAACCCGCAGACTAGCCAAGGAAACGCATGTCTTCGCTTTCCGGTGTCCCCCGGCCCACCGGCCGGTCCTGGTTCAATCCCTCCACCTGGCACCTCCGGACCCGCCTGATCCTGCTGTCCATGGCCCTCCTGGTGGCCATCTCAGGCGCCATCGGGGTGGTCAGCTACGCCTCCATGGACGTAGTCCTCACCAACCAGCTGGATGCACAACTGATGCTGGCATCCCGCGGCCGGCCGCCGGAAGGCAACCCCTCCGGGCGTCCCGATCCCCTGGATGCGCGCGGGCAGAGCGTGGGCACGCTCAACGCCAGGGTGGTGAACGGACAGATCAGCCGGGAAGCGGGTTTCCTCTCCTCTGATGCCACCCGCACGGCGCTGACCTCCCGTGACGTGGCTACCCTTCAGGCACTGCCCCACAACGGCGTGCCGGTGAACCGCGAGCTGTCCAACGGCGACTACCGGCTGATGGCCACCGAAACCCCCTACGGCGATGTGGTGATCACCGGCCTGCCCCTTGCAACGAAACAAAGCACCGAGGCTTCTCTGGTCCTGACCATGGTGCTGGTATCGCTGGGCGGCCTGGTCCTCATCGGGCTTGCCGGAACTGCGCTGATCCGCCGGACCATGCGGCCACTGGAACAGCTCTCCGATGTCGCCACCAGAGTTTCCAAACTGCCCCTGGACGCAGGCGAGGTGGCGCTCGCCGTGCGCGTGCCACCCTCTGCGGCCCATCCCACCACCGAGGTGGGCAGCGTGGGCCACGCCCTGAACCTGATGCTGGACAACGTCTCCAGTGCGCTGGAAGCCCGCCAGCGCAGCGAGATGAAGGTGCGCCAGTTTGTTGCGGATGCCTCCCACGAACTTCGAACGCCCTTGACAGCTATCCGCGGGTACACGGAGCTGATGCGCATGACCGAACCCCTGACGGAGGACGGCCAGAAGTCGCTGGGCCGGGTTCAAAGCCAATCGGAACGCATGACGGCGCTGGTGGAGGACCTGCTGCTGCTGGCAAGGCTGGATGAAGGCAAGGCCAGCGAAACCACGGACGTGGACCTGACCCAGCTGGTGGTGGAAACCGTCAGTGACGAGAAGGTCATGGCCCCGGACCACACCTGGCAGCTGCAGTTGCCCGACGAACCCGTCGTGGTCCGCGGGGACAACACGCAGCTCCACCAGGTGTTGGCGAACCTGCTGTCCAACGCCCGGAAGCACACGCCGGCCGGTACCACCGTCACCACCGGCGTGATGCGCTCCGCGGATGGAAGCGTAGTGGCCACGGTCACCGACGACGGGCCGGGCATCCCGCCGGAGTTCCAGGGGAAAATCTTCTCGCGCTTCACCCGGGCGGACGCTGCCCGTTCGGGAACAGAAGGCTCCGGCGCCGAGGGTTCCTCAGGCCTGGGGCTGTCGATAGTGGAGTCCATCGTCATGGCCCACGGCGGGACCGTGGAACTGGTCTCACGGCCGGGCCGGACCGAGTTCGCGGTACGGCTTCCGGCCGGTGGTTCCGCCTCCCCCTGACTTACACAGGCACGTCACAGGTTGTGCCTAAAACCCACAAATCCGGCAGCGCCACTCTTGATGCATGACGCTCACCGATTCCACTTCAGGAACCCTGCAGGACGCCGCGGTGACACCGCCGGGCAGCGCTGCCCGGGGACGTACCGCACGGCGCGCCCCCGTGGACACCCGCACCGCCGTCCCAGTCCTTGATGTCACCATCCCCGTCTTCAACGAGGAGCGCGACCTTGAGGAATGCCTCCGCAGGCTCCATGGACACCTGGGCGATACCTTTCCGCACAGCTTCCGGATCACGGTGGCAGACAACGCCAGCACGGACGGAACCCTGAAGATCGCCGAACGGCTGGCCCGTGAATTCCCGGAGGTCGCGGTGGTCCACCTGGATGAGAAGGGCCGCGGGAACGCGCTGCGCAAGGTTTGGCTCGCTTCACCGTCGCCGGTCCTTGCCTACATGGACGTGGACCTTTCCACCGATCTGGCGGCCCTGCCTCCGTTGCTGGCTCCCCTGATTTCCGGACACTCGGACCTGGCCATCGGCACCCGGCTGACCCGCAACTCCCGGGTTGTCCGTGGACCCAAGCGGGAGTTCATCTCGCGCAGCTACAACCTGATGCTCCACTCGCTGCTGGCCGCCCGGTTCAGTGACGCCCAGTGTGGATTCAAAGCCATCCGTGCCGACGTCGCACAGCAGATCCTCCCCTATACCGTGGACAACTCCTGGTTCTTCGACACCGAACTCCTGGTCCTGGCCGAACGCTGCGGCCTGCGCGTCCATGAAGTTCCCGTGGACTGGATCGACGATCCCGATTCCAGCGTGGACGTATTCCGCACCGCGCTGGCCGACGTCCGGGGAATGGCAAGGCTCACCCGCGACCTGGTTTACGGCCGCGTCCCTGTTCCGGAACTCCGAGCGGCCCTGGCACGGGGTCCCCTTCCCGCATCGTCCCGGGCTGATGAACAGACCCTCCGCGGCAGCCTGTTCGGCCAACTGGTCCGGTTCGCCGCCATCGGCGCCGCCTCAACTATTGCCTATCTCCTGATTTTCCTGTTCTGCCGCGGCTTCATGGATCCGCAGCTGGCAAACTTCCTGGCGCTGCTGGTCACGGCCGTGGCCAATACCGGCGCCAACCGGCGCTTCACCTTCGGCATCCAGGGCGGCAACCGCGTCCGGCACCACTTCGAGGGGCTGATCGTGTTCGGCATCGGACTGGTGCTCACCTCCGGGGCGCTCGCCCTGGTCCACCGGACGACGACGCCTGACCGGTGGGCGGAAGTCCTCACCGTTGTGGCGGCGAACCTTGCGGCCACGGCAGTGCGGTTCCTGCTGTTCCGGCTCTGGGTCTTCCGGGGAGCCGGCAGCAAAAAGACCACAGACGCCACCACTTCCACAGAAACGGCAGCATCATGACCTCCACCATCTCAGCGGCCGGCGCCGGCTCAGCTGCCGCCCCGCAGCCCTCCACGTCCAGCAGCCCGGCCTTCGGGGCCGGGGCTGCAAAACCCGGTCCGGGCTGGGCACGCCACGCTTTCGGCGGCCAACCGCGCTGGGTGCGGCCCTCCGCCGCCGCGCTCCTGGTGGCCACTGCGGTCCTGTACCTGTGGAACCTCGCAGCCACGGGCTACGGCAACTCTTTCTACGCGGCGGCAATCCAGGCAGGCACCAAGGACTGGACCGCATTCCTCTTCGGATCGCTCGACGCCGGAAACGCCATCACCGTCGACAAGCCGCCCGCCGCACTGTGGATTCCCGCGCTGGCCGGCCGGATCTTTGGGTTCTCGCCGCTGAGCATGCTGGTGCCGGAGGCATTCATGGGCGTGGCCGCCGTCGGCTTCCTCTACCTGGCGGTCAAGAGGGTTTCCGGACCCGCGGCAGGCCTGCTGGCCGGCGGCGCCCTGGCCCTGACGCCCGTGGCTGCGCTCATGTTCAAGTTCAACAACCCCGACGCCATGCTCACCCTCTGCCTGGTACTCGCGGCATACTTCACCACCCGGGCCATTGAACGGGCGGGCTGGAAGTGGCTGGTTGCTGCAGGAGCCGTGATCGGCCTGGCGTTCCTCGCCAAGATGCTGCAAGGCTTCCTGATCGTTCCGGCGCTGGGACTGGCCTACCTGTGGGCTGCCCCCACCTCGATCAGCCGCCGGCTGGGGCACCTCATGGGCGCCCTGGGCGGCATCATTATGGTGGCCGGCAGCTACATCGCCCTTTTCCAGCTGACGCCGGCCTCGGCACGGCCCTACATGGCCGGCTCCACCACCAACAGCTTCCTGGAACTGACCTTCGGCTACAACGGCCTGGCCCGCATCACCGGCTCAGGCGAAGGCATGCCCGGCGGCGGGGCGGGAGGCGCGGCCGGCGGACCCGGCGGTTTCGGCGGGGGCAACAGCGGATTCGGCGGGGCGGCAGGGCTGCTGCGGATGTTCGGCACGAGCTTTGGCGGCGAAGTGTCGTGGCTGCTGCCCGCCGTCCTCGTCCTGCTGGTGGCCGGCCTGTGGTTCACCCGGCGGGAAGCCAGAACCGCCATGGGCCGTGCGTCGCTGATCCTGTGGGGCGGCTGGCTCCTTGTCACCGCGGGTGTCTTCAGCTTCATGAGCGGCATCGTGCACCCCTACTACTCTGTGGCGCTGGCGCCGGCGATCGCAGCCCTCATTGGCATCGGTGCCGTGGAACTCTGGCGCGGCCGCTCCTACTGGCCAGCCAGGATTGTCCTGGCTGCAACCGTCCTGGGCACCTCCATCTGGTCGGCAGTCCTCCTGGGCCGCGACGCGTCCTGGCTCCCCTGGCTGCGCGTCGCCGTCATCGTCCTCGGCGTCCTTGCCGCCGCCGGCATCCTGCTCCGTGTTGACGCGCTTGGCACCGGACGGTTCCGGCGCGCGGGTGCTGCCGCCGTCGTCGTCGTATCCCTCCTGGCCGGCGGACTTGGGGCGGGTGCCTGGACCCTCGCCACCGCAACGTCCGCACATTCAGGTTCCATTCCGACGTCGGGGCCGGCGGGCCCGGCGGCAGGCGGCTTTGGAAACCGGGCGGCAGGTTTCCGCGGCGGCCGCGCCGACGGCACGGACGCGGCCACCGGAACGAATGGGTTTGACCCCGCAAACCGAATTGATGGCGCACCGGATGCAGCCGGCGGAGCCGCTGGTCCCGGAGGAACCGGCGGCGGCCCCGGTGAAGGAACCGCCGACGCCGCGGTCACCGCATTGCTGTCATCCACCACGACCAAATGGTCCGCGATCGTCAGCGGCGCCAGCCAGGCAGCCAGCCTGGAACTCGCTACCAACACCAACGTCATCGCACTGGGCGGCTGGAACGGCGGAGACCCGTACCCCACCCTCGCCGAGTTCCAGGACATGGTGTCCAAGGGCGAGATCGGGTACTACATCCAGGCCGGCGGCATGGGCGGAGGCGGCATGGGCGCCCGCGGCGGCAACTCGGAGGTGGCAGCCTGGGTCCAGGCCAACTTCCAGGCCCAGACTGTGGGCAACTCCATCGTTTACCAACTCGCAAAGTAGGATGCACCGATAGCCTCCAGGCTCGAACGATCCCGGCAAGCGGTGCAAATCGACGCGCTGCTTGCCGTGACTTCTGTTACCTAAATGTGACTTTGGCTTAATCTTCCTGTACCGTCGATTGGGTGCGGCCCCCGTTCGGGCCGCATATCCCGGGTTGACGCCAAGCTCTGCCGCTTCCCCTGGATTCCGATTGAGCAACGGCAGAGGCGGGGGACCCACCGTCCCGGGCAATGAATGCCCTTGGGGTTAAGCACGTACGTGATCTTTCCGTACGGCCGGATGCCCTCATCCGAACCCGACAGCTAACTCCGCAGGTGTGAGAGGCGATCAATCATGTCCAAAAACACGGCAGAACCATGCCTGCCCGCTAAACACCGGGCCAAGCAAGCGGCAAAGAAAACCACCCTGGGCCAGCGCGCCGCCGTCCTTGCAGCATCGTGCGCGGTGCTGGTTGGGGTAGGCGCGGCCGGGCAGGCCACCGGCAGCATGACCCCGGTGTCATCCACCGAGTCAAGCACGGCAGCGTCCGACGCCCAAATGAGCATCGAGAAGAGCGAGATCCGCTCCAACCCTGTGGAGAGCCCCGCTCCCGCCGCAATCGCCGTAGCACCGCAGGCGGCCGAACCGGCTCCCGCAGCGGCACCTGCCGCCCCCGCGCCGGTCGCGCCAGCCCCGGCACCTGCACCCGAGCCCGCCCCCGCACCTGAGCCGGCACCCGCCGTCGCGGTCAACGATCCCGCCGGTGCCCAGGCTTACGCCGCCAGCCAGTTGGCCACGTACGGCTGGGGACCGGACCAGATGCAGTGCCTGCAGACGCTGTGGACCAAGGAATCGGACTGGACCACTACGGCCACCAACCCCAGCAGCGGTGCGTACGGCATCGTCCAGTCCCTCCCTGCTGAGAAGATGGCCAGCTCCGGCGCCGACTACCTCACCAACTACCGCACGCAGATCAACTGGGGCCTGAACTACATCAAGCTCAGCTACGCCTCCCCGTGCGGCGCCCTGGACTTCCACCTGGCGCACAACTGGTACTAGGCACTGCTCGCCTGCGGCGGTGAGCTGAAGGGGCACCTTCCGCTGAGCCTCCCAGGCAGCAACCGCGGCCCGCATCCATCCGGATGCGGGCCGCGGTGCGTTGAGCTGCAGCGTGTTAAGTCGCCGGGGTTTGGGTCTCGGTGCTCTGGGCTGCGTCAGGCCCGGCGTTCCGCCACGGGATGTACTGCACAGCCCACTTATTGCCGTCCGGATCGGCGAAGTACACGAAGTGGCCCCAGTCCTGCACGTCAACGTCGCTGACATCCACGCCGTTGTTTTTCAGGTAGTCGTGGGCGGCATTGATATCGCTGACCACCATCTGAAGGGTCGATCCCGTACCGGGCGGGGCGTCCGAAAGACCCTCGCCGATGCAGATGGAGCAGGCCGAACCCGGCGGGGTCAGCTGCACAAAGCGGATGTCGTCCGACGGCCGCTCGTCGTAGTCGGCGTTGAAGCCCACCTTGTTGACGTAGAAGTCCTTGGCGCGGTCAACGTCGGACACGGGGACAAACACAAGTTCGAGTTTCCAGTCCATCCGCACAGGCTAGCGGCGCGGCCCGGTCCAAAAAAGGGGGAACGCTACCCTGCGATGCCGTAGAGGCGGTCTCCCGCGTCGCCCAGGCCGGGAACGATGTAGGACTTCTCGTTGAGCTTCTCGTCGATGGAGGCCAGGACGATGTGCACGTTGGCCCCGGACAGCTCCTCCTCCAGCCGGGCCAGGCCCTCAGGCGCGGCCAGCAGGCAGATGCAGGTAACGTCCGACGCGCCCCTCTTGAACAGGAACTTGATGGCCTCGCGCAGGGTGCCGCCGGTGGCCAGCATGGGGTCCAGGACGAACACCTGGCGGCCGGTCAGGTCCTCCGGCAGGCGCTCGGCGTAGGTAATGATGTCCAGCGTTTCCTCATCCCGGGCCATGCCCAGGAAGCCTACCTCCGCGGTGGGGACCAGCTTGGTCATGCCTTCCAGCATGCCCAGGCCTGCGCGCAGGATGGGAACCACCAGCGGAGTGGGCTTGGTGAACGCCGTGCCAATGGTGGTGCTGACAGGCGTCTCGATGGTGACAGGCTCGGTGCGGACCTCCCGCGTGGCTTCGTAGGCCAGCAGGGTCACCAGCTCTTCCGTCAGCTGGCGGAAAACCGGCGACGGCGTGTTCTTGTCCCGCAGGACGGTGAGCTTGTGGGCGACCAGGGGGTGGTCAACAACGAGAGTACGCATCCCCCAAAACTATCATCCGGCCGTGTCCTTGTTTTGGCTGCCTCGGGCGTGCTCCTTGCCGCCGTCGTGGTGGTGGTGCACTTCCTCGGCAACCACATCACGGACAATCGGATGGTCGAATGACGGCGCCGCCCCGGCGTGCTCCCGCCGGCGGACCAGGTGGAACAGCCTGTGCGCCAGGATCACCACGCCCACCCAGGTCAGCCCCAGCAACCATCCGGCCATGACGTCGGTCAGCCAGTGGTGGCCAAGGAAGACGCGGCTCAGCCCCATGGCGATTATGAAGATCGTGCCCGCCGTGATGGCCGTGACGCGCACCAGCACGGCCTGGAACTGGAGGCAGACCAGGTAGACCACCAGGCTGATCACTACCGTGGTATTCAGGGTGTGGCCGCTGGGGAAGGACGGCGAATCCTCATAAGGGGGCACCGCGTCCGCGTGGTCCGGGCGGGTGCGGCCCACCAGTTTCTTGCCGAAGGTGGTGGCCATGATGGAAACTCCCGCCGCACCGCCGATCAGGAGGAGCGGGCGCCAGTTCCGGCTGAGGAACGTCAGCCAGGCAGTGAGGATGCTGGCAAGGATGGGCATGCCGACGCCGCCGCCTATGTTGGTGAAGCCGGTAACAAAGGCATCAAGTCCGGGACTGCGGAGGCTCTCGGCCAGGGCCAGGGCGGGCTTGTCCAGGTTGGCCAGGCCCGCAGAATCCACCACATCGTCGTACACCTCCGCGCCCAGCAATGCCAGGGACACGATGATCACGCCGCCCACGAGGATGGTGAGGAGCAGCGCGGCGTAGGGCTTGAACCAAAGACCCAGACGATCCCGAAGAGTGTCCATGGTGCCTCCCTGCGTCGGCAAGTAACCTGAATATCCCGAAACTATCATTGACCCATGCCGTTGCCCGAAAAGAAACATGATGCCTGGATGGGCCTTGCCCTGGCGGAGGCCCGGCGGGCACTCGCCACGGAGGATGTTCCCATCGGCGCCGTGGTGATTGGGCCCGACGGCGACGTGCTGGGTTCCGGCCGAAACCAACGGGAGGAACTGGGTGACCCCACGGCCCATGCCGAGGTGGTGGCCATCCGGGAAGCGGCGGGACGGCTCCAGGAACGGGCACGGCTCGACGGCGGCCGTGGCGACGGCTGGCGGTTGTCCGACTGCACGTTGGTGGTCACCTTGGAACCCTGCGCCATGTGTGCCGGTGCGATTGTCCTGGCCCGGATCCCGCGGGTGGTGTTCGGGGCCTGGGACGAGAAAGCCGGCGCCGCAGGGTCCGTATTCGACATCCTGCGGGAACGCCGGCTGAACCACTGGGTGGAGGTGTACCCGGGGGTCCGTGAGGAGGAGTGTGCCTTGTTGCTGCGCGAGTTTTTCGCGAGGCACCGGAGCAGCCTTTAGTGCAGTTCCTGCGCTGCCGTTCGGTGGCTGCCGCCAGTTCGATGCCGCTCCCGGCGCCGCCGCTCCCGCCGCCAGCCCTTCTGTCAGTCCCGTTCCGACAGCAGGGCCAGCACTCCCCTGGCCGTGCTGTTCCAGTCCGGAAGCCTCGTCCGAGCCTCCAGCGCCGTTGCCCGCCAGCTCTCCCTGGTTCCCGCGTCCTCAAGCCATAGGCGCAGAACCCCGGCCAGCCGCCCGGGGCTCTCCTGCCCACCTTCCGGAAGTGGCAGCGCTGCCCCGGGAAGCAGCGGTCCGCCGCTAGCAGTCTTTAATCCGGCCAACCCCAGCGCCTCCACCGCCCCCGTCCCTTCGCGGACCAGAACGGGAATGCCATGGGCCAGCGATTCAGTGACAGCCATGCCAAAGGCCTCTTGCCGGGACACCAGGAGGCTGAGATCCGTCCGTGCCCATTCAGCGTCCAGCGCTTCGCCCGCGAGCTCGCCCGTGAGCCGCACCCGGTCCTCCAACCCATTCTCCGTGATTGCAGCCCGGACTTCCCGTGCATAGTCGGGGTCAGCGTGGTCCGACCCCACGAAGGACGCAGTCCATGGGAGGTCGTGGACCTGGGCCAAGGCCTCGACAGCCAAAACCTGGTCCTTGTTGGGCAGCAACGCGGCTACGTATGTAAGGTGCGGAGGCTGTGAACCCCTGGCCAGCGGTGCGGGCTCGACACCTGGAAGGGCAACGCCGGGCTGTGGAAGGCCGCGTTCCTGCAGCCTCGTTGCCGCCCATGTGCTGGTGCAGATCACGCCGGTTGCGGCCCGCAGCGCCCTGGCCTCATCTGCAAGGGCTGCTTTCCCTGAACTTTCGGGCACCGGCATATGCACCAGGACCCATATTTCCTGTCCCGTCCTGGCCGCCGAGTCCAGCTCAGCCGGGGCACCAACAGCCACCAGCCCGTCAACGATCACCACTGCCCGTCCGGGACCCGCAGCAGGTTCTCTTCCTTCGAGGAGGGTGCCCAGCCGGCGTCGTTCCGTGGCGCCGGCTTGCGGCCAATCCCCCTCAACACTGATGACGTCCACCTTGGCGCCAAGTGCCCGCAACCCTGCAACCAGGCGGGCGTTGTAGACGTTGCCGCCCGAGCTGTGGCGGATGTTGCCGGGGACCAGCAGCCGGATGTGGCGCACGGTCAGGCGGTGATGTCCAGGGAGTAGGCGGCCCACGCGTCCGGATTCTCGCGAAGGGTGACGTCGATGCCTGCGAGTTCGCGGCCGTCATCGGTGTCCTTGATCCGGGCGGCGACCTTCTTGGCGACGTATTCGGCGAGTGCTTCCGTGGTGCTGAGCTTGCCTTCGAAATCCGGGTGCTCATCCAGGTTCTTGTAGTTCAGGCCGGCGAGCACTTCCTCGATGATGGTTCCGGCGGCACCGATATCCAGGACGATCGCGTCGTCGTTCAGGGCGCGACGACGGAAGGTCACCTCGGCGACGAAGGTTGCCCCGTGGAGTCCCTGGGCGGGCCCGAAGGCTTCGCGCGGAAGACTGTGGGCGATCATGAAGTGGCGGCGAACGGTCAGGCTGAACATGGGTTACCTCAAGTTTTCGGAGTCGGGGGTTGCTGGGCTGGATGCTGGATTGGAGGCGGGGTATTCGACAACGTGGCACAAGGCTTCCAAAGTGCCGTCCGCCAGGCTTTGGACGACACCAGGCAGGTCCTCGAAGCGGGATGATCCGGTCAGGAATGCGTCGAAGACGGGATCCTTGAGCAGCGACACGGCGAGGTCCAGGCGGTCGGCATTGGTGCGGCGGTGGCGCCTGGCCCGCGCCACCATGCCTACCTGGCTGGCCCTGATGGACAGCCGCCGCGCGTGGAAGTCCTCCCCCAGCGGGATAGTGACTTCCCGGTTGGCATACCAGGACATTTCGATAACGTCGCCTTCGTCACCGGCGAGCTGCAGGCTGCGTTCCAGGCCTTCCTGCGAGGCCGAGCAGTGGAACACGATGTCGCAGTCGGACTGTGCGTCGTCCGGATGTGCGAAGTCCACTCCCAGGGTGTCCGCGAGCTGCTTCCTGCCCGGATCCAGGTCGACCAGTTGCAGGCGTTGCAGCGGGAACGTGCGCAGGAGCGTGGCCACCGTGCCGCCCACCAGGCCCGCACCGACGACGGCCACTCTGTCACCCAGCCGCGGACCGGCTTCCCAGAGCGCGTTGACTGCTGTTTCCACCGTCCCGGTGAGGACCGCACGCCGGGAGGGGACGTCGTCGGGAATCCTGGTCAAGGCGGCCACCGGAAGCACATAGAGGTCTTGGTGGGGGTTCAGGCAAAAGACCCGGCGGCCCTTCCACTCTTCGGGTCCTTCCTCCACGACTCCGACGGACAGGTAGCCGAATTTCACGGGCCCGGGGAATTGGCCTTCCTGGTGCGGGGCGCGCATTTCCTGGGCGACCCGTGGCGGCACAGCCCCAGCGTGGACCACCATTTCGGTGCCCTTGCTGATGCCGGAGTAGAGGGCACGAACCAGCGCTTCGCCCGGGCCCTGGGCGGGCACCTCCTCGGCCCTGAGCTCGCCGTGCTCCTTGGCGGTGGTCCAGTATGCGGTTGCGTGGATCGGGTTCTGTGAATTTGTCATCTTGCTGATGAATCTAACCGGACGCGCGTGGGCGGGGAAAGTCCGACGTCGTATGGCCGGGTTTCTTGCCGGGTTTTTCGTCGCTCCCTCGACAAGCGGCGGTACTCCGTTGCGGCGTTTCGCGGCGCGCTTTCACTGCGCGGATTCGTGATGAAGTTGCGCGGACGCGATTTCACTGGGCGGATATTCGTGGCGAAGTTGCGCGGATTCGTGGCGAAGTTGCGCGGGCGCGATTTCGCGGCAACGTACCCTGCACCTCCCGATGCGCATCTTCCCTGGCATCACCCGATGCGCGCATCCTCTCTGGCGTATCAAGAGACAAGATACTGGTGGAGCGCTTCCTCGAGAAGGCTTCGCTGTTCAAGGAGGGCTGGTTCTTTGCTGAAGCCCAGTTCTTCGGGCAGCCTCCGTCTTTCGGGCAGGCTGTACTTTTCGGGCAGCTGCGGTTCACCTTGCAGGCTGAGCTTTTCGGGTCGGCTCCGTGCGCGTTCCAGGAACCCGGCAGGCCATTGGGGTGGTTCCCAGTCCTGGTGTTCGCTGGGGTAGTGGCGGCCGGAGGGTGAGGTCCAGCCGGGTGGTTCATTCTTCGTGGCGGGGGTGGGTTTCCAGCCGGTGGTGTGGCGGAGTTTGTGGTGTTTCGGGCAGGGCTGTCCCAGGTTGCTGATCCCTGTGGTGCCGCCGTTGGCCCAGGCGAGGATGTGGTCGGCGTC
>NZ_JBQCMK010000017.1:0-68791 GCF_051965175.1 Arthrobacter sp. SAFR-044
CTCGTCGCCCGCTTCGTACCCGTCGGAGTCCCCGTCCCCGAATGCGACGGACCCTCAACACCAACATCACCCGTGGCGGCCGACGCGGCGACTGGCACGACCGCTGCGCTCAATGCAACCAGAAGGGCTGTCAGCAGCGCGTGGAGCCGCAGGTTCCGCCACCTGCGTTGTCGAAGACCAGCCGTGCCGCTGCCACCCCATCTGACGAAAGGCCAGGAAGTCTTGCGCGTCAGCAACCGCGCACGTTCGTTGTAGGTTGGCATGAGGGCTCCGATCTTTGTTTATACCTGTCTGTTTTGCAGCTTTAACCGCGGCCAGTCCGGAAAGTGGTGTTTTCTCGTTAAGGCCATCTCAAGGGCGGGCGCAAGCGGGGAGGCAAACCGGCTGATGTCGTGGGACCTGTCCTGCTGTCCACGTTCAGCATCCCGGTGATCCTCCAAGACGGCGGCGAACGGGGACCCACAGCGGCGTCTTTTTCCCTGCAGGGCTGTTGCACCTCAACCAGGCCGAAGCAGGGTACCCGCACGAGGCTGCCGATGGTGTGATTAACGGTGTGCCCGCAGGCGATGACAATCTTCTGGACGATGCGGTCTTCGTACGAAGCACCAACTGCGCATGGCCCTTTAGTCTCCCCCATGCCGTAGAGCGTATGGTCCGCCCCCTAGGGGAGTCCTGAGTAGCCGGTACCCGCTTTTCCAGCAACATCAATCCGCTTTAGGTAAGTACGGGGTTTACGACGCGGCTCCTTGGATAGGGATAGGGGTTTTTGGCTGCACTCTTTCCCGCATCTCTGCGTGTTCACGTAAGACCGCGGCGGCTGGTAGGGCAGAAGAACGCAGATTGTATCTGGCACCCCCAACCCCTGAAACGGCGTTATTGGCGACGGCAGGGGGGAAAGCTCGCGGAAGGAGGCGCCTGACCGCACGGCAGCCTCTTCGCTCACTTGGCCTGGGCGCAGAATTGTTTTCCAGCGCCCGCTTCGCTTCCGGGATATCCAGGAGGACGGAGCTCAAAGTCGCCGACGTTCTGTTCAACCTGTAGAACGAAAGACACTATGCTGTACGCATGACCTTCACCAAGACCGTGGCCATCGCCGTCCCGCTCGAAGCCGAGCTTGTGGACCAGATCCGTGCCATCGACCCCTCCATCACCGTCCTCTATGAGCCCGACCTCCTGCCGCCGGAACGCTTCCCAGCCGACCATGCAGGCGATCCCGCCTTTCAACGGACAAAGGAACAGGAAGACCGCTACTGGGCCATGCTCAACAGCGCCGAGGTGCTGTACGGCTTTCCCAACGAGAGCCCTAACGGCCTCGCCCGCACCGCAAAGGAAAACCCCAGACTGGAGTGGGTCCATGCCATGGCAGCCGGCGCGGGCGGAGCCGTCAAGGCATCCGGGCTCGGCCAGGAGATCCTGCAAAAGTTTAAGATCACCACCTCCGCCGGGGTCCATGCCCTGCCCCTCGCAGAGTTTGCAGCGATGGGAATCCTGAACGGCTTCAAGCGCAGCGCCGAACTTGCGCAGGACCAGGCCGCGAAGGCCTGGCCCAGCCTCCGGGTCCCCACCCGGCTGGTCAACGGATCGGACCTGGTCATCAGCGGCCTCGGTGAAATCGGACTGGAAACCGCCCGGATCGCGCGGGCACTGGGCATGAAGGTCAGCGGCACCAAGCGGACCGTGGAGCCCATCGACGGAATCGGCCAGGTAGTGGACAACGCCGGCCTCCCCGCCCTCCTGGCCACGGCAGACGCCGTCGTCAACACCCTGCCCGGCACCGCCTACACGGAAAAGCTGTTCAACCGGAACCTGTTCGCCGCCATGAAGCCCGGGACCACCTTCGTCAACGTGGGCCGCGGAACCGTGGTGGACGAGGAGGCGCTGCTGGAGGCCCTGGACAACGGCCAGGTGGGCTACGCCTGCCTCGACGTCTTCGCCGTGGAACCACTGCCGCAGGACAGCCCCCTGTGGAACCATCCCAAGGTCATGGTCTCGCCGCACACCTCGGCCCTCAGCGCCGCCGAGAACCGCCTCATCACCGAACGGTTCTGCAGCAACCTCCGGACGTTCCTCGACGGCGGGGACCTCCCCCACCTCGTGGACACGGTCCACTTCTACTAGGACGCGGCGGAGAACAGGTGCGCATCGCAAGACTAAATACAGCAGCAGGCCCGCAGTACGCCGTTGAACGCGACAGCGGCTGGGACCACATCGTTGACCCGTTTGAGGAAGTTCTCCGCTACACCGGCGGCACCACCGCAAACAGCGAGGCCACATTCCTCGCCCCGGTGACGCCCGCCGTCGTCCTTGGCATTGGACATAACCGGACCTTGAATGACCACCCCCTGCCCATCCAGGCGTGGCATAAGTCCGTCCACACCGTCGCCGGACCCGGCGACGCCATTACCGCAGTCAGGGACCACGGGACGGTGAACGCGGAGGGTGAGCTCGCCGTCGTGATCGGTAAGGCCGCCACACACCTGACCGCCGGGAACGCCCTGGAGCACGTCCTCGGCTACACCTGCGTCAACGACGTCACCAACGTGGACCAGAACGCGGTGGACGAGCGGAACTTCCAAGGCAAGTCCGGCGTCAACTACACACCCCTGGGCCCCTGGATAGAAACTCAAATCCCGGATCCCGAAAAAGTGGCCATCGACGTTTACGTCAACGGGACAGCCCAGGCCACCTCCGGAACCTTCAACCTCCCCTCCTCGGTGGTGGACTGCCTCGTCTACGTCACTTCATGGCTGACCCTGGAACCCGGGGATGTGGTCATGACGGGAGCACCCTCCACAGTGGTACCCGTCGAGCCTGGGGACCGGGTGGACATCGTTGTGGAGGGCATCGGCACCCTGAGCAGCGTCGTGGCCTGACGGGCAGAGTGAGCCAACGCGGCACTTATGATGGATTGCGTTCAGTTGACTGAACGCAACCGCACTCTGCCTTGGCGACCTAAGGAGAATCATGGCCGATTCCCATATCCCCGCGTCATCCGACAAGCCGGGAGCCACCTCGCCGGCGCCGGCCGTTACCCGGGCAGCAGCCGTCCTGGATGCCCTCGCCGCCTCGGCGACCGGCCGCCTCACCTTGAGCGACCTCTCGCGTGAGGTGGGAATTCCCAAGTCGTCCACCTCCAACCTCCTGCTGGCACTGGAGGAGGCCCGGCTCATCAGCCGGCAGGGATCGGAGTTCATGCTGGGCCGCAAGCTGGTGGAACTCGGCGCCGCCTATCTCGGCCGGATGGACGAGGTGCAGGAGTTTTACCGCTACTGCGAGCAGGCCTCCGTCCTTTCCCGCGAAACGGTGCGGATCGCCATGCTGGATGGCACCAACGTTATTTACCTGGCCCGGTATGAGGGCCACCCCGCGGTACGGCTCACGTCCAACATCGGCGACAAGATGCCGGTGTCCCTGTGCGCCGTGGGCAAGGCCCTGATCGCGCGGCTGCGTGACCATGACCTGGAGGAAATGTTCCCGGACGACGCCGAATTGCCGGCGCTCACCCCCAAGTCCCTGCGCACCGGCGCGGAATTGAAGGCGCAGCTGAAGGAGATCCGCGAGCAGGGCTTCGCCTTCGAGGACGAGGAATCGACCACCGGCGTAGTGTGCCTGGCCGTCTCCGTCCCCACCCGCGGAGCCCATGGCCCCAGCCTGGGCCTGTCCGTGACCGCGCTCAAAGCCACGTACACCCCTGAGCAGGGGTCCCAGATGGTCAAGGAACTGCAGGAACTTGCCCATTCGCTGGGCAACCCCATGGGCTAACTCCACCAGCCCCAGGAATTCAAAAACCAAAAACTGTTGCCAGCTGTTCAGCTTGCTGTATTGTGTTCAGCATAGTGATCGGCACAACAGGTGTTGTCGCTATCCCACCAGGCCAACGGGGGCCTGGAGTGCATTAGAGGGAGTTCTCTTGACAACTCGTACTAACTCACCGCAGGCCACTGCGGACGGCGCCGTCGTCGATCCGGACCAGCTGCGAAGGGCAACACTTGCCAGCTCCGTGGGGTCCGCCCTGGAGTACTACGACTTCTACATCTACGGCCTTGCGTCGGCCCTGATCTTCGGCCCGCTGTTCTTTGCCCCGCTGGGTGAGAGCGGAGCGGTCATCGCCTCCTTCGCCACCTACGGCGTCGGGTTCGCGGCACGGCCCTTCGGCGGCGTGGTGTTCGGACATATCGGGGACCGCTTCGGCCGCAAGATGGTGCTGATCCTGACCATCGGCCTGATGGGCCTGTCCAGCTGCGCCATCGGCCTGCTGCCCACTTTTGAACAGGCGGGAATGCTGGGAGCGGTACTCCTGGTGACGCTGCGCATCCTGCAGGGCCTGGGTGCCGGCGCCGAGCAGGCAGGCGCCACCACCCTGATCTCCGAGGTGGCCCCGCGCCGCCGTCGTGGTTTCTTCGCCTCCCTCCCATTCGTTGGCATCCAGCTGGGAACCCTCCTGGGTGCGGGGACCTTTGCCTTGATGGCACTGGCAGACAAGCAGGTCCTACAAGGCTGGCTCTGGCGGGTTCCGTTCCTGGCCAGCATCATCCTGATCGCGATTGCCGTCTTCATCCGCCTCCGCCTCAAGGAGACCCCGGTCTTCCAGGAACTCGAAAAGCACAAAGCGGTGGTCAAGAACCCGGTGGGCCAGATCTGGAAGCACTCCAAGAAGAACGTTCTGGTCGGAATTGGCCTCCGCATGGGCGAAAACGGCAACTCGTCCATCTACTCCGCGCTGCTGGTGTCCTTCATCAGCATGCCGGCCGGCGTCTTCCCCGGCGACAAGTTCATCGGCCCCACCGGCCTGCTGATCGCCGCGGGCTTCGCAGCGGTGTTGGTGGTTGCCTTCGGCGCCCTGTCCGACCGTTTCGGCCGCGTCCCCGTTTACCGCTATGGCGCGCTCTTCCAGGCCGTCATCGCCCTGCCGGCCTTTTACCTGGTGACGCTGGGCAATGTGGCCCTGGTCTGGGCGGTCATGGTGGTGGGCATCGCCCTCGGCGTGCAGTCCATGCTCGGCCCGCAGTGCGCGCTGCTCCCGGAGCTCTTCGGGTCCCAGCACCGCTTCACCGGCGTGGCCCTGAGTCGTGAGCTATCCGCGGTGCTCGCAGGCGGCTTCGCCCCAATGATCGGCGTGGCGCTGCTGGCGGCAACCAACCACTCCTGGCTGGTGCCCGCGCTCTACTCGCTGGTCCTGGCCGCGATCTCGTTCGCTGCCACGTTCTTCACCCCGGAAACCAACGGCCGCGACCTGGTGCTCGTGGAGGACGCCAGCTGAACAACGGCAACGCCGCCCCAACTGGCCCATCATTGAGCTGCGGGACCCCGGAAACCCGGGGTCCCGCAGTCGTTCCTGCCTTCAAAAGTGGGCCACTCTGGCACCGGTCCACGAGTTCGAAGGCTGGCGGCCTGCTATATTCTGTTTTCCCGTCCGGTCCAGGAGAAGGCAGGACACAGCACGTCGAACGGCCCGCCATTGATTCCAAGCAGCGCACACCCAGGATCCACGCCAGGGAAAGCCCCGCACGCCGACTTCCTCAACTGCCCCACAGGATTCGTCGAGTATTACTTCGCGGACGGCATCTTCCGCTGGTCGGACGGGCTGTACCGCATGTATGGATATGAACGGGGCGAAGTGGTCCCTTCCGTTGAGATGGTGCTCCCCCACGTCGAGCCCGAAGACAGGCCAAGGGTCCAGGCCTACTGGGACCACGTGGCCTCCCACGGCGGCCCGTCGTCCATTTATGTGTCCATCCGGGACCGCAAGGACCGCCAGCACAAGTTGCTCTACTCCGCGGACTACATCCTGGACGGAACCACACCGATCGGCGTCTGGGGTGTGGTGGTTGACCTCACCACCTCCATCCACACGGACCGGCACCAGCTGGCCACCGAGGCGGTGGCCGCGTCCGCCCTGAACCGCGCGGTCATCGAACAGGCCAAAGGCATCCTGATGGGACGCACTGGTGTCACTGCCGATCGGGCCTACGAGCTCATCAGCCAACTTAGCCAGGACACGAACCGCAAGGTTTATGCCGTTGCCCAGGACATTGTGGACCGCGCCACCAGCCGCGCCGGCGGGCCGGAGAACAAAGGCCATCCCCTCCTGTAACTGCGGGGCAGTACCACCCTTTTCACAGGACAGTGGAGCAGCGACGGCGTGGACCGCCGTCGTCCGCCTAAAGGGCCAGCCGGGGCCCATCAGCCAGGACAGGCCCGGAACCGACAACGGGCAGGGCATCGGTGAACGCCTCGACGACGGCCATCTGGCCGGTGGAGTCCGGGACACCGGGGTACTGGACATGCGCAACCTCTGCCGGTTCGGCGGCAGCTTCCTCCGAGCGCATGCGGACCAGCGCCACGGCAGAGATCAGGAACCAGGCGACATTGGTGACCACTGAGGGCCACGCGCCGTGCAGGGTCCCGTTGATGATGAAGGCAACCGAACCGAACAGGTTGGCCGTCTGGAAGCCCTTCCCGGCCTTCAGCCACCCCATGGAAACAGACAGGTAAGCACTGAGAATCGCAACCGCGCCTGCCCAGCCGGCAATTTCCCACAGCAGTTCCATGGCGTCCTTCCAAGGTGCCTGCGCAGTATCAGGGCAGGGCTTAAGAGGTGGTTCAAGGTTGGGTTTTGCCGGATGCCGCTCCATAAGAACCTGCATCATCCAGCTCTGCGTTGACTCGAGCCCTGTTCGGGCGAGGACCTCTTACGCTGGCCGGCGGCATAATCATATCCCGCGCCCGGGCACCGCTTTTACCGGCGAAACGTGATACTCCCCACGTCTGGACAAGACCCCCGGCGCGTAGCACGATCGAAGCTGTGACCAGCAGTCCCGTCTCCGACCCGTACCTCCGCGAACTCACCCAGCTGAGGCACGTCAAAGACCGGATGGACCGCGAATATGCGCAGCCGCTGGACGTCGAATCGCTGGCGAAGGACGTGCACATGTCCGCTGGCCATTTCAGCCGCCGCTTCAAGCTGGCCTACGGCGAATCCCCGTACAGCTACCTCATGACCCGCCGGATCGAACGGGCCATGGCGCTGCTCCGCAAAGGCGACCTCAGCGTCACGGACGTGTGCTTCGCCGTCGGCTGCTCCTCGCTGGGCACCTTCAGCACCCGCTTCAGTGAACTGGTAGGCATGCCGCCGAGCGTCTACAAACAGGAGGCAGCGGAGGCGACGGCGGGAATCCCGGCGTGCGTGGCGAAACAGGTGACCAGACCGGTCAGGAATCGAGAAGCGCCGGCCCGTGAGCCGTCACTAGCATGACTGATATGGACATCAACATTTCCTCAACCTTCCTTCCCGCCACCGATCCCGACGCTTCCCTCGCCTTCTACCGCGACGCGCTCGGCTTCGAAATCCGCAACGACGTGGGCCGCGGCACCATGCGCTGGATCACCGTGGGCCCCGCCGGCCAAAAGGACGTTTCCATCGTCCTGCACCCTCCGGCCGTGGACCCGGGCATCACAGAAAGTGAGCGCCGCACCATCACCGAGATGATGGCCAAAGGCACTTATGCCACGATCGTCCTCTCCTCCCCCGATGTGGACGCCGCGTTCGCCAAGGTAGAGGCAACCGGCGCGGACGTGGTGCAGGAACCCATCGACCAGCCATACGGCATCCGCGACTGCGCGTTCCGCGACCCCGCCGGCAATACGGTCCGCATCAACCAGCAGCCCTAGGCATATAAACAGACACGTATATAACGGACGACGCCGGAGGGCGGCTGCCAGCGCAGCTTCCCCTCCGGTGCCGCTCCAGGAAGAAGGGGGACACCTTGAGCACGGAAGCAGACATGGACACCAGGCAGACGGGGCACGTTGCAGACAGCCACGACCTGATCCGGGTGGAGGGCGCCCGGGAAAACAACCTGAAGGACGTGAGCCTGGAGCTGCCCAAGCGGCGCCTCACCGCGTTCACGGGAGTGTCCGGCTCCGGCAAGAGCTCGCTGGTGTTCGCCACCATCGCCGCGGAGTCGCAGCGGATGATCAACGAAACCTACAGCGCCTTCGTCCAGGGGTTCATGCCCAACCTGGCGCGGCCGGACGTGGACCGGCTGGAGGGATTGACCACGGCCATCATCGTGGACCAGGAGCGGATGGGCGCCAATCCGCGCTCCACCGTGGGCACCGCCACCGACGCCAACGCCATGCTGCGGATCCTCTTCAGCCGGCTCGGTAAACCCTACGTCGGCCCGCCCACGGCCTTCTCCTTCAACGTCCCCACCCGCAAGGCCAGCGGCATCATGAGCACCGAAAAGGGGGGCCGGGTGGAAAAGAACGTGGTCCGCCAGGTGACCTACCTGGGTGGGATGTGCCCGCGCTGCGAAGGCATGGGGAACATCAGCGACATTGACAGGGCGGCGCTGTACGACGACTCCAAGTCCCTGAATGAAGGCGCGCTCACCGTTCCCGGCTACTCCATGGACGGCTGGTATGGCCGCCTCTTCGAGGGCATGGGCCTGCCCATGGACAAACCGATCGCCAAGTTCACGGCGAAGCAGCTGGACACGATGCTGTACGCGGAGCCCACCAAGATCAAGGTGGAAGGCGTCAACCTCACGTTTGAAGGCGTCATCCCCAAGATCCAGAAGTCCATGCTGTCCAAGGACGTGGAGGCCATGCAGCCGCACGTGAAGCGGTTCGTGGAGCGCGCCGTCACGTTCGCCACCTGCCCGGACTGCGGCGGCACCCGGCTGACTCCCGACGTGCTCGCTTCAAAAATCAACGGCAGGAACATCGCGGACCTCTGTACGATGCAGATCAACGATCTGGCCCAGTGGATCCGGGAACTGGATGAACCATCGGTCCGGCCCCTGCTCGCCGGGCTGCGGGACCTGCTGGATTCGTTCGCCGAGATCGGCCTGGGCTACCTGTCGCTGGACCGTCCCGCCGGCACGCTCTCCGGAGGGGAAGCGCAACGGACCAAGATGATCCGCCACCTGGGCTCCTCCCTCACGGACGTCACCTATGTTTTCGACGAGCCCAGCATCGGCCTGCATCCCCACGACATCGAGCGGATGAACACGCTCCTGCTGCAGCTGCGGGATAAGGGCAACACGGTCCTGGTGGTGGAGCACAAGCCGGAGATGATCGCCATCGCCGATCACGTCGTCGACCTCGGCCCCAAAGCGGGCACCGGCGGGGGCGAGATTGTCTACGAAGGCGATGTGGACGGGCTGCGTTCCAGCGGCACCATCACCGGCCGGCACCTGGACGACCGCGCCCGCGTCAAGGACTCCGTCCGGAAGGCCACCGGCGCGCTCGAGGTCCGGGGCGCCTCAACGAACAACCTGCAGGACGTCGACGTCGATGTGCCGCTCGGCGTGCTCTGCGTGGTGACGGGCGTGGCCGGCTCCGGGAAGAGCTCCCTGATCCACGGCTCGCTGGCAAAGCGGGAGGGCGTGGTGGTCATCGACCAGGGCGCCATCAAGGGCTCCCGGCGCAGCAACCCGGCCACCTACACGGGGCTGCTGGAGCCGATCCGGAAGGCCTTCGCCAAGGCCAACGGCGTGAAGCCGGCACTGTTCAGCTCCAACTCGGAGGGCGCGTGCCCCACCTGCAACGGCGCCGGCGTGATCTTCACCGAACTGGGTGTGATGGCCACGGTCGAGTCCACCTGTGAGGACTGCGAGGGGCGCCGCTTCCAGCCCGCCGTCCTTGAATATACTTTGGGCGGCATGAATATCGCCGACGTCCTGGACCTGTCGGTGGACGCGGCACTGGCGTACTTCGCCGACGGTGAAGCCAAGACGCCCGCCGCCCACAAAGTCCTCGAACGCCTGGCGGATGTGGGCCTGGGCTACGTCACCCTGGGCCAGCCGCTGACCACCCTGTCCGGCGGCGAGCGCCAGCGGCTCAAGCTGGCCACCCAGATGGCGGAGTCCGGGGACGTCTACATCCTGGATGAGCCCACGGTGGGGCTGCACCTGGCGGACGTCCAGCAACTGCTGGGGCTGCTGGACCGGCTGGTGGACTCCGGCAAGTCCGTGATCGTCATTGAGCACCACCAGGCGGTGATGGCGCACGGTGACTGGATCATCGACATCGGTCCCGGAGCAGGGCACGACGGCGGCAGGATCGTTTTCGAGGGCACCCCGGCCGACCTGGTGGCGGGGCGGGCCACGCTCACCGGCCAGCATCTGGCAACGTATGTGGGTGCCTAGAGCCGCCCCAGAGCAGGACCGCCCAGGGTGCACCGGCGGAAGCCGCGGCCAGCAGGATGCCCGGCAGCAGCGGGTGGCCACCAGGACGGCGGGATTTCAATGCCGGGCTGGCCTACGCTGGCCGTATGCCCCAAAAGTTCCGGTACGACGTCGAGATCCTGCATCTGCTGGTGTCCCCCGCGCACGCCTATTTCGGCCGTGCCCGGGACGGTGCCGCCGACGTTCCCACCACTGATGCTCCGCAGGCTGAGGTGGTGGCCGGCAAGGGCATCGTGGGCGACCGGTTCTTCGGGAAGGCGGCGCACATGGACGCCGCGGTGACCCTGTTGGCCGTCGAGTCGCTGGAAGCCATCGCCGCGGAGTTGGGCGCGGCGCCGTTCGATCCCCTGCTGACCCGCCGGAACGTGGTGCTGCGCGGAGCGCAGCTGGTCCCACTGTTGGGGCAGGACTTCGTGCTGGAGTCCTGCGGCTCTTCGGTGACCCTCCATGGCGGCCGGCATGCCCAGCCCTGCGCGTGGATGAACGAGATGCTGGCGCCCGGTGCCCATCCGGCCATGCGGGGCCGCGGGGGCATCCGCTGCCGGGCCGTCTCCAGCGGATTGCTGCACCGCGGCCCGGCCGTGCTGGTCAGCCCCGTGCCGCTGGACCCGGCGCAGGCAGGCGAGGCGAGCGTCCTCCGGCCCTCAAGGCTCCCGTAGCCAAGGGGCTCCCCCGGGGCCCAAGCGTACGACGGCGTCACGCACGGCACGCTTACGGCCCACCTGAGGCGGGGAAGCCCCGGAAACCCGGGATCCCGCCGTCGTGCACTGCCTGAAAGCATGCCCGGCGTGACGCTTCCGCACCCTACCTTTTCCGGTGGATGGACTTGTAGCTCAGGTAGGCGTTGAGGCCCTCGATCCCGTACTCGGTGCCCAGCCCGGAGTCGTGCCGGCCGCCGAACGGGGCGGCGTGGTTGGAGGCGAAAAAGTTCAGTCCCACCGATCCCGTGTCCATCCGGTCCGCCACCGCGAGCGCGGCGTCCTCGTCCCGGCCGAACACCAGGCCGCCCAGGCCGAATTCGGTGTTGTTCGCCAGCGCCACTGCCTCGTCGACGCTGCCGCCGGCGTCGTTGTATTTGAGGATGGTGATCACCGGCCCGAAGATCTCCTCGCGGGCTATCCGCATGTCCGGGGTGACGTCGGCGAACACCGTGGGCTCCACGAAGTAGCCGTTCTCCAACCCCGCGGCAAGCGAGGCAGGGCGCCCTCCGGTGGTGGCGCGGGCGCCTTCAGCCCGCCCGGACTCGACGTACTCCATGACGGTCCGGTACTGCGATTCGGTGGCGCAGGGGCCAAACACCGTATCGGGATCAAGGGGGTCGCCCTGTTTCCCGGCGGCGATGGTGGCCGTGACCATGTCCACTACCTCGTCGTACCGGCTGGCCGGGGCCAGGATGCGGGTGGAGATGTAGCAGGTCTGCCCGGTGTTGCGCATGGAGGACTTGATGAGCACCCGGGACATGGCGTCCAGGTCCGCGTCCGGCAGCACGATGGCGCTGGACTTCCCACCCAGTTCCAGCGTGACCGGGCGCAGCAGCTCACCGCAGGCCGCGGCAATCTTCCGGCCCACCGGCGTCGAGCCTGTGAACGCCACCTTGGCCACCCCGGGGTGCTTGACCAGCACGTCGCCCAGGCGGCCGGAGCCCGTGACCAGGTTGACGACGCCGGCCGGGACGCCTGCAGCGGCAATGGCATCGATGATCACCCGGATGGACAGCGGGGTGGGCGACGCCGGTTTGATCACCACGGTGCAGCCGGCCAGCAGCGCCGGCGCCAGCTTGATCATCACCAGGTTGATGGGGAAGTTCCACGGGGCAATGAGCGCGCACACGCCCAGCGGATCGCGCCGCACCACCGATTCGCCGCCGCCGCGGGGGAAGGGACGGACGTCCTCCTGTTCCAGGTATCCGGCCAGGGTGGCGAAGTAGCGCAGGATGCCGGCGGCGTTGGCGGCGGCACCGGAGGATTCGGCCACCGGGGATCCGTTCTCCCGGGAATTGGTCAGGGAGAGTTCCTCGGCGCGTTTCTCCACTTCATCGGCGATCCGGAGCAGGTAGGCGGCCCGCTCGGACGGCGCCAGCCGGGGCCATTCGCCGTCGAAAGCCTTTTGGGCGGAGCCGACGGCGGCGTCCACGTCCTCCGGGGTGCCGTCGGGGACAGAGCCCCAGACTTCGCCGGTGGCGGGGTCGGTGACCGGGTTCCGGCCGGTGCCCCGGGAGGGCTGCCAGGCGCCGTCGACGTAGATGGTGTCCACGTGGGTGTGCGGCAGGGCCAGGCCGGACCGTGTGGCCAGGGCCGGTGCGTCAGCCGGTGCGTCATGCGCGGCGGAGGTCATCGGATCACCGCCGTCTTCAGCAGGGCATTGGACCTGGCAAGGTCCGCGGTGGCCATGTCCAGGGCAGCCTCAGTGATGAGCTCCGGGATGATCTCGGTGGCCAGCCGGTCCGTGTAGGTGGCGGGATCCATGCCGAACCAGGAGGAGGCAAGGGCGATGCCGGCGTGGTCGAATCGCCACAGCCTGTCAGCGTCGCGCATCAGTGCATCCTCCAGCGAACGGGCCACGGGCCTGGTGTCGTGGCCGTCGATGATTGCGCAGACCTGCTCCACGAACCCGGGGGCATAACCCAGGCCGGGAAGGACCCGGCGGGCAACGTCGCAGCCCTGTTTCTCGTGCTCATAGCGGATGGTGGCCTTGCGCCAGTCCCCCGTAAACCCTTCCGAAAGGATCCGGGACTCATCCACGTGCGCCCAGCCGGTGTCGTGGAGCAGCGTTGCCACCCGCACCAGTTCTGCATCCGCGTCCGGGTAGGCCCGGCACAGCCGTTCGGCGAAGGCAAGGGAGATGGGCAGGTGGATGTCGTTGCCGCGGGTCCTGGTTTCGTGGACCACGGCCTTCCAGAGCGCGTCGAGCGAATCCAGGGCCGCGGGGGTGCCGGCGATGGGGGTGGTGTCCACGGGACCATGGGCGGGAATGGGGCGGACGCTGTATTCGGCGGCGAAGGCATCGGCCAGCGCGTCGTCCGTGTCCGTTGCGGCGCCGGGGGCGCTGCCGGCGGCAGTGCCGGGCTCCGCCGGGGCAAACGGCGTCTTGGGGGTGCTCATAATGCTCCTTCGGTTGGCCAACCTACTGTCTGGGTGCAGTTAGCTGTCCGTGGTGATGGTCTTGAGTTGGGTGCCGGGGTCTGCCGCGGCCTCGGCGGGAATGTTGAGGCCCTTGGCGAGCGCGTTCTTGACGGCCATGAAGTCCAGCGGTGCGTTCACGCAGTCCGCGGCGATGATGCGGCCCTGCCGGTAGTAGAGGACGCTGAATTTGCCGCGTTCCCGGTCGTTCCGGACCACGGTCTGGTCGTAGCCGTTGCACAGCCCGGCGATCTGCAGCTTGAGGTCCGCCTGGTTGGACCAGAACCACGGGATGCCGGCGTATTCCTCGCGCCGTCCGGTCAGCGAGTAGGCGGCCACCTTGGCGTGCTCGATCGCGTTGTTGACGCTTTCCAGCCGGATCCGCTCCCCGGGCTCGGTGCCGGGAACGGGGTTCGGCATGTTGGCGACGTCCCCCACGGCCACCGTGGTGCCGTCGGAGGCCAGCGCGAACCGGTCCACCACCACGCCGTTGTCCACGGCCAGGCCCAGCTGCTCTGCCAGCTGGGTGTTGGGAATGACGCCAATGCCGATCAGGACGATCTGCGCCGGCAGTACCGTCCCGTCCTGGAGTTCGACGGCGGCAACCCGGGTGCCGCCGTCGTCTGCGGTGAAGCGCCCGGCACTGGTGTTAAGGCGGATATCCAGGCCCCGGGAGCGGTGGGCCTGCAGGAAGTATTCGGCGGTCTCCTCCCCCACGGCCCGGCCCACCAGGCGCGGCCCGAACTCGAGCACGGTGACATTTTTCCCCATCTTCTGCAGGCTGGACGCGGCCTCGAGGCCGATGAACCCGCCGCCGATCACCACCACATCCGTGGCGTCGCCCACTTTTGCCTTCAGGGCCAGGGCGTCGTCGGCGTTGCGGAGGTAGAGCACACCGTCCAGGCCGCTGCCGTCGATCTCCAGCTTCCGGGCGCGGGCGCCTACGGTGAGGGCCAGCCGCTTGAATGGAAACTCCCGGCCCGAGGACGCATGTGCCACTCCGGAGCCGTCCGCTTCCTTGTCGATCCGGACGATGTATTCGCCCTTGACCAGGTCCACGTTGTGCTCGGCCCAGTAGTCGTTGGACCGGAAGATGAGGGATTCGCTTTCCACGGTGCCCTGCAGGAACTCCTTGGACAGCGCCGGCCGCTGGTATGGGCGGTGGTCCTCGTCCCCCAGCAGGGTGATGTGTTCATCGAAGCCCAGCGCCCTCAGCGATACTGCCAGCTGTACACCTGACTGGCTGGCACCAATGATCAGGAGCCCCGTCCGGGTGGGAACCGTGGCCGATGCGGTTTCCTGCTCCACTGCCTGCGTTCCCACGGTTACACCTGGGTTTCGGGGGTGGTGACGAACAGTTCCAGTTCCTCCGTCAGGCGGAGCTGGCAGGACAGCCGGGAGTTGTCCTCACGGTCCACGGCGGTGCCGTAGAGCATCTCGTCCTCCATGTCTTCCATGGCGGGCAGTTGCGAGGCGCAGTCCTCGCGGACGAAGACGTGGCAGGTGGCGCAGGACAGCGAGCCGCCGCATTCGGCCACGATGCCGGGGACGCCGTTGCGCACCGCGGTTTCCATGACCGAATCGCCTGCATTGCCTTCGACGTCCCGGACGGTGCCTTCTGCGTCGGTGAAGTGAACCGTTGGCATTGTGGTCCTCCTTGGTTGAAGTTGGTTGGATGGTGGCGGGGGTGGCCGGTCAGATGAACTGACGGCCGCCGTCCACCACCATGGTCTGGCCGGTGTAGTAGGAGCTGTCCGGCCCGGCGAGGAACAGGGCGGCGCCCACGATGTCCTCGGGCTGGCTGGCCCGCTTGATAGCGCCGCGGTCCACGCCGTAGTTCTCGGCGTTTTCCATGAGCCCGTAGCTGGCCTCCGTGAGCGTGAAACCCGGGGCGATCGCGTTCACCGTGACCCCACGCCGTCCCAGCTCCTTGGCCATGACCCGGGTGAGGGCCACCACCCCGCCCTTGGAGGCGACGTAGTGCGCCCATTGCTCGGAGCCGCTGAAGATCGTGGCGCTGGAGAGGTTGATGACGCGGCCACCCTCGGCCAGGTAGGGGCTCGCGGCGCGGGTCACCAGCCAGGGTCCCTTGAGGTTGACGTTCATCACCAAGTCCCACTCGGCCGGATCGATGTCCTCGAAGCGGCTGCGGGTCACCCCCGCGTAGACCGCCGCGTTGTTGAGGACGACGTCGATGCGCCCGTTTCCAAACTCGGCGCAGCTTGCGGCGAGCTGCTCCGTGGAGCCCAGGTCGGTCACGTCGGCGGCGAAGGCAGCGGCGCGGGCGCCGGCTTCCCGGACCAGCTTGGCGGTCTGCTCGGCACCTTCGAGGTTGATGTCGGCCACCGCCACCCGGTAGCCGCGGCCGGCGAAGCCGAGCGCGAACGCCCTTCCCAGCCCGCCGGCGGCTCCCGTGATGAGGACAGTCCTCGCATTCATGCCTTGCGCGGAATATTCTGCTGGCGGCATGTCCCGGTCAGACATGGCTGTGGCTGTGGGCACCGGGTCCGGCAGCCACCAGCTCGTCCTCGGCGTCCAGGATCTGGACCGTGCCCTTGGTGCCGTCCACACGGAGCCGTTGGCCGGTCTTGATGGTGGTGGACCCGGAGCCCGTGCCGGTGACGGCCGGCAGGCCGTATTCGCGGCAGACGATAGCAGCGTGGCTCATCATGCCGCCGATGTCAGTGACCGTGGCGCTGATCTTGCCGAAGATGGGACCCCAGGACGGCGCCGTCACCGTGGCCACCAGGATCTCGCCCTGCTGCACCTCTGAGAGCTGGTCGGCGTCGGTGACCACGCGGGCCAGGCCTTCCACCACGCCGGGCGAGGCAGCCATGCCGCGCAGTCCGCCGCCTTCCACTTCTTCACCGGCTCCCAGCCACTGCTGGACCTGTTCAGTGGTGATGCCCCACAGCATCCGGGTGAAGGGTTCGGTGATGGACGCCGGCGGGGTGTTCAGGGCCGGCGCGGGGCGGGCGGTCTTGAGGGCGTCCACGATGCCGCGGCGGCGTTCGATCTCCTCGGGCCAGTAGTCGGGGCCGATGGGCTTGGCGCCCACGCCCCAGCCGGTGACCAGGTCGAAGAGGGCGTCGCGGACCTCGTTGCGGCCCAGGTAGAGCAGGTCGTCCGGCTGGGTCCAGAAGCCCTCGGCATGCATCATGCGGGAGAGTTCGCGGATCTTGCGCCAGAAGACGCCCATTGTCCAGTGCTCGATGTAGAAGTTGTGGTTCTCCACGTAGGGGTAGGCGGTGGCGGCGAGCCCGCGCTTGGCGTCGAAGACTGCCTGGTTGTCGCCTTCGAGGAGGTCCCGGTATTCCTCGATGATGCGGTCGCGTTCGGCGATGAGGGCCTCGACGGGGCGCATGATCTCCTGGCCTTCGTCCACGCGGCGGATGTAGTCGGCGATGTAGCCCAGCGGGATTTCCTGGTTCACGTTCCAGTACTTGTCGTGGCCGTAGAAGCCGTTGCCCACGGTGAAGTTGAACCAGGGGTCCTTGGCACCTTCGTACTGGGCCAACCAGCGGTCCCCGCCCGGAGCGGCGGCGATGGCACCCAAAGTAGCCTCGACGTCGTCCGTGTTTCCAAAGTGGGGCTGGAGGCCCAGTTCGACGGCGAGCTTGGCGAGGTGCTTGAGCTCGTCATCCGGGCGGAACAGTTCCATGTCCACGCCCTGGACCATGCTGGCGATCGACTGGTCGGGGATATTCGGGAAGACCTGTTTGCAGAAGTTGAAGAAGTCCAGGTAGGCGATGTAGCCCAGGTTGAGGAACTCGAAGTGGTACTGCCAGTTCTGGTAGGCCAGCTGGATGAGCCGGTCGTAGCTTTCCAGGAGCTTCTCGGAGCCGTCCTTGCCCTTGCCGGAGGTGATGTCCTCGAGCGGGACCATGTCCGGCAGCCTGGGGAAGGAGATGGTTTCCATCTCGGCGATGGTGCCCTTGACCTTGACGTGCCAGTCCTTGAGTAGCTGCTCCCAGTTCTGGAAGTAGTGGCCGACGCGCTGCTCGAACAGCGGCACGCGGGCGGCGATCTGGTCCTCCGGGACGGGAATGGGGGACATGTAGAGGTAGCCCAGGTGGATGCGGAACTCGATGCCGTTGGCGTTGGGGATCATGAGGTGCCGGGCGTTGTACTGGCCCAGGCACTTGACCGCGAATTCGCCGCCGATGGTCTCGAAGGGCTTGAACACGGTGGGCCAGTGCTGGCTGTCGCAGAACCAGAACTTGGCGTCCTCCTGCTCCTTGAGCTTGTCCTGGAACACCAGGTAGTAGGGGTAGATCTTTTCCCAGCCTTCGGCCCCGGCGGGAACCGGCAGTTCGGAGGGCTTGGGGAACGACTTCATGGACATGGCGGTCCTTTCAGGAGGGCTCGGCGGTGAGCCTTGGTGGGGATGAAGCCTCGGATGGGGGTCAGGCAGTCGGTTTGAGCGCGGGGGTGCTCAGTCCGGAGAAGTAGCCGCCCGTGATGACGGGCTGGGGCGCGGTCACCGGTGCGGGCTTGGAGGAGTGGACCGTCTCCGGCCGGGACTGCAGGAGGAGCAGGTTTTCGCCGTCGGGGAGGTCCGCGTCGAGGGCCCACTCAATGTCCTGCGGGCACTTGTAGTGTTTCTCGGCCCGCTTGGCCATCTGGGCGACGGCGGTGAGCTCTGCGTCGGTGAGGCTGCGGCGGGCACGGCGTTCGTCGTCGACCTCGCGTTCCACCAGGCCCTTGGCGCCGGCGTCCGGGACCAGCTCGGCGTGCTTGTCGCCCAGGTGTTCGCTGACGACGGCGAGGGTCACCTTGTCCAGCACGATGTTGTCCGGAGTGACCTGGCCGGAGACCACCATCTCGCCCACGCCGTAGGAGGAATCGATGGTGATCTTGGACCGGTCGCCGTTGGTGGGATCCATGGTGATGGCCACCCCCGAAACCTTGGAGTTGACCATCTTCTGCACCACCACGGCCATGGACAGTCCCTCGTTGGGGATGCTGTTCTTGAGCCGGTAGATGATGGCGCGGGACGTGTAGAGCGAAGCCCAGCACTGGCGGATGTGGTCGGTGACCGCTTTGACGCCGTCCAGCCAGAGGTAGGTGTCCTGCTGGCCGGCGAAGGACGCGTCCGGCAGGTCCTCGGCGGTGGCGCTGGAGCGCACTGCCACGGGGACGGGGGCGTCGAAGCGTCCCATCAGGGATTCGTAGGCGGCGATGGTCATGCTGCGCAGTTCTTCAGGCACGGGGCGGGAGCAGATGTCCTCGCGGATGGCGGCGGACACCTGGTCCACCTGCCGGGTGTCCTCCGGGTCCAGGCCGGCCAGCAGTTCGTGGATCTTCGCGGTGATGCCGGCTTCGCCCATGAAGGCATCGAACTGCGCGGTGGTTACGACGAAGCCGGGCGGAACGGGCATGCCGGCGGAGGTCATGGTGACCAGGGACGCGCCCTTGCCACCGAGGTTTTCAAGCTTCGGCTCGATGCCGCCGTCGAAGAACTGGACATGATCGTTGCTTTGCATGGTGCTTAGGCCTTCCAGGTGACAGGAACGGTCTCGGGAACACGGAAGGACAGGTTTTCGCGGAAGGCGATGTCCTCCGGGGCGTCGAGCTTTAGCCGGGGAGCGAGCCGGGCCACTTCCTCGAGCGCGATTTTTGCCTGCAGCTTGGCGAGCATGTTGCCCAGGCAGTAGTGGATGCCGAACCCGAAAGAGAGGTGCTCGCGGGCGTTAGGCCGGGTGATGTCGAAGTCCTCGCCGTCGGTGAACTTGGTTTCGTCGCGGTTGGCCGAGCCCATCAGGAGCAGCAGCTGCGAGCCCTTTTCGATGGGCACTCCGCCCACCTCGGTGTCCTTAAGGGCTTTCCGGCGCCATCCGACAATGGAGCCGGCGTACCGGAGGACCTCGTCGATGGCCGCGGGGATCTTCTTGGGATCCGCCACCAGCTGCTGCCACTGCTCAGGACGGGCCAGGAGCTCGCGCAGGGCGTTGGAGATGAGGGTGGTGGTGGTCTCGTGGCCGGCGAAGAGCAGGCTGTAGAGGACCGAGGCGATCTCGTGGTCCGAGATCTCGGCACCGTCCTGCTGGGCCTTGACCAGGTCCGCGGTGAGGTTGTCGCCGCCCTGTTCGTGGGCCACCCGGACCAGGCGCAGGCATTCCTGCCAGTACTCCACCAGGTTGTGGGCGTGCGGGATCTGCTCCTCATCGGTCAGGTCGCCCCAGGTCATGGCGGCGCGGGAGTCGGACCAGCGCTTGAACGTGTCCACCTGGGAAACGTCCGCCCCGATCAGGGTGAGGATGGTGATGGTGGGAACGTCGTAGGCCAGGTCCTTGACCAGGTCCCCGCGGCGCTCTTCGCGGGAGAGCATCTTTTCGAGCAGGTCCACCACATTCTGCCGGATGAACGGTTCCAGCGCCTTGTAGCGGCGGGGCGTGAAGGCCTTCTGCACCACGGCGCGGATGCGGGTGTGCTCCGGCGGGCGGCGGGCGGACAGGCCGGAGTATGCGGTGAAGCCGCCGTCCTCCATGATCTTTTTCGCGGCGGCTCCCCGCTCCCGGACCGGGGCCTGGGCGTTTTCGCTGGAGAACGTTTCCCAGTCCTCGAAGACGGCTTTGATGTCGTCGTAGCGGGAGACGACGTACAGGCCGGTACGCTCATCGAACATCACGGGCTGCTCGGCCCGGAGCTCTGCGTAGGCGGTGAAGGGATCCTTCATCTGGAAGGGTTCGTAGCCGTGGTGCCCGGCGGGGGCTTCGGCGCCGTACCCGAAAGGACAGCGGCCAGCCGTTTCTGTCGACGATGACATGTTGACTCCTGGTGACTTGACTCCGCCCGGCGCCTCAGGGCGGCGGGGGTTTCTTAGTCACCAGTGTGGTCCACATCACCGGGCCGGGACAGCGCCGGCTTCCACTGGACGGAATCGAAAGTCAGAAGCGCGGTCCTTTGTGCACGCCAATCAGGGTCTCCAGGGGGATCCGCGCGGTGGCCTTTTCGATTTGGGCTGAGATGCCCTTGAGGACGGGAAGATACCTGGTCATGGTGGACGCCTGGGCCGTGGGCAGCACCAGGCCGATGGCGGCGCCGATCCGGCCGGTGTGGAACACCGGGACCGCAATGGAGCACGAGCCCAGCCGCACTTCCTCGAGGGTGGTGGCATAGCCCTGCGCGTGGATGGCAGCCAACTCGGCGGTGAACTTTTGCGGGTCGATGTGGGTGTGGGCGGTGGCGCGTTCCAGGTCCCGGTGGAGGTAGGCGTCGCGCACCCAGTCTTCCTCGAACGCCAGGATGACCTTCCCGACGGCGGTGGCGTGCATGGGCAGGCGGCCGCCCACCCGGGACGCGCGGGGCACGCGCTTGGATCCGTAGACCCTGTCGATGTACAGGACTTCATTGCCGGCCCGGATGGCCAGGTGTGCCGTCTCGCCGGTCAGCGAGAACAAGTCCTGGATGTAGGGGTGGGCGGCATCGCGCAGCTGGCGGCCGGTGTTCTGCGCCAGCTCCCACAGCCGGATGCCCAGCTGGTAGCGGCCGTTGGGTTCCCGGGACAGGAATCCCCAGTCGGTCAGTTCGTTCACCAGGCGGTGGGCAGTGCTGAGGGGGAGCCCGGACTTGTCCGCGATATCGGTCAGGCTCAGGGCGCCGCGGGAGGTCTCGAAGGCTTCAAGGATGGACAGCACTTTGGAGGTCACGGTGCGTCCGGGGTCGCGGCTGCCGCCGGCCATTGGGGGCCTCCTCGCTCCTGGCGCTGGGCCAAGGTGCCGGCAGCGTCCGGAAAGAGTCTAAGCGTGGGAACGGCTCCGGGCGGCGCCGATTTTCAGGTCAGGCAAGCAGGCGTTGCCGCTGCGGCCAGAGGGTGACCGATTCCAGTGCCGACAATGCCCGGGCCATGGCCTGCGCCTCCGCGGTGAACAGGTGGCCGTGCACGCGCTGGGAGCAGAGCCGCAGGGCCTGTCCGCGGTCCAGGCCGAACCAGTCCATGACTGTGTCGATGCCGTGGGGGCTGAGGCGCCACGTCTTATCCGCGTCCTTGACGATGGCGTCCTCGATGGTGACGGCCTCCCGCCGGGAATCGTGGCCATCGATGATGTCAAGGATGGCGGGGATGCTGCCGCGGTCGTAACGGCACTCCGCGAGGATGTCCGCGGCCAGGCGCGCCCCCTCCTTTTCGTGCAGCAGCACGAGGTCCGGCCTGCCGCCGCCCGGCGCAATGGCGGCCAGGACGTCGCCGGGCGGGACCCGTGACCAGCCGATGTCGTGCAGCAGGATGGCGGGAAGCACCACGGCTGCATCCGCTTCCGGGTGGGCGTCCAGCAGTGCGCGGGCCAGGCCGAAGGCGTACAGCGTGTGGGCGTCGTTGTCCCGGACCTTCAGGTATGGCGCGGCGAGTTCCCAGATCCCTGCGAGCACCGGGTCCAGCGCAATGACCCCTGCCGGGTCCGGTTCGATTCCGGAGGCAACAGCGGCGGCGTCGAGGCCTGAGTGGTTTGCGGCGGGCTGCAGCTTCGTCATCCACACAGCCTGCCCGGCAACCGGCCCGCGGGCAACGGGCGGCTTCTGCCCAGTGGAACCGGGTGGTGGGGCGGGCGACGGCGTCACGCACGGCACGCTTTCGGCCCGCGTTGGGCGGGGAAGCCCCGGAAACCCGGGCTGCCGCCGTCGTGCGCTGCCTGAAAAGGTGCCCTGCGTGACGCGGGAACGCGCTAGTCCAGCTGCACCCCGCGGAGCAGCAGGAGCGTCCCGCCCACCACGACGGCTGACGCGAGGAATACGCCACCCGCGCCCAGTCCGGCGGCAACAACGCCGATGGCGCTGGGCAGGACCACCTGTCCCACCCGGTTGCCGGCGAGCCGCAGGGCCAGTGCCCGCCCGCGCTGCCCGGCCGGCGCCTGCGCCGAAAGCCAGGACATGGTCAGCGGCTGGCCGATGCCCAGGCCCAGCCCCAGCACGGCCATCACCACAAAGAGCAGCCACGCCGGCATGGGAATGGCTGCGGCTGCCAGCGCCGCGGTGGATAAGGCCAGGCTCACCACCAACAGCCGCATCCGGCCAATCCTCCGGGACACCCGGCCCAGCAGGAGCCGCGACACCATGGAGAAGACGGCGCGGACGGTCAGCATGGCGCCCACGGTTGCCGCGGTAAGTCCACGGTCGGCGCCGAGGGCTGGCAGGTAGACCATGGTCAGGTCCACCACGGCCAGGACGGTGGCGCTGGTGGCGAGGGCCCGGGCCACGCCGGGTGACTTCAGCAGCGATACCGCACTGCCCGTACCAGCGGAACCGGCCTTCCGTTTCCCGGCGCTGACATGGGCCGGGACAACGAAGGTGGTGGCGAACAGCACCACGCCCATGATGACCGCCAGCATGAAGATGGCCTGTGTGTCGGGCCGGATGGAGGCGCCGCCCACCAAGGCAATCGCCAACGGCCCCAGGGCCTGCCCCAGGGATGCCGCGAACGTCAGGTATCCGAACGCGGAGTCCATGCGGGACGAGGCGGCGTTGTTGGCTACCACCGCCTGCTGCCCCACAACGCACGCCATCTGCCCGGCGCCCAGCAGTGCGGTTCCGATGACCAGGGCCACGATCGATGAGCCCCACAGCAGCAGGAAGACGGAGCAGGAAAGGACGACGGCGGACCCGATCGCCATGAGCCGGCGCTCACCCAGGCGGTCCACCAGGCCGCCCGTAGGCACGGCGAGCAGCAGCGGAAAGACGGCGTAGCTGGCGGCCAGCAGGCCCAGGGCGAAGCCGGGAACGTCCAGTTCCAGGGCACGGTACGTGGCTGCCGGGCGGACCAGGAACGTGACGGCCTGGATCAGCGCGGAATGGACCAGCAGGGCCGTGGACGTGCGCCGCCCGAGTTCGCCGATCATGCGCCTGCGGTGGTGGCGCCGGAGATGGCCCGCACCGCGGCGTCCCGGGCGCCCATCACGTGCTCGAACGCGATGTGGGCGGCCTTTTCCGGATCGCCGCCGGACACTGCATCCACCAGGGTCCGGTGCTGGGCCAGGGCCTGGTCCCGGCGCTCCTGCGTGCTGTTGGTGAAATGCCGGTACCGCTCCATGTGGCTGGAGATCTGGCCGTGGAAGCGGCGGGCCCAGGAGTTTCCGGCGATCGCGGCAATCTTGGCGTGCAGTGCCATGCCCTGCTGCATGGCGTCGTCAGCGAACGTCACCATGGCGGCGTTGCGTTCAAGGATTCCGTGCAGGGCTTCGATGTCAGCGGGCGTCGCTTTCAGGCAGGCGTTGCGGGCCATCAGGGATTCCATGGCCGCGCGGACCTCATAGAGTTCCGAAATTGCGGCTTCGTCCAGGGCCGGCACCAGCACCCCGCCGGTGGGCTGCTGCTCCAGCAGGTCCTCGCTGATGAGGCGCCGGATGGCCTCGCGCAGCGGCGTGCGGCTCACCTGCAGCGCGGACGCCATCGCCGGTTCGTAGATCCGCTCCCCCGGCTTCAGCTCAAGGCTCAGGATGCGGCGTTTCAGCTCGCCGTAGACAAAATGGGCCCCGGTGTTCCGGGCGGGTGAATCTGGCATCGTTTGTACCTCCGTCCCACATCATACTTGTATACATCTATACAGGGTGGGCCTCGGGTGGATCCCGCCCAGCCCGGGGACCACACTCGGGGCACACGAAGAAGGGGCAGCAGCTGCTGCCCCTTCTTCGGTTGTCTTACCTGCGGAACTAAGCGCGGCCTGCGGCTCGCCCGGCCTTTTGCGTCTCGAGGTCCTCGAGCGACGTGCCCTTCGTATCGGAGGACATCAGCGTGGCCACGGCGGAGACCAGGCAGATGCCGAGCGTGGTCAGCCCGATGGTCAGCGGGATATTCGCCGAGCCAGGAGGCGCGATCGCGGTGAAGATGCTCGGGAAGAACGAAGCAATCATGAGTCCGATGTTCTGCGAGACGGCGAAGCCGGTCACGCGGATCCGCATGGGGAACTGCTCCTGGAAGAAGGTGGCGAAGGTGGCGTTCCACATCTGGAAGAAGATGCCCTGGACGATGACCACACAGACGAAGACCAGCGGCAGGCTCCCCTGCTCGATCGCCCACAGGTATCCGGTCACCAGAAGGCCGCCAACCACGCCGCCGGCCGCCATGAGCATCCGCCGCCCGATCCTGTCCGACAGCGCACCGAACAGCGGGATGGTGGCCACGGCCGCGATGTTGGCCACCAGGGTCACCCACAGGAACTCGCTGCTGGAGAAGCCGTTGCCGTAGCCCTTCTGCGTGGCGAAGGAGACGCCGAAAATCAGGGTGGCCATGCCGATGACGTTGGTGAAGGTCATGAGGATGCAGCGGACGAGTGCCCCCGGGCGGGTACGCAGGAGCTCGGCGAGCGGAAAGCGGCGCTTGGTCCCTGCGGTATCCGGCTGGGCGGCGTAGGCGGGGGGCTCGGTAACCCGGCGGCGGATGAGGTATCCGGCAAAAATGACGACGGCGCTGAGCAGGAACGGGATGCGCCATCCCCAGGCGCCGAACTGGTCAGCCGGGAGGAGGGCGGCGAGCGGCAGCAGGACCCCGGTGGCCAGGATTGACCCCACCTGCGTGCCCTGGAGGCTGAAGCTGGCAAAGAAGCCGCGCCGGGCATCGGGAGAGTGTTCGACGATCATCGCACTGGCGCCGCCGAGTTCGCCTGCGACCGCGAAGCCCTGGATGAGGCGGAGGATCACCAGCAGGGCGGGGGCAAGGAGGCCCACCTGCCCGTAGGTTGGCAGGAGCCCGACGGCGAAGGTCGCGAAACCCATGAGCAGCATGGCGAAGACGAGCACCTTCTTGCGTCCGTGCCGGTCACCGTACGCCCCAAGGACGACGGCGCCTACCGGGCGGGAGACATAGCCCACCGCGTAGGTTGCCAGGGAGGCGATGATCCCTACGGTGGGGTTCTCGGCGGGAAAGAAGATGGTGGGGAAGATCAGCGTGGCAGCCAGCGAGTACAGCGCGAAGTCGTAGTACTCGAGGGCACTTCCGATCCAGCCGCTCATGGCCGCCTTCCGCGGATCACGGGAACTGGTTCCGAGTTGCTGGTTCGCCTGGACGACGCGGGTTGGGGTGGTGCTCATGTGCTTGTCCTTCGTCTTCATTGGCAAGGAACCGGATCCGCTGGATTCCGTAGATGTTCAGGAGTGTGCCTGCGCCGAAAATGGTCTTACCTGGCCAGCGGCTGTAGCTCTTGAATCGATTCATCCAATATAGAAGGTGACGTTTGTTACGTCAATGGGCAAGCGCTATCCGGCGCAGGACAGCAGCGTCTGGGCGGTGCCTGCTACCGGCTCGCGAAGTACGCCGCAGCCATGTCCTGCTTGGCGCGGCCCTGTTCTGCCACCCGGTCCAGCCTGGCGGCGAACGCTTCGGCGCCGTCGAGCTTCACGCCCTGCTCAGCGGCGGCATCGACGATCAGGTGTGCGTCCTTGCAGGCGGTGTCCACGGCGAAGGAAGCCGGTTCAAGGCCGCCGTCCATGATGAGGCCCATCTTGGTCCGCAGGTAGGGAAGGTCCAGGCCGCCGCCGTCGATCACGCTGAGGAACTGCTGCGGATCGACGCCGAGCGCCTCAGCCAGGGCAACCACCTCGCCGGCGGCGTTGGAGGCGGCAATGACCCAGCTGTTCACCACGAGTTTCAGCCGGGTGGCGGACCCTTGGGCGGGGTCCTGCCCCGTCCAGATGGTTCGGGCGCCGATGGCATCCAGGACCGGCGCCACCCGCCGGCGCACAGGCTCAGGCCCGGCGGCCAGCACCAGGAGCTGGCCGGCTTCAGCGGGGGCGCGGGTGCCGGACACGGGCGCCTCCACCAGGTCCAGGCCGAGTTCCGCGGCCAGTTTGGCCAAAGATGGCGCGTCCTGCACACCCACGGTGGTGGACTGGACCCAGGCCGTGCCGGGCCGGAAGCCAGGGGTGGCGGCCCGGACGACGTCTTCCACCGCGGCCGCGTCGTAGAGCATGGTCAGGACCACGTCGGCCGCCTCAACTGCCTCGGCCGGATTGGCGGCGCGCCTGGCGCCTTCAGCGCCCAGGGGTTCGGTTTTGGCCGCATCCCGGTTCCACACCGAGACGTCATGGCCGGCCCGCAGGAGGTTCCGGGCCATGGCCGCTCCCATGGTTCCCGTTCCGAGCACTGCGACTTTGAGCTTGGTATCCATTGAGTCATTCTCCCGGCTGCGTTGAGGTCTGGCGTCTACCTACTCAACGTCTCCAGGATTCCCCGATTTATTCAAGCCATGGCATCCCGGCACGCACGCTCCACCGGAATGTCGGCGCCCCGACCTAGACTCGTACCCATGAGCGACAGCAACCAGGAAACCATCGGCAGCCCGGAACCGGAACCGAACGCAGGCCTCAACAGGGACCCGGAAGACTGGGTGACCGGCGATGAACCCATGACGGCGGCCCAGCGCAGCTACCTCGATACCCTCGCACGCGAGGCGGGCGAGGAGCTTCCCGCAGACCTGAGCAAGGCGGAGGCGTCCAAGCACATCGACCGGCTGCAGCAGCGCAGCAACCGCGTGGGCGGCGACGGGGACAGCAGCGCCGGCAGTTAGGCGGTAAAGGGGCGACGCCGGCGGTGACGGCGGCGCCAAAGGCACCGCCGTCAGGGGCACGCTACGTTCGGGGGGCCCGGCCAGGCCAGGCGCGTGCTAAAGGGCCCTACCAGGCCTGGTGTTCGCGGGTAAGGCCGAAGGGGACGGTGTCGCTGAGGTCCACCGTGAACTTGTCGGCGCCATGCCGGGTCACCAGGATGCCGTGGCGGCGGCCCATGAGTGCGTGGGCCTTGGCCGCTGCGACGGCGGCGTCGAGCTCGGTGTCCATGCTGTGGCGGTCGGAGACGGTGAGGGTCAGGGGGAAGTTCATGGATATTGCCTGTGTCTTTCAGGGGGCGGGTGGGCATGCGCCGCCCAGCGCTCCCCCTGGCTGCTTAGGCGGTTGGCACTTTCGTACCTCGACCCATGGTGCCCGAGCAAAAATGTGCCAGCAACTTTAGATAAATGACGCAGGTCAGCGCCTTGGACACCACCATTTGTCCTGACAATTACTGGCCGCAGGGCGCCGTCAATTAGAGTTGAAAGGGAGTGGGAGCCGGTTTTCGGGGCTTCCATCTGCCTGTTAAACCCGCCCCGCGGCCCACCCGAGCCATTATTGCGCCACCGCCGGCTGTGCAACGACCTGACAAGGATTCCGCCATTTCCACCGACGCTCTCTTCGGCAATCTGACCAGGATCCGCAACGTCATCCTCCCCGCCCCCGTAAGGAGCGGACTAAACTCCGGGCGCGGGCTGCTGGGCGGATTCATTGTGGTCCACTTGGTCTTCCTGGTCTTCGCGGCTTCGCTCTCCCTGCGCGGCGAGGCGTTCAGCGACACCTTCATCTACCGCGACTGGGCCATGGCAGGCTTCAACGACGCGAACCTCCGGGGCGGCCCCAGCCCTTGGGTCTACCCCATCCTGGCGTTGATCCCCATGGCCATTGCGGGGCTCGCAGGCCCGGGTCCGTTCTTCTTCCTCTGGGTCCTCATGACAACGCTCCTCAACGGCTGGGCGCTGCTGAAACTCACCGGACGCGGCCGCATCGCGGACGCCATCCCTGCCGGCTGGTGGTGGCTCGCCTTTACCTTCCTCATGGGCTGGCTGGGATTCGCCCGCGTTGACGGCCTCACCGCCCCGCTGGTCCTCGTGGCCCTGGCGTACGGCGTCCAGCGTCCGTTTATCGCCTCGGTCCTGCTGGCCATCGGCACCTGGGTGAAGGTCTGGCCGGCGGCCATCATGCTGGCCCTCTTCGCCGTCGTCAAGAACCGCCTGCTGGTGGTGCTTGCAGGAATCGCGACGACGGCGGGCGTCGTTGCGCTGGCGGCAGCCCTTGGCAGCGTCCCCAAGCTCCTGAACTTCCTCACCCAGCAGGGCGACCGCGGCATGCAGCTCGAGGCTACCTTCACCACACCGTGGCTCTGGCTTTCCGTCCTGAACGTGGGCGGCTCCCGCATGTACATGAACACGGACATCAACTCCATGCAGGTGGACGGCCCGGGCACCGCCACCATGTCCGTGCTGATGCAGCCGCTCCTGGTCCTGGCCGCCCTGCTGGTGGCTGGCCTGGCATTCTGGGCCCTGCACAACGGCAAGCAGCACAGGGTGGCCGGAGGCGTGGACCGGACCGAGCTGCTCCTGGCCGGCGCCCTCGCCCTGGCCGCCGCTTTCGTGGTGTTCAACAAGGTAGGGTCGCCCCAGTTCATGGTGTGGCTCGGACCGGCGGTTGCCGTCGGCCTGGCGCACAGCTGGCGCGAATGGCGCGTCCCGGCACTGATGCTGATCGCCATCGCCGTCGCCACCTACTTCATCTACCCCCTCTTCTACGACGCCCTCAGCCACAACAACCCGTGGATGGCGCTGGTGCTGACCATCCGCAACGTCCTGCTGGTGGTCCTGTTCCTGTGGAGCGTCCGGCGCCTGTACTCGCTGGGCAAGAAGACCGCCGCACCCGCCCCCGCGCTCAAGGAGACCTGAGATTTCCACGAGGTTCTTTGACCGTTTGGTGACGGTCCGCAGCAAAGTCCTGCCGGCCAAGGTGGTGGACTGGTTCGCCCGCCCGTCCAGCGTGTGGTGGGGCTTCGCCGTCGTCCATTTGTACTTCCTGGGCTGGATGGCGTCCTTCTTCCTGAACGGCGACACCTTCAGCGACACCGAGCAGTACCGGCAGTGGGCCACGGCCGGGTACAACCCGCAGGACCTGACCGGGAAGATCAGCCCGTGGGTCTACCCGGTGCTGGCGCAGATCCCCATCTTCCTCGCCAACATCGCGGGACCAAGCCTCTACCTGCTGGTCTGGTTCCTGATCATCACAGCGCTCAACACCGTCGGCCTGCTCTACCTGACCCGTGGTCCACGGAAGGTGACGGGCGTGGCCCCGGCCTGGTGGTGGCTGTTCTTCACCGTCTTCATGGGCTACCTGAGCTTCGCCAGGGTGGAAGGCATCACCGCCCCGATCGTGCTGATCGCGCTGCTCTACGCGGCGGAACGGCCGGTGGTGGCAGGCACCCTGCTCAGCATTGCCACCTGGATCAAGGTGTGGCCTGCAGCGGTACTGGTGCCCATTGTCATCGCCAGCCACAAACGCATCCCGGTGGTGCTCGCCGGCGCCACCGTGACCGCCGCCGTTGGCCTGGGGACCTGGCTGACCGGCGGCCTGCCGCACATCATGGACTTCCTGTTGAACCAGGGCGAGCGCGGCATGCAGCTCGAGGCCACGTTCTCCACGCCCTGGGTCTGGCTGAGCGTGTTCCACATCGCCGGGTCCAAGATGGCGGACAACACGGCCATCAACTCCACCGAGGTCTACGGCCCGGGCGCCAGTACCGCGGCGTTCCTGATGCAGCCGCTGCTGGTCCTCGCCGCCGTCACCGCGGCCATCCTCTTGGTGCGGGCCATGCGGCGCGGCGCCGAGCGGGAGGAACTGTTCCTCGAGGGCTCGCTCATGATGGTCACCGCGTTCATCGTCTTCAACAAGGTGGGTTCGCCGCAGTTCATCATCTGGCTGGCTCCGGTGATCATCGCCGGCCTGACGCACGACTGGGAGCGCTGGAAGGTCCCGGCGGCCCTGCTGATGGGCATCGCGATGACGACGTTCGTGATCTACCCGCTGTTCTACACGCCGCTGATCCACGCCCATCCGGTCATGGCGGCCATCCTCACCACCCGCAACCTGCTCCTGGTGGTTCTGCTGTGGTGGTCGGTGAAGCGCACGGCCGAGCTGGGCCGGAAGACGTCCACGCGGTTGACTGCGCAAGCCTAGCTGCTTGGGGCGCCGGCGCGTCCGGTTAGCGGCGTTCGGACCGGTCGACGGCGGCGGGCGCCTCGGGTGCCGCAGCGCGGCGTGCCGCCCGCCGTTCCACGGTCCACTGCCAGGCGCGGCGCGCCAGGTCCAGCGGCTTGCCCTCGATGAGGAGTTTCCGGGTGTGTACGTCCAGCACCAGCAGGTAGAACGTGAACGCGAGGGCGGTGAAAAAGGCCAGGGAGGACGCGTCGATGGGCAGTTCAACGAAGGACCAGACCGAGAGCTGGTCCTGGGCGCCAAACACCACGAAGAACGTCACGCCCACGTAGAGCGAGCGGATCTGCCAGTCGTCCCGGATGCCGGTGACCGCCAGGAAGGGCAGGAACCACAGGATGTACCAGGGCTGGATGATGGGTGAAAGCATCACGACGGCGGTGAACGCCAGGGCCATCCGGCGCACCGCACGGGAGTAGTCGCCGCGGAACATCAGCAGCAGGACCAAGGCGATGGCGCCCCACTTCATGGCCGTCCGCAGCCAGGTGGCCAGCGTTCCCCCGGGCAGGCCCAGGGCGTTGGCGAGCATCTCCACCTGCTGGCCCAGGAAGCCCGACGGCGAGTACCCCGTGTAGCCGGGGGTGGGGTCCATGATGGCCCAGGTCCAGCCGATGCCCAGGTTGTACGGGATGCCGCTGAGGGCCAGCACGCCAAAGCTGATGCCTGCCGTCGCTCCCCACATGAGGAACTTGCGCGGCCAGGAGGCCGAGGGGCCCGCCCACATGACGCCGATGAACGGCAGCAGCAGTACCGTGATGGGCTTGATGCCGATGGAGGCGGTGACCAGGAGGATGCCCAGCACGTAGCGGCGGGTGGCGGCCAGGTAGACACCGGCGACGGCGAGTCCCACCATGAGTGCGTCGTTGTGGGCGCTGGCGATAAAGCTGATGAGGAACAGCGGGTTGGCCACGGAGATCCACAGGGCCCTGGCCCCGTTGATGCCGTGCAGTTCGGCCAGTTTGGGCACGTAGATAACGCATAGCAGGACGCCGACGCCGGCCAGGAGCCTGAAGAGCAGGACTGACGCGTCCGGCTGGGCACCCGTCAGTCCCACCACGGCACGTGCCAGCCACAGGAAGTACGGTCCGTAGGGGGTCCTGTTCTCGGCCCAGGCGGGGTCGGCGCCCAGCGAAAACCAGTTGTTGAGCGTGGAAATGCCCACCTCATAGGGGTTCTGGCCCTCCTGCACCAGGCGGCCCTGGCCCGTGTATGCGTAGACGTCGCGGGAAAAGACCGGGACGCAAAACAGCAGCGGCAGGGACCAGGCGGAGACGGCCACCACCACGGACCGGAGCGAGGACTTGCCCCAGTCCCCCAGCCGCTGGCCCAGCCTCAGCCAGGAGCGCATCAGGAGCATGGCGCCCGCCGTCAGCAGCACCGTGGATACCGCCACACCCCAGCCTTCGGTGCGGAGCGCAATCACCACCGGCTGCCGGATCATGGGTGAGCCGTTGGCAATCCAGCCCGTGCCGATGGAGCCGACAAACATCATGAGGGCGCCGACGAAACCTTCGATAGTGGCGAGGTAGGCCCGGCCCCTGGCGGGCGCGGAGGCGTCGACCGGCTTGCCCGGCCGGCTTTCCGACGTCTCGAGGTGTGACCCGCCTGCCGTCATGATTGTGTGGTCCCCTACTTTGTTACGGCATTGGTTGCACCGGCCTATGGGCCACCCTGCAACCCGGTCATTTTATCAGCCGTGCTTACTGCCGCCCCTGGGCCATGTCCGGGCGGCAAGGCACAGTTTGGCAACGGCACCATGTTTCCCTACTGTGCGCGCAGCAGTGCCAGGAACTCGTCGGCCATTCCGAGTTGTTCCTCCAGCTTGGCACGGCGCTTCGCTGCCTCTTCAATGAAACCGTTCAACTCGGACCGGATGGCCGTAACATCCTGGCCGGGTCCAGCCGCCTCCAGTGCGTCGATAACCTTCAGGAGGCCGGACATGGCTTCGAGCGTGAACCCCAGCGGCTTCATCCTGCGGATCAGCAGCAGGCGCGTGAAGTCGCGTTCGGTGTAAAGGCGGAATCCCCCTTCGGTGCGGCCGGACGGCTTGAGCAGGCCCACCTCGTCGTAGTGGCGGATGGTCCGCAGCGACATCTGTGAACGGTCAGCGAGTTCGCCGATATGCATCGTCGCCACTACTTCTTCAGCGGTCATCTCTTTCACCATCACGTCACCAATCCGGCTCAACCCTCACGTTAGGGTAGTGTTGCATAGGCAGCCGGCAGTCCCCGGCGCCTTTCTCTCCACCCCAATTGTCTTCCATGACAGGGCTGGGCCCGCGCGCACTGTGGCGCGCAAAACGATTCCCACCCGCTCTTCCACGAGAGCCAAGTCCCAGGAGCCGCTCCTTGGCCGTCGCCGATAGCACCCGCCCCACCCGGCAACAGAACAATGTTATGGCCGCCCTGCGCTCTCCGCGGCAGCTGACCCGCGAAGTCCTCGCCGGCATGGTCACCACGCTCGCCCTGGTCCCGGAGGTCATTTCGTTCTCGATCGTGGCCGGGGTGGATCCGATGGTCAGCCTTGTCGCCTCCATCGTGCTTGCCCTGGCGATGTCCATCCTGGGCGGCCGCCCAGGCGTGGTCACTGCCGCCGCCGGCTCCGTGGCCCTGGTCATTGCCCCGCTGGTCCACGAGCACGGCGTCCAGTACGTCCTGCCCGCGGTGCTGCTTGCCGGCGTGATCCAGGTGGTCTTTGGCCTGGCCGGACTTGCACGCCTGATGCGGTTCATCCCGCGGTCGGTGATGATCGGGTTCGTCAACGCCCTCGGTGTGCTGATCTTCATGGCGCAGGTGCCCCATGTCCTCAATGTTCCCTGGCTCGCCTACGTCCTGTTCGCCGTGACGCTGGCCATCATCTTCATCCTTCCGCGCTTCACCAAGGTGGTCCCGTCGCCGCTGGTGGCCATCGTCGTCGTCACGGCGATCGCCATCATTGCGGGCCTCGCTGTTCCGAACGTCGCCGACGAGGGTCCCCTCACGGGCCAGATGCCCGGGTTCACCCCCTTCCAGGTGCCCCTTGACGTCGAGACCTTCAAACTGGTCCTGCCCACGGCGCTGAGCGTGGCGTTCGTCGGCCTCATGGAAACCCTCCTCACGGCGAAACTGGTCGATGACATCACCGAGACCCCCTCGCACAAAGGCCGCGAGTCCTGGGGCCTGGGCGTCTCGAACATCCTCGCCGGGTTCTACGGGGGCATCGCGGGCTGCGCCATGATCGGCCAGACCGTCCTCAACGTGAAGACGGGCCAGGCGCGCACCCGCATCTCGACAGTCGTTGCCGGGGTGTTCCTGCTGGCCCTGGTGACCGGGCTCAGCCCAATCATGGGACAGATCCCCATGGTGGCTCTTGCCGCGGTGATGATGGTCGTGGCCGTCACCACGGTGGACTGGCACAGCGTCAGGCCGTCCACCCTGAAAAGGATGCCCCTGCCGGAGACGATCGTCATGGGCGTCACGGTCGCCGTCGTGGTCTTCACCGGCAACCTGGCCTACGGCGTCCTGGTGGGCGTCATCCTTGCGATGGTGCTGTTCGCCCGCCGGGTGGCGCACGTCATCACCGTCGAGCGGACCCTGGCGGACGACGGCGGGAGCGTGCGTTACGAGGTGGTGGGGCCGCTGTTCTTCGGCAGCAGCAACGACCTGGTGGAGCATTTCGCGTACGCCGACGACCCCGCCTCGGTGACCATCGACCTCAGCCGGGCCCAAATCTGGGACGCGTCGACGGTGGCCGCCCTGGACTCAATCGAGACCAAGTACGGGCACCACGGCGCCACGGTGGCCATTGAAGGCCTCGATGAGCGCAGCACCGGCTTCCACCGCCGCCTTACCGGGCATCTGGGCGCCTGAGCGGCGCCCTTCGCAATGAGGCGGGGCCGCAACACGGCCCCGCCTCATGGCATAAGTACTCTCTGCTTAAGAACTAGGAGAAGCGCCCCGGCCGGAACGTTGCCAGCATGGGGTGCTTCCGGCCGGTCAGGATTTCGCCGGCAAGAAGTTCACCGGCGATGAGGCCCAGGGTGGCACCGGAGTGCGTGAAGGCAACGAAGCAGCCTGGCACCTGGCCCAGTTCACCCAGGACGGGTTCGCCGTCGCCGGGGATCGGCTTGTAGCCGATCTTCCAGGAGGCCGGCTTGAGTTCCGGGTTGCCGGCAACCAGCCTGGACGCTTCATCAGCCAGTTCCTGCACCACTTCTTCCGGAATGGTGAAGGAGCCGTCCGCGTGCTCGGTGATGTGTTCCTCGTACCAGTCGTGGTCCAGGGCGAAAGTGCCGCCGGGGTTGGGCCGGAGCGCGGCGCGGGGGGTGTTCATCACGGCGGTGACGTCGTGCGGAACCTGCTTGGTCACCACCAGCATGGACACGGGCGAACCGTTGGGGATGCGAATGCCCATGGGTTCGACGACGGCGGGTGTTGCTGCGCCGCAGGCCACCAGGACCGCGTCGGCCGGGTAGGTTCCGCCCGACGCCGTCTCCACGCCGGTGGTGCGGCCGCCCTCCAGCATGACGGAGGCCTTGCCGGCGTTGAGGACAAGTTCCCCGCCGCGGGAGTGGAACTCCTCCATCAGGAAGTCGATCAGGTCCGGCAGGCTCACCCATCCTTCGCCGGGGTTGAAGATGGCATTGTCGGGCACGGCGGCCGAGTCGATCCCGGGGGTGACGGAGGCGATTTCCTCCGGGGCGACGAGCTTGGAGTCGTAGCCGATGGACTTCTCGTAGGCGTGCCGGGCCTCTGTAGCCTCACTCTGTCCCGCGGCGTTCCACATGAGGCCGCCGCCGAACTGGAGCCACTCACGGCTGGGGTCGGAAGCGAAGAGGGTGCGGTAGCGGTCAACGCCTGCGACCCGGAGCTGGTGGTACGGAGTGGACCGTTCACCGGCGGAGTTCAGCCAGGACAGCGACCGGCCACTGGCTTCGCTGGCCAGGCCGCGCTCGGTCAGCAGAATCACCGAGGCGCCTTCGCGGAGCAGGTGCACGGCGGTGGAGACGCCCAGGATGCCGCCGCCGATGATGGCAACGCGCTTGGTGGCTGGAGCAGAGGACATTGGTGTCCCTTTCTGTGGAATTCGTGGTTGTGGCGGACGCTAACGGAGCGTCAAAGGAAAAGCGCCGGGGCCCGGGACGTTCAGGCCAGGGCGTGGATGCCCTCGATAACCTTGAGTACTTCAAGCGGATCGGCGGGATCGACGGGCAGCGGCCCCTCCCCGCGGAGGGCGGCGGCGAGCTGCACGTAGAACTGCGGGTAGGCGCCGCGTTCGGCAGGAACGGGGGACGTTGCGCCGTCGACTCCCAGGAGCCCCCAAGACTCCTGGGGGTCACGTCCGTAGCCCGGATCCGACGGCGGCATCCCCGCCGCCAGGGCAGGTTCCTGGCCGTCAAGACCCCACTTGGTGTACCCGGCCTCGGAGCCGAGGACGTGGAAGCGGGCGCCCGCCTGGGCGGCCATGCCGTTCATCCACAGCCGGGAGCGGACTCCGGAGGCGTGCAGCAGTGACACGAACGCTTCGGTGTCGGCAGCGTCCGGGTGCGGCCCGCGGTTGGCCGTCTCGCCGTAGCTCCGTTCCACCGGGCCGAACAACTGTATGGCCTGGTCGATCAGGTGGGCTCCCAGGTCGTGCAGGATGCCGCCGCCCTCGGAGAGGGACACGGTGTCCCGCCAGTTCCCAAACCCTTCCGGCCGCCACCACTCGAACCGTGACTCGAAGCTGGTCACCTGCCCCAGCGCTCCGGAAGCCAGGACTTTCCGGAGGGTCAGGAAGTCCGCATCCCACCGGCGGTTCTGGAACACCGTGAGCCGCACCCCGCCGTCGTCCGCCCTGCTGAGCAGTTCCTCACCCAAGGCGGACGTCGGCACGAACGGCTTGTCCACCACCACGTGCAGGCCATGGGCGATGGCCGTCGCGGCCAGTCCGAAGTGGGTGTGGGGCGGGGTGCCCAGGATGACCAGGTCCAGGTCCGCGGACAGGGCGAAAAGCTCTTCCGGAGTTCCAACGATCCGTGCCCGTGGGTAGAGGCGTGCCGCCTCGGCCGCGCGCCCGGGCTGGGCCGTTACGATCACGTCAAGCGAGAAATCCGGGTTGGCCGCGATCAGCGGCGCGTGGAAGACCTTTCCGGAGATCCCAAAGCCGACGACGGCGGTCCGGACGGGCGCAGTGGCAACCGTACCCATCAGAGCACCTCGGAGAGGAACCGTTGGAGGCGTTCGCTGCGGGGGTTGTCGAAGAGTTGGGTGGGGGTTCCTGCTTCGACGACTTCGCCTTCGTCCATGAAGACCACCTGGTCGGCGACTTTGCGGGCGAAGCCCATTTCGTGGGTGACCACCAGCATGGTCATGCCGCGGCGGCCCAGGCCCGCCATGAGGTTCAGGACGCCCTTGACCAGCTCGGGGTCCAGGGCGCTGGTTGCTTCGTCGAAAAGCATGACTTCGGGTTCCATGGCCAGGGCGCGGGCGATGGCCACGCGCTGCTGCTGGCCCCCGGAAAGGTCGCGGGGGCGGTGGTCAGCGCGTTCGGCAAGGCCTACTTCGGCCAGGCGTTGGCGGGCTGTGGCCATGGCCTGGGCTTTGGGCATACCCTTGACGCTCCAGAGTGCCAGGGCCACGTTTTCTTCCGCGGTGTGGTCCGGGAAGAGGTTGAAGTGCTGGAACACCATGCCGATGCGGGTGCGCAGGGTGTCCGGGTTGGTGCCCAGGGTGCTGTCGCCGGCGAGCAGCACGTCCCCGCTTTTGGGTTCGTGGAGGCGGTTGATACCCCGCAGGAGGGTGGATTTGCCGGAGCCGGAGGGACCGATGATGCAGGTGGTGGTTCCTGGGGCAACCGTCAGGCTGACGTTGCGCAGGACGTCGATGTCGCCGTAGGCCATGGTGACGTTGCGAAGTTCCAGGCTGGAGCCGTGGAACGTCCTGGCCTCCATGGGCCCTGCTGTGGCGGTGTTTTTGGTGGGGGTGTTCATGTGTTGCTCCCGGTGGTGAGCGGCGAGGCCGCGTCGAGTTCCTTGACTTCCTTCAGCCCGCTGGTGGGCGGGGCGGCGCGGCGGCGTCCGGTGCGGAACTTGTTGTCGAAGTGGTTTACCAGGTGGGTCAGCGGGACGGTGATTACCAGGTAGAACAGGCCCGCCGCGACCAGGGGTGAGAGGTTGCCGGAGAGCACGGCGGCGTCCTGGCCCACGCGGAAGAGTTCGCGTTCGGTGACCAGCAGGCCCAGGAAGTACACCAGGGATGAATCCTTGACGATCGCAATGAACTGGTTCACCAGGGCCGGAAGCACCCGGCGTACACCCTGGGGCACCACCACCAGGGCCATGGACTTGGCGTAACTCATGCCCAAGGCGCGGCAGGCCTCGCCTTGGCCCTTGTCCACGCTGAGGATGCCGGCGCGGAAGATCTCCCCGATGTAGGCGCTGGCGATCAGGCTCAGCGCGATGATGCCCAGCGGGTACGGGGACGGCCCGAAGATCGACTGGCTGAGCCGGGCGAAGCCCTGGCCGATCAGCAGGATGGTCAGGATGGCCGGCAGGCCCCGGAAAAGGTCCGTGTAGATCCGGGCCGGAACCCGCAGCCATTTCGAGGGTGAGATGCCCATGACGGCCACCACCATCCCCAGCACCGTGCCAAGGACGGTTGCGGCGATGGAGATGATCAGCGTGTTCAGCAGGCCGACCGCCAACAGTTGGGGCAGGACCTCGGCCATAGCGCCGAAGTCGAAGAAAGTACGGATGATGGTGTTGAACCAGTCCATGGTTGCTCTCAGACGTAGATTGGGTGGAGGTGCCGGGGCGGGCCGCGGCCAGCGGGGCCCGCCCCGGCCGTGAAGCTGGAGGGCTGGTGCGCGCGGGCTACTTGCTCGGTGCCGGTGAGGCGGAGGCGGCCTGTTCGGCCTTCGGCAGGTACTGCTTAGGCATCGGGGAACCCGGGAACCACTTCTGGTAGAGCTTCTTCCAGGTGCCGTCCTCCATGGCGGCAGCCAGGCCCTTGTTCAAGGCTTCCTTGAAGGCGGTCTTGCCCTTGGCGACGGCGAACCCAGCCGGAGCGTCGAAGGACGGGATGTCCGCGGCGCTGACCAGGCCGTGCTGGTCCTCGTAGGCCTTCGCTGCCTCGTAATCCAGGAAGTGGGCGTCCACGCTGCCGCTGTTCACGGCCGCGATGGCGGTGTTGTTATCCGGGAAGCGGACCAGGCTTGCCGAGGTGAAGTTCTTGACGGCGTACGCTTCCTGCAGGGTTCCCTGGACCACGCCCAGGCGCTTGCCGGCCAGGCCCTCAGCGCTTGAGATGCCCGACGTCTTGGTGGTGATCACCGTCAGGTAACCGGCCAGGTAGCCGTCCGAGAAGTCCACGGTTTCCTTCCGCTTGTCCGTGATGCCGATCGCGGCCACACCGGCGTCGAACTGCCCGTTGGCCACTGCGGCAAGGAGGCCGGAGAAGTCCTGGCCGGTGAAGACGACGTTGTCCACACCGGCCCGGTGGGCCACATCCTTGAACAGTTCGACGTCGAAGCCGGTGAAATTACCCGACGCGTCGGCGAAGGTGTACGGCTTGGAGTCCCCCAGGCTGGCCACGCGGATGGTGCCCGGCTGGATCAGTCCGTAGGGGTTGTTCTCTGTGGTGGAAGCGGCGGAGGTGGAGCTGCAGCCGGAGAGCGCCAGGACCGCAGCCAGTGCTGCGGCGGCGATTCCGGCCGGGCGGAGGTTCTTTTTCTTCACAGCGTTGTCCAATCGTTGGGAGGGAGGCGGTGCTGTCAGGGCCGCCGAAGAAAGTCGCCGATGCTCTTGTTGAGTCCGGTCTCACACCCTAGGATTGAGACCGGACTCACATCGATGGATAGAAATGTAGCGGAAGTCACAGGGGGCGTCAACAGCCCTTCGAAAGGTGAAGATGAGCGCTGAAGGAGCACGGCGGCGGGACGTCACCGTTGCGGACGTCGCAAAGGCAGCCCAGGTCTCCAAGGCCCAGGCCGCCCGCGCGTTGGGCAATTACGGCGCCGTCAGCGACGACGTCCGCGAGCGTGTCCTGGCCGCAGCGGAGGCCCTCTCCTACCGGCCCAATGAGCTTGCGCGGAGCATGAACACGGGTAAATCGCACACCATCGGCGTGGTGGTGGGTGACATCGAAAACCCCCACTTCGGACTTGCAACCCGGGGCATCACGGACACGGCGAAGAAGGCCGGCTACAACGTCATCCTGGTCAATACTGACGAGGACCGCGAGGCGGAAGTGGACGCCGTCCGGGTGCTGCTGGACAAGCGCGTGGACGGGCTGATCGTCGCTCCTGCGTCATCGGTGGACACCGGACATCTCCAGGAGGTGCACCGGTCCGGCCGACCCATGGTCTTCATCGACCGCACTGCCGGGGACATGCCGGTTGAGACCATGGCCGTGGACATGGCGCGGATTTCGCGCGAGGCTACGCGGTACCTGCTGGATGCGGGCCACCGCCGGATCGCCTTCATTTCCACGTTGAGGACTAATGCCCCGTACACCCCCGGGGTGAAGCTGGAGTCCTCCCAGATCGCCGACCGTATCGAAGGCATGCGGGAGGCCTTCCTGGAGTCCGGGCTGGCTTTTCCGGAGGATCTGGTCCGGTTGAACGCGGGCGATGAAGACTCAATCCGCAGCATTACCCGGGAAGTGCTCAGGGGGCCGGACCGGGCCACGGCCGTAGTGGCGTCCGACGGCCTCATCGCCCTCAGCGTTGTGGAAGCGATCCAGGAACTGGGCCTGTCCATACCGGCGGATGTTTCATTCCTGATGTACGACGACTTTGCGTGGACCAGGCTTACAGCCCCGCCCCTCACAGTCATCGCCCAGCCCGTCTACAACATGGGAGTAGCGGCAGCGAAGGCGCTGATCCGGCAAATGGAGGGGCTCCCACCTGCCGCTCCCGCGCAGTTCACGGCAACCCTGGTGCGGCGGGGGTCAGTGGGACCGTGCCGGGCCGCTACCGGGAAACCCGGCCGCGAACAGCTGGCGGGAAAGCCCGCCTGACGCCCCGGGCTCCTACTGGGCGGCGTCGAATCCCGCGAGCAGTCGCCGGGATGCTGTCTTCATGTGGGAGCTCATGGTCGCCGTCACGGCCCCGGCATTCCGGGCAACCAGGGCCTCGTAGATTTTGGTGTGCTCCTTCAGTGCAGCAGCAGCATGCCCTTCGTCCGTGAGGGCCCGGTCCACCCAGATCCGCAGCAGTGAACGGATGCTTTGCAGTAGCTCCTGGAGGACCTGGTTTCCGGAAGCTGCAGCAATCTCGCGGTGGAAGGAGGCGTCAGCCTCCACGAAAGCCGCAAGGTCATCCAGGGTGCCCGCCATTGTGTCGAGGTTCCCCTTCATGCGCTCAAGCGCCTCGTCCGTGATGCGCTCTGCGGCCAGCTGGGCAGCCTGTACTTCCAGCCCGCTGCGTAGCTCAACCAACTCACGCGTGCGGGGTGCTCCAAGCATCAGGCCCCAGCTGAGCGTGCGCGGCAAGAGCTCGGAGACGCCGTCGCGAAGGTAGGTGCCGGAGCCGGGGCGGACCACAACGATGCCCAGGATTTCCAGGGCCGCGAGCGCCTCGCGCACCGCGGAACGGCCCACGCCGAGTGAGGCCGCGAGCGTCCGCTCAGCCGGAAGCCTGGTGCCTGGCGCGATATCGCCGCTGGTAAAGAACGCGAGCAAGCGTTCTGCCACTTCCGACACCACCGAGCCCTGCCCAACGGAACCGAGGGCGGCGCTGATCTTGGCCGTTGCGGCGGCGGATTCTACGGACACCTCCCAAGCGTAACAACTGCCTGGCGTCGTGCAGCCGAGCCAACAGGGGGCAGCGGCAGTCGGTGGAAAAACAACAAGTCAACCGGTTGACCAATTACGTTTAGAGTCCTATGGTGGAACTCACAGCTTCATCCGCCGCGGAACCCCAAGCCCGCGTGCACATGAGACAGCCCCACGCCTCCAGTGACGGATGCGGCCGGGACACCAACACCTAGGAGTCAATGTGGACACCACACAATCGGTGGTCGAAAAATCCGCAATCAGGAAAGTGGCGATCAGGCTTGTCCCGTTCGTCGCGCTGATGTTCTTCATCAACTACCTCGACCGCACCGCCATCTCTTTCGCCGGCCCCAACGGCATGAACAAGGACCTGGCCCTGAACGCCGCCCAGTTCGGCTTCGCCTCCGGCGTCTTCTTCATCGGCTACATCCTGCTGGAGATTCCCTCCAACCTGGCACTGCACAAGTTCGGCGCCCGCCGCTGGCTGGCCCGCATCATGGTCAGCTGGGGCATCGTCTCCCTACTCTTCACCTGGGTGGCCAACGTTGAACAGCTTTACATCCTGCGCTTCATCCTGGGCGTGGCCGAAGCCGGCTTCTTCCCCGGCGCGATCCTTTTCCTGAGCCTCTGGGTTCCCGCCCGGCACCGCAGCAAGATCCTGGCCCTGTTCTACCTGGCCCAGCCGCTGACCACTGTCATCGGCGCCCCGCTGGCAGGCATCCTCATCCAGCAGCACGGCCTCTTCGGCCTCGAAGGCTGGCGCGTGATGTTCCTCGGCGTTGCCATCCCCGCCATCCTTATCGGCATCGTTTCCTGGTTCTACCTGGCCGACTCCCCTGCCAAGGCCAAGTGGCTCACCGCTGAGGAAAAGACCTGGCTGACCGGTGCGCTGGAGAAGGAAAAGAACGAAACGGCCGCGGGCAACAAGCATGCCAGCGTCCGCACTGTCTTCGGCAACGGCCGCGTCTGGATGCTCTCCCTGATCTACTTCGGCTTCATCTATGGCCTCTACGCCCTGGGCTTCTTCCTGCCGACCATCATCTCCGGCTTCGAAGGCATCTACGGCACCAAGTTCGACGTCTTCCAGAAGGGCCTGATCACGGCCATCCCGTACCTGCCGGCAGCCATCGCCCTGTACTTCTGGTCCAAGGACGCCACCAAGCGCGGCGTCAAGACCTGGCACATCGCAGTACCGGCCCTGGTGGGCGGCCTGAGCATCCCGCTGGCCCTGTTCGCCGGCTCCCCGGCAGCCACCATCGCCGTCATCACCATCACGGCAATGGCCATCTTCGCCGCGCTGCCCAACTTCTGGACGGTCCCCACCCAGTTCCTGACCGGCGCCGCCGCCGCAGCCGGCATCGCCCTGATCAACACGGTGGGCAACCTGGCGGGCTTCAGCGCCGGCTACATCACCGGCTGGCTCAAGGACTGGACCGGCGACTACACCGTGCCGATGTTCGTGGTGGGCGGCTTCATGCTCCTGTCCGCCGTCCTGATGGTGACGCTCAGCCGTTCCGGCCGCGTAACCGAGGGCGTCCGCGCCGAGGCACTTGATCCCGCCGGCGCCGGGCAGCACGCAGAACCCTAAAGCAGCCGAAAGATCCGGGGGCGCCTTCCTTTCCCGAAGGCGCCCCCACACCAACCACTGCCCCAGACCCTTCCCCAGCTAGGCCCAGGAGCTTTTCCCATGACCCGCCTGTTCAACGAACCGTCAGCCTTCGCTGACGAAATGATCGAAGGCTTCGTCGCCTCCCACGGACGCTGGGTAAAGCGCGTTTCCGGCGGCGTTGTCCGCAACACCAAGAGCACCCCGGACACGGTGGCACTGGTTATTGGCGGCGGCTCCGGCCACTACCCGGCCTTCGCCGGCCTGGTGGGCCAGGGACTGGCTCACGGCGCCGCCATGGGCAACCTCTTCGCATCGCCGTCGGCCCAGCAGGTTTACAACGTGGCCAAGGCCGCCAACAACGGCGCCGGCGTGCTGCTCGGATACGGCAACTACGCCGGCGACGTCCTGCACTTCACCCAGGCCCAGGAAAAGCTCCGCAGGGAAGGCATCGACTGCCGCAGCATCGCCGTCACGGACGACGTCTCTTCCGCCCCGATCGAAGAGCACACCAAGCGCCGCGGCATCGCCGGAGACCTGACCGTGTTCAAGGTGGCGGCCGCCGCCGCGGAAGCAGGCTACGCGATGGACCAGGTGCTGGAGATCGCCGAACGCGCCAACCACCGCACCCGCTCCTTCGGCGTCGCCTTCACCGGCTGCACCCTCCCGGGCGCAGACACGCCGCTGTTCACCGTCCCGGAAGGCCGGATGGCGGTAGGCATGGGCATCCACGGTGAGCCAGGCATCGAGGAAACAGGCATTCCGACGGCGGATCAGCTCGCCGAACTCCTTGTAGGCAAGCTCCTCACCGAAGTGCCCGACGGCGTGGACGCTACGGGAGCCCGTGTGGTCCCCATCCTCAACGGCCTGGGCAGCGTGAAGTACGAAGAGCTCTTCGTGGTGTACCGCCGCGTGGCCCAGCTCCTGGCCGAGGCAGGCCTGCAGGCAGTGGACCCGCAGGTGGGCGAACTGGTCACCAGCTTCGACATGGCCGGCACCTCCCTCACCCTCTTCTGGCTCGACGACGAACTCGAGACCCTCTGGAACGCCCCCGCCGACGCTCCGGCCTTCCGCCGCGGCGCCGTCACGGCCGAGGCCCTGGAGGAGACGGCGGGCGAGGCCGACGACGTCGACATTTCCATCCCGGAGGCAACCGCTGAATCCCGTGCCGGCGCCGCCCGGGTCCTCGCGGCGCTTGGCGCCGCCAAGGATGTAGTGGACGCCAACGCCGCCGAACTGGGCCGGATCGATGCGGTCGCCGGCGACGGCGACCACGGCATCGGCATGGAGCGCGGCGTCCGAGCCGCCGTGGAAGCCGCCGCAGCCGCCGTCGCGCGCGGTGCCGGCGCTGCCACCACCCTGTACTTTGCCGCCGATGCCTGGGCTGACAAGGCCGGCGGCACATCCGGTGCGCTCTGGGGCATGGCCCTGCGCGCCGTCGGTGACGCAGTGGGTGACAGCAAAGCCCCCGACGCCGGTGCTGTCGCCAACGGAGTCGCCGGAGCCGCCGCCGCGATCATGGACTTCGGCAAGGCCAAGGTGGGCGACAAGACCCTGGTGGACGTACTGGTCCCCTTCCGCGACGCCCTCACCGCCGGTGCCAACAGCGGCAAGCCGCTGGCCGACGCGTGGGATGCTGCCGCCAGCTCCGCCCAGCAGGCCGCCGAGGACACCGCCAACCTGCTGCCCCTCATGGGCCGCGCCCGGCCGCACGCCGAAAAAAGCCTAGGCACCCCCGACGCCGGCGCCGTCTCCATGGCCCTGATCGTCCGGGCCATCCACAACACCCTCAGCCAGAACACCACCATCAAGGAGAACGCATGAGCACCAAACTGCGCCTGGTCATTGGAGCCGACGACGCCGGTTTCGACTACAAGGAAGCCCTCAAGGCCGACCTGGAAGCCTCCGAACTGGTCGAATCCGTGACCGACATCGGGGTGGACCCCACCAGCCACACCCCCTACCCCTCCGTGGCCATCGCCGCCGCCGAACTCATCGCCGCCGGCAAGGCCGACCGCGCCCTCCTGGTCTGCGGCACCGGCCTCGGTGTCGCGATCGCTGCGAACAAGGTCCCCGGAGTCCGCGCCGTCACCGCGCACGATTCCTTCTCCGTTGAGCGGGCCGTCCTGTCCAACAACGCCCAGGTCCTCACCTTCGGCCAGCGCGTCGTGGGCCTGGAACTCGCGCGCCGCCTGGCGAAGGAATGGCTCACCTACACGTTCGACGAAACCTCCGCCTCGGCGGAGAAGGTCGCCCTGATTAAGGACTACGAGGGTGTCACTTCCTGCTAAAAACCCCCAAGCCATCATCGGCGTCAGCCTGAAAATGTACTTCGGCTACGCCCGCTCGGTGGACTACTGCCGCGACGTCGCCGCCATCGCCTTCGCCCACCCGGCGGTGCAGAGCGGCGACATCGAGCTGTTTGTCCTGCCCGTCCTCCCGGCCCTGCCCGAAGCGGCGCGGATCCTCGGCCCCGCCGGGGCAGCCACCGGAGCACAGGACATCTTCTGGGAAGACGAGGGCGCCTTCACCGGAGAAGTCGGCGGCAAAACCGTTGCGGAGCTTGGCGGACGGTACGCCGAGGTGGGCCACGCCGAAAGGCGCCGGATCTTCGGCGAGGATGACGCGATCATCGGCCTGAAGACCGCAGCCGCCTACCGCAACGGCCTTACTCCGGTGTTGTGCGTCGGGGAGCTGCAGCAGGGTTCGGTGGAGGAAGCCATTGCGCGGTGTTCGGCAGAGATCGACGGCGTCCTCAACCGTGCCCAGTCCCTTGGGCCGGCCGGCCGGACCATCGTGGCCTACGAGCCGCAGTGGGCCATCGGCGCCCCTGAGCCTGCCACACCGGAGTACATCAGCGCCGTCATCACGGGGCTGGACGCGCACCTGCGCGGCCTGCCGGGCCAGGAGAACAGCCGGGTGATCTACGGCGGCAGCGCCGGTCCGGGCCTGATCACCCAGCTGGATCCCGACGTCGCCGGCTTGTTCCTGGGCCGCTTCGCCCACGACCCGAAGGCGCTGAAGACCATCCTGGACGAGACAGCGGCCCGACTGGCCAAGGTGGGGGTGGCGGCATGAGCAGCAGGATTGGCCAGAGCAGAATCGGACTGAGCAGCTACGCGTACTTCTGGCAGCTCTCGGACAAGGTCGCTGAGCCGCTGAGCATCCATGACGCCCTGGAGCGGACGGCGGAGCTGGGCGTGGACCTGTTCCAGATCTGCGATTACGCGCCGCTGGAGGAGATGGACGACGCCGGCCTGGCCGCCGTGCGTGCCACCGCGGACTCCCTGGGGATCAGCCTTGAGCTGGGCACCAAGGGCATCCGCCCCGAGCACCTGCGGAAGTTCCTGCACATCGCCGGGATCCTCGGCAGCCCAATACTGCGGACCATGTTCAACACCCCGGGCCACACCCCCACCACGGAGGAAGCAGTGGCCATCTTCAAGGAGGTGCTGCCCGATTTCGAGGCCGCGGGGGTGAAGATCGCGGTGGAAACCTACGAACAGGTCCCCACTTCCCGCGTCCTGGACGTGATCCGCGGTGTGGACAGCCCGTACCTGGGGATCTGCAGCGACCCCGCCAACACCGTCGCGGCGCTGGAGATGCCGCGTGAGGTGATTGACGCCGTCGCACCCTACGTCCTGAACATGCACATCAAGGACTTTGCCTTCAGCCGCAAGGACGGGTGGGTGGGGTTCACCTACTCAGGCGCCCCGCTCGGCGAAGGCCTGCTCGACTACGGGTACATGGCCGGGAAGATCCGGCCGCACGAACGAAACATCAACCAAATCGTCGAACACTGGCTGCCCTGGCAGGACTCCGAGGCGGAAACCATCCGGCTCGAAAACCAGTGGACCCGGCAAAGCATCGAATTCCTAAGGAGCAAGTGAAATGTCAGCAGAAACTTTGACCGTCGCCGTCATCGGAGCCGGAGGCAAGATGGGGCTGCGCGTTTCCCGCAACCTCCAGAAGTCCGGCCACACCGTCTTCTACAGCGAGAACTCCCCCGCCGGCCAGGAGCGCGTCCGCGCCGAGGGCCGCGACATCACCGCCACGGACGACGCCGTCAAGGGCGCCGACGTCGTGATCCTCGCCGTCCCTGACACCGTCCTGGGCATCGTGTCAGAAGGCGTGGTCCCGCAGATGAAGGCCGGATCCATCCTCCTCACCCTGGACCCCGCCGCCGCCTACGCCGGCCTGCTGGCCAAGCGCGACGACGTCGTCCAGGCAGTTGCCCACCCGTGCCACCCGTCGGTGTTCCTGGAGCGCACCACCAAGGAAGAATGGGCCGACACCTTCGGCGGACAGGGCGCGCCGCAGAACGTTGTGGCCGCCATCGACGCGGACGCCCCGGAGGCCACCAAGGCTGCTGCCGAGGCAACAATCCGCACCATCTACGCCCCGGTCATCGACGTCCACTGGGTCACCGTCAAGCAGCTGGCCATCCTGGAGCCCACCCTGGTGGAAACCGTTGCCTGCATGATCGGCACCCTGCTCAACGAGGCCCTGCACGAGACCGTCCACACCGCCGGCGTCCCCGAGGAAGCCGCCAAGGCCATGCTGTTCGGCCACGTCCAGATCGCGCTGACCAACGCCCTGCGCGGCTCCAACCCGTTCTCCGAGGCCTGCGAAATCGCCATCCAGTACGGCAAGGACACCATCATCAAGGACGACTGGAAGAAGATCTTCGACGACTCTGAACTGGACGGCGTCATCGCCAAGATGCTCAAGCTTGAGGCAGTGAAGCGCTAGGACTTCCCGCCACAGCGGCGGCTGCCACCCTGCTCCTCTTCGGACGGGATGGCAGCCGCCGCTTTGTGTTCCACGCGCTGCCCACGCCGCCGCTCAGGCGGCTGGAGGGGCTGTGGACTCGCGGACAATCACGTGGGTGGCCAGCTCCACCCGGTGGGAGTCCAGGACTTCCCCGCGCGCCTGGCGCAGCAGTGACCGCAGGGCAGCCCTTCCCATCTCCTCGAGGGGCTGGGCAACCGAGCTCAAGGAGGGAACGGACTGCTCACCCTGGTTGGTGCCATCGAACCCGATGAGGCTGATGTCCTCGGGGACCCTGATCCCGTGGTGCCGCGCCTCGCTCAGGACGCCCAGGGCGATCGTGTCGCTTCCCGCGAAAATGGCGGTGGGAAGTTCATCAAGCTGGAGCAGGGCTTTGAGTCCCCTGACCCCGCTTTCGGTCCGGAACCGGCCCCCGGAGACAATGTACCGGGGGTCCACCGGCACGCCGGCAGCCATCAGGGCGGCCATGTAACCGTGAAGCCGCGCCTGGTTGCATTCAGCCCCCTCAATCCCGCCGATGTAGGCGATGCGCCGGTGCCCCAGCCCCAGCAGATGCTCGGCGGCCGCCTTGCCGCCGGCCCAGTTCGTCGCCCCGACGCTGACCACGTCAGCGGAAGGCGGATTGAGCGGGTCGATGACCACCACCGGAATCTGGCGGCGCCGGAACGCATTCAGCTGGGCCTCGCTAAAAGCCGAGGTGACCACGATCATTCCCGCCCTGCCCTCTTCCAGGATGCGCTGGGCACGGCGTTCGGGGCTGTGCGGCCCAACGGTGGACTGGCCGGTCACACTCACGAGGATTTCGACGTCGGCGCCGGCCGCGAACTGCAGGATGCCGTTCAGGACCTGGATGGTGTAGGCGGAATCAAGGACGTCGATGACCACTTCCACCACGGTGGCACGTTCCGTGGCTGCGCGGCGCTGCACAGGCGACTGGTACCCCGCCTGCTCCAGTACCGCGAGAATCCGCGCCCTGGTTTCGGGCGCCACGTCGTCCCTGCCGTTCACCACCTTGGAAACAGTTGGAGCCGAGACTCCTGCCTGCCTGGCAACGGTTGCGAGCGTGGGCTTGGTCCGCTCAGGCAATTTGGTCGTCATTGGTTCGCAATCTTTCGAAGATAGAGAGTGCACTAATTCTGGGGAAAGGTGGTTCGAAACGTCAAGCGCGGCTCGGGTTCCGATTTCCGCCCGGAAAAGATCCTCTACGATCCCTTGACCGCAGGGATTTTTAGGGCTTTAGTTTACAGCGTGACTTATATCACCGTTCGAAATGTTTCGAACGAACGTCGGAGCTGAAGCCCCGTACCTCGACAGCAAATTCACAATGGAGAAGCAATGAAGCAACCCCAGACGTCCCGGCGCTCTTTCCTCGCCCTCGCTGCCCTTACTCCCTTTGCCGTAGCCGCAACGACTGCCTGCGGAACGTCAGGTCCGGGCGCCTCGAGCGGCGGTGGAGGCGCCAGCATGTGGTACCTGTCCGGCGAACCGAACCAGACCACCATGCAGAAGGCGGTGGATGCATTCAATTCGGCCAACTCCGCTGACAAGATCAACGTCACCTACTTCCAGAACGACGCCTACAAGACCAAGATCAAGACCGCAATCGGCGCCAACCAGGCGCCAACCATCATTTACGGCTGGGGCGGCGGTGGCCTGAAGACCTACGCCGAGGCCAACCAGGTGGAAGACCTGACCAGCTGGCTTGAGCAGAACCAGGACCTGAAGAAGAAGTTCTTCCCGTCCTCCTTCGGCGCCGCCACGATCAACGGCAAGATCTACGCCCTGCCCAACCAGTACGTGGCCCCGATTGTCCTGTTCTACAACAAGGAGCTGTTCCAGAAGGCAGGCGTCCAGCCGCCCAAGTCGTGGGAAGACATCATGTCCCTGGTCAAGACCTTCAACGGCATGGGTGTGGCTCCCTTCTCCCTGGGCGGCCAGTCGCGCTGGACCTCGATGATGTGGCTTGAGTACCTGCTGGACCGCATTGGCGGCCCGGAGGTTTTCAAGGCGATCTTCGAAGGCAAGCCCAATGCCTGGATGGACCCGGCTGTTATCGAGACCGGCACCAAGGTCCAGGAACTGGTCTCCGCTGACGGTTTCATCAAGGGCTTCTCCTCCATTACCGCTGACTCGCAGGCAGACCAGGCACTGCTGTTTTCCGGCAAGGCGGCCATGATGCTGCACGGTTCCTGGACCTACGGTGCCATGAAGAAGGCCGGCCAGAACTTCGTCCAAAACGGCAAACTGGGCTTCGTCCCGTTCCCCACCATTGCCGGCGGCAAGGGCGATCCGAAAAATGGCGTGGGAAACCCCGCGGCCTACATGTCCATCTCCTCCAAGGCCAGCGACAAGGAAAAGGAATCCGCAAAGAAGTTCTTCAAGGACGGCATCCTGACCGAGACGGTGATTGACGCCTACATCAACTCCGGCTCGGTGCCCATCGTCAACGGCATCGAAGACAAGCTCAATACGTCCGAGGACAAGGAGTTCCTGAACTTTGTCTACGACATGGCCAAGAACGCCCCGAACTTCCAGCAGTCCTGGGACCAAGCACTGAGCCCAACCGCCGCCGAGGCCCTGCTGAACAACATCGACCAGCTGTTCCTGAAGTCCATCACGCCGCAGCAGTTCGCCGAGAACATGAACGGCACCCTCGGGAAATGAGTAACGCCATCTCCACCGCCCCGCGGGCCACTGCCAGGATCAAGGAATCCAGGCAGACCGAACAGCGCAAGGCCGCCCTGGCCTGGCTGACACTGCCCGCACTGTTCTTCTTCCTGGTGTTCGCCGTCATCCCGTTGGCCGGCGTGCTCATCCTCAGCTTCACCAGCTGGGACGGAATCGGTGCCATCGGGGCGGCGGGGCTGGACAACTGGTTCTCCGTGTTGGCAGATCCGGGGCTGTACAACGCCCTGGGCCTGACCTTCCTGATCATGATCGTCTCGTGGCTGGTCCAGACCCCCATCAGCCTCCTGCTGGGCGTCTTCACGGCAGGAAGCCAGCGGTACCGCGCCGCCCTGGCGGTGCTGTACTTCCTGCCCCTGCTGCTGTCCTCGGCCGCCGTCGCCATCGCCTTCAAGGCCCTGCTGGACCCGAACTTCGGCCTGGCAACCGGCCTGGGCCTGCCCTTCCTGGCGCAGGACTGGCTCGGGGTTCCGCACCTTGCCCTGGGCCTGGTCATCTTCGTCATCGCCTGGCAGTTCGTGCCGTTCCACACGCTTATCTACCAGGGCGGCGTGCGGCAGATCCCCAAGTCGCTGTATGAAGCGGCCCAGATCGACGGTGCCGGAACCATCAAGCAGTTCTTCCACATCACCCTGCCCCAGTTGAAGTACACCATCATCACCTCCTCCACGCTGATGGTGGTGGGCTCGCTGACCTACTTCGACCTGATTTTCGTCCTCACCGGCGGCGGACCCGGAAACTCCACCCGGATTCTGGCCCTGGACATGTACCTCAGGGGCTTCCGGGCCAACCTCATGGGTCCTGCCAGCGTCATCGCCGTCATTCTCGTCATCATCGGCCTTGCACTTGCCTTGTTCCTCCAGCGCCTTGGGGGCAAGGACAAGCAGGGCAGCCAATTGGAAGGTTTGTAGGGTGAGTACCGTCCTGAAGAGCAATACGCAGGAGGCCCGGACCGGAACCATTGGCGGCCCACCGGCCGCCACGAGGGGGCTCGGTTCACGGCTGAAGCGGCTGAATATTCCCGGCGGCCTTGGCGGGTGGATCTGGCTCGCCATCATCATCCTGCCGGTCTATTACGTGGTGATCACCAGCCTGAAGACGCAGGCAGGTTACTTTGGCCAGAATCCCCTGGCCCTGCCTGCCTCGCCCACGCTGGAGAACTACCAGATGGTCCTCGAGGCGGATTTCGCAACGTACTTCATGAACAGCGCCATCGTCACGCTCGGTTCCGTGATCCCCACGGTGCTGGTTTCCTTCATGGCCTCCTTCGCCATAGTCCGTGGCAGCGGCAGGTTCCTCAAGCTGGTCAACGGCGTGTTCCTCATGGGGCTGGCCATTCCGCTGCAGGCCACGATCATTCCCATCTACCTGATGATCATCCGGCTCAACCTGTATGACAGCCTGCTGGCGCTGATGCTGCCGTCCATCGCCTTTGCCATCCCGCTGACGGTGCTGATCCTGTCAAACTTCATCCGCGACGTTCCGAACGAACTGTTCGAATCCATGCGGCTGGACGGCTGCAGCGAATGGCAGACCATGTGGCGGCTGGCCCTGCCCCTGACCCGGCCGGCCATCGTGACGGTTGCCATTTACAACGGCCTGCACGTCTGGAACGGGTTCCTGCTTCCGCTGGTCCTCACCCAGAGCCCCGGCCTGCGTGTTCTGCCTCTGGGCCTGTGGACCTTCCAGGGCGAGTTCAGCGTCAACATCCCCGCCGTTCTTGCCTCCGTGGTGCTCAGCACCCTGCCCATCCTGGTGCTGTACGTCATCGGCCGCCGCCAGCTGCTCGCAGGCCTGACCGCCGGCTTCAGCAAGTAACGCCCGGGATTTCCAGAAAGGACTATCAACATGACCACCCCGAAATCCCTGCGGGTCGGCATGGTGGGCTACGCCTTCATGGGCGCCGCCCACTCCCACGCCTGGCGCACTGCACCCCGGTTTTTCGACCTTCCCCTGCAGCCACAGCTCACCGCGGTGGCAGGCAGGAATGCCGACGGCGTCCGCGCCGCGGCGGACAAGCTCGGCTGGGAATCCGTCGAGACCGACTGGCGGCGCCTGATTGAGCGGGACGATATCGACCTCATCGACATCTGTACGCCCGGCAACACCCATGCCGAGATCGCCATCGCCGCCCTTGAGGCCGGCAAGCACGTACTATGCGAAAAGCCGCTGGCCAACTCCGTGGAGGAAGCCGAACGGATGACGCTCGCCGCGGAGACGGCCGCGAAAAACGGCGTCTACTCGATGTGCGGCTTCAGCTACCGGCGCACACCCGCACTGGCCCTGGCCAAGCGGTTCGTGGAACAAGGCCGGCTGGGCGACATCCGCCACATCCGCGCCCAATACCTGCAGGACTGGCTCACCGACGCCAACGCCCCCATGACCTGGCGGCTGGACAAGAGCAAGTCCGGCTCAGGCTCACTGGGTGACATCGGAGCACACAGCATCGACGCCGCGCAGTGGGTCACGGGCCTGAACATCAGCGGGGTATCGGCACTGCTCGAAACCTTTGTCCCGGAACGCCCGCTGGCCGGTGACCTGGTAGGCCTCGGCGGCCACGGCGACCTCAGCAGTGACGCCCCGCGCGGGACAGTCACCGTTGATGATGCGGCCATCTTCAGCGCAAAGTTCGACGGCGGCACTTCAGCAGGTGCCATCGGCGTCTTTGAAGCCACGCGCTACGCGCTGGGCAGGAAGAACGCCATGCGGCTGGAGGTCAACGGCACCAGGGGTTCGCTGGCCTTCGATTTTGAGGACATGAACGTCCTGTCCTTCTACAATGCGGCGGAATCCCCCGACGCCGGCTTCCGCCGGATCTTCGTGACTGAGCCCGAGCACCCGTACGTGGGGAACTGGTGGCCCACCGGTCACGGCCTGGGGTACGAGCACGGCTTCACCCACCAGGTGGTGGACCTCGTCACGGCCATCGGCGAAGGCCGCCAACCGGAACCGTCCTTCGCGGATGCCCTGCAGGTGCAGCGGGTCCTGGCTGCCGTGGAGTCAAGCGCCGCGAACTCCAGCCAGTGGCAAAAAGTCTGAGCACCTACGGCTTCGATCAATCTAGGAACACACATGACACGACCAATCACGCTGTTTACCGGCCAGTGGGCCGACCTGCCCTTTGAGGAAGTGGCGCGGCTTGCCGGCGAGTGGGGCTTTGACGGGCTGGAGATCGCCTGCTGGGGCGACCACCTGGACCCCCGCCGGGCGGCCGAGGACGACAACTACCTGCAGGGCCGGCTGGACATCCTGGAGAAAAACAACCTCAAGGTGTTCGCCATCGCCAACCACCTGACCGGCCAGGCCGTGTGCGACGACCCGATCGACGAGCGCCACCAGGGCATCCTGTCCGCCGAGACCTGGGGCGACGGTGAGCCGGAAGGAGTACGCCGCCGGGCAGCGGAAGCCATGAAGGACACCGCCCGGGCGGCCGCACGCCTCGGCGTGAAGACCGTGACGGGGTTCACCGGCTCCTCCATCTGGAAGGCGGTGGCCATGTTCCCGCCCGCCTCCCAGGCCATGATCGACGCCGGCTACCAGGACTTCGCCGACCGCTGGAACCCCATTCTGGACGTCTTCGACGAGGTAGGTGTCCGCTTCGCCCTGGAGGTCCACCCGTCCGAAATCGCCTACGACTACTGGACTGCCAAGCGGACCCTCGAAGCCATCGGACACCGGGAGGGCTTCGGCCTGAACTTCGATCCCTCCCACTTCATCTGGCAGGACCTGGACCCCGTGATGTTCCTGCAGGACTTCGCGGACAAGATCTTCCACGTCCACGTCAAGGAGTCCATCCGCCAGCTCGACGGCCGCAACGGCCGCCTGGGGTCGCACCTTGCCTGGGCCGACCCCCGGCGCGGCTGGGATTTCGTCACCGCAGGGCATGGGGACGTGCAGTGGAACCGGATCTTCCGCACCTTGAACGCCATCGGCTACGACGGCCCCACCAGCATCGAGTGGGAGGACGCCGGAATGGACCGGCTGATCGGCGCCCCGCAGGCGCTGGCCATGGTCCAGGAACTGGCCCGGATCGCCCCGCCGGCGGCAGCCTTCGATGCTGCCTTCGCCAGCCACTGACCCTACGCATTGCCGGCACAAGCCGGCAGCCAAACAAAGGAACACTTCAATGACAGAACGCAAGAATGCGCTGGTGGTCCGCGGCGGCTGGGACGGCCACCAGCCCTACGAGGCCACCGAACTCTTCATTCCCTACCTCAGGGACAACGGCTACGACGTCCGCGTGGAGGAATCCCCCAAGGTCTACGCCGACGCCGAATACATGGCAGGGGTGGACCTGATCATGCAGTGCATGACCATGACCACCATCGAAAAGAACGAGTTCGCCGGACTGCGGGCAGCCGTGGAGAACGGCACCGGCCTGGCCGGCTGGCACGGCGGCATCGCTGACTCGTACCGGAACACCTCCGACTACCTGCACCTGATCGGCGGCCAGTTCGCCTGCCACCCCGGCAAGCACCCGGACGAATGCATCGGCGAACAGTCGGACAACTACGTGCCCTACACCGTCAACATGCTGCCCGCCGCCGCCGAGCACCCCATTACCAAAGGCATCAAGGACTTCGACCTCGTCACCGAGCAGTACTGGGTCCTCGCAGACGACTACATCGACGTCCTGGCCACCACCACGCAGAAAGTCCGCGAGTGGGACCCCTGGAACCGCGAAGTGACCTCCCCTGCCATCTGGACCCGCCAGTGGGGCAAGGGACGGATCTTCGTGTCCACCCCGGGCCATCGCGTGGAAATCCTCCAGGACCGGAACGTACGCACCATCATCGAAAGGGGCCTGCTGTGGGCAAGCCGTTGAAAGTAGGAATCGTTGGCTGCGGAGCCATCATCGCGCAGTACCTCACCAACTTCCGGCGGCTGGACCAGATCCAGCTGGTGGCCGTGGCGGACCTTGACCCGGCACGCGCCCAGGCAGTGGCAGACGACTACGACGGCGTCCGCGCCCTCTCCGTGGAGGAACTGCTCGCCGCAGACGACGTGGACCTGGTCCTGAACCTGACCATCCCCGCGGCGCACGCGGACGTGGCGCTGAAGGCGATCGCCGCCGGAAAGAGCGTCTACGGCGAAAAGCCGCTCGCCGCCACGACTGAAGAGGCACGCAAGGTGCTGGACGCGGCACGCCAGGCAGGCGTCGTCGTCGGCTGTGCCCCTGACACTGTGCTGGGCACCGGGATCCAGACCGCCCGCAAAGCCATCGACGACGGCCTGATCGGCGCACCCATCTCGGCGTCTGCCACCATGGTGACGCCGGGCCACGAGCGCTGGCACCCCAACCCGGACTTCTACTACCAGCCCGGCGGGGGCCCCCTCCTGGACATGGGCCCCTACTACGTCACCGCACTCGTGACGCTGCTCGGCCCCGTAGTGTCGGTAATGGGTGCCGCCAGCCACACCCGGAATGAGCGGACCATCGGATCGGGGCCGCGCCAGGGGGAAAAGGTACCTGTAAACATCGATTCCCACGTCACCGGGGTCCTGGTCCACGCTTCCGGGGCACTGTCCACGCTCTTCATGAGCTTTGACGCCGTGAAGTCCAAGTCGCCGAACATCGAGATCCACGGCGAGCGCGGATCCCTGGTGGTGCCGGACCCCAACCACTTCGACGGCGACGTCCAGCTGTTCTCCCTGGGCGCCGAGGACTGGGAAACCCTGCCCGTGTCCGCCGGCTACGTTGATTCCGGCCGCGGGTTCGGCATCGCGGACCTGGCCGCCACGCCGCAGGGAAAGGAGCCCCGGGCGGGCGGCGCCTTGGCCTACCACGCCCTGGAAGTCATGGAGTCCGTGCTGGAGTCCGCCCGCCGGGGCACGGCAGTGGCCATCCAAAGCACTGTCGAGCGGCCTGACAGCGTGGAGCTGACGGTCCTGGCTGAGCAAGCGGAGGCACTCCAGTCCAAGTAGCGATACGGAACCGCGCCGCCGAAGCAGTAGGGCTAGTGCAGCCCGTCGCTGCGGGCGGCGCGGTTCCTGCCCAGGGACTTGGCCCTGTACAGGGCGGCATCCGCCGAGGCGATGAGATCATCCACATCGGAAGTTCCGCCGCCGTACGTGGAAATCCCGTAACTCGCGGTGGGCATCTCCATCCCGTCCGGCGTTTTCGCGCCGGTGAGGCGCTGGCTGATTTCCTGCGCGATAGTTTCCGCCCGTTCGGCGCTTGCCCCGGGAACCAGGATGACGAACTCTTCCCCGCCGTACCTTCCGATCAGGTCGGTGGAGCGCACGGTCGCAACGCAGGTTTCGGCGAAGGCCTGCAGCGCCAGGTCGCCGGCGGCATGGCCGTGGGTATCGTTGACCGCCTTGAAGTGGTCAAGGTCGGCAAGGATCAAGGCTCCGGAGCCGCCCGTAATGCTCCGGTCGGCCAGCTGCTCGGCAGCCAGGTCCATGAAAGCCTTGCGGTTCAAAAGCCCGGTGAGGTCGTCCCGGGTGGCCACCACACGCAGGGCGCGGGTCTGCTGTTCGCTGCTCAACGCCGCCATACTGAAGGACACCACCACCAGCAACACCATGGTCACCAGGGTGGTGAGCGCCGATCCGAAGGCGGTCACAAACACGGCGCCGTGCTGGCCCTCCACCAGGAATGCCAGCCAGCGGAAGAAATAAAAGACGGACAGCCCTCCCGCAGCCACCGCCATGGGGATGCGCACCCGCGAGTAGCCCGGCTCAAGGCGCCAAAGCTCGCGGGCCGCCAGCCCAATCGTCAAGCTCATCGCAGCGAGGAACACGGGACCGCCGGACCAGGTATTGGTGGCCGGATGGTCAAGCAGGGAGGCCACCAGGGTGACCAGCGGAATACCGGTGAAGGCCCACCTGGGCGGCCGCACCGTCCGAAGCGAGCGGGCTCCTGCCCACACGGCGACCCCGCCGTGGACCAACAGGGTGTTCCCCACCGGGTTGGCCCACACCTGGTGGGGCGTGCCGTCCAGGAGGAAACAGCCTGTTCCGGACAGGAAGAACAGCAGGGCTCCGCACCACCAGGCACTGTACGGCGAGCGCGTCACCCGGTAAGCGGAAAAATAGAACAGGAACACCAGAACCAAGGCCATCAGGCCAAACGCGATGCGCAGTGTTGCCGTGTCCAGAACCATGTGCCAGAAGTCCCCCCATACGCGGCGGTTGCTGCTCACGCAAGTATTGCATTTCACCCAGACATCGCAGAAGCCCCCGTACCCCTGATTGGGACCTTCCAAACTCGCCTAGGGTGGTGGTTACCACCGGACCACGAAAGGCTGCCATGCTCCTCCTCTTTGGGTTCAAGACCGTACACAAGGCCCTGCCGGGACGGACGGCAACCTGCCCGCACTGCGGCGCCTTCATCCACCACCTCCTTGAGGAGCAGGCCACAAAGTTCACACTGTTCTTCATCCCGGTGCTCACCGTGTCCCGGAAGTACCGGATCACCTGCACCAACTGCGGCTACGTCTCCTCCATTACCGGACGCCAGAAGCGCGCGCTGGAGTTCCGGCCGTAGGGGCCCGCAGGTCCGGAATTCAGCGGCGCAGTTCCGGAAGCCGCAGCAGGGCAACGGCCGCCGCTGCCACCAGGACGGCTGCAGCGGTACTGATTCCGGAATACCCGGTCATGCCCATGACCGGCCCTGCGGCCGCGCTGCCCAGCGCGGCCGCCAGTGACATGGCGGCGTCCGAAAAACCCTGGGCCGGGATCCGCTGGGAAGGCGCCAGGGCGGCGACCAGCAGGGTGGACCCCGCCACGGTGGCGGCAGACCAGCCCAGGCCCAGCAGGACCAGGCCGGTGGTGACGGCCGCCGGATAATCGGCTGCCAGTCCCGTGATCGCCACCGCGGCCATGAGGATCGCCAGGGCCGCCAGCACCATCCTCGCGGGTCCCATCCTGTCCGTAAGCCACCCCACCAGCGGTGACAGGGCGTACATCCCGGCGATGTGCAGGGAAATGGTCAGGCCTATCAGCGCGATGGTGTCCGGGTGGCCCGCTGCCGCCCCGGCCTGGTGCTGCATGTGCAGCGGGGTCATGGACATCACTGCCACCATCACCGCGTGTGCGGCCACCACCGCCACCACGGCCCCGCGCGTGGTGCGGTTCTCCCGCACGATCCGCCACCCGGCTTGCAGGGCGCCCCGGCTGCGTACACTGTCACCGGCATCGGGGCCATCCATGGCGCGGCGGGCCAGCAGCGGGTCGGGCCGGAGGAAGAGCCACACAATCGAGGCGCCGACGACCATGCCGGCTGCCGAGATGAGGAACGGGCCGGCCGCGGCCGGAATCCCCAGCCAGCCCGCCACCACCGCGCCGGGTCCCACCATGTTGGGTCCGGCTACTGCCCCGATGGTGATGGCCCACACCACCAGGGAAAGGTCCCGCCCGCGGTGCGCAGGTTCAGCCAGGTCCGTGACCGCAAAACGGGCCTGGAGGTTCACTGCCGAGGCCACGCCGACCAGGAAGGCACCGGCGAGCAGCAGGAGGAAGAATCCCGTGATCACGGCGCCCACCATCAGCGCGGTGCCCGCAATCGCCGCAGCAAGTCCTGAAGCGAGAGCGAAGCGGCGGCCGCGGGAAAGGGCCAACTGCGCCAGCGGAATGGCGGTCACTGCCGTCCCCAGCGTCAGGGACGTGTTGACCGAGCCTGCCCAGGCCTCGGACCCTGACAAATCCACGGCGAGGATGGAACCCAGGGCCAGCGTGGAGCCGTTGCCCAGGCCGGAAAAGATTTGCGCGCACACCAGCGTCCTGCGCATGCGGGACTGGAGGGACCGGGTGGTGGCGGCGGTGGTGGTCAAGGGTGTGGCTCCTGGGTCAGGAAAACGGAGAGTGCGGCGGGGCCTACCGGGGCAGGGCGCCGTCATGCCCAGTGTGGTGTCATGAGTTTATGCAGTTCAACCATGACAACATGTCCGGCGTCCGGGTGGCGGAAGCACTGGTCAACATGCTCGACGGCGGAGGCTGGGAGGAACGCGCCCTGGGAGACCTCCTGGCTGGCCACCTGTTCCACAATCCGCAGGTGGGCGCAAAGGAGGAAGCGCTCCTGCGCGAGTGGACAATACGCCTGCGCACTGTCTTTGCATTGGACAGCGAGGAGGGGCGTTGCGGCACAGTGAACGCGTTGCTGGAACAGGGGGTCAAGCGGGTTTTCCTCACGGTCCACGACGGACTGGGTCCGCACCTCCACTTTGCTGAGACCAGCGACAGCCTGGTGGAGCGCGTGCGTGCCCTCACCGCAGGTGGCCTGGCCCTCTTCATCACGGAGGCAGCGGGAGGGCGGCTGGGTACCTGCGCCAGGGACGGCTGCCCCAGGGTTTTCGCCGACACCAGCCGCGGCGGACGCCGCGCCTACTGCTCGGCACGGTGCGGCAACGCCGATGCCGTGATGCGATACCGCGGCCGCGGACGCGGGCACCCCGCGGGCCGCCTCTAGCGGGCAGCGTAGCCCTGGCCCCCGACGGCGGAGGCGGCTAAAGTTGGACGCGGTTCCACCCCGCCGTCCCCCGGCAGGGAAACGGGAGCCAGCACGAGGGATTGGAGGTGGTTTTGATGACTGCAGTTGCCGCGCGCCCTGAGCGCCCCGCACCCACCACATCAACCATCCCTCCCGGTTGCACGCTCGCTTGCTGACGGCAGCTTTCCGTAACAGCGTTCCTGCACCGGGGAACCCGCAAGGAAACTATCGTGCACCTTTCTTCAGGCAACCCCCTGGACAACACCTCAAGCACCACCCAGCCAACCGGCGGCCTCGGCACCTACGGCTACACCCCCGCCGTCGCCCGCCACTTCGAGCAGCACCCCTGCCCAGACGCCACGGAACCCGGAAGGGTTGTCCGTGTGGACCGCACCCTGCTGCTGGTTGCCGTCGGCGAAGGACTGCTCCACCTGCCGTATCCCCTGTCCGGCCAGCCGGCCGTCACCGGGGACTGGGTCTGGATCGGTCCCAACCGGGCGGGAGACCGCCAGATCCTGGCAATACTCCCGCGCCGCTCCGAGCTCAGCCGCAAGCGCGCGTTCGAGGACTCCTCCGAAGAGCAGGTCCTGGCCGCGAACATGGATACCGTGGGCGTCGTCGTGCCTGTGGACCGGCCGCTCACGCACAACCGCCTGGAACGCACCCTCGTCGCGGCGTGGGACTCCGGTGCCACCCCGCTGGTGATCGTCACCAAGGCGGACCTTGCGCAGGTGGCGGACGACGTCGTGGGGAAAGTCATCCTGCAGGCGGCCGGCGTGGAGGTGGTCACCACGTCGGCTGAGAACGGCGATGGGATCGACGAGCTGATGTCCCGCATTCCATCGGGCGGGACGATCGTCCTGCTCGGTCCGTCCGGCGCAGGCAAATCCACCTTGATCAATGCGCTGGTGGGCCGCGAGGTCCAGCAGACCGGGGCGGTGCGGTCCGGGGACTTCAAGGGCAAGCACACCACCACCGCCCGCGAACTGGTTCCGCTGTCCAACGGTACGGTGCTGATGGATACGCCCGGAGTCCGGGGTTTCGGGCTGTTCGACGCCGGCGAGGGCCTGGGCGGAATGTTCGGCGACGTGGAGGAACTGGCTGCGGGCTGCCGGTTCGCGGACTGCGCCCACGGCAGCGAACCGGGCTGCGCGGTCCGGGAGGCGATCGACAGTGGTGTCCTGACAGAGCGCCGCTGGAACTCCTACCTGAAGATGCAGCGGGAGCTGGCTGCGCTGGCACGCCGCTCTGACGTCGCAGCCCAGCGCGCGTACCACCGCGAGTGGCACCAGAAGGTGGTCTCCGCGGGAAAGTCGCAGCGCTGGGCGGAGCGCGAGGCCTACGAACGCGAAGGCCGGCCCTCGGGGAAGGACCGGAAGCGGAAACGGTAGGACAGGCCGTATTCCCGTGTCAGGGCGGGGAGTAGGGTTCGGTCATGGACATCATCCTGGTTCCCGGTTTCTGGTTGGACGCCTCATCCTGGGAAGGGGTGACGCCTGCCCTCGAAGCGGCAGGGCATCGCCTTCACCCCCTCACCCTCCCCGGCAAGGAGTCCGTGGACGCCGCCAGGGCGGGCATCAACCTGCAGGACCACATTGACGCGGTGGTGCAGGTCCTGGATGGCCTGCCCGGCAAGGTGGTCCTGGTGGGCCATTCCGGGGGCGGTGCCATCATCCACGGCGCCGTGGATGCCCGTCCGGAGAAGGTGGAGCGTGCCATCTACGTGGACAGCGGCCCGCTCGCTGAAGGCGGTGCCATCAATGACGAACTGCCGGCCGTGGGCGACGAGGTGCCATTGCCGCCCTGGGAAGATTTCGACGACGCCGACCTGGTGGACCTCGATGACGGGCTTCGCCAGGCATTCCGGGAACGGGCTGTGCCGGAGCCCCGCGGCGTGGCGTATGGCAAGCAGCAGTTGCATGACGAACGGCGCTACGGCGTACCCGCCACCGTGATCGCCTGCCAGTTCCCGTCCGCCATGATCCGCGAGTGGATCGCAGCCGGGCACCCGTTCGTCGCAGAACTGGCCAGGGTCCGCGACGTGGAGTACATCGACCTGCCCACGGGGCACTGGCCGCAGTTCACCAAGCCCGACCAACTGGCACGGGCCATCCTGGCCGCCGTTGACCGGACCAATACGGACCAGCTTTGAAAAACCCTTGCGTGCTGCCGCAATGGTCCCCATAATAAATGAATGGCATTCATTTATTCGACAGTCGGTGGCAGCGCCGCCCCTAACCACGCCTCCACCGGTACCGCAGCCCGCATGCCCGCAGAGTGGGGCACCCACCAGCGGACCTGGATGGCCTTCCCGCCGCCAAACGACACCTTCGGGCCGGTGGGAAGCTGCACCCTGGACCGGGCGCGGACCGCCTGGACCACGGTGGCCCGGACCATCGCAAGGTACGAGCCCGTCACGGTCATCGCCGATCCGCGCGATGCCACCGCCGCGCGGGAATGGCTCGGCCAGGGCATCGACGTCCTGGAGGTTCCGCTGGACGACGCCTGGCTGCGGGACAGCGGTCCTACCTTCGTTCACCAGCCGGACGGTTCACTCGCCGCCGTCGATTGGATCTTCAACGGTTGGGGCGCTCAGACTTGGGCTGCCTGGGCTAAGGACCAGGACGTGGCCCGGAGCGTGGCGGCCGGCACCAACGTGCCAGTCAGGCGAAGCTCCTTGGTGAACGAGGGCGGCGGATTCCATGTGGACGGTGAAGGCACGGTACTGCTGACCGAAACGGTGCAGCTCGATCCGGGCCGAAACCCCGGCGCCACCAAGGAGTCCGTCGAGGCAGAAGTCCATGCAGCCCTGGGCACCACCAAGGCCATCTGGCTCCCGCGGGGCCTCACCCGCGACTACGACGAGTTTGGCACCCGTGGCCACGTGGACATTGTGGCCGCCTTCGCCGGCCCCGGCACCATCCTGCTCCATCGCCAGGATGACCCCGCCCACCCCGACCATGCCGTCTACCTGCAGCTGAAGACGGTCCTCGCCGGGCAGCTGGACGCCCAGGGCCAGCCGCTGCGCATCATCGACGTTCCGGCCCCCACCACGCTCAGGGACGACGAGGGCTGGGTGGACTGGTCCTACATCAACCACTACGTGGCCAACGGGGTGGTGGTGCTGTGCAGCTTCAACGATCCCAACGACAGCATCGCCGCAGGCATACTGGAACGCGCCTACCCCGGACGAACCGTGGAACTGGTGGACGCCCGGGATATCTTCGCCTTCGGCGGAGGCATCCACTGCATCACCCAGCAGCAGCCGGCCCTGCTCAAAGGCGGTGCAGCATGAAGCTCGCGCAGGCTACTCATCAACCGGCCGCTGCGGAGGTGTTCGACGTAGTGGAGGCCGGCATCAGCCAGCTCCGCGCCGCGCTGGAGTCCGGAGAGGCTACCAGCGAGGAGCTGGTCCGTTCCTATCTGCAGCGTATCCAGAAGTATGACTCGTCAGGAATATGCCTGAATTCCCTCGTGGTGATGAACCCCGAGGCCATCGCCGAGGCGCAGGACTCGGACCGCCGCCGTGCTGCCGGGTCCACGCTCAGCCCCCTGGACGGCATCCCCTACACAGCAAAGGACAGCTACCAGGTCAAAGGCCTCACCGTCGCTGCCGGCTCACCGGCGTTCAAGGACCTCGTGGCGCAGCGGGACGCCTTCACCATCGAACGGCTGCGGGCCGGGGGCGCAGTCCTGATCGGACTGACCAACATGCCGCCCATGGCCAACGGAGGTATGCAGCGCGGGGCATACGGCCGTGCGGAGAGCCCGTACAACGCGGACTTCCTTACTGCGGCCTATGCTTCCGGTTCCTCCAACGGCTCCGGCACCGCAACGGCCGCCAGCTTCGCAGCCTTCGGACTCGCCGAGGAGACGTGGTCCTCAGGCCGGGCGCCGGCGTCGAACAATGCCCTCTGCGCCTACACGCCCTCCCGCGGCGTCATCTCCGTGCGCGGCAACTGGCCCCTGGTTCCCACCATGGATGTAGTGGTTCCGCACGCCCGCACCATGGCGGACCTGCTGGAGGTCCTGGACGTCGTCGTGGCCGATGACGCCGAGCCACGCGGCGACTTCTGGCGTGTCCAGCCCTGGATTCCGGTGCCCATGGCATCGGCTGTCCGCCCGCCGTCGTACGTAGGTCTCGCCGTTCCGGACGCAGCCGCGGCGGCAGGCGTACTTGCGGGCAAACGGCTTGGCGTGCCGCGGATGTACATCAACGCTGATCCGCAGGCCGGCACTGCCCAAGCACCGGGCATCGGGGGACCCACAGGGCAACGGATTCAAACCCGTGGCTCCATCATTGAACTGTGGAACGCGGCCCGCCGCGACCTGGAAGCCGCAGGGGCCGACGTGGTGGAAGTGGACTTCCCCGTGGTCTCCAACTACGAAGGGGACCGGCCCGGCGCCCCCACCCTCGCCACCCGCGGCCTGGTGTCCCCGGAGTACCTGCGCCGGGAAATCGTGGACCTCTCCGCCTGGGCGTGGAATGACTTCCTGGGTGCCAACGGCGACCCGCAGCTGAACCGACTGGCCGACGTCGATGGAGCCGCCATCTTCCCCGCCCCGGACGGCGCGCTGCCGGACCGCTATGACGGGTTCGATGACGACATCGCAGAGTATCCAGCATGGATCCGGGAGCACGGAGCACCGCTGCTGGCAGAGATTCCACACCTCAGCGACGGGTTGAAGGGGCTCGAGGAAACCCGCCGCGTGGACCTGGAGGAGTGGATGGACGGTCTGGGCCTGGATGCCGTGGTGTTCCCGGCGGCTGCCGATGTTGGCCCGGCGGACGCGGACACCAACACCGCCTCGGCTGACATCGCCTGGCGCAACGTTGTGGGTGGCCAACGGAAACCTGGTCCCCCGGCACCTTGGCATTCCCACCGTCACTGTTCCCATGGGCATCGCGGCGGACATCGCGATGCCCGTGGGCCTCACCATCGCCGGCAAGGCCTACGGTGACACGGAACTGCTCCGGCTTGCTGCGGCGTTTGAAGCCACCGGGACCCGGCGCGTCCCGCCGCCGCGCACCACGCCCGCCGGCAGCGAAGGAACTCCTGGCTAACCGCCTTAACGCCCGCCCGCCTCCCGGCCGCCCCTCGCGTCCGGGAGGCGGGTGGTTCACGACCGCAGGGCCTCCCCGCCCACCCAGCGGAAGCGCCTTGACAGCGTCGTTTGTTAGCGCTGACAGTGGGAGGAAACCGACCCCAAGCGAAAGCCACTCGATGAAGAACTGGGCAGGAAACCTCGAATACTCCTCCGCGGATGTCAGGCGGCCGGAATCCGCAGCGGAACTGGCCTCCATCGTGGCCGCTTCGCCGCGGGTAAAGGCACTGGGTTCCCGGCACTCGTTCAACCGGGTAGGAGACACCGACGGCGTCCACGTCCTCCTCGATGCCCTGCCGCAGCAGGTGGTGCTGGATCGCGGCCGGGGAACGGTCCGCGTCAGCGGCGGGGTGAGTTACGGGGCGCTGTGCCGGACCCTTGAGGAGTCCGGCGTTGCCATCCACAACCTTGCCTCGCTGCCGCATATCTCGGTGGCAGGGGCGGTGCAGACCGGCACGCATGGCTCGGGCGTGAACAACCCTTCCCTCGCCGGCGCCGTGGAATCCATCGACCTGGTCCGGGCCTCCGGCGAGCAGGTCACGCTGACCAGGGCGGACGGTGACGAGTTCCTGGCAAGCGTGGTGGGCATCGGGGCCCTGGGCATTGTCACTGGCCTGGAACTGGCGGTACGGCCCAGCTTCAGGATGCGCCAGCGGGTTCTCGAGGACCTGCCGTGGGACAACGCCCTGGCCGATTTCTCCACCATCGTGTCCAGCGCCTACAGCGTGAGCCTGTTTACGGACTACGCCGGCGACAGGATCAACCAGGTCTGGCTCAAGGCCCTCGACGAGGAGGAGGCGCTTCCAAGCCTGTTCGGGGCAACCGCCGCGCTGCATCCCCGACATCCCTTGCCGGACATGTCCGCGGAAAACTGCACGGCGCAGTTGGACGAACCGGGCCTGTGGCTGGACCGGCTCCCGCACTTCCGGCATGAGTTCACCCCGAGCAACGGAGACGAACTCCAGAGCGAGTTCATCCTTCCCCTGGAGCACGCCCCCGCCGCCCTCCAGGCAGTCCGCGCGCTGGCCGACGATCTCGCACCGCTGCTGTTTGTCTCGGAGATCCGCACCGGCGCAGCGGACGAGTTCTGGCTCAGCCCCTTCTTCCGGCAGCAGAGCGTTGCGCTGCACTTCACGTGGAAGCCGCTGCAGCCCGAGGTGGAGGGCTTCCTTCCGGTCCTGGAGGAAGCCCTGCGGCCCTTTGGTGCAAGGCCGCACTGGGGCAAGCTGTTCACCGCGGACGGCTACGACTGGGAAGCGCTCTACCCGCGCTTCGCCGACTTCCGTGCCTTTGCTGCAAGCCATGATCCCGAGGACAAGTTCCGGAATCCCCTGCTGGACAGCATCCTCGGCGTCCCGGCGCGGCGGTAGGAGGCCGCCGGTACGCTGGAGGCATGACTTTTCGTCCCGCCGTCGTTCCCGCCACTGTCCTTGCCGCCGCCCTGCTGCTGACGGGGTGCGGCGCCGTGGGGGACGCTGCGGGAAACGCGGCCAGCGACGCCGCCTCCAAGGCTGCCTCGACCGCCGCCCAGGAAGTCAACCGGCAAGTCTGCGCAGTAGTCCAGGACGGACTGGTCAGCGTTGAGGACCGCAAGGCGTTGGCAGGTTTGGTCTCGGCTGCACGGACGGCAGGGGTCCCCGCGGAGATCACGACGCCGTTGGGGCAGCTTGCGGATGCCGGGGACCAGGTGCCGGCAGACTCCGTCCGGGCCCTGCAGGACGCCTGCCGGGCCTGAGCGGCAAGGGGCCGGAAGGCCCTTCAGCACGCGGATGCCCGCTGCTACCTTGAAGTGACGAACCAGTAAGCCTGTGGGTCACGCGCGAAGGAGATCGCCATGGCGGAACGCGGCAAAACCACCTCAGCCCCACTCGTTGCGGAGGAGGAAAAGTGACCACAAGCCTGCAGATATATGCCGATCTATACCGCACCCCCGGTCCTTGGTGCACGGCGTACGTGAACGCGGGAACCGGGACAGTGGACACGCTCGAAGCCGGCGACGTCAGGCCCGGAAATACACGGGCCCAACTCGAAGCAAAAGGGGCAACCCCCGCTGATATCGAGGCAATGGAACAAGCCCTCAAGCCGGCAGCCGGAGTACCGTCCCCCGTGGCACGGTTCGCCCTGGTCCATGCCGGGAAAACTGAAGTCAATGAGGTGCTTCCGGGCGGTCTTGTCCTGCCCGAGCGGCTGGCCGTGGAGCCTGTCCCTGACCTGCTGCCGCTGGTCAAGCACCGGCCGGAAGACCTTGCCTATGTCGTGGCGGAAGTAAGCCGGGAACATGGCGAAATCCGGTTGTACCGGGCCGGGTCAGGGGTGCCCGCCGGCGTGCAGGAAGTGGAGGGCGAGTCCGAGCACGTGCACAAGTTCCACGGCGGAGGCTGGTCGGAGCTGCGGTTCCAGCACCACACCGAGGACGTCTGGCGCCGGAATGCCGACGAAGTGGCGGGCGAGATAGACAGGGTGGCCAGCTCCAGCGGGGCCCGGCTGATCGTTCTCGCCGGTGACGTCCGCGCCCGTGGCCTGGTCAAGGACAATCTTTCCGAGGCCAGCAGGACATTAGTGTCGGAAGTGGATTCACACACCCATACCGCCGGCGCTGACAGCGCCAACCTGGAGGACCAGGTAAACCGCCACGTTGCCGAGCTGTGGGCGGAGGAGCAGAAGGCTGTCATGGACAGGCTGGCCGTCCAGGAGGGCCAGGCCAATCCGGAGGCAGCCCATGGCATCGGAGCGGTTGTGCATGCACTCCAGCAGGCGCAGGTGGAGCTCCTGATCCTTGATGACGCCGTCTTGTCCGGACGGACCCTGCTGGCCCTGGATGCTGAGCCTTGGATCGCCACAGCCAAAGATGAAGCGCTGGCCGCAGGAATCCTGGGAGAAGTGCCGGCCCCTGCGGCGCTGCTTCGGGCAGCTGCCCTCACCGACGCCCGGGTCCTCCTGGTTCCGGGACCGGTCCTGCCGGAGGGCGTGCCTGCCGCAGCATTGCTGCGCTGGTCCTCGGGACCGGACGTCCCGTCGTCGTAAGCCGTAGCGCCCCTGCAGCTTCTTGATCCTTTTCAGTTCTGGTGCGGCTGTTCCCAACCCCGGATGCCGGCCGCCCGTCCGGCCTGGGGCCGGTGCCCCGCCCGGTGTTCCGGCGGAGCAAACGGAACCACGCCACTATCGCGGCTGAGTGGGACGGCACGGACAAACTTGGTGAGTTCCTCCCGGAGTTCCTTCCACCCGATGTCGGGATCGTCCGGATAGGCGTTGACCTCCGCTTGGCGCGCCGCTTCGACGGCGGCAACACCGGCGTCCGTCAGCTCCACTTTCAGCTGGCGGCGGTCCGAGGCGTGGCGGGTCCTGGTGATAAGTCCGGTGCCCTCGAGCCGGGTAAGGACCCGGCCCAGCGTCTGGCTTTGGACCCTGATCGCGTCGGCAAGTTGTTCCTGGTTCAGTGGGCCCCCCGTCAGGCCTTCCAGTGCAATAACGGCGGCACGGGTGAGGCCAAGGGGGGCCAGTGCATCGTCCTGTCGCCTCTGGATCAGCCGTGCCGCCAAAGTGATAAGGCGGTAGCTGCTCCGGGCGTCCGGATCGAGATTGCTGGTCATCGGCCGCGGCCTTCCTGTAGGTGGCTAAGTGCTGGTCACCCTGCGTCGCTACACCACTACAATAAGCATGCTTAGCAACATATTCGCAAGTAGGCTTACTATTCGCCCGCCGTTCAAGCCTATCCTCCGCACCGGAACTTCGAAACCGCAGCACTACCCCTTGCAATCCAAATGGGAAGTGTGCTTAGTATCTAATTAGTAACCTTGCTTACTAAGTTGCCAGCATTGCTGGTTCTTGATCGCCAGCTAACCCTTTCTGAAAGAGAGCGAAGATGACAGAGAACCAATGGCCCCAGACCCCGCACACCACCAGCGATCCGGTCCTCGCCGATCCTTATGGTGCAACGGAGGTAGCTCCCCAGCAGGCCTCCTACCCAACCACTTCGGGTGACACCTCCAAGACGCAGGCAGCAAAGGAGGAGGCCTCCAACGTTGCCGGTGAGGCCGCATCTGCAGCCCAGGGAGTGGCCCAGACTGCGAAGGAAGAGGCCGCGAACGTGGCGCATGAGGCGAAGGCCAATGCGCAGGACCTGCTGCACCAGGCGAAGTCCGGCCTTACCAGCCAGGCAGGCACCCAGCAGCAGAAGGCCGCGGAAGGCATCCGCACGATCTCCAGCCAGCTGCACAGCATGGCCAGCGCCCCGGACCAGCAGGGCATGGCCAGCGACTTGGTCCGGCAGGCGGCAGAGCGCACGTCCTCGATGGCGTCCTGGTTGGAAAACCGCGAGCCCGGTGACCTCCTGAACGAGGTCCAGCGGTTCGC
>NZ_JBQCMK010000018.1:0-57736 GCF_051965175.1 Arthrobacter sp. SAFR-044
CACATTCATCCCCCCACCCCACATCGACCCCACCCAAACACCCCAACAAAACCACTACTTCAAACCACCCCCACCACTCCACCAACGACAATGAAATGTCCGCGGAGGCCTGCTTCCTTGGTGGCGGCCCGACGGTCCCCTGCGGTCAGACATGAGTTCATTCGCACCAGAGGGCCCCTGTAATTGACCGCACCAGAGGGGCGCCGTGATTGACGTAAAGCGGAAGTCGAGGATCTACGGGCCGGGGCGTTGCGGTGATGCCGGGATCAAGGGCCATCAGCTTGCCGGTGAACGGCGCCACCGGGGTGCTGCCGCCGCACTCCCTCCACCGTGCGGCGCCCGACCACCACAGTCCCGCCCAGTTCTTCCGCCCGCACTGTGCGCACAGTGAACCCGGCTGCGGCCAGGATTTCGGAGGTGCCCCCGGCCTGTCGCTCGCTGGTCTCGATGAGTAGATGACCGGAGGGAGCCAGCCACTTCATGGCGTCGACAACAATCCGCCGATGAAAGTCCAGCCCATCGGACCCGCCGTCCAATGAAACGACCGGCTCATACAGCCGAGCTTCCGGCGGCATCATTCCGATGGCCTCGGTGGGTACATAAGGAGCGTTGACGGCGAGCACCCGGACCTGGCCTTGCAGCGCGGGCGGGAGGGCCGCAAACAGGTCACCCGCATGAACGTGGCCGCCCAGCGGTTCCAGGTTCCGCCGGGCGCACCTCACGGCAGCAGGCTCGATATCCGCCGCGTGCAGCTCCACCTGCGGGGCATGGCGAAGAATTGCAGCCCCGACCGCCCCCGAGCCGCAGCACAGGTCCACCACAACCGGGGAGACCGGCAGTAAATGGTTCTGCAACAAGACAAGGGCCTGGTTGACCAGCAGCTCCGTGCGGCGCCGGGGTACGAAAACCCCGGGCTCAACCAAAACCCGGCCGCCGGCAAACTCTGCCCAGCCCAGGACCTGCTCCAGGGGGACGCCCTCCATCCGGCGCTGGACATTCCGGGAGAGTTCAGAGGGGCCGGAGTCCTCAGCCAGCAGAAGCCGGGCTTCCTCTTCGGCGAAAACACAGCCTACAGACCGCAACTGGGAGACGATCCGGTCGAAACCCAGCGGCGGGGACTGGCCATGGACATCCCGTAGTCCAGCAGGAAGCGGAGCAGCGCCTTCCGGGCAGCCGACGGGCACCTTCACGCCGGCTAGGCCCGGATCTCCGAAGAACGTCGGAAGGCCTTCGAAATGAATGAAACCATAACCACGACGCATCTCCCTTCCGCACTGCCGGAAATCCCATGCTAATCAGTGGCCCGGTACCGTCAACAGGGCCAAGTGTTGGCAGGATTGGACCATGACCAACGGGGCAGCCATCAGCAATGCAACCAGCAACATCATTTGGGTCGGTACGTACACCGCGGATGGCGGCGGCCGCGCGGACGGCATCGGCGCTGTCCGTGAGCACCCGGACGGCAGCCTCGAATGGTTAGGGACGGCAGTCGAGGCGCAATCGCCGTCGTTCGTTGCTGTCCACCCAACACTTCCCGTGGTGTACGCGGCGGCCGAGCAGCGCGGGAAAGTCAAGGCATACCGCCGCCACGGCGAAGCCGCCTTGGAACCCTACGGGAATCCGCAGCCTGCCGGCGAGGCCACCTGCCATGTCGCCGTCGACCCCCACGGCCGCTTTGTCACCGCGGCGTGCTGGGGCGACGGGCAGGTCCTCCTTTACGAGCTGGATTCCGACGGCGGCATGACCGGGCGGTTCCCCGCCGCGCCCTCGGTTGATCCCCACGCCGCCCTTTCTCCCGGTGCCCCGAGGCAAAGCCGGGCCCATGCCAGCCTGGTGCTCCAGGATGGCCGCATCATGACCACGGACCTGGGCCATGACACCCTCCGCATTTGGAACTACCAGCCGGGCGCGGGACTGGTGGCCGACCACGAGGTGGTCCTCCCCGCCGCCAGCGGCCCGCGGCACATGGTGGAACACCCAAGCGGGAACGTCTTCATCGTGTCGGAATACTCGGTGGAGGTGTTCGTGGTCCGGCCCGAGGCAGGCACCTTCGAGTTGGTATTCCGGGGACCCGCAACCGTCGGCGGAAGCCAGGAAGGCGATTCTGCCGCTGAAATCTGCCTCGGCCTCCAGGGGAACTTCGCCTACGCCGGCGTCCGCGGCTCGAACCTCATCAGTGTCCTGGAAGTTGGCGGGGAAGGTACGGAGCTCATTCCTGTCAAGGACTTTGACAGCGGCGGGAACTGGCCGCGGCATCACCTGCTCCGTGAAAACTGGCTCCACGTGGCCCACGAACGCTCGGACAACATCACCACGTTTGACTTGGACCCCATCACCGGCCTCCCAGGACCGGCACTGCACAACCTGCAGACCCCGTCACCCACCGCATTGGTGGCCGCCGACTAGCAGGACCCTCCCGCAGAACTTCCCAGTACGCTGCGTTCCCTAAACACTGGAGTAATCCAGTGCAAGCGCTTACAGTTGTGACTTGATTCACATGGACAGCATGCTGTCTTTTGGAATCCTCCTGCCGCATCCCCATGTCAACGGCATGCCTGTACAGCAGCGCTGCTTCCCAGGAAGGTCTCACCCTTGTTATTCCGCACCCCTCCCGGCGCACCCCCACGCGCCAAACTGCCGGCAAGCCCGGCAGGAACACAACCCCCCGCCGCTGGCCTACCCACCGGCAGGCGACTCGCAGCCACGTCGGCCGCCGGCCTCCTGGCCGCCGCCGTTGCCGTTTCCGCGGCAGTCCTTCCTGCCCACGGCGCTCCTGGTTCCGACGATCCGGGCTTGAAGGATGCCCGCGGCAAGGGCCAGGCATCCGCATCGGCCCTCCATTCGCTCCGTGGTCCCGTGACGGATGAGAACTTCTACTTCGTCATGGCGGACCGGTTCAGCAACGGCAGCACCGCCAATGACCAGGGCGGGCTGGGCCCAGACCCCATGGTCTCCGGCTTTGATCCCACAAAGAAGGGCTTCTACAACGGCGGCGACCTCGCAGGCCTGCGCAGCAAGATCGACTACATCCAGGGCCTGGGCACCACGTCGATCTGGCTGACCCCCAGCTTCAAGAACAAGGCAGTCCAGCCCGAGGACAAGTCAGCCGGCTACCACGGCTACTGGGTCACCGACTTCACCCAGATCGATCCGCACCTGGGCACCAATGACGAACTCAAGGCCCTCATCAACGAAGCCCACGCCCGCGGCATGAAGGTGTACTTCGACATCATCACCAACCACACGGCGGACGTCATCGGCTACCAGGAAGGGGACCGCAAGGGCTACGTCTCCAAGGACGCCGTCCCGTACAGGACGGCCTCCGGCGAAGCATTCGATGACCGCGACTACGCCGGAACCGGAACCTTCCCCCAACTGGACGCCAACACCTCATTCCCCTACAAACCCGTCCTGGCTCCCGGCGAAGAGAACCTCAAAGTGCCGGCTTGGCTGAACGACCCCACGCTGTACCACAACCGGGGCGACACCACCTTCACCGGCGAGGACTCCATGTACGGGGACTTCTTCGGCCTGGATGACCTCTTCACCGAAAATCCCAAAGTGGTGCACGGCATGGAAGACATCTACGAGTCGTGGATCGGCGACTTCGGCGTGGACGGCTTCCGGATCGACACCATGAAGCATGTCAACAACGAGTTCTGGCAGGAATTCGGTCCCAACGTCCTCAGCTACGCCAAGGAGCATGGCAAGGACGAGTTCTTCATGTTCGGCGAGGTCTTCGACACCAGCAAGAGCTTCACCTCGCAGTTCACCACCCGCAACAAGATGCAGGCAGTCCTGGACTTCCCCTTCCAGGACGCGGCCCGCAACTTCGCCTCCAAGAGCCAGGACGCCACGGCGCTGCAAACCTTCTTCGCCGGCGACGACTGGTACACCGACGCCGACTCCAACGTCTACGAACTGCCCACCTTCCTGGGCAACCACGACATGGGCCGCATCGGCAGCTTCATCAGCCAGGACAACCCCGCCGCCAGCGACGCCGAGAAGGTATCCCGTGACGAACTGGCCCACGAGCTGATGTACTTCTCCCGCGGCAACCCGGTGGTCTACTACGGCGACGAGCAGGGCTTCACCGGGCCGGGCGGTGACCAGGACGCACGCCAGACACTCTTCGCCAGCAAGGTGCCGGAGTACCTCGACGACGACCTGCTGGGCACGGACGCCACCCACGCCACGGACAACTTCAACCAAGGCCACCCGCTGTACGCCAAGATCCACGAACTGGCAGCCCTTACCAAGGAACACCCGGCGCTGCGGAACGGCGCCCACCAGCACCGCTACGCCTCGGACGGACCGGGGATCTACGCCTTCTCCCGCACCGATGCGCAGGACCAGCGCGAATACGTGGTGGCCCTGAACAACAGCGCCCAGCCACAGACGGCGGCAATCCCCACCTACATTGCCAAGCGCAGCTACACGCGGATCTACGGCGAAGGGGCCGACGAGGCCAAAACCTCGGAAGACGCCAAGCTGACGGTGACCGTGCCGCCGCTCTCCGCCGTCGTCTACGAATCCTCGGGGCGGATCCCGCACTCAAAGGCTGCACCCGCCGTCGCCCTCCAGCAGCCGGCTCCAGCGCAAAGTGACAACGGGCGCATCAACGTAACGGCCGACGTCGACGGTACTTCGTTCTACGAGGTCACCTTCGAAGCAAGGACGGCAGGCGGCGCATGGCAGCAGATCGGCACGGACGACACTGCTCCGTACCAGGTGTTCCACGACGTCGCGGCACTGGACGCCGGCACGCCCCTGGAGTACCGCGCCACCGTGCTGGACAACGGCGGGCACACCGCCACCAGCCGGAGCCGTTCGGCAAGCGTCCCCGCGCCCGTCCTGGCCCTGCAGAAGCCGGCCGAGGGCAGCAGCGTGGAAGGCAAGGTGGAACTAAGTGCCACCGCCGATCCGGAGAAGGCCAGCTATGTGGTGTCCTTTGAGCGGAGCGTGAACGGCGGGGAGTGGACGGCGGTGGGGACCGATTCGTCGTCGCCCGTGTACTCGGCAACCGATGATATCTCCGCCCTGGCTGATGGCACCAAGGTCCAGTACCGGGCCGCCATGACCGGCACGGGCTTCAGCGTCACCAGCGGCATCAGGACCGTCACGGTAGGCCAGGCGCCGCAGCCTGACTCGGTCACGGTGGCCGGATCACTGAACCAGGCCATGGGCTGCACGGCGCAGTGGGATCCGGCCTGCCCGCAGGCAAAGATGGTCCTGGACCCGGCGGACCGCATATGGCGGCTGACCGCGAACCTGCCGGCCGGGAAATATGAGTACAAGGCCGCGCTCAACGGCAGCTGGGACGAAAACTACGGTGCCGACGGCCAGCTGAATGGCCAGAACATCGTGCTGGACCACCCCGGTGGCCGGGTCACCTTCAGGTACGACAACAGCACGCACCTTCTCAGCGCCGTCTACGCGTCACAGCAGCCATCTGCCGTGGCAGCGGCCGGAAGCATGGACAGCGAGCTTGGCTGCGCCTCGGACTGGGAACCGTCCTGCGCCCAGGCGCAGTTGGTGCTGGACCCTGCAGACCTCGTCTGGAAGCTCACTGTGCCGGACCTGCCGGCGGGAAGCTATGAGTTCAAAGCGGCCCTGAATAAATCCTGGGAAGTCAGTTACGGGGCCGGCGGGGCAACGCCTGGGGCCAACATCGTGTTTGAGCACGACGGCGGCCCGGTCACCTTCCGGTACAACCACTTTACGCACGTGATCACTGCAGGCTAGGCCTGCGGAACAAACACCAGGGCCCCGCCGCTTAAGGAAGCGGCGGGGCCATGGTGCTTAACCAGCTGTTCAGGACCCGTGTATGGCCCCCTCCACCGCGGCGAGCAGTGCGTTGAAACGCTTATTGGCGGGAAGGTCGTCCAGGTAGACGGGCCTGCCGTCCGGGCCGCCCAGCGGAACCTGCCAGTTGGGGTACAGCGCCTCGGTGGTTCCCGGCTGGTTCTGGACCCGTCGCTCCCCCACCGCGTCCACCAGCGCCACCCCCAGCAGCACTGACGGCGCCTGGGCCAGCAGGAGGTGCAGCGCCTCGATGGTGTGCTCCTCCGCCGACTGTGCACCGGCCCCGCCAGCAGTCCCCTCGGAGAGGTACCCGCGTTCGCGCAGCAGGGCAAACATCTTCTCCAGCGACGCGTTGTGCTCGGCGCGTTCCTCCTGTTCGGACCGCTCCAGCAGGCCCAGCCGGCTGCGCAGACCCACGTGGTCTCCGGCCAGGTAGCCGGCCGTGGGCGGGAGGTCGTGGGTGTTCACGCTGGCGAGCGCCTGCATTCGGTACTTCTCCGGCGCAAGGGGTGAATCGCCGTCGTACTCAAACCAGAGGATGGAGGTGCCCAGGATGCCACGGGCGGCGAGGTAGTCACGCACCCAGGGCTCGAAGGTGCCCAGGTCCTCCCCGATGACCACGGCCCCGGCGCGGTGGGCTTCCAAGGCGAGGATTCCGATCAGGGCCTCATGGTCGTACCGGACATAGGCACCGTCCCCGGGGGCGTTCCCCATGGGGATCCACCACAGCCGGAACAGGCCAAGGATGTGGTCCACGCGGATGCCGCCGGCATGCCGGAGCACGTTGGCCAGCATGTTGCGGAACGGTTCATAGCCGGCCTCGGCCAGGCGCGCCGGGTGCCAGGGCGGCTGGCCCCAGTCCTGGCCCTGCTGGTTGTACATATCCGGCGGCGCGCCAACGCTGGTGTTCGGGGCCAGTACACCGCCCAGCGTCCACGCGTCGGCACTGCTGTGGTCCACGCCGACGGCGAGGTCGTGCACCACGCCCAGCCGCATGCCGGAGTGGAGCGCCGCCTGCTGGGCGTTTTCCAACTGCTCGTCACAGATCCACTGCAGCCAGCGGTGGAACCCGATCCGGTCCGCCAGCTTCTCACGCAGCGCCTCCGCCTCCGGTCTACCGATGGCGTAGGCCGGATCCGTCCACAGGGCATCGCCCGGCGGCAGGTCCTCGCGGATGGCGGACCACAGCGCAAAATCGTCCAGGCCGCTGCCGGAGATGCGGCAGAATTCATCGAACGCTGCCTGCCGGGAGGGCGAGCGCCGCGTGTGGTACAGCATCTCCAGTGCTTGCAGCTTGGCTGCGAAGACGGCGTCCCGGTCCAGCCGTTCGCCTTCCTTGTTCAGTCCTGCCACTTCCTCGTGCAGCTTTTCCAGCGCCGCACGTTTCCGGGGCCGGAGGTACGCCAGCTCGGGGATGGCCTCCACGCGGATGTACAGGGGGTTGAAGAACCGGCGGGTGGAGGGCGAGTAGGGCGAGGGCTGGACGGGCGGAACGGGCTCGGCGGCGTGCAGCGGGTTGACCAGTACGTAGTCGGCACCTCGGGCGCCGCTGATCGCCGCCAGGTCCGCCAGGTCGGCAAAGTCCCCGATGCCCCAGGACCGCTTCGACCGGAGCGAATACAGCTGCGTGGCCAGCCCCCAGCCGCGGCGCTCCTCCAGTGGCTTGGCGGTGCCCAGCCGGGCGGGCGTAACCACCAGGACGGCAGTGGCCGTGGCACCCTCCGACTCTGCCTGCAGGGTGTGCCAGCCCAATGGCAGGTCCTCGGGAAGGGAGAACGTGGCACGTCCGGTGGAGACGCCGTCGACCTCCCTGGGCTCGATCCAGAGGTCCTGCTGGGCTGCTTCCCGCGATCCCGCTCCGCCTTCAAGGATGATGCTCAAGCTCGCGGTGGCACCGTCCCGTACGTGGACCGGCACCTGCGCCGGTTCGCCCTCCTTGACGACGACGGCGGGCGGCAGCATCCGGCGCCAGGGCGCCAGTTCCACCTCGGCCAGGGCGGCCTCGATCTGCTGGTTGGTGTGCGCCTGCACTCCCAGCGCCGCCAGCACCTTGATCAGCGTCGGCTCGGCGACGGAGTGGGGAAGGCCGTCCCAGCCCTGGAAGGACGTGCCCACGCCATGCGCGTCGGCCAGCTGCTGCAGCAGGTGCGGATCCACCGGCCCCGTGGCATCGGCTGGAGGGCCTGCGGGAATCGGTGGCCGTGCTGCGTGCTGCTGGTCTGAAGCCGTCATGGGTGTCCGCCTCGTCTGTGATGGTCCCGGAACTTACAGTGCTGCCTGTCGTGCCGGGCGCTCACACCCCAGTGCACAACCGTTGGTTCAGATTATTGCAGGGCGGCGCGGAGGCGAAACCCACGCCGCAGCCAGGCGCGTCAAGACGGGCTTAAGGTGTGGATCCTGGCTGCTACGGATGGAAGTGCGGGGTCACGCTCCATCGCTTACGCGGCCCGGCTGCTCGCCACAAAACGTCATCCCGGCGGTCCCGGTTACTCCATGCGACGAAAAGCGAAGGACTAAAACACGAATCTGCGGCTGCCTGCCGAATCTGTGTAGCGTCGTGACCGATCCAGGGCACGGCAACTGAGTGGAGGAGACCGGAGATGAGCCTTAGCGAGCTGCGGGTGTTCGGACGGTCGGGTACTCCCATCAGTCCCCTCACCCTTGGGACCATGAATTTCGGCGAGGGGACCGGCAATGGCCAGGGCGCCCCCACGGGGGCTGATGAGGGCATCCGCATCATCCATGCAGCACTGGACGCCGGCATCACCGCGATTGATACCGCGGACGTCTACTCGCAAGGTGAATCGGAGCAGGTGGTGGGCCGTGCGCTGCGCGGCCGCCGGGATGACGTCTTCCTGGCCACCAAGTTCCACGGCCAGATGAGCCCCAACCCGGCGCACTCCGGAAACTCCCGGCGCTGGATCACCCAGGCGGTGGAGGGCAGCCTCCGCCGGCTGCAGACGGACCGCATCGACCTCTACCAGGCGCACCGGCCGGACTACAACACGGACGTCCTGGAAACCATCACAACCCTGAATGACCTGATCCGCCAGGGCAAGATCCTGTACTACGGCACCTCGGTGTTCACGCCGGCACAGCTTGTGGAGGCGCAGTGGCTGGCCACCACCAACCACCTGGTCCCGCCGCTGGGCAACCAGGTTCCGTACTCCATGCTGGTCCGCGGCAACGAACGCGATGTGCTGCCCATCGCCCAGCAGTACGGGCTGGGTGTCCTTGCCTACGGCCCGTTGGCGGGCGGCTGGCTTTCGGGCAGCTTCGTCCTGGAATCGGGCAGGCCGCCCACCCGGGTCCACACGCTTCCCGGCCGGTACGACCTGTCCGGGCCATCCAGCGAGCGCAAGCTGCTCGCCGCAGACTCGCTGGCCCGCCTGGCTGACAAGCTGGAGATGTCACTGGTGGACCTGGCCGTTGGGTTCGCCCTGGCCCACCCCGCCATCAGCAGCGTGATCATCGGCCCGCGCAGCGAGGAACATCTCCAGGCGTACCTGCGCGCGGCGGACGTCCGGCTGGGCGAATCGGTGCTGGATGCCATCGACGACCTGGTGCCCCCGGGAACCAACTTCGTGGAGCGGGACGCGGGCGCCATCGTGCCGTCCATCGAGTTCGCGGAATTACGACGCCGGTAACCGGCTTTCCGGGGCCTGATGCCACAATGCCGCGGAACCGGGGCACGGCGGAAGGCACCTGCCTATGATGGCCGGGATGGAAACGCTGTTCACGATCGGCCACGGCACCGCCTCCCAGGAGGACTTCACAGCGCTGCTGCAGACCGCGGGGGTGACGTCGCTGGTGGATGTGCGGATCGGGCCGGGCAGCCGCAAGCATCCGCATTTCGGCAAGGACCAATTGGCCGTGTGGCTTCCGGAGGCTGGCATCGGCTACCGCTGGGAGAAGCGGCTGGGCGGCTTCCGCAAGCTGCTCCCGGACTCTCCGGATACGGCCCTTCGCAATGAGTCATTCCGCGCATACGCCGGCTATATGCGCAGCGATGACTTCCTGACGGCCGCCGCTGAGCTGGTGGCCGCTTCCCAAGCGGCACGGACCGCCATTATGTGCAGTGAAACCCTGTGGTGGCGCTGCCACCGCCGCCTCATCTCGGACCACTGCGTCCTGCTGGCCAGCCTGCCCGTTGAACACCTGATGCCGCCCGCCAAGGCAGTTCCGCACGTTCCCACCAAAGGCGTACGGGTATTGGGGAATGAGCTGCGCTACGACGTCCTGGAATGAGGGCAGCCTGGGCCGTTGAAACTATTGACTAACCGGTAGAAGGCTCCTACGGTCGATACCGTCACCGCCTCCCAGGGAAACAGGGGCCCGCCATGCCAATGTCCGATGAGGAGCGACGCCTGCTCAAGGAGCTCGAACTGGGGCTGATCGCGGACGATCCCCATCTGGCCATGGAGTTGCTGTCCGGCTACCCGGCGCGCCGTTTCCCCGCAGGCCTGTTGCCGGGGATGGTGTCGGCGCTGATCGGCATAGTGCTTATCGTCGCCGGGGCCGGGATCCCCGCTCCGGGTGCGGTAGTGCTGGGGATCCTGCTGCTGGGGCTGGGCGCCTGCCTGCTGCTGGGCCCCACGGTCCTGGCCCGGAGTGCTGGGCGGCAGCGCACCGGCTGATCCCGCAGCGGTTCCTGCCCCAGTGCGTTATCTATGCCGTTGCCTTCATTGCTTTGTCGGGCGTGGTCCTGGCATTGCCGCCGCCAGCCCTGGAGTTCCTTTTGGTTCTGCTGCCGGGCGGGTGCGTGGGGTTAGGATGAACAGGCTGGCCAGAACGACGGCGGCGCCAAGCCAGCCGAGTGCCGGAAGCCTTTCGCCCACCACGAGTACCGCCAGGACGGCAGCCACCACGGTTTCCAGCAGGGAGATGCTGGTGGCCGTGCTCGCCCCCACCCGGGCCAGGCCCCAGCCGAACAGGAGGTACCCGGCAAACATCGGCACCACTGCCATGTAGGCACCCACGCCCGCGTAGCCCCAGGACTCCAAAAGCGGGCCGCCCGTCAGGGCGAGGACAGGCATCAGGAGGAGCCCGCCCAGCCCGAAGATGCTTCCCATGGCCGCCCTGGGGGTGACCCCTTGACCGGTGAGGCGGTGTGCCGCCCAGGAATACAGGGCATACGTGGTGCCGGCCAGCAGCCCAAGGAGGATTCCCACCGTTGAACCCCAATCCGTGAACGCTCCCGCAGCCGCCGGCGCAGCTGCGGGAGAAACTGATCCTGCCGGGGCGTGACCGGCTAAGGACAGCAGCGCGGAGCCGCTGACTCCCAGCAGGGCGCCAAGAATCCATCGCCGGCTCAGCGGCTTCCTGTCCGCGAAGCGTTCGATGAGGGCTGCGGCGACGGGGGCCGAGCCGATCGAGACGACGGTTCCCACTGCCACGCCGGAGAGGTGCATGGAGCTGTAGAAGGCCAGCGGGTAGGTGGCCACCGCCGCGGCACCGAGCGACAGCAGGCGCCACCGTTCGAGCAGGCTGCCTGACTGGACGGCGATGTGCCGTGCGGCGAAGAGGGCCTGCAGCAGGCCGCCCAAGCCCATTGCGACGGCGCCAATCGCCAGTGGACTCACGGCGGGGGCAAAGGTGGCTGCGGTCCCGGTGGTACCCCAAAGGACGGAGGCAGCCACAATGGACATCGCTCCCCACAGCTGTGCCTTGGGATGGCTGCGGCTGGTGTTCATAGGGCGTCCAGCAGCTGTCCGGCGATGCGGCCGGCTTCCTTCAGCGGGCCGTCGTAGCCTTCCAGGCCGGCCCTGGCCATGGCGCCTTCGAGCAGGAACGCCAGGTGCGCAGCGATTGCGGGGGCCTGTTCTTTCCGGCCCGGCAACAACCCCGCCACGTGCCGCGCGAGGAGTTCCTGCACTTCTTCCTTGTGGCGGCGCACAGCGTCCCTGCCAGGGTCCCCGGCCGGCAGTTCCGCCGCGGCGTTGAGCAGGCCGCAGCCCCGGAAGCCGTGCTCGTAAGCGAAGTTGGCGTGGTCCAGATAGGCATCGAAGACCGCCAGGACCTGGCCACGCGGTGTCGTCGCCGTTTCCAGCCGCTTGCGGTAGAGCCTCAGCCATTCCTCGTGGCGGGCCTCCAGATATGCAGCCACCAGGTCCGCTTTGGAACTGAAGTTGTTGTAGAGGCTCTTCTTGGCCACTCCAGCCTCGGCAGTGATGGTGTCGATCCCGGTGGCGGCGACACCATTCGCATAGAAAAGGCGCGCTGCAGCCTCGAGCAGGAGCTCGCGGGCGGGAGGCCGCGCAGGGCTCGAGCGGGAAGGGGTCGAGAGGCCTGAAGCAGCCATGGGCACTCCTCGCAAAGGTGGTAGGTAGACCAGTCTACCTACCACCCACATTTCAAGGAAAGTCCTCAGGCGGAGCGGAGAGCGTCCAGGGAAGACACGGGTCTTGCCTGCGCCATCGGTTCACCTGCCTCGAGCTGCCGGACCACCGATTCCACGAGGACATCGAGAGGCTGCGTGATGTCGGCAAGAACGTGGGCTTCGCCCTCCTCCAGGTCCTCCAGCGCGGCGAACTGCGAGTCCAGCAGCGTGCGCGGCATGAATTCGTGGGCGCGGGCGTCCATCCGCACCCCGATGGTTTCCGCGCTGCCGGCGAGGTGGACGAACACCAGGTCCGGCGCGTAGCCGCGCAGCAGGTCACGGTACCGGCGCTTGAGCGCGGAGCAGGCGACAATCGGCGGCACTGCTGGCCCGCCGTCGTCCGTTCCTGCAAGCAGGCCGGTCTCTCCTGCAAGCACGCCGTTTTGTTCCGCAGGCAACACACCCTGTCCTGCAAGCAGCCCGCCCAGGACGGCGAGCCATGGTTCCCGGTCGCTGTCGGTCAGCGGAATCCCGGCGCCCATCTTTTCCTTGTTGCCGGCCGGGTGGAAGTCGTCGCCGTCGAAGAACGGCTTGCCCAGGCGCCGGCCCAGGAGGGCACCAACGGTGGACTTGCCGCAGCCGGAGACTCCCATCACCACCAGCGGAGGCAGGTGCCCGCTCATTGGGCCTGCCCCGCATCGCCGAAGGAGAGGAGCACCTTGCCGGAGCTCGTGGAGTCCCTGGCTACTTCGAAGGCGTGGAGCGCGTCGGCCAGCGGGAATTCGTGCGTGATGACGGGCTCGATGTGCAGGGTCCCGTCGGCCAGGGCAGTGATGACGTCGTCGATTTCATCGTTGAAGCGGAAGGAGCCCAGCAGTTGAAGTTCGCGGGTGATGGCCAGGGAGATGGGCACCGGCTGCATGCCGGTGGGCAGCAGCCCCACCATCACCACGGTGCCGCCGCGCACCGCGCCGCGGATGGCCGAGGCCAGCCCGTGGTGGTTGCCGGAGGATTCGATCACGACGTCGGCCTCCACGGTGGCGATGGCTTCGGTGTCCGCGGCGTTGATCACCTGGTCGGCGCCCACGGCCGTGGCGATCTCCAGCGGTTTGGGATGGAGGTCGACGGCGGTAATCCGCGCGGCGCCGGCACGCTTCAGGACGGCGACGGCGAGGGCACCGATGGGGCCGGAGCCGATGACCAGCGCAGTTTTGCCGCGGACATCCCCGGCCCTGGACACTGCGTGCCAGGCGACGGACGCGGGTTCGATCAGTGCCGCGGTGCGCAGGTCGATGCTGTCCGGAAGCGGGCGGAGCATCCGGACAGGCAGCGTGACGTAACGGCTGAATGCACCATCCTTGTGCGGGTAGCGGGCGGCGCTGCCAAGGTACGTGCAGCCCGGCGACAGGTTGGGCCGGTCCGCCGGGTAGCGCGCGGCGCCGGGACCGGGCGTTGCGGGGTGGACGGCGACGGCGGTCCCTGCCTGCGGACCGGAGCCATCCGCCGCTGCGCGCACCACCACGCCGGAGATTTCGTGGCCCAGGACCAGCGGCGCCTTGAGGATGGACTCCCCCGCCGCACCGTGCAGCCAGTAGTGCAGGTCCGAGCCGCAGATCCCGCCGTAGAGGACCTCAACCACCGCTTCGTCAGGTGCGGGCTTGGGCAGCGGGACCTCGTCGATCCGCAGGTCGCCCGCGGCATGGGCCACCAGCGCCGGCCCGGTGGCGGGCAATGCGATATCAAGGGACGTTGCCATCAGACCACCACCGTCATTCCGCCATCGATGAAGATGGTCTGTCCGTTCACGAAGTTGGAGCCGTCCGAGGCCAGCCACACCACCGGACCGGCCAGGTCCTCCACGGTGCCCCAGCGGTGGGCCGGCGTCCTGCCGAGGATCCAGGAGTTGAACTCCTCGTCATCCACCAGGTTCTGGGTCATTTCGGTGTGGATGTAGCCCGGTGCAACGGCGTTGATCTGCAGCCCTGACGCTGCCCATTCGGCGGTCATGGCGCGGGTGAGGTTCCGCAGGCCACCCTTCGCGGCGATGTACGGGGCGATGGTGGGACGGGCAAGGTCGGCCTGCACGGAGCAGATGTTGATGATCTTGCCCCGGCCCCGGCCGATCATGTGCCGGGCGGCTTCGCGGCCCACCAGGAAGGCGCTGGTGAGGTCAGTGGAGAGGACGCGTTCCCAGTCGGCCACGTCCAGGTCCAGCATGGGGACCCGGTGCTGGATGCCGGCGTTGTTCACCAGGATTTCCAGCGGACCCACGTTGTCCTCGATCCAGCGGATGCTGCGGGCGGCAGCACCGTCGTCGGTCACATCGAAGGCGATGCTGTGGATCCGGCCCGGCGGGAACTCCGCCGCCATGGCAGCCGCTGCATCCTTGAGACGTTCTTCGTTGACGCCGTTCAGCACCACCGTCGCCCCGGCGTCGGCCAGCGCTTTGGCAAGGGCCGAACCGATGCCCCTGCTCGAACCGGTGACCAGGGCTACGCGCCCCGTGAGATCAAAAAGCCCTGTCATATCCTGGCTACTTCCTCTTCATAGTCGTTTTGCATCAGATCCCGGCGGCGGCCGTTAGAACGGGCCCTGCTGGAAGGGCCCGTTCTGCACCAGGTTGGCCGGGGTTTGGCCGGCGGCCAGCGCCTCGAGCTGCTGCTTCAGGAGTTTCAGGATCCGGGGCTCAAAGGCCGAGGCGTTGCCGCCCACGTGCGGGGTGATGAGGGCGTTCTCCGCGGACCACAGCGGGTGGCCGGCGGGAAGCGGCTCCGGATCGACCACGTCGATGGCGCACTGGAGGCGGCCGGAGACCACTTCGCGGGTCAGGGCCTCGGTGCTGATGACGGCGCCGCGGCCCACGTTCACCACCAGGGCTCCGTCGGGCAGGGCGGCCAGGACGTCCCGGCCCACCAGATGGTGGGTGTTGTCATTCACGGGCAGGACGGAGACCAGGATGTCGTGGTCCGCGGCGAGGGCCACCAGTTCGTCCGGGCCATGGACCTGCCCGTCGGCGTCCGTGCGGGCCGTGCTTCCCACCCGGGTGATAGTGACTTCGAACGGTTCCAGGCGGCGGGCCAGTTCCTTGCCGATTCCGCCGATGCCCAGCAGCAGGACCTTGCGGTCGGCCAGGGACTGGCGGCGCTGCGGCTTCCAGCTTTCGACCTGTTGGTCCTTAACGGCCTGGTCGATGCCGCGCAGCTTGGCGAGCATGAGGCCAACGGCCAGTTCCGCGGTGGCAGCTGCATGGACGCCCGAGGCGTTTGCCACTGCGGCGCGCGGACCGGCGGCCTCGCAGACGCCGTCGTACCCTGTTGACTGCGTCTGCACAAACTTGAGGTCCGGGACCTTGCCCAGGGAACCCAGCACTGCCCCGGCATTGATGTAGGGCAGAATGACGCCGTCGATGCTGCCCAGGTCCCCACCGGGGGCTTCCTTCATGTCCCATACCACCCCGTGCAGGCCGCCGGGAAGCGGCGACAGGTCAGCCAGGAGCTGGGGGTCGGGAAAGCTGACGGTGTGCACGTGCTGCATTGGTGGGGACCTATCGGTTGGTGGTGGTTGAAGAGCGGGACGGGTGTCAGGCGGTGGGCTCGCGGCGGTCGAAGGTCAGGCCGCCCGGGACCTGGAAGGTGGGCATGAGTTCAAGCATGCCAACATTCACGTGCCGCGGCGTCTCAATGGCGTAATCAAGGGCGTTAACAATGTCGTCGGTAGTCAGCGATTCGTAGCCTTCGTAGTACGTCTTCCAGGCTTCTTCCATGGCCTCGGGGCTGCCGCCCAGGTTGCGGCCGAAGATTTCGGTTTCCACGCGGCCCGGGCAGATTTCGGTGACCCGGATGCGCTTGCCCACGGTGTCGTTGCGGAGCTGGCGGGAGATCTGGTGCACGGCGGCCTTGGTGGCGTGGTAGACCGTGTGGCCGTAGAAGTTGTAGACGCCGGCGATCGAGCTGATGTTCACCACGTGGCCCAGGTCGCGCTCCACCATGCCGGGCAGCACCAGCCGGGTGAGCTGCAGCAGCCCGCGGAGGTTCACGTCCACCAGCTCGTCGATGTCCTGCTCGGAGGAATCCAGGATGTTGCCGGGCCGGGACACACCCGCGCAGTTGACCAGGACGTCCACTTTCAGGTCATTGACGACGGCGGTCAGGGCGGCGGTGTCTGTCAGGTCCACCACGTGCGGGACGACTCCCGTACGGTCCGCCAGTTCAGCGAGGCGTTCCTCATTGCGGGCCACCGCGTGGACGGTGAGGCCGCGCTTGGCCAGCCGTTCGGCGATGGCGGCGCCCATGCCGGTGGATGCACCGGTGACGAGGGCGGTGGTGTAGTCGGAAAAAGGCATTGGTACTCCAAAAAGTGCGAATGGGCGGGCTCTTGCGTCCGGCAATGGGCTGGACGTAGTAGCCCCGGGTTGGCAGGGGTTAGGGATCGCGTAGCGGTTTGTGGGCGCGGTCCTTGGCGGTGGGAAAAGCATTCATGATGTTCAGGCTCCTGACGCTGGGCTGAGTTCGTACCAGCGCTGGCCGGCGCCGATCCCGAGGAGACCGAAGACTGTGTTGATGGTGTTCCGTAATTTGTCCAGTTCCAGGCAGGCTGTGCGGTGCATGGCTGTTGCTTCAGCGACGGTTGTCTTTCTGAAGGTGACGGTATGTCCAGGCCTGGCTTGGGCCAGGAGGTCCAGGGAGCGGCTTGTGACCACTGCCAGGACCGGGTAGCCCGCCGTGACGCCGCGTCCCCGGTGCAGCACCAGCAGTTCCTCCCGGGATGGGACCTCGATGGCTCCGACCGGAACGCCGCGGGAGAGCACTTCGGACGTGAGCTGGCGCTCGGGAAGGGCACCACCGAGCCGCAGTCCGATGTGGTTGCTGCGGGGGCTTACGGTGTACTGCGTGGTGAACAGCAAGTCGGCCGTGTCCCCGAATTCCGCCACGTCCGGCCCGTCGGTGACATCGATGACCGGGTTGGTGGTGAAGTCGGGTTTGGTGAGGCCCAGCCGGAACAGCGGCAGGCCAAAGTGTGGCTGGGTGATCGGCGCGGTGGTCTTCCGGGTTTCCAGGCGGAAGCCCTCCACGAGCTTCAACCCGAAGCCCACCACAGTGTCAGGGGCGCAGCTGACCAGCAGGCTGGGGACCGTGAAGGATCCGTGGACGGCGATGTAGGCCCGGAGACCGGTGCGGATTCCGCGGACAGTCACTGTTTCGCCAGCCCGGACAGATACCGGCTCCCATTGCGGGCATTCACGGCCGCCCACCGTGAGGTCCAGGGGTGCACCGGTGACCGCGATGAGCAGGTCGGTGGTGGCCCGCATCCGGAAGTCCAGCGCGGTGAGTTCCAGCAGGGGGTCGTTGTCTTCGTTGCCGGCAAGGATGTTCGCGGCTTTGGCGGAGTACTGGTCCAGGGCGCCGTTGACGGGGAGGCCGTAGGCGGGGCCCTTCGTCCGGCCGAGGTCGGTGACCACGGAGTGGCCAGGCTGCAGGATGATCAGTGACCCGGTCATGGCCTTGCCTCCAGGAACTGCCCGGCGAAGTTTCCGAAGTCCTCGGCGGGAATGCGGTAGAAGCGCAGTTCGTCGCCGGGAACGTAGGGCACCAGGGGTTCGCGTGCTGCGTCCAGGACCGTCAAGGGGGTCTGGCCGATGACGCACCAGCCACCCGGCGCCACTGCGGGCGCGATGACGGCCTGGCGTCCGGCCACGGATACGGCACCGGCGGGAACGGACAGCCGCGGGTCCTTGAGCCTGGGAACGGGGGCCGGGAAGTCCGGCCCGTCCATCATGGGCGATCCTGCCGGGGCCCCAAGGCAGCGGATGATGTAGGTTTTGGCCGTGTGCCTGGCGATGACGTCCTCAATGTCGAGGCCTTGGTGCTCTGCCACGCGGTCCAGGTCGGGCCCGTAGTCGCCGCCGTACACCACAGGCACTTCGAATTGGCGCGGTTCCCGCAGGGTGGTACCAACAAAGTCCAGTTGGCGCATTCCGAGGAGGACGAACGCCCGGACCTGGCGCGCTGAGGTGAGGTAGGGGTCGAATTCGACCAGGACGGAGTCGTAGGTGGGAACGGCGCCGTAAATGCCGTCGACGCCGGCGGTAGCCAACCAACCCGCAAGGGAGTGGACGGTGGACCAGTTCGCTTCCGCGTCACCGGACCGTGCCACCACGCGCAGGGCGGCGTCACCTGACTCGTAGATGTCCAGCGTTGTCCGGCTGGTCGTCGTTGTGGCGGCCATGGTCAGGAAACCCTCTGCTTTGCAGAGAGGACCTCTGCCAATGGGGCGATGGTGATGCCTGCGGCGATCAGTTCGCGGCGGATCAGGCGGGCCAGTTCGACGGCGCCCGGGTTGTCGCCGTGGAGCAGCACCGTGTCTGCCTGGATGGCGATGTCCCTGCCGGAGGCAGTCTCGATGAGGCCTTCGGTGACCATCCGCACGGTGCGCTGGACGATGACGGAGGGGTCGTGGATTACGGCGCCGGGCTCGCTGCGCGGCACCAGTGTCCCGTCATCCTGGTAGGCGCGGTCCGCGATGCCGACGATGGCCACCCGCAGGCCGCGCTCTACCGCCGCGGTGGCGAGTTCACCGTCCTGCGCCAGGATGATCAGCTTCGGGTCCACCCGGACGGCGGCATCGGCTACGGCTCCGGCATAGTCCGCCCGGGTTGCCACCAGGTTGCCCAGGCGGCCGTGCGGTGCCAGGTGGGAGACGGAACCGCCGTGGTAGGCGGCAAACGCCGACAGGGCTCCCAGCTGGTAGATGACGTCGGTGCGGACTTCGTCAGCTGTGAGGTCCATGGCCCGGCGGCCGAAGCCGCGGAGATCCGGGAAGCTCGGATGCGCACCGATGCCGACTCCCGTCCTGACACATTCAGCCACGGTGGCGTCCATAATGTCAGGGTCCCCTGCGTGGAAGCCGCAGGCGATGTTGGCGCTGGACACGATTTCCAGCAGGGCTTTGTCGTCACCCATCGAGTAGGCGCCAAAACCTTCACCAAGATCCGCTACGAGATCGACTGTGGGCATTACGGGCCTTCCTCTGCTGGTACTGCTGGTGTAAATCAGTGTGGCATCGGGATAGGAGCCACACAAAGACGAATGCGGTATCACGCTATAGGGAACAGTTATGACCTTCTCCGGGCGCTATGGCAGCCCAAAGAATGTACGGGGTCCTTATTTCGTGACTATAAGAATGATGCTTCCAATAAACCGTTTTCCTGCTTATGCGCAAAACATATGCCGCCATCAAAATCGGCGATGGCTGGGGCGGGGATAGAATGTTCTGGTCACTGGAAAGTCATCTGCAATTAACCTATGCCCGAGACTCGGATCACACAAAGACGTAATGCCTGTCCCGCCATAGCGCCAACGTATGACCCCGCATGCTGTATCGTCCCCGGCTGGAAAAGAGGAGCTCTATGGACACCCGGAAGCTGGCGTACTTCGTGAAGATCGTCGACTCAGGAAGCATCACGAAGGCGGCCGCCGCCCTCCACGTGGCCCAGCCGGCGCTGAGCCAGCAGGTGTCGGCCCTGGAAACGGAGCTGAAGCAGCGGCTCCTGATCCGGAGCAAGCAGGGCGTGGAGCCGACGGCGGCCGGCCATACCCTGTACCGGCACGCGCAGACCATCCTGCGGCTCGTGGAGCAGGCCAGGATCGATGTGGCAGCTTCAGGGGCGGCGCCTTCCGGCCGCGTATCCATAGCAATCGCCCCCTACAGCATGGCGTCCAGCTTGACCCCGAGGATTATCAGCGAGGTGGGGCGGCGCTACCCCGACATCGTGCTGCACCTGACCGAGATTTACGGCGGCGTGCTCAGTGAGGCCATCAAGAACGGGCGGCTGGACATGGCACTCATCTACGAGCCGGGGCCCATTCGCGGGGTGCAGTTCACCACCCTGATCGTCGAGGACCTGTACCTGATCGTGAACTCCCGGCGGGAGCTCCCGGTAGCGGCAGACGCGGACACGATCACCCTGGACGAGGTGGCCGACGTCGGGCTCTTCCTGCCGGAACAGATCCACACGCTGCGGCAGGTGGTTCAGGCGGGCATCGACAGCAGGGGCCTGAAGTTGAAGCTGGTGGGCGAGGTGGAATCGGTCCCCTCCCTCACCCGGCTGCTCCGTACGGACCTCGGAGCCACCATCCTGCCAAAGTCGGCTGCGGACGCCCTGTTCCACGAGGAGGACTTCCGGGTGCTGCGGATCGTTGAACCCGCGCTGCAGTGCAGGATCGCACTCTGCACTCCTGACCACGAGCCCTTGTCCGAAGCCGCGTCTGCCGTCCTGCTGGTACTCAAGGAAATGCTGCAGGAAATACTCCGGAGTAAATATTCCGCGCTCCCCACCACGCCGTTCACGGCATCATAAGCGTGCCTTATCAGGTCACTCTGCTTTAGTCTTATTCAGGTAATTCAGCAGGTCCTAGGATAAAAGCCATAAAGGTTCGCCAAAGGCGCAACCGCGGCAATTAATTTCCCTGGAGTCCCGCCATGAAAAAGATCACCAGCGTGCAGTACCGGAAATCGGCTGAAAGAAGGATCCAGCTCAAAGCCGGCACCGGTTCCCACTGCCCCACCAACGGCTTCTGGCGTCCAGAGGACGCGCCCGCCACGGAACCGGTCTTCGTGTTCGAGGGAAGCATGATGCCACCCGGAAAACGCGGCTCCACGATGTGGTACCTGGACGACGCCCAGGTGGGACCGCCCGCCCACCTGCTGCCCGGCATGAACTGATCGGCTCATTGACTTTAGAGCGGCAAGAGGAAAGGCCCGGGGTTCCGAAAGGAACCCCGGGCCTCTGTCGTATAAACCCCATCGATTGCTGAGTATCTGCCGTTATGAGGGCTCAAAACGGCAATTACGCAGCAATCGATGGGTGTGGAGCTACAGCGCTGGCTCCAGTTCGGCGTCCTCCACCAGCAGGCCCTTGGCCTTCAGCACGTCCGTCAGTTTGCACAACTCGATGGTGGTGCCGCCTTCCTTGTAGCGGCGGATGAGGTCGTCCTCAGCGTCCACGCGCGCCTGCGACAGCTTAATGACTTCCTCGATCTCATCCTTGCGGACCACCACCACGCCGTCGGCATCACCCAGCAAGACATCGCCCGGGTAGACAATTTCGTCGCCGAACACCAGCGGATGGTTGATGGGGCCAATGGTTTCCTTGACGGTCCCCTTGATGCAGACACTGCCGGAGAACACCGGCAGTCCGAGTTCAATCAGGTCCTTGGTGTCGCGGACACCCGAATCCGTGACCATACCGGCCAGGCCTTTCGCCTTCATGGCGTTGCCCAGCACGTCGCCAAACGTCCCGGCTTCCTCGTACTCCCCGGCTGCCACCAGGACAACGTCGCCCTTCTGGGCGTAATGGATGGCCACCTGGAGCATCAGGTTGTCCCGCGGGGCGCAGACCACGGTGACGGCGGGGCCGCAGAAGGACATGCTGCGGTCGATCGGCTTGATCTTCGAACTCAGGGCACCTTTGCGGCCCTGTGCTTCGTGGACTGTGGCGGAGGAGAACTTGGAAAGCCGCTGAACGGCGTCTTCGGAAGGCCGGTCGAATTTCGTCTTGACGTGGATCATGGGGTGCTCCTGTTGTTGGAAAGCGTGGGTAATGTGATAGTCGGGTCAGGCCAGAGCCGTGACGGCCTTTTCGATGGCAGCGATGGATTCCTCGATCACCGGCAGCCCGGTGGCGTAGGAAATCCGGAAGTAGGGGCTCAGTCCGTACGCCGAACCCTGGATGACGGCAACAGACGCCGCTTCCAGCAGGTACAGCGTGAAGTCCTCGTCGTTGGTGATCTGCCTGCCGTCGGGCGTCGTCTTGCCGATGACCCCGGTGCAGTTGACGTACGCGTAAAAGGCACCTTCCGGCGTCGTGCACTGCAGGCCCTTGACGGCGTTCAGCCCGGTAATTGCCGCATCGCGCCGTTCGCGGTACACCTCGACGCTCTCGCGGACGAATGCCTGGTCTCCGGTGAGAGCCGCGGCGGCAGCTGCCTGGCTGATGGAAGACGGGCACGAGGACATCTGGGACTGCAGCTTGTTGATGGCAGCCACCAGGGCCGCCGGTCCGCCGGCGTAACCCAGCCGCCATCCGGTCATCGCGTAGGCCTTGGAGACCCCGTTGGTGACCAGCACACGGTCCTTAAGCTCAGGGGCAACGGCCACGAGACTGGTGATGGGCTCATTGCCGAAGTGGATCTCGTCGTAGATCTCATCAGTGAGGACGTAAACGGCAGGGTGGTCCGTGAGGACGGCGGCCAGGCCTGCCAGTTCTTCGCGGGAGTACACCGCTCCGGTGGGGTTGGAGGGCGTGTTGAGGATGACCCACTTGGTGCGCTCCGTCAGTGCCCCTGCCAGTACCTCAGGGGTGAGTTTGAAACCGGTGTCCTCACCACAGGAAACGATGACGGGGGTGCCTTCGTTGGCGAGCACCATGTCCGGGTAGGAGACCCAGTACGGTGCGGGAACGACAACCTCGTCGCCTGCATCGAGTGTGGCCATGAACGCGGTGAAGATGACCTGCTTCCCGCCCCCTCCGATGGTGATCTCGCCGGGCCCGTACTGCTGGCCGGTTTTGCGATGCAGCGTCTGCAGGATGGCCTTTTGCAGTTCGGGCGTCCCGGTGACCGAGGTGTACTTGGTTTCACCGCGGCCGATGGCTGCGATGGCAGCGTCCTTGATGTGCTGGGGCGTGTCGAAATCCGGCTCGCCGACCGTCAGGTCCAGGATCCGGCGGCCCTCGGCCTTGAGTTCCCGCACGCGGGCCGCCGCGGCAACGCTGGGTGAGGATTTGATACGGGTTACGCGTGATGCGGGCACGAATTCAGGCATGGTTTCTTCCAGGCTTCCGGTACGGATGAGGGTGGCTCATTCGAGCCTAGGGAAGGAGCCGCCCTCTTGGATAAGACCTAAAGTGCGTGGACAGATAAGCAGCCCTTATGACAGGAGCAGCCAGAACTTTCGCCTATTGCTCCACGCACTTTCGGTATTGCCTTCCAGGCTTGCCGACGGCGTAACCTCCAGGGTGGATAACGGGCCCGATGAAGGCACAGCATCGGCCCCCGCGACGCCTTCCAGGCCGGCAGGCCGAACCGCGGGAGAGGTACGCCCGCCGGCGTGAAGCCGCGCGGGCATGGAAACACCAACGGAGACAAGGAGCAGAGGTGCCCGGCAGAGAGATTAAGGAACGGATACCTCCGCGTACAGCCAGCACCGGGACGGGCGGGGCCGGCGTAGCAGCGTACCGGTACCGGGGCGTCCCGAAGCCGGACCCCGCCCCGGCCCGCGCCCAACAAGCCCTGGCCATGCTGGCCCAGCTGCGGACGACCCTCGCACTTCGCTCCAGCAGGGTACGTGCCCTCACCGCCGAGCTGGGTGACTGCCTTGCCCAGGCCGTGTGCGATGGTGTGAAGGTTGCCGCCGTCGCGAAGGCCGCCGGCCAGCCTGCCGCCAGTATCCGGTCTGCCACGCTGGCACGCGGCGAGCTGTACCCGTCCGGCCAAACCCGAAGCGGGCATCTTCACCTCATTGCGGGATTGGCTTCGGAGCTGGCGGCAGCCGAAGGCGCCCGGAGTGATGCGGAAGAACAACGAACGCAAGTACTGGCCCTGGCCAGGAAAGCCCAGCTCCTTGACGACTACCAACTTGCCGGGGCAAGCGGCCTGAAGTCCGACGAAATCCGCAAAATGACCAGGGGCGTCGGCTTGCGTGTGGCCCAGCCGCAATGATCGTCCCGGCTGATCCGCTGCCGGCGGGCTTCCGCCCTCCCAAAGAGTCCTCATGCGTCGCCCACCTCGGCCTGGCGGGCCGTGTATCAACTGAGGCGCACTCGTCATACCAGTCCCTTGCCCGCCGGTATGGAGGAGTCCCGGCGCAGCTTTGCCTCTCCGCTCTGGCGACGACTGGCAAGCAAGCGTAGCGTCTTTTCCAAGAGGCCGCCGCAAGCACGGTGTCTGCTTTTCGGCGCTTCGGTGAGCCGCGGAGGAGGCCGGAATGGTGGGATGGAATGCGGATACGGCCGCCGGTCCGCTAGGAGCCGGCTCTATGACGTTGGTCGAGGGCTCATCCTTCTGTATTTCGTCATCGAACGGGGATATTCAGGCCGATCGTCCGCATGGCCTCTTCGTGGCTGACGTCAGGATCCTTTCAATCTGGCGACTGACAGTGGGCGGACAGGCGCTTGAAACACTCACGGCGGAGACAAAGGAGCCCTTCCGTGCAGCATTTGTAGCAAGGATCCCACGGTCCGATGGCTACGCGGACAGCCCACTGATCGTGGAACGGCTGCGGGAGGTCGGGGCCGGCCTCCAGGAGCAGCTCACCATCTACAACTACTCCCAGGAGCCGGCCGAGTGCCTCGTCGTCCTGGAAGTAGGGGCCGACTTCGCGGACCTCTTCGAAGTGAAGGAAGCACGGATCCGGCGACGGTGGGAGGAAACACAGGAAGCCGACGATGGACTGCTCACCATTCGGGGCAGTTGGCAGGACGTCCGCAAAGGCACCGCTATCCACGCACCTGGTGCCGAAATTTTCGGTAACACCGTCCAATATCGGGTGTCAGTACTCGCTCATGGGCAATGGAGCACGGTCCTGACCGTTCTGCCCACTGACGATGGAGACCACGCACCGGCTTTCGCCCATTCCGGGGGAGACACCCTGTCCCCCCGAGACCGCCGGCGGCGGGAATGGGTGGCAAAAATCCCCATACTGCAGGTGGCCAACCGTTCGGTGGAACGGACCCTGCGCCGCAGTTATGACGATTTGGGCGCTCTTAGAATCGAGGACCCCGACCATCCGGAGCGGGTTGTCGTCGCCGCCGGGGCACCCTGGTTCATGACCCTGTTCGGAAGGGACTCCTTGTGGGCCTCGGTGATGGCGTTGCCGGTAGACCCGTCGCTCGCCTTGGGCACACTCCAGACCCTCGCCGACCGCCAGGGCTCCGTGGTGGACCCTATGACCGAAGAGGAGCCAGGCAAGATCCTCCACGAGGTCCGGCTCGATGTCTCCAGCGGCCTGTCCTTGGGCGGCAAGTCGAACTACTACGGCAGCGTGGACGCCACTCCCTTGTTCCTGATGGTGCTTGGAGCGGTGAGCCGGTGGGGATTCGCAGCCGATACCATCCAGGCTCTCTTACCCCACGCCGACCGGGCAGTGGACTGGATCGTGAACTACGGCGACAAGGACGGCGACGGCTTCGTTGAGTACCAACGGCTCAATGACCAGGGACTGATCAACCAGGGATGGAAGGACTCCTGGGACGGCATCAACTTTGCCGATGGAACCCTGGCGGAGCCGCCGGTCGCGCTTTGCGAGGTACAGGCCTACGTCTACGTCGCCTACCTCTCACGTGCATGGCTGGCCTACGACGCCGGTGACATCACCTTGGGCAAAGACCTCACGGGCCGCGCTGCCCGGCTGAAGAAGCAGTTCAACGAGCAATTCTGGATCCCCGAGCGCGGCTACTACGCCATCGCCCTCGATGGCAGGAAACGGCAGGTCGATGCCTGCGCCTCCAACATGGGACACTGCCTGCTCCAAGGCCTGATCGACGACGACAAAGCCCCCCAAGTCGCCGCGCATCTGATGTCACCGGAAATGTTCAGCGGCTGGGGCGTACGCACCCTGGCCAGCAACATGGGCGCCTACAACCCGGCCAGCTACCACAACGGGTCCGTCTGGCCCCACGACAACGCCATCATCGTCGCAGGGCTCCTCCGGTACGGCTTTGTCGCCGAAGCGCAAAGAATCGCCACCGGCATGATGGACGCGGCAGAGTTCTCCGACGGCCGCCTGCCGGAACTGTTCTGCGGCTTCAGCCGGGACCACCTCGCCACCCCCGTTCCATACCCCACCGCCTGCTCACCACAGGCGTGGGCAGCCACCGCACCCATCCAGATCGTGTCCAGCCTGATGCGCTACGACCCGGTCGTGTCAGCCGGTGGAGTGTGGCTCGATCCCGTCCTCCCCCATTCCTTCGGGGACCTGCACATTTCCAACGCCCCGCTTGGCAACGGCCGCATCACCATCGATATCGCGGACTCCCTCCCCTCCATCAAGGGACTACCCCCGGGCATGGTGCTTCATCGCGGCCACCGACCCTGGATGTCCGAACTGGTCGAGGAAGCGGTGCGACGTCGTGGAAACACCCGCCCCACGGCAAACCCTCGTTAAAGTCCCCGTTCCACGGCGGGCTTCCTGTTGTCCAAGGTCTCCGGTTCTTCGACTCCAAGCCATAACAAATCGCTATGTAGGTACATAAAAGCCGACTTTGTGTGACCCACACCGCAAACGTTAACTTGATGTCTGGGGCCGCCGCAAAGCCGTAAACACGACTTGCGAGAGAGCTCACAGCAGGACCAACCGGATATTCCACCCGAGATCTTTTTCCGAGAGCCCAGATGCAGCGGCAGCCGGTGTTCACCCATCACCAACGGAGACGAAATGACAGAAACCACACTTCCCAGGAAGACCCCGGTCAAAGCCGCAATCGCGGCCTGGATCGGCACGACGTTGGAGTACTACGACTTCGCGGTGTATGGCACCTCGTCGGCGTTGGTTCTGAACGTCCTCTTCTTTTCACCCGAGCTGCCCCAGGGCCTCAGCGTGCTGCTCGCCATGATCACCTTCGCGGTCGGCTACGCGGTACGCCCCCTCGGCTCCCTCATCCTGGGGCCGTTGGGTGACCGCCGCGGCCGCAAGTTCGTCATGATGATCACACTGTTCGGCATCGGCGGCTGCACCTTCCTGATCGGGTGCCTGCCCACGTACGCTCAAATCGGTCCTCTTGCTCCGGTCTTGCTCGTGCTAATCCGCGTCATCCAGGGACTGTGCCTTTCCGGCGAGCAGCCCAGTGCCATTACCATGAGCCTGGAGCATGCTTCCGAAGGCCGACGCGGGTTCCTCGCGAGCTTCACCACGTTGGGTTCCTCCTCAGGCACGCTGCTCACCCTGCTGGTCTTCATCCCCATCGCCGCTATGCCCTCGGAGCAGTTGCTGAGCTGGGGTTGGCGGCTGCCGTTCTGGGCCTCCGCCATCGTGGTCGTCGCTGCATACCTGATCCGCCGCCACATCCAGGAGCCGCCCGAGTTCGTAAAGGCCCAGGCCGCCAACGTGAACGTTGCCCCACTCCGGCATCTTCTGCGCTTCCACTGGCGTGCGGTGCTGCGGATCGTATTCTGTGCCCTCATCGCGGGCACCAGCTACATGATGCAGACCTTCTCGGTAGCATTCGGGACCGCCGGGTACAAGCTGGATAAGCCAACCATGCTCCTGACGACCACAGTCTCGGCCGTGATCGCCCTCGGAATCACGCCCCTGGCGGGATTCCTTGTAGACAAGATCGGCCGCAAAACGATGTTCCTTATCGCAACGGGCGGTGCAGGCATCACTATGGTGCCCTACCTGTGGTCAATTACGACCGGCAACTGGTCGCTGATCTTCCTGTTTGGCATCATCAACTATTCCCTCTTCTACTCAATGGTGAACGCGTCCTGGCCGTCATTCTTCGCGGAGATGTTCCCCGGCCGGCTGCGCGTCTCCGGGCTCGCCCTTGGCACCCAGATCGGCTTCGCCATCTCGGGCGTCATCGGCCCCGTCCTCTCGACAGCACTCGCTGGCCCCGACCTGAAAGATTGGATCGGACCGTCCATGGTCGCGCTCGGGTTCATGGTCCTGGCAGGAATTTCAGCCCTCACCGCCAAGGAGACCAAAAAGTACACGCTCAAGGAGCTCGACGAGGTGCAGCAGAGCGAGCGGGAAACGTCCGTCCTCACGGCCGCGGCCATGTCCCCAAGCACAGCTGCCCGCGGCCTCGCTGGTTAGCCCGAAAAGCAGAGGTGACAGGTTATCGCCCCTGAGCTGATCGCCTACCAGCTGCACGGGCCACGACATTGATTCCGTTGTGAACAAAGTGAAGACCTCTTAGTGACGGCCCCAACACAGCCATCCACTAAGAGGTCTTCCTGTTCCGCCTGTAATGCCCCCTGGCTGTACTGCCCAGGGACGTTGGTCGGGTGAATGCGAGGACCCGCGGGAGCCGTTGACCCAAGGGTGAGGACCTGCGTCTGCACGAACTTGAGGTCCGGGACCTTGCCCAGGGAACCCAGCACTGCCCCGGCGTTGAGGTAGGGAAGGATGACGCCGTCGATGCTGTCAGGCCGCCCGGGACTTGGAAGGTAGGCATGAATTCAAGCATGCCAACATTCACCTGCCGCGACGGCTCAATGGCGTAATCAAGGGCGTTAACAATGTGGTCAGGACTGGGGCCCAGGCACTAGGCGAGGTCCGAGCAGTCCTCGCCGGCGCCACTTTTGCTCTTGACTTAGCTGCAACGGCGTTCTAAATTCAAGATATTCGTTTTTAGAGCGAGGTTCCCATGACTATTCACCTGCGGCCTCCGGCGCATGGCACCGCTTGCCAGACCCGGCTGCGCCAAGGCCGGACGGCATGACATGGACTGGCAAGGATGGGGACTGTTCGGGCTCCTGGCCACTGCAGTCCTGACGATCATCATGATTGCGGCCCAGATGGCCGGCTTGACACGGCTGGACCTGCCACTGGTCCTGGGCACCCTGGTGACACCCGATCCTGACCGGGCACGTGTTGCCGGCTTCTTCATCCATCTGGCGGTCGGCCAGATGTTTGCCCTTGGCTATGCCGCGGCGTTCGCCCTTCTGGGCCGGGCCACCTGGTGGATCGGCGCGTTGCTGGGCCTGCTGCACGTGGCGGTGGCCCTCACGGTCATCCTGCCGCTGCTGCCCGGCGTTCACCCAAGAATGGCATCCACCCGGGCGGGCCTGGCCACCACTGCCGTGCTGGAGCCGCCTGGACTGCTTGGTTTGAATTACGGCATCCAGACGCCTGCAGTAGCCATCGTGGCGCATGTAGCCTACGGGGCCCTGCTGGGGATTCTGCTGAGGGCGCTGTGAGCAGGCCGCTATGAGCATCGCATTCGAGCGGAAGCGCTCCCGTTCGATGGAAGAATCCTCCGTGACCGAGCCGCCGAAGCCGCAGCCCGCCGTCGGCCCCTTCCCCGGCCCCGCACCCGCGCCCGCACCCGAGCCCTCGCCATGGCAGCCCGCTGCCATCGCGGACTACGGCATGCTCGGTGACACCAGGACCGCTGCCCTGGTGTCCTCCAAGGGGTCGGTGGACTGGATGTGCGCTCCGGCGTTCGACGGCGAGCCTATCTTCGGTGCCCTGCTGGGCGGACTGGAAGCAGGCCAGTTCGTCGCCGGACCCGCCGGACCCGCCCACCTGCTCCAGCGCCATTACCGCGGGAACACCGCAACATTGGAAACAACGTGGTCCACTGGCGGGGCCCGGCTGACGCTCACCGAAGCGATGGTTGCTGAAGTGTCCGGCGCCTTGCTCCCCACAACGCTGCTGGTGCGGCGGCTCAGCGCCCACGGCGGCCCGGCAGCCGCCGTCGTCCGCTTTATTCCACGGCTGGGAGAAACGCATCGCGTGCCACGGACCAGCCGGAGGGCGCGGGACCTCGTGTGTGAATGGGGACCATTGGCGTTGTCGCTGGGCTCCAGCGAGGGGTGCCCGCTCCCCGACGGCGAAGAAGAGACACTGGTGGTGCACCCCGGCCGTCCCGTGACCCTGGTGTTGTCCGTCGCGTACGGCGAGCCGCTGATCCACGTTGACCCCGAGGCGGCCTGGCACCTGGTGCTTGAGGACGAGCGACGGTGGGAGGCATGGTCGGAGGAGGTGGACGCTGACATCCCGTTCCGCGAACAGGTCCTGCGGAGCCTGCTCACCCTGCGCCTGCTCACCTATTCACCGTCCGGTGCCCCAGTGGCAGCACCCACCACGTCGCTGCCGGAAAATCCCGGCGGCATCCGGAACTGGGACTACAGGTTTGCTTGGCCGCGGGACGCCAGCATCGGTGTCGCCGCATTCCTGCACGCGGGCAAAACGGATGTGGCCCTGAACTTCTTCGGCTGGCTGCTGCACGCGAGCCGGCTTCAACGGCCCCGGCTTCCGGCACTGCTCACACTATCCGGCCGGCCGGTCCCCCGCGAGCGCGAGTTGCGTGGCTGGCCCGGGTATTCAGGGAGCGTACCGGTGCGCACGGGCAACGGGGCGGCTGGGCAGCATCAGCTGGACGGCTACGGGTGGGTGCTGGACGCGGCATGGGTGCTGGTGCAGGGCGGCCACCGGCTGTACTCGGAGACCTGGCGGGCCATGCGCGGATTCGCCGACAGGGTGGCCGCGTCCTGGGCCGCCCCGGATGCGGGCATCTGGGAAATCCGTGATGATGCCGCGCACCACGTCCACTCCAAACTCATGGCGTGGCTCGCCCTGGACCGGGCGCTGCGCATTGGCGCCACCCACCGCCTAAGCGCCCGGCAGCGGCAGCGCTGGCTGTCCGCGCGGGACCAGCTGGGCACGGAGATCCGGGGCAGGGGCGTCGACCCCGGGCGGGGCACCTACACGCGGACCTATGGATCAGCGGACCTGGACGCGGCACTGCTGGTTCTTCCGTTGATTGGGCTGGAGGACCCGCAGGCTGATGTTGTCCGCCAAACCGTTGACGCAGTACGCGCCGAACTGAGTGCCGGCGACCCTCTCGTGTTCAGGTATCCGCCCGGCCAGGACGGCCCGGAAGGCGGCGAGGGTGCTTTCCTGCCCTGTTCCTTCTGGCTGGTACAGGCCCTGGCCCTGACCGGCAGGTGCAGGGAGGCGGTGGACGCCTTCGGCGCGCTGCTGGACCTGGCCTCCCCGCTGGGACTCTTCAGCGAAGAACTGGATCCCGCCTCCGGTGCCTTCCTGGGCAATTACCCCCAGGCCCTTACCCACGCCGCCCTGGTCCAGGCCGCGCTGGCCCTAAGGAAAAACAGCCCCACCCGGAATGGGAATTAGTTGCGCCCATCCGGCGTTGTCGATCTGTCCAGAACAATCTGGACATCAGCAGCTGGACAGGAGAACACACCACATGTCAGTTGACTACGACGCTCCGCGGGTGGCTCCCGAGGAAGAGCCGAACGTCGCCCTGGAGGAGCTGAAGTCCGATAAGTCCGGCCGCCGGGAGGCCGCTCCCGACATGGACGAAACGGACCTCGCGGACAGCTTCGAGCTGCCCGGCGCAGACCTCTCCAACGAGGAACTCCTCATCCAGGTGGTGCCGGTGCAGGCAGACGAATTCACGTGCATGTCCTGCTTCCTGGTCCACCACCGCAGCCAGTTGGCCCGGGAAAAGGATGGAAAGAAGTACTGCAAGGAATGTGAGGGGTAGCAGGGGGCCGGCCACGTTTGGGTTTCAATCATTGGAATCCGGGCTCGTGGCCGGAGCGTGGGACAGCCATGATGTAGGTCACGCTCCGGCAAGTCCGGCCGACTGGAAAGAAGGAAACCCATGTCCCTCAGCGTTGAGGAAATGAACAAGCAGCTCCCGGCGGCCAACACGCTGCCCGGCGAGGCGGTCCCGTATTACATGGCGTCGGGCGAAGGCGCGCGCTACGAGATCAACGGCCAGCTGGTCACGGTCATCGCACGCGCCGCCGACACCGGGGGCATCTTCAGCGCAGCCTACATCTCCGGCGGCATGGGCGCTGAGTCCCCGTTCGTCAGCCACAAGGTGGAGCACAAGACGCTCTACGTTTTCGACGGGATCCTGCATGTCTGGCTGCCGGGCGAGAGCCGCATCCTCACTCCCGGCGACTCCGTGGTCATCCCGCCGAACACCCCGCACACCTACCGGATGGCCAGCCACTACACCCGCTTCCTGAACTGGATGACCCCCGGGGGCGGCGAGGCGTACTACGAGCGGGTGGGCACGCCCATCGACTCGCACGTCCCGCCGGTCCGGCCCGGCCACAAGGCCGGCCTGCAGGAGCAGGCAGAGGTGGGCGCCGAGTTTGGCATCACGTTCCCCGACGTTGAGCGTGTGGCGCCGTCGTTCAAGCACGACGCCGGCCTGCCGCCAACGCAGAGCCCGTACTTCCTCAGTGCCGGGGAGGGTGAGCGCATGGTCAGCTACCAGACCATGTTCACTTACCTGTCCCGGCCCGCCAACACCGGTTCCAACTACTTCGCCGTGCACACCAAGGGCGCCAAATCCCCCTACATTCCGCTGCACTTCCACTCCCAGCACACGGAGAACTTCCTCTGCACCGAGGGCCGGATGTGGCTCTACGCCAACGGCCGCGAGATGCTCCTGACGAAGGGCGATTTTGTGCACGCCCCCGCCGGGACCATCCACTCGTTTGCGCTCGATGCCCACAACACCCAGATGGTGGGCTTCCTGACGCCGTCGGTGTTCAACGGCTTCTTTGAGTACTTCAACGAACCCACCGAGGACTACATGTACACCGAGGGGGGCGAGCCCTACATGGACATGGAAGGCTTCGGCCGCGCCCAGGCCGAGATGGACCTGACCGTCGTCGGCCCCCCGCCCCAGCGCCGCACAGCACTGGACATCGCCTAAGCCACATCCATTGCTCCGTAATTGTCGTTTTAAGCACTGAAAACGACAATTACGGAGCAGTCGATGAGGGGTGGGTCAGGAGGCGGCTTGCCTGACCAGTTCGCGGCCGTAGTCGTTGCCGTTGGGGGTGCGGACCACTGTGTGCATGTGGAACGGGGCGGGCTCATCGTTACTGAGGAAGACGCCGGTGTGGTGGTCCAGTTCCAGTACCACTACCGGGCTCTGCACCCGGAAGTAGAACGCTTCCTCACCTTCCCAGCCCCCGATCCAGCTGAAGAACGTCTCACCGTAGTGCTCCTGGATCTCCCGGCGGCGGGCGGCACGGGGACCGTCCGGCAGGTAGGCGATGAAGTCCTCCACAACGGCGTCGAGCAGCTCCCGGGCGCGGGCGGGCATGCGCGCCACACGGATCCCCTCGTAAGGGATCACCCGGTTGTCCTGGAAGCAGCCGCCCAGGTGCCGCTCGTCGCCCGGGTGGAGGCGCCCTTCGGGCATGGCCAGGTCCACCATCTCCGCATAAACAACAGCGCGGGCCCGCAGGTCCGAAGGCAAGGCGGCCATCAGCTGCCGGGCCAGGGCGATGCGCTCTTTGAACACCTTGACGCCCTGGTGCGGGCCGGCGTCGATCATGTCCGGCTCGGCGCCCATGAACACCGGCGAAATCACCAGCTGCGTCCCGGCCACCAGGCAGTTCAGCGCCGCGTGGTGGCCGAACAGCTGCCACCCCCAAGGTTCGGTTTCGGACGGTTCCCCGTACAGGGCGAAGTTGTAGCTGAACTCGTTCAGGAGCAGCGGCAGCTCCACCAGGTCGCCCAGGAAACCGTTGATCCGCATCAGGTTCCGCACCAGCTCAAAACCGGCCGGGCTCAGCGAAGCCTCCACAACCCCCAGCACGGCATCCCGGACAGGAAGATCCAGCTCGTCCAACCGCAGCCCGGTGTCGTGCTGCATGAACTCGGGGTTGGCCCAGCTCTGCCACTCCGGCGCGTCCACGGCGTAGCAAAGCTTCCGGGCCTGGTCCGCGGTGACAGTGCCAAGCAGCTTCCGCGCCGCGGATACCATGTCCGCGGTAGGTGCTTCCTCCCCCGGCCGGGCCGGCACCAGGGGGTACAGGCCTTCCCGGCGGACGCCGTCATTGGTGATGCCGCTGAACGGTTGGGGATAGAGCTTCCGCCAGCCCTCGATCATGGGCCCGGCAAACGCATCGCTCTTGGCAAAGTCGGCGTACTCTCGGGCGTCCAGCCCCCGGATGCCCGCCACGCGGGGGTGGTCCGGGGCAAAGAGGAATTCACGGAATGACGGCGTCGACACGGGCGCTCCTGGTCTCGATGGAAGGTTCAGGTTCTTCAGGACGTGCGGGAGGAAAAGCCGGCGCCCAGCCCGCAGCGACGGACAACGCGCGGGCGGCCTCGCCCGGGGAGTTGCCGCGCCAGGCCACGTGCTGGTCGGGACGGACCAGCAGCGCACTTGCGCCCCACAATTCTGCGAGGTGCCTTCCGTCGTCGGAAGGCCCGACGGCGGCGACCGTCACCGGGATGCCCTGCCGGGCAGCGGCTGCCAGCACCGGCTCGAAAACCTCGGCGGCGGGCACCCCTCCCAGCGCCCCGGCGTCGGCCAGCAGTGTGAAGCCCGCACCCAGGGCGCTGTACAGGGACCGGGAATCCGCCAGCCAGGCGTGCGGCAACAGGGCCCCCGGAGCAGCGGACGGAACGTACCGGATGGGGTCCTCGTCGGGGAGGGCCGAACCGTCCGGCACCACCACGGATGAACCGCCATAGTCGTAGCCCAGCACCAGGCCCAGGGAATCGAACTCGCTCTGCTTCACGGCGAGCGCCCGGTGCGCAGCCCCGCGGGCGGCATCCCCCGCAGACCCGGCCGCAACCAGCTCCGGGTCCGCGAAGTGGTAGGCAAGGGCCTTGCCGTTCTCCGCAGCGTCACGGATGGTGCGTGCAGCCACCGGCCGCCGCTCTTCCCCGTAGCTGGCAAGGAGTCCGGGCCCAGCCCAGCCGTTGATCGTGGCGGCGAGCTTCCAGGCCAGGTTGGCGGCGTCGCCGATGCAGGTGTTGAAGCCGTGGCCTCCCCAGGGCGGGTTGAGATGGGCGGCGTCCCCCACCAGGAAGACGTTGCCCCGGCTGTACTCGGGAGCAAGCAGCATCCGGGCCGTCCACGGGTCGGTGGCCACCACCTCGATCTCCACGTCCGCACCCACCAGGGAGCTGACCATCGCGGCTGCCTCCCCCGCAGTGACGGTGACGGACGGATCCACGCCCTGGACGATTGCCCACCACATGCCCTCACGGTCCATGGGTCCCACCATGCCCGAGGTCTCCGAGCCCACCACCCAGTACTGCACCGCCGGGTCCAAGGAGACAGCGGACGCCAACGACGCCGAGCGGAAGAGGATGCTGATGTTGGACAGCTCGGCGGAGCCGCCTTCCAGCCGCAGCCCCAGGCTGCGGCGCACGGCGGAGGACCCACCGTCGGCCCCCACAACGTATTCCGCGGCGATGATGCGTTCGGCCCCTTCGGAATCCATGACGACGACGGCGCAGGGTGCCGCGGCTGCCCCGCCTTCAGGGACACTGACGCCAGTGACGGTCAAGCCCGTCACGAAGGTCACCAGCGGGTGGTCTGCGACGGCGGCCCGGAGCACCTCCTCGAGGACGGGCTGGGGCACCTGCTGGCCGCACTCCGGCTGCGGCCCGTAACGGCCGGAAACCAGTTGGAAGGCGTTGCGGAACCGGCGCAGCTCATGGGCGGAAGGTCCGGTGAGGCCGGTGCAGAAGATGACGTCCTGGGCGTACTCCACCGGCAGCGGCGCCGCGTCCCGGAGGACCTCGGCGAGGCCCAGCCGGCGCAGGTGCGTCATGGTGCGGGCATTGGTGGTCTTGGCACGGGGCCGGGTGTGGTCCAGCGTGGTCCGCGGTTCAATGACGGTGCTGGGCACGCCGCGGGAGGCGAGGTCCAGTGCCAGGAACAGTCCGCTGGGGCCGCCGCCGGCGATCAGGACCTGTACCTCCGATGGCACGTCGGCAGTGTGATGGTATGCGTTCATCAGGCACGGCTCCGGAGCGAAAGACCGCCCACCGGCGTGGTCAGGGTGCCCAGCTTCTCGATCTCCACTTCCACGGTGTCGCCGGGCTGCAGCAGCCATTGCGGGGTGCGTGCGTAGCCAACTCCTTCGGGAGTGCCGGTGGCGATGACGTCCCCTGGGTGCAAAGTGAAGGTTTCGCTGATGAGCGAGATGATGGCCGGGACTGAGAAGATCATGTTCCGGGTGTTGCCGTTCTGGGCTTCGATGCCGTTGACGCGGGTGCGGACCTGCAGCCCGTCGCGCAGGTCGCCAACCTCGTCGCGGGTGACCAGGGGTCCCAACGGGCCGCTGAAGTCGCCGTTCTTTCCCAACGTCCACTGCGAGGTGAGCTTCTGGGCCCTGCGGGAAGTGATGTCGTTGAACGTGGAGTAGCCAAAGACGGCATCCGCCGCGGTGTCCTCGTCGGCGGACTCCACGCGGCGGCCGATGTAGGCGGCCACCTCGCCCTCCCAGTCCAGGCCTGCCTCGCCCGCGGGGACCGGGACGGGCACGTTGCCCACGGAAAGGGACGCGGTCCAGCGGGCGAACAGGGCGGGGTACGGCGGCAGTTCCTGGTCCTTGAAGCTGCCCTCCGCCGCGTGCGCCTTGTAGTTCAGCCCTACGCAGATCACTCGTGCGGAGGCCGGGACGAGCGGCACTTCGGTGACGCTGCCGCGCTCAAGCCAGCGGCCGGCGTCGGACGTTTCCGTGTCTCCCGCAACCAGCGCTGCCGCCTTGTCCTGCCAGCCCTCGGCGTCGGCCCAAAAGTCGTTGACGGACGTGAGCGGGAGGACGCGGGAACCGGCGAGCGCCGCTGCCCAGGGTCCGCCGTGGTGGGTGATGCCGATGAAGTGCATGGGAGGCCTTTCGGGTCTGGTCCGGGGTGCGCGTGCTCCCCCGGCATGGTGGTGCGGAATCAGTGCCGCATTGCCTGGCGGCGGAGGAAATCGATGGTGGCAGCTATGGCCTTTTCCGCCGCTTCGCTGCTCCCGTCCGGGTTGGCCCACATGTGGTCCGAGCCGTCCAGCAGGAGGAGTTCGACGTCGTTGCCCGCGCCTTCCAGTGCCTCGGCCAGCGATGTGGACTGGGCTACCGGGACGAACCGGTCTGCGGTTCCGTGGATGAGGAGGAAGGGCGGGGCGTCTGCGTGAATGTAGGTGAGGGGGCTCGCGGCCCTGGCCTTGTCCGGGGCGTCGGCGGGCTGCGCACCGATGAGCAGTGCTTCGCGCGAACCGGGATCATCCGCGCGGGCGACGGCGTCCGGCCGTGCCTGTTCACCCATGCGCAGCAGGTCGGTGGGCGGGTACCAGGCCACGACGCCGGCAACGGAGTCGTCGCCGTCCGGCCCGTCATTGCCAGCGTGGCCGGCAAAATCCGCTGTCCCCGCGGTCAGGCCCAGGAGGCTGGCGAGGTGGCCACCTGCCGAGTCTCCCCAGGCATAGACCCGCTGCGGGTCCACGCCGTATTCAGCCGCGTGGGCACGGAGCCAGGCGACGGCTGCCTTGGCGTCCAGCAGCTGGGCGGGGAAGGTGGCAACCGTGCTGAGGCGATAGTCGGCCGAGGCCACCACAAACCCCGCATCCGCCAACAGCTTGAGGGGGCTGAGCCCGAAGCCATCAACAGCGGGGCCCAGTGAGGACCGCTCCCCCATCCGCCAGCCGCCGCCGTGGAGGTGGACCACAGCAGGCCGGCCTCCCTGGTGCGTTTCTCCTGCGGGAAGGTAAAGGTCCAGCAGCAGCGGCTCCGCGTTCCGTGGCCGGGCGAACTCGATCCCCTTGAGGATCCGCAATCCCGTCATCGTTGACTCCATGTGTAGCGCGCCGTTTCTGTGCTGTGTTTACCGAACTGCTGAAGGGGCTGGCCCGGGCCCACACCGGCACCCGCGTCCATGGACTCAACTCTGGGCCATGCCTGCGACCGCACGCGCGGCCAGTTTCACTGAATGAAACTGGTTCGCTCCGCGCGGGAGCCTGCCCACGATTGGCGTGAGACGGGGTTGAACCTGACGTGGCGTCAGGTCCTACGGTTGGCGGTATGGAACAACCGGAAAAACCCCGCTGGAGCGTTGGCGAACTGGCGGCCGCAACGGGAGTCACCGTCAGGGCGCTGCACCACTACGACAACATCGGACTGCTCCACGCAAGCGACCGGACCGCCGCCGGCCACCGCCGCTACACCGAGCCTGACCTGCGGCGGCTCTACAGCATCCGGACGCTCCGCAGCCTGGGCGTGCCGCTCGGCGAGATCGCCCCGGTGCTGGACGAATCGGGCGGGAATCCGGAGTCCCTGCAAAAACTGTTGCTGCGGCAGCTCGATGCCTTGGGTGAGCAGGCGCTGCAGCTGGAGCAGCTCCAGCGGACCATCCGGGAGCTGCTGGCACGCCTCAGCGGACAGGGGCACGCAGAGCCCGCCTATTTCACGACCGTTTTGGAAAGGATGACCATGTTTGAGAACTACTTCACCGAGGACCAGCGCCGGGAGCTGGACGAGCAGCGTGCCCGCCTGGGCCGGGAAGCTGCGGATGAATCACGGACCGAGTGGGTGGGCCTGGTTGAGGAGGGCCTGCGGCAGGTCGACGGCGGTGTCCCCGCCACCAGCCCCGAGGCCCGCGAGCTGGTGCACCGCTGGGATGAGCTGGGCTCCCGTTTCCACAGCAGCGAGGGCACCAAAGCGGCAGCCCGCAGCATGTGGGCAGAGAACAGTGCCGAACTGAGCCAGGCCCTGCCGTGGACCGCGCAGCAGATGCAGGCGCTGGTGGCGCACCTGGAGGCGGCCCGCGGCACGGGCCAGGACACGGCGGCGGACGGCGGTCTCAGCTGACGTTTAGCTGACCAGGACCTGCGTGGCGGATTCCTTGAGCTTGCCGTTGGCCCACTTCATCTGGCGGATGGTCTGCGGATGGCACTTCTCGGCCAGGTCCAGCAGGTTGCGGTCTTTCATCCCCTGGGCGGCCTGCGCCAGCAGTTCCCAGTCAGCCGATACCCCGCAGGCCTTCAGGTAGAGCTCGCGGAGGTCGCGCAGCAGCAGCATTCCGGTTTCGGGACGCCGGCCCACCATCTCGCTGCCCTTCTCCCGGATCGTTTCCATCAGCCCTGCTTCGCTGCGCGGCTCCGGGTCCAGGTCTTGGCCGTAGTTCTTGGCGATGTCCGCAATGTCCCGGACGTGCTGCTGCGACCAGCGCGCCAGGTCCCGGGCAAGGTGGTAGATCTCGTGGTCCACCTTGTGCCGCTCGGAGATGACCAGCAGGTGGTGTGCCAGGTCATTCTCTGAGCGGTGCATTTCCTCCAGTACCAGCCCGAATTTCATCGTTCCCCTCCTGCCGTGCCGGCGGTCTCGTCGGCCAACGCGGTGGCTATGCCCTTGGTCCTGGCGTCGTCCGGGAAGTCGCCGGCCGGCGCCGAGGCGGTGTTGGTGGGCGCCGGGGAGGGCCCGTCACCGCCGGAAAGACGGGTAATGCGGGCTGCCGCCGTCTTGAAGATGGGCTGCTTGGAGGCCGCATCCCAGTCCGTGATGGTCAGTTCGTTCGCTGCCCGCCCGGCCCCGTCCGGCTGGTGTCCGCCCTTCGTGTCCCAGTAGCCGTAATGGAAAGGCAGGAACAGCACGCCGTTCCTGATGCCGCTGATCCGCACCTTCGCACGGACGGAACCGCGGGGTGTCTCCACCTCCGCAAGGTCGCCTTCGGCAATCCCATACGCGCCGGCGTCGTCCGCTGACAACTCAACCCAGACGTCCGGCGCGGCGGCCTGCAGCTCCGGCGCCCGCCCTGTCTTGGTGCGGGTGTGGAACTGGTAGAGCGTGCGTCCGGTGATGAGCTGGAGCGGGAAGTCCCGGCTGGGCAGCTCATGCGGCGGCATGTACTCGGCGGCCTTAATGATGGCTTTGCCCTCCGGGTTGAGCGCCTTGTACTCCTTGGGTTCCACGGGCGCGCCGGTGATGAGGTCGCGGCCATAGGTTTCGCAGTACTCGGGGTGCGCCCAGAACTTTCCGTCAGCGTAGATGCGTTCGGTACCGTCCGGGTTTTCCTCGTTGCAGGGCCACTGGATGCCGGAACCGCCGCGCAGCTTGTCGTACGTGATGCCGGTGTAATCGCACGGCCTGCCCCGGGTGCATTCCTTCCAGGCTTCAAACGCGGACTCCGAATCATGCCACTTGATCAGCGGCTGCCCGTCCTTGTCCTGCAGCCCCATCCGGTGCGCGTAATCGATGAAGATCTCCAGGTCGGCCTTGGCCTCGCCCGGCGGGTCGACGGCCTTCTCAGAGAGGTGCACGGTGCGGTCCACGTTGGTGAACGTGCCGGTCTTTTCGCCCCAGGTGGCGGCGGGAAGCACGACGTCGGCCAGCTGGGCGGTCTCGGACAGGAAGATGTCCTGCACCACCAGGAACAGGCGGTCCTGTTCCAGGATGCTGCGGATGCGTGCCAGCTCGGGCAGTGAGACGGCGGGGTTGGTTCCGCTGACCCAGAGCATCCGGATGGAGCCGTCCTCGGCGTACCGCATCATCTGCATGACGTGGGTGGGCGGCGAGTAGTGCGGGATGGACATGGGATCGATGTTCCAGACCCGGGCCAGGTCCTGGATGTGCGCGTCATTGGACCAGTTCCGGAAGGCGGCGAGGTCGCCGTCGGCCCCGCATTCACGGGTGTTTTCGGCCGTGGGCTGGCCGTTCATCTGCAGGATGCCGCAGCCGGGTTTGCCCAGCATGCCGCGGATGATGTTGACGTTGTTGACCTGCACGGCGGCGGCGGTGGCCTGGTTGGACTGGTAGAAGCCCTGCAGCACCGTGGACAGCAGCCGCTGGGCGTGGCCAATGATGCTGGCTGCCTCGGAGATCTGCTCCGCCGGGACACCGCAGATTTCCGCCACGAGGGCCGGCGGGTAGTTCTTGACCTCTTTTTCGAGCTCGGAGTACCCCACGGTGTTCGCCTGGATGTACTCCTGGTCCACCCAGCCGTTGGTGATGATTTCGTGCAGGATGCCGTTCATGAGGGCCACATTGGTGCCGGGCCGCGGGGCCAGGTGCACGGTGGCGGCCTTGGCCACGGGCGTCATGCGCGGGTCCACGCAGATGATCTTGGGCGGGTTGGGGCCTGCCAGCCGGTCCAGCATCCGGGTCCAGAGGACGGTCTGGGTTTCAGCCACGTTGTGCCCGTACAGGGCGATCACGTCGGCGTGGTCCACGTCCGTGTAGGAGCCGGGCTGGCCGTCACAGCCGAAGGATTCCTTCAGCGCCTCCCCCGCAGTGGCAGTGCAGAGGCGGGTGTTTCCGTCCACGTGGTTGGTGCCGATGCCTCCGTGGGCCATCGTTCCCAGGGTGTAGTACTCCTCGGAGAAGAGCTGGCCGGTGGTGTAAAAGCCGAGTGCGCTTGGGCCCTGCTCGGCCAGCAGCACCTTGGAGCGGTCCACGATGCGCTGCATGGCGGTGTCCCAGTCCGTTTCCACCAGCTTCCCGCCCTCGCGGATCAGGGGTTTGGTGAGCCGGTCCTTCGACCCGTTCGCCTGCCAGCCATACAGGTCCTTCGGTCCCAGCCGGCCGTGGTTGACCCGGTCCACGGCCCGTCCCCGCACGCCGACAATCTTGTTGTCCTTGACGGCGATGTCCATGGCGTCGCCGTTGGAGTGCAGGAGCGAGGCCGTCTGGACCCACCGGTCCACGTCTTCCGGCACCACCCCTTCGGCCAGGTGGGTGTCCACCCTGACCGGCCAATCACCGCCGCTGCCGTACGGCGTCCTGGTCCCCCATGGTTCAGCTATTCGGTCAATCCGAGCCATCTGTCCATCTCCTCGCAGGAACTGGTGGGCAGCGCCGAAACGGCGCTGTCCCTACCGGCTCCCGTACCCAGAATGGGCTGGCGGAAACGGTCGGCTAGCGGGCTGGGGGCGATGGCGGTGCTGGTCAGGCCTGCTTCCCGGCTAAGCCCGCTCTTCCTGGAGCACCCGCTTGTCCTGCAGCGGACGCCGGGCCAACCAGGCCGCCACGATGGCCCCGGAGATGTTGTGCCACAGCGAGAAGACAGCGGACGGCAGCGCGGCCAGGGGTGTGAAGTGGGCGGTGGCCAGCGTCGCTGCCAGGCCGGAGTTCTGCATGCCGACTTCGAAGGCGAGGGCGCGGCGGGCTTTGTCGTCCAGGCGGCCCAGCTTGCCGGCAAGGTAGCCGAGGCCCAGCCCGAAGCCGTTGTGCAGCACCACGGCGAGGAACACGATGGCCCCGGCCTCGATGATCTTGTTGGCGCTCCCGGCCACCACGATGGCCACGATGAGGGAGATCACGACGGCGGACACCCACGGAAGCGCGGGCAGCACCTTGGCGACGAGCTTCTTGAGGAACAGGCGGGCGAGGAGGCCGGCCACCACCGGCAGCAGTACCGTTTTTACGATGTCCAGGACCATGCCGGCGGCGTCGATCTGCAGGTACGAACCCGCAAGGAACAGGACCAGCAGCGGGGTGACGATCGGGGCGATCAGGGTGGAGACGGAGGCCACCGCCACGGAGAGGGCAACATCGCCCTTGGCCAGGAAGGCCATGACGTTCGAGGCCGTGCCGGAGGGTGCGCAGCCCACCAGTATCACGCCGACGGCCAGTTCGGGCGGCAAGTTGAGCGCGCCCGCGATCAGCCAGCCGGCGCCGGGCATGATGATGTAATGCGCCACGATCCCCAAGGCCACGGCCCATGGCCGCTTGGCCACCGCGGCGAAGTCCGGCGGGGTCAGGGTCAGGCCCATGCAGAACATGATGATGCCCAGCAGGTAGGGCACGCTGGGGGCCATGGGTTTGAAGACTCCGGGGAGCAGGAAACCGAGGATGCCTGCGACGACCACCAGGATGGGGAACACCGTCACCGCGATGCGGGCGATCCTGCTTTCCGCTTCGAGCGCGGGGTTGACGGGTGTCCCGTCCGGGGAATTTTGGGGTTTAGTTGCCTCAAGCATCCAATAATGGTGCACTGTCCTATAAGATTCCGCCAATTGATGACCGTGAACGGTAACAACGGCGGAAACCCCCACGGCCCCCAGCAATGTGGACCGTGGGATGTTCCTCCGTCAGAGCTGCTTCCGGAGCTCCATCTTGCGGATCTTGCCGCTGGCAGTGCGCGGCATGTCCTCCACCACCACCAGCGACTTAGGGATCTTGTAACGGGCAAGCCGGCCGTCAAGGAAGCTGCGCAGTTGCTCCGCGGTCAACGATTCCCCCTCGCGCAGCGTGACGATCGCTTGGGGGACCTCACCCCACTTGTCATCGGGGATGCCGATGACGGCCACGCTGCCCACGGCACTGTGCTCGGAGACGACCGCTTCCACCTCCGCCGGGTAGATGTTCTCCCCGCCGGAAATGATCATGTCCTTGAGCCGGTCCGAGACGAACAGGAAGCCTTCCTGGTCCCGGTAGCCCATGTCGCCCGAGCGGAACCACGCCCCGTCCGCGTAGCTGGCGGCAGTGGCCTCCGGCCGGTTCCAGTACTCCTTGATCACGTTGGGGCCGGAGATCTGGATTTCCCCCACCTCGCCCGGCGCCACCGCACCGCCCATGGGGTCGGCGATCCTGACGTCGGTGAAGAAGTGCGGCAGGCCTGCCGAACCGGCCTTTTCCCGTGACCGGTCCACGGGAAGCATGGTGACGCCGGGGGCCGTTTCGGTCATGCCGTAGCAGTTGGTGAAGCCGATGCCGCGGTCCTCGTATGCGTCCAGGACCCGGCGGGGAATGGCGGAGCCGCCGCAGGTCAGCTTGTCCAGGGAGCTAAGGTCCGCAGTTGCCCATCCGGGATCTTCGCAGAGCAGCTGGAACGTGGTGGGCACCCCGTTGAGGGTGGTGACCTTGTGCTCCTGGATCAGTCCCAGGACCCTGGCGGGATCGAACTTGGCCTCAAGGACCACGGTGGCACCCTTCAGGAGCATGGGCAGCAGCCCCATGTCCAGGGACGCCACGTGGAACAGCGGCGAGATCATCAGCGCCACGTCGTTGCGGTTCAGGTCCATGTCCACGATGGTGTTGATGCAGTTCCACGTGATGTTCCCGTGCGTCAGCAGCGCACCCTTCGGCTTGCCTGTGGTCCCGGAGGTGTACAGGATCATGGCGCCGTCGTCATGGCCCACCGGCACGTCGACGGGTTCGGCGGCTGCCGCCTGCAGCGCCTCCTCATAACGCTCAACCGCTGCAAAGTGTCCGACGGCGGCGGGTGACGTCACGGTGGAAGGTTCCGTCCCGCCGTCGGCCGCTACGACCAGGCGGTGGGTCACCACTGTCCCTTCCACGGCGGCCGATGCGGGCGCTTCCAGGGCGCCCGCGTTGACCAGGAGCCGTGCTCCGGAATCCTGCAGCTGGAACTGCAGCTCGGGCGGGGCAAGCCGGGTGTTGAGCGGCACGAAGATGGCGCCCAGGAGGCCGCAGGCGAAGAACGTCTCCACGAAGGAGGGGTGGTTATCGCCCAGGTAGGCCACCCGCTCGCCTTTGACCACTCCCCTGTCGCCGAGCGCGTTGGCCAAACGCCCGGCCCGTTCGGCGAGCTCTTCGTAGCTCAGGGTGCCCGCTGCTGACAGCAGGGCCGTCTTGGCGCCCGACTTCCGGCGGCGGCGCTGCAGCCAAGAGCCAACTCCGTTGTTGTCCATGGTTCTCCTAACGGACCGTGGTGAGGTCGTTGTTCTTAGATTCCCGCGTCAGGGCGATGAAGACAATCGAGACCAGCGCCATGACGGACAGGAACACCACCACCGGGAGGATGTTCTGGCCGGAGTCCTTGTAGAGGCCGGCGATGATGCCCGGGGTGAAGCCTGCGCCGATGAGCGTGGCCAGCTGGTAGCCCACTGCAGCGCCGGTGTAGCGGGACGTGGTGCCGAACTGTTCGGAGACGAAGGCCGCCAGTGGCCCGTAAAGGGAGGAGTGCAGGATCAGCGCCACGGTGAAGGCCAGGAAGACCAGGCCCACGTTGCCCGAGCCGAGCATCCCGAACATTGGGAAGAGGTAGGCGATGAACAGGGCCAGGCCTGAAATCATCACGGGGCGGCGGCCGAAACGGTCAGACAGGCGGCCGCCCAGCAGGACGAAGACGATGGAGATGGCCGAGGCTCCCGCGAAGGCATAGAGCACGCCCTGCTGCGGCGCCCCCTTCGACACGGCATACGTCACCGAAAACGTGGGAAGCACCACCTGCAGGCCGAACCCCGCAGCGCCGGCGAACATGATCATGATCAGTGCCTTGGGCCGGCGGAGTACGTCCAGCAGCGGGATCTTGCGCTTGGCACCCTGGGCCTCTTCCCTGGCCACTGCCTCGGCGAAGATGGGGCTTTCGGAGACCCGGAGGCGGACGAACATGCCCACGATGAGGAGCACAAAGGACAGCAGGAACGGCACTCGCCAGCCCCAGGCCAGGAAGGCATCCTGCGGCAGGGCCGAGAAGATGCCCATCACCACGGTGCCCAGCACGGCACCGGTGGGGGCGCCGGCGTTGACGAACGATGCCGCAAAGCCGCGCCGCTTGGGGTCGGAGTGCTCCAGCGCCATGAGCGCGGCGCCGCCCCATTCACCGCCGACGGCGATCCCCTGGCAGACCCGCAGCAAGACCAGGAGCACAGCGCCCCACGGTCCGATCACGCTGGCTCCAGGAATCACGCCGATGAGGGTGGAAGCGATGCCCATCATGGCCATGGAGATGATCAGCATCCCCTTGCGGCCCACCTTGTCACCGAAGTGGCCGAAGATCACGCCACCCAGCGGCCTGGCCACGTACCCGGCGGCAAAGGTGGCGTAGGCGGCGACGACGCCCACCCATTCGTCCGTGCCGGCGAAGAAGACCTTGGGAAAGGCCACTGCTGCGGCCGTGGCGTAGAGCAGGAAATCGTAGAACTCGATGGTGCTGCCCAGATAGCTGGACAGGATGACCGTGCGCGCTTCCTTGCGCTTTGCGGCCGTACCCGCAGGTGCGAGCGTGGTGTGTCCGGACATGGCTGTTCCTAAAGACGGAGGAATTCGGGGTTTTTGGGGTTGCCTGAGGCGGCGGCGCCGAAAGGGGCCCCGCCGGTGCAGTGAAGGGGTTACTGCCGGTGGTGCGCTTTGCCTAAGAAGGGGCCTACTTATAGAAGCGGGCCAGGAATTCGGCAACGACGGCCGGGCGTTCCTGCCCTTCGATTTCGATGGTGGCGTTGACCTTGATCTGCGCGCCGCCCTTAACCTCAGTCACCTCCGCGATGGTGGCCTGCATGCGGACCTTGGAGCCCACCTTCACAGGTGAGGTGAAGCGGACCTTGTCCAGCCCGTAGTTGACCTTGGTGGTGACGCCGTCGACATCGAACAGCTCGCCCCAGAACGGGATGATCAGGGACAGGGTGAGGAAACCGTGGGCGATGGGGGCACCGAACGGGCCGTCCTTCGCACGTTCCGGATCGGTGTGGATCCACTGCTGGTCATCCGTGGCGTCGGCGAACAGGTTGATTTGTTCCTGGGTGATCTGGCGGTAGTCGGTAGTGCCAAGGTCCTTGCCGGACATGGTGAGCAGGGTGTCGAAATCGACCACGAGATTGGGCATCGTTGCCTCCTGGGCTGGTGTGTGGTTGAGGTGCTTTGCAGGTGTTGCAGGACTTAGCGGGTGAAGGCGCTCTCGCCGGTGAGGGCGCGGCCGATGATAAGGGCGTTGATCTCGTGGGTGCCTTCGTAGGAGTAGACGGCTTCGGCGTCGGCATGGAAACGCGCGACGTCGGTTGCCAGGGTGATGCCGTTGCCGCCCACCACTTCGCGGGCCAGGGCTACGGTGTCGCGCATGAACAGGGACGTCTGCATCTTGGCCAGGGCGGAGTCCTGGTCGCGGTAGATGCCTTTTGCCTGCTGCTCGGTAAGCCGGACCACCAGGGACAGGCTGGCGGTGACGTTGCCGAGCATGCGGGCCAGTTTCTCCTGGACCAGCTGGAAGGAGCCCAGGGTGCGGCCGAACTGCCTGCGTTCGTTGACGTAGGCGAGCGCGGCCTCGAAGGCGCCGGCAGCCATGCCGGCGGCGATCCAGGCCACGTCCGAGCGCATGGCCCGGAGCATTGCCGCGACGTCCTTGAAGGAGTTCACGTTGTGCAGGCGCATGGCCTCGGGGACCCGGACACCGGTGAGGGTGATGTGGGCGTTCTGCATCATCCGCAGCGAGGTCTTGCCCTGGATTTTCTCCAGGGTGACGCCGTCGGCTGTCCGGTCCACGAGGAAGGCCTTGACCTGCCCGTCCGCGGTGTCCCGGGCGAATACTGCGAGGACGTCCGCGGTGGCTGCGCCGCCGATCCAGCGCTTGGCGCCGTCAAGGATCCAGCTGCCGTCGGGCTGCCGCCTGGCGGTGGTGGAGAGTCCGCCGGCGATGTCCGATCCGGATTCCGGTTCGGTCAGCGAGAAGACGCCTTTGAGCGAGAAGTCGATGACCTTGGGCATCCATTCGGCCTGCTGTTCCGGCGAGGCACCAACGCGGATGGAGGTTCGGAACAGGCCTGCCTGGGCGGTGTACCAGGTGGCCAGGGACGCGTCCGTGCGGGCAAGCTCGAAGATCCGGAAGCCCTGGTAGATGCCGCGGGCCGGACCGTGTTCTGCACCGGTGGCGCCTGTGAGTTCGGCCGGTTCCATCAGGTCCAGGTCGATCAGCGGCCGGGCGAGCTGGTCCGGAAACTCACCGCGTTCCCAGTACTCCGCCAACAGGGGTTTGGCTTCGGAGTCGAGGAAACTCCGCAGCCGGGACAGGACCTGGCGCTCCTCGGGCGTGAGGAGGGACTCGGCCTCGTACCAGTCCGCTGCTTCGTAGAGCCGGGCACCCAGGGCGGCATCCGCCGTCGTAAGCGCGCCCATGTCAGGCCCCCAGCCCGAGGAGGCGGACCGCGTTGTCCTTGAGGATCTTGGACCGAACCTCGTCCTTCAGCGGCAGGTCCGAGAAGGCGCCGAGCCATTTTTGCGGGGTGATCAGCGGGAAGTCTGTGCCGAACAGCACCTTGTCCTGGAGGTAGGAGTTGGAGGCCTTGACCAGGGATTCCGGGAAGTACTTGGGCGACCAGCCGGAGAGGTCGATGAACACGTTGGCTTTGTGCGTGGCGATGGAGTTGGCCTCGTCCTGCCATGGCACGGACGGGTGGGCCATGATGATCTGCAGGCCGGGGAAGTCCGCGGCCACGGCATCCAGCAGCAACGGGTTGGAGTAGGCCAGCTTGATGCCGTAGCCGCCAGGAAGGCCTGCACCCATGCCGTTCTGGCCGGTGTGGAAGATGGCGGGCAGGCCCAGTTCCTGGAGGGTTTCCCAGAGCGGGTAGAAGCGCTCGCTGGACGGGTCGAAGCCCTGCAGGGAGGGGTGGAACTTGAAGCCGCGCGCGCCGAGTTCAATGGCCTGGTGCTTGGCCCCGGCGATGGCATCCTCGCCGGTGCGCGGGTCCACGCTGCCGAACGGGATCAGGACGTCATTGTTCCGGGCGGCACCGGCGATGAGTTCGGGGATGCTGTTGGGTTCGTGCTTGAGCTGGGTGCGGGCGTCCACGGTGAAGACGACGGCGGCCATGTTCAGTTCGCGGTAGACCTCGGCGATGCGGTCCAGTGACGGGGTGCGGTCCTCGGCCTTGAAGTACTTGGCCGAGGCTTCGGTCAGTTCTTCCGGCAGGGAGCCGTGGCCGCAGCTGTCCACCTCAAGGTGGACGTGCATGTCGATGGCATCGAGCTTTGTGGGGTCGATGCCCAGTTCGTAACGGTCGGCCATGGTCAGCGGGCCTCGGCGGCCTGTGCGGGCTTCAGGTCCTCCGGCAGCGGGAGGAATTCCTCGCCGTAGCTTTGGAGCGTTTCGGCGGTGAACAGCTGGCCGGCGTTTTCCTGCAGCGCCTCATAGCTCCAGCCGCCCTCACGGTACTCGGTGGTGGCCGCTTCCGGGTGGGTCCAGACCTGCAGCCGGTCACCGCCGGCGCCGATGGCCTGGCCGGTGATGTTGGCTGCCTCGTCGGAGGCGAGGAAGGCAACCAGTCCGGAGACGTCGTCGGCCGTTCCAAAGCCCAGGTCGTGGCGGAAGAAGGACGGCATGGCCTCGCCGCGCTCGTCCGCCTCCACGGCCTTCTGGAAGTACGGCACGGTCTTGGTCATGGCGGTGGCGGCCACGGGGATGACGCTGTTGACCGTCACGCCGGCCTTCTTCATTTCCAGCGCCCAGGTGCGGACCATGCCCACGATGCCGGCCTTGGCGGCGGCGTAGTTGGTCTGGCCGAAGTTGCCGCGCTGGCCGGTGGGCGAACCGATGGTGATGATGCGGCCCTGGACGTTGTTTTCCTTGAAGTAGGCGTAGGCCTCGCGGACGCAGGTGAAGGTGCCCTTGAGGTGGACGTTGATCACCAGGTCGAAGTCCTCGTCCGTCATCTTCAGCAGGGACTTGTCGCGGAGGATCCCGGCGTTGGTGACCAGGATGTCCAGGCCGCCGAAGGCGTCCACGGCGCCGGCCACCAGGGCCTTGGCCGCGTCGGTGGTTCCCACCGGGACCACCACGGCTGTGGCGCGGCCGCCGTCGGCCTCGATCTGCGCGACGGCCTGTGCGGCGGTCTCGGCGTTTACGTCATTGATGACGACGGCGGCACCCTGGCGGGCGAGTTCCCTGGCGTAGGCAAGGCCGAGGCCCTGCCCGCTTCCGGTGACGATTGCAACCTTGCCGTTCAAGCTCATGGCCTGCTCCTTCGCATGCGCCGGCCGAAGCCGTTGGGGTGGTCCCACTGCGGTGTGAGATCCTTGTTGGAATCAATGAAATTACGGATCATTGAAAAAGTCAACGATTGTTTTTTACACCGGAGTTGTGATGGCCACCTTGGGCACCGAAGTTCAGACCCCCCGCCTTGCGGCAGCCAGGATCGGCAGCGATGTGGGCCTGCTGCTCGCCAAGCTGCACGCCGCCGGCTCGGTACTGAACAACAAGGCATTGGCTGACTTCGGGCTGCGCGAGCGGTCCTTCTCCATCCTGACGCTGGCGTGCAGCGGACTGGAGCCCACGCAGCGGGAACTGGCGGATTTCCTCAGCCTGGACCCCAGCCAGGTGGTCACCCTTGTGGACGACCTGGAACGCCGCGGCCTGGTGGAACGGGCGCAGGGCAAGCAGGACCGGCGCGCCAAGATCATCGTCTCCACAGCCGAGGGGCGGAAGATGCACGCGAAGGCCCGCACCGCCATGGACGCGGCCGAGCTGAACCAGCTGGCCGTGCTGTCCGGGGAGGAGTCGCAGGAATTGAAGCGCCTGCTCCGCAAGGCGCTGTGGGGCGCGGCGGAGTAGGCGGCAAAGGGAACGGTGCAAGGCGTTGCACCGTTCCCTGATGATGTTTGGTCTCAGACTGCCGGCCGGCCTGCCACTTATTGCTCCCCCCGGAACAGGCTTCTACATACGGCCCGCGGCCAGGTCCGCGTCGACGTTCGGATCAGTGCGCTTGGCTTCCTGCTCCTGGGGGCTTTCCGATGATGAGGGTTCGGATCTGGAACCCTTCATGGACCGCCACACGGCCGCCCCCGCTGCCAGGGCGGCGATTCCTGTGATCAACCACCAGATCCTGGACGGGGATTTCTTGGCCTGGATCGGGGCCGGGGCAGCAGCTCTAGGTCCGACCCGCATCAGTTGCTCATGGACCCTGGGAGTGATGGTTTCCACGCCCCCGGCAAGCTCGTCGGCCAACCGCCGCAACAGCGCCTGGAGCCGCGGGGAGGCGGTTTCGATGCCGGTATCGAGTCCGGCGACCGCTCTCTGCAGGGCCGTTTGGACGCCAGGGGTGGCCCATTCCCTGCCCTTGGCCAGCTGCGTCATGAGGTTCTCGGAAAGACGATGAACCTGCTCGGATTCCGTCAGTGGTTTTGCTGTCCGCATCGATGCCTCCTGTGGATGGTAGTGGGGACAGGCTAGGCCCGCCGGAACAGCCTGGAAAGGGTCTTTGGTGCTTTGACAGCGTTCTTAAGACGGGGCAGCCGCGTTCCGACCAGGACCAAGCGTGACGACGCATCCAGCCGGCAGGTTCGGGCCGGCTAGATCAGGACCGGGCTTCCCTTCCGGCTCCGCGGGCGAGACCGACCCGGATATTGCCGGTGAGGTGCACGAGTATGCCGACCAAGAGAAACGCGGCGAGTACCAGGGCGCTGGTGGCGATGACCGCTGGCCAGCCGCCGTCGAGCCCCGGGTTGAGGAAGTCGTAGGGGTACCAGCCGTCGAGGGCACCGCGCACCCAGGAGAAGATCAGGAACACCCCCGGGTAGCAAAGCCAGACGAGGGGCCGCCGCCACGGGCCTCGGACGGTGCGCGTGACCAGGAGCCAGTCGAGCCCCGCGACCAGCGGTGCGATGCGATGGGTGACCATCCACGGCCAGTACATGTCCAGCGTCCACCACGGTTCGTCTGGCGGAGCCACGAGCACCACATAAATAATGCCCGTCATCACCAGGTAGAACGCGAGGGCGCCGAAGAGGTGATCCCACCACCGCGGCAGCCGCGCACGCGGCCGCACGACGGACACAAGGAACACGAGTCCGAGGACGAGGTTTGACTGGAATGTGAACTGGGAGATGAGCTGGGGGATGTCGACGGAGTTGCCGGGCTGGGTCGCGTCGTATAGCTCCTGGCCGAGAGCCGCGAGCATGGCAAGTCCGGCGCCGCCGCGTACTAGACGGATCCAGAGACGGTCCGGATGCAGCGCCCGGTTGGCGCCCACGTTGCGTTGAACCGGAGGACTCAGCGTCGGCACGTCGCTCATGGCATCAGCGTAGTGTTGCGTCAAGCCAGGCCCCAGGGTCAAAAGGACCGGGTTACCACCAACCGCCGCGTCAGCCACGAGTCGCGTCACGAGGCACGTGTGCGGCATGAAGTCCCGCGGAAGCTAAGTGTTTGGGACGCTCTGGAGATCAGGACGGCCGCCAGCACACGAACATGACGGTCCTGATGCGCCGCTCGGCGAGGTTGGCCACCTGGTTGGCCGTCATCTGCGCGAAGCTGTCGCCAAGGAAGGTCGCGAAGGTCACCGGTGGTGGCCCCTCGCGATGGGTTTTGGCGAGCATCTGCCGAAACCAAGCAAGGCTCTCCTCCGACGAGTCGTTTTCCGAGACGACATCAAAACCTGCCGACGGGAGGAGCTCGCGCATCTCCTCCAGCGTCGCGGGAAAGCTTGTCGAGGAGTCAGCGGCCCACGGGACCGGGTAGTGTACTTCACCCCCTTCACCCTGCAGGACGTCATAAACCACGAACCTGCCGCCCGGCCGGAGGACCCGGAAGGCTTCCGCGTACAGCCCGTGCTTGTCGGGAATGTTCATCGCCACGTGTACGGTCATCGCCGCATCCACAGATTTGTCGGGAAGGCCGGTGGCTGTGGCGTCCCCAACCTGGAAGCGGGTCCGGCCGGACAATCCTGTCCACTCCGAAAGCGCCGTCGCTACCTGGCAGAACTCCGGGGTGAGGTCCACCCCTGTCACCGTGCACCCGGTCAACTCGGCGAGGGTCCGCGCGGGGCCGCCCAATCCGCTGCCGAGGTCGAGCACCTGGGAATCGGCAGTGAGGGCGAGCGCCTCGATGATTTCCAGGGTTGCCCTGCGGCCACGGATGTGGAACTCGTCAACAGCAGCGAGGTCGGCCGGCCGCAGCGCCGTGCGGTCCACACCGGCCGCGTCCAAGGCAGAACCGATGGCAGCCACAAGTCCGCCGGGGCCGGTGTAGAACGCCGAAACCTGGTTCATTGCGCCATCCTCACACCGGGTGGCCGCAGGGTCAACGTGAAGCCCTTGCCAGGTGGGGCGCGGAGCAGGAATGGAGCCCGACGACGAAAACCCTCCGCCACGGCGTCAGCGGACGATGAAGACGGCGATCCTCACTGCGTCCGGGTACCGCTCGCCGGTGCCGACGGCAACCACGTGGTTGAGCCACGACCATTCCTTGGACGCCGTGGAGAACCGGAGTGAACACCGGAAGTAGATGCCGGCCGGATCCACCGCTTCGCCCCGGTTGAGCCTGGCGATGTCCGCCGCCGAGCCATGCCGCAAGGCGCTGTTGTGCACGTGGATCAAGGCCCCGTCACTGGTTTCGAGCATGTAGCGGGCGTCGAGCTCGGTCAGTTCCGGGCTGTGCAGGAGCTGGAAGTCGGCACCGCCGGGCAGCACTGTGCCGGAGAGCGAGGGCCCGGTTACGGTACCCCCGGTGATCGGCACAATCCTGCGGTGGCCGGTGGGGGCGGGCCCGGCGTCGATGGGCGCCTGCACGTTGACGCTGAGCTCGGCGAGGAACTCCAGCGGCGGCGGGGCGGGCGTCCTCACAGGATCCCCACTGTCAGGCGGCTGGGGAACGCGGCGCCCGCGTGGATCCGCTGGTTGGCGGTGACAGCCGTCCCGGAGTCATATGCCAGCATGCCGGTATTGAGGTTCCGGTCCCAGCGCGGATGGCAGCTGGAGGTGACCTGGACCCGGAGCCGCTCCCCAGGGGCGAAGGTCAGGGCTGTCTCCCAGAGGCTGATGGTGTACTCATAGATCCGGCCAGGATCGATGGGCGCCGGCGGATGCCCCTCCGAGAAAAGCCCGGTTCCGGCATAGGCATCCCGCCAGGAAGCGCGGATGATTCCGTCGGCGATCCCAAGGGAGACTCCGTCTGCCGACACCCTGCAGAGCCGGACCACCCAGTCAGTGTCCACGGCGCTCGATGAGGCGAAAAGTGTGGCGGTCACGGCGCCAAATATAGTGGTCTGTTCCTCGAACGGCCGGGAGGTGAAGACTGCCACATCCTCGCGCGCCTCGACCGCGTCCTGCCGCGCCGGACCAGCCGGAAACGGCCCGGCCAGCATGGTGGCCCCTCCGGTGGTGGGCACCGGATCCAGGGGGTCGTAGGCGTACTCGACGGCACCGTCATCCGGGGCGTGGTCAAGCAGCTCCCCTGCGGCGGAAAGGAACCACGACTGTTGCCGTGACGGTTCCGGCAACGTGTCGAAGGCCCGCCAGCGGTTTTCGCCCAGGAAATAGACCAGCACGTTGGGGACGTCCGCCATTGCTTGCTCATCCGCTTTGAGGACGGCGTCAAACCACGCTGTGTGGAGGGAGGAAAGGTCTCCATGGCCGTCGACGATGCCGGCGGAAGCGGCCGCCCCGAAGTGGATGTCCGGGTAACCGCCGGAGAGGTTGGTGTGCGTCCAGGGCCCCAGGATGAGGCGGGGTTCGATGCCGTGGAGGGTGCGGCTGAGGGCTGCCTGGCGGCGGTACTGGTCCAGGGTATTCGGTGCGAAGATGTCGAACCATCCACCGATATGGAGGGTTGGCAGCCGCACGGGTTCGGCCGACGCGGCATCCCACAGCCGGCAGAAGCTGCTTCCCGGATCCTGGCCGGCGGATGGCGTCACATGGGTGCGGAGGAAGGTCCCCACCCGGGGTTCCAAGTCCCGCAGAGGCAGGACCCCGTAGCAGGAACCGTCGGCGAATCCAGCGTCCAGGGCAAGCCATTCCCGGAGTTCCTTGCCGCGCCGTTCGGGATCGTCGCCATGCTCACGCATCAGCTCGTTGAGCGATATCGAGGCGTGGCCCCAGGCGAGGCGGCTGCCGAGCTCGTGCGCGCCGCCACGGTACAGGGCACCGTTGTTGGCGTTGCCGCCCGCCGAGACACCCAGCGCCAGGGCCTTGAGCCCGGCGGGGGCCAAGCGGGCCGCCCGCCACTGGGTTTCCGCGAAGTAGGACCGGCCCCACATGCCTACCGCGCCGTTGGACCACGGCAGGTGCGCGGCCCACTCGACCGTTGCGGCGCCGTCGGACGCTTCATTGACGGACGGCTCAAAGGTGCCGTCCGAGCCGAACCTGCCGCGGCAGTCCTGCATCACCACCACGTACCCGGCCGCCGCAACGGTGACGGGATTGAAGTAGGCCGAGTTGACCGCCAGGTCCCGCCCATAGGGAGTCCGCGTCAGCAGCACCGGGAAGGTGCCGCCCGGCGCGTCCGGCCGGTAGACGGTGGACCGGAGGATGGTTCCGTCGGTCATGGTTGCTTCAATATCGCCGTCGACGACGACCGGGTAGCGCACGTGCGTGCCTTTCGTTTGCGTTGTGGGGTGCCTAGGCCGTGGCGGCAGGCTGCCTGCCGAGGTCTTCGGTGCGGACACGGTATGTTTCCTTGACCCACACGGCTGTCACCAGGGCGGAGATGAGGCAGCATGCCGCGGTAAAGATGGCCACCGGAAGCCAGCCGACGGGGCCGGGCTGGACGATTCCCGCGGCAATGGCGGGCGCGAAGCCTGTCACCACCAGGCCCAGCTGGGATGCGGTGGCGGCCCCCGTGTAGCGGATCCTGGTTTCAAACATTTCCGCTGTCATGGACGGGCCCAGCGGGTTGACCATGCCGTAGCCCACCGTCATGAAGAGGATGGCGGTGGCAAAGATCAGCGGGACCGATCCGATGCTGATTGACCAGAAGAAGGCGAAGGCTGCCACTGCACAGATGATGTTGCCTGTGATGAACACCGGTTTCCGTCCAATCCGGTCCGCCAGGATGCCGGCGTAGGGCTGGACGACGATGCCGAGGGCGGCGGTGACGATGGTAACGGTGAGCATCACGGCGGCGGGAACTCCGAGCTTTCCGGCGTAGGCGAGGCCAAAAGCCGCAAACACCGAGGAGACGACGCTCCACAAGCCGAACAGGATCACCTTGAGGATGGTTGCCCAGTGGTCGCGAAGCACTACCTTGATGGGCAGCTCCCGCTGGCTTCCTGTTTCCTTGGCGGCTTCGAAAACTTCGGATTCGGGCAGGCGGAGGCGGATGTAAAGGCCGATGCCGACCACCAGCAGGCTGGCCAGGAACGGGAGCCGCCATCCCCAGGAAAGAAGTTCCTGCTCAGGCAGGAGTGACACGGCCAGGAAGGCGAGGGACGCGAGCATGATGCCTGCCACAGCGCCGGTATTGACCCAGCTGGCGTAGAAGGCGCGCTTGTTGCTGGGGGCATGCTCCATGGTCATGGTCACTGCGCCAACGGATTCGCCGGCGGCCGACGCCCCCTGCACGGCCCTGAGGAAGACAAGCAGGACTGGTGCGGCGGCCCCGATGGCCGATGCCGGCGGCAGGCAGCCGATCAGGAACGTCGCGATGCCCATCAGGACGAGCGTCAGGACCAGCATCTGGCGCCTGCCAACGCGGTCACCAAAGTGTCCGATCACGGCTGCGGCAACGGGCCGCACAACATATCCGATACCGATGGTGGCCATGGAAAGCACCATGCCCAGCGACGGGTCGATGCCCGGGAAGAAGATCTTGTTGAAGATCAGGGCGGAGGCTGATCCGTAGATGAAGAAGTCGTAGTACTCAAGGGTGCTTCCGATGAAGCTGGCCATGGCGGCCCGGCGGGCGTTGGCGCTGCCTGCCTGCGCTGGTGTGGAAACTGGTGTGGCACTCGGGGACAACGGTGTCACCGGGCCGATGGGACCTGCGGTCATTGCGGATCTCCTGGAAAGTGATGATTCAGCAGGCGCCTGCTGGGGACTGTGCGTGCCGGCGCGGGATGTGGGCCGGATCACTGAGCTAAATGTTATGCGCTTATTACGACGACCGTCAATAAATGTGCAAAGTAAATTTGCTGCGACGTGTCAGCCTGCGAAGATGGGGTGTGACTTCTGAGCCGCATCCTTTCCCTGGCGGGCCCACCGAGCCCCGTGTGGCCGCCGAGGAAGTCAACTTCCCGCGCCCGTTGAAGGGCTCGGCGTCGCAGCACCTGGTGGTCACGATGCTGGCGGACTATTGGCGCGACTACACCGGGTGGCTGCCCTCCCGGCTGATTGTGTCCCTGGCCGCGGCCCTGGGCGTCAGCTCTTCCGCTGCCTCAACAGCCCTCAGCAGGCTCGCAGGGCGCGCCGTCCTGGAACAGTCGAGTGCCGGGCGTGCTTCCCGCTACAGGTTCACCCCGGAGGCGAGGGCCCGCCTGGAAATCGGTGTGCGCCAGATCAGCGGCTTCGGCTCCGAGGACCGCCCCTGGGATGGCATGTGGACCGTGGTTGCCTTCAGTGTTCCGGAGCGCTCGCGCGAACTGCGCGAACTGCTGCGGAGCCGCCTCAAATGGCTGGGATTCGCCCCCCTGTATGGGGCGGTGTGGGTTTCCGCGTGGGATACCGCGGACGATCTGGAGGATTCCTGCCGCCACCTGGGCGTGGAGAACTACGTCATCTTCCGCAGTGCCGGGGAAGGGCTCCGCGGGCGGCCGCTGATTGAGGCTTGGGACCTGGACGAAGTGCGCCGGCAGTACACCCCCTTCATCAACGCCTACCGCCAGAAAGCGGAGGTCCTGGCCGAAGGACGCCTCCCGGGGGAAGAGGCTTTTCGGTTGAGGACCGAGGTGATGGACGCCTGGCGGGCGTTCCCCTGGGAGGACCCCGGGCTCCCCCCGGAGCTGCTGCCCCGCGATTTCCCCTTGTTCGAGGCGCGCCGCATCCTCGTCGCCCTCTACAACCCGTTGCTGGAGGATGCCCGTTCCTACGCGGAGGAGGAGGCTGCGAGGCTGGCGCCCGAGGTGGCCGGGCACAGCAGGGCCTTCGTGCTGAAGGGCTAAAGCCTCCTTGCCGGTGGGCCGCTTTTCCCAGTCGTGGCTTGTCCTACCCGGTCGTGGTTCTGTTGACAGTCGTGGCCTGTTTTACCAGTCATGCCTCACCAGTCATGCACGGTGCCGTCGACGAGGCGGTTGTAGGGCAGGTAGGCCTGCTGGTAGGGGTAGGCTGCGGCGGCTTCTTCGTTGAATTCGACGCCGATCCCGGGTTTGTCGCCCGGGTGCAGGTAGCCGTCCACGAACGTCATGGACTGCTCGAAGACCTCGTTGGTCTTGTCCGAGTGCTGCATGTACTCCTGGATCCCGTAATTATGGATCGCCAACCCCACGTGCAGCTGCGCCGCGAACCCCACCGGGGAAATGTCCGTGGGCCCGTGGAAACCGGACTTGATCTGGTACTGCGCAGCGAAGTCCATCACCTTCTTCAGGGGGCTGATCCCGCCGAAGTGGGTGGACGCTGCCCGCACGTAGTCGATCAGCTGTTCCTTGATCAGCGTCTGGTAATCCCACACCGTATTGAAGATCTCCCCGATCGCCAACGGCGTGGTGGTGTGCTGCCGGACCAGGCGCAGCCCCTCCTGGTTCTCCGCCGGCGTGCAGTCCTCCAGCCAGAACAAGTCATACGGCTCCAACGCCTT
>NZ_JBQCMK010000019.1:0-55801 GCF_051965175.1 Arthrobacter sp. SAFR-044
AACAACAGACACACCCGGCACCACCCAAACCCTCGTTCAGGATCGCTCCGGAGCAACTTTTCAAACTTACCCGATCCCGCCCGGCTTTGCAAACCACGTTTCCGCGATCAAAAACCTCCAGGATCAGCCCCCACCCACCAACAGCACGCATAAAAGCGAACCATTTTCCAGGCCGTTCAAAAAGGGGGGGGGTTGGCCGCTATTTTTCCGCTTCAGCGGCGGCGACTCAGAAAACAATACCCGCACACAACCCCCACCGCAAATCGGGCGGAAGGAGGTGGAGAATCCTCGGAATTCCGCGGCAGGAGCGGCCTTCGGGGCACCCAAGCCGGCTTCCGGCGTCGCAATTCCGTCATGTGTGCTCCCGCACACCTCCCCACCCCGCCATGACCGTCGCTGTGCCGCCGGTACCCCACCAACGGAACGAGCCGTGGGCGCCTCCTGAGAATGGAGGCACCCACGGCTCGGACTGGTGACTACGGGCTACTTGGCAATACCGCCGTGTTTGCTGCAGGCGCCCTGCCTCGTCGTGGACGGCCACACGTAGCCGTCACTGCAGATGATCGCACCCCCGACATTGGGCACAGTGACGGCTGGAGCCTTTGCCGCTTGCTGCGCTGCCTTGGCGGCTGCGTCCCGGGCCGCCTGATCGGCTGCAGCTTCTGCAGCAGCAGCCTGGTCTGCAGCGGCCTTGTCAGCCGCGGCCTTTTCAGCAGCAGCCTTAGCGGCAGCAGCCTGTTCGGCTGCCACCTTCGCAGCCGCTGCCTTATCAGCAGCAGCCTTCTCCGCTGCCACATCGTCAAGGTTCTTGACGCCGAGGTGCACCGTGGAGCCCTTTGCTGCCTGTGCCCCGTTGGCAGGATCCTGGGAGATCACCTGCCAGTTGCTCTTGACGATGATCGACTTGCCCTTGGCACTATCCACTGCCTCAACCGTGAAGCCGAGCTTTTCCAACTGGTCTTTGGCCTTGTCCAAAGTCAGATTCACCACGGCCGGCACTACGACGGTCTCGGTTGTCTGCGAGACAGCCGTAGCGGTGGCTGTCCCGGTCGGCTGCGTCGCTGCCTGCTTGCCGCCGCACCCTGTCAGCATGAGGCCGGTCAGTAGAACCAAAGCAAGTGACGCCTTCATCCTGCCCATCGCTGGAACGGTTTTTTCTTTCATGCTTCCCCCTGGGAGTTCTTGTGATGGTGGTAGAAATCAGGGCCCGGAATGACCGGACGTGAACGTGCCTACTCGCAGGCGACACCGTCGGAGTCGCGGTCCAGCGCGGGACGATAGCCGGCCTGCCCCGCGTAAAGCGGCGCGGCGCCTGCAGCCCTCGCCGCCGCGCAGTTGGCGTAGTAGGCAGCAGCAGGTGCCGGCGCCGCAGGAGCCGGGGCCACCGGCGCTGGTGCAACAGGCGCAGGCGCCACGGCAGCAGGTGCGGGTGCCGGCGCGGGTGCTGCTGGAGCCGGCGCAGGCGCAACCGCAGCAGGTGCCGGGGCGGCCGCAACAGGAGCCGGAGCCTGCTGGTTTGTCGGCGCCAACTGCCCGGCGCAGTCGCCAAGGATCCGGGCAATCGCGTCGTGCTCCGCCTGGGTGACCCACAGCCCGTACGTCGCCTTCACCGAAACCTGCCGGGCAACGTACTCGCAGCGGAAGCCCTTGTTGGGCGGCAACCAGGTGGCCGCATCGCCGTCGCCCTTTTGCTGGTTCGTGGGCCCGTCCGTGGCCTGCAGGTTCAACGGATCGTTGGCAAATGCCGTCCGCTGCTCCGCGGTCAGCTGCTGCGCGCCCTTCTGCCAGGCGTCGCTCAAGGCCACCACGTGGTCGATCTGGACGGCACTGCTGGTGGCGGAACCCCGCACAAAGCTGATGGTCTTGCCCGTGTAAGGATCGGCCAGGGTTCCCGACTGCACCTTGCACGGCACACTGTTCGTGTACGAAATGCCGGTGAGGTCGCGTTTGAGGATGTCATTGCGGGTATCGCAGCCATTCCGGTCCACGTCCGCCCACGCCTGACCGAACTGCGCCCGGTCGTAGCCGGTCTTCGGCGCGCGGCCCTTGATGGGGAGGGTGGCCAGCAGGTCCAGGGCCTTCGTGGCGTAGGCAGGCTGCGCGTTGGGCGCGGTCGCGGTGACGCCGGCGGCAAGAACGTTTGGGTTCTCCGGATCCAGCGGTTCGCCCGTGGCGTCGGCAGTGGGACTTGGCGTGGACGACGGCGACGCCTTGGCTGTCGCCGTCGGGCTCGCCGTCGCTGGCGTCGCCTTGGCGGTGCGCTCCGAGGAGGCGGCCTGCAGGTCCGCGCTTGCAACGCGCGGCAGCGCGACAGCGCCACCGATGAACAGCGCCAAAGCCGCCGCGATCGCGACGGCGCCGGCCTTGCGTTTCGCGGGCAGCCACGCCCAGGAGCGCCGTCCAGTGAGCAGCACGTAGAGACCGGTAAGGGCTGTTGAGATGCCCAGGACAATCAGGGCTCCACCAATGCCGCCGCTCAGCGCTCCGAAAAGCATGAAGAGCCCGGTAATACCGGCAACAATGAAAGTGGAATAGCGCGGTTTCCGGGGCGGCCTCGGTGCCGGCGCGGAAGGAACAAACCCCAAAAGGGTGTCATAGTCGGACATTCATTTCCCCATTTACAGGGGGCCAGAGAATGATGCCCCCGCAATCCCAGGCCTGCTGCATAGCCCGAATAAACTCGTCACCGCCGAGCTTATGCACCCTACGGACCCGTCGGTGCAACCTTTAGTGATCCTCAGCCAACATTCGGGCACTCTTGAGGAAACCTTGAGGAAGAACAGTCGCAATTCGGCGCCTCTGCTTAACAATTTGCGGGTGGACAAATCCGTCCGCGGGATTTTCAACCGGCATTCCCTTGGGACAAGGCCAAAGATAGAGTGGCCTCCATGCAAATGCGCCTTGAGGTTGTGCAGGTCCCAGTTTCCGACGTCGACAGATCAAAAGCGTTTTACACCGACAAGCTGGGCTTCGTCCTGGACCACGATGTGGAACATATCCCGGGCATGCGGGTGGTGCAGCTGACTCCCCCGGGTTCTGGCACATCCGTGGTGATCGGCACCGGCATGACCACCATGGCGCCGGGCAGCCTGGAGGGCCTGCAGCTGGTTGTTCCCGACATCGCCGAAGTCCGCAGCGAGCTAGTCGGGCGGGGCGCGGACATCAGTGAGATTCAGGACCTAGGCGGCGTCCTGTTCGCCTACTTCAGCGATCCTGACGGCAACCGCTGGGTCATGCAGGGCCAAACCTCGCAGGATCTCCGGGACGAACACAGACCGTAGGAAGATCGGGCCGGACGTGAGCGGGCGTCCGCCCCAGAACCGAGAGACGTGAGCGGGCGTCCGGAGCGGCAGGACGTTACGACGACGGCGGCGCTGCCCCGCCGGGCTGGGGTTCCAGCACGTCCTGGACCACCTCGTTGTGGCGCAGGAACCAGGGTTTGAACGGCGGGTCGAAGCGGGCGAACCTTGTCGCGCTTACCGGAGTCAGGCCAGCCAGGGTGAGCGCCGACTGCAATCCGTTGTTGCGCCGCTCAAAAGCAGACGCCGAACCGCTCCCCGAAAAGCCCAGCACCGCGGCCAGAGAGCCGCGCACCGCCCGCACGCTGACCTTGGGGTCGTCGGGCACCGGAGCAGTCTCAGCAGTCACTCCGGCGGGCAGGACAAAGGCGACCGAGAATTCGGCTGGCTGTCCCGTCCCGGGCAGCGGGCCGCTTTGGAGCACCGGTGCAGTCATGGCGAGCTTTTGCGGTCCCGCCTCCTGGATCACCGGCGCGGTCATCGCCAGTTTCTGCCGGGCAGTGTTGCTGCCGCTGATGTAGTTGAAGAGGTACCGGAAGGCGGCGTTGCCCGCACGGTCAAAAGTCGCGTTCACGGTTACCTCGGCCACCACGTAATCCGGATACCGGCGCAGCTCGAAGTGCGGATAGCGCCGGACCAACTCATAGGGCTGCTGTTCAGTCATGGTGCGCACAGCCTACGCCCGTCAGGCTAGAGCGAACAGGCCAGGGACAGCCACGGACAGCCACAAGCCTGTTGCTACACCACCTGCTGCGTGCGGCGCCGCCGCAGCTTGGCCCGCAAAACAGCGCTGCCGATCAGGGCAAGCAACAGGAGACCCAGAATACCGAAAATGACCGTCAGCACCACGCCCACGCCACGGACCCATACGCCCTCGCTCTCATAGCCGGGCACAATGGCCCGCCCGGGATCATTTTCGGCATAGATGACGGTAACGCTGCTGCCCACCACGGGATGCTGGTCGTGGTCCACGGCGGCGAAGGTCCGGTGGACCACCCTGTCCGCGGCAGGGAATTCAACCTGCATCCTGCGCTCGGACGCCTTGGTGACATCGTTGAAGTGGACAATCGTTCCGGTCGCCTGGACACCCGAACGTGCAAGCTCCTCATCGGCATTGATCATGAAGCTGCCCACGCCGATCATGATGGGGCCCAGGCAGAGGACCAGGACAGTCACCGCCAGGTTCAGTTTCTTCTTCCACGACAGCCAGGGTTTACGGTTTCCGTCAATTCTGCGCCCAGTCACGGCCCCATTCTGCCGGACCTGTCACCAAAACCACATCCGCATCCATTGCCTCCGGCAACCAGCCGGAGCATAATAGTTAGCAGAACTAATTAGCATTGCTAATAAATGCCCGCAGGAGGCGCATCCATCTACATGTCCCCTACCCAAACAACGAACCAGGCAACCGCAGACCCCACCGCCCCGGACACGCTGGCCATCGACCTCCGCACCGCCGTGATGCGCACCTCGCGCCGGCTCCGCGTCGAGGCCACCGGCGAGATCATTACCCCCGGCCAGTACACCGTACTGGCCCTGCTTAGCGGCAGCGGCCCCAGCACCCTTCGGGCACTGGCCGAAAGTGAACACGTCCAGGCACCGTCCATGACCAGGATCGTCAACGCCCTCGCCGACCAGGGCTTCGTCACCCGGTCCGCCAATCCCGACGACGGCCGCCAGGTCCGCGTGGCCATCACCGAGGCCGGCAGGACAGTCTTGGCAGAGGCCCGGAGCCAGCGCACCGCCTGGCTGGCCCAGCGCGTTGCCGGGCTCAGCGAGGATGACCGGCTCACCCTCAGCCGCGCGGCCCGCATCATGCAGGAAATGAGCGGCAAATGAGCGCAATGTTCCGGGCCCTCGAAAACCCCAACTACCGCATCTGGGCCAGCGGCGCGATCGTCTCCAACATCGGCACCTGGATGCAGCGCGTGGCCCAGGACTGGCTGGTCCTGACCGTCCTCACCGACCACTCAGGTGCCGCCGTCGGCCTCACCACCGGCCTGCAGTTCCTGCCCATGCTGCTGTTCGGCCCCTACGGCGGGGTATTGGCCGACCGGTACCGCAAGCGCATCATCCTCATGTGGACCCAGCTGGCCATGGGTTTCACGGCCCTCGCCCTCGGCCTCCTGGTGGTCACCGGCACCGCCCAGTTGTGGCATGCCTACGTCGCCGCCTTTTGCCTGGGCGTGGCCAGCGCGGGGGATGCGCCGGCGCGGCAGGCCTTTGTTTCCGAGCTGGTGGGCCAGGACAACATCTCGAATGCGGTAGCGCTGAACTCCGCGTCCTTCAATACCGCCCGGCTCACCGGTCCTGCGATCGCCGGCGTACTCATCGCCTGGGTGGGGACCGGCCCGGTATTCCTCCTCAACGCCGCGAGCTTCATTGCCGTCCTGGTCTCGCTGTTCCGGATCCGCACCACGCAGCCTGCCCCCGTTACAAAGGGAGAGCGGAACAAGCACCAAGTGGCCGAGGGCATCCGTTATGTGCGGCGCCGGCCGGACCTGATGCTGATCATGGTCCTGGTAGGCATCCTGGGCGCGTTCGGCATGAACTTCCCGGTGATCAACTCGCTCATGGCCACCACCGAATTCAGCATGGGACCCAGCGAGTTCGGGCTCCTCGGCTCCATCATGGCGGTGGGCACGCTGGCCGGTGCCCTCCTGGCGGCGCGCCGCTCCGGCCCCCGGCTGCGGTTCCTGCTGGGCGGTGCTCTGGGGCTGGGGATCTCCACCATCCTGGGCAGCATCGCGCCGACATTCTGGGTGTACGCGGTCATCCTGATTCCTGTGGGCCTGGCGTCCATCACCTTCCTGAACAGCTGCAACACCAGCATCCAGCTCTCGGTGGAACCGCAGTTCCGGGGCCGCGTACTGGCCCTCTACCTGGCCATCCTCCAGGGCGGCACAGCCATAGGTTCCCCTCTGGTGGGGTGGATCGGAAGCGAGTTCGGCGCCCGCTGGTCCGTCGCGGCAGGTGGTATCGTGGTGCTGCTCGCAGGTATCGCCGCCGTTGTCGCGGTTACCAGGCGCAACCGGCTCACCCTGCGCGGCGTACTCAGGACGGTTCTCGGCCGGCGCGAGCCAGCTGTCTGAGTCGCTGGACAACAGGGGCGGCACGCCGCGCATTTATGGGGCTGGGTTGCTGACGATGTCCACCGAGATTTCGACAACCGGCACCGTTCCCTTGTTCTCAAGCCAGTGGGTGGTGTGGCGGTCCTCCTGCCAGCCCACCCCCGGCCCGTATTCGGTGACCAGGCCGTCCCGGTGCTCCGTGATGGTCCCCTGCAGGACGTAAACCGTCCCGGGCCGGCCCACGTGGTCATGGAGGGGCCCGAAAACTCCGCCAGGTTCGATGGTCACCATCCGCATGCGGAGTTGGCGCCCTTCCATGCCCTCAATCTCCCCGGCAAGATCCACCGTTGCCAGAAGCTCCATGGAGACGCCCTTCGTCTCCGGCACCGCATCTTCCGCACCCATTGCCATCCCTTCCTTCCGTACCGCTGACGACGGCGGCGCCGGCCTGCCGCTGCCACGCACCCGGGTGCGGGTGCTTTAGGCGGCAAGTGCCGGCGTCGTACTGTGAATGATGCTCCTTGAAGGTGCGGAGCGTGGCTGTCAGGCGGGCATTGAGGAGATATTGAGGATGTTGCCCTCGCTGTCGAGGAACCAGGCGCCCTGGCCCACGCCTTCCATCGTCGCGATGCCGTTCTCGGTCTTCAGGCCCGGCATGTCGTACTCTTCGAAAACGACGCCGCGGGCGCGGAGTTCGTCCACATCGCGCTGCACGTCATCGCTACCCCACCCTATCTGCGTGTTTTTGGCCGAACCCGCATTGTCCGTCTGGTAGATCATGAACGAGGTTCCCTTTCCGCAGCGGTAGACGACGCCGCCGTCGCCCATTGTTCGCTCCGGCTCCAGTCCCAGCTTGTCCCGATAAAACTCCTTGGCCCTGTCTATGTCCTTTGCCGGCAAAACAGCCATGACTTCCATATCTTTGAGCATGACGAATCTCCTTGTGTTTTGATGGCGATGCTCTCCCCCTGAAATGGTCCGGCCGTCCCCCGCCGGGCGTCGTGGCCGTCCTTCCCGCCGATTGCCGGGGCGGCCGCCTGGAACCCCTGGGTCCGCCGTGGCACCGAACAGCGGCGGGAGGTTCCCGAAGTCTACGAGGCCATTATGGGACCGAAAATCCCACTACGGAATAGGGGATTTAAACGCCCCTGAAGCGGCTTCTCCCTACTACTTGCGTGCCACCCAGATTGCTTTACGCAGGGCAGCGCCCGCTACGGATACGAGGGGAACAAGGCATACCAGCACGACGATGGTGTTGGGGCGGAAGGCCGGGCGGCCATTGACCGTCCGGTAGATGCCCAGTGGCACAACGAACCCGCCGCCGCCACCGCCGGAGGCCCCTTCCTCCGATTCGCTGCCGCCGCCGAAGCCGAAGGACACCAGCGCCACGGGCACGATCTCCTCCCCGCCCAGGTTCACGGGGGTGCCGTAGGCGCGGGTGACGCCCATGTTCTTAAAGGAGTCTGCAAGGGATTCAAGAGTGTCAGCCATGGCCTCACGTTAGGTGGCCAGGCGTGGCTGCAGGAAGGACCATAAGTCCTGAGGAGGGTCCCGGTCCGCCGGCAGGCGCCTGCCCTCCTGCTGTGGTGGCCGGCGTCGTCTGCTTCTTACTTCCGGATCTCCGCCATCCGCAGCCGCACAATGTCTTCCACCACGTCGTCGGGCACGGGGTGGTCCGCGGTGAAGCGGATGGTCCCCTTGGACAGCGAGTACCCTTCCAGCTGCCCGGCCACGGCTTCCACCACCGCGCTGGAAAAGGGAAAGATGGAAAGGTGCCTGGCTGCCGCGACGGCCGCCAACAGCGGTTTGCCCTCGAGTTTCAGGGCCGGCATGCCGTAGCTCATTCCCTCCGTGGCACCGGAAGCCAGAGAGCGTGCAATCTGCACCACATGCTGCAGGCAGCTTCGGTCCGGTTCATCCAGCGCGGCCAGCGCGTCCTCCACGGTGCCCAACGGGAACCTCAGCTCTTCCTGGCCGCAACGGTGGATGCGAGCGCCGCGAGCCCGCGCTTGTAGTCGGCGCCCACCATCTTGTCCATGTCCATGAACAGCGCGAACACCTTGCCCAGGCCCTTGTTCTCCCCGGTCATGGACCAGGTCACCTCGGTGCCGCCCGGCGCCGGGGTGAACGTGAATGACGTGGGGTTCAGGGCTTTGAAGGGCTTGGTGAACTGGAGCCGGATCCGGATGAGGCGTGACGGTACGGACTCCATGATTTCCATGCTGCCGCTGCCGGCCTTGCGGTTGCCGCTCCATTCGTATCCGGCACCGGCGCCGGATCCGCTGCCGAAGTAGCGGCGGCTCATGCCCGGGTCGATCGTCTCCCAGGGGGACCACCGGGTCCACTCATGGAAGTTGTTGACCAGCGGGAAGATCTCCTCTGCGGGAGCGGGAATGACGGCGCTGCGGCGGACTTCAAAAGTGGACATTGCCCCAGCATAGGGGCGGGGGCCGACGCGGTTAAGGGTTGAGGCTACGGGAGGACCACGTTCACCGGGTCCTTGCCCTCCAGCAGCAGCCCGATCTGCTTCCTGAGCAGCCGGACCATCCGGGGGAACATGGCCGAGCTGGCGCCGCCGACGTGCGGGGTGATGAGCACGCCCGGAGTGGTCCACAGCGGGTGGTCCGCCGGCAACGGTTCCGGGTCCGTCACGTCCAGGGCGGCACGGAGCCGGCCGCTTGAGGTTTCGGCGAGCAGGGCGTCAGTGTCCGCTACCGGCCCGCGTGCCACGTTGACCAGGAGGGCGCCGTCCGGCATGGCCGCGAGGAACTTGGCGTCCACCAGCTGCTGGGTCTGCTCACCCAGCGGAACACTGACCACTACGATCTCGTGCAGCGGCAGCTGCTCGTAGAGCGAGTCGATTCCGTAAACGGTTCCGTTTGCGTCCTCCCGCGCGCGGCTGGCCATCCGGGTGACCTCGGTTTCGAACGGCAGGAGCCGGGCCTCGATGGCCTTGCCCACTCCCCCGTAGCCCACCAGCAGCACCCGCCGGTCGGCCAGGCTGGGCCGCTGGCTGTTGTCCCACGTTCCGGTTTCCTGGTTCCGCACGAAATCCGGGATGCCGCGCTGGGAGGCCACCATCATGCCCACGGCGAGCTCCGCCGTCGACGTCTCATGGACTCCGGCCGCGTTCGCGAAGGTGACGCCCTCGGGCAGGACTGCGGCGACGCCGTCGTACCCGATGGACTGGCTCTGCACCAGGCCCACGTCAACGCCTTCCAATGCGGCGAGCGCTGACGGTTTGCCCATGTAGCCAGGCACCAGCAGGTCCAGCCGGCCCTCCGGCGCTGGTCCGGTCAGGTCCCACAGGACAAACTCGACGCCGTCAATGGGCGTGAGTGCGTCCAGCAGGTTGTGGGCGGGCAGGCAGACGCGGAGCGGGGCCGTCACGCGGCGACCATCAGCTTCACGTTGGCGGCGCTCAGGGCATGCTCGATTTCCCGAGGTGGCGGGACGTCCGTCACCAGCATGTCCACCGCATCCAAGGCCGCGAGCCGCGCCAGCGCGTACCGCAGCATCTTTTGGTGGGTTGCCACCACCACCACCTGTTCCGCTGAATTCATAAGGGCGATTTTAGTGGCGCGTTCCACATCGCGCTCAATATAGAAGGCCTCGTCGTGGATCCCGCTTACCCCGATGAAGGCTGTCTTGGCGCGCAGGCCTGCCGCCGCGCCGACCGTCATGGGGCCGTTGAAGGCCTGGCTGTCCAGCAGCAGCTCCCCGCCCAGGCAAATGGTCCGTGCCGCTGTCAGCTGGAGGCAGCGCTGAAGGGCGGGCACGGAGTGCGTGATGATGGTGCCGGTAAAGGACGTGGGAAGTTCCTGCGCGATCTGGTACGTGGTGGTGCCGGCGTCCAGGATGATGGCATCCCGCTCGCCGATCAGCGATACGCAGGCACGGGCCACCCGCAGCTTGGCATCCGCATCCTCCCGTACCCGTGCGGCGAAGTCTGCGTTCTGGCCATGCCCGTCCACTGCACTCACCCCGCCGTGCACCACCCGGGCCAGTCCACGCTTGGACAGGACCCGGGTGTCACGCCGCACGGTCATGTCAGAGACCGCGAACGTCTCCGCGAGGTCGTTCGTGGAAATGAAGCCCCTCCGGCCCAGCTCGTCCAGGATGGTGCGCTGGCGGGGCGTCAGCGGCGCCTCGTCACGTGCGGTGCTCATAGCTGCTCTTCCCTCCCCAATGTGCCGGCCAGGAGCCTGGCGGGATGTTGGACTTCCAACAAAAGTTCTTCTATGAACGTACCCCGGAAACGGCATTTGCAAGCTCCACGGGGCGTCCTTCCGTAATAGAACGTTCCGCTGCGAGGCCCATCCTGACCGACTGCAGGCCGTCGGCCACAGTCACTTCGACAGGGCCTTCGCCCAGGATGGCCTTCCGGTAGCCCAGGTGCTCGTAGTACGTGGAGCCGTGATGGGCACCGGCGGCCAGGACGGCCTCATCCACCGGGACCTCGTGCTTTTCCGGGCCCAGCGGGGAGCGCGGACTGAACTCCACGGTTGCTTCGGCTTCATCCCCGGGGATCCAGTGGTTGGCGGCCACCGGGATGAGGGTTTCAATCTTTGCGGCATCACCCACGATGGAGATTCGTTCCTGGAACTTGGATCCCTCGGCGAACATGGACAGTTCCAGCATGGCGCGGCGGCCGCCCTTGAAGTCGACAATCACGTAGGCGTTGTCCACCATGTCGGACACCCGGCCGTCATACACCTCGTCCATGTGGTTGACGTCGTGCCCGCCGCTGGCGTAGACGCGGACGGGCTCGTCCTGCAGGATCAGCCGCATCAGGTCAAAGAAGTGGCAGCACTTTTCCACCAGCGTGCCGCCGGTGCGCTTGGCGAAGCGGTTCCACGCGTCCACTTTGTGCAGGAACGGGAAGCGGTGCTCCACGATGGAGAGCATGTGGATGTTGCCCAGTTTGCCGCTGTGGGCCGCCTGGATGATTTCCTGCACGGGCGGCATGTAGCGGTATTCCATGGCCACCCACACCGGCGCGGGGTAGCTGGCGGCCAGGACTTCCAGTTCGTCCGCCTGCTCGGCGCTGGTGCAGACCGGCTTTTCCACGAGCACGGGAAGGCCGGTGCCGCTGGCGAAGATGTCCTTCAGGATGCCCAGGTGCGTGTCGTTGGGGCTGGCGATAACCAGCGCGTCCACCAGGCCCGCAGCCAGGAGCTCCTGGTGCGTGGCGAAGGTCTGCACCTCATGGCCGATTTCCGCGACCGTCTCTTGCAGGGACGAGGGAGTGGGGTCAGAGACTGCGGTGATGAGGCTGCCTGGAATCAGTGCAAGGTTCCGGACGTGTTCGCGGGCCATGTGGCCTGCTCCGATAAGGCCATACCTGATGGTCCGGGGTGATTCCGCAGAAGGCAATGACATGAGCTGCTCCGTTTCTCTACGTTGAGGGGGCCGGGACGGGGCGTTGCATCCCAAACACAACTATACAGAAAGTGTTGTTTTTCCAACATAGCGTGTGTATATTTCTTCAATACCAGCCGGAACTACAACGAGGTGGAACGTGCCCCAACCGTCAACTGGAACCCTGCTCTTCGTAGGCTGCGCCACCCTGGACTCCATCGCCCTGGTGCAGGATTACCCGGCAGCGGACAGCCGCACCGTGGCCACGGATTTTGCGACGGCGGGCGGCGGCCCCGCAGCCACAGCGGCTGTCGCAGCAGCCCGGGCAGGCGCAAACACTGCCTTTGCCGGGGTCCTGGGAACCGACGAAGAGGGAGACCGCATCATCAGCGGCCTCCAGGCGGAAGGCGTGGACACCTCCGCCGTCATCCGCGATCCGGGCGTCAAAACCGGCGCCAGTGTGATCGTGGTGAGCAAAGCCACCGAAAGCCGGGCCATCGTCACCCGCCCGGTCCCGCCCGTCAGCTTTCCCGCCGGCAGCCGCTTTGCCGGGCTTCTGCAGTCGGCGGCCTGGGTCCATGTGGACCACCTGGGCTGGAACGCCGTCGCCTCGGTGCCCGGCTTCAACCCCGGGAACCTGAACCTCAGCGTCGACGCCGGGAATCCCATCCCTGCCTTCAGCCCCCGCGGCGTCGCACTCTACGTGCCCACCATCGAAAGGCTCCAGGCGGAATACGGCGCCGGGCTCTCCCCCGAGGCCCTCCTGGGCAAGGCGCTCGACGACGGCGCCACCGCCGTCGTCGCCACCGCCGGCTCCCAAGGTGCCTGGGTTGTGGAACGCGGCGGCGAACCGGTCCACGTCCCGGCCACCCCCGCCACGATTGTCTCCACCCTCGGCGCCGGCGACGTGTACCACGGTGCCCTGCTCGCTGCCGTCGCCGCCGGCCTCCCGCTGGTGGATGCGGCGGTGTTCGCCGGCCGCACCGCCTCCGCCTCGTGCGGCGGACTGGACGGCCGCTCGGCCATTCCGCACCAGTCCATCACCCCTGTCCCCGTCTCCAACCTGACCAGCTGAAAGAAGCAGCCCATGAGCCACACCGACCTTTCCCCCCTGCAGCGCCCGTCCGGCGCCTTCGCGATGCTTGCCGTTGACCAGCGCGAAGCCATGCGCAACATGTTCGCCGAACACACCGACAAGCCCGTCACAGACGATGACCTCCGCGACTTCAAGCTCGAGGCTGCCCGCATCCTCACCCCCTACGCCTCCGGAATCCTCATCGACCGCCAGTTCGCGCTGGACCAGGCCATCGAAGCCGGTGTGGTGGACCCGGGTTGCGGGCTCATCGCCTCCGCGGACCACTTCGAATCCGCACACGGCGAACTGGTGGGCGAGGTGACCATCGACCGTCTGGTGGACCCGCACAAATACAAGGCCCTGGGTGTCAAGGCCCTCAAGCTGCTGGTGCTCTACCGCCCGGACGAGCCCGCAGAGGGCCGCGTGGCAATGGTCCGCGAATTCGTGGACAGCTGCAGGTCCGCCGGGTTGATCAGCATCATCGAACCCGTCTCCCGCAAACCCCTCGCCGGTGGTGACTTTGACTGGAACGCCGGCATCCTGGCCGCAGCCAAGGAACTGGGCAGCCTGGGCGCCGACCTTTACAAGGCCGAGGTCCCCTTCAAGGGCCAGGCATCCGAGGAAGAGGTCCGCGCCGCTTGCGCAGAGCTGACCAAAGCCATCGACGGCCCCTGGGTTGTCCTGTCCAGCGGCGTTCCCGAGGATGTCTTCCCCGACGCCGTCCGGTGGGCCTGCCTGGAAGGCGCCAGCGGCTTCCTCTCCGGACGCGCCGTCTGGGCCTCCTGCATCGGGGCCCCCGACGTCGTCGAATCCCTGTCCACCGACGCCGTCCGCCGGCTGCAGCGCCTCTGCGCAGTAGTTGACGACGTCGTCTCAACCCAAAGGGCCCACGCATAGGCGCAGATCGACCGCCGCAGCGTCCTCCCCGGGGCAACCCGTTTCCGCAGTAAGCAGCAAACAAGGCACAGCAACACTCAACGAGGAGATTATTGTGAGTCAGATTTCACGCAGGCAAGCTATGGCCATTCTCGGAGCCCTGGGCTTCGGCGCCACGGCGGCGGCGTGCGCAGGGCCCGGCGGCTCCACCTCGCCGGCCGGCGCCTCCGGACCGGCCGCACCGTCCACCGGCGCAGTGACCGGCAAGGTGTCGTTCGCCCACTGGCGCGGCGAGGACAAGGCGGTGTTCGACGAACTCATCAAGCGCTTCGCTGCAAAGCACGACGGCGTGGAGGTGGCCCAGGACATCTCCACCTCCAACGACTACAACGCCCAGGCCCTGCAGAAACTGCGCGGCGGCTCCATCGGGGACGCGTTTGCCACCTTCCGCGGCGCGCAGTTCAAGAACTTCACGGAAGCCGGGATCTACACCGAGCTCAAGGACAGCCAGGCGGTGAAGAACTACCAGAAGGGATTGCTGTCCGCCGGCCAGAACGGCGACAGCCAGCTGGGCCTTCCTTACCAGGTGGTGTTCCCCATGCCCATGGCCAACGTGGACCTCTTCGACAAGGCCGGCGCCGAGATCGCGCCCAAGAACTGGGATGCGTTCCTGGCCATGTGTGAAAAGCTCGCTTCCGCCGGGGTCATCCCCATCTCCTGGCCGGGCGGCGATGTGGGAAACGGCGGCCAGCTGTTCAACTGCATGATCGCCAACAACGCCCCGGTGGAGGACATGTGCGCCCAGATCGAACAGGGCAAGCTCAAGTGCACCGACGACTGGTTCATCAAGATGCTCAACCAGTACAAGGACCTGAAGCCCTTCGTGCAGCCGAACGCCACGGGCACCGCCGTGGAGCCGGCCCAGAACCTGTTCTCACAGGGCAAGGCCGCCATGCTGGCCACCGGTTCGTACCACATCGCCGCGGTCCGGGGCCTGGGCGCCAAGTTCCCCATCGACCTGGTGTTCCCCAACACCACCTCCGACGGCAAGGGCAAATATGAGGGTGCCTACAACGCCACCTTCATCCTGGGCGTCAACTCCGCCAGCAAGAACCAGGCCGCCGCGGCAGCCTGGATCGATTTCCTCTCCGAACCCGAGAACGCAGGCTACTACGCCAACCAGACGGCCCAGCATGTTTCCGTGGACAAGGTGGAATACACCAACCCGGACCTGAAGCGGCTGAGCCCCTGGCTGCAGAAGAAGACCGCGCTGGCCGCCCGCTTCCAGTTCAACAACCTTGACGTCCGCAACGCGGTGGAGGCCAGCGCCACGGCCGTCATCTCCGGCACCAGCCCGGAGCAGGCAGCCGCTGCCGCCCAGAAGATTGTTGACGAACGGCTATGAGCATCCATCCCGGAACCGCTGCCAAGCGCAAGGCGCCGGAGAACCAGGCCGCCAGCGCCGCCAAGGTGCGCCGCCGCTCCCCCACCCGGGTGAATCCGGCACTGTACCTCTTCCCGCTGCCCGCAGTCGCCGTCGTCGCCTTCTTCCTGGTGATGCCCACGCTGCAGGCGTTCCAGTACGCCATCACGGACTGGAACGGCTTCTCGGCGGCGTTCAACTACGTGGGCCTGGACAACTTCATCCGCGCGTTCACCAAGGACTCGCTGTTCACCAACGCGCTGACCAACAACCTGAAGTTCGTGCTGCTGGTGGTGATCGCGCAGACGATCTTCTCACTGGTACTGGCGCTGCTCCTCACCAAGAACTCCCGGGGAAGCATCCTGCTCCGTGCGCTGTTCTTCTTCCCCACCATCCTGTCCTCGGTGTCAGTGGCCTTCATCTGGAAGTTCATCTACGACCCCAACTTCGGCCTTGCCAACTCGGTCCTTCGAACTGTGGGGGTGGACGGCGGCGCCTACCTCGGTAACGACGCCCAGGCCCTGTACTGGGTGGCCGTCACCCAGGTGTGGTTCCACTCAGGCCAGATGATGGTGGTCTACATTGCCGGGCTGCAGGCCATCCCCCGGGAGCTCTACGAAGCGGCGGAGATGGACGGCGCCAACAAATGGCAGCAGTTCAAATCCATCACCTGGCCGTTCGTGGCCCCTGCCACGTCCATCGTGGTGGCCTACACCACCGTGCAGTCCTTCAAGGCCTTCGACCTGATCCTGGGCATCGCCGGGAACCCGCCCAAGAGCTCCCTGGACATCCTGTCCACCCGCATTTACAGCACCTTTGCCAACTCGGAGTTCGGCTACGCCGCCGCCCAGTCGATCATCTTCATGGCGATGATCGCCCTGGTCACCTGGCTGCAACGTCGCCTGCTCCGGCTGACCCCGAAGGGGGACTAGCAGCATGCTCGCCTCGCTAAGCCGCCGCGCCATCCTGGCCATCTATGCGGTCATCATCATCATTCCCCTGACAGTAGTGGCCTTCGGCAGTTTCAAGTCCACGCAGGAACTCTTCGCCGGGCCGTTCAGCCTCCCGCACTCCCTCTCCCCGGACAACTTCGCCGAGGTTGTGGGCGGCCAAAACCTGGGCTCGTCCTTTATCAACAGCGCGATCGTCACCGGCATCTCCGTGCCGCTCACCCTGTTCCTGGCCAGCCTGGCCGGTTACGCCGTCTCACGGCTGAAGGGCTTCATGTCCTGGGCCATCTTCGGCTTCCTGGTGCTGGGCATGGCCATTCCGGCGCAGGCCAACATGGTGCCGCTCTACGTTCTCTTTGGCAGGCTTGGCCTGCTGGACAGCCTGGCCGGCCTCATCCTGGCCAACGTGGTGTCCACGCTGCCCATCGCAGTGTTCATCCTGGGCGGTTTCATGCGGACCCTGCCCAAGGAACTCTACGAAGCCTCCTCCATCGACGGCAGCGGGCCCTGGAAGACATACTCCTCCATCGCCCTGCCGCTGTCAGCACCCTCCATCGCTGCAGCCGCCATCTTCCTGTTCGTCATCCACTGGAACGAACTCCTCTACCCGCTGCTGTTCATCCAGACCCCCGGGAACCGGACGCTGCCGCTGGCACTGCTCAGCTTCCAGGGCGAGTTCCAGACCAACTACCCCTTGCTGTTCGCCGGCGTCATCCTGGCGTCCCTGCCTGTGGTGGTGGCCTACGTCTTCCTGCAGCGCTACTTTGTTGCCGGCATCACGGCCGGCGCCAGCAAGGGATGAGTACGACGACGGCGGGCAGCACCTGCGGCGGCAGCCCCCTCCCAGCCAACGAAAGGCACCATTCATGAACCTCAAGTCAGCCCGGCACCTGATCAACGGCAGCTGGCACACTGCCGGAACCGCCAAGGACGTGACAGACCCCGGCAACGGCAGCACGGTAGGTGAGGTGGCCTGGGGCGGCACCCAGGAAGCCACGAAGGCCGGCGACGCCGCGGCGGAGGCTTTCAGTTCCTGGTCGCACACCACCGCACGCCACCGCGCCGACCTGCTGCGCAACGCCGCAGACCTGCTCGCAGAACGCCGCGACGAACTCGCGCACACCCTGGCGCTCGAAGCCGGCAAGCGGCTCCCCGAAGCGCAGGGGGAAGTGGACTTCTCCGTGGAGTACTTCCGCTGGTTTGCCGAGGAGGCACGCCGGGCCACCGGCACCGTCAGCCCGCCCGAGCTGCACGGCCGCCGCCACCTCAGCAACCGCAAACCCATCGGCGTGGCACTCAGCCTGACGCCCTGGAACTTCCCGGTCTCCATCCAGGCCCGGAAGCTTGCCGCGATGCTTGCCGCCGGCTGCACCGTGGTGGGCAGGGTGTCGGAGAAAGCCCCGCTGGCCGCCACCGGACTGTTCGAGGTCCTGCATGATGCAGGTTTCCCCGCCGGTGTGGTGAATCTGGTCCACGGGCCCTCCCGCGAAGTCACCGCCGCCCTGATGTCCCACCCGGCTGTCAGGGCCGTCAGCTTCACCGGCTCCACCGGGGTGGGCCGGCAGATCATGGCTTCGGCCTCCGAACGTGTGGTCCGGCCGCTGCTGGAACTCGGTGGCAACGCACCTTTCATCGTGTTCGAGGACGCCGACCTGGACGCCGCGGTCGAAGGTGCCGTGCTGGGCCGGCTCCGCAACACCGGCCAGTCCTGCGTGGCCGCCAACCGGTTCCTGGTCCAGGACAGCATCGCGGAGGAATTCGCACGGAAGCTGGGGGCCCGCTTTGATGCCATGAGCATAGGCCACGGAGTTCCCGACGACGGCGGCCCGGTCCCGGACCTCGGTCCCGTCATCGACGCCGAAAGGGTGTCCGCGGTGCAGGCACTGGTGGACGACGCTGTGAATCGCGGCGCCCGCCGAGTGACGCAACGGACTTCCGTCCCCGAGCAGGGGTCCTTCCTGGCACCCACGCTGCTCACGGACGTCCCCGACGACGCACTCCTGGTGACTGAGGAGGTCTTTGGCCCGGCGGCCGGCGTCGTCACCTTTTCCTCCGAGGAGGAGGCCATCCGGAAAGCCAACGCCACGGAGATGGGCCTGGCCGCGTATGTCTGGAGCGGCAGCCCCAGGCGCGGCTGGGACATTCCCGAGCGGCTCGAAGCCGGCATCGTGGGCGTCAACGACCCCCTGCCTTCCGTAGCCTTCGCCCCCATGGGCGGCGCCAAGCAGTCCGGCCTGGGCCGGGAAGGATCAAGCCTGGGCCTCGAAGAGTTCGAGGAGGTCCAGTACGTGGCCTGGAGGCCGTAAGTGCTGACCACCGGGCTGGTGCTGGGCGCCGTCGTCATGGGTGCAGGGATGCAGCGTGTCACCGGGATGGGCTTCGCGCTCGTGGCCGCTCCCTTCCTGGTCCTGCTCCTGGGGCCGGTGGAGGGAGTGGTGCTGGTGAACGTGTGCGGGGCCGTGACGGCGGGAGCCATCATCTTCCGGGTGGTCCGGGACATCGACTGGAAGCGGTACTTGCTGCTCGCGGTCTCGGCCCTGGCGGGCATCATCCCGGCCGCCATCCTTATCCGCCTCATCCCGCCGGCCGTCCTGGAGATCTCCATCGGTGTGCTCCTGGCCGTCGGCCTGACCGTCCTGCTGGTCCTGAAATCCGCCACGCTGCCGGAGCGCCGGCGCTACCTCTTCACCGCCGGTGGCCTCAGCGGCTTCATGAACACAGCCGCGGGCGTGGGCGGCCCGGCCGTCAGCATGTACTCCATCGCCACCCGGTGGCAGCACAAGTCCTTCGCTGCCACCATGCAGCCGTACTTCTTCACCATCGGCACCTTCTCGCTGATCTCAAAGGCGATCAGTGCCCCAGATTCGTTCCCAGTGCTGCCGTTGGCCATGTGGCTCGCCGTCGCCGTCGCCTGCCTGGCAGGGCTGGTGCTCGGCGACTTCGCCGCCAAACACGTCCCGGCCCGCGCGGCACAGATCCTCCTGATCATCCTGGCCTACCTGGGAGCGGCGGCCACCATCATCCGCGGCATCTCCGACGCCGTAGGCTGACCCGACATTTTCACTTGCACGCCTACCAGAAAGAGGACATGACATGACGTGGCTCGACAGCCCCGCCCACGCACGATGGCTCGAGGCGGAAACCGACCGGCTGATCCGTTTCGCCGAGGCTTCCAAGGTTCCCACGGGATTCGGCTGGTTGGACAACTACGGCAAGGTGTTCGCCGACAAGCCGACCCACCTCTGGATCACCGCACGGATGACCCACAGTTTCGCTGTTGCCGCGCTCATGGGGCGGCCGGGTGCTGCGACACTCGTGGACCATGGCATCGCGGCGCTCAACGGCGTCCTCCACGACGACGAGTTCGGCGGCTGGTATGCCGAGGTGGACCAGAACGGTCCGGTCAACGACACCAAGTCCGGCTATCAGCACTCCTTCGTGCTCCTGGCTGCTGCGAGCGCCGTTGCGGCGGGGCGCCCCGGAGCCCGGGAGCTCCTTGACGAGGCGTTGCGGGTCGCCGACACGAAGTTCTGGGACCATCAGGGCAACATGTGCTTCGACTCGTGGAACAGGGAATTCACCGAAACCGAGGCCTACCGCGGTGGAAACGCGAGCATGCACTCCGTGGAGGCCTACCTCATCGTGGCCGATGTCACCGGCGAGAACCGCTGGCTTGAACGGGCGCTGCACATAGCCGAGGTGCTGATTCACAAGTTTGCGCGGAACAACAACTACCGGGTGTTCGAGCACTTCGACCCGGAGTGGAACCCGATGCCGGAGTACAACACCGACGACCGTGCCAGCCAGTTCCGCGCCTACGGGGGAACGCCCGGCCACTGGGTGGAATGGGCGCGCCTGCTCCTCCACGTCCGCGCCGGGCTCGAGTCCCGCGGCCTGGACGTTCCGGACTGGCTCCTCGAAGACGCACGCGGCCTGTTCGACGCCGCTATCCGGGACGCGTGGGAACCGGACGGCCATGCTGGATTTGTGTACACCGTGGACTGGGAGGGCAAGCCGGTGGTCACCACCCGCATCCGCTGGGTGCCCGCTGAGGCAATCGGCGGCGCAGCGGCCCTGTACATCGCCACCGGCGAGACGAAGTACGCGGACTGGTATGAGCGGATCTGGGACCATGCCCGCGACTGGTTCATCGACTACGAACACGGATCCTGGAAGCAGGAGCTCGACGAAAACGGCAACGTCAGCTCCACCGTATGGTCCGGCAAGGCTGACATCTACCACCTATGGCACTGCCTGGTGGTCCCCCGCCTTCCCCTGGCACCCGGGCTGGCTCCGGCAGTGGCGGCAGGCCTGCTCGACGCCCGCATCAATGGAACCCTGGCTTAGGAAGATGACAACATTGCCCGCCGGCAGCGGAAGCCGGCGGGCAACCAAACTGGACGGGGCAGGACGGGAGCGGGGCGCCGTGTCACACGTATGACAGCCCGTTTGATCCTGTAAATTTAAGGGAGGAATTGCAGGCGCGCAGAGCCGCATTCCATCCCCCTTCCCTTGAATGGATCACTCCCCCATGTCTTCCGCGATCCCTGCGCCGGGACCTGCCCGCTTTCCCTACGCCGCGATGGTGGTCCTGGCCACCATCGCATTTACCGCCATTACCACAGAGCTGCTCCCGTCCGGGCTGCTGCCGCAGATCAGCACCGGCCTTGGAGTCTCCGAGCCGGTGGCCGGTTATCTTGCTGCCGCCTATGCCGCCGTCATAGTGGTCACGGTGGTCCCGGCCGCACGGCTGCTGGGGAAGATCCCGCGGCACGCCCTGCTGGTGGGGCTGGTGCTGACGTTCGCGCTCAGCAACGCACTGGTGGGACTGGCACCGGATTTCACGTCAGCGATGATCGCCCGGCTGGTGGGCGGGCTGGCACACGGATTGCTCTGGACCACCATGGCACCGTTCGTTTCCCGCGTGGTCCCTGCTGACAAAGTGGGCAAAGCCCTGGCGATCGTGTTCAGCGGCAACAGCCTGGGGCTGGCCATCGGTGCACCGGTGGGCACGGCGCTGGGCGGATTCCTGGGCTGGCGTGCCGCGTTCATGGTGCTCGCCGGGTTCGGCGTGGTCCTGACGGTCCTGGCGTTCTGGCTGCTCCCCCGCGTCCAGCGCATTTCCGACGCTGCCCGGCCGTCGCTCCGCAAGGCGATCGGCCAGCCGGGAGTGAAGTCCGTGGCCATCGCCTGGCCGCTGCTGGTCCTGGCGCACTTCGCCCTGTTCACCTACATTGCACCCTTCATCCGCGAGGCGAACCTTCCGGACTACGCCACCAGCCTTTCCCTCACGGTGCTCGGCGGGTCCGGCCTGCTGGGCATTTGGATTGCGGGACTCACCGTTGATTCGCGCCCCCGCCGTTCGCTGCTGATCACGACGGCGGCCATCGCCGCCTCCATGTTCCTCCTGCCTCTCGCAGTCGGAAACCTGCCCGTGGCCCTGGTGCTGATGACCATTTGGGGAGCGGGCCTGGGCGCCATCGGCATCTACAACCAGTCGGCCATCCTCCGTGCCGGCGGGGAGTACAGCGAGGCGGCGAACGGGCTCACTGTCCTGACCATCCAGCTGGGCATCACCATCGGTGCGCTTTACGGGTCCGCCGCTTTGGTGGTGGGCGGCCCGCTGCTGGTTCCGGCCGCGGCTGCGATCCCCGTGGTTGCCGCGTTCGTGATCACCCTCGCCGGCAAGAGGTACGCCTACCCGCCCGGTCCCCGGGAACGCATCTGGCTGGAACCCCGGCCGGTCACCGACAAGGTCAAGGACCCAGCCTGATCCTTGCATCGATTGCTCCGTAAGTGTCGTTTTGAGCCGTCAAAACGACCGGTACGGAGCAATCGATGCCACCGTACCGGCCGTTCAGTCGCGGTACTTGGCCACCGTGAAGAGGAACGTTGAGTCTTCCTCGGCATGAAGGCTGTGCAGGCCTGGCGGGACGATCAGCAGGTCGCCGGCCTTGCCCTGCCATGACTCGCCGCCGGCCTTGAGGCTGACGCAGCCCTGAATTACGAAGACTGTGGCGTCGCCCGGGTTCTGGTGCTCACTCAATTGGGTTCCGGCCTTCATGGCCATGACGGTCTGGCGGAGGATCTTCTCGTGGCCGCCGTACACCGTGTCCGCAGCCCGGCCATTGGTGGAGGTGACCGCCGCCTCGAGCTGCTGCCGGGCCAGCGCGTCGATCGATATCTTCTGCATGCGCCCAAGGCTACCCGCGTTCGCGTACAAGGGGTGCGGATTCTTTCCCAGGCTGCAGCCGGAGAATCCCCTGCCGAGGGGATGGAGCAACAGTCCGGCCGGGCCTATCTTCGCATCATGAACGCCATGTCCCAGATCTTCGCGGTCCTGGCCGCGGTCATTTATATCTTTGTTTTTCCCGTGGAGAGCTTCCTCCTCCGGCGTAGCAGGTGGGCGCAGAACTTCCTGAGTACGCCTCCGGAGAATGTCCCCGCGGTGATGATGTGGGCCATCCCCACCGGGTACAGGAACCTCGCGGTTGCGCTGGGGGTGGTGGCGGGCGTGGTCGCGGCCAACTCCGGCCAGCTGGTGGTGGGATACACGCTGGTGGTTTACTGCTGCGCCAACATGGTCCTCACGGCACCCACCATGCTGCTCGCAGACCTCCAGGGCCATTACCCCAGGAAATGGGACAGCGTGCCAGGAACCCTCGCGGCCACGGTCCCGGCCTTGGTGGCCCTGCTCCTGCTGCCTTTCGGGCCTTAGCTTTGCCGGAGCGGCCCCACAGTCCCAGCCAAACCGGACAGGCCACTGGGTACCGGATTTCGGCGTCCGGCAAAGGCTTGATAGAGGTTAATGAATGCTCGACGTCCTGAATCCCGCCCTGCCCTTCATCGCCATGGCCCTGGCGGTGGTAGCGGGACTTGCCCTGTCCTGGCTGCTCCGCAAGATCGTCCTGAAGCTCAACCGCAAGCGGCCCGAGCTGCAGGCCACCTCCAGGGTGGCCCGCCAGCCGCTGCGGCTGGCACTCTGCCTGGTGGGCGTCCGCGCCGCGCTGGGGCTGACGGCTGCGGGCGAAAGCTGGCACGCCGGCGTCGACCATCTCCTGCTGATCGCCATGATCGGGGCGTTCGCGTGGCTTGCCGTCGCGGTCCTGCTGATCGTGGAGGCCGTGGTGCTGACCCGGCACAGCGTGGACGTGGCGGACAACCGGAGGGCGCGGCGGCTGCGCACCCAGATGATCCTGGCCCGACGCATCGCCGTGGCACTGGTGGTGGTGCTCGCCGTCGGCACGGCAATGCTGACCTTTCCCGCGATCCAGGCCCTGGGGGCCGGACTGCTGGCGTCCGCGGGCGTGATTTCCATCGTGGCAGGCCTCGCCGCGCAGACCTCGCTGGTGAACGTCTTCGCCGGCATGCAGCTCGCATTCACCGACGCCATCCGCGTGGATGACGTGGTGGTGGTCCAGAAGGAGTGGGGCCGGATCGAGGAAATCACCCTCACCTACGTGGTGGTCCATCTCTGGGACGACCGCCGGCTGATCCTGCCCTCCACCTACTTCACCACCACACCGTTCGAGAACTGGACCCGCCGCCAGTCCGAGGTGATGGGCACCGTGGAGTTCGACCTGGACTGGCGCGCCCCCGTGGAGGACATGCGCACTGAACTGCGCCGGGTCCTGGCCGGCACAGAACTGTGGGATGAGCGCGTGGGCGTCCTGCAGATCACCGATGCCACCGGAGGCTTTGTCCGGGTCCGGATCCTGGTCAGCGCCGCGGATAGTGCCGCGCTCTTCGACCTGCGCTGCCTGGTCCGCGAAACCATGGTCACGTTCCTCCAGCAGGACCATCCCCAGGCGCTGCCGCACCAGCGCTGGGAGCAGGCAGCGGACGACGGCGGCACGGCCGCCAGGCGCAAGGGACCACTGCGCGGGCTGGGTGCGCCCGCTGCCGCCGGCTCGCATCCGCCGGCCGATCCGCACGAATCGCAGCTGTTCACCGGTTCCATCGAGGCGGTGGAGCGTTCGCGCGCCTTCACGGGGCCCGGCGACGAGGTGTTCGAGGAGCGCGACCGAAACTTGGCCTCCAGGAATTGATCCCGCGCCGGAAAACCCTTGATAGGTGACCATATGGTCACCTATCATTGAGGGATGGACGACGTGTTCAAAGCACTCTCCGACCCCACCCGCAGGGACCTGCTCGACGAGCTGTTCCGCGAGGACGGCCAGACCCTGGGAGCACTTGAGGCACGGTTCACCATGAGCCGGTTCGGAATCGCCAAGCACCTCCGCATCCTGGAGGACGCAGGCCTGGTGGTGACGCGGCGTCGCGGGCGGGAAAAGCTGCATTTCCTGAACCCTGTCCCCATCCGCCTGGTCCACGACCGCTGGGTCAGCAAATACGCAGAACCATGGGCCGCTGGCCTCAGCGACCTCAAATCCAGATTGGAAAGTCCCATGGAAAAAATCTTCGAAATCTACATCAAGACCACTCCCGAACGGCTCTGGGAAGCCATCACGGACAGCGACATCCGCAGCAAGTACCAGTTTGGCAACACCCTCGAATCCGACTGGACACCTGGCGGCCGTTTCGAGATGGGCAACCCGAAGGCCGGCCAGATCCTCGGCGAGGGCGAGAACCTTGAAGTGGATCCGCCGCGCCGCCTGGTCCAGACCATGCGGGCCCTCTGGGGTGAGGACGTCAAGGCCGAGGGCACATCCAAGGTCACCTGGGAGATCGAGCCCGTGGGCGATTCCTGCCACCTCACCGTCACGCACAGCGACCTGCGCGAGGGCGCCAACGAGCAGCTCTACGGCGGCTGGCCGATGATCCTGTCCGGCCTGAAGACGTGGCTTGAAACCGGCGAGAAGCTCACCACGCCGGGCTCCCTGATGTACACGTAGGGGACGCGCCAACCGGTCTGCGGATCGGTAAGGTCAAGTCATGGACAGCGGCGCCCTGGTCAATATCGCGTTGGTTCTCGGTTTCGTGCTGCTGGGCGGGGTGTTTGCGGCGGCGGAAATGGCCCTGGTGTCCCTGCGCGAGAGCCAGGTGCGCCGCATCGAGAAGTCCGGGAACACCGGCGCCCGGACAGCAGCGCTGGCGCGCAACCCCAACCGGTTCCTCTCCACCGTCCAGATCGGGGTGACCCTGTCTGGATTCTTCTCGGCAGCCTATGGCGCCTCGGCGATCGCGCCCGGCGTCGTCCCCCTCCTCGAAGCCCTGGGGCTGGGCGCGGCTGCCGGACCCGTGTCCTTCATTGGCATGACCCTGCTGGTGGCCTACCTGTCCCTGGTCCTGGGTGAGCTTGCCCCCAAGCGGCTGGCGCTGCAACGACCCGTCCCGTTCACGAAGCTGCTGGCACCCCCGTTGGTCACCCTCTCCCGGGTTATGCGGCCCGTCATCTGGCTCCTGTCCCTATCCACCGACGCTGTGGTCAAACTCCTTGGCGGCGACCCCTATGCCAAGCGGGAGGGCATCAGTTCCGAGGAGCTCTGGGACATGGTGGCGGAAAACGAACTGCTCGAAGAGAGCAGCCGGACCATCGTGGCCGATGTGTTCGGCGCCGGGGACCGGACGCTGCAGGAGGTGATGCGCCCCCGAACGGAGGTGACCTTCATCGACGGCGCCATGAGCGTCGCCGATGCCCGCAGGATGGTCAGGGACGGCCCCTACTCCCGCTTCCCGGTGATCGGGAGGAGCCCTGACCACGTCCTGGGCTTCGTGCACATCCGGGACCTGATGCCCCGCGACGAGGTGCAGGACCAGTCACCCGTGCGGAACCTTGCCCGCGAAATCCTTCCCCTGCCCGGGACCAACCGCGTACTGCCGTCGCTGTCCCGGATGCGCAAGACCAACCAGCACATCGCATTGGTGGTGGACGAGTACGGCGGCACGGACGGCGTGGTCACGCTCGAAGACCTGGTGGAGGAACTGGTGGGCGAGATCTACGACGAGTACGACACCGGGGCCGAGCACGAGGACCGGGTCAACGTGGCCAACGGGTTCATTGACGTAGACGGCGGCCTGATCCTGCAGGAGTTCAAGGCCGCCTCCGGAATCGCGCTCCCGGAAGGCCGCTACGAAACGGTGGCCGGGTTCATGATGGACCGCCTGGGGCGACTGCCCCGTGCAGGCGACCGGGTGCAGATCCCGGGATACGTGTTGACGGTCCTCAGCATGGACAGGCTCCGGATCGCCCGGATCCGGGTCACGCCGGTCAACGGCCGTTAGCTGCTGCCGCGTGCGGGGACCAATGGCCCTACGGGCGGGGACGGGCACGGGCCACAGTTAAGGCGCGGCTGGCTGACGACGCCAGAAGCGGCTGGAGCCCGCATCCGCTTCCTATCCACACGGGGCACAAGGGCACGGTGCTCCCAAACCCCGGCAGGCAGGACAGATCACGATGTTCACCAAACGCACCACCCTCATAGCCACCGCCCTGGCGTTTGCTGCTGCAGCCGTCGCGGCGCCCGCACAGGCTGCCAGCAGCGGCAGAGCGGTCGTCGACAGGACAAGCGGTTGCCAGGAGAATCAACAGGTGTGCCAAACGGTCCAGACTCCGAGCGGCATCCGTTCCAGCTCCACATTCAGCAATTGGGTCGATACAGATCCGAGCGACGGGACCACCACCCGGACGCGCATGAGCTCCCACAGCCTCGAGCGGGACGGTGTATCCATCGAAGTGGGCCTGCATTACGCGAAAACCACCGGCGGATGCACGGACCGGGAGGACAGCCAGCAGGTCAGGAACGGCCGAGGGTACAACCACGAGGTGTACCACTGCCCGTGACCGCCCGGTGGGAACCTACGCGCTGAGGCTCCGATCGAGGAACGCGAGCGTACGCTGCCATGAGTCTTCGGCGGCCTCGGCGTTGTAGGTGTCCCTGTTGGTGTCGTTGAAGAAGGCATGGCCGGCGCCCGGGTAGACGACGGCCTCGAAGTCCACGCCGGCTGCGCGCATCCGCGACTTCAGACCGGGAAGTTCCTCCATTAGGGCGCTGTCCTGGTCCCCGTAAAAGGCCAGGACGGAGCAGTTGATGGCGCGCAGTTCCGAGTCCTTGAACTCGGCGTGCCCGTAGAACGGCACGGCGGCCCGGAGCCGGGGCTCGGCAACGGCGAGGGAGAAGGTGTAGGTTCCGCCCAGGCAGAAGCCTGTCGCGGCCACCCGCCCGGCCAGTCCAGGCACGCCTTCCAGGTGGTCAAAGCACACGCGGAGGGCGGTGACTGCGTGTTTGGCATACTCCGGGGAGCGGATCGGCGCCATGTGCTTGCGCAACCGGGGCTGGGCTTTGCTGCGCTGTTCGGGGTCGAACGCCGCCTCCTGCAGCTCTCCTGACACGTCGGCCGTTCCTCCGGCTCCCGACAGCAGGTCCGGCGCCACCGCAAGGTAGCCTTCCGCGGCAAAGCGGTCTGCCACGTCCTTGGTATGGCCCACCAGCCCCCAGACTTCGTGGACCACCACCAGCCCGCCTTTGGGGATTCCGGCCGGTTCACTGATGTACGCCTGAACTGAGGTTTGGGCGTTGCCCAGAGTCATCACGTTTCCCATGGGGCCAGCATGGCACGCTCCCCCGGCCCCTTCCAGAGGTGGGACTACGCCTTTTGCGGCCGCCAAAACACTGAAATCCCGAACGTGACAACACAGAGCACCAGCATGGCAAGGACCATGCGCATCCAGCTGTCCTGGTGCACCCCGCCGGCTGCGAAAACCCCGATCATCACGGTGGCGGTGATCGCGCCGACGTAGCGGCAGGTCTGGTAGATCCCGGCAGCGACGCCGCGGTCCTGTGGGCGGGTGGACACGAACATGCCCTGGTTGGAGGCGATGCTGACAGTCCCGTACGGGATGCCCATAAGGGCCGTAAGGACCACTACGAAGGGGATGGCCAGCGTGCCGGTCAACAACCACATGAGCGCCGCCACCACCGTCAAAAGGACGACGCCGGCAAGCAGCACCCGCCGGACCCCGAACCTTCCCATCGCGGAGACTGCCCACGGGGTGGCTACCACGGACATGCCGGCCAGCGGCAGCATCAGCAGCCCCACCACGCCGGGATCGTAGCCGCCGGTTTCCTGCAGCAGCTGGGGAAGGCCGAAAAAGACGAAGTAGTAGACGCTGCTGAAAACGGCGAAGCCCAGGTACACCAGCATGAGCGGCCTGTTCCGGCCCAGCAGCCGCAGGTCCAGGAACGGCTTGGCGAAGCGCAGCTCGCGCCAGGCGAACAGCGCTGCGATCAGGGTTCCACCGGCCAGCATCAGCCAGCGGTAGTCCGGGGCTACGTTCAGCGCGGCCATCATGACCAGCAGCAGCGCGCCGATGAATCCCGCTATGCCCGGCAGATCCGAGTCCCGCACCAGCTCTGCCACGCTGCCGTGCTCCCGGACTTTGTCCGGCGGGGCGGCCTTGCGCACGATCAGCAGCGCCGCCAGGGCCAGCGGCACGTTGATCAGGAACAGTGACTCCCAGCCCACGAAGCCCACCAGCAGACCGCCGACGACGGGACCCACCGCGGCTGCGGAGGTGTTGGCCATTTGCAGCCTGCCCAGTGGACGCGCCGTATCAACCTTGGCCTCATGTGCCAGCGCTCCCACCATCACCACCGCGCTGGGATACGCGGTCGCTGTGCCGAGTGCCATGACCGCCCGCGCTACGCAGAGCAGCGCGAAGTTTGGGGCTAGTGGAGCCAGGGCGCAGGTGATGGCCACCAGCCCCATGCCCAGCAGGAACATGCGCCGCGGCCCGAACCTGTCGGCCAGCCTTCCCATGACGGGCTGGCCGGCAGCGGAGGCCAGGTAGAAGGAGGTGACCACCCAGGTGACGGCGGCGACGTCGAGCCCGAAGTCGGCGCGCAGCACCACCAGGGCCACGGCAATCATGGAGGAGTTCAGCGGGTTCAGTGCCGTGCCCAGGCTGAGGCCGGCGACGGCCAGGGCAGTCCGGGGGTTGTTGCTCACGGTAACAGTCTGGCCCACGGCAGCCGCCGGGGACGACTTGGCGGACCCCTGGCGCAGTGTGGCGTCCGCTACTTGACGGCCAGCACCACCGGGAACAGTGCGTCCTCGACTGCCCGGGTGAGGTCCCGGATCACCTCGGCCTGCCCGTCATCGGGAACGCCCTCCGGGTTCTCGGTGTAGATCACCAGCGCAAACGTCGACCCGCGGTAGCTCAGGAGCGCCGCGTCATGCAGCTCGCCGGACACTTCACCGTACTTGTGGTGCACGTCCACGCCGGTCCGCGATCCCGCTGGAATGAGCTCCTCGTTGTTGGTGTGCTGCATGTAGCCCAGCAGCTGCTCCGTGTTGTCCTCGTCCAGGAGCTCCCCGGCGTAGAGCTTCTTCAGGATCAGGGCCATGTCCGCAGCGGTCAGCAGGTTCTGTTCGGGGTCGTAGGTGACACCGATGGAGTCGGCGTAGGCAATCAGCTGCGGGTAGCCCACCGCGTCCATCAGCAGCAGCCAGGAATCGTTGTTGCTGTCGTTGACCATGGCCTTGAGCTGGAAAGCCGCGTCGTAGTCGCCAATGGGGTCGTCCAAGGCCGCCTGCCCGTTCTCCACCAGGTGGTAGTAGGCGGCGGCGGTCAGGATCTTCGCCGTACTGGCTGCCGTGAAGGTGCTTTCATCGCCGAAGGTCCGCTCGGCGCCTCCGGACACGTCGGCGAGCGCCAGCCCGATGCGGTATTCGTCCGCCTCACTGAGGATTTTGTCCACGCTGTCCTGCAACGACGGCGGGGCTGCCGCCACCGGTGCCGCCGGCACGGCCGGCTGGGTGGTGACCACTGCGCCCGACGGCGGTTCGGACCGGACCACGGCCAGGGTGATGGTGCCGACGATGACCAGCACCACGGCAAGGGCCAGGATCAGCAGCCTTCTGTTGCCCCGCTGCCTGCCGGAGGACGGCTTGCCCGGAGCCGGCGGCGGAGCGTCGCGGCCCGGTTTGGGCACCACGGGGTGCATGGACATACAAGGGGCTCCTGTCCGGCCTCGGCAATCACAAACAACGTCAGCGCGGCCTTGAGCCGCGCTGACAGATGCTGATTAAATCACCGGAGTTTGGGAGCTTCCTGAAGGCTTGCCGATGTTCCGCCGGGCCGTCCCGCCGACGCGGAAATTTCGAGTACCCGGTACTCGTGCGCTTCAATCCGGCGTGACGTGTACTGGTACCTGCACCAGGGCGGTGCCCGCATTCCGCTGGAGAACCCAAGTGGATGGGGAACCGAATGTGAAGCAGCAGGACAGCTTAGGAGAACGGCCCTCATGACCCAGCGTGAAGCACAATCCCCCCGCTCCCGCGCCGGGCGCGAGGTCCACGAGCCGGCAAAGTACGAAGCTACAGGGCGGCTGAGGCCGCGCCCATGGCCTGTTGGACCGCTTGAGAGCTACGGAAAAGTGGACTTTGACGACGGCGACGGCGACGGCGACGGAAAGACTGTCCTCACCCTCTTCATTCAGCGCGGCTCCGAAGAAGGCTACGTCCTTCATGTGGAGCATCTTGCCGCACCGCTGCGGGTTGACGGTACGCTCCTTCGCCTGAGCCCGACGCCTCAGATTGATAGCGGCGCCGCAGGCTTCCGCCGGATCAGCGCTGCCCGAACGGTTGCCGAGAAGGCGGAGGCCGAGTTGGACGCCGCCGTCCGGGCCGCCCGGGCGAACGGAGACTCCTGGGAAGTTATCGGTGCCGCCCTCGGCACATCTGCCTGAACCGCCCGGGAGCGGTTCAGGCACTAAGGCTGCCAGCGCGGCGTGGACTGTCCGCGGGGCGGCCAGGCGCCCAGGCAAGCCTGGGCCCGTCGAGTCAGCCCCGGGTGCGGGCCGCGATCGCGGTTTCCAGGAACTCCAGGTGCGCCGGCGCAACGGCCACCACGCTGCCCAGGTATTCGGGGTGCTTGGCCAGGAACTTCTTGATGAACGGGCACACCGGGACAATGCCGATGCCGTCCTCCACCGTGCTGTCCAGGGCAGCCGTGGCCACGCGGCCGGCCAGGCCCTGCCCGCCGTATTCCTCGTTGATCACGGTGTGGTAGAAAATCCGCTGCGGCGGCTCCCCGCCGTCGTACTCCTTGTACGCCGCCTTGCCGATCACGTTGCCGGCATCAAGAATCTCGAAACGTTCTCGCCCAGGGTTGTGGCGGACGGTGATGTCGCTCAAGGGGACTCCTTCAGTTGCGGGTTGTGCTGACCGTGCAAAGCCTAACCCGGCCCGGGCAACACTTATTTCCGCAAGTAGGGGGTCCTTGGCGGCATCCCCGCCCGCCGCCGCGTCAGCTCAAGTAGCCGTTCGGATTGAGGACGTACTTGGTGGCTGCGCCGGCGTCGAACTCCGCGTAACCCTTCGGTGCCTCCTCCAGCGGAATCGCCTTGGCGTTGACGTTCTTGGCGATGTTGACCTTGTCATTCAGGATGGCCATCATCAACTGGCGGTTGTACTTCATCACGGGGCACTGGCCGGTGGTGAAGCTCAACGACTTTGCCCAGCCGGTACCAAGGCTCAGGCTCAGGGAACCCTTCTTAGCTGCTTCGTCAATGCCGCCCGGGTCACCGGTGACATACAGGCCGGGGATACCCAGCGCGCCGCCGGCCGCGGTGATGTCCATCAAGGTGTTCAACACGGTTGCGGGTGCTTCCTGCGCTCCCTTGCCGTGGCCGCGGGCTTCGAAGCCGACAGCGTCAACGGCGCAGTCAACCTCCGGAACGCCAAGGATCTGCTCGATCTGGTCCTTCGGCTCACCCTGGGTCAGGTTCACCGTTTCACAGCCGAAGCTGCGCGCCCGCTCCAGCCGGTCTTCGTTCATGTCGCCAACAATGACGACGGCGGCACCCAGCAGGTGTGCGCTGGTGGCCGCTGCCAGGCCCACCGGACCAGCCCCTGCAATGTACACGGTGGAGCCGACGCCGACGCCGGCTGTCGTGGCACCATGGAACCCGGTGGGGAAGATGTCCGAGAGCATTGCCAGGTCCATGATCTTCTCCATGGCCCGGTCCTTGTCCGGGAACTTCAGCAGGTTCCAGTCGGCGTAGGGCACCAGGACATAGTTGGCCTGGCCGCCCACCCAGCCCCCCATATCCACGTAACCGTAGGCAGCGCCTGGCCGGGCGGGATTGACGTTGAGGCAGATACCGGTCTTGCGCTCCTTGCAGTTCCGGCAGCGGCCGCAGGCAATGTTGAACGGCACCGAACAGAGGTCGCCCACCTTAATGAACTCGACGTCACGGCCCACTTCCACCACTTCGCCGGTGATTTCGTGGCCCAGCACCAGGTTGGGCGGAGCCGTGGTGCGGCCGCGGACCATGTGCTGGTCGGATCCACAAATGTTGGTGGCCACCGTCTTCAGGATGACCCCGTGGTTGACCGGGCGCCCTACGTTGGCCGGGTTGACCCCTGGCCCGTCCTTGAGCTCGAACGTTGGGTAATCAATGTCAATTACTTCGACCTTGCCGGCTTCTTTGTAGGCAACGGCTTTGTTCCCTGTCATCTATCGCTCCTATTAGTCAGGCGTCCGGTGGGACGGCCGTGATCTGGGTAGGTGAGACATCCCGCGTGGGAATGGCCTGGCCCATCGGTGCTTCCTGATGTTTGGCATGGTCAGGTACTGGTTCCCGGGTGGGGATTCGCCCAGTCTAGGCACGCCCCCCAGAGCGGTCTAGGGGTAAGAGGCCCTTGTTTACCGGAGGCTGGCCGCGGGCAAGTGCCAACGGCGGCGTACGCTGTACCAACCGGCTCCACGCACGCGGGCTGGCCGGTTCCCAGGCAGGTTTCACCGTTGAGGAGAACGGCATGAAAACGCGCACTATTGGACAACTGACAGTCTCCGCCCTCGGCCTTGGCTGCATGGGCATGAGCGAGTTCTACGGCGACGGCGACGAGCAGGAGTCCGTTGCAACCATCCAGGAATTCCTGGATGCCGGCGGGTCGCTGCTGGATACGGCAGACATGTACGGCCCCTTCACCAACGAAAAGCTTGTGGGCAGGGCCATTGCCGGCCGCCGCGGCGACGTTGTGCTCGCCACCAAGTTCGGCAACGAACGCCGCGGGGACGGTTCCTGGGTGGGCATCAACGGCCGTCCCGAATACGTCCGGTCCGCCTGCGACGCCAGCCTCCAGCGGCTTGGGGTGGACCACATCGACCTCTACTACCAGCACCGGGTGGACAAGACCGTGCCCATCGAGGACACCGTAGGTGCGATGGCCGAACTGGTCCAGGCGGGGAAGGTCCGGCACCTGGGGCTGTCCGAAGCGTCGGCGGAGACCATCCGCCGGGCCCACGCCGTGCACCCCATTACCGCACTGCAGACCGAGTATTCACTGTGGGAGCGGGAACCCGAGAGCAAGGTGTTTCCCGTGCTCGCGGAACTGGGCATCGGGTTTGTCCCCTACAGCCCGCTGGGCCGTGGCTTCCTGACCGGGCAGATCCGCTCTGTGGACGACTTCGCCGAGGACGATTTCCGCCGGCACTCCCCGCGCTTCCAGGGGGAGAACTTCACCCGGAACCTGGAACTTGTGGACCGGGTCAAGGAGCTGGCAGACCGGAAACGGTGCACTCCCGCCCAGCTGGCCCTCGCGTGGCTTCTGGCGCAGGGTGAGCATATTGTCCCGATCCCGGGCACCAAGAAGCGCGAGCGGCTGCGGGAGAACCTGGGCGCTGTGGATGTCGAGCTGACCCAGGACGAGCTTCAGCTGCTGGACCAGCTGGCCCCGGCGGGGTCCGCTGCGGGTGCCCGCTACCCCAACATGTCCACCATCGACGAATAACGCAGCACCCGTCCAGGCAGGAGCGCCGGCGTCCGGCACGGCGCTCCTGCCCGCACTTCTCCACATACGGCCGCGACTTTACGACGGCGGGACCGGGCTGGCGTAGGGTGGGTCCTACGGCTGAAGCAAGCGGCTGCTGTTTTCTTCTGTGCGGAGCCCCGTTCCATGTCCGACGAACCTGCCCTTCGGGCCCTTGCTGCTTCCTCCTTCAACCTGCCGGACCTTCGGGACGGGCAACTGGCCGGCATGGCCGCCCTCGCGGACGGCCGCGACGTCCTTGCCGTCATGCCCACCGGCTATGGCAAGTCAGCTATCTACCAGGTCGCGGCCCTGCACCTGCACAAGGCAACGGGACGTCCCGCCGTCGTGGTTTCTCCGCTGATTGCCCTGCAGGAAGACCAGTTGGAGGGCCTTTCCCAGGCCCTCGGGCCGGACGCCGCAGTGGCTATCAACTCCTCCCACAGTGACACCGACGTGGAGGCCTCATGGCGGGCCGCCGAGGGCGGTACGGCCGTGTTCGTGTTCCTCGCCCCGGAACAGCTGGCCAAGCAGTCCACCGTGGACCGGATCAAGGCCCTGGACATCTCGCTGTTCGTGGTGGACGAGGCACACTGCGTCTCCTCCTGGGGGCACGACTTCCGCCCGGACTACCTCGCGCTGGGAAATGTCCGCGAGCAGCTGGGCAACCCGCCCGTGGCCGCCCTGACCGCTACGGCCTCTCCGCCCGTCCGGGACGAAATCGTGGAACGGCTTTGCATGAAGAAGCCCCTGGTGTTGGTGCATGGTTTCGACCGGCCCAACATCAGCCTCGACGTGGTCCGGCACCACGAAGACAAGGGCAAGCGCAAGGCTGTTCTTGAACAGGTCGCGGACTTGGCCGGCAAGGGGCAGGGACTCCTCTACGCAGCCACCCGCAAGGACACGGAGAAGTACGCGGCCAAGCTTGCCAAGGAAGGTCTCCGCGCGGAGGCCTACCACGCCGGCCGTTCGGCCGGGGACCGGGAGCACATCCACCAACTGTTCCTGGACGACAAGCTGGACGTGGTGGTGGCCACCACGGCGTTCGGGATGGGCATCGACAAGCCCAACGTCCGTTTTGTGGTCCACGCCGACATTCCCGAGTCGCTGGACTCCTACTACCAGGAGATCGGGCGCGCAGGCCGGGACGGCGAACCCGCCTCCGCCGTGCTGCACTACCGCTCGGAGGACCTTGGCCTGCGGAAATTCTTCGGCACCCACTCCCCCGACCCCGATTCACTCCTCGCGGTGTTGAAGGCGCTCAAGGCTGCCCATGCGGCCACGCCGAAGTCCTCCCTTGCAGAGTTAACAGGTTTTAAGGCCCGGCGCATTACCGGCCTGGTGAACCAACTGGAGGAGATTGGCGCCGTGGCTGTCGGCAAGCGCGGCGTCCGGCTGACATCCAAAGCGAAGCTGCCCACCCTGGTGAGTGACGCCGTCGAACTCGCCGAAGCACGGCAGCGGGTGGACCAGTCCCGCCTCACCATGATGCGCGCCTACGCCGAGACGGACGGCTGCCGCCGGCAGTTCCTGCTGGGCTACTTTGGTGAAGACATGCCGGAGCCCTGCGGAAACTGCGACGGGTGCGCGGCGGCTGCCGGCGCTCAGGTGGACGGCGCGGAGGTCGACGGCGCGCGGCAAGGCAAAGTGAAATCTGGGAAAGAACAGTCGGGCAAGAAGCACAGAGGGAAGAAGGCGTCCGACGGCGGGGCGGCGGCTCCCGCGGCCGACGAACCGTTCCCGCTGCAGTCCACGGTGGTCCACAAGGAGTGGGGCCCCGGCCTGGTGATGCGGCACGAGGACGATGTCATCACGGTGCTTTTTGAGCAGGAGGGGTACAAGACGCTCTCACGGACGGCCGTCGTGGAGCATCAACTCCTGAAGCCCGCTTAGGTAGGCTGGGAGGACCTCCAACGAAAGGCCCCCGCGTGGAAGTACCTGCGTATGTATGGACCCTGACCATTGCGGGAATCATCGGGCTGCTGGCCTTCGATTTCTTCTTCCACGTCCGCAAACCCCACACCCCGTCCCTCAAGGAATCGGCCGCCTGGTCCGCCATCTACGTGACCATTGCGGTGGTATTTGGACTGGTTGTCCTGCTGTTCGGTGGCCCCGAGATGGGCACCGAATACTTCGCGGGCTACGTCACCGAAAAGGCCTTGTCGGTGGACAACCTCTTCGTCTTCCTCATCATCATGGCCAGCTTCAGGGTGCCCCGCGCTGACCAGCAGAAGGTGCTGCTGTTCGGCATCGTGTTCTCCCTGATCGCGCGCACAGCGTTCATCTTCCTGGGCGCGGCACTGATCAACAGTTTTGCCTGGGTGTTCTACGTCTTCGGGCTCATCCTGCTGGTGACGGCCGGAAACCTGCTCAAGCCGGACAACCATGACGACGACTCCGACGGCCTGGTGGTCAGGCTTGCCAAGAAACTGCTGCCGGCCTCCGAACACTACGACGGAGACAAGCTCTTCACCGTTGAGAACGGCAAGCGGGTCCTGACGCCGATGCTGCTGGTCATGGTGGCCATTGGCGGCACGGACATCCTGTTTGCCCTGGACTCGATCCCGGCGATCTTCGGCTTGACCCAGAACGTCTTCGTTGTCTTCACTGCCACCGCGTTCTCGCTGATGGGCCTGAGGCAGCTGTTCTTCCTGATCGACGGCCTGCTGGACCGGCTGATTTTCCTCTCCTATGGCCTGGCTGTCATCCTGGGCTTCATCGGCGTGAAGCTCATCCTGCATGCCCTGCACGAGAACACCTTGCCGTTCATCAACGACGGCGGGCACGTCAACGTGGTGGAGGTCAGCACCGGCCTGTCACTCAGCGTGATCCTCGGCGTGCTGGTGGTGACCATCCTGGCGTCCGTCTTCAGTCCCAAGGGCAAGGCCAAGAACGCCGTGTCGGGGGCCAGGCGGCATGCCACCGAGTACGTGGACCTCAACTACGAGACGGACATGGCCGAACGCGACAAGATCTTTGCCAAGATGTGCCGCGAGGAGGACCAGATCCGCAAGCTTCCCGAGAAATACAAGCGGCTGATCCGCAACGAAACCGAGTTCGTGGACCTGGTCCGGAAGGCCCATGACGAGCACGACAAGGCCCAGGTGCGGGCTGCCGCCTCGGAGGGCTGAGGCCGGCGGCTCCTTTTGGTTTACCTGGCGAGGGCTGCAGCACCGCCGGCGAGGGCGGTGACGCGGTCCCAGTCCTTGGCGGCGACGGCGTCTGCCGGGGTCAGCCAGCTGCCGCCAACGCAGGCCACGTTCGGCAGTTCCAGGTAGTCCGGCGCGCTGGCCAGGCTGATGCCGCCCGTCGGGCAGAACTGCACGTGCGGGACGGGCGCGCCAATGGCGGCCAGGTACTTCGGTCCGCCGGCGGGTCCGGCCGGGAAGAACTTCATGCAGTCCAGGCCCTGTTCGAGCACCGCCAGGACCTCCCCCACCGTGGCAACACCCGGGAGCACCGGGACGTCCAGTGACAGCATGGCCGTGAGCAGCGCGGGGGTGACCCCAGGGCTGACCAGGAACTTAGCACCCGCCTGCACGGCGGCGTCGGCCTGGGCGGGAGTGAGGATGGTGCCCGCGCCCACCAGGATGTCCGGCACTTCCTCCGCGATGAGCTTCAGGGAGGTCAGCGCGGAGTCGGTCCGGAGGGTGAGCTCGATGATCTCCACGCCGCCGGCCACCAGCGCGCGGGCCAGCGGCACAGCGTCCTGGGGGTCGTCGATGGTGACCACCGGGATGACCGGTGAAACGCGGAGGACGCCCGATGCGTCAGCCATGGTTGATCTCTCTTCCCAGGCCAGCCAGCCTGTCTTCAATAGTCCCGTTGTTGTCGATGATGCGGTACCAGTGCAGGAGCAGGTTACGGAACCCTTCGTGCCCGGCCAGGTAAGGGTCGACGACGGCCCGGAACCCGAGCAGGGCGCTCACCACGGTGTCCGCCGTGCGGGGTTCGGGAAGGGCAGCCTGCAGCTCCTTCGCCAGGGGATCGTTCAGGTCCGGTTCCGCGGTGGTGGCCACATGGTGCATCCACGCGGCAACGGCGAGCGCAGCCCACTGTGGTTCGCGGCCGGCGTCGAGCGTTCCCCGCACGGTGGTCAGTAGCCGGAGTCCTACTTTCTGCGATCCGTCGCTGCCCACCTTTGCGGTGGTGTGGCCCAGGGCGGGGTTCGCGAACCTGCGAAGCACCTCCTCGCAGTACCCCTCCCCGTCCAGTTCGGCCGGCAGGGTGATGCTGGGCAGTGCTTCCTCCAGCATCATGCGGCGGCAGGCCGTGCGGAAGGCGTCCACCCCTACGGCGTCGCTGATGGTTTCCTTGCCGGCAGCGAGGCCCAGGTAGGCCAGCATGGAGTGGCTGGCGTTGAGCAGCCGCAGCTTGGCGGACTCCCAAGCGGCGACGTCTGTGCTGAAGAGGGCGCCGGCATCCTCCCAGCGCGGCCTGCCGGCGGCGAAATTGTCCTCGATGACCCACTGTTTGAAGGGTTCAGCCACCACTGCGGCTTCGTCGCGCAGCCCCAGTTCACGTTCGACGGCGGCCAGGTCGGCTTCGGTCGTTGCCGGCACCATCCGGTCCACCATGGTGGACGGGAAGCTGGCGTTGCTGTCGATCCAGGCCAGCAGGTCCTCTTGTTCCCCGGCGGGGAGGGCTTCCGCGAAGTTCCTCACCAGGGTGCTGGTCAGTTCGCCATTGCCGGGCAGGTTGTCGCAGGACACCACCGTGATGGCGCCCGCGCCTGTCCGGGCGCGCTGCTGCAGGCCACGGACGATCTGCCCGACGGCGGTGCGCGGCGCCCTGCCGGCGATGTCCGCCTGGATCTCGGGGTCGCCCAGGTCCAGGGTGCGGGTTTGCGGGTCGAACCGGTACCCCTTCTCGGTGATGGTGAGGGTGAGAACCTTCGTTGCCCCTGCCCCGATCCGTTCGACCACCAGTTCCGGGTTGTCCCGCCCGGAGATGGCTTCGACGATGCTGGCGACGACACGTGCCGGAGCTGCGCCTTCGCCCCGTTCAGCCACCGTGAAGAGTCCGTCCTGCGGGGCGAGCTGCCGGGCTACGGTGTCCGAGCGCTGGGTGACTCCGACGATTCCCCACCGCAGGTCATCCGTGGCGAGCATGGCCTCCTCGGTAAACATGGCGGTATGGGCGCGGGCGAAGGCGCCCAGGCCCAGGTGGACGATCCCAGGCTCAAGCTGGTCCCTGTCCAGGGCCGGTTTCGTGCCACTGGCCGCAAGGGACGAATTGCTCAGGCGTTCGATGGCACTGTTCCTTCCGCGAAGCTGCCGGCGGCGTGGGCACGGGTCTGCTCGAATGTGGGAATCAAGCCGGTTCCGCCCTTGCCGCCCACCACCAGGGAGGACGCGGCTGCCCCGTACCGGGCCGCCGTCGGGAAGTCGTCGCCCAACACCAGACGGGCGGTCAGGGTGCCAACGAACGCATCGCCGGCGCCGGTCTGGTCCACGACGGACGGCGCCGGAACGGCGGGGACCCAGGCTGAAAATCCGTCCGCTTCGAGCTGGATGCCCTTGGCGCCGCAGGTGACGGCGACGTTCTGCGTGCCCAGCGCGCGCAGCTTGGCAGCCGCTTCCTCAGCGGTGGCGGCGCCCAGCAGCACGCCCGTTTCGCCGGGGAACGAGGGGGTGATGAGGAATGCCTGCGGGGCGAGTTCGGTGAGGGCCGCCGTCGCGTCTTCCACTGTGGTGAGGCGCGGACGGTAGTTCGGGTCGAACACGAAGCGCCCGGCCAGCGACGCGGCTTTGACGACGGCGGCGCGTGCCGTCGTCGAAATGGCGCAGGCAATGCCGCCCGCCACCACCGCGCCGGCCGAGGCGAAAACGTCCGGGTCGACGTCGTCCGGGCCCAGCGTGGACCCGACGCTGCCGGTGCGGGCGTAGGAGAATTCGCGTTCCCCGTCGGGGTCGCTGTGCACCAGGTAGACGCCCTGCTGGCCGCGGCGGAACTTCAAGAGCGACGTGGAGATGCCGAGTTCGGCAATGCGGGCGGCGATGGCGGAGCCCAGGTCATCGTCGGTCAGCACGGACAGCAGACCCACCTTGGCTCCCGCCGCTGCTGCAGCCGCGGCCACGTTAAGGGCGTCGCCGGAGATGCCAAGCTGCGCGGGAACGCCGTGGGCGAAGGGCTGGTCGGTGGCGACCTCGACGAGGATCTCCCCCATCACCACCACGTCGAAGGGCTGTTGCATAACGTTCACCAGTCGTGCACCGATCCATCCAGGCGCCGGTTGACCGGCAGGTACTTGGCATCAAAGGGAAAGCGTGCCGCGGCTTCCTCGTCGAACTCTACGCCCAGGCCGGGTGCGTCGCCGGGGTGCATGTAGCCGTCGGCGAAGGTGTACGACGTCTTGAACACCTCACCGGCCGGGTCGCGGTGGCCCATGTACTCCTGGATACCGAAGTTTGGAATGGACATGTCCACGTGCAGCGCCGCGGCGAAGGACACCGGGGACAGGTCGCCGGCGCCGTGCGAGCCGGAGCGGACGCCGTAAAGGTCAGCCAGCGAGAAGATCCGGCGCAGGTGGGTGATGCCGCCGGCGTGCGAGACGGAGGTGCGGATGTAGTCGATCAGGCGTTCGGTGATCAGCTGCTGGCAGTCCCAGATGGAGTTGAACACCTCCCCCACCGCGACGGGCGTGGTGGTGTGCTGGCGGATCAGCCGGAATGCGGACTGGTCCTCGGCCGGCGTCGGGTCTTCGATCCAGAACGGCCGGTACTGCTCCAGCGAGGCGCCAAGCCGTCCTGCCTCGATGGGGGTCAGGCGGTGGTGGACGTCGTGCAGGACGTGCACGCCGTAGCCGAACTGTTCCCGGACGTGGGCCAGCATCTTCGGTGCGAAGTCCAGGTACGCGGTGGTCTCCCACGTGTCTTCCTGCGGCACGTTGCTGCTGGCGGGCTCGTAGAGCTTTCCGTCTACGGGGGCGATGCCGTACGTCTTGTCCAGTCCGGGCACCGCTGCCTGTGCCCGGATGGCCTTGTACCCGAGGTCCAGGTGGTGCTGGAAGTCCTTGCTGAGGTCCTCCAACGTGCTGCCGCTGGCGTGGCCGTACACCATCACGCCTTCGCGCGCCGCGCCGCCCAGGAGCTCGTAGACGGGCATGCCGGCGGCCTTGCCCTTGATGTCCCAGAGCGCGACGTCGATCGCGGCGATGGCAGTCATGGTCACCGGGCCGCGGCGCCAGTACGCACCCTTGTAGAAGTACTGCCAGGCGTCCTCGATGCGGCGGGCGTCCCGGCCGATCAGCAGCGGGCAGAGGTGTTCGGAAAGGTAGGACGCCACGGCCAGCTCGCGACCGTTCAGGGTGGCGTCGCCGATGCCGGTGATGCCGTCCTCGGTTTCAATTACGAGCGTGACGTAGTTCCGTCCTGGCGACGAAACCACAACCCGTGCGTCGGTGATCTTCACTGGGAGTCCTTTTACTTCTGATGTGCTGTGGTGTTGGCAAGTAGGTCGCAGTAGATGTCGTTTTGAGCGCTCAGAACGACATCTACTGCCAGTCAGTTGGGTCAGTCCGCGCTGAGGCGGAGCATGACCTTGCTGCTGTTGGCGTGGGGATCCACGGCGGTCCGCATCGCTTCCTCGGCATCATCAATCCCGAACTTGTGGGTGATGACGGGCGTTACCTCCAGGCCGTTGGCCATTGCGCGGAGCGCGTCGGTGATCTCGTCGACGAACCGGTAGGACCCGATCCAGGTGATCTCGCGGGTGACCAGGTCCCCCAGGGCCGAGGCGGCCGGCGCCCCCGGCAGGTTGCCTACCTGGACGATGGTGCCGCCGCGGGCCGTGGCCCGCAGGACGCCGCCAAGCACCGCGGGGATGCCGGTGGCCTCAAAAACCAGTTCGACGTCCGTCGGAAGCGGGTTGTTGGAAACGTTGAGCACCTCGTCGGCGCCCATCGCCCGGGCGATCTCCAGGGACGCGTCACTGATGTCCGTGGCGATCACGGTCCGGGCACCGGCGTACTTGGCGGCGGCGGTGACCAGCGACCCGATGGGGCCGGCACCGTTGACCAGCACATCGCGGCCTTCAAGGCTTCCTGCGCGGCCGACCGCATGCATGGCGACGGCGAGCGGTTCAGCCAGTGCTCCCCGGAGGGTGTCCACGCCGTCAGGAAGGGGACGGACCTGGAATGCCTTGGCGAGCTTCCGTTCGCTGAAGCCGCCGTCCGTGTGCGGGTCGAACGCGGCCGAGCCGAAGTAACGGATCTGCGGGTAGAGGTTGGTCCGGCCCTGCAGGCGCTCCGGCATGGTGCCGTCCCCCACGAGTTCGGCGGGGTGCACCGTGACGGGCTGACCTACTTCGAGGTGTTCGACGCCGGCACCGAGCTTGGCGATGCGGCCCGCCACCTCGTGCCCCAGGACGAGCGGTGACTTCAGCGCCGCCGTTCCCGAGGCTCCGTGGCGCCAGTACGAAAGGTCACTTCCGCAGATGCCGCCCCACTCGACGTCGAGCACTACTTCTCCTGGCCCGGCAACGGGTTCCGGCCGCTGGTCAATGCGGAGGTCGTTGGCGCCATGGACCACAACGGCTTTCATACGGCGTCCTCGAGGCGGACCAGGTCGCGGCCGCGGACCTCGGGGCCGACGGCGGCGGAGACCAGGGTGATCAGCGAGTAGCCAATGAGCATGGCGGCCAGCGGCCACCAGTGTCCGGTGACAGCGGTGAGGGTGGCTGCGAGCAGGGGCCCGATCGCCGTGGCAAGAATGCCGCCGATTTCCTTGGCGAGGGCCAGTTGGGTGAAGCGGGTGCGGGCTCCGAAGAACTCAGCCATGGTGACGCTTTCCATGGCGAACAGGCTCAGGACGCCGAGGTTCAGGCCGATGACCATGGCGATGGTGATGATCGCTGTGTTGCCGCTGGTGATCATCAGCATCATGGGGATGGCGAACACGGCAGTCAGGGCGCTGAGGGCCAGGTAGAGGGGGCGGCGGCCAAAGCGGTCTCCGAGGAGGCCGATCACGGGGATGGTGACGAAGCCCAGCAGGGAGCCGTACATGATGGCGTTGGTTCCCACCGTTTTGTCCGCGAGCAGGACGGTGGCCAGGTAGCCCACCAGGAAGGTCTGGACGAGCCCGGAGTTGCCGGCCTGCCCGAAGCGCAGGCCCAGGGCAATCAGGAACGACTTGCCCTTCTTCTGGTGCAGCGCGGCCTCGATGGTGCTGGTTCCGGCGAGTTCCGGTGCCTTTGCGGCGGTCTTGATCTTGTCCTTGGTGAGGGCCACGCCGTCGACAACGTCGGCGCGCTGTTCGAAGACGGGGCTTTCCTTGATGGAGCGCCGGATCCAGACGGCGAACAGCATAATCACGAAGCTGGCCAGGAAGGGAATGCGCCAGCCCCAGCTCAGCAGATCCTCCTGCGAGAGCGAGGCCACCAGGATGGCCCACAATGCCGAGGCGCCCAGGGTTCCGGAGTTGGTACCCAGGCATACCAGGGACGAGATGATGCCCCGACGGCGGGCAGAGGCGAATTCCGCGAGCATCACGGTGGCACCGGCGATTTCCGCGCCGGCGCCGAAGCCCTGGATGAGCCGCAGGGCCACCAGCAGGATCGGTGCCCAGATTCCCACCATGGCGTACGTGGGAAGCACGCCGATCAAGGTGGTGGAGGCGCCCATCAGGGCGATGGTGATGTAGAGGACCTTCTTGCGGCCGATCCGGTCACCCATGCGGCCGAAGTAGACGGCGCCGAACAGGCGGGCAACGTAGCCCACGCCGTACGTAGCCATTGCGGCGATCAGGCCGATGACGGGGCTGACGTCCGGGAAGAAGATCTTGTTGAAGACGATGGCCGCGGCCAGGGAGTACAGCTGGAAGTCCATGAATTCCATGGCGGTGCCAAGCCAGCCGGAGATGGCGACCTTGGCGAGGTCCCGGGTGCTTCGGGCTTCGGCCTGTCCGGTGGTGGGCGGCGCAATGCTTTCGGTCATCAGTTGCTCCTTTGCAGGTGATGCGTGTCGAAGGGGATAAGAGCGTTGGAGGGGAATGTTTTACAGCTGCTGGCTGTCGGAACGGAGCCAAGTGGTGGGCCGCAGTGACCGGCAGCACGTCGTTTCTACTACCATACAAGCACTACCATTCTAGTGTGTCAACACGTTAGAATGAGGCCATGCCAACGGACAAAAGAGGGGCTGCCCCCCGGCTCTCGGTGCGGGACCAAACCCTTGAAACGCTTCGCCGCCGGATCATCTCGCTGCAGCTGCCACCGGGTGAGCCACTGTCCGAAAATGAACTGGCCCAGGAACTCGGCGTCAGCCGCACGCCGGTGCGCGAAAGCCTGATCCTGCTCCGCGAGGAGGGCCTGGTCCAGGTTTTCCCCCAGATCGGGTCGTTCGTCTCGCTCGTCGACCTGGGACGCGTGTCCGAAGCCCAGTTTGTCCGTGAGGCCATCGAATGCGCCTCGCTCCGGGACCTGGCGGTGGACAGCGCGGGCATTGCCGGGCTGCGGGAGATCCTGGAGGCACAGTCGGACGCAGATGGACGCGGTGACGTGGAGGAATTCTTCCGACTGGATGAGGACTTCCACCGGGAGCTGCTGCGGCTGGCAGGCCATGAATCCGCCTGGACCGCTGTCAACTCCGCAAAGGCCCACCTTGACCGGGCCCGCCGCATGAGCCTGCTGGACACCCGGCCGGTGTCCACCCTCATCGAGCAGCACACCGCCGTGGTGGACGCGCTCGAAGCCAACAACCTGTCCGATGCAGACAACAGCCTGCGCCTGCATCTGCGGGCTGTCTTCGAGGACGTCCAGCGGATCCAGGAGGCAACGCCCGAGCTGTTCTCCGACGGCTCCGCCCGGCGTCCCACCCGGCGGAGCGTTGCCCGCCTTACCTAGCAAGACTTGGCGAGTGCGGTGGGCAGCGTCGCGGCCGCCGGGGTCGGGACGCTGCCGGCGGGGACACGTTTTGTCAGCCCCTCTTGCTACGTTTGATTCCAGGCCAGGGGAACCCTCCTCCGGCCCGCGAACAGTTGGGGAGGCCCCGTGTTTCTGCTCGACGCCGCCGGTGCTGATGCCGGACCAGGCGCGCCGCCGGACCTGGTCTTTTCGGCCAGCGACCTGGTGGCAGCCAGCGAGTGTGAATACCGCACGCTCCGCATCCTGGACGAAAAGCTGGGCCGCACCGCCAAGGCAGAGTTTCCCGCTGACGAGATGCAAAAGCGCGCCGGTGAACTGGGCGACCGGCATGAGCAGACCGTCCTTGCCAGCCTGGTGGCCAAGTACGGCGAATGGGATGCCAGCCGCGGCACCGGCGTGTATTCCCTGGACCGCGGCCAGAACCTGCGCGGTGATCTGCAGGCCAAGCACGCTGAAACAGAACTCGCCCTCCGTTCCGGGGCAGATGTGGTTTTCCAGGCCACGTTTTTCGACGGCGGATTCCTGGGCTACGCGGACTTCCTGGTCAACGAGGCTGCCGGGACCGGCAACCCCGGCCGCTACGAGGTGTGGGACACCAAACTTGCCCGCCATGCCAAAGTCGGGGCGCTGCTGCAGCTTGCCGCCTACGGTGACCAGCTCCTGGGGATGGGGCTGGAGCCCTCCCCGGTCGTCACACTGGTCCTGGGAACGCGGGTGGGTGACGACTGGCTGAGGAGCAGCCACTCCCTGCCGGACCTGCTGCCCGTCTTCAGGGAACGACGCCGGCGCTTTCGCCAGCTCACAGCCAGCCACCGGGCCGGCGACGGCCCGGTGCAGTGGCAACAGCCAGGCATCGTTCATTGCGGCCGCTGCGATTACTGCGCCGAGCAGGTGAAGGCGCACCGTGACCTGTTGATGGTGGCGGGCATGTCCGTGGTCCAGCGGCGGAAACTTCATGAATCCGGCATCACCACCATCGATGAACTGGCGGCCATGCCCGCCGCCGACGCAAGGAATTCCCTGGTCCGGCTCCGGGCCCAGGCCAGGATGCAGCTGGGCCTGGACCGCCCATCAGGTTCCCGCACCTTCATCAAGGACGGTGAACCGCGCACGGTCTCTTACACCGTCCTTCCGGAGAACTCGATCGGCTCGCTTCCCGCCCCCAGCCCCGGGGACATCTTCTTCGACTTTGAGGGCGATCCACTGTGGCAGGATCCTGCCACCGGCGCCTGGGGCATCGAGTACCTCTTTGGCGTCATTGAGGCCCCGGTGCCAGGTGCCGCAGGTGATCCGGTGTTCCGGCCGTTCTGGGCGCATTCCCGCTCCGGCGAGCGGCGCGCCTTCCTCGATTTCCTGGACTACGTGGAGCAACGCCGCGCCGCCTACCCGGACATGCACGTCTACCACTACGCACCGTACGAAAAGACTGCGCTGAGGAACCTCTCCCTCGCGCACCAGGCCGGCGAGGACACAGTGGATGCCTGGCTGAGGCAGGGGCTGCTGGTGGACCTGTACGCCACTGTCCGGCACTCCCTCCGCATCTCGGAAGCGTCTTATTCCATCAAGAAGCTGGAACCGCTCTACATGGGGGACAACCTCCGGTCCGGGGAGGTCAAGGACGCCGGCGCCTCCGTGGTTGCCTACGCCGCCTACTGCGCCGCCCGTGATGAGGGGCGGCAAGAGGATGCCCATGCCATCCTGGCTTCAATCTCGAACTACAACCAGTACGACTGCCTCTCCACCCTCCGGCTCCGGGACTGGTTGCTTCAGCTGGGGCAGGACGCCGGGGTCCCCGGAGAGCGTGGCCTTGGCGCAGCCGAGGCGCTTGATGCGGCAGGCGGCGGACGGCACGCTGCGCCCGGCCGGGTCCAGGTTCCGGACGCAGGAACTGCCAATGATGAGGCATCCAAGGCACCTGCGTCGCCTGAGGAAGCCAGGCTGCGGGCGTATCTTGCAGCCCTGCCGGACCACCGCCCCTGGACCGATGACGAGCGGGCCATCGCCATGGTGGCCGCCGCCACCGGATACCACCGCCGCGAGCGCAAGCAGTTTTGGTGGCAGCACTTCGACCGGGTTGAGGCACTGTTGGATAACTGGTCCGAGCAACGGAACGTGTTCGTCGTGTCCTCGGCGGAAGTCGTGTCGGACTGGGCCCTGGCCAAGCCAAGGGAACGGATGCGCACGCGCGTCCTGAAGCTCCGCGGCACCATGACGGAGGGCTCGGACTTCCGCCCCGACTCCAACTGGTGCCGCCTGTATGACGCACCTGGACCTGATGGAATGACCGATCCCCAGGCCGCATCCGGGGCCAGGGCTTTCACGTTCGGGACCCGGATCAGTGAGCTGGAAGCGGCGACGGACAGCCCGGAACACCTGATCACCATTGCGGAGCGGGAGACCGGAAAGGTTCGGGCCTACCCGCACCTGCCGGTGGCCCTGACCGAGGACCAGCCCCTGGCCACGGCAAGTATTGAGGCGGCCATCGCGGCGATAGCCCAGGCCGTCGGCTCCTCCGTGCCGTCCCTCCCCGCACAACCGGGCCTGGACATCCTGCGTAAGCTGCCGCCGCGATTCCGTTCCGGGCAAGGACCAGCTGAAGTGCTGCAGGGTGAAGACGGCACCGCTGACTATGCAGGGGCGATTACCGGATCGCTGCGGGACCTGGACCACTCCTATCTGGCCGTCCAGGGGCCGCCAGGCACGGGCAAGACCTTCGTTGGTGCCCACGTGATCGGCAGGCTGGTGGCTGAGGGGTGGAAGATCGGAGTTGTGGCCCAGTCGCACAATGTGGTGGAGAACCTGCTGTGCCGGGCCATCGACGTCGGCCGGGTGGACCCCCAGGTGGTTGGCAAGAAACTGGCCGCTCCACACCAGGTTCCCTGGAGCCGTACGTCGGAAGGGGACGTAGCCAGCCTGCTGGCATCGCCTGGCGGATGCCTGGTTGGCGGCACCGCATGGACCATCACCGGCAAGGAAGTCCCGGCAGGGTCGCTGGATCTCCTGGTCATTGACGAGGCCGGCCAGTTCTCGCTGGCCAACACCTTGGCGGTGTCGGTGGCAGCCAAGCGGCTGCTCCTGCTGGGCGACCCGCAGCAGCTCCCGCAGGTTACGCAGGGCACGCACCCCGAGCCCGTCGATGAGTCTGCGCTCGGCTGGCTTGCTGCCGGCCACGCTACCCTGCCCGCCAGCCTGGGGTACTTCCTGGCCGACACGTGGCGGATGCATCCGGAGCTGTGCCGGGCGGTATCCAACCTCAGCTATGAAGGAAAGCTGCACTCCGCTCCTGCCGCTTCCCTCCGCGAACTGGAGCAACTTGCCCCGGGCGTGGAGACCGTGCTGGTCAAGCACGCGGGCAACACCACAGCATCCAAGGAAGAGGCAGCGGAAGTGGTTCGACAGGCCCGCCGGCATCTTGGCCTGAAGTGGACCTGCGGCCCGGAGAAGGTGTCGCGTCCCCTGGAACAGCAGGACCTGCTGGTGGTGGCTGCCTACAACGCCCAGGTCCATCTGATCCGTAAGCACTTCGCAGAGGCCGGGCTGCCGGACGTGCGGGTGGGTACCGTAGACAAGTTCCAAGGCCAGGAAGCACCCGTGGTGCTGGTCTCCATGGCGTGTTCGGCGGTGGCCGAGGCCCCGCGCGGCGCGGAGTTCCTGCTGAACCGGAACCGCATCAACGTGGCCGTGTCCCGCGGACAATGGCGCGCCGTGATCATCCGCTCCCCCGAGCTCACCAGCTACATGCCGCACAAGCCCGCGGCGCTGGAGGAACTCGGCGCCTTCATCGGCCTAAGCCCCCGGGAGTAACCCCACAGCATGAGGCGCCGTCAGCGCGCCCGGAATCCGCCGAACGTCCCCTGGGCAGCTGAAAAGTCGGACTCAACCCGCTCCACCCGGCCAGGAGTCCGGTCCGACCTGAGCCAGTCCAGGAGCTTCCGGACCTGGGGTTCAGCGCCTTCGGCAACCACGGAGACCGAACCGTCGTCGAGGTTGCTCACCTCGCCGGATAATCCCAGCTCCTCCGCTGTGCCCATGGTCCAGTAGCGAAAGCCCACCCCCTGGACCATTCCAAACACCCGGGCATCAAGCCGGACATTATCCTGGGCCGAACCGCCGCGCGCTGAATCTCCGTCCGCTGAATCTCCGTGCGCTGAGCCTGCGTGCCTGCCCATGGTGCTCCTCCCCCGGACCTTGCCACCTCCCCGGCCAGGTCGCAGTAACCGTCGCTACAAAGCCCGAGAGACAGATACTGCGACCCGACGTGAGGAGGTGCAGCGGTTAGTTGATGGTGATATCGCGGGTGGCGTGGTTGTAACGGATGGTCACCGTGCCACCGGCGTGGTGCAGCTCATGGTTCGGGCCGTCGAACGTGCCGTAAGCACCGTAGTTCTCAGTCCAGGAACGGTTCAGGGCGATCTTGAACGTGTAGAAGCCCGCGGGAAGCTCGGCGCTCTTCTTCCACAGCTGGTCCAGGAAGTCGAATTCCATCTGCGCTTCGTCATACTGCGGCGCCCAGTTCTCCGGTGCACCCAGGATGGTGTTGAAGTCACCGGCCACGGCCACGGCCTCGGGCTGCGGCAGGGTTTCCACGTCCGGGCCCTCCAACGGTTCGGCAGCAGCATCAGCGGGAGTCGACGCAGCTGCGGCCTTCTCCTTGGCTGGAGCCTTGCCCTTGCGGACGGCGGCCACCACAGGCTCGACGGCATCTTCGATCGCCTTGGCTGCCTTGCCCACAACAGAGGCCGCCTTCTTGGCCGGGGCCTTCCTGGCGGTCTTCTTGGGAGCTTCTTCCGTCTTGGCGGGAACCTCAAGCGTGGCCGCAGCGGCGGAGACGGGGCGGACAAAGCCTGCGGGAGCCGTGGGAACCGGGGTGTCGGCAGGGACGGGAGTACCGGCGTCGAGCGCGGCTGCGAAGGAGTCCGCGTCGGGGAAGGCAACAGTGGCGCGCATGCCGTCCTCGGTGATGGTCCAGCCCGAGCGGCCCTTGACCAGCCAGCCGGCCTTGACCAGCTTGGCAGTGGCCGAGGTGAGGGTCTTGTGCCCACGCGGGATGCCGCCGCTGAGGAGTTCGGACTCATGCTCGTTGAACGGCACCCGGGCGGTTGCCTCCGCCAGGACCTGGCCCGCATTCAGTGCATCGCCGGACCACACGCCTTCGGTCAGGACATCCAGGACGGTCTTGAGTCGAAGGTAAGTGTTTTCTGCGGTGGACTTGGCCATGTTTCCCCTTATATAAAAGCGATCGGTCTTAGGCATCTTGCCAACTGCCTATTAAATCGCGCGACTTTAATTGGTTAACTCTGCGTGTCGTGACCGACTGTGAAGCGGATGGTGCCGCAAGTGAGGCGGAGGTCTCGGGTAAGGGCTGTCTGCATAACCCTCAAGCGCCGACATGGGTGCTGCCTTGCACTCCCCAGACACGCCTGCGGCAATAGTTTACCGGGCAAAAAGCCGTGCTGTTGCGCCCGACACAGCGGTGGTCAGTCGGACACTTCCCGCCCGTTCAACTCCGCCAGCAGTTCCGCCTTACGCTCCTCCGAGGCGAAGGAGGAGTGGACGGAGTTCGCGGCCAGTCGCGCCTTGTCGAAATCGGAGAGGTCAAACACCGAGGTGAGCTGCGCAAAGTTGTCATCCACGTAGCCGCCAAAGTACGCAGGATCGTCTGAGTTGACCGAGACGTTCAGTCCGGCTGCCAGCATGGCGGGCAGTGGATGGTCGGCGAGGGTGTCAACGGCACGGAGCCTGACGTTGGACAGCGGGCAGACTGTCAGGGGAATGCGGGCGTCCACGAGGCGCTCCACCAGGTCGGGGTCGTCCATGCAGCGGATGCCATGGTCGATCCGCTCCACGCCCAGGATGTCCAGGGCTTCGATGATGTACGACGCCGGGCCCTCCTCCCCCGCATGCGCAGTCAGCCGCAGGCCTGCTTCACGCGCCTTCGCATACAGCCGCTCGAACTTGGAAGGCGGGTTTCCCACCTCGGCTGAGTCCAGCCCGATGGCCCCGATGGGTGCATCCATCGCCAGCAGCCGGCCCAGGACTTCCAGTGCTGATTCCTCCGGCAGGTCACGCAGGAATGCCGCGATCAGAATGGTGGAGATGCCAAATTCCTCCTCAGAGGTTGCCAGCACGGAGGCCACGCCCTTGACGCACGCCTCCAGGGGAATGCCTCGGGCGAGGTGCGCCTGCGGGTCCATCATGATCTCCGCGTGCCGGACCCCGGCGGCAGCAGCCCGCTCCAGGTACGCCCGGGTCATGTCCGCGAAGTCCTGCTCAGTGCGCAGCACCGCCATGTTGGCGTAGTAGAGGTCCAGGAAGGACTGCAGGTCGGTGAACTCGTACTTTTCCCGGAGCTCGTCCAGTCCGGAGTACGGGAGCACGATGCCGTTGCGTTCGGCCAAGGCAAAGATGAGCTCAGGCTGCAGCGTGCCCTCGATGTGCAGGTGCAGTTCAGCCACCGGGAGGGGCTTGGCAGGGACCGCAGGTTCCGCGAGGTCCACTTCGGTTTCGGGCATGATGCTGCCGCCGGGAGAGTTGTCCATCCGGTCAGGATAATGCCCCACCCGGTTTCGCGCCTGCCCGCACTCCTGGAGGGGACCTCTGCTCAGACGCCGTTCGCGCCAAGGCGCACACTCAACACGCCAGCTGGAATCTCGATTTGATAACGCCCGAACGATGTCTTAGCGTGAAATGCATGCCCGTTCGGCGGGCTTTTTGATTGCCCGGTGCTGCCTCCACCAGAACTGCCCAGCGGCAGCCACCGACAGTGACCTCTATTCGTCAGGGGCGGGCAGTGGCGCGACGATCTCCGGGGACGGAACCAGCGCTGGTGGCCTTCAGGAGCATCACCACCATGAAAAACACCAAATTCCGTACTGCCGCACGCCGCGGAGTTACCCTGGCCGCCGTCTCCGCGGCAGGTTTGGCCCTTTCAGCCACGGCGGCCAACGCAGCGACCCCCACCTCCACCTGGGATGCCCTCGCGCAGTGCGAAAGCGGCGGGAACTGGTCCACCAACACGGGCAACGGCTTCTCCGGCGGCCTGCAGTTCACCTCCAGCACCTGGTCCGCCTACGGCGGAACCGGCTCCCCCGCGGACGCCAGCCGTGAACAGCAGATCGCGGTAGCCGAGCGCGTCCAGGCCTCGCAGGGTTGGGGCGCCTGGCCGTCCTGCTCGTCCCAGCTCGGATTGAGTGGCGGCGGCGGAGCACCGGTGCAGAGTGCCCCCGTGCAGAGCGCACCCGTCCAGAGTGCCCCCGTGCAGAGCGCACCCGTCCAGAGCGCACCGGTCCAAAGCATTCAGGTCCAGAGCGCTCCTGTCACGCAGGCACCCGCGCCGCGGCACGTAACCTCAGTTCCGCTGAGCGGCGAGACCTACACGCTGCAGGCCGGGGACACCTTGAGCATCGTTGCCCAGAAGCTTGGCATCCAGGGCGGCTGGCAGCACCTTGCCGACGCGAACCTGGACACCATTTCGGATCCGAACCTCGTGTTCGAGGGACAGGTCATCCAGCTCCCCGCGTAAGACCCGCGGACGTTGCACCCGCGGCGATGGCCGCGGCGCCTTTCCAAGGCGACACAAGCAGGTCGGCGATAGACAAATTCCGTTGACCAAAGAACGACGCCGGCACACCCCCACAAGGGATGTGTCGGCGTCGTACTTTAATCAGTGCGTCCCTGCCGCAGTGGGCGGCAGGCCCGGGCTGGTCAGCTGGCGGGGAGCTCGCGGACGATCCGCACCTTCCAGGCGGACTCGTCGCTGGTGTCCAGCAAGGCGACGGTGCCATGCGCAAGATTCAGGGCAACCCGCTTGACGGCCAGCAGCTCCAGGTAAAGGTGCTCGTTCATCCGGCTGGGGGTGTCGATCATGTACTTGACGGCATCGCGCAACTGACGGTAGTTGGCGCTGCGTTCGCGGTGCATGTGCAGTTCCAGCGCGGACTGTTGCTTGAGCCGCGGCTCGTGCCGGTTGAGCAGGGTCACGGCGGCGTGTACTGCAACTACGAGGGTCAGCGAGACGCCGTAGATCCACCAGCCGCTGGAGAGCAGGAACAGGGGCAGGTTTCCGATGGCCACGAGCGCGATGACCACCCTGAGGGCAGCGATACGGCGGACCGTGCGGGCAACGGCAGCCATGCCATCGCGGAACCGGTGCTGATCCTTGCGGGCGGCGGCGGGATCGATAATGAACTCATCGAGAACCAGGATTCCCTGGGCTTCCGGGCCCAGCATCTGTCCGTAGCGAGGCAGCGCGGTGCGGGCGTGGTCGACGGCTTTGTCAGTTGTAAATGTCATGAGTGAGCTTCCAAAACGCGGGGGTGGTTGCGGTGATCTTAGTGGTTTAAGCTGGGAGCCGTATGCAGGTGTCCATTATTTGGACATGAGGGGCCAGTACGTGTGGCTGCGGGCACAGCAATTGGCACTTCCGCCGGGGACCGTCAGACTGAATGGATGCAAACCTTCCTCCCGTACCCTGACTTCCGCCAAAGCGCCAAAGCCCTGGACACCGCGCGGCTGGGCAAACAGCGGGTTGAAGCGCTGCAGACCCTCCGCGCCTTGGTGATTCCGGGCTACGGCTGGCAGACCCACCCGGCAATCCGGATGTGGATGGGCCATGTGCCCGCCCTCACCATGTATGGACTGGCCATGGTGGACGAATGGATGGAGCGCGGCCACCCGGACAACACCCGCGCGAACATTGCAGAGTTCGCGCCGCAGGCACCACATCCTGACTACGCCGCCAAGATTGTGATGCCGCCGTGGCTCGGGGACCCAGACTTTCACCTGAGCCACCGTTCCAAGCTGGTGCACAAGGAACCGAAGTTCTACACCCGCGTTTTCCCGGACGCGATTCCAGACATGGACTACGTCTGGCCTGAGCCGCGCCACGAGTTCCTGCCGCAGGAGCCGGAGGGGGACATCCTTTGGATCCTGCGGGGGCCGCATGACGATGTCGACCCCCAGTCCCTTACCACCGTGGCACTTCCGGCAGTGAACCGGAGCGCTGCTGCCGCCACGTCCGCCGGGGAGGACGGCTACTCCCCCGTCTACGTTGACGATGGCTCCCGCCGGCCGTCCCGGGCTCCCAAGAAGGCGCCGCCCAGGCCGCAGGCGAAGAAGCCCACCCGCAAGCGGTTGGCGCAGGAGGAGGCCTTCCGGACCCTTCCGGGAAAGACGCCGGTGGCTGTTCCCTTCGAGAATGGGGCCAGGTTCGCCGTCGGACAGGTTGTGGGGCGTCCCCTTACCCTCGATGACGGCCGGTTCGGCAGGAATTTCGAAGTCATTGAGATCATTGACCGCTCGGCATTCGCTTACCCTGCCCTACTGCAGGACCCTCGCGTGTTCTTCCCGGTTGAGGCACCGTAGGCCATGACGGTTCTATTGGCGGGGTGCGGGGATCTGGGTACGGAGGCGGGGCTTCGGTTTGCTGCCCTGGGCCACCGGGTCGTGGGGTGGCGGCGTTCCCCCGCGAAACTGCCGGCCGTCATCGAAGGTGCCGCAGCTGACCTAACGTCCGGTGACCTGCCGCCGGTCCCCGCGGACACCACCGCCGTCGTCGTCGCTGTTGCTGCTGACTCCCCTGCCGAGGACGCATACCGCGCTGCGTATGTACGCGGCGTGGAAAACGTCCTCGATGCCCTGGAACGGGACCAGGTGACGCCGGAGCGGCTCATCTTTGTATCCTCCACTTTGTATCCTCCACCGCCGTTTACGGGGACGCGGGTGGCGGCTGGGTGGACGAAGCCACCGCCCCCGATCCGGTCGGATTTTCCGGGCGGGTGTTGGTGGAAGCCGAGGAACTCCTGCAGGCGAGGCTGGCGGGAACCGGCACTGCCCGCGTCTCGCTCAGGCTGGGCGGCATCTACGGGCCGGGCCGGACTCGCCTGATTGACCAGATTAAGACGGGCTCTGCCGTGATCCCGGAGGACGTGCGCTACACCAACCGGATCCACCGCGACGATGCCGCAGCCGCCATCGTGCATCTGGCCACGATGGAACCCGTGCCCGGGCCCGCATATATCGGAGTGGACAACGAGCCAGCCGATTTGGGTTCCGTGTTGCGCTTCCTGGCGGCAGAACTGGGGCAGCCCTCACCGCCTGTTGGCGATGCCGGTCCCGCCCGCGGGGGCAACAAGCGCTGCCACAACGACTTGCTCCGCAGCACAGGGTTTACCTTCACGTTTCCGACGTTCCGGGAAGGGTACAGGGACGTTATAGCAGGGAACGGCGTCCGCCACCCCTGACCGGGGCTGTCGTCCCGTAGTGACTGCCAGGGTGGGCCGCGGAGTGGAATTTCGCGGGGACGCCTGGCCCGATATAAGGCAGGGCATGGAATTCCGGCAGATCATTGAGACGGTTGGGCAACTGGTCGACTTCGCAGGAGTCGCGGTGATGGTGATCGGTGCGGTGGTGTCCCTTCCGATGGCACTCCGGGGCCATCAGCCGCGGCAGCTACCACCGGGCGCGGAAAAATTGAGCTTCTACCGCTCGTACCGGCAGCTGCTGGGCAGATCCATCCTGTTAGGCCTCGAACTGCTCGTGGCCGCCGACATCATCCGCACCGTCGCCGTGACACCCACGTTCGTCAGCGTCGGGGTGCTGGCCGTCATCGTGCTGATCCGGACCTTCCTCAGCTTCTCCCTGGAGCTGGAGATCACCGGGCGCTGGCCGTGGCAAAAGGAACCGTCAGCGGCCCGTGCTGGTTCCACCGCCGCGGCTGGCTGAGGTCCGCTGCCCGGGTTTTCCACATAGGGGTTTTGGGTGGTCTTCATTGTCAGTGGTGGCTGGCAGAGTGGGATTATGGAGGCCATTGGGGAGCAGTTTGGTGAGGCGTACGGCGGGAAAGCGTACGACGCCGGGAGCCGGCTGCCGCGCCCGGCCCACCTTCTCGCGGTCCCCGACGCGCAGCCCCCAGAGGGCGGCCAGCCTTCACATAGTGAACAGCCCTTTGGGGGCGGCCAGCCTTCACGCAGTGGACAGCCCTTTCAGAGTGGACAGCCTTCACGCAGTGAAGACCCTTCAGGGCAAGCCCAGGGCCTTCAGCTTTCGGTAGCTGCCGCCACGCCGGACGGGCTCAGTCAGCTCGGCGGGCAACTTGCGGCCCTTGCCCTGGCCGCCCCGGACGTGCTGGCGTCCGCCTCCTATGTCGAAGCCGCCGAATTCGCCGCCCG
>NZ_JBQCMK010000020.1:0-48243 GCF_051965175.1 Arthrobacter sp. SAFR-044
TCACCGGGCAGTTTTACTGGCCACCAGCGGGCACATTAACTGACCGTCAGTGGGCAGAAACTAATGGCCATTGACACCCGACCTGCGCCAGAGGTAGAAGTGCATGTTGGACGTGGGCGAATCTACGATCCGCCGCTCCTTGAATCGCAACCAGCTTCGCAGATCTCGGGTACAGCCTCCGTGCGCGTTGACCGGAAAAGCTGCCCGCCGCCGTCGTACGTTCGATGCTCGCTTAACGCAAAGCGCCCGCCGCCGAACGAACGGGGCGGGCACCTTTCGTGGAGCTTTTGGTTAGACGAGCAGGCTCTCAGCCGCCGCGCGCTGGGCGTGCCCCGCAAAGATGCTGCTGTCCAGGTCCGCCACCGAGGACTTCCCCACGAAGCCCATCGCCCCCTTGAACTCCTCCTGGAGGATCCCGAACACCCGGTCCACGGCCGGCTCCCCGCCGGTGGCCAGGGCGTAGGCGAACGGACGCCCGGCCAGGGCGGCCTTGGCGCCCAGCGCGACTGCCTTGACGATGTCGTGCCCGCGGCGGATGCCGCCGTCGAGGTAGACCTCCGCGCGGCCGCCCACGGCGTCCACGATGAACGGCAGGACGTCGATGGTGGCGGGCTGGGAGTCGAACTGCCGGCCGCCGTGGTTGGAGACGAAGATGCCGTCCGCGCCCTCGTCCACGGCCCGGGCCGCGTCCTCGGCGTCCATGATGCCCTTGATCACCAGGTTCCCCTTCCACTCGGAACGGAGCCTGGCGAAGTCCTCCCAGTTGGCGCCCGGGTTCTTGTTGGACGCCATCCAGTTGTTCATCTCATCCATGCGCAGCGGCCTGCCGTTGATCTGGTAATTCCCGTACGTCATCTTCCGGCCGGTAAGCCACCGCCACAGCCAGGCCGGGCGGGTGGCGGCGTTGAAGTAGTCCGCCACCGGCGGGCGCGGCGGCATGGACAGCCCGTGGTGAAGGTCCCGTTCGCGCTTGCTGGAGGACCCGACGTCGCCCGCCACCACCAGCGTCTGCACGCCCACGGCCCGTGCCCGGCTGATGTAGCTGGCCGTTTCCGCCGGGTCCTTCCAGAAGGCGATCTGCGCCCACAGGTTGTCCGGCGCCACCTTGGCCACCTCTTCCAACGAGCAGCCGGCCCAGGCGCTGTGGATGAAGATCGAGCCCGCCCTGACCGCAGCCCTGGCAACGGCCGGGTCGGACCCCGGGTGAAAGATGGTGAGCATGCCCATGGGCGCCACCATGAGCGGCATCGCCAGGGAATGGCCCAGCACGGTGGTGGAGGTGGTCAGGCCGCGGAGGTCCACCATGGAACGCTGGCGGAGCATCAGGGCATCAAACCGGTCCTCATTGGCGCGCATGGTGGTCTCATCCAGCGCACCGCCCTCCAGATAATCCGAGATCATCCTGGGCAGCTGCTTCCGGGAAGCCCGGCGGTAGTCATCAATGCTGACAATCCATTTGTTTCTCAAGGGTCCTGCTCCAATGTGAAGGTCTAAATTACTTTCGCCAGGAATTGCTTGGTGCGTTCATGCTGCGGTTCCCGCAGGACGGTGCGGGGGTCGCCCTGCTCCACGATGCCGCCGCCGTCCATGAAGATGAGGTGGTCGCCTACTTCCCGGGCGAAGCCGATCTCATGGGTGACCACGATCATGGTCATCCCGCCGTCCGCGAGCTTGCGCATCACGTCCAGCACCTCGCCCACCAGCTCCGGGTCCAGCGCGGACGTGGGCTCGTCGAACAGCATCAGCCGCGGTTCCATGGCCAGCGCCCTGGCGATGGCAACGCGCTGCTGCTGGCCGCCGGACAGGGACGCAGGGTAGGCGTGGACCTTCTCGGACAGCCCCACCCGTTCCAGCAGGACCCGGGCCCGGTCCTGGACGGCTTTCCGGTTTTCCTTCTTCACCCTGACCGGTGCCTCGCAGATGTTCTCGAGCACCGTCATATGTGGAAAGAGGTTAAAGCTCTGGAACACCATGCCGACGTTCTCGCGCATCCTGGCCGCCTCGGCGTTGTTCTGCGCGTGCAGCCGGCCCTTCCTGATCTTCACGCCAACCGGCTGTCCCTCCACAAGGATGTACCCGCCGTCGAGCGTTTCCAGCTGGTTGATGCAGCGCAGGAACGTGGACTTGCCGGACCCGGACGGCCCGATGATGCAGGTGACGCTGCCCTTGGGGACGGTGAGGTCGATGCCTTTGAGGACCTCGAGGTCGCCGAAGCTCTTGGTGACCCCCTGTGCCTCGATCATCACGTCAGTCATGGCCGGGCCTCCTGTGGTGTGGTGGGGGAGCCGGGCGCCTTGGCCTTGCGGCGCCGGCTGCTGCGTCCTGCGGTGATGCCGCCCCGGTTGAAGTGCCGTTCAATGAAATACTGCCCCAGGCTCAGGATGCTGGTGACCAGCAGGTACCACATGCTTGCGGCGATGAGCAGCGGGATGGTCTTGAAGTTGGCGCTGTAGACCAGCTGCGCTGAGTACAGCAGCTCCGGGAAGGCCAGGACGCTGACCAGGGAGGTGGTCTTCAGCATGGAGATGGTCTGGTTGCCGGTGGGCGGAATGATGATCTTCATGGCCTGCGGCAGCACGATCCGGGACAGGATGTGGAAGCGCCGCATGCCCAGCGCCGTGGCCGCCTCCGTCTGCCCGCGGTTGACGCTCAGCAGCCCGGCGCGGACGATCTCCGACATGTAGGCACCTTCGTTCAGGCCCAGCCCCAGGATGGCCGCCATGAACGGGGTGATCAGCACGTTGGCATCCACGGAGAAGAACTCCGGCCCGAACGGCACCCCGACGGCGATCCGCGGGTAGATGGCGGCGATGAAGCCCCAGAAGAGGAGCTGGACGAACACCGGCACCCCGCGGAAGAGCCACACCAGGAAGGCGGCGGTCCCCGCGACGATGGCGTTCGGCGCGAGCCGGGCCAGCGCCAGCAAAACGCCGACGACGATTCCCACGGCCATGGAAATGGCCGTCAGTCCCAGCGTCCGCAGCAGGCCCGTGAACAGGCGCTCCGAGGTGAACCAGCCGAAGACGACGTTCCACTCGAAGCGGGGATTGGTGACCAGGGAATAGCCCACCAGGAAGACCGCGAACAGGACGATTGCCGCCGTCAGCCACAAACCTCCGTGGCGCTGGTGCGGACGGCCCATAAGCAGCTGCCGGTCCAGTCCGTCCCCGGCGGGTGCCTTGGCGTTCGGTTCCGTGGCTGTGTTGGCCATGCTGCTACTGCGCTTTGTTGAAGGCGAAGTCAGAGATTGCACCGCTGCCTACACCCCACTTGTCCAGGATCTCCTTGTACTTGCCGCTCTTGGCAAGGGATTCCATGCCGAGCTCGATGGCCTTCTCCAGGCCGGCGCCCTTCTTGAAGCCGATGCTGACGGGGGAGACGTCCTTTTCGCCGAGCAGCTCGATCTGGCCGCCCTGCTTGATGGCGTAGCCCAGCGTCGGGCCGTCGATGTAGACGGCGTCGATGCGGCCGGCGGTCAGTGCCAGGTTGGGGGCCTGCATGTCCGGGTAGGTCATGGCTTCGATGGCCGGGTTGCCGGCGTCCGTGCAGGCCTTGGACAGGGCGGGAAGTCGCTTGAGGTCCTGGAAGGAACCCTTCAGCACGCCCACCCGCTTGCCGCAGAGGGTGTCAATGGTGAGGTGCTGCGGGTTGCCCGGTGCCACGCCGATGCCGCTGCCTGACTGGTAGTAGTCCACGAAGTCGAGCACCTTCATGCGTTCGGTTGAAGGTGACATCTGGGAGATAGCCATATCGAACTTCCCGGCGGAAATGCCGGGGATGATGCCATCGAACGGGCCGCTCTTGACCTCAGTCTTCAGGCCGAGGGTCTGCCCCAGGGCCATCGCGATCTCGGGGTCCACGCCAACCGTGGTGGTCCCGTCCGGGGCCATGAAGTGCAGGGGCGGGGAGCTCTGGCTCATGGTGATGGTGAGCGTCCCCTTGTCCTTGGCTTCCTTGGGAAGTGCTGCCGCGGCGGCGTCGTCGACCTTGACGGCCTCCGCGGAGCTTGAGGGCTTGGGGGTCTCGGACTGGGCAGAGGAGGTCATGCTGGGATTGGAGCATCCGGAGAGAAGCACGCCGGCCATGGACACTGCGGCGACGCTTGCCAGCATCGATCGAAACTGAATCATCTACACGCCTTCGGAATTTGGGGGAGGAGGGGTGGTAGGAGAGCTTCCAACCTGGGTGGGCAGCCTTAGTTGTGGTACAGATCACTTTGCTGTCCGGTATCATGTACCGTACATCATGCACGATCTTCTGCAAACACCCTTTCGAGCTGACGGGGTTGTGACGGGGCGCTGCTGCTGGCTGCCCTCCGCCTTACCCTTAATTCACATAGGATTCCGAAATGAACGCCGCTTCGCCTGAAGAAGAAGTCCTGATCCCCGGCCGGCCCATGCTGGTGGACCAGGTGTTCGAAGCGATCCTGTCCCTGCTGCTGGACGACAAGATCTCCACCGGATCACCGCTGAGCATTGACGGACTGGCCAAGCGGTTCAAGGTCTCCTCCACCCCTGTGCGGGAAGCCCTGGCGCGCCTGGAGACGACAGGCATGGTGCGGCGGGAGGCCCTGCGGGGCTACAAGGTGGCGCCGGAGCCGACCGCCAGCGACATCGCGGCGCTGCTGACCTCCCGGCAGATCCTCGAGCCCGCATGCACCAGCATTGCCTGCACCAACTCGACAGAGGAACTCGTGGCGGACCTGGAAAAGTTCCACCGCGACCTGGAGGCGTCACGCCACGGCGGGGACACCTTTGCCGGATACCGGGCCTACTGGCAGGCGGACGAGAACTTCCACCGGCGCATCGTTGAGGCCACCGACAACGAGTTCCTGCTCCGGGCCTACGGCTCCATCGAAGGGCACATCCAGCGGTTCCGGTTGATGGTGCACAACGACATGAGCGGCGACCACACAGTGCAGGAGCACCAGGCCATCATCGATGCCTTCAAGGCGGGGGACTGCGCCGCGGCAACGGCCGCGATGAACAACCACATCGAGGGGATCAGGTCCCGCTCGCTGAGCCTCAAGAAGTTCGGGCAGCAGTGCTGACCCACCCGGTTTAAGCCCCCGGGAGCGAATTCGAGTACACACTACTCGTGTGCCCTTCTGCCGCGGCCGCATAACCTCGGAATCGGTTCGCAACTGGACCGACTTGCAAGGGGGAGCATGGACATGGGCGGAAAGCCGTGGGCTTTGAGGGGCCCGCATCAAAAGCATCACGACGGCGGCTGGTGCTGCCCGCCGTCGGGCTGCGGAGAGTTTGCTGGCCGGCTGGCCTGGAGCCGTCCGTGATCCAGGACGGCGGCCCTGCACTGCCTCTGCTGGATGCCTCCGTGCTGGCGCGGCTGCGCGCCGAAACCGAGGATGACGACGGAATTTGGAGGCTCTTCGTCCGGAACTTCATCGATCAGATGCAGCCCAGGATCGAGAAGCTCCGCAGCACGCTGACCAGCGGTGACGCCACGTGCGCGCTGACAGCCATTCTGAGCCTCCGGACCTCTGCCCAGATGGTGGGGGCCCGGCTGCTGGCCGACTTGTCCCTGGAACTGGAACACGCAGTGCGCGGCGCTGCGGCCGGCCCGGACCCGGCCACCGTGCTGCCGAGCCTTGCTGCACAATACCTGCGCAGGATCGTGCACTCCGGCCAACGGACCAGGGAGCACTTGGAGGCGGCCCTCGCGTAGCCTTTTCAAGACTCTTCCGGGGCGGTACACCCACCGTCGAGAGGCGCCGCCGGCAGGTATCCGGGCGGTAAAAATCAGGTATCAGTTACTGGTCAAATTTGCCTGGCGGGCGCCTAGCCTGCATCCATGCTGAAGACCGTGTTTGGGATATTCCGATCCGCTCCAAAATGCAGGTTTTGCGGCGGCCCGCTACCGCCTACTCCGACTGCGGAATTTTGTTGCCGCGACTGCTTTGACCATTACCAGCACCTGGAAAAAACGGCCGGCCCCGACCGCTAGCTTGGTCTTTGCGCGGCCGGCCTCTTAACAAAGCACCCGTCTTGAGCGAACGTTGAGGTTGCCTTCCTAATCTGTGGCCCATGGGTAAATACAGGGGAAGCTACGATGTCCGCTATTCACGCCGGGAACTGCGGCGGCGGCGGTTGCATACGCTGTCCTACGTCGGGTTGGCGCTCCTGGCCGTGGCCACCGTTGCGGTGGTGCTCATGGCCATCGGGCGCTGACCGGCTGCTGCGATTATGCTCGAACCATGGCGATGCATGATTCTCCGTCGAAGCCCATGACTGCCGTGAATCGAGGGCTGTGGCGGCGACGGATGTGGATGTGGATCGTTGCCGCGGGTTTGGACGTGTACATCCTGGGCTTCGTCATAGGACTCCAGCCCTCGGGTCCCCTCTGCGGCAGCCCGCTGCTGCGGGAAAGCCATGCGGCTGAACTGATAGGCCTCCAGAAGGCCGGAATCGGGGCGGCGGCCGTGTGCTACAAGAACATCGATGCCGATTCCGTCCCTGTCTGGAGCCTCATGGCACTGGGCGTCTTTTTGGTTATCGCCGGAGTTGCCGTCCGGATCGTCATCATCCGGCGTTCCGCACGCGTTGAGTGAGCCCACGGGGCAGGCGTAGCAGCGCGCCCGGGGCGCGAAGGGTGGGGAGTGCGGCGGAGGAAACAGCGGCGTAAAAAATTCGTCAAGGTTTCCGTCCTGAAGCCCGGATCCCGGCCGGCCCGGCCTGCCCCGGGGGTACCTTGGATGCAGTGCCGCCGCCTCATCATCCCCCAAGTTTGAGGCGGCGGCACTTTTCTTAACTCCGCCGGCTTAACTCTGCGGGCGCGGACCGGCCGTGCCCACCCTGGGCGGGGCCCGCCGTCGTACGTCCTGGCGCGCCTAAGCCGCCGGGGGAGCTGGTGCGCGTTGGCCCGGACCTGGCGTTGACCTGCGTCCCGTTCCCGGACCAACGAGCCCACCCGCTCCCGCTCGCCGACCTGGACCCATCCGCGGCGGCGTCGCAAACGTCCTGACGCTCTAAGTGCTGGGCGTTGCCGCCTTTTTCTGCAGCGCCTCGGCCATCTTCTGCACCTTGGCGCCGTAGCCGCCGTTCAGCGCGGTGTCCTTGATCTTGTTCGCCTGGGCGTCCAGGTCCGCGGGGGCCGCATTCTTGAGTGTGGTCAGATCAGTCTGGAGGTTCGCAGGGAGCTTGGCGAACAGCTTCGGGTGGGCGATGAGCTGGTCGGCCACCTTCTGGAGCCCGGCGCCCGGGTTGCCCGAGCTGAACGCGGTGCGCAGCTCCTGGCGAAGGCCGGCGATTCCGGTAACTGTCTTTTCCAGCGCTTCGGCGCGCTTCTGGACCTCGGCGCCGTAGCCGCCGGAAAGGGCGGTGGTCTTGATCTTGTAGGCGTCCTTTACCCGGTCCGCCGGGGCGGCGTCCTTGAGCGTGGTCACGTCCGCCTGGAGGGCGGCGGGCAGCTTGGCGAACAGCTGCGGGTGGTTGACCAGGGCTTCGGCTGCCTTCGCGGCACGGTCGCCGGCCGCCTGCGGACTGTCAGCGTTAATACCCAGGAACGCCTGCAGCCCGCCGGCACCCTTCGCCTCCTTGGCCTGGCCCGCAGCCGCGGGGGACGCGGTTGAGGTGGGGGTGGAACTGGGCGAAGCAGACGCCGCGCCCACGCCGGCAACGGCCATGGCGCCGGCAGCCAGGAGCGCTGCGGCTCCGACGCCGATGCAGGTTTTCATTGACGGGATTGCTGGGTTCACCACGGTGTGTCCTTCCGAATTTGCGCGTGCGTCCGCGCTCAACGGCGTGGACCGGCACGGGATCACTGTAGGAGCCGATGCTGGGGAAACGCTGAATGCCGCAGCTGCCCGGCGGATTCTTGTCACCGTCTCAGGTGATGAGGTACCCACCGGTTGTGGGAATCTGGTGGGAAACCTGCCCTTGCAGCTTGTGGTGGTGGAAGACGGGCCGGTGGGGGTAAGGGTTAGGGCGTACACACCCTGCCGAGAGGACCACCATGGACATCGTTGAAGTGATTTTGAACGACCACCACGAGCAGCGGCGCCTGTTCGCCCTGCTCGATGAAATGCATGCCAGCGAAACATCGAGCCTGGAAGCGGTGTGGAAGCGGATGCGCATCCTGCTGGAGGTCCATGCCAAGGCAGAAGAGGAACTTTTTTACCCGGAGCTGCTGGAACTGGGGAAGGGGGCAGGCGGAAAGGACTCCGCCGCTGACGAGACCACCGACGCCATCCACGACCACAACGAAATCCGGGACGCCATCAGTGACGTCTCCCGGCACCAGACGGGGACAGCCGACTGGTGGGAGGCGGTGGCGAAGCTCAACGAAGCCAACGGCGACCACATGGCTGAAGAGGAACGTGAGGGCCTGACCGACTTCCGGCAGCACGCCTCCCTGGAACTGCGGCACCGCCTGGGCCTGGCGTTCAGTATTTTCGAATCTGAGCACGCCGGCGGGATTGAGCCGGAGGACGTCAGCCCCGAGGAATACGTCCGCGAGCACGAATAGAGCCCTGGGTGGTTACCGCTTGATCCCCGGTTCGGCCGGTTTCTTGACGGTGGCCAGCAAAATGACACCGGCGATGGCGATGGCTCCGGACACGAGAAACAGGACAATCGCCAGCGGCGGTGCCGCATCCGCCTCGCCCAGGATGGTGATGCCGATGGCGACGGCCACCAGCGGGTCGATGACGGTCAGGCCCGCGACCACGAGTTCGGGCGTTCCCCGGCTGTGCGCGTTCTGGACCAGGAAACTGCCGGCCAGCCCGGCAATGACCAGCCCCGCCAGGCAGGTCAGGGACAGCCATTCGAAGTCGCCCTGGAACAGGCGGCCGATCACGGTCTTGGCCAGCGCCGCGACGAACCCGAACAGGATCCCGGCGCCGGCGGTGAAGACCACCGCGTGCGAGCGGTGCCGCCACATCAGATAGGCCGCGGCCACGCAGGCCAGGACCACGGCGAGGACGATCAGGATGGTGACCAGGTGCTGGTCGCTGATCTCCACGTCCTCCGCGGACAGCGCAGCAACGGCCACGAAGACCGCCACCCCTCCAACACAAAGCGCGACGGCGGTAAGGGCCCGGCGTCCGGGCCGCCTGCGGTTCATTCGGGCGGTGGCGAGGGTGGTCACCACCAGTGCCACGGCGCCGATGGGCTGCACCACGATCAGGGGCGAGAACCGGAGGCTGGTGAGCTGGAGCAGAATGGCAGCGCCCAGCATCGCCGTCCCGGCCAGCCATGCCGGTGTCCGGATCAGGGCGTGAAGGCGTCCACCGCCCATGCTGCCGGCCGCGCGTCCGGATGCAGCCGGCTGGTCTCCCACGGCCCGGTGCTGGAACAGTGTTCCCAGGGCGAGCAGGACCGCCCCGACGGCGGCGATGGGAATCCCCAGCCAGTGGTAGGACGTCAGTGCTGAGACAGCCGCGGCCTGGATCATGATCAGACCTTACCCACGCCGCGCCCGCTTATCTTCCCATCGAGGCGAGGTTCCAAAGCCGTGTGTCGTTCCCGGCTGGAGCATGGTGTTGTGCTGGGGCCCGTGGCCTTCGCGACGTTTGCTAAGTGCAGGGGCCTGCCCGTAAAGTCTACAGTGTAGAGAAGTTGTTGACTTGGTTTCAGTAAAGGGATCAGCGTTTGCAAGGCCGCCATGGCTGCTCGCACCCTTACCTAGGAGAACCAGACGTCCACGCACGCGGACCTTCTCACCCCATTCCAACTTTGATCCACCCTGCCGGGCCCTCTCGAGGCTGCCGGCAGCCGCCCCGGGACCCCGTGCAAGGCCCTGGGCTTGAAACCGCTGTAGCCGAACGGCGAACAACTGCACCTCGTTGAAAAGAGCCACTATGGCGCACTCGCAGTTTGACCAGTTCCTCCAAGAATCCACCTGCCCGGACCACGAGTCCGGACGCACCCTGGACAACGACACCCTGTACGGGCTCTATACCAGCTGGTGCCAGCTGTCCCAGCGGGAGCCCCAGGCCGAGCACATTTTCTGGGCCGCGATGAGTCAGCGCGTCAACCCCGACCAATGCCTGCGCATGACGGGACCGGCAGCTGCCGACTACATCATCTGCAGCTACCGGGCCCTGGTGTGACCCTTCACCCCTCCCAAGCCTCGAACAGCTACATCCCCCGCCACGCCCTCCAGCCACGCGGGAAACATCCCTGGTGTGCACACTGCGACACCGACTTCCACCTGTCCGTTGACTCGCCGGCCGTCCCGAACCTCCGCGCATCAACCATCTCCGTGGCTGTGCACTGTTCCCGGTGCCGCCGCTCGAGGGTGCTGGAAACCACGGCAGAGCACGTGGCAGCCCTTCCCTCCCATATCCCCAGTCCCCGTGAATCCCCCAGGAGTACTCCACACGTGATGAACAACAGCTGCACTGCACCCGCCCCCGCCGCCCACGAACCCCGCACCGCCGTCGAGCATTTCGACCTCACCCCGGCCGGACTGTCTGACGCGCCGGCCCAGCAGCAGGACCTGGACAGCCTGGTCCACACCGGCAACAGCTAGGAACCGCCATGAGCACACCGCGGACGTTCCGCTCCATCGCCATCATTTTCAATCGCAACAGCACCGGTGACGCCCCCGCGCTGGCCGGGGAGCTCCGGACCAGCCTCACCGCCCTGCTTCCCTACACGGCGGACATCAGGCTTCAACCCACCAACCACGCCGGGCATGCCGTGCAGTTGGCCCGCGAGGCCGCTGCCGCCGGCGGGGACATACTGGTGGTCTCGGTCAGCGGAGACGGCGGCTACAACGAAGTGGTGAACGGCGTCATGCAGGCCGGGAACCCGGACGCCGTCTGCGCCGTCATGGCCGCGGGCAACGCCAACGACCACCGGCGCACCACCGGCACGGCACCCCTTGAACAGGCCATCGCCGCCGGAAAGGTCCGGCGCATGGACCTGCTGCGCATCACCACAGGGGAGCCCGGGGACGCCCCGCACGAGTACGCCCACTCCTACATCGGCTTCGGGCTGACCCCGGTGATGGCCATCGGCCTGGAAAAGGGCAGCAAGGGCGCGCTGAAGGAGACCTTCTCCGTGGTGCGCACCTTCTCCAAGTTCAAGCCGTTCGAAATCCTGCACACCGGCGGCAAGCGGCAGAAGTTCGACAGCCTGGTCCTGGCCAACATCGCCCAGATGGCCAAGTACGCCACCCTGAGCGAGGCCGACGGCAAGCTGGCGGACGGCAAGTTCGAAGTGGTGATCTTCCCCCACAGGTCCAAGTTGCGGATTCTGCTGACCGCACTCCGGGCGGCCACCAAGGGACTGGGGGACCAGCCCAGCGTCAGCAGCTACGGGTTCACCACGCTCAAGCCCATCCCGTACCAGATCGACGGTGAGGTGAGGTCGGTCGACGCCGACACGCTGGTCACCGTCCATAGCGCACCTGCCGCGCTGGCCACTTTAGGGTAGTGAATCGCATGAAGGATTTGGATTGAAAGGGACTACCGGTGCACGCCGCAGACGACCAAACACCCCGCGCTGAACCGGCGCGTCCCCGGCTGCGGCTGCCCCGCACGCGCCGCCCCACGCCCCGGGTGGTCACCAGCGGCGGACTGACCTCCCACGTGCATTTCCTGGCCGGTCCCGCAGCTTCCACTGGCCCGGCTTTTGTGCTGCTGCACGGCATCGGCATGTCCCACCGCTATTACCGGCGGCTGCAGCTTCTGCTGGCCGGCCATGGTGACACGTACGCCTTGGACCTTCCCGGCTTTGGCGGCACCCCCACCCCTGACCGCCAGCTGACCGTGGCCGAGTACGCGGTGCATGCGGCCCGGGTCCTGGAAAAGATGGGGGCAGGCCGCGTTGTGGCGGTGGGGCAGTCCATGGGGACGCAGTTCGCCGCCGAACTGGCAGTCCAGCGGCCGGACCTGGTGTCCCACGTGGCGCTGCTGGGCCCGGTGGTGGACCCGTCCCGTCGGACCGTCCTCCAGCAGTCCCTGGCCCTGGGCCTGGACTGCCTCAAGGAGAGCCCGCTGGCGAATGCGGTGGTGGTCACCGACTACGCCCGTTCCGGGCTGCGCTGGTACCTCACCGAACTGCCGGTCATGATGGACTACAACCTCGACGCCCGGCTGGCCATGGTGAGCCAGCCTGTCACCGTGATCCGCGGCTCCCGCGACCCCATCGCGCCGCGGGACTGGTGCGAGAAGCTGGCAGCCACCGCGCCCAACGGACGCTTCCTGGAGATTCCCGGCAAGCCGCACCTGGTCCAGCATGGCGGAGCGGCCGGCACCGCGGCGGAGATCCTCCGGCTCGCCGGGGAGTAGGGGCGGCGCGGCGGCCGCGTGCCACCGGGATGCAGGGGAGTGGATTCCCCTTACTGGCTGCGCTTCCGCCGCCGGTTTTTGAGCAGCTCGATGCCCACCGGGACGAATGAGACCAGGACGATCCCAACGAAAATCAGGTCGATGTTTTCCCCGATCCAGGCATACCGGCCAAGCCAGAAACCCAGGAAGGTGACGCCGACGCCCCACAGCAGGGCGCCTACCGCGTTGTAGGCAAGGAAGGCGCGGTAACTCATCTTTCCCACGCCTGCGGTGACGGGAAGGAAGGTGCGCACGATTGGCACGAAGCGGGCCAGGACCACGGACCGGCGGCCGTATTTGAGGAAGAAGCTGTGGGCCTTGTCAGCGTATTCACCACGCAGGAGCCGGGAGCCGGGGCGGTTGAAGACGGCCGGCCCTGCTTTCCTGCCGATGAGGTAGCCGGTTTGGTCTCCGCCGAGCGCTGCAAGAAACGCAGCGCCCGCCAAGACCGCGATGGGGACGTGGATGGTTCCCGTTGCCGCCAGCAGGCCTGACGTGAACAACAGGGAGTCACCGGGCAGGAAGAACCCCACCAACAGGCCCGTCTCCACGAAAAGGAAGGCGCAGACGAGCAGGACCAGCCAGGGGGCCAGGGCCGGGTCACGGAGGAACTGGTTCGGATCCATCCATCCGGGCAGCAGGCCTGTTACCTGGACGGCGGCGGCGGAAGCGGCCGGAATGAAGGGGTGCATGCGCCTAACTTATGCCACCAACCTTGGCGCCAGCCTGCGCTGCCCCGAATAGCTTCGCAAAACAACTAATCATGCTTACTATTGTGGAGCGTGGGCTGCCCGCTGGGGGCAGAGCACCCGCGCCGCACCGGAGGTCTCTCAAAGCATGGACAACGAAATGCGTCCCCTTACTGATGAAGAACTGATGTCCGAACAGGCCACCGCCCTGCCGGACAAGGAAGTGGCGTCCGTCCTGGACCTGAACGCGGACCTGGACCTGGGCATCAACGCCGCGGCACCCATCGACCTCGCCGTCGCCGCCAACGCCAACGTGGCCGCGCCCATCGATGCCGCCGCCTCGGCCAACATCCTCTCCTTCGGCTCCGACGCGCAGGCACTGTCCAGCCAGGACGCCGCCATCGACCAGGGCATCACCGCAGACGCGAACGCCGACTCCACGCAGGACAGCGTGATCGGCCAGGCCGACGGCACCACTGACGCGGGCACCGCCGACGCCGGCACCACGGACGGATCCACGGGCACCGTCGCAGATCCCACCAGCACCGGTGGGCTCACCGATGCAGCGGGCGCCCTGAACGGCAACCTGCTCAACGTCGACGTCAACCTCGACGCCGACGCCGCCATTGCCGCCCCCATCAACGGTGCCGTGGCCGCGAACGCCAACGTGGCTGCTCCCATCGACGCCGCCGTGGCCGCGAATATCGGCTCCATCGACAGCCAGGCCTACGCCATCTCGGACCAGAGCGCCACCATCTCGCAGCACATCGACGGCGAGGCCAATGCCACCGCCGGCCAGCAGTCCGACCTGCAGCAGTAAGCCCAGATGACCCAGACCCATGGCGGCCCGCCTTCCCAGGCGGGCCAGCCGTCGTCGTACCCTGACCTTGCCCATGTTCCGCCGGGCGAAGTCCCGCCGGGCCAAATTACGACGGCGGGTGCCCACCTTCCTGCCTTGGCCGACGGCGTGCAGCTGCTCGGCACAGCGGAGGGCTCCGGCTACCGGGAGCCGCCGTCCCTGGTGCGCCGCGCCGACGGCCAGACCCTGCAGCTGACCCGGCTCCTGTACTTGGTGCTGGAGGCCGCCGACGGCACACGGAATCTGGACGCCATCGCCCGGCATGCCAGCGAGGGCTCCGGGCGGCTGGTCAGCGCTGACAACGTCCGCACGCTGATGGACTCCCAGCTGCTGCCGATGGGCCTGCTCCGGCTGGCCGACGGCAGCCAGCCCGAGGTCAGGAAGGCCAACCCGCTGCTGGGCCTGCGGTTCCGCTACATCGTCTCCGATCCCGAGCGCACGCGCAGGATCACGGCACCGTTCGCAGTGCTGTTCAACCCGCTGATCGTGGTGGCCGTGACGGCCGCGTTCCTTGCCGCCTGCTGGTGGGTGCTCATGGTCAAGGGCCTGGGCTCCGCCACGCACGAGGCCTTCGAACAGCCTGCCCTCCTGCTGCTGATCCTCGCCGTCACCATCCTCTCCGCGGGCTTCCACGAATTCGGCCATGCCGCCGCCACGCGCAAGGGCGGCGCGACTCCCGGGGCCATGGGTGCCGGGCTGTACCTGCTGTGGCCCGCGTTCTTTACGGACGTCACGGACTCCTACCGGCTGGGCCGCGGCGGCAGGATCCGCACGGATCTGGGCGGGCTGTACTTTAACGCGATCGTGGCGGTGGCCATCATGGGCCTGTGGTGGGCCACCGGCTTCGACGCGCTCCTGCTGGTGGTGGTCACGCAGATCCTGCAGATGGTCCGCCAGCTGATCCCGCTGGTGAAGTACGACGGCTACCACATCCTGGCCGACGCCACCGGGGTGCCGGACCTGTTCCAGCGGATCAAGCCCACCCTCCTGGGAATCCTTCCGTGGCGGTGGGGAAACCCGGAAAGCAAGGTGCTGAAGCCGTGGGCGCGGGCCGTGGTCACCGCCTGGGTCCTGGTCACGGTGCCGGTGCTGCTGTTCAGCATGGTGATGATGGTGCTGTCCCTGCCGCGGCTGCTGGCCACGGGGTGGGCGAGTGTGGTCAAGCAGCAGGAAGCGCTGGCGGCAAGCCTTGCCTCCGGAGATGTCCTGGGCGTGGCGGTGCGGGCGCTGGCCATTGTGGTGGTGGCCGTGCCGGTGCTGGGCGTGCTGTACATCGTGGTGCGGCTGCTGCGGCAACTGGTGACCGGTTTGTGGCAGAAGACGCGCGGCAAGCTTGCCCAGCGGTTGGTGGCCATGGGCGCTGTAGGGGTACTGCTGGCGGGACTCGCCTGGGCATGGTGGCCCGACGGCGGGACATACCGTCCGGTGCAGGCCTACGAACGCGGGACGCTGGGCGACGCCACGCGGGCGATCCTTCCCGCGGGCAACAACGACGGCGGGGCGTTGCGGCAGGGCGCTGCCGGACGCACCGTTGCGCTGTGGCCTGCCGGCACCGCCAAGCCGACGCGGGACAATCCGCAGCTGAGCATGGTGCTGGTGCCGGTGGCTGCCTCGGCTTCCGGGACGCCGCCTGCCGGTGGCGCTTCCTCCGCTGCGGCGCCGGTGGCACCGTCCTGGGTGTTCCCGTTCGACCGGCCGGCGGCTCCCGAGGGCGACGGAAACCAGGCGCTCGCCGTCAACACCACCGACGGGTCCGTCCAGTACAGCGTGGCGTTCGCCCTGGTGTGGGCCGAGGACGGCCAGCCCGTCACCACCACCAACGAGGCCTATGCCTTCGCCAACTGTTCGGGCTGCGCGGCGGTGGCTGTGGGGTTCCAGGTGGTCCTGGTGGTGGGGCAGACGGACGTGATCGTGCCGCAGAACCTGTCCGCGGCCGCCAACTACAACTGCCTGGACTGCCTCACCTACGCCCTGGCCAGCCAGCTGGTCCTGACCCTCGACGGGCCGCTGGACGGGGACAGCAAGCAGCAGCTCGAGGCATTGTGGGCACGGATCGCCGAGTACGGCCGGCACCTCCAGGACGTTCCGCTCTCTGAGATCCAGGCAACGCTCAACGGGTTCAAGGAGCAGATCACGGCCATCGTCAAGGGTGCGTCGGTTGCCGGGGGTACCTCCGGCGCAACGTCGCCCGCGACAGCCGGCGCCAGTGAGGGTACGGTCCCTGCTCCTGCCTCATCGCCTGCTTCGGGCGGCTCCACCGCTCCAGCAACGGCACCCGCCGGAACCTATGCACCCGCCCCTGCCGCGACTGAGGTGCCCACGGCGCCGGCCGGACAATATGGGGGAGGCGGGCAGCCGACGTCGTCCGTTGACTACCCCACAACGGAACCCACCGTGGATCCCGGCGCCGGCGCGACGGCCCAGCCCACGTCCGGCACGGGCTGACCGCCCCAAGGCGCGCCCTACTTGGCGATGCTGCGCAGGATTTGGTGTGCAACCAGGCGGTCGACGCCGGGAAGTCGGGTTGCGCGGATGACCCACCTGCGGAGCAGGAGCTGGGTAGTGTTCCTGGGCAGGAACGTCGCTGCGGTCCGCCGTCCCGATTTTTGCGCCATCTCCACCACGGGGCGCCACTGCTGCTCGAACCGCGCCAACGCCGCGCCGATGCCACTGGGCGTGGCGACCGGTCCCAGGACGTCACCGAGCAGCGCAGCCCCGGCGATGGCCAGCGAACCGCCTTGGCCCGCCAGCAGCGACACGGCGCCGCAGGCGTCACCCACCAGGACTGCGCGGTCCGTGTGCCAGCGGGGCATGACCACTTGCGCCACGGTGTCGTCATAAGGATGCGCGGGGCACAGGTCAAGGAGCCTGTCCACCGCGTCCCCCAGCCCGGCGAACTCGCTGCGGAGCCGCTGGCGGGCCGTTACTGCCTCTTTCCCCGGTGACACGGCGTCCCGGTAGACCAGGAAGGCGGCCACCTCGTCCTGGCGGATGCCGTACAGCCCAGCCATCCGGTTGAGCGTGTCGGTGAGGATGAACCGGCCCCGGAAGCGCGCATTCAGGGCCGGATCGGTGACGATGAACGCCGCGGCCCGCATGCCCAGCGGCCGGAGGAAGTCCCTCTCGGGCCCGAAGACGCCGGCGCGCACCTCTGAATGGATGCCGTCTGCACCGACCAGCACATCGGCGCTCATTTCCTGGTTGGCCTCTACGAGGACGTGTGCGCCATCTGCGTCGGTGCGCGCATTGACCACCCGTGCCCCGTAACGCACCCGCACCCTGCCGGCCGCGTCTTCCAGCGCCGCCAGGACCGCTGCCTCAATGTCCGGGCGCAGCAGGCTCAGGACTTTCCCGCCGGCCAGCTTGGAGAACCGGAGGTAGTCGATGCTGCAGGTGGTGCGGCCTGCGGTGTCCACGTAGTCGGCGGACTGGATGTGGTACGCCGCCTCTGCCAGCCGGGGGTACAGCCCGATCCGCTCCGACGCCTCCACCCCCGGGCCGAAGAAGTCCATCATGTAGCCGTCAGGCCGCAGCGCCCGGGACTTTTCCAGCACCTCAACGTCCCAGCCGGCCAGGGCCAGCTGGCGGGCCGCGACGAGCCCGGCGATCCCGGCGCCCGCCACGATGGCCTTCATGCCGGCGCCTGCGCGGAGGAGCTGCCACTTGCATCCGGGCGGGGGATTGAACGTATGCTGGCAAATAACATATGCACTACTACATGTAAGCAGGGGGACGCTGCGCCGGCAAGACATCGGGGCAGGCTCACTGGAGCACGCGGAGAAGGCACGAACCACCTGCGCTTCTCCATTTGCGCAGCCAACGAGCAAAGGAAACATGTGCAGCACGTGAACAAGGCGCTGGTACCGAAACTGCTGGCCTTCATCACGGTCTGCGTAGCGTGCGGCATCCTGGCGGCAGGCCTTTTCGTTCCCGCCACCGCGGTGGCGGGAACGGTTGCGGGCCGCTCCATCAGCTTCTTCGACAAGCTCCCGGCCGAGCTGGAACTGAATCCGCCGGCGCGGAACTCGAAGGTGCTGGCGAACGATGGCTCCGTCATCGCAACGTTCTATTCCCAGAACCGCGTCCCCGTCACCCTGGACAAAATGTCACCGTTCATGCGCGATGCCATCGTCTCCATCGAGGACGCCAGGTTCTACGAGCACGGGGGCATTGACCCGACCGGAATCCTGCGGGCCCTTGCCGTGACGGTCCAGGGTGGCCGCCAGGGCGCGTCCACCATCACCCAGCAGTACGTCAACAACATCATCATCGAATCGCTGGTGTCCAACGGCAATGCGGACGAGGTGACCACGGGTGCGTCGAAAACCATTGGCGACAAGCTCCGCGAGATGAAGCTCGCCATCGCTTTGGAAAAGAAGTACTCCAAGGACCAGATCCTTGCCGGGTACCTCAACATCGTCTACTTCGGTAACGGCGCCTATGGCATCCAGGCCGCGGCCCAGGAGTATTTCGGTGTCCCGGCCATCAAGCTGACCCTGCCGGAAGCGGCAGCCCTGGCCGCGGTGGTCAACAGCCCGGTCTACTATGACCCCCTCACGCACCCCGACCACGTGGTGGCACGCAGGAATGTGGTCCTGGACAAGATGCTCGAACAGGGCCTCATCAGCGCCGCCCAGCATGACCAATCCGTGGCCTCGGCCCTGGACCTGGACGTCCACCAAAGTGCCCAGGGCTGCACCGCCGCGGCCTCTGCGCCCTATTTCTGCGATTACATCAAACGGCTGATCCTCAACAGCCCGGCCTTCGGCCCAGACGAGGATGCCCGCCAAAAGCTCCTGGATCAGGGCGGCCTCACCATCCGCACCACCCTGGACCCGGGCCTGCAGCAGGTCGCGCAAAAGGAGGTCGATGCCGCACTGCCGGCGACCGACCCCCTGCAGCGCGGTTCGGCCCTCGTCAGCGTCCAGCCGGGAACGGGAAAGGTGCTGGCCATGGCGCAAAACACCAACTACAACCCGGCGGCAGCACCCGGAAACTACACCGGCAACTTCGCCCTGCCGGAGAAGGACGCCAACGGAAACCCCCTGGACGGTGCCGGCGGTTTCCAGATCGGCTCCACCATGAAGCCGTTCGTCTTCGCCGAATGGCTCAGGTCCGGCCGGTCCATGGCCACTGTCCTGGACGGGTCAGTCCGCGTCTACAAGGCAGGCTTTCCGTGGAAGAACAGCTGCGGCACCACCACCGGCTCCTACGACCCGGCACTCGGGCAGACCCCGCTGCCCAACGACGACCCGTACCACTACTACCCGATGAGCGTGCTGAAGGGCCTATACCACTCCATCAACACCATCACGTTCCAGTCCGCCACCCGCCTGGACTTCTGCAACATCCAGAAAATGGCGACTGCTGCCGGCGTCAAGAACGGCCATACGAACCAGCCGTACGATATGTCCAGCATCGCCAGCCTCATTGGCACCCAGGATGTCGCACCACTGGACATGGCCAACGCCTACGCCACCTTCGCGGCAGGCGGGGTCCACTGCGATCCCGTGGCCCTGGAATCCGTCACCGACGCCCAGGGCCGCCAGTACCCGGTGCCCTCGGCCCACTGTGCCCAGGCCATCAGCCCGGAGGTGGCCGCCGGGGTGGCGTACGCCCTCAAACCCGTCCTGGTCAAAGGCTCCGGATACAACATCCCCGTGAACAAGGACCACGACATCTTCGCCAAGACAGGCACCACTGACGGAAACACCCAAACGTGGACCGTGGGGGCCACCACGGGAATCGCCACCGCCTCATGGTTCGGCAGTTACAAGGGCTTTGGCCCCCAGTGGGCCAACCAGGACATCACCATCAACGGGAAGTACTACGCCGGCCTGGACGGGGCCAACATCGCCGGTACCCAGTGGGGCCACCTCATGGACGCTGCCGCCGCCAAGTACCAGGGGGCGTCCATGCCCGCGCCCCCGGCCTCCATGCTGCGGTAGGGGCGGGGCCCGGCGGGAACAACCACAGAGGTGGGTTCGTTGGATACGGAACTGCAAGGGAAACGAGGATAATCATGGCTGCTGACTACGACGAACTGCGGACCGACGTCAAGGAAACACAGGAACGGTCGCTTGAGGACCTCAAATCCGCCAATGCCCCGGACGCCCGCAGCGTGGTCCGGGAGCTGGATGCCCCTGACGATGCCGACGCGCTCGGCATCCCCGGGGGCGAAATCGTGGCCGAGGAACTCACGGTAGTGGTGGTGCCCGTCGCCGAGGATGAGTTCACGTGCCACTCCTGCTTCCTGGTCCGGCACCGTTCGCAGATCGCCAGGGAAAAAGACGGGCACCTGTACTGCACCGAGTGCGAGGGCTGACCGCTCCTCCCGTTGCCGACTCTCAAACGGGCAGGGGATTTCCACTCGCGGCACCAAATCAATTGCAGGTGCGCAAGGCTTTGCCGGCTCTGCGGGAGTAGGCGCCGCCTGGGACCCGCGGCGGGTCAGGGCTGGTCGGCCAGGTTTCCGAGTGTGACCCGCAGGCTTTGGGACGTGCTGCCGCGCTCCACCACCACCTCCACCTGTTGGCCTGGATCCTGCTTCCTGAGGGCCGCGAGCAGGTCCGTTACGTTTCCGACGGCCGAGCCGGCGAATTTGGTGATGATGTCGCCTGACTTCATGCCTGCCTGCTCGGCCGGGCTGCCGTGCGCCACGTCGACCACCAGTGCTCCCGCCGTGGTGGGCAACGAGAACCGCTGGGCAAGTTGCGGGGTGATGTCGGTCGGCACCACGCCAAGGGCGGCGTGCTTGACCGACCCGCTCGCCAGCAGTTGGTCTGCGACATCGGTGACAGTCGATGATGGCGTCACGAAGCCGATGGCCACCGCTCCGGAACTGGGCGGCAGGTAGGCCTCGGAGAGTCCGATGACTTGACCGCTGGAGTCAGCCACGGCGCCGCCGGAGTTGCCGGGAGAGATCGGAGCGTCGGTCTGGAGCAGGTCGATGGCTCCATGGGGGGATTCCTTGGACGGGGGCATGTTCCGGTGGAGGCCGGAAACAATTCCGGCGGTGACCGTTTCCTCCAGTCCCAGGGGGCTGCCGATCACCACCGTCATCGAGCCCACCTCCGGGGCCGATGATGCGAACCGTGCGGCCGGGAGGCCGGTCCGGTCAACTTTCAGGACGGCGACATCGGTGACATCATCAACTCCCACGACGGTACCTTCGGACTGGGAGCCGTCCGCGAACTGGACCTGGACTTTCTTGAAGGGGTTCTTTTGCTGGTCCTCCACCACGTGGGCATCCGTGACGATGGAACCGTCGCTGTGATAGATGACGCCGCTGCCCAGCCCGATGTCTGTCCGGATCGTAACGACGGAGGGCTCAACCTCCTTGACCACCCCTGGCACGGCAGGAAGGCCTCCGCCGCCGGACTGGCTTGCCGCCGGTCCTGATTCGCCCGGTGATGCCGCGGTGGAACTGGGTGCCGGGCCGGGGCTGCCGGTGCAACCCGCCAGCGCAAGAGCTGCTGCGCTCACCCCTGCCGCCGCACAGAGCCTGAAAGATTTCATGAGGTCTCCTCCTCCTGCAGTTCACTGCGGTCCATTCCCTTATGAAACCGCAGTAGTTGCATAAGCGCAATGGATCGCGGTTTTCTGGGGTAGGGAGGAGCGCGGCTGGGGAAGTCGGGTGGCCGCCCTTACTTCGGCACGTAGGGGGCGTACTGCGACAGCGTCCCATCAAGTACCGGAACGTCCAGGACCTTGCTCCGGCCCTTGGCTTCGATGGTCAGGTCCGTGCGCGCTCCGGGGGGATCCTCCGTGCTTTGAAGGATGTGTTCGGCTGTGTCGAATCCGATCTGCCCGTGGGCCGGGACCGTCAGGTCCACGGAGTTGTTCCGGTCCCTGATCACCAGCGGAATGTCTGCACCGGTGCTGTTGAAAACCATCCCCAGGAGGCGGCCCGGCTGGTCCTGCGCGGCAGAGACCACCGAGATGCTCCGGAGCTCGAGCCCCTCCAGATCGAGGTTGGCGCCTGTGGCCACGGATTTATAGTTCTGGACTCCAGAGTTGTAGCACCCGCTCAGCCCCACGGCTGTGCCCAGCACCAGCAGGATACAGCTGAGGCAATGGATTACACGTTTTAACGACATTTGAATTCCTCTCCTGGACAACAGTTACGATCGGTGGCAGGTGGCCGCGGCGGGCCAGCGCTGGGCACAGAACCACCAGCGAACCAGGGCTCTCAAAATTTGCCGGTCCGGCGCCCGGGAAAGATCCGACCTTCGTCAGGCGGTGGCGGCTGCGGCCACTGCCGCTGTGTCATCCGAACTGCGCTGCCGGCCGGGCCCAGAAGGCCTGCGACGACGGCGGCGCAGGTCGCCGGGAACAGTGCTGCTTTTAACGTTAGGTCCGTTTTGATGCTTCGCCCGTAACAAGCCTGTCAAGAATGAAGGGCGAGCATCACGAGTGGGCAACATCCTCTAATTGGCAACAACGGCCGGACGAGCCGGGGAGGCCTCCCCGGCGCCCCTGACAGTGCGCCACGTGTCCAGCGCGATGACCGCACCCACGATCGCCAAGGATAGGAACACGGAGGCTAACGCATCGGTCAACCAGTGATACCCCAGGTACAGCCGGCTCAAGGTCACCAATCCGATGCCGAGCGCTGCGGCCACTGACCACACGGCCGCCGCAAGGCGCTTGTCTTTCCGCCGCGACGTGACGAGGTATGCCAGGACCAGCAGGAAATCGCAGGCGCCCAGCACGTGGCCCGAGGGAAACGAAAAGCTTGGGTCCGGTTCCAGGAGCATGGCATCCACGGGCGGCCGGGACCGGTGGACTATCGGCAGGATGATCTGCGAAATGATGACCCCGGCCACCATGGCGCCGGCAAAAAGCAGGGGTCGCCACGCATGTCTTCCCGCGAAGGTCCAGGAGACGGTGACGGCCAGGACAATGATGGGCATCGCTACCGGCCCGAATACACGCGCCACGGGCGTCATGGCGGCGGTCAGCACGTCGGACCGTTGCGACAGGAGCCACTGCCGGACGGGTTGGTCCAGGGCGCTTAGCCCATCGTTGTGGAGGACACTCCAGAGCGTGAGGACGAAGAGCGCTGCGCCGGCCAGGACGAGCGCTCCGGCTGCCATGTAGTAGCCGCGCCGCTCTCGGGCAGATACGTGCCGTTGTTGAACGGAGAATAGGTGGTGGAGCCGCCCGCGTCCCGCCGTAGCCACCAAGGATGCCGAAGACCCTGCCGGCGCCGGCCGGAGGGAGTGCATTTGGGACCCTTCCGGAAGTGAATGCCTGTCTGCCCCCGGGATGTCGGCCATAATCCGGGGGTCCAGGTCTGCGCCCCGCCTGAGCACGCTGATTTCCCCGGTGGTTTCGAGGACGACGCAGGCCACTTCGTCCAGGTTCCTGACTCCCGCCACGCGGAGAGTGGGCCAGAGCTCAGCTTCGGCCAAGTGCACTTTGTGGAGGTTTTCGTGGATTACGGTGCTGCCGGACATGAGCAGCACCGGGCGGTCTTGCAGGAACCGCTCAGCCGCACGCCACCGTTTTAACTTTCCCGCGAAGGCCTGCAGCCCGAAAAGGCACAGCAGGGCCAATAGACCGGCCCCCAGCGTCGGCGTGTATCCAAGGGCCGCCCGGCCAATGACAGCGCCCAAGGCCACGATGATGGCGAGGTCCGACCTGGCCACGCGTGCCAGCACCCGCTGCCCGAGCAGACGGACCAGAACCATCAGGGCAAAGTACATGCCGGCCGTGGACAGTATCACTTCAAGGGCCTGCTGCGGCGTGAGTGTCAGTTCCTCCCACATGGCTTTTTCCCTTCGTAGGCAGGCCCGCCGGAACCTTTGGGGAGCTAGATTCCCAGCAGCAGGCTCTCTGCGGCCGATGGCTCTCCGGCGGCGAGAGCGAACAATTCGAAGCCGGCAGCTACCTTTAACTGTTCGTCCGGCGACAGGCCGGCCAGCACCTGGGCGATCTCCCGCCGTCGCGCCTCTGTCACGTCTTCCACGATCCGCAGTCCCTGTGCGGTCGCCGAGACCCTGACCTCACGCCGGCTGCCGGGGCTCTGTTCCCGCACCAGCAGCCCCGCCGCTTCCAGCCTGTCGGCGGTCCTGCTGAAGCTTGACTGGTGGACGCCGAGGAGCTGTGCCAAGTCGCCCATGCGCGCTGGCCCCCTGGAAGACAGCAGCACCAGGACGCGGAATTGTGGAAGCGTCACGGCGTCCGATACACCTGCCAGGGAGCGGGCGACCAGTCCGAGCAGTGCCCGTGAGGCCGTGAGGGTCCGTTCCAGCGCTTCATCATGTCCAGCCGCACCCTGCGCCCGCATACGTGACCCAACTCCTTGTAGATGGCCGAGTTCCAGCACCTTTCATGCACGGAAACAACGTTTGATCCACAGCATATGTTGGTGCGGAACGTGGTTCAAGGCGTACCGACGGCGCCGCTCGTGCTGGGCCGCAACATTCCCGTCAACGGCAAGTTCTACCCGGCAGTGGACGGGGCATTTATCCCCGGCCCGCAATGGGCGCACTACATGCACGGTGTGGTGGGCTTGTACAACCACGGGAACTTTTGATGCCCCGCCGCAGAACCTGGTCGGCACCCCTGGAACTGGCTCGCAGCCGACGCCGTCGAAGAGAGATGACGCGCATCCCGATTCGACACGCAGAATCGTTGGCACACAGGCTATCTGGGTGGCGAGGTGGAGGCTGCGGGGCGAAACCGAACATACGTGTCGGTAATGTGGCATAAGGGAACAGCATCTCCACAGGAAGGTAGACCGATCATGCTCAACGGTGGAAGCTTAGGGGCCAACATCGGGGCCTTGGTGGCAGTAGGCGTCGCCGTGTACATCGTCCTGGTGGTCCGCCGGCGGAAGTGAGGCTCCCCTCGTAAATGCAGGTCGCCCTGCAGCCGGATGGACTGCAGGGCGACTGCTGCGAAGGATGAGCAGTACGGCTTTAGAATCGGTACGCTGTGGTCCCGGAGAAGGGTCCTGTTCCGAGGGAGTTTCCAGCCAGGTCGGTCAGGCCCGTGCCTGGGGTGTAGGCGGGGACGTCCCCGGTTGCCGTCGTCCCGGAGGTGGCCGCGGTTGATTTACCGAGCTTGATAGAGAGGGTCGTAGACCCGTTCCAGGTGACCGTGCTCGCGTTGTTTCCGTTGCCGTTGAAGCTGAGAGCGCCTGCCGAGCCGTACGCGGCGTTGTTCCCCAGGAAGATGGAACCTACGTTAAGTGACGGGCAGGAGGTGCTTGAGACTGTCAGCACATTGGCCGTACTGACCTTCACTGTGATGTCGCCATTACCGCTGAGCGTCTGTGCGTTTTTGGTGGTCCAGCCGGAGCAGATCTTGCTTGGGTCCATGGGTTCCGAGAACTGGATTGTCAGTGAGTCGCCCTGTTCTGCTTTGCCCAGGCCTTGGGTACCACCGCCGTTCGAGAGAGAGACTGTTGAGGTCGGAACTTTGGTGTCCATCGTGACTGTTGCAGAAACGGTTGTGCTGTTGCCGGCGGCATCGTTGGTGGTCGCCGTCGCAGTAACAATCACGACAGGACTGGTGGAGCTATCCTTCAGCTCAGATAGATTGAGTGATCCCGTAGTCCACGTTGCGCCGGATGCTGCTCCCGGGATGGTGGTGGTGCCGTCCGTGACGCTCACACTCACAGGCAAGCCTGAATCGGTAGTGCCACTGAAGGCATAGTTGTTGACGTTGCCCGCCAGGATATTTAGCGGCGTATTGAGCGTGAGGGAGACGTTAGTATCCCTGATGTTAGTAGTTGTAGCCGGGCTGCTGCTGTTGCCTGCGCCGTCCGTAACCGTAACTGTATAGGCGACGGAGCCGTCGACCATACCGGAAGTAGAGCCAAGGTTGAGGGTGAGCGACCAAGCGCCGTCAACCGTAGTCACCGTCCCCTGCGCAGTGCTGCCGGCAGAGTCCTTCGCGACTATGTTGAGGGTTGAACCAGCCTCAGCGGAGCCTTTCACGAGCACGTTATTGAGGTTTCCGCTGAAGACGTAGGGTGGAACGGTTAGGCCTGAAGCCGCATCAGGGACATTGGTGTCCTTCGTGCTCGTGGCGATCCTGGCTGCGCCCGTGTTGCCGGCGGCGTCCGTTGCGGTGGCCCTGTACGCCACGGCTCCCTCGTTGAGGCTGGTCAGGTCCAAGCTGGCCGTCCACTTGCCCGTGCTGTCCGCGGTGGGCGTAGCAGCCGGAGTTGTGTGGGCAGAACCTGCGTCGGTGGCAGTGAGTGTGATCTTCGCATTCGCCTCGGCGGTTCCGGTGACTGTCACCCCGGCAACTCTGGCCAGGTTTACGTACTGCGGTACGGTCAGTCCCGGAGCCGCGGGAGCCTGGGTATCGATATTGACCGGCTGGCTCGTCGCCAGTCCGGAGTTCCCCACCTTGTCCGTCGCGAAGTAGGACACCGTGTGCGTTCCATCCCCGGCAACCGGAATGGTGGCGACGGCCGCGTTCACCGTCTGCTGCGCGCCGTCGACGGAGTACGTAATGGAGGCGACGCCGGAACCGTTCGTGCCGTCGTCGGCCGTGATGGTTACGGTGACGGGGCTGGTGTTGTTCCAGCCGGCGTTGGGAGTGGGCGAAACGGAAACTGACGCAGTGGGCGGGAGGGTATCGCTGCTGATGCCGTTGCTGCGCGGGCTTTCGGCCCCCGTCCAGAGCGCGATGGCCGGGGTAACGGTGTAGTACCAGGTGCCGCCCGGAACGTTCTGCTCCGTGCAGGTGAGTGTGGTCACGCTTCCCGCGCAGCCGTCCGTCGCCGGGATGGCGGTCCCGCCGGTGGCGGTTGAGTAGCGGGCCACCGTGTAGCCGGTGGCGGCCCGGCCGTTGACGGTGGTCCCGTTGGCCCAGGTGACCGAGATTGCAGCGGCGTTGGCGTTGACGGCTGGCTTGGAGCCCGGCGTCAGGGCGTCGGCAGCCGCGGCCGCTTTGCTGCTGCTGGTGGTGGAGGCCCAGAAAGCGTAGGCGGTGCCCGAGCCGAGCAGGAGCAGGATCGCGGTGATGATCCATGCGAGCCTGCGGGACGGGCGGCGACCGACGAAGAGTGATGGGTTGCGGGCGGCGAGGCTCATTTGCGGACCTCCGCCGTCACTGGAACGCTGAACGTTGCGCCCTGGCAGGCTGCGAGCGAGGTGGTATCCATGGTGGCCGCTCCGGGGAGGGTGATGAGTGCTGACGAGTTCGCGGCAACGTAGGTTGCGGGGGTGAGAGGGGCGGCAGTCCCGGTGAAGCTGACGCCGGTGGTGGTGCAACCGGGGTGGGCTGCGTCGGCCGCCGCAGGGCCGTTGCCGGTGACGCTGAAGACCTGCACTGAGTAGGGGTTGGGGTTGGTCAGGCGGAGGACGACGTCGGCGCTGCCGCCCGGGAAGAGGGCCGACCTGGGGTTGTCCCCGGCGACGAGGGCATCCACGGTAACCGGCTGCATGGTGCCGGCGGCTGCCGATCCGCTCCCGGCACCTGTGCCGCTCCAGAAGGCGTAGGCGGTTCCGGCGCCGACGGTCACGAGGAGTCCGGCGAAGGCAGCTGCCTTGAAGCCATGGCTTCTTGTGGGTGTCATCTCAGTTCCCCTGTCCTGATCCTGAGTAGCTGAGCTGGAGGGTGACGCCCTTGCAGCCGTCCTGGTTGCTGGATGTGTCCAGCATTCCCACCCGCGGCCAGGCGGTCTGTTCGACGTTGAGCCCCTGCAGGGAACCACCCGTGGCCGGCACTGCCAGCGGGTAGGGGCCGCTGTACTGGGTGACGGTGAAGTCGGCCGGCGTGCAGGGCAGGTTGCCTGCCACCGCGGCCGCGCTCCTGGTGACGCCCGCGACGGCGACCGAAAGGTTGGTCAGCGACAGCGGCTTGTTGATGGGATTGCTGATCTGCAGGTTCAGTGCCGCCGAGGTGCCGGGCGACAGGGTGCCGGGAACGTTCCCGGAGATGCCAAACTGTTTGATGGTGGAGTCCAGGACCAGCTGAACGTTCGCGTAGGCGTATTGCGCCTTCCCGGAGGAGTCCTTGCCGGTGCCCACCAGGTAGAGGCTGGAGGTTCCGGTGGGGGAGGCGTTGGGGGTGACCACCTGGAGAGTGGTGGAGTTCCCGGTGGCCGGGTTAGGCGAGAACGATGCGGTGGCTCCGGCCGGCAGGCCGCCCAGGACGCTGAAGGTAAGGGGTCCGCTGAGGTTGCTGCGGCTGAGCTGCAGCGTATAGACGGCGGTGGCACCCGGCGGAATGGTGACGGAGTCCGGGGTGGCAGTCATCGAGAAGGAGCTGGAGATTTTGTAGTTCACCGTGAGGCTGGCCGTCGCGCTGCCGGAGACCTTGCCGCTTGTGGCGGTAATGGTGATTGAGCTGGTGCCCGCCGGTGTCGTTGCGGCGGTGGTGGCGTTCAGGGTGGCCGTTGCGGTGCTGCCGGAGTTGAGGCTGACGGACGACGGCGAGAAGGTGACGCCTGCGCCGGCCGGAAGTCCCGCGGCGGCCAAGTTTACCGTGCCACTGAATCCGCCGGTGGAGGTCAGGGACACCGTGTAGGAGGCTGACTGTCCCTGCTGGACGGACTGGCTTGCGGGGGAGACCTGCACCGTTATGCCTGGCTTTGGATTGTTTGCCGCCGCGATCAGCGATCCGGCGCCGGCCAGCAGCAGCACCAGTGCCACCAGCGCTGCCTTGATTCCGATCCGCCTGCGACGCCGCGCATGCCCGTCCTGCTCGTGCACCCTGTGCCCCTCTTTCTTCGGTGCAAATGACGGCAGGCCGGGGGGCGGATTCGCACCGCCCCCGGCCCGCTCGCTTGTTAGTGGCTGGCTACCGTCACCGTGATGGTGGCGTTCTTGCAGGCGTCCTGGTTATCGGTTGCGCTGTCGTTGAGTGTTAGGGTTCCGGTTCCCAGAGGGGTGGCTTTTGCATTGCCATCGACGGTGGTGGTGCCGGTCGGGGCCGTGGCCGAGAACCATTTCGGGAGGCATTCTGCGTTGCTGGTGGTCACCACCGGATCGGCCAGCGTCACAGGGGTTTTGCTGGAGTTCGGGTTGGTGGCCGTGTAGGTGATGGTCTTCGGCGTACCCGGCGCGACGCCCGGGTCCACGGTCACGTTGATCGTGACCGGGGAGGTGCCTTCCGATGCAGTAGCAGAGCCGTTGCCACTACCCGTGGTGCTCCAGTAGGCGTAAGCGGCACCGCCGCCGACGGCCACCAGCGCGGCGGAAGCTGCAACAGCGGCGATCTTGTTCTTCTTGGTCATTTTGCGCATGGAGAGACTCCTTGAATGTGTGATTGAGAACCCGTTCCCCCATTGGTGGCTCCATCCAGGTGCCTTCCGGTGGATCGATGACCCAATATTTGCCGGAGCGAAATAGGTGCAACAACAAGTACCGGTACCCGAGTTTCTGAAACCTCAAGAAGCCGGGTACTCGGTAAGCGCTGCCACTACCTGCGCTCTCAACGCTGCGTTGCCCCGGAAATTTCTCTGGACATCCCGAAGATTCGGAGCGAAAAGGGCCAACCCAAGTAGTAGTCCCCGCTGGCTTCGGGTACTACTGTGGAGCGCTCACATTGAGCAAATCTTGAGTACCTTTAGCGTCCAATATCCCGAATGAGTCCTGCCCCCGGACCCCGCTCCTACCGCGTGTCCACGTCCTCGAAGACAAGGAACGTCTGGGTATCGAGCACGCCGGGCATGGTCTGCAGTTGGTCGAAGATGACGCGGCGCAGATCGATGTTGTCCACGGCGCGGACCAGCAGGATTACGTCGAAGTCGCCGCCAACCAGCGCGATGTGGTGCACCTCGGGGATGGCGCCCAGCTGGTCGCGGAGTTCCCGCCAGGAATCCTGCTTCAGCTTCAGCGTCACGTAGGCGGAGGACTTCAGGCCCGCCTTGATGGGATCCACCAGCGCCGTGAACCGCGTCAGCACCCCGTCGCCGGTGAGCCGGGCAATCCGGGAGTACGCGTGGGCCCTGGAAATGTGCACGTTCTCGGCCACCTGCGTCACGGACATCCGGCCGTCCCGGGTCAGCTCGGCGATGATGCGCCGGTCGATGTCGTCCAGTGGAACTTCGGCAGCGGCAGCCTTGCCCGGCATTTTGTCCACGGCTCCCGTCGGTAATCCACGTCACAGTTACAAATCGTCTCCCATAGTAGGCACTTCTGAGCAGCTTCTCCACGATTCGCACAGGTGCTGGATACGAAACCTGCCTCAGGGCAATACTGGGAGGGAATAGTGGCTACCGAAGGACGGACCAATGACGATCTCCGCAGACCACACCGCGCCGGACACCACCAGCACTGCAACGCCAGAGAATGCGCTGACGGAAGCTGTGAAGAAGTTCGGCATCACGGTGGAGGACTACATGCTCCCCGCCCGGCACCAGATCCAGATGGTGGACCCGGACGGCCGGCTCAAGCCCAAAGGCGAGCAGGGCACCCAGCCCGGCCACGAATACCCCGTGCCCGGCGACAAGGAACTGCTCGAAGCGTACGAACAACTCGTCGTCGGCCGCCGCGTCAACGACCAGAACTCCGCCCTGGTCCGGCAGGGCCGCATGGCCGTCTACCCCTCCAGCCATGGCCAGGAAGCGTGCCAGGTGGCCGCCGCCCTGTGCCTGTCCGACGGGGACTGGATGTTCCCCACTTACCGCGACGCCGTGGCTGTGATGACCCGCGGCGTGGATCCCGTGCAGGTGATGACCATCTTCCGCGGCGACTGGCACGGCGGGTACGACCCCCTCAAGTACAAGGTGGGCATCCAGTGCACCCCGCTGACCACCCAGCTGCTGCACGCCGTCGGCGTGGCCCACGCCGCCAAGCTCCGCGGCGAGGACACCGTGGTGCTGGCCATGTGCGGCGACGGCGCCACCAGTGAAGGTGACTTCCACGAAGCCCTGAACTTCGCCGCCGTCTTCCATCTGCCCGTTATCTTCTTCGTGCAGAACAACAAGTACGCCATCTCGGTGCCGCTGGCGCACCAGTCCGTGGCGCCGTCGCTCGCGCACAAGGCCGTGGGATACGGCATGGCGGGCGAACGCGTGGACGGCAATGACGTCGTCGCGCTCCTCGCCGTCCTGGACCGCGCCGTGAAACTGGCCCGCGAAGGTTCCGGGCCGCTGCTGGTGGAAGCCAACACGTACCGCATGCAGGCCCACACCAATGCCGACGACGACACCCGCTACCGGGAAAGCGCCGAGGTCGCGGAGTGGCGGGCCAAGGACCCCGTCAACAGGATGCGGGTGTATCTGACCGAGCGCGGGCTGTTGGACGACGACGGCGAGTCCCGGATCGCCGCCCACGCTGAAGCGGTTGCCGCGCAGCTGCGCGAGGGCCTCGGCGAGGACGTCCCCGTGGACCCGCAGGAGCTCTTCCGCCACGTGTTCGCGGTGCAAACCCCGCAGCTGAAGGAACAGTCCGCCATGCTCGCCGACGAACTGGCCCGCGACGCAGCAGCTACTGATTCGAAGGAGGCCGGCAAGTGAGCCCCACCATCACCACCTCGTCCGAGGCCAACGGCAACGTTTCTGCCGCCACCGCCCGTGCTGCAGCTTCGGCCGCCGCGTCCGCCGAGGCCGCCGGGCCGCAGCCGGTCACCATGGCCAAAGCCCTGAATACGGCCTTGGCCGACGCCATGTCCGCCGACTCCTCCGTCCTGGTGTTCGGAGAGGACGTGGGCATGCTGGGCGGCGTCTTCCGGATCACCGACGGCCTGACCGCGACCTTCGGCGAGCAGCGCTGCTTCGACACCCCGCTGGCCGAATCCGGCATCGTGGGCATGGCCGTGGGCATGGCCATCAACGGGATGCGGCCGGTCATCGAGATGCAGTTCGACGCGTTCGCCTACCCGGCCTTCGAACAGATCGTCAGCCACGTGGCCAAGATGCACAACCGCACCCGCGGGATGGTCAAACTGCCCATGGTGATCCGCATCCCGTACGGCGGCGGCATCGGGGGAGTGGAGCACCACTGCGACTCCTCCGAGTCCTACTACGCCCACACCGCCGGGCTGAAGGTCTACACCCCGGCCACCGTGGCGGACGGCTATCGGATGCTCCGCGAAGCCATCGACTCGGACGATCCGGTGGTCTTCATGGAGCCCAAGAAGATGTACTGGACTAAGGACTCGGTGGACCTTTCGGAACTCCGGCGCCTCCATGAGGAAGGTACGACGGCGGGACTTGGCTCAGAGGGGCGTGCCGCCGTCGCCCGTCCCGGCACCGACGCGACGCTGATTGCGTACGGTCCGTCCGTGCCCACCGCGTTGGCTGCTGCCGAAGCGGCTGCGTTGGAAGGGCGCTCGCTGGAGGTGATCGACGTGCGAACCATCGTCCCGTTCGACGACGAGACCGTGTCTGCGTCCGTCCGGAAGACCGGGCGGGCAGTGGTGATCGCCGAGGCGCACGGTTTCGCGTCCGTGTCCTCTGAAATCGTGGCCCGGGTCCAGGAGCGCTGCTTCCACTATCTGGCCGCCCCCATCCGCCGCGTCACCGGATTCGACGTCCCGTACCCGGCACCCAAACTCGAAAAGTACTACCTGCCCGGCGTGGACCGCATCCTCGACGCCGTTGACGACCTTCAGTGGGAGAACTGACCATGAGCGAACCACGCGTGTTTTTGTTGCCGGACCTGGGCGAAGGCCTCACCGAAGCCGAACTGGTGGCCTGGCATGTCTCTGTTGGTGACGAGATCGCCGTCGACCAGCCCATCGCCGAGGTGGAAACCGCCAAGTCCGCGGTGGAGGTGCCGTCTCCGTACGCCGGGATCGTGGCCGAGCTGCACGGGAAGCCGGGGGAGACCCTGGACGTGGGGAAGCCGTTGATTTCGGTGACGCCCCTGGGTTCTCCGGTTTCCGACGCGGAAGATGCCGCCCCCGCCCCTTCGCCGGACGACCATGCTGCAAGCAGCATGTCGTCCGGCTCCGACAGGCCCGATGCCACTCCCGGGGCGGCATCATCCGCGCCGGCTGCGTCGGCGGCGGCCGCCGAAACCTATCGGGAAGAGGAAAAAGCTGGATCGGGGAACGTGTTGATTGGTTACGGTACTCCCGGTGGGCACGGCCAGGCGCGGCGCACCCGTGCCCGGAAGACCGCCGTCGCCCTCGCTGAGCCCGCTGAACCAAAGCCCGTCGAGGATGACCTCACCCTCCTGCGCACCCGCGTGCCCGGGAAGCTTGGCGCTGTGATCTCCCCGCTGGTCCGGCGGATGGCGCGGGAGCACGGCGTGGACTTGGGGGACATCTCCGGTTCCGGCGACAACGGGCTGATCATGCGCCGTGACGTGGAGGCCGCCCTGGGGACGGCATCGCCGGCAGCCGCGCCTGCGACAGCGCCCGCGGCAGCGCCGGAGGCGAAGCCGCTTGAGACGCCGAAGCGTCCTGTTGAATCAGCCGAAGCCCAGGGCCGCGACGCGCGGACGGGGCTTGCCGTCTCCGCCCGCACCCCGGTCCGCGGGGTGCGCAAGGCCGTTGCCGCGAACATGGCCCGCAGCCGGTCCGAGATTCCGGAAGCAACGGTGTGGGTGGACGTGGACGCCACGGCGCTGATGGAGCTGCGCGAGGGACTGAAAGCCAACGGCGCCGAGGTCCCCGGTCTGTTGGCCTTCATCGCCCGGTTCGTCACGGCGGGGCTGAAGAAGTACCCGGAACTGAACACCCGCATCGAGACTGCAGACGACGGGTCGCAGGAGATCGTCGCATTCGACGGCATCAACCTGGGTTTTGCGGCGCAGACCGACCGAGGCCTGGTGGTCCCCTCGGTCCGTGGGGCCGAAAAGCTCAGCGCCAGGGAGCTTGACGCGGAGATCCGCCGGCTGACGCAGGTGGCCCGCGGCGGCAAGGCGACCCCGGCTGAGCTGGGCAGTGGAACGTTCACGCTGAACAACTATGGCGTGTTCGGCGTCGACGGCTCAGCCGCGATCATCAACCACCCGGAGGTGGGGATCCTCGGCGTGGGCCGGATCATCGACAAGCCGTGGGTGGTCAACGGTGAGCTGGCTGTACGCAAGGTCACCGAACTGACCCTGACTTTCGACCACCGGGTCTGCGACGGTGGCACGGCCGGCGGCTTCCTCCGCTTCGTGGCCGACGCCATCGAGAACCCGGCGTCGCTCCTGGCGGACATTTAGGCGGGGCCGAAGGCGGCTTCGTTGAGCACCGACGACTGATTGCCCTCAGAATCCAAAATTGGACAAGCCTCGCGTCAGCTTCTCGCCAGCGGTGCCGTTGTTGTCGCTAATGACGCTCAAAGGCTTCCTGGAGGCCACCCGCAAATTAGGGTGGATCCCCAAGCCACGATCCAGAGGTCATCCCAGTGCCCGATCGTTTAGCGCGCCTAAGCCGAATGAATAGGTTTAGCGAACGAACTGATGAACACGCTAGCAATTGCTGCCGCTGTGGAAGATACTTGTGTAGCCCTGATGCCAAAGGAGGCGATCGCTTGGACGCTGATTCTTGTGCGCGACCGGGATCGAGAGTTGTTCCGTATTCCCCTTTGTCAGCGCCAGCCGCTCCATCGCTTCGGCATCATGCCCTACCAGCTGACCCAATCCATCGTGTCGGGCACCGATGGCGACGTACAGTCCCCCACGAAAACGCACGTTCGCTTGCGGCAACGATCGACCACCTCACCTACCAGGTACTCGGACAACCCTTACGGACCGATGTGCGGGAGATTGACGAACATGGATGACCACCAGCTTGGCGAAACAGCTGCTCCTTTCCTCCCTTTCGCTTTGCCCGACATCGGTGATGAGGAAATTGCTGCCGTGGTCGACTGCCTGCGTTCGGGCTGGGTCACAACCGGTCCGACTGCACGTCGTTTCGAAACGGCCTTTCGCGACTACCTCGGTGCCAACGTTCAGGCGATTTCCGTCAACTCGGCCACGGCAGGACTGCACCTGGCGTTGGAGAGCCTCGGCATCGGGCCGGGCGACGAGGTCATCGTGCCGACCCTTACCTTCACCGCTACCGCCGAGGTGGTGCGCTACCTCGGCGCCCAGCCGGTGCTGGTCGACGTCGACAGCTCTACGCTGAACATGGACGCCAAGGCCGTCGAATCCGCGATCACTGCGCGCACTCGCGCCATCGTCCCCGTCCATTATGCCGGCATGGCCTGCGACATGGACGCCATTCTTGCACTGGCGCGGCACTTTCATTTGCACGTAGTCGAGGACGCGGCACACGCCTTTCCAACCCGCTACCAGGGCCAGCTGGTCGGCACCCTGGACAGCGACATCACAGTCTTTAGTTTCTATGCCAACAAAACCATGACGACTGGCGAAGGTGGAATGGTGGTGGTGCGCGATCCCGAGCTGGCGCGCCGTATTCGCCTTATGCGGCTGCACGGCATCAGCCAGGATGCATTCGACCGCTACGTGTCGAAGACGCCGGCCTGGTACTACGAGGTCGTGGCGGCCGGTTTCAAGTACAACCTGACCGACATCGCCGCGGCCATCGGCATCGAACAATTGCGCAAGATCGACAGGTTCCTCGATCGGCGCCAGGTCCTGGCGGCGCGCTACGATGCTGCACTGGAGCAGCTGCCTTTGGTCCTGCCTCCCCGCCCACAGGGCACGAGCACGCACGCCTGGCACCTGTATGTTGTGCGCGTGCTGGATGTCGCGCCGCTGCGCCGCGACGAGCTCATCCTGCGGTTGTCGGAACTGGGTATCGGCACCAGCGTGCACTTTATCCCTCTGCACCGCCAGCCCTACTGGCGCGCGAACTGCGCGTCCGAACCTGAACGCTTCCCGGTCGCGGAGGCCGCCTTTGGCGCGATGCTCACCCTACCGCTCTATACCCGCATGCTGGACGCCGACCAGGAGCGCGTCATCCATGCCCTTCGTGCGCTGCTGTCATGATCAAGCGTGTCTTCGACTTGTGTACGGCCACGATCGGCGTGCTGTTCTTGTCACCGCTCCTAGCCGGGATCGCACTCTGGATTCGGCTCGATTCGCCGGGACCGGTGCTGTTCCGCCAAGTTCGGGTCGGGCGGCACGGCAAGCTATTCCACATACTCAAGTTCCGCACGATGTCGGTGCAGCCAACCCCGCAGCGCCTCCTGACCGTCGGATGTGATAAGCGCATCACACGGGCCGGCCACTTCCTGCGCAAGTACAAGCTCGACGAATTGCCGCAGCTGTTCAATGTGGTCCACGGTACGATGAGCCTAGTGGGCCCGCGACCGGAAGTGCCTCGCTATGTTGCCTGCTACCCGCCCCGCGAACGTGATCTGGTGCTGTCGGTCAAGCCTGGCGTGACCGACTGGGCATCGATTCTGTACAAGGATGAGAGCGCCATTCTTGGGCAGGCGCCGGACCCCGAACAGGCCTACATCGATACCATCCTGCCCGCCAAGCTTGAGTACTACGTTCGCTATGTTCGCGAACGCAGCTTTTGGGTCGATCTGCTCATCATTTTCCGCACCTTGCGCGCCATCGCGCGATGAATCCGTTGGTCCGAAATCGTCGTTTCTCCACCTCAGCAACCTGGTGGCGTTGCTGCTTGCCAGTGCAATGGCCGCCTAATGGTCGCAGGGCGACTCGGTAAAGGGTGGTACCAATTAAGCGTTTTGCGGCGGTGAATCGAACGGACTCTCGCCGAGTAGTGGGGGGTCCCGAAAACGGGTAGTTCCTACGCTGGTTTGTCTCAGTTCGGGGAATCTAGCGTTTCACCATGAGGATTCTCCGGGTGAACATTCGTTCCGTGTTCTTAGGGCAGTTGCATGGATGAGTGCGCACGTCCGTGGCTTCGGCGTCGGCACAGGCAAGTTACTCCCCAGGAGCTGCGTTGAAAGTTCTAGTCACTGGCGGGGCGGGCTTCATTGGTTCGAATCTTGTGGCCTACTTCAATCGCCGAGATCCTGCTATCGAGGTGAGTGTGATCGACGATCTGAGTACCGGCCGGATTGAAAACTTGGATGGTCTCGAGGCTACCTTCAGTAAAGGGTCCATTCTTGACTACGAGTTGCTCCGTGATGTCACTCGCGGGGTCGACGCTGTCATTCACTTGGCGGCGATTGGAAGTGTTCCACGTTCCGTAAATGCGCCCCGACCGAGCCATGATGCCAATGCCACTGGTACTCTAAACGTTCTTGAAGTGGCTCGTGAGTGTGGAACCTCGCAGGTGACTGTAGCTTCCTCGAGCTCGGTTTACGGCAGCAACAAGGCTCTCCCCAAGTCTGAGTTTGACTGGACGCGGCCAATGAGCCCATATGCAGTGAGCAAGCATGCAACCGAGGGCTACACCATCGCCTATGGGTTCTCATATGGGATGAAGACCCTTGCGTTCCGATTCTTCAACGTCTTTGGCCCTGGGCAGCCGGCAAACCATGATTACGCGGCGGTCATTCCACGCTTTTTGGACGCAGCGATTAACGGCCGACCAGTCACTGTGCACGGGGACGGGCTTCAGTCCCGCGATTTTACCTACGTCAGGACCGTATGCGCGACTATTTTTGACGCCGTCCAGCGAGGTATCTACTCGCTGGATCCGGTTAATCTTGCCTTTGGCACTAACACCACACTTATGGATTTGCTTGGACGCATGGAAGTGGCATTAGGCCACAAAATTGACGTGCAGCACGTTGAGTCCAGACCCGGAGATGTACGCGCCTCGCAGTCCGACGGTCGGCGAATCAGGGAACTCTTTCCGACCATCACTCCCGTAGACCTCGATGAGGGACTTGCTAAGACCATCCAATGGTTTCAAGGCGAGCAGGTGAGTTAGTGGCACTACACAAACGCAAGATTTTGCTTGGCGTCACCGTCGACATATCCCTCGGTCTAATGGACGGGTTCCCGCAGTATCTTTCCAGCCGCGGTTGGGACGTCCATGTCGTTAGCTCGCCCGGCCCGCTATTGGACGAGCTGGATGACAAACCAGGCATAACCACGCATCGCATCGTGATGGCACGTAGGCCAGCACCCATTGCGGACCTCGTAGCCTTAGGTCGGTGGGTCCTTCTTTTGCAACGTATTAGGCCCGACATTACCTCTGTGGGGACTCCGAAGGCCGGTCTTCTCGGTGGAATCGCGGCCTGGCTCACTCGAGTCCCGACTCGTATCTACCTGCTGCGCGGCCTTCGTTTAGAGACTGCTGAGGGCATCAAATTCAAGATGCTTATGTTTCCGGAAAAATTAGCATTCGCTACCGCCCACAAGGCTCTGGCCGTGAGCCAGAGTTTAAGAGCCCGGGCCGTCGGGCTGGGTCTGGTCCCCTCCGAGAAAGTCATCGTCCTAGGTGCAGGAAGCTCCAACGGCGTGGATCTTCTTCATTTCAAGTCAATAGAACCTAAAACACAGCGCGGTTGTGGCGCGAACAGGGATAGCCTCGCCATGACGCTCGGGCTGGACTTCAACGTCCCCGTAATAGGATTTGTCGGCCGGTTGACAGTCGATAAAGGTCTAGCGCAATTAGCCAAGGCTCGAGACATTTTGCATAGCAGGGGAGTAGACCACCAGTTGTTGATCGTCGGAGGAGTCGACGATTCCGAGGCACCAGCCGCTCTGCAAGCGTTGGAGCGTAGCGGCCGGTATCCAAGCCTAACGGGCTATGTTCGTGATACCGCACCCTACTACCGTCTAATGGACCTCTTGTGTTTGCCGACCCGCAGGGAAGGCTTCCCCAACGTTGTCTTGGAAGCTTCTGCCACAGGCGTCCCTACAGTAACAACCGATGCAACTGGGGCGGTCGACTCAGTTATAGACGGCGAAACTGGGATTATCACCCAAATGGACTCGGCGCTTGAGTTGGCGGATGCCCTGGCCATGCTAATCGAAGATCCCAGCCTCCGGAAAAGGATGGGAGAAGCCGCCAGGCAACGGGCTCACGATTATTTTCGGCAGCCACTTGTTTGGGGCCTACTGGAGGAGTTTTACGCCCGGTCGCTTCTTTTAGAACCGGCCGACGACGTTGAAACTACCCTGAGGAGCGCTGAATATTGAGGGAACCCCAACGATCTCCTCTGGTTCCATTGCAATACGGCGCCACACTTCGGCCAGTGTCAGTAAACGAGCTCGACTCGTTTAGAGGTTGCGCACCCGTGAAAAGCCGGAAGTACTCGCGGGCACAGACTAATCAAGTCCGGACGTTGCTTTCGCGTTCAACGAAGAAGGCAAGAGTTGGGCTGTGTCTTCATCTTGCCAGCCTGGCTCTGCGGAGGAGGGCACCCGCGGTGGCGTCGGTTGGGTCCGACAATTTCGGGCTATGCGAATTGGTGTCGCCGACCGCGGCAGTAATGAACCATGGCCGGCCGGGTGGCTGCGGCGACGGGATCCCTAGGCAAAATCGATAACACAGACAGGCAGGATTTAGGGCAGCGATGTGCGGAATCAGCGGATTTTACGAGAGATACTCGGTCCAACCGAGGGCTGATGTGGCAGCAGCAATGACTGCACGAATCCGTCATCGGGGGCCGGATGCTAGCGGAGTCTGGGTGGATGAGGCGGCAGGCGTCGCACTGGGGCACCAAAGGCTGTCCATTCTGGATCTGAGCCACGCAGGTGCCCAACCCATGGTCTCTGCTGACGGAGCCTTTGTAATTGTGTTCAATGGCGAGGTCTACAACCATGCTGATCTGCGCACCTTGTTGGACGCCGAGAAGACTATTGCATGGCGAGGTCATTCGGACACGGAAACAGTTCTCGAGTGCTTCGCCGTTTGGGGAATTGAGCGGACACTGAGGGCTTGCGAGGGAATGTTTGCACTCGCCCTTTGGGACAGATCAAGTGGTTCTTTGACGCTGGCCCGCGATCGTTTCGGTGAGAAACCTCTCTACTTTGGTTGGCAAAGAGAGACGTTTCTTTTTGGTTCAGAATTGAAGGCGCTGAAAGCTCATCCCGCATTCGAAAATGAAGTCAGTCGAGACTCCTTGTGTCTCCTGCTTCGGCATAACTGCATCCCGGCTCCATATTCAATCTACAGAGGTGTGTATAAGCTTCGCCCAGGGCATTATCTGACTCTGACGCACATTGCTCTAGAGGAGCTGCTGTCACCCGAGCCGGTTCCATACTGGCAGTTCAGCGAACTTCTTGGCCAGGGGCAGATTGAACCATTCATTGGTAGTGATGCTCAGGCAACGGATGCGTTGGAAACCGTTTTAGGGGCCAGTGTGCTGCGGCAGATGGCTGCCGATGTGCCCTTGGGCGCGTTCCTGAGCGGGGGTGTGGATAGCAGCACGGTCGTTGCACTTATGCAGGCTTTGGGGGCGCGGCCGGTCAAAACATTCACCATCGGTTCGTCCAGTTCACAGTACGACGAGTCCCTTCATGCGAAGGCTGTGGCTCAGCACTTGGGTACCGACCATACAGAGCTCATATTGCGGCCGGAAGATGGTCTGAACATTATTCCGGCACTGCCTTCCATGTATTGCGAACCATTCAGCGACAGCTCACAAATCCCGACCTTCTTAGTCAGTGAACTCGCTAGCAAGCACGTGAAAGTCGTCCTAACTGGCGACGGTGGCGACGAAGTCTTCGGCGGCTATAACCGCTATTTGGCCGCTCGCACGGTGTGGTCGAGTATCGCCCGTCTCCCGTCGCCCCTGCGGCGAGTTACTGCCGCTGGGCTCTCGACAGTCCCACCCGCTGCGTGGGACTCGCTTTCTGAAAAATTCAGCAACCTATTGCCCAAACGGCTGCATATGACCACCCTAGGCGATAAAGCGCAGAAGTTAGCCGGAGTGTTAAATACCGCTAGTGAGGCAAACTACTACCGCCAGCTCACCAGCCATTGGGACGATCCGGCGAGGGTTGTTCTGGGCGGTGCTGAACCGGCGACGATAATGACCGACAGACGACAGTGGCCCCAAAAATCCGACTTTGTGGAGTGGATGATGGCGATGGATACGCTGACGTACTTGCCCGACGACATTTTGGTGAAAGTTGATAGGGCGTCCATGGCTGTGAGCCTGGAGTCGAGGGCACCCATGTTGGACCCATCCGTTATTGAGCTTGCGTGGCGTATGCCAATCGATAAGAAAGTGAGGGGGGGAGAAGGGAAATGGTTGCTTCGACAAGTGCTTTACCGGCACGTACCCAAACGGCTTATCGAACGTCCCAAAATGGGGTTTGGATTGCCCCTTGACAGCTGGCTCAGGGGCCCGCTTCGTGATTGGGCTGAGTTGCTGCTTAACGAGGAACGATTGCGACGGGAGGGATACTTTCGCCCTGAAGTAGTCCGAGGCATATGGTCGGACCATCTTGGGGGCAAGCGCAACCACCAACATCAGTTGTGGACCATACTCATGTTTCAAGCCTGGTTGGAAGAGCAAGAAGAGACCAGCCAGAGTCGCAACCTTTTCCCTGAAAAAAGCGGTCCTCTTCCCATGAGGGGGCATGAAGAGGGTGGCTAGAGAACCCGCAGTCGAGTCCATTTTGCCACCCCTCAGACATCTGCATCGCAACTCAAGGCGAAAACCGATGCCACCTTCGTCAGTTCCCGCCCAAGGTGGCAAAAGCCATTGGAGGGCAGGACCAGGCCGGCTTCACCCTCGAATGGTGCCATTATCGTTGAAAAAACAATAAATCCGCCGCCGTAACCAGGCCGCAAATTTGCACTTGTAAACACAAAAGTGTCATCAAAAGCAGCGACCAATACTTGTAGCCTGGAATTGTTTAGACCGATAATTCAAAACTGATTGGAAATCAATTATGGCTACCGAGCAGGAAAAAGTCGTTATAGTCGGTCAGGGTTATGTTGGCCTACCTGTGGCCATTCGGGCGACCGAAGTGGGTTACGACGTCGTTGGTGTGGATGTGGACAAGCGCCGAATCGATCAGCTGTCTGCCGGTCGCTCGTACGTTGACGATATCAATGAGGAAACACTGCGGACGGCGCTCGCATCCGGACGTTATTTAGCCACTACTGACTATCGGGAGGCTGCTGGCTTCGACATCGCCGTGATCACAGTTCCCACACCTCTGCGTGAGCACCTTCCAGACTTGACTTTCATCGAAGAATCGGCGAGATCATTGGCCGTTCTCGTGCGGGCCGGCGCGACTGTCGTTCTCGAGTCCACGACGTATCCAGGCACAACAGAAGAACTTCTCGTCCCGATACTGGAGGAGGGCTCAGGGCTTGAAGCCGGAAAAGACTTCTATGTAGGCTACAGCCCGGAGCGGATCGACCCAGGTAATAAACGCTGGGGGTTCGTCGAAACCCCGAAGGTCGTTTCGGGTATTAATGCCCAGTCGTTAAAAAGAGTTCAAGCTTTTTATGGAAGGCTTGTCAATCAGACAGTTCCCGTCCGCGGTCCGAAGGAAGCCGAATTGACAAAGCTCTTAGAAAACACCTTCAGGCACGTAAACATAGCCTTGGTGAACGAGTTGGCAATCTACGCGCATCAGCTCGGCGTGGACATTTGGGAGTCCATTGAAGCGGCGTCGTCAAAGCCATTCGGATTTATGAAGTTTACCCCTGGGCCCGGCGTTGGAGGGCACTGCCTGCCAGTGGACCCGAGCTATCTGTCATGGCAGGTCCGCCGCAAGTTGGGACAGAACTTTCGGTTCGTCGAACTTGCGAACGACGTAAATGACCATATGCCGGACTACGTCGTCCAGCGACTGATGCTAATGCTCAACAGCGATCAGCGTTCCATTTCTGGATCTACTGTCCTGCTGATTGGACTGGCTTACAAGAAGAATACCGGGGATATTCGCGAGGCCCCTTCCCTCCGCCTCATTGAACTACTTCTTGGCGCAGGGGCAAAACTCATCGCAGTGGACGAGCACATTGAGGCGCACCGCTGGCCCCCAGGAGTAACAAAGGTAGCCCTCGATGAGGCTGCAGTCTCAGCGGCCGACATTGCGGTTCTCATCACGGATCACGACGATCTCGACTTGACCTTGTTAGCCTCTTCATATCTTCCCCTACTCGACACCAAGAACAAGTTATGTTTTGACCACATAGAAAAATTGTAACTAAGGGGCAGTTCATACAATTCGGTGGGGCCACCGAAGCATCGACACCCTTCATAACCAGCGACGCCACCGTAAGCGTCAGGGCTCCAGCTGGTCCCAAGCATATTCGGCCGGGTTCTCGCCCCCGGTTCTGATGGCCACGCAGGCGCAGTCGGAACAGGTAGTGGCATAGGCGACAGAACGAGACTGTTGTCCTGACTGCTATTGCGTGGGGCATAAAGACTTCAGGCCCGGTGTTTTGGCGTCGATTTGCTGACCATAGAAATTGGGGGGGGGGGGGCAACTGTAACCGGTGCGAATGACACCTCCCGGCTTAGCCTAATAGAAAAGGATTTCTTAGCGTCTATGTGGTTCTTCATGTATGCATATATCGCTGTCTAAGGGTAGCCATATTGCTTTCTCAAGTAAGTGGGCCGGTTTTATTTTACATTTGCGGGTGGATAAGGTCCCGGCGCCTGGGCGAGTGTCATTGTTTATCATGGCAGCTCGAGGGACAAGCGGCAGGCACTGCATTCGAAAGGAAAGTGCGTTGGCAACAAAAGACGGAAACCCCCTTGTTACTGTAGCCACGTATGGAGTTACCGGTGGTAGCGCTAGAGTGCGAATTCATGACTGGCTGCATTTCCTAGATATCGAGGCGGTCCATCATGACTACCTAGGTGGCGGCGAAAACGGGTTGCGGAGCATTATCCGAGGGCTTCCAAGACTGGTCCATGCCGAGTTAAATTTGAGGAGGCTCGCCAGGGAAGTAAAGACGTCGACTCTTCTCCTGAGTAGGGAGGCATCGCCTTTCAGCAATGGAGGACTGGAATCATCTCTGTTAACGGGCGCTAGTCGTAGCATTTACGACTTCGACGACGCCATCTTTGACACTCATGCTCGTGGACCCAGAAAATTATGGAACAAAGCAAAGGTGTGGTCCGCCGCGATAACAGCAGCCGACGTGGTTATCGCCGGCAACGAATATCTGGCCGAACATGCGGCGAAGCTTCGCGCGGACGTCGTCATTATCCCGAGTTGCGTGAATCCACCAGACTATGTTCCGAAATCTGACTATGCCCTGGCCGAGGTGCCGACCTTAGTCTGGATGGGATCACCTGCAACTGAGCCCTATTTGCAGCAAATCACTGAGCCCCTATTGGCGGTTCACTCTGAAAGAAGTATACGACTGCTCGTAGTCAGCGCTGGAAGTAGGTCGCTTGGTGAACTAGACAAAATTGTCGAGCGGGTGGCTTGGTCACCACAGAGCTTCGGGTCGGTCCTGGCGCAAGCAGATATAGGCATCATGCCGTTGGACGACTCCTTATACGCTCGAGGTAAGTGCGCTTACAAGCTGCTTCAGTACGGGGCGTCAGGATTGCCCACCGTTGGAAGCCCTGTGGGAGCGAATCGCGGAGTCTTGGAAGCTATGGGCGGACGCTACGCCACTACAAAACAGGATTGGGAGCAGGCTCTTCTAGACCTCATTGCGTCCGAGGATGCCGACCGATCAGCGTTAGGAAAACACGCGCGGGATGTTATTAGCGAGAAGTACAGTTTCGACCACTGGGCCGGGGTCTGGCGGAGCTCGACGGGGATCTGATCGATGTCGAAGTTGATCGTTTGATGACAAGTTCCGCGCTTTCTACATCGAATCGGTGACGGCGCAGTCTAATTGCCGTCAGTTCAAGGACGGGAGTTAGCTTTTATGGGTTGGGCAGCGCCGGCGGCTTGTGCCACCCATGGCAACCTGATCGAAGGGGCACACGGACCCGACGCGTCTTAGTGCTGCTTCGCGGTTGGAGTTCCCTGTGCTGGCACGAAAGCCTGCGGCAACCTGTCGTCTTGACCACAGGGACTACCAAGACTGCTGCCGTAGTTCCGCCCGCGAGGCCCTGGCAGCGGCACAAAGCCCTCTTCCTTCTTTTCCCTAACGCCCGCATGAACTCAGCTTCATAACGCGGCTCAGCTAACCCGCCGGGAGAATTTAGACTGTCCGCCCTCGAGGTAGTTGGACCAGTTTGATCCTGCCGTAGAACGTGAGGAGCACTACGGGCGCGCTCGCCGTCGTGCCCTGCTCTTCGTGGTTGGTGGGGAAATGAGTTCGTGTCGTTGAAGACAATGGGGCGCGTGGACTTGCTGGGATGAGTGTGTCTAGCATTCAACTTCGAACAAGACCCCGAGCCTTTGAACGAGCCTACCGGGGTTGCAGCCGACGCTGCGACTATCGTCTTCAACCTGCCGGCTTTCATGTCAATTTCCACCAGCATTACCGCCGGCCGCCGGCAAGTCGTCATTGAAACCGACCAGCCACTGGGCTGCCCGAGCTGCGGTATCGACGCCTCCCCACGGAAGGAACGTCGCTGGATGTGGCTTCCGTGCACTGCTGTTGCGGTTGATCACTTCCACCTGGTCTCGCTGGTTAACCAGCCCGTGACGGAGACCGGGCAGAATCTCTGCCAGCAGGTCAAGGGCCGACGCGGTCGGGCCGTCGATACGCCCTGGCCGACCATGCTGCTGCCTGGTCGCGATACGCTCAGCTGCAGGGCAGCGGCCAGGCTCGAGGAAGTCTTCGCCGTCGATGATCCGACCTGCACCCTTCGGGCGGTCTGGAAGGTCAAAAAACTACTCCGGTCCTGCGCGCCGGTTCTCTGGAGGACGCCGCGGCAGCGAAGACAAAGCTCGAGGTGCTCGTCAAGGCGGCAGCCCGGACCGAGGCGAACAGGCTCTACCGCGCCGTCTGCAGGTGGTTGAAAGAGATTGAGGTGCTGATTATTACCGGGCTACGACCGGAAAAGTTGAGGCCAACAACACAGCGATCAAGAACATCAAGAGAACCGCCCGCGGGTACCGCAACGCCGCCAACTTCAGATCGCTAATTCTCTTGAGAAGTGCCGTCCGGTGGCGGCATGCCGCTCATTCCAGGAATCCATTTCCCCACGAACCACGAAGAGCCTACTACCCACGTTAGGTATCCGGGGGTCTGAGTGCGTTGCTCCTCGATAACGGAGTCGCTCGAAGACGGCAACCTCCGGTAAAACGCCTCCCGACCAAGCGTGTGATCACGCACCGGCGCGCATTCCTAGTGCTGTACGGGCTTCAACGCCGATAGGCCAGCGGTACGGGCTAGTCCCCTACATCCTCAAGTTAGGGGTGCCCAAGCACTGGCCATCCTTGATAATTAAGCATGAAAGGCAAGCGATATTGGTACGCGGACATCCGCCGCTCACGCCCCACACGTGGCGATAAGCCGAATTCCATAACCAGGAGTATCTTCCCCTGTCGCGTTCCCCGAAGTTGTAATCCAGAGGAGAGAAGGATGGACCGTCCAGACCGCACTTCAGCGACCGCTCCGTCGTCAGGGCTCCCCCGCCGCGTGATCCTTGCCGGAGCCGCGGCCTTCGCTGGCATCTCCGTGGCAAGCGTTGCCGCCTTACGGAAACCCTTGCACGAGGATGCCGTGCCTACCGGCAAGGACGAACTCGTGCTCAACGTCCAGAACTACGGCGCTACGGGCGGCGGCGCGGTTGATGACAGCGCATCTATTCAGGCTGCTCTCAATGCCGCTGGTCCTGGCACTACCGTCTTCTTTCCTGCCGGAACGTACCTGTGTCGCAAGGTTGTGGGTACAGGAAAATCGAACGTCACCTTCCGAGGCGTACCAGGAGCCTCCACTTTGCATTACAACCGCGCTGGCGCCGGCGAGGTAGATCCCATTATCGGCTGGAATCTGACCGCCAACCCGTCTGAAAACGACAGCGGAATTACTTTCACTGACCTCATATTTGTGGGTGCTGGAAAGCTTAGCCAGAATCAGGCACTTCTGCACATGTCCGCGGTCAATGGACTTGTAGTGAGCAATTGCCAGTTCCTCAACATGCAGGGCGATGCTATTACCATCGCCCGCACTGGCGTCGGAGGAACGGATACCGGAGTCCGTAATCGTGACGTGCGCATTTTCAACAATCTGTTTGACGGCGTGAACTACGCCGGACGGAATGGAGTAACTGTCATAGCCGGTGAGAACGTTCTTATCGAAGGAAACACCTTTACCCGGCTTGCGGCCCCGACCATGCCTGGTGCTATCGACGTGGAACCGAACGTATTCGACACAACGGCAATCTGCAACGACATCCGGATCATCAACAACACCTTCAAGGACTGTGGCGGCTTCGCAGCCGATGTCGGCGTATCGCTGGTGCCGCCCACCTTCACGTCGAAGCGCTGGGAGGTTGCTGGGAATACCTTCTCCGGATCGAAAGCAGCGGCTTTTAAGTTCGAGTGGCACGATCACCGGGCTGCAGACACAGACCCTTACATCGACATTCACGTCCACGACAACATCATCAATGCCCCTGGCGCGGGTAATACCGGGCCCGGATTCATCCTGAACGGCTTGCTCGGCGTCCGTATAGAACGGAACACTTTTAGCTCTTGGCCCGGCGAAATTGTTCGTTTGGGCTACGAAAATACCGGCACGATGAAAGACGTCAGTATCTTGGGTAACAACTTTGCAGACTGCGGGACATCCTCCGGTTACGTCATCAACATCAATGTGGGCGACCGAATTACCGTCGACGACAACAGTATCGTCAAAAACGGAACGGTACAGGACGCATTTATCCTGGTTGCGGGTACTGGCGCCACCTCGGAATTGAATGTACGGAACAACGTCGGCAAGAACGTGGGCACACTCCTAAGGCTTGGGACTGGCACGATCAAAACCTCGACGAATAGTTTAAGCGGAAACGTCGGCTTTGCCAGCCTTCTACGGAGCCCCGCCGGTACGTAGGGGATTTTGGATCCGGTTCCAGTTATCAAGCTTCCAGCAGGTTCGTATTCGGCGCAGTCTCGAGGAGTGTCGGCATACTGGGTTGACGGCACCAAACTTGCCCATTCTGTAGATACGGAGGCCAGCAAATCCGATACTTCTTGAGACTTAACAAACCCGCCGCGCAATAGCCGGGGGATCGACGGCACCAGGGGCGGAGCGCACGTCGCCGACCAGACGTACCCAGTCCCGACGACCTGCATTATTACAGCTGACGTCTGAGGCCGTCGTAGGTATTCTTGCCATGTGGCATACTCCGATTCGGAGATGGTGTCCAGCTTCTTTCGGTTGAAACGGAGTTGCTTTTGCGACGGACAAGGCTGGCGAAATGATGGAGTTGAAAGACTGGGTACATGTCATTCGACTGCGGTGGCTCGCCATCCTGGTCTCCACCCTCATCGGGCTGTCGCTAGCGGCGGGGTACACTTTTCTGCAGACCCCTCAATATCAGGCGAAAACCCAGCTTTTCCTATCGGTGATTGGGGCCGCCTCTGCGACGGACGTGTCCGAAAGCAATGCTTTTGCGGAAAAGCGGGTTGCGTCGTACGTTAGCTTGGCAACGAGCGCTAAGGTGCTCGGAGCCGTTGCCAAAGAACTTGATTTGAGTGGGGGAGCTCAGGCACTCGTAGGCAAAGTCACGGCCACCAGGCCTGAGGAGACTGTCATCATTATCCTGACGGCGACCGACCCGGACCCGAATCAAGCTGCGAAGATTGCAAATTTGT
>NZ_JBQCMK010000021.1:0-43548 GCF_051965175.1 Arthrobacter sp. SAFR-044
ATCCCCGCCAACCTCGCCCACATCGCAGAAGGCATCCAGGACTCCGGCACCACCCGCCAGGAAGCCGCCACCCTCCTGGCCGGGTGATCGGGACGGGGCTTTAGCTGTTGCCGCGCACCACGGGGATGCTCGCCGTCGGCAGCCCGCTGGGGAACACCGTGGGCTCAGGCTCCGCAACCGGCTCCAGCAGCACCTGGGCGGGTTCACTGCCCACCACCAACCGGTGCCCGCGGACGTCCACCGCCAGCGGCCCGCCGTCCTGGACCGTCAGCGTGATGGAACCGGCGGCAAGCTGGACCAGCAGCAGGCGGCCCCGGATCTTCAGGTGGAAGGTAAGCCCCTCCCACTCCGCGGGCAGCCGGGGATCGAAGTACGGGACCGGGCCCTGGTCGCGCATGCCGGCGAACCCGCACACCAGCGAACTCCAGACTCCGCCGGTGGAGGCGATGTGCACACCGTCGATCGTGTTGCCGTGCGTGTCGTCAAGGTCGATGAAGGCGGCATTGGTGAAGTGCTCCAGCGCTTCCCTCGAATAGCCCACCTCGGCCGCCATGATCCCCTGCACGCAGGCGGAGAGGGTTGAGTCGCCGGTGGTGATGGGATCGTAGAAGTCGAAGGCCCGCTGCTTTTCTTCGGCCGTGAAGTCCTGCCACTGCAGGAACATGGCCAGGACGGTATCCGCTTGCTTCAGGACCTGGTGCCGGTAGATGACCAGCGGGTGGAAATGCAGGAGCAGCGGGTACTTGGACCGCGGCGTGGTCCAGTCCCAGGCCTCCAGGGTCATGAAGTCGTTGTCCTGCGAGTGGACCTGCATCCGGTCGTCGAACGGCAACTGCATCCGCTTTGCGGCCGCCTCCCACAGCTGGCGCTCCTCATGGGTGATGCCCGCATGCTCAAGCGCGGCGGCGGCGCGAAGGTTGAAGCGGGCCATGACGTTCGTGTAGAGGTTGTCGTTGACCACTGCGGTGTACTCATCAGGGCCCGTGACGCCGTGGATGTGGAAGAGTCCGTCCTTGCCAAAGAAGCCCAGGGAGATCCACATCCGGGCCGTCTCGATCAGCAGTTCGGCGCCCATGCCCTCCCGGAACTCGGCGTCCCCGGTAGCCCAGAGGTATCTGTTGGTGGCGAAGGCAATAGCAGCGGCGATATGGAACTGCGCAGTCCCGGCAGCGTAGTAGGCGCTGGCCTCAAGCCCGTTGATGGTGCGCCACGGGAAGAGGGCGCCGTCCACGCTCAGTTCCTTGGCCCGGATCCTTGCCTCGGGAAGCATGCCGTGGCGGAACTCGAGGACCTGCCGGGCGCCGTCGGGGTTGGTGTAGGTAAGGTACGGCAGCAGGTACACCTCCTGGTCCCAGAAGTAGTGCCCCTCGTAGCCCGAACCCGTCACACCCTTGGCAGGGATGCCGGCAACGTCGGCGCGCGCCGTGGCCTGGGCCAGCTGGAACAGGTTCCAGCGGATGGCCTGCTGCAGCCCGGGCCGGCCGCCATCAACCACGATGTCGGAGGTGGCCCAGTAGGCGCGGTAGTGGGCCATACTCTCGGCAAAGATGCTGTCCACCGGGCGGAGGGCTTCCTCTGCCACGGCGGCCGCATCCACCTCCGGGTCCTGGATGGCGCGGCCGGCCGCGTAGCTGACGCTCTTTTCCAGCCGGAAGGGCTCGTCGGCATCGACCGCAAGGACGTACCGGACGGTGCTGTCGTCCTGGTCCACCACCGTTTCGAACGGCTGGTGCCCGGCGGAGGTCCAGTGGTCCACCGCGATCCCCACCCGCTGCTTGGATTCGGCCGCCTCCCAGGAGAGGCGCAGCGAGCCGTCGCCGCCGTCGAGCCGCACAGGGAGCAGCACCCGCCCCGCGTGCCGTCCGGCCCGGCGGGGATCGTGCACGGAGTGGTCTTCCACCGGCTGGTCCTGGCGGTTAATCACGGCGGAGGTGACATCCAGGGAGATTTGCCGGTCCGCAGCCACCTCCAGCGAAATGCCGAGGCTGCCGCGGGACTCGTAGCCAACGGCCCGGCGTTCAGTCGTGGTCACCGTGGCGCCGGACCGGCACTGCCAGGTGATCCGGCACTCGTAGATTCCGGTGGAGAAGTCGACGCTCCGCCGGTAGTCCAGGACCTCCGATTCAGCGAGGCTGAGCATTTCGCCGTCCACCACCACCGCGAAGTTGTTGGCGTCCGGGATGTAGAGGATGCGCTGGCCCGTCCGGGCAAAGCCAAAGGCGTTTTCCGCGTGCTTGATGTCCCAGATTTCGTGCAGGCCATTGATGAAGCTGCCCGGAAGCCCGGCATCGGCCGCCGCCCAATGCGCACCGCGGATGCCCAGATGCCCGTTGCCCAGGGCAAACAGGGTCTCGAGGGTTTCCGCGCCGTCGGTTTCGTAGCGCGTCTCAACGAACTGCCAGGGGGTATCGGGGAACCGTTCGCGGTCCGCGGTAATCAGTGCCATGGTCGGGGTCCTTTTGGCCTTGCTGTGGTGCCGGGCTGGCCGGCACGGAGTATTCGGGGAAGGGCTGTTCTCGGATGGGTGCTGGCGGGAAGCAGCAGGGTTGCCCGGGGCAGGCAACGCAGGTTTTGATGCCGGCGTGTTTACGGGATGAGTTCCTGGAGGTCGTTGACCACCAAGGTGGCTCCGGCATCGAGCAGCGCCTGCCGCCCGGCGCCCCGGTCCACGCCGATGACCGAGTGGAACGATCCCGCGTGTCCGGCCTGCACCCCTGACACCGCGTCTTCCACCACCACGCACTCGGGGCTGGAGAGGTCCAGCAGTTTGGCCGCGTACTCGTAGGTGGCAGGGTTCGGTTTGCCGGGGAGGCCCTTCTCCGCGGCCACCACGCCGTCCACCACCACCTGGAAGTGGTGGCTGAGTCCGGCGGCTTCCAGGACGGCGGGGGCGTTGCGGGAGGAGGAGACGACGGCGACCTTGAGTCCGCGCTCCAGCGCGGCTTCGAGGAAGCGCACCGAGCCCGGAAAAGGTTCGACGCCGGCGCTGACGATGTCATTGAAGATCGCGTTTTTCCGGTTGCCCAGGCCCTGGACAGTTTCGTGGGCGGGGTCGTCATCGAGGGGGCCTTCAGGCAGCGTGAGCCCCCGGGAGGCCAGGAAGTCCCGTACCCCGTCAAAGCGGGGCTTGCCGTCGATATGGTCGAAATAGTCGCTTTCGCGGTACCCGGGGACCTCAGGGTGCGAGGACAAATAGCCGTCGAACAATTCCTGCCAGGCACGCTCGTGCACGGTAGCGGTGGGCGTCAGGACGCCGTCCAGGTCAAACAGGATTGCTCCGGCGCCGGTCCAGTCGGCGGCGGCAGCTGCAGTTTCCGGTGTCATCGGCAGTGCGGTGTCCTTTCGGTTGATGGACAGCCGGCCCTGCCGGGACAGCCTGAAGGAGGGTTTGCCGCGCCTCATGCACGCAGCATCACTTCCTTGTCCGCCCACTGCAGGACCGATCATGGCCGTAGACGAGTGTAAGCGCTTGCAAATTTAGCTGGCAACTGTTTTTTCTTACCCATCGGCGGGGTGGCTACACGCGTCAGCGCAGCACGTAGTGGCGCAGGAAGGCGCTGACGTCCACCATTTCGGTCTTGGACATCGCATGCCCCATCCCCGGATAGGTCCGGGCAGTCAGCAAGGTGTTCTTTTCCAGCCACTCGGCAGTGTAGGCCACCGCATCCTCGTTGATCACCAGGTCTGCCTTGTCCCGGCCCCAGAAGAAGGGCGGCTTGGCCTCGAAGGAATCCGTCACCGAGAGGAGCTCGTTGTTAAGCACGAAGCCGGACAGTCCCACAACCGCTTTGTAGTCATCCGGGTGCAGCCGCAGGAGCGTACTGGCCATGGCCATGCCCTGCGAGTACCCCATCAACGTGACGCTGCTGTGCTGGTCCCTGACGGAGCTGATCCAGGCCCTCACCGAGGCGGCAGCCGAGATGACATCCGCGAAGTCGTTTGCCAGGAAGTAGTCGAGCAGGAACCACCCCCAGTGGTCGCCGATGGGCATTGGCGCCCGCAGCGCCGCGAAGGTGAACTCCGGAGGCAGGAACTCGAAGAGGCGCACCATCCGGGACTCGTCTGTGCCGTAACCATGCATCATCACCAGCAGGGGGGTGCCGGCGCGCTGGCCTTCCGGCTTGGACCACACAACTGTTTCCACTGGTCAAGCCTAACGACGGAAGCCCGCCGGCCCCGGCCAGGTCATTGAATCCGGCATCACCGGGAGGTAGCGTGACGCTTGACAGACAGCAGGCTTAGCTTTTGGCAGTGTACGCACCACCTCCCGTAACGCCCTACCAGCGCCGCGCAGGACGCGGCCATAAGGAGCAAGTCATGAGAATCGGATCGTCAATCTTCCTCATCGCCCTTGGCGCCATCCTTGCCTGGGCAGTGGCTCCGGGACTGATCCCCTTCGTGGACCAGCAGCTGGTGGGCTACATCCTCATGGCGGTAGGCGTTATCGGACTGATCGCCTCGCTTATTCTTGCCTCCCCCGGCCGCAGCCGCCGGGTCAGCGAGTCCCGTTCCGTTATCGACCCCAACACCGGCGAGCGCATCACGCGCCACGAAAGCCGGGACGGCGGCATCTAGCCACGGCGCAACCGGGACGGGATCCCCGGGCACACTGATGAACCCGAAAAAGCCGGGCTGGGCCGCACGTGTCCAGTCCGGCTCTTGGTATCCCCAGCTGGGGACCTGATGAGGAATCTTGTTTCATGTTGGTTTCCATTGACAAACCAACAGAAGCAAAGATAAAGTCAAGTAACTCAACATCAATGTGATGCCAGTCACGCCGAGTCCGGGAACGGGCGAAGCGTACACAGCAGGACCTACGCAACGGAGGGTACGTGTTCGCCGAAGAGCGCCAGCAACAGATTGCCGAGCTTGTTGCCGGCAGCGGCCGGGTCAGCGTGACCCTGCTGGCTGAGCGCTTCCGCATCACCACCGAAACGGTGCGCAGGGACCTTGCCGCCCTCGAAAACGCGGGCACGGTCCGCCGCGTCCACGGCGGCGCCGTTGCGGCAGACCGCTTCAGCACCACCGAAGAAAGCGTCACTGAACGGGCCATCCAGCGGCCGGACCAAAAAATCCGGATCGCCGAAGCCGCCCTTGCCCTGATTCCCCGGAACTCACCCGCCAGCGTCCTGATGGATGGTGGCACCACCACCGAGGTGCTTGCCGACCTGCTGGCCCGCCGCGCCGCCGTCGAACCTTCCGACGGAACGGGCCCCCAGCATGAACTGGTGGTGATCACCCACGCAGTACCCATCGCCAGCAAACTCTCCAACGTTCCCGGCGTTGCCCTGCAGATCCTGGGTGGCCGGGTTCGCGGCCTCACCCAGGTGGCAGTGGGGCAGGCAACGGTAAATGCCGCCGCCCGGATCCGCCCTGACATCGCGTTCATCGGGACCAACGGCATCCACGCCACCTTTGGCGTCAGCACTCCCGATCCTGAAGAAGCAGCCGTCAAGGCAGCCTTCGTCCAGTCGGCACGCCGCATTGTGGTGCTGGCCGACTCCTCAAAGCTGGATACGGAAACCCTGATCCAGTTCGCCTCCCTGAAAGATCTGGACACCTTGATCACAGACAGTGAACCCGGACCTGAACTCGCAGCCGCCCTGGAAGAGGCCGGCGTGGACGTGGTGGTCGCATGATCGTCACCTTCACGGCCAACCCCAGCCTTGACCGCACCGTAGCCCTCCCCGGCCCCCTGGAGCGTGGCGAGGTGCAGCGCGCCGTCTCCGTCCGCCAGGAGTCCGGCGGCAAGGGAGTCAACGTCTCCCGTGCCTTGGTGGCCTCCGGACTTGAATCCCTTGCCGTCCTCCCCGGGGCGGACAGCGATCCGGTCCTGGCCGGCCTGCGTGAAAGCGCGGTGCCCTTCGTTTCGCTTCCCATCGACGAGCCGCTGCGCACCAACGTGGCGCTCACTGAGCCCGGCGGCGTGACCACCAAGATCAACGAACCCGGGCCCGTACTGGATGAGAACCAGCAGGAAGCCCTCATCAAGCTGTTGGTCGAAAGCTCACGCGGCGCCCGCTGGGTGGTCCTGGCCGGCTCCCTGCCGCCGGGATTCCCCACCGACTTCTACGCAACGGTGGCCCACCGCCTGCGTTCCTCCGCCGACGGCGCCGCCCCGCGCATCGCCGTCGACTCGTCCGGCCTGCCACTCGCGGCCGCCCTCACCGGCGGCCCGGAGGGCATGCCTGACCTCCTCAAGCCCAACGCCGAGGAACTGGCCGAGCTGGCCGCAGCTGCCGGCTTCCCACCGGCATCCGGTGACGAGCTGGAAGCGGATCCGGCGGCCGCAGCTGCCGCCGCAGCCGCCGTCGTCCGTTCCGGCGTGGGTGCTGTGCTGGCAACTCTCGGTTCCAAGGGAGCTGTCCTCGTCACGGCTGACGGCGCGTGGCTGGCCACGCACCCGCCGGTCGCCGCGGTCAGCACGGTGGGCGCGGGCGACTCCGCACTTGCCGGCTACCTGCTTGCCCATGGCCGGGGCGCCGCCCCTGCCGACTGCCTTCGTCAGGCGGTGGCCCACGGTGCCGCCGCTGCCTCGCTGCCGGGTTCCACCGTTCCGGCAGTAAACCAAACCACCCCGGATGCCGTAACCATCACGGCCCTTCGAAAGGATTGACAGTGACCCAGCTCATCACCACGGACCTGGTCGAGCTCGACCAGAACCTGGGCAACGCCCCCGAGACGGTGATCCGGCATCTGGCCAGCAAGGTAGCTGCCACCGGACGCGCATCAGAAGTTGAAGGCCTCTTCGCCGACGCCTTTGCCCGCGAGCAGAAGACCGCCACCGGCATTCCCGGCGGCATCGCCATCCCGCACTGCCGCTCGGCTGCCGTCACCGTACCCACGCTCGCCATGGCACGGCTGAACCCGAAGGTGGACTTCGGCGCCAAGGACGGCCCGGCAGACCTGGTGTTCTTTATCGCCGCTCCGGACGGGGCTGACCAGGAGCACCTGAAGCTGCTCTCCAAGCTGGCCCGGTCCCTCATCAAAAAGGACTTCACCGCGGCCCTCCGCAACGCCTCCTCCCAGGCTGAGATCGTGGAACTCGTGGACGGCGCTCTGGCCGACAAGCCTGCCGCCCACGCCGCCGCCGCTCCGGTTGATGCAGTCCCCGTCGGTGCTGCGGTCGGTTCCGGTGCCGGGGCTGTGGGATCCTCCGCCGGCACCGCGTCCGCCGCTTCCCCGGCCGGCCCGGCCACTTCCGGCCCCGCCCGCCTGGTGGCTGTCACGGCCTGCCCCACCGGCATTGCCCACACCTACATGGCAGCAGACTCCCTGGTTGCCGCCGCCCAGGAGATGGGCGTCGACCTGCAGGTTGAAACGCAGGGTTCCTCCGGCGCCAAGCCGCTGGACCCGGCCGTGATCGCCGCAGCTGACGCCGTGATCTTCGCCGTTGACGTGGACGTCCGCGGCAAGGAACGCTTTGCCGGAAAGCCCGTCATCAACGCCCCGGTAAAGCGCGGCATCGATGAGCCGGGCAAGATGGTGCAGGAAGCGCTGGCTGCCGCATCCGATCCCCACGCACGCCGCGTACCGCACTTCGGTGCCGAAGAGCAGGCGGAACAGGAAGCATCGGAAAAGGGTGAACACATCGGCCAGAAGCTGAAGCGTGCACTGCTGACCGGTGTCAGCTACATGATCCCGTTTGTTGCCGGCGGCGGCCTGCTGATCGCCCTGGGCTTCCTCCTGGGCGGCTACAACATCACCAGCGTTGCGGACAAGGTGGTGCTGGCGAACAACTTCGGCAACCTCCCGGAGGGCGGCCTGGCCATCTACCTCGGCGCGGTCCTGTTCAAGATCGGCGCGCTGTCCATGGGATTCCTGGTCCCCGCGCTGGCCGGCTACATCGCCTACGCCATCGCCGACCGTCCAGGCATTGCACCCGGCTTCGTTGCCGGCGCCGTTTCCGGATTCATGGGGGCCGGCTTCCTCGGCGGCATCGTGGGCGGCCTCCTGGCCGGCTACATTGCGCACCTGATCGGAACCTGGCAGGTGCCCCGCTGGCTCCGCGGCCTGATGCCTGTGGTGATCATTCCGCTGCTCGCCTCGATCGTTGCCTCCGGTTTGATGTTCCTGGTGCTCGGCGGACCCATCGCAGGACTCACCACAGCGCTCAACAGCTGGCTGTCCGGCATGACCGGTGCTTCCGCCGTCGTCCTGGGGATCATCCTTGGCCTCATGATGTGCTTCGACCTCGGCGGCCCTGTCAACAAGGTGGCGTACGCCTTCGCCGTGGCCGGCCTGAGCGCCGGCAGCGCAACCAACCAGGCGCCGTGGCAGATCATGGCCACGGTCATGGCAGCCGGCATGGTCCCGCCGCTGGCCATGGCACTGGCCACGGTCCTGGACAAGAAGCAGTTCAGCCTGGCTGAACGCGAGAACGGCAAGGCTGCCTGGCTGCTGGGCGCGTCCTTCATCTCCGAAGGCGCCATCCCGTTCGCTGCTGCCGATCCCCTCCGCGTCATCCCCGCCAGCATGGTGGGCGGCGCACTCACCGGTGCACTCACCATGGCTTTCAATGTGACGTCCCAGGCACCGCACGGCGGTATCTTCGTGTTCTTCGCCATCGGCAACCTGTTGATGTTCGTGATCGCGATCATCGCCGGCACCGTGGTCAGCGCACTGGCCGTGGTGGGCCTGAAGCGCTGGGCAGTCAAGAAGTCCGTTGATACGGTTGAACCGGTTCCCGCAACCGTCTGAGCCGGTTTAGCCACAGACCTTCCCGGCGCTGAAGCATCAGCACGCCGAAAGACAAAGGAGCAAAAATGCCAGAACGCACCGCAACAGTCGCCAGCCGCGTGGGCCTGCACGCCCGCCCGGCCGCCATCTTTGCCGAGGCAGCCGGAGAGTTCGACCTGGACATCACCATTGCCCGTGAGGGCGAGCCGGCCGATGAGGCCATGGATGCCGCCAGCATCCTGTCCCTCATGAGCCTGGGCGCCTCCCACGGCGACGTGGTGGTCCTCCGCGCCGAAGGTGCCGGTGCGGACGACGCACTGGAGCGCCTGGTGCAGATCCTCGAAACGGACCACGACGCCGAGTAGCAGCCACGCTGCCCCAGGCAGCACAACGCCGGCGGCCGCCGTCGGGCTTTCCCTCCCAAGGGATATGCCCGACGGCGGCCGCCTGGTTTTAACCTGCTGCCCACCCGGGCGGGCAGCAGTCACCCGCGTTCAGCGAGCGCCTTCACATCGGCCAGGAGCTTGTCCCACATGCCCTTCGAGTGCGCGGCGGCTTCCTCGCTGGGGTTGTTGTCCTGCGCCAGCGACAACCGGGTGGCGCCACCCTGGTCCTCAAGCGTCCATTCGAGCGTGTGGTAATTCTCCGGTTTGTCCTCCTGCCCGGACAACGGGCTGAAGTGGGTGTGCACCAGTCGCCGTCCGGGTTCAACCGCCAGGATCCGGCCCCTGTCCTGGTACGCCTTCCCCTCCCACTCGCCACGCCAGGTGATGGGGCTTCCCGCTTTCCAGTCCGTCTCCAGCGTGGTCCCGAACATGAACTCCTTCACGGTGGCCGGATCCGTTATCACGTCCCACACACGCTCCGGGCGGGCGTTGATGGTGGCAACGGAGGTGGCCACATGGTTTCCCGGCATGGCTCAGGCTTTTTTCGCCGTGAAGAGCAGGTACTCCCACTCCATCTGGAACGGGGCATCGCCGTGCGCATCCCCAAAGGAATCGGCAAGATCGGTGAGTGCCTTGTCCAGGGCCTTGACCTTGTCCTGGTCCTCGCCCAGGAATTTGTAGACGGAGATGATGGGGCCGTAGTGGGACTTGAAGTACCTGACGAAGTCCGCGGGCTGGTGGAAGCTCGTGACGGCCAGGTTCTGCTTGCGGGTGTGAACGTCGGTGATCCGCCCACCCAGGAGCTCGCGGATATGCTCCTCGCTCCCCCACAGCGGTGAGGGCTGCGCGCCGGGCGGGGGCGGCGGGGCAAAAGGCTTCATGGCGGCGAACATCTGCCCGATGAATCCCTCCGGGGTCCAGCACAGCAAGCCGATGGAGCCGCCGGGTTTGCAAACCCGGACCAGCTCGTCGGCGGCCGCCTGGTGATGGGGCGCGAACATCACGCCAATGCAGGACATCACTGCATCAAACTCCGCATCGCCGAACGGCAGGGCTTCAGCGTCGGCTTCCTGCCATTCCAGGCTGACGCCCCGGTTGGCGGCTTCCTTGCGGCCCGCTTCGAAAAGCTCGGGGGTAAGGTCGCTGGCCACCACCTTGGCGCCCATCATTGCTGCCGGGATGGCCGCGTTGCCGGTTCCCGCCGCCACATCCAGGACCCGTTGACGGGGCTTGATACCGCTGGCCTCCACCAGCACGGCTCCCAGTTCCAGGAGCATCTCGTCGGCAAGGGCCGGGTAATCCCCTGACGCCCACATGGCCCGGTGCTTCTTCTTCAGCTCCCGGTCCGCCTCCACTGCATCGGTCTGCTGGCTCATGTCCGTGCCCCTCTACGTGTCAGGTCCAAATGGGTGACAGCACGCTGTTGGCACAGCGGAGGCTGTGATGCGACTCATTGTGGACGCGATGGGGGCCGGTGTAAAGGCAGGACTGCCGGCGGACCGGGCGCCAAGGCCTTTCCCGGACGTAAGTTTTGGTTGCTGGTCAGGCCGGCTTGCGCGCCCGGGTGGTCTTGGCGGCCGGCTTGGCTTCGGCCTTCGTGCCGGACGCTTTGGTGTCCGACGATTTAGCTGCAGACGACTTCGGCGCCGTTGATTTAGCTGCACTGGACTTGGACGCTGTGGACTTGGACCCGGTGGATTTGGCTGAAGTGGATGTGGACTTCGCTGATGACCTGCCGGCAGGTTTGGCATCGTCCGTGCCGGTCTTCGCTGCCGCCGTCCTGGACGCGGACGTCTTGGCACCGGAGGCTTTGCGTGCGGGTTTGGCAGCCCCGGTTTCCTCGTCCCCGGCCTCTGCTTCGTCGTCGGAATCTCCGCCGGCAGACGCGGACTCCCCGCCGCCACGCTTCCTGTCCAGGCTCCGCTTGAGGGCCTCCATGAGGTCGATGACCTCGCCCTTGCCCCCCTCGCCGGCTTCGGCGCCGAAGGTTTCCTCCGTGTCCAGCGATTCGCCCTGTTCCAGCTTGGCGTCGATCAGCTGGCGGAGCTGCACCTGGTACTCGTCAGTGAAGGAGGCGGGCTCGAAGTCTGCGGCCATGGATTCCACCAGCGCCGCGGACATGTCCCGTTCCTGGGCGGAAATCCTGATGTCGGCCTCCAGTGACGGGAAGCTTGCCTCGCGCACCTCATCGGGCCAGAGGAGGGACTGCAGCACCAGGACATCGTCCTTGATCCGGAGGGCACCCAGCCGGGTCTTCTCCCGGAGGGCGAACTGGACGATGGCCACCCGGTCCGTGTCCTCCAGTGCCCGGCGGAGCAGCACGTAGGCCTTGGGCGACTTGGAATCAGGCTCCAGGTAGTAGCTCTTCTCGAACATCATGGGTTCGAGCTGCTCCGACGGGACAAACTGCACCACTTCGATCTCGTGGCTGTTTTCCGCGGGAATGGACTTGAGCTCATCCTTGGACAGCACCACGGTTCGGCCGTCCTCCTCGAACGCCTTCTCGATGTCCGAGTAGTCCACCACTTCCCCGCAGACCTCGCACCGGCGCTGGTAGCGGATCCTGCCGCCATCTGCATTGTGAACCTGGTGCAGACTGATGTCATGATCCTCTGTGGCGCTGTAGACCTTCACGGGCACGTTGACCAGGCCGAACGCAATGGCACCTTTCCAGATGGCTCTCATTTATACAGTCAACATCAGAGCGGGCCGGAGGTGAAGCCCCGTGGCAGGTAGCCGCGAACGTGTCCGGGTGGCGGGACGCGAACTGACGCTCACCAACCTGGACAAAATCATCTATCCGGAGACCGGCACCACCAAGGCGGACGTGCTGGCCTACTACGCTGCGGTGGCGCACGTCCTGATCCCGGCGGCCGCCAACCGCCCGGCCACGCGCAAGCGGTGGGTCAACGGGGTGGGAACGGCGGAGAAGCCCGGCGAAGTGTTTTTCCAGAAGGACCTGGAGGACTCAGCTCCCGGCTGGCTGCCGCGGGCTGCGATCACGCACAAGGACCGGACCATCCACTATCCAATGGTCAACGATGCAGCCACCCTGACCTGGTTTGGCCAAATCAACTCGCTCGAAATCCACGTACCGCAGTGGCGCGTGGACCCGCACGGCAACCAGCTGAACCCGGACCGGCTGGTGCTGGACCTTGACCCGGGCGAAGGTGCCGGACTGCCGGAATGCCGCGAAGTGGCCCTCCTGGCGCGCGCCATCCTGCAGGACGTGGGCCTGGATTCCGTCCCGGTGACCAGCGGCAGCAAGGGCATCCACCTTTACGCGGCGCTGGACGGGACGCAGACCTCGGAACAGATCTCCGCCTTCGCCCGGGAACTGGCCCGCGCACTCGAGGCCGACCACCCGGACCTTGCCGTCAGCGATATGAAGAAGTCGCTGCGCAAGGGCAAGGTGCTGGTGGACTGGAGCCAGAACAACGCGGCGAAAACCACGGTAGTCCCCTACTCGCTCCGCGGCAGGCCCACGCCCACGGCGGCAGCGCCCCGGACCTGGGAGGAAATCGAGTCTCCCAAGCTGAGGCACCTGGACTACCAGGAGGTCCTGCGAAGGGTGCGGGACGGCAACAACCCGTTCGCCGCCGTCGTCCCCGCTGCAGGTGGTGGAGAAGGTACTGACGCTGCCAGGGAGGAAGCGCACGACGTCGATGGTCGCCTGGGCAAGTACCGCGCCATGCGCGATCCCGAGGCCACGCCCGAACCGTTCGCGGGCATCGCGGCAGGCGGCAACAGCTTTGTCATCCAGGAGCACCACGCCAGCCGCCTGCACTGGGACCTCCGGCTGGAACACGAAGGGGTCCTGGCGTCCTGGGCCCTCCCGAAGGGCGTTCCGGAGCCCGGCGGCAAGAACCACCTGGCCGTCCAGACCGAGGACCACCCCATGGACTACCTCACCTTCCACGGGACCATCCCCAAGGGGCAGTACGGTGCTGGTGAGATGACCATCTGGGATACAGGCACTTATGAGCTGCACAAATGGATCAACGGCAGGGAAGTCATCGTCACCCTGACCGGGTCGGAAGGCGGCGGGCTGGGCGGCAGCAAGAAGGTGGCACTCATCCACACCGGTCGCGGGCAGGGCAAGGACGCGGAAAACCAATGGCTCATCCACCTGATGGACCAGGACCACACGGGCGGCCGACGGCGGTCCGCGGCTCCGCCGGTCCAGGAACCGTCGCAGGACACCGGCGAAAAGGAGCCTGCCGCGGTCCCCGAGCCAGCCGACAGTGCTCCCGCCGACCCACTGGAATACGCTCCCATGATGGCAACCTCCGGGACCATTGCCGACCTCCAGGGCAGCGCCTGGCAGTACGAACTCAAGTGGGACGGCGTCCGGGCCCTCCTGGTGGCGGACAGGGAAAAGGTCAGGATCTTCTCCCGCAACGGCAACGACGTCACCAGGACCTACCCCGAGTTGACGGACCGGGACTCCTGGCCAGGGCAGCCGTTCGTTGCTGATGGCGAGATTATCGCCCTCGGGCCCGGTGGAAGGCCTGACTTTGGCCTGCTGCAGGGGCGGATGAAACTCACCCGGGCGGCCGACGTCGCCCAAGCCCGCACCTCGATCCCGATCCAGCTGATGCTGTTCGATCTCCTCTTCGACAACGGGAAGGACCTCCGGCCCCTGCCGCTCAGTAACCGGCGGCAGCGGCTCGAAGACTTCTTCCGGCCCTCCGATTGCCCGGTGGACCTGTCCATGGTGCTGGAGGAACCGGTTGAGCTCCTCATGGAAAGCGCGCAGGAGCTTGGGCTTGAAGGCGTCATGGCCAAGCGGACTGACAGCCGGTACGTGAGCGGCCAGCGGACACGAACCTGGATCAAGCTCAAGACGGAGCAGACCCAGGAAGTGGTGGTGGGCGGCTGGCGGCCGGGAAAGGGCGGGCGCCAGGACACTGTGGGATCGCTGCTGGTGGGCATTCCCGACGGCGGCAAGCTGCAGTACGTGGGGCGGGTCGGCTCCGGTTTCAGCACCCGGGAGCTTACGGAACTGCGGCAGACGCTGGAACGCCTCGGCCGGAAGACCTCACCCTTCCATGAAGTCCCCCGCCCGGACTCTGCCGACGCCCACTGGGTGGCACCGGAGTTGGTGGGCGAGGTGACGTACAGCGAGTGGACGGGGCCGGGCAGGCTGAGGCATCCGCGGTGGCGGGGCTGGCGGGTGGACAAGGACCCGTCGGAGGTGGTCCGGGAAGGCTGAGGTCTTCGCGGTTTTCGAGGCGCGCTTTACGCTGACACGCAAATTACCTGGCGCCTGCCACATTCGGCTGGCCCAGGTAATTTGCGGGTGTTGGTGCCGTGTGCCGTCTACGAGGAGTGCGGCATCTGGGGGCGGCCGGTGCGGTGGACCGCCGTCACTGCGGCTTCGTGTCCCATCCGGCCGTGACCGGCGCCCTGGTCCTTGGGGTGCCGCCGCTTGCCCATGCCGTCCGGCCACCCGCCCTGCTCCGCCAGGGGGACGGGCCCGGTTGCCGGGAGGCCGGGCGCCACCGGGGTATCCATGGCTGCGGCAAGGTGGTTGGCGACCTCAGGCCTGATGTGGGACTGGCTGGACTCTTCACCCATTTTGTACTTCCCTTCTTTCCTTCGTTCTTCCTTGAAACGAAACGCCAATGAAAGCGCCCGGGCGCGCGTGGACTACTGCCCGGAAAGAGGTGTGTTCATCGCTCTACCATAGGCACGTCGGAGGCTCCTGTGAACCCCTTCCAAGGATGGTGGCCGCCGTCACTTTCAGGGCGGGTTCCCCGGCAAAAGGGACCCTCAAACGGGCCGGTTTGGAAAATTTTTGGGATCGACGCCATCGATCAGCCTGCTTCCCAGTGACAGCGCGGGAAAACGGGACAAAAAATTTCCCGAAGGAGGCCCTAATCGGGCCCAAAAGGGACCATAGTACGCGATGGAACTGTGGGACGCTATGGGATTTCCCGTAAAATTGAAGGCCTGCCCGGAGCGGGGCAGCTACAAGTCGCAAGCAAATGACCTCCACAGGAGTTGCCCAAATGCCCACAGACCGAAGCAGGACCGACTCTTCAGCAGGCGCCACAAACGCCCGCGGAACCGACCCGGCAGCCCCCACGGCTGCCAAGAAGCCCAGGCTGCTGCCCCGGCGGCGCCTCAAGGAATCCGATGTCAACGTGGTTGACCAGCCCATGCTTAAGAAGGCGCTGGGCGGAACCATCGTGGGCAACACCATGGAATGGTACGACGTAGGCGTTTTCGGCTACCTCATCACCACCATGGGCCCGGTGTTCCTCCCGGAATCCGATCCCACCACCCAGACGCTGTTCCTGCTGGGAACCTTTGCCGCCACCTTCATCGCCCGTCCCCTGGGCGGCGTGATCTTCGGCTGGCTGGGCGACAAGATGGGCCGCCAGAAGATCCTGGCCACCACGCTGATGATCATGGCGGCCAGCACGTTCGCCGTCGGCCTCCTGCCCGGATACGCCCAAATCGGGCTGTGGGCAGCAGCATTGCTGGTGCTCCTCAAGGTCGTCCAGGGCTTTTCCACCGGCGGCGAGTACGCCGGGGCCACCACGTTCGTCAGCGAGTACGCTGCTGACAAGCGCCGCGGATTCTTTGCCAGCTTCCTGGACCTGGGCAGCTACTTGGGCTTCGCCATCGGTGCCGCCCTGGTGTCCGTCCTGCAGCTGACCCTGGGCCAGGACACCATGGAGGACTGGGGATGGCGCATCCCGTTCCTGGTTGCCGGCCCGTTGGGCCTGATCGCCGTCTACTTCCGGAGCAAGATCGAGGAGTCGCCGCAGTTCCAGGCCACCCTTGACGCCCAGGAAGAGAATGCAAAGAACGCATCCGCGGGTGAAACGGCCACGGCCAAGGGACCGGTAGGGATCGTCAAGGCCTACTGGCGCCCCATCATTGTTGCCATGGTGGTTGTTGCCGCTGCCAACACGGCCGGTTACGCGCTGACGTCCTACATGCCCACTTACCTGACCGAGTCCAAGGGCTACGACGAAGTGCACGGCACACTGCTGACGATTCCCGTCCTGGTGGTCATGAGCCTTTGCATCCCGCTGACCGGCAAGCTCTCCGACCGGATCGGCCGCCGCCCCGTACTCTGGATCGGAGCCATCAGCACGATCGTCCTGGCCATCCCCGCGTTCATGCTGATCGGTATCGGCCAGATCTGGTCCACTCTTGCCGGCCTTGCCCTGGTTGCCTTCCCCGTCACCTTCTATGTGGCCAACCTGGCGTCGGCACTGCCGGCCCAGTTCCCCACCTCCAGCAGGTACGGTGCCATGGGCATTGCCTACAACTTCGCGGTGGCCATTTTCGGCGGGACCACCCCGTTCATCGTGGCCGCGCTGATCAGCGCCACCGGCAACGACATGATGCCTGCTTACTACCTGATGGCCACCTCCCTGGTGGGCGCCATTGCCATCTACTTCCTGAAGGAATCCGCCAACCGCCCGCTCCCAGGATCGATGCCGAGCGTCGACACCCAGGCAGAGGCGAAGGAACTGGTGGCGACCCAGGACGAGAACCCGCTGATCAACCTGGACGAACTGCCGTTCGAAACCCAGGACGGCACCGACCCCCACGCACACCGCGGGGTTCCGGCCGGGGCATAGTTCCCGCGGCCCGGGCACTCTTGTAGCCCACGCTCACAGGCCCGCCCCGCGTGCTTCCTTGGGACGCATACGGGGCGGGCCTTTGCGTGCTTGCCGGATGTCCTCTTATGACTGACGGCATGTTACGGTGCGCGGGATGCGGTGATACGTTCGCAAGGGCCCTCGGGCTGCAGTAGATCAACGAAACAGGACAGGTCCGGACATGAAGCGCGTAAGGGAGCAGGTACGCGCGCTCCACCGATTGGAACCTGCCAACGGCGACCACCTTGCCGCGCTCCGCGTGGCCATCAGCGTTGCTGTCCCCTCGCTGCTCCTGCTGGCCGCCGGCCGCACCGACCTCATGATCTACGCCGTCTTCGGCGCGCTCACCGGCATGTACGGCCGCTCCGAACCGCACCAGCTCCGGCTCCGCCACCAGGGCCAGGGCGCCCTGGTGCTGCTCACGGGCGTAGCCGTGGGAGTAATGCTGTCCATCAACCACATCCACTCCTGGTGGCTGGTGGCCGTGGAAGCCACCCTGGCAGGAGTTGGCTCCGTGTACGCGGACAGGGTACGGCTGAAACCCAATGGGCCCTTCTTCGGAATCCTCGCCCTGGGCGCCTGCGCGTCCGTTCCCACCGCGGTCCCCTGGTACACGGCCATGCTCATCGCCGTGGCATCATCGGTGTTCTCCATCCTGATCGGGTTCAGCGGCTGGATGCGCAGAAGGTCCTGGGAACCTGGTGCTGCCAGGCAGGTGCCGCGACTCTCAGCGGCAAGGCACCGCGAGCTGGTCATCCACGCTGCACGGTACGTACTGGCGGTGGGTGCTGCCGGGACAGTGGGCGTCCTCAGCGGCACCGGCCACCCGCACTGGGCCATGGCTGCGGCTGCCGTACCCCTGGCCGGAGCAGACCTGCCCAGCAGCGTCAGGCGGGGCATCCACCGCATCGTGGGCACGCTATTGGGACTGGCGGTCACCGCCGTCGTAATCATTCCCGGGCCCTGGACCCTGGCGGCCCTCGATCCGGCGCTGCAGGAGCCCGTGCACCGCGCGGCTGTGCTGGCCCTGCTGGTGATCCTTTTCCAGTTCGCCACTGAACTGTTCATGACCAGGCACTATGGCCTGGCCATGGTCTGGTTCACCCCGGTCATCCTGCTCATGACCCAGCTGGCGTCCCCCATCGAACCGGGGATACTCATCACCGAGCGTGCGGTCGAAACGCTGGTTGGCGCGGCGCTCGGAATCCTGGTGGTAGTGGCTGTCCGCAGGTCCGGTTCACGGCCTCGGAAGGGTCTTCCGGGACGGCAGTCCGCGCGCGCCGCCCTACTTCGGCTTCCGCGCCGGGCCGGCCATTAGCCGCGCCGGAGCCACCTTGGCCAATGCCGCCACCACCTTGTAGCGCTTGGACGGGATGGACACAGCCTTGCCGCGTTCGTTGTCCGCCAGGCCCTCGCTGACCACCCGCTCCGCGCGCAGCCAGGTCCAGGACGGGGCCACCGATTTGTCCATTCCCATCCGGTCGTGGAACTCGGTATGGGTAAAACCGGGGCAGACGGCCGTGACCTTGATGCCGCGCTTGCGGTAGGCCAGGTTTGCCCACCGGCTGAAACTCACCAGCCAGGCCTTCGCAGCCGAGTACGTGCCCCGGGGCAGGAACGCGGCCACGCTGGCCACATTGATGATCCTGCCCTCCCCACGCTCCAACATGCCCTTGAGGGCCGCGTGGGTGAGCACCATGGAGGTTTCCGCATGCAGCTTCAGGTGGCTCCTCTCCTCCGCTGCGTGATTGTCCTCGAAGTTGTGCAGCAGGCCGATTCCGGCGTTGTTCACCAGGATCCCCACCGGCCGCGTGGCATCCTCGAGGCGTTCGACGACGGCGGCGACGTCGTCGTCCTGGGTCAGGTCAGCGGGAAGCACCTCAGCGGTGACCCCGTACCGCCGCCGGAAGTCCTCGGCTGTTTCAGCAAGCCGGGAAGCGTTGCGCGCCACCAGGACCAGGTCATGCCCCTGGGCGGCGAGCTGCTTCGCGAATTCGTGGCCCAGACCGGCGCTGGCGCCAGTGACGAGTGCTGTGGTTCGGGTGCTGGTTGGCGTCATGCTGCAAGCCTAGCCAGAGAGATGGCGTCATGGACCGGTAGGCTGGTGCCGCCGGTGACTGGCCGGTCTGCTGCCGTGAAGGGGGAACCATGGAACAGCAAGCATCCGGGGCGCTCGGATTCCGTGAAGTGGACGGGGACGGGAACCCGGTGCCGCCTGAGGCGGAAGGCTCGAAGGCGATGGGGACGAAACGGTCATGGGCCTCGCCCAATCCCTTCATTGTGGTGTTATGGCTGCTGGCTGCCGGCATGATTTGCGGTGGAGCGTCGGCGTTGCTGAACAACCCCATGTCTGTGGCCATGGGAGACCGGGCCACCTTCGACTACTTCGTCTTCGCGTTTGCCCCGCAAGGGATTTCCGGCGGGACAGCCATCTTCTTTGCCCTGCTGTTCTGGCATGCCTGGCACTGGCAGCGCAGGCGCGGCTGACCGGAAAACGCATCCCCGGCAGGGGCTCCACGCCGCACTCTTGGCTGTTCCGACTTGTGCATCAAATAATAAGCATGCTTTGCTTATGGGGATAAATGAACCTCCGCAAGCAGTTCGCGGCGGTGCTGCCAACGCTGGCGGTTCCGTGAAGAAGCCCAAGGAAGAACATAATGACCACCGCAATGGAACACCAACTGCCTGCGTTTGGGGAGCGCACCGAGGCAGCCGGGCAGCTCATGTCCGCCACCGTACCGGTGGACGCCGGCTTGCTGATGACCCTGAATTCCCGCATGCATTGCCGTACGCCAATGCAGCGCGTTGACCCCGACGAGCTTCCGGTCCGGCAGCCCGTGTACGTGGACGGGAACTCCGTCATTGCCCTGCATCCCGGATCCGTTCCGGAGAGCGTGGTCACCTACCGCTGCGCCTGCGGCTTCACCATCGATGACCCCGGGACCGCCATGACAGTCAGCGACGAGGCTCTCGCCAGCTAACCGGCTCCCGGCTTGGCTTTGAGGCCCCGCAGGCTGCACGGCTTGCGGGGCCTCGCCGGCCGCCTGGACCCCCCGTCCGGCTCAAGCCCGGCTGCCCAAAGACTGCGCGCTAGTGCCCCGCGAGTACCCTGGCTTCCTCCACCGCGCGGCGGGTGTCTGCCAGGACCAGGTCGGCATTGATGGCCTCTGCTGCGCGAAGGCCGGCGGCGGCCGCGGTCATGACCTGCGCGGACACGTCCGTGGCGTTGCCGGCGGCCCATACGCCGGGGCAGGATGTCCGGCCGCTTTCATCCGTCTCCAGGCGCGTCCCCGGGCCCTCCCGGAGCGCAGCCGGCTCCAGTCCCAGACGCTGGAGCATGTTGGCCTTGCTGATGGTTTCGGGACTGACCACCAGCACGTCCAGGGCCACTGTGGCGCCCGAGTCCAGGGTGGCGCCGGCCAGCTGGTCGTCCCGGACCTCCAACGCGCGGACCTTTCCCTCCGCCACCTGGACCGAACGTGCAGCCAGCTGTTCCGCCTGGCCGGCGCTGAGTTCCAGGGCATCGTTCAGCAAGAGGGTCACGTCTGGACTCCACTGCCGGAACGTCAAGACCTGCAGGACGGAGTGGGAGTCGGCTGCCAGGACCCCGATCTTTTGATTCCGGATTTCCCATCCGTGGCAGTAGGGGCAATACAGCACGTCCCGCCCCCACCGGTCGGCGACGCCGGGAAGGTCGGGCAGCTCATCCACGATCCCGGAGGCGATCAGGAGCCGGCGTGCAGTCCGGGTGGAACCGTCGTCCATGGCCAGGACAAATTGGTCTTCGCCGCGGCTGGCCGACCGGACGAAACCGGAAGCCGTGGCCCCGCCATACCTCGCCAGCTCTCAGCCCTGCCGGTCCCCCGCCGATGATTGCCACATCAAATACGCCGTGCTGGTCTTCCATGGTGAAGGCCTACCCGCGGCTGCCCGGGGAATAACGAAAGCGCCGGCTCCCGTCAGGGCACCCTCAACGCTCCGGCCAGTCCACGAATTGTTCGTAGCCTTCGTGCTTGCGGAGGTAGCTGGAAATGAACGGGCAGTGCGGGATGATGCGCTTGCCCGTTGCCACCACGTCATCCAAGGCAAAGTGCGCCAGGACCTTCCCCAGCCCCTGGCCTTCAAAATCCTGGCCGGTCTCGGTGTGGGTGAAATCGATGTGCCCTGGAAGATCGTGGAAGAAGGCCTTGACGGCCAGCCTGCCGTCCACCAGGAGTTCGTACCGGTGCTGTGTGTCATTGCGCCGCAGCGAGACATTTGCGGTGAACTTGTCCTCAGCGGACGTGGTGTTCTCGGTCATGGTTCGACACTGGCACTACTTCAGTCCACTGGCAATGGTCCTTCGGCCATGGCGGCGCCGGTACGGTGCGGTGCGCCGCAGCGGAAAACCGCCGAGCAAAAGGATCGCCACGCAAAAGCAGACCGTGCCGGCTGCCAGCAGTCCCAGTGACAGTCCACTGAGTGCGGCGTCGGCCACGGGGATGAAGACCACCACGACGGCGGCCCCCGCCGTGGCGGGCCTGCAGCGCATGGTGATGGGCGCCGTCGTCCGTTCCTCCAGTCCGCCAAAGGCTACGGCCACCGGCAGGAGCAGGAGGACCAGCGCCAGGACCACCAGTGGACGTGACCACCACCATTCGGCGCTGCCGGAGCTGGGTTTGGGGATCGGCGCCAGGAGCAGTAGCCCGGACATCCCCACCAGCAGCGGCAGGTGCCACAGATACACAGTTAACGATCTGCTGCCGGCCAGCACCAGCATCCGTCCGATCCACGGGACCCCGGCCAGCGGCGCCAGGACCGGACGCGCCAGTTCCATCGCGGCCAGTTGCGGCACGGCCAGGATCACCAGGGTCAGGTTGGGCGGGTTGAGGTTCACCAGCATGTTTCCGCGATACAGCCCCAGCCCGGTCACGAGTCCCAGCAACAGGTGCGCCCCCACAGCGATGCCCAGCAGCTCGGAACGGGAAAGACGGGAGAGGCAGCCGTCGGCAGCCAGGAAACCCAGTTGCTGCACCGCGCACCACACGAACACCAGATTGGCATTGGCAAGGTCCGGCAGGACCCCGCGCAGGCAATCCACGGCAACCACCAGCCCGGCCAGCAGGCAGAAGGACAGCCAGGGCGCCCGCGCATACAGTGCCGCCAGGACGGGAATGTTCAGCTGCGCCGCGAGGTAGGCGGCCAGGAACCACAGGGGCATGGCCGCCCCTGCCGCCATGAGCTGTACCACCCGCCGGTCGACGCCGCACGCGGCCGCCACGGATAGCCCCACCACCATTGTTGCCAGCAAGGGGGTGGCCGGGCGGAGGAGGCGCAGGAGCCGGGCGCGGATGAACTGGGCGGCCGTGCCCCCGCTTGCTTTGAGCCGGCGCCAGGACTGCAGCCCGGTCACGCCGCCGGTGACGAAGAACAGGGGCATGACCATGAAGATCCAGATGATGGGCTCGAACCAGTTCTGCTGGGCAAGGGTGTTCTCTGTGGTCACGGTCCCGTCGGGGTGAAGGACCGGGCTAACCATCATGGAGTGGCCCACCACCACCAGCGCCAGGCACATGAAACGGACAAGGTCGATGGCCGGATCACGGTCCGCCGTGTCCTCCCCGGTTCCTGTCCCCCGCCCTGCTGTGCTGCGCATGGGACCTACAACGACTCGACGCTGCCCACGGCACTATTGTGCCCCTGTTGCCTGCGCGGGTTTAAGGACTTATGCCCCTTCTGCCGCTACTGAAGCACTGCCAGCAGGCCGGCGACGACGGCGAGCAGCGGCATGGTGCCCTGGGTTGCCGCGGCGCGGAGGTACTTGCGGCCAGTGAACGCCAGGACGGCGGCCGCCAGCAGCATGGAACCGCAGCAACTGAAGATCAGGGTCCAGCCCGCCACGGCCGGCGAAGATCCCGCACCGGCAGACATAACGAGCCCCACGCCAATGAACGCCCCCACGGCCAGGAACAGGTTGTAGAAGCCCTGGTTGTACGCCAACGGCTTTGTGGACTCGGCATCTGCCTGGGAGGCGATCCCGAAGCGTTTCCAGGTGGCGGGCCGGGTCCAGGTAAGGGATTCCATGGTGAAGATGAAGACGTGCAGCGCGCCGGAAAGGAAGGCAAAAAGAAGGGAGACCAGGACCATTGCTTGATCCTAGCCTCCCGTTCATGGAAGTTTCCGTTCCCGCTACCTCGCCAGCGTTGCCAGCGTGGTGGCGGCGAAGCCCTTCGCCGATTCGTTCCACAGAGCCAGCAGGCCCTGCAGGTTTTCGCCGTCGGCACGGTGCGCGGGAAGCTGGTCCTGGAGGGTGGCCAGCACGCCCGTCCGCAGCTCGGTGTTGAAGTTGACCTTGCCAACGTTCATGGCCGCGGCCTTGACCAGCTCTTCAGCCGGGATGCCGGAGGCGCCATGGAGTACCAGCGGGATGTGGATCCGCGCGGCAATGTCCTGCAAGACGTCCCAGCGGATTTTCGGCTCGCCCTTGTACTTGCCGTGGACGTTGCCCACCGCGACGGCCAGCAGTTCAGCGCCGGTGCGGGACACGAAGTCCTCCACCTGCGCGGAGTCGGTCAGGCCCGCGACGTCGACGCCGGGCTGGCCGGCCTCGAAAGCGCGGTCCTCGTCGCCTGCCAGGCCACCGAGTTCGGCCTCGAGCACCACGTCGGAACCCAGCAGGGCACGGGCAGCCTGGACCAGCGCAATGTTGTCCTCGTAAGGCAGGGACGAACCGTCGGCAAGGACGGAATCCGCCCCTGCCCGGACGGCGTCGGCCATAACGTGGAGGTCTGAGGCGTGGTCAAGCTGCACCGCGACGGGGACCGTGGCGGCGTCGGCCAGGCCACGCAGCGCCGAGATGAGCCGGAGGCCGTTGGCGGTGGCGGCGGTCTTGGGTGCCACCAGCAGGATCACGCCCGTGCCGGATTCCTCGGCGGCGCCCACCACGGCCAGCGCGGTGGTGAAGTCGTAGCAGGTGAAGGCCGGCACTGCGGAACCCTGCTGGAGGGCGGAGGTGACCAGGTGGTCCAGGCGGGTTTGCATCAGGCGCCCAAACCTCCCACCAGGATCCAGGCGACAAAGGTCAGCAGGAAGCCGGCCACGCCCAGGATGGTGGTCAGGACGGTCCAGGTCTTCAGGCCGTCGGAGACGGTGAGGCCGTAGTAGCGCACCACCACCCAGAAGCCGGCGTCCGTCACGTGGGACAGGCCCAGGGCGCCGAAGCCGATGGCGATCACGATCACGGCAATCTGTGCCGGGCTGTAGCCGCCGCCACTGACCGCTGCCGACAGCAGGCCGGTGGTGGTCACGATGGCAACGGTGGCCGAACCCTGGGCGGCGCGCAGGGCCAGCGAGATGATGAAGCCGAGCAGCAGCAGCGGAACGCCGAGGGTGTCCAGGGTCTTGGACAGCGCGGAGCCGATGCCGGAGACCTGCAGCACGTTGCCGAACACGCCGCCGGCAGCCACCACCATCAGGATGGAGGCGATGGGAGGCAGGGAGCCTTCGAAGATCTCGCCGGTTTCCTTGAAGGACCAGCCGCGACGGACGGCCAGCAGGAAGAAGGACAGCGCCACGGCCACCAGCAGGGCCAGGAACGGGTTGCCGATGAAGGCTGCGAGGCCGTACAGAGGATGGGACTTGGGGAGGATGAGGGTGCCGACGGTACCGAGCAGGATCTGCACGATGGGTGCTGCGATCAGGAAGATGATCAGGCCCGGCCGCGGCGGAGCAATGGCGGCGGCACCGGGACCGTCATGGCCCACTTTGACCAGTGACTTGGAGCCGAACTCCTCCACCTGGGCCTTCACGGCCGGCAGCAGCTCATAGTCCTTGCGGTTCATGATGGACGCAACCCAGTAGGACAGGAAGCCCAGGGGCACGCAGATCAGCAGCGAGATCAGGGCGATGAGCCCGATATCGGCGCCGAGCACGCCCGCACCGGCCACGATTCCCGGGTGCGGCGGAACAGCGACGTGGATGGCGAGCATGATGCCGGCCATGGGGAGGCCGAACTTCACCGGGTGGACCTTGGCGATTTTGGCGAAGGCGTACACGATGGGCACCAGCACGATGATGCCCACCTCGAAGAAGACGGGGATGGCCACCAGGAAGCCGACGGCAGTGAGGGCCACAGCCACGCGGCGCGCCCCCAGCTTGCGGGTGAAGTGGTCCGCGAGGGACTGGACGCCGCCGGACACCTCGATCATGCGGCCCAGCACGGCGCCGAGCGCGATCAAAATGGCCACCTTGCCCATGGTGCTGCCCACACCGCTGGAGACCACGGTGAAGATGTCCTGCAGCGGGATGGTTGCTGCCACGGCCACCAGGATGCTGACGGTGAGCAGGGCCACGAAGGCCTGGATCTTGAAGCGGATGATCATCACGAGCAGGATGGCGATGCCCACCGCTGCGATGGTGAGCAGTACCGGGGTGCCCAGCTCAACGGCGGGCTTGATGGCCGGGGCATCGGCCGCCCGCTGCAGCAGCGGGCTCATCAGGTGGTTCACAGGGGGATGTCTCCTTTGACGTGCCGGTCCCGGGGCAGGGCGGCATCAGGGAATGGTGGGGTGGGGCATAAACGCTGCGGGAATGCGCCGGCAACGCTGGGAGGTACGACGACGGCGGAGGGGGGACCGCCGTCGTCGTACCTTTTGCCGCGAGGGCAGGAGGGGTGGCTTACTTGGTGCGCTTGGCGGGCGCGACCACCTTGATGACGGCGGAGTCATCGGCGGCGGCGAGGCCCTGGGCCTGGCCCAGCAGGTAGAGCTGTTCGGCGGCGGCGGCAACGGGGGCTGCCAGGCCGGCGGCGCGGGTGGCCTTGCCCACGATGCCCATGTCCTTGACGAAGATGTCCAGGCGGGAGAGGACCTCGGCTCCGTCCTCGTTGTAGGCCTCGAGGATGCGGGGGCCGCGGTTGGAGAGCATGAAGGAACCGGCAGCGCCGGCTTCCAGGGCGGCGAGGGTCTTGGCCTGGTCCAGGCCAAGGGCGTCTGCCAGGGCCAGGGCCTCGGCGGCGGCGGCGATGTGGACACCGCAGAGGAGCTGGTTGACGGTCTTCAGGGCCTGGCCGTCGCCGGGGTTGTCGCCCACTACAGTGAGCGTGGAGGCGAGCAGGTCCAGGGTGGGGGCGGCCTTTTCGCGGGCTTCGGGGGAAGCGCCGACGACGATCAGCAGGTCGCCTTCGCCGGCGCGCTTGGGGCCGCCGGACAGCGGCGCGTCCACCAGGTCCACGCCGTATTCGGCCAGCTTGGCGACCGTGGCGGGGATGGCGTCGGTGCCCACGGTGCTGCCGAGGATGACGACGGCGCCGGGCTCCAGCACGGAGGCCACGCCGTTCTCGCCGAAGAGGACATCGTTGAGCTGTTCGCCGTTGCGGACGGCCAGGAGCACTGCGTTGGCGCCCTTGGCGGCGTCACGGGCGGTGGTGAAGGTGGCAATGCCGGCTTCGCGGGCGAGCTCCAGGCGGGGCTCTGCGATGTCGAAGCCGTGGACGGTCAGCTGCGAGGCCAGGCGCGTGGCCATCGGCAGGCCCATGGCGCCGAGCCCCAGGACGGTGACGGTGTAGTTGCTGGTCATGGTGTTCTCCATTGAATTCTTGCGGTGGTGGAAATCAGAATTTTTTGCTGAGCTTGCGGGTGACCTGGGCGAGTGAATCGTCGTCGCCCACGTTGCCGGCAAAGACGATGTACGGGATGCCCTTCGCGGGGCCGTCCACTGGTTCCCAGAGGCTGACGATGCCTGGCAGCATCGGGCCCCGGACGATAGCGTGGCGAATCTCCAGGCCGTGGGCTGCCACGTCCGAGGACGTGATGCCGCCCTTGGCGATGACGAACCGCGGCGGGAAGGTCTTCAGGGTTCGGTTGACCACGTCCACGACGGCGGCGGAGACGGTCCGGGCGATCCGCAGGCTTTCGGCGGGATCGTCGGTCTTGATGAGCAGGCGGCTGGTGTGGACGATGACGTCGCCGATGTGGAGGGCCTCGACGACGGCGTCCACGGTCTGGTCCAGGTGGGCCTTGGCTTCATTTTCCTCGCCGAGGAGTTTCTCGACGTCGATCTCGATGATCCGCGCGGCGCTGTGTTCCGCGGTGAGGACGTTGAGCTGGCGCGTGGTAAGGCCGACGTGCGAGCCCACCACGATCAGGCCGCCGGCCTCTGATGGGGTGTTGCCCTCGTACGCTTCTTCGGCGGTCAGCGCGGTGCGGACTTCCTGGCCGATGCGGCCGCGAACGAACGGCGGCCCCACGCGGTACAGGAGCTTCTTGCCGCGGCGCTCGGCTTCTTCCAGCCCTAGGGCGAGGGCGCGGAAGTCGTTCTCGGTGACGATGTCCGCGACGATGGGGGTTGAGTTGGTGGCCGGCTCGATGGCGTCCGCGATGGCCTTGGCGGAGATGGCAGGGTCCTGGGCGGATGATCCGGCGCGGATGATGTTGAGGTCCAGGACGATGACGGAGTCCGCGGGGAACCGGCCCTGTGATTTCTCCGCGATGTAATCAGCCATGACGGAGGTGCTGAAGCCGAAGGAAGCGTCCTTGGCGAACTCGGTCTCGGAAACGGGGACCAGGGTTCCCTTGGCGTCACCGGTGCCGCGCATGTGGTGGACGCCGCCAACGGTGAGGCGGCCGGCGTCGGGGAAGGCGGGGACCAGGACGACGCCGTCGGTCTTTTCACCGCTGACCTCGGCGACCGTGGCTGCGATGACGTCCGGTTCCAGGGGGAAGTGGCCTCGGAGGGTGGAATCGCTGCGGCTGACGAAGCCCAAGCGGACGCCTGCATCGGAGGCTGCCGCCAGGGCGTTGCGGACCACTTCCTCGTTCCGGGCTGCCGCTTCGGCGGGGTCAAGGCTTCGGGTGTTGGTCAGGACATACACGGCGGGCTTGCCCTGGGCAAAAGCCCACGTGAAATCTTCCACTTCCCAGCGGGTGAGCACGGGCAGGTCTGCCACGGACTGCGTGCCGGTGGGGTCGTCGTCGAGCGCTACCAGGACGCGGGGAACCGCAGCGTTGGAAGCTGCGAGGGAGGCCGCAACCACGCCGGCGGGAATCTCAAGGTCTGCCGGATAGGCGGCCAGAACGTCTGCTTCAAGCGTCACAGTGCACTCCGTTGTGTAGCGATCCGGGCTCGCGGATCCTGATGTAAAGGTAACTGTAAGATGTCTGACATCTTGCATTTAAAAATTAGTGTGGCACACAGCATACGGACGCGCAAGTACACTTGTCTGACATATCCGCCAGGCGTCGGCCGGAAAGAGTGATCGGGGGCAACATGGCAAGGAAGTCACTGGTGGGCGTGGTGGCCGACGAGCTGCTGGACCGCATCATTGAAGGCGAGTTTCCGCCCGGTTCGATCGTCCCCGGCGAGCATGAGCTGAGCGCGCGCCACGAAGTCAGCCGCATGACCGTGCGTGAGGCGATGAAGACACTGCAGGCCCAGCGCATCCTCAGCGTGGAGCGCGGCAGGGGAACCTTCGTCAATCCCTTGAGCCGCTGGGCCTCGCTGGAAGCCGTACTCCGGGCCGCGTCCGAGGGCAAGAACGACGCCGACGCCTCCATCCAGCTCATCGAGCTGCGCCGGATGCTCGAAACGGGCGCCTGCGAACTGGCCGCGGGACGGATTGCTGAAGAAGACATTACGGCGCTCTTCAACTACATTTCGGCGATGAAAGCCGCCCACAGCATCAACGACGTCGCGGCCTTCGTGGAAGCAGACCTTGCCTTCCACGACGTCATCCTGCGCGCGTCCGGCAACGTGTTCGTCTCCGTCCTCTTCGAGCCGCTGCACCGCGTGCTGGAAAAGCGCAGGACCGAGACCTCGGCAGTTCCGGCGATCCAGGAGCACGCAATCGGACACCATCAAAACATTGCCGAAGCCCTGGAGTCCCGCGACGCCGGCCGGTCGCGGCAGGCCATGGATGCGCACATGCAGCAGACGCTCGACGATCTGAGGCAGCTGGTCCTGGAAGCCAAGTAGCCCGTTGTCCTTGCGGTCTTGATTGGCCCGGGGCCCTGTTCAACGCTCCCGCAGTCCTACTAGGCTTCAGGGACGGCCCGCAACCGGGAGCATCGACGATCACGAGGAGCGAAGTTGTCCAACCACACGTACAGCATTTCTGAAATTGTCGGCACCTCCACCCAGGGTGTGGACGACGCCGTCCGCAACGGAATTGCCCAGGCTTCCAAGACCCTGCGGAACCTCGACTGGTTCGAGGTCAAGGAGGTCCGCGGCCACCTTGAGGACGGGAAGATCGCGGACTGGCAGGTCACCATCAAGATCGGCTTCCGCCTGGAAGAACACTAACGCCAGACACGACTGACCCGCAGCCAACATGTCCTTGAAGTTGGCTGCGGGTCAGTCGTGCTTTACGCCTAGTTTGCGGTGCCGGGGCTGCGCCGCCGCCAGACGGTGGGCACACCGTCGAAGGCCGGGAAGACATGGCCCTCGAAGAAGGACAGGACCGTGTGCGGGTCGAGGTCCGGGCTCCAGAGGCCGGAGACCGGGCAGTGCGAACCGGTGGCGGTGGAGGCGGCGCCGGCAGACGTCTGGCGCTCCTTCAGCAGGGCGATGCGTTTCATCGTTGAGACCATCCTGGGGTGATAAGAACTGGCAGGGAAAACTGGTACTCCCACCCTAGGAAAGGCCCGGTCCGCCACCAATGGGCGGCTGGCCAGAATCACTCCACTGCGCTGGACGAATGTACAGTGGCACGGCAGTCCAGGTACTGCTCAGCCCGCCGCGCCGCCGCTTTCGGCCACCGCGGCCGGGTCCCGCTCCAGTGCAGCATCCGGCGCCGCCCCGAGGCTGCCCAGCAGTGCCAAGGCGTCCGACGACGGCGTGCCCGGCCGGGCGGAGTACACCCGGAGCGTCTGGTCGGGGTCCTCCGGCAGGACCAGGTTCTCAAAGTTCAGTTCCAGGTCCCCCACAGCGGGATGGTGCAGCCGGACGGTGCCCGCAGCACGTGTGGCCACCCGGTGCCCGGCCCACCACTTGCGGAAGTGTTCACTGTGGACCGCCAGCTCGCCCACCAGATGGTTCGCCTGGGGATCGTTGGGGTGCCGGCCCACGTCGAGGCGGAGGGAGCCTGCCGCTTCGGCCGCCACCGTCTTCCAGTCCCTGAACAGTTCCCTCGCCGCGGGGTCCAGGATGGTCCAGCGGGTCAGGTTCCGCTCCACGGGCGGCAGCGCAGGGAAATCGGCGAACAACAGGAAGGCCATTCTGTTGCCTGCCAGGACGTCATTGCGCCGGCCCAAAACCAGCGCGGGCACCTCCCCCACGGCGTCCAGGAGCTGGCGCAGTGCCGGGCGGACACCCTGTGCTGCATTGGCGCCGGGTTCACGGGGAGCACCCGCGCAGTTCTCGAGGAGGTCCAGCATGTGCGCGTGCTCGCTGCTGTCCAGCCGGAGGGCCCTGGCAACGGCGTCCAGGACCGTGCGTGACGGGTGGATGTTGCGGCCCTGCTCCAGCCGGACGTAATAGTCGGTGCTGACGCCCGCCAGCCGCGCCACTTCCTCCCGGCGCAGCCCCGGAACCCTGCGGGCACCCGTGCTGGGACCTGCCCCGGCCACTTCCGGGCTCAACCGGGACCGCATGGCTTTAAGGAATTTTCCGAACTCGGCGCTTTGACCCATGCAGACCATTGTGCCTGCGTTGAGCGTCCTGCCCTACAACGAAGGTAGGACTGGCAGTCCTAGGAAAAACAGGAACAGCTTTGCCTGCTGACTTGCCGGCAGAAAATGCATAGGCTCAGGAGTGAGCCGGTGGAAACCGATTTCTCACTTCGGTTCCTCACTTGTCGAGCAGCCGGCATCATTCCCCAGCACCATACGTTCCAAGGAGCACACCATGTCAGAGCTGACACTCAACAACGGCGTCACCATCCCGCAGCTTGGCTTCGGCGTTTTCCAGGTCCCGCCGGAGGACACGCAGCGGACCGTGGAAGACGCCCTGGAAGCGGGATACCGCCACATCGACACCGCCGCCGCCTACCGGAACGAGGCTGGAGTGGGGGCGGCCCTCGCCGCCACCGGGATCCCCCGCGAGCAAATCTTCGTTACCACCAAGCTGCGCAACGGCGAGCAAGGCCGGGCGCAGGAAGCGTTCCAGAACAGCCGCAAGGCCCTGGGCCTGGACTTCATCGATCTCTACCTCATCCACTGGCCGGTCCCCTCGCAGGGGCTCTTCGTCCAGGCCTGGAAGGAGATGGAGCGGCTGTACGAAAACAAGGAAATCCGTGCCATCGGCGTCTCCAACTTCCTTTCGGACCACCTGGACGCCCTGCTGGAATCCGCGGAAACCGTGCCCGCCGTTAACCAGATCGAACTTCACCCCAGTTACCAGCAGGCGGACCTAGCCGCCAAGTGCCGCAGCCTGGGTATCGCCGTCGAGGCGTACAGCCCCCTGGGGCAAGGCGGGGACCTGAACGGAAATGCCGTCACCCAAATCGCGAATGACCACAGTGCAAGCACCGCACAGGTGGTGCTCGCCTGGCACCTCGCCAACGGCAACATCGTCATTCCCAAGTCGGCGAACCCGGGCCGGATCCGGGAAAACTTCGCGGCCTCGTCCCTGAAGCTGTCCGAAGACGAACTGTCCGCCATCACCGCACTGGAGTCCGGCGCGCGCATCGGTTCCGATCCCGCCGTCGCAGCCTTCACCCAGATGTAGGTCCCGGCAGACCCACCCGGCAACCCGCCAGGCTTCCCCGTTGAAAGGATTTTCATGCAGTACACCCACTTGGGCCGCTCCGGCCTGAAAGTTTCCCGCCTCTGCCTGGGCACCATGAATTTTGGTCCACAGACGGAGGAAGCGGACGCCCACAGCATCATGGACTCTGCCCACGAGGCCGGTATCAACTTCTTCGACACCGCCAATGTGTACGGCGGCGCCGACCACCGAGGCTGGACAGAGGAGATCATCGGGCGATGGTTTGCCAAAGGCGGCGAGCGCCGGGAGCACACCGTCCTGGCCACCAAGCTCTACGGCACCATGACGGACCGGCCCAACGAGTCCAAGCTCTCGGCATTGAACATCCGCCGCGCACTCGATGCCAGCCTCAAGCGCCTCCAGACCGACTACATCGACGTTTACCAGTTCCACCACATCGACCGCGACACGCCGTGGGATGAGATCTGGCAGGCCATCGAAGTGGCCGTGCAGCAAGGCAAGATCCTGTACTCGGGCAGCAGCAACTTCGCCGGCTGGCACATCGCCCAGGCGCAGGAAGCAGCGCGCCGCCGGAACTACAAGGGCCTGGTCAGCGAGCAGTCCATCTACAACCTGTTCACCCGGCAGGTGGAACTGGAAGTCATCCCGGCCGCCCAGCAGTACGGGCTGGGCCTCATTCCCTGGTCGCCGCTGCAGGGCGGGCTGCTGGGCGGCGTGCTGAAGAAGGAACGCCAGGGAGTCCGCCGGACGGAGGGGCGGGCCTTGGAAACTCTTAAGAAGCACGAGGACCAGATCCGCCAGTACGAGGACTTCGCGGACGACCTGGGCCACGAACCCGGCGACGTGGCCCTGGCGTGGCTCCTGCACCAGCCCGCAGTGACGGCACCAATCGTGGGCCCACGCACGCAGGAACAGCTGGACGCCGCCATCCGCGCACTGGATGTCTCACTCGATGGCGAAGCCCTCAAGCGCCTGGACGACATCTTCCCGGGACACCGCACGGCACCGGAAGACTACGCGTGGTAGGCCTCGCGGCGGATGCGGTGGCGCCGAGGAGCATCCTGTTCATCGGCGGTACAGGGGTCATCAGCGCGGCGGCGGCAGAACGCGCTGCCGCGCTGGGCCACCGGCTGACCATCCTGAACCGGGGCGAGTCCAGCCGCCCTGTCCCCGAGGGCGCCGAAGTGCTGCACGCGGACGTCCGCGATGCGGCCTCCGTCCGGGAGGTGCTGGGCGGGAGGGAGTTCGACGCCGTGGCTGACTTCATCTCCTACACTCCCGACCAGGCGCAAACCAGCCTGGAGTTGTTCCGGGAGCGGACGGCTCAGTACGTCTTCATCAGCTCGGCCTCCGCGTACCAGAAGCCGCCCACCAGGCTGCCCATCCTCGAGTCCACGCCGTTGAAGAATCCGTTCTGGCAGTACTCCCGGGACAAGATCGCATGCGAGGAGCTGCTGTTCCGGGCCTACCGGGAGGACGACTTCCCGCTGACGGTGGTCCGGCCGTCGCACACCTACGACCGCACCAAGATCGCCATGGTGGGCGGCTGGACGGACATCCACCGCATGCGCAACGGCCTCCCTGTCATGGTCCACGGCGACGGCACCTCGCTGTGGACGCTGACGCACAGCAAGGACTTTGCCAAGGCGTTCGTCGGCCTGCTTGGCCGGCCGCAGGCCGTGGGCGAGAGCTACACCATCACATCCGGCGAATACCTGCCCTGGAACCAGATCTACCGGCTCTTCGCGAGGGCGGCCGGGGTCCGGGAACCGGAACTGGTGCATGTGGCGTCCGAAACCATCGCCGCCCACGACCAGGAACTCGGTTCCAACCTCCTGGGCGACCGGTCCCATTCGGTGGTCTTCGACAACACCAAGATCAAGTCCCTGGTTCCGGACTACACCGCCACCATTCCGTTCGCGGACGGAGCACGGGAAATCGTGGCGTGGTACGACAGCCACCCGGAGCTGCAGCAGGTCAACGAGGCGTACATGCAGCTTTCCGACAAGCTGACCGGCTGGGCGCGGCAGGGCGCCTGAGCCCGGCCACAAGCTGGCCTGCTGCCTTGCGGGGCAGGCCAGCTTGCCGGAGGGCAGCTGTGCTACATTTCGGCGCATGACTTCGCCCCCTTCCAGCCGTCCCGTCGACGGGCATCCTGCCGACGGGCCCGTTGCGGCAGCCATTGGCCTCCTGGCGAAGCAGGGCTTCGATGCAACGTCCGTCGAGGAACTCGCAGAGGCCTCGGGCATGAGCCGCAGCACGTTCTTCCGCAGGTTCGGGTCCAAGGAGGACGTTGTCTTCGCCGACCACGAGCGGATCCTGCACCAGGTCAACGAACGGCTGGCCGAATCCAGGCTCGAGCCGCTGGCCGCGGTGGCGGACGCGGCGCTGCTGGTCTTCGACCACCATCTGCGGAACCCCCAAACCTCCCGCGCCCGGTACGGGCTTTTGCAGGCAGTTCCCGCCCTCCGGGACCGGGAGCTGGTGACCTCGCACCGCTACGAGCGGGCGTTCCTCCACCACCTGGATGACAAGCTGCCCCGGAACGGCCGGCGCGAATACAAGGCCGTCGCCTTCGCTGCAGCGGTAGTGGCCGTGCATAACGCCTTCCTGCGGGAATGGCTGCGGGCCGCACCCGGGGCCGGGGACACCGCTTCGTCCGACCGGCACCGGGCCACAGCCCTGGCCACCGAGCTCCAGGCCTTGGCGGAGACGTTCCGGCCCGTGCTCCTGGGCGCTCCCGTTCCCGCTGCCGCCCAGCCAGCCCCCACCGTCGTCGTCACCGTCTTTCCCGGCCCCGCCGACAAGGACGCGATTGCCCAGGCGGTCCGGGACGCGCTCCCGTAAGCCCCAGCGGCGCCACCTCCCAGCATTGATACTCAGTTTCTTGACGTGGAACTGCGTTTCATAGCATCCTTGGATCGTGTGGTGCAGACCACACGGCCCCGGCCCTTCCGCGGCCGCTGATTCAAAGGATGCAGATACATGACGACGACGTCGCCCAGCCTCGCGCCCACCCGCACCACGGGAATTCCAGCCGGTTTCCCTTCCGGCACGGTTGAGCCGGAATACGTCCTGACCGAGGCCCTCGGGACGGACCCGGCGTCCATCCTGGCCGGAGTCGGCGATGAAGACCGCGTTTACTGGGACCGCGCCCGCGCCTTCGTCCAGGCTGAGGTCCTCCCCGTCATCGACGGCTACTGGGAACGCGGCGAGTACCCGCTGCACCTCCTCAAGCGCCTAGGCGAACTGGACCTGCTCCGCGATGGCATCACAGTCGAAGGCTTCGCGCCGATGAGCAGCATGGCTGCCGGCCTGGTGAACATGGAGATCAGCCGGGGCGACGGTTCCGTGGCCACGATGATTGCGGTCCAGGGCGGCCTGGCACTGCGTTCGGTGGCTGAATGTGGCTCCGCGGCACAGAAGGAACGCTGGCTGCCGGCAATTGCCAGGGGCACGGAATACGCGGCGTTCGCCCTCACCGAGCCTACGCACGGCTCCGACTCGGTGGCCCTGGAAACCACGGCAACCCGCACGGACGGCGGGTTCCTGCTCAACGGCGAAAAGAAGTGGATCGGCAACGGCTCCGTGGGCGGCGTGAGCATCGTCTGGGCCCGGGGCGATGACGGCCAGGTCCACGGCTACCTGGTTCCACAGGACTCCCCTGGCTACACCGCCACGAAAATCGAAGGCAAACTTGCCCTCCGCGCCATCTGGCAGGCCCACATCCGGCTGGAGGATGTCTTCGTTCCCGAAGACAACGTCCTGCCGGGCGCACGCACCTTCAAGGACACAGCCAGGGTCCTGTTGGCGACCAGGCTGGGCGTGGCCTGGTCCGCCGTCGGGCATGCCACCGCCTGCTACGAAACGGCCGTCCAGTACGCCAAGCAACGCAAGCAGTTCGGCCGGCCGCTGGCCGCATCCCAGATCGTCCAGGAACGGCTGGCCCGGATGCTCAGCGAACTGGCCACCATGCAGCTGCTGGTGGTGCAGATGACTCGCCTGGATGAAGCCGGAACACTGACCCCGGAGCAAGCATCGCTCGTCAAGTACACCTGCACCCGGACCGCCCGCGGCATCGCGTCCAACGCCCGTGACCTGCTGGGCGGCAACGGGATCCTGCTGGAAAACCGCGTCGCCAGGCACCTTGCCGACATCGAAGCCATCCACACCTACGAAGGCACCGAGACCATGCAGGCGCTCATTATCGGCCGCGGCATCACCGGCACCTCCGCCTTCGCCTGACCCCTGCCGCTTGAGTTCCGCCTCCCATCATCTCTTGAAAGGACTGTTCTTGAACCAGAACGCCAACATCCCCGTCATCCTGGGCGGTGCACGCACCCCGTTCGGCAGGTTCCGCGGCGGCCTCACGCCCTTTTCCTCCAGTGAACTCGGTGCCCATGCCATCCGCGCCGCGCTGGAACGCACCGGCGTGGCACCTGAGCAGATCGGCGCGGTCATCGTCGGGCAGGTCATCCAGGCCGGCGCCGGCCAGGGTCCCGCCCGCCAGGCCAGCCTGGCCGCCGGAATCGGCTGGGACGTCCCCACCATCACCATCAACAAGCTCTGCCTGTCCGGACTGACGGCCGTCATCGACGCCGCCCGCATGATCCGCACCGGCGAAGCCGACTTCATTGTGGCCGCCGGCCAGGAATCGATGACCAACGCACCACACCTGGTCCCGGGGCTGCGCGCCGGCGTCGTCATCGGCGATGCCCCCATGCTGGACTCCCTGAATCATGACGGGCTGCAGGACCCGGTGAGCAAGAAGCTGATGGGTGAGGCCACCGACTCCGGAAACGCCGAACGCGGCATTACCCGCGAAGAGCAGGACGCCGTGGCGGCCCGCTCCCACCAGCGCGCCGAAGCCGCCCGCGCAGCGGGGATCATGGCGGAGGAGATCGCACCGATCGAGATACCGCAGCGCAGGGGACCCGCCGTGACCCTTGAACACGACGAAGGCATCCGCCCGGACACCACGGCGGAATCCCTGGCGCAGCTCCGCCCCGCGTTCTCCAAGGCGGAGACCGCCACCATCACGGCAGGGTCGTCGTCGCCCCTTTCCGACGGCGCAGCGGCGCTGGTCATTGCCAGCAAGGCAGCCGCGGAAGCGGCAGGCCTGGAGTGGATTGCCGAGATCGGCGCCCACGGCCAGACCGCAGGCCCCGACGGATCCCTGCATTCCCAGCCGGCCCGCGCCATCGAGCGAGCGCTCAAGGACCAGGGCCTGACCGTGCAGGAGCTGGACCTGGTGGAAATCAACGAGGCCTTCGCCTCGGTCCTCATCCAGTCCGCCAACGACCTGGGCATCGACACCGAATCCGTGAACGCCGAAGGCGGCGCCATCGCCCTGGGCCACCCCGTGGGCGCCTCGGGTGCCCGCCTGGTGCTGCACCAGGCGCTGGCACTGAAGCGCCGCGGTGGGGGCACCGGCGTCGTGGCCCTCTGCGGGGGCGGCGGCCAGGGCGACGCCCTGATCCTCACAGCATGACCATCCCGACAAAGAAGCAGGCCATGACCAACACCAACTCCGCCGACGGCTTCGCCACCATCTCCGTCGCAGCGATCCTGGCTGAATCAGCCCAAAGGACTCCGGACAGCATTGCCCTCGTCGTCGGCGAGGACCAGGTCAGCTACGGTGACCTCTGGCGCCAGACGCGCGGCTACGCCGGCGCTTTGCGTGCCCGCGGCATTGGTCCGGGAGACGCCGTCGCCGTCCTGATCCCAAATGTCCCGGACTTCGCACGGGTGTATTACGCCATCCTGTCGCTGGGCGCCATCGTGGTCCCGGTGCACGCCCTGCTCAAGGCCCGGGAGATCGAGTACGTCCTCGAGGACAGCGGCGCCAGGCTGCTGATCTGCGCGGCTCCGCTGCTCACGGAGGGCGCCGCCGGAGCTTCAGCCAGCGGGGTCGATGTGCTGACGGTCATGGCGCCCGACGACGGCGGGTTTCCACGGCTGGAAGCGGAGGCGGACGCCGCGGAGCCGATCCGGACGTACGAACCCTGCCGGCCATCTGACACGGCCACCATCCTTTACACGTCGGGTACCACCGGCAAGCCCAAAGGCGCACTGGGCACGCACTTCGCCCTGGTGGAGCAGACCTCGGTCCTGCTCACGAGCGTGATGGACTTCCGGCCCGGCGACGTCCTGTTCGGCGGGCTGCCCCTCTTCCACACCTTCGGCCAGACGGTGGTCCTCAATACCGGGCTGCGCGCCGGGGCCACCATCGTGCTGATGCCGCGCTTCACCGGCCCTGACGCCCTGAAACTGCTGGCAAAGCACGATGTGAACATCTTCCTTGGCGTGCCCACCATGTACGTGGCACTCCTGGAAGCTGCCAAGACCGTGCCGGACCGGCCCACCGCGCTGCGGTACGGCATCTCCGGCGGGGCGTCGCTTCCACTGGCCGTGATGGACCGTTTCCGCGACGTCTTCGGGGTGGAAATCCATGAAGGGTATGGCCTGACGGAAACGTCGCCGGTGGCGGCCTTCAACCACGTGGGCATGCGGCCGCGGCCCGGCACCATCGGCATCCCAATCTGGGGCGTTGACATCGAAATCGCCCGCCCTGAGGTGCCGGAGCGGATCGAGCTGCTGCCCAACGGGAAACTCGGGGAACTGGTGATCCGCGGGCACCTGCTGATGAAGGGCTACCTCAACCGGCCTGAGGCCACCGAGGAGGCCGTGGTGGACGGCTGGTTCCGCAGCGGCGACCTTGGCACCAAGGACGACGACGGCTACCTCACCATCGTGGACCGCAAGAAGGACATGATCATCCGCAACGGCTACAACGTGTACCCGCGGGAAGTGGAGGAAGTCCTGCTGACCCACCCGGCCGTGGTCAGCGCCGCCGTCTACGGCATCCCGCACGAGGTCCACGGCCAGGAGATCGCGGCCGCCATCGTGCTGGACGCGGGGGCCAGTCTCACCGAGACCGAGCTGATGGACTTCGCCAGCGCCCAACTCGCGGCATACAAGTACCCGCGCGTGGTCAAGATTCTTTCAGAACTCCCACTGGGGCCAAGTGGAAAGATCCTGAAGCGGAAATTGGCGGAGGCGCCCAACTAGAGCAGGAATCGGGGCACGCTGCCCAAGGGCGTTCCGTCCTTGGGCAGCGTGGGTGGCAAACGTATGGAGGGCGGCAACGGCAGGGAGGGCTTGCTGCGAGGCGGCGCGGGGCCTCCGCTTTCTACAACGTTCTAAATACCGCTTTTGCGGCCAGAAGACAAGGCTTCCGCTACCCCCTCCCCCGTGGCTAGATTGCTGGGGAAGCGTTTTCCCGTCTCAAATTGAAAGGATTCATCGATGAATCCACAAATGCTCTCCGCCCGCCTGCTCCCCGTGCGCCTGCTGTCCGTGGGGGCAGCCGGCCTGGCACTGACTGTTGGCTGCCTCGCCGCCCCAGCATCCGCCGTCGGGCCCTCTCCTAAGCCCGGAAGCCCGGGCATTCAACTGGACCACCTGGACCGCGGCCTGGTGGCTGCGGGCACTTCCGAGGGTGTTTTCCTCAGCTGGCGGCTGCTGGGCAACGAGGCAACAGGTTCCTCCGCCACCGGCCTTACCGGCACGGATTTCACCGTCTACCGCGACGGCCAAAAACTCGCCACCGTGACGGACAGCACGAACTTCCTGGACCGGGCCGGAACCGCAACGTCGGCCTACCAGGTGCGGGCCGTCGTCGGCGGCGTTGAAGTGGACCACAGCGCCTCCGCCACCCCCTGGGGCAGCAACTTCAAGGACATCCCGCTCAAGAAGCCGGCGGACGGCGTAACCCCGGCGGGACAGGCCTACACCTACTCCGCCAATGACACCTCCGTGGGGGACGTGGACGGTGACGGGCAGTACGAGTTCGTCGTCAAATGGGACCCCAACAACTCCAAGGACGTCTCGCAGGTGGGCTACACGGGCAACACCTACGTTGACACCTACAAGGCGGACGGCACGCTCCTCAGCCGGATCGACCTGGGCGTCAACATCCGGTCCGGCGCCCACTACACGCAAATGCTGGTCAACGACTTCGACGGCGACGGCCGGGCGGAGTTGATGATGAAGACCGCTCCGGGGACCGGGAGCACCAGCTTCAACGCGGACGGCAGCGTGGCGGCCAGCTCCTTCATCACCATGCTCCAGTCCGATATCAACGCCGGATTCGCCAACACGGACGACTACCGCATGAGCGCGGCGGACTACTACCAGCACATGGTGAGAACCTTCCAGGGCTGGACGGAGCACCCGGAGGTCAAGGCGGGCCACTGGCCCGCCACGCTGGAGGAGGCCTTCGGCATCGCGCCGCAGTACACGTACCCGCTGTCCCAGGCTGACGCCGAGGCGTTGACTGATTACTTCATGGACGTCTACGCCCCGTCGCGCAGCGCCCGGAATAACCTGCGCGCGTTTGAAGGATTCGTCGTGTCCGGCCCGGAGTACCTGACTGTGTTCGAAGGTGCAACGGGCAAGGAATTGAAGACCGTCGCCTATACGCCTGGCCGGACTGACGACGGCCTGATGTGGGGCGACTATGCCATGCCGCGCATCGAGCCGGGCAACCGGGTGGACCGGTTCCTGGCCGGCGTCGCCTACCTGGACGGCCGGAAACCCGCCGCGGTCTTTGCCCGCGGGTACTACACCCGCACCACTCTGGCCAGCTACACCTGGGACGGAACCAACCTCTCCCCCGTCTGGAACGTGGACTCCGGCTGGACGCCCATGACCAACCCGTTCAACGACTCCCCCCACGGCCGGGACGGTACGGACCCCACCTACGGCAAGCTCACCACGCAGGGCTTCCACTCCCTGAGCGCCTCGGACGTGGACGGCGACGGGAAGCAGGAGATCGTCTACGGATCGGCAACGCTCGACGACGACGGCTCGGTTTTGTACACGTCGTTCGACACCCTGCCTACCGGCAGCGCCGCCCCCGGCGAGGAGGCGCGGCTGGGCCACGGCGACGCCATGCATGTGACCGACATCGACTCCAGCAGGCCGGGCAAGGAGATCTTCACCGTCCATGAAGGCGCCGCGAATGCGCCCTACGGCTATGCCATGCGGGATGCAGCCACCGGCGAGGTGCTGTTCGGCGCTTACTCGGGCAAGGACACCGGGCGCGGGATGATCGGTGATGTGGATCCGTCCGTCCCCGGCATTGAGAACTGGGCCATCGGCATGCAGTCCGCGGACGGCCGCAAGCTCTCCAGCAACACGCCAGGCACCAACATGAGCATCAAGTGGGCCGCGGACATGACCACGCAGATCGTCAATGGAGCAGGCGACCAGACGCCTTCCATCGACGACTGGAAGCGCGGGCGGCTGCTGACGGCGGACGGCACGCGTACCAACAATGGCACCAAGGGAACCCCCAGCCTGGTGGCCGACATCCTTGGCGACTGGCGGGAAGAGCTGGTGGTCCGCACCGCCGACAGCTCCGCACTGCGGATCTATCTGAGCGCCGAAGTGACGGACCACAAGCTCTATACCCTGATGCACGATCCGCAGTACCGTGCCGAGGTTGCCCGGCAGAACACCACGTACAACCAGCCTTCCTACACCGACTTCTACTTCGCCTCCGACATGGACTTCGGCAACGTGCCGCTGCGCGCCGCATGGCTTCCCGGCAGCATCAAGGCCCTGCAGGACATCCTGGCGGACCTGGTGGAATCCGGCGACGTTTCCGGCCCGGTGGCGAGCCAGCTCCGCGCCAGCGCCCAGCAGGCCGCCAAAGCCGTCCAGGACGGCGACCCGGCCACGGCTGGCCAGGCGATGCAGCGCTTCGCCGATTTCCTTGCCCAGCAGAAGAACCCGGATACGGTATCAAGTACGGCCCGGGTGTCGCTGGAGTACAACGCCGGCAATATCCTCCGGGCCTTCCCGCATCCCGGGCAGTAAATGCCCGGACGGCCGATACAAGGGGAGACTGATGGCATGACACTTGCACCGCTCATCGAACTCAATGACGGCAACAGGATTCCGCAGCTGGGTCTTGGCACCTGGCCGCTGGACGACGAACAGGCCGCGACCGCCGTCGTACAGGCCGTGGAAGCCGGGTACCGGCACATCGACACCGCAGTGAAGTACGGCAATGAGCGCGGCGTGGGCAACGGCATCCGGGCCTGCGGCGTGGACCGCAGCGAGCTGTTCATCACCACCAAGCTCGACGGCGAGTTCCAGGGCCACGACCGCGCGGTGGCGGGCCTGGAAGGATCGCTGGCGCGCCTGGGCCTGGAGTACGTGGACCTGCTGCTGATCCACTGGCCACTGCCCGGCAGGGACCAGTACGTCTCCACCTGGCAGACTTTTGAGCGGCTGCAAGCTGAGGGGAAGGTCCGGTCCATCGGGGTGTCCAACTTCAAGCCGGCGCACCTCGAACGGCTGATGGCGGAGACTGACGTGGTGCCGGCGGTAAACCAGATCCAGCTCAGCCCGGCCATCACCCGCTCGGCAGAGCGGGAATTCCATAACCGGCACGGGATTGTTACCGAGTCCTATAGCCCGCTGGGCGGCTCGGGAGCAGGATTGCTGGACGCCCCTGTCCTCTCCCAACTGGCCGAAAAGCACGGCAAGACCCCGGGCCAGCTCGTGCTGCGGTGGCACATACAAAACGGATTGGTAACGATTCCCAAGACAGCTTCCCCCGAGCGGATGGCGGATAACCTGGACGTGTTCGATTTCATCCTGGACCCGCAGGATCTAGCGGAATTATCGATCCTGGACGAGGGAGCCGGGGCAGGCAACGACTCCGACAAAACGGGACACTAAACGGGCCTGAACTGCACTTTTTTCCAAAAACGGGGTTGGCAAAAAGATAGTAAGCATGATTACTATTGAGCCAGAAGGATGAAGTGCCTCCGGAACATGGGGGCCTCCTTTACTTAGGAAGAGAGCGACAAATGGGATTTATTGCATTTCTGATTCTCGGACTTATTGCTGGTGCGATCGCTAAGGCGATCCTCCCGGGCAGGCAGGGTGGCGGCTGGTTCATCACCCTGATCCTGGGCGTCGTTGGCGCGTTCCTCGGCGGCTGGCTGGGCGGGATGATCTTCGGCAGTGGACTGCAGGAGTTCTTCTCCATCCAGACGTGGCTGCTGGCGATCGTCGGCTCGCTGATCGTCCTTGCCATTTACGGCATGGTCACCAAGCGCAGCGTCCGCGGATAACTGTACGGGCAAGCCAGGAAGCCGGCCTGGGGACATCATCCCCGGGCCGGCTTTCATTTTCTCCGGCAACGGGCGCCCGCTGCCCGGCCGGGACTGACAACCTTCTCGCAACCCTCTCGCAGAGCAGGAGTTCATCGTGAAAAACAAGCTTCTTTTGGGTGTGGGCGTAGCCTTCGGGTACGTCCTCGGCTCGCGCTCCGGCCGTGCTGCTTACGACAAGCTGAAGGCCCGCGCGGCCGGCATCTGGGACAGCAAGCCGGTCCAGGACAAGGTGTCCGTGGCAACGGAAACCATTAAGGAAAAGGCCCCTGAGGTGGCAGACCAGCTTGGCGAAGCCGCACGCAGGGCAGGGACAGTGATTGGTTCTGCCATGCACCGCGACAGCACCTCCAGCGGTAGCCAGTCGTCCGGGGCCGCCACTGGCACTTCCGCGGCCGGCACTTCCGCTGGCACTTCCGCGGCCGGCACTTCCGCAAGTGGCGACGCCGGCGCCCTGGGCGAGGACCACATCCCCGCCCACAGCACCCACCCGGAAACCACCAATCTTGGTACGTCCGATGGGACCGGCACGAAGTCCTGAAGGCGGCTCCGGCACCGTTCATTACGAGCGGCCGCCGGCTTGACATTGGGATGACACCACTGTGTGTTACAACTGAACAACCTTGCTGGCCGTCGCGATCCTTGGGGGACGCGGCGGCCAGCAGCGTTTATCGGGCTGATCGGTCAGGTTCCCGGGTTTTCCACATAGGGGTTTGGGGTGGTCTTCATTGTCAGTGGTGGCTGGCAGAGTGGGGTTATGGAGGCCATTGGGGAGCAGTTTGGTGAGGCGTACGGCGGGAAAGCGTACGACGCCGGCAGCCGGCTGCCGCGCCCGGCCCACCTTCTCGCGGTCCCCGACTCGCAGCCCCCTCAGGGCGAGCAAGCCCAGGGCCTTCAGGTTGCGGTAGCTGCCGCCACGCCGGACGGGCTCAGTCAGCTCGGCGGGCAGCTTGCGGCCCTTGCCCTGGCCGCCCCGGACGTGCTGGCGTCCGCCTCCTATGTCGAAGCCGCCGAATTCGCCGCCCG
>NZ_JBQCMK010000022.1:0-36502 GCF_051965175.1 Arthrobacter sp. SAFR-044
AGAGTAGGTCACCGCCGGAACATCATTAATGGAGGGCCCTGACAAGGAATGTCAGGGCCCTCCGACTTTAACCACCAACCCGGAAGCCGCAGGACGGCCATATGCCGCGGGTAGGATTGACCCTCATGAGCAGCATCTTCAGCCACGCCCAGGACCCTTCGCACGATGACGGCCCCAAGGGTTCGGAGCCCCTGGAGCCGGTGGTGAACACCATCCTGGTCCCAGGTCCTGTGGCACGGGCCTTCGCGGGATTTACTGACCACACCCACCTGTGGTGGCCCTTGGAGAAGCACGGGGTCTACGGAGCCGGTTCCTATGTGGAGTTTGAGGAGAACCTCATCCTCGAGACAGCTGACGACGGGCGGACCAGTATCTGGGGCACTCTCGATGACTGGCAGCCGCCGCTGTCCTTCCATGCCACCTGGCACCCCGGGACCACGGCGCTGTGGTCCACGGAGCTCCTGGTGGTGTTCCGCGCCGTCGGGCCCGAAACGGAGGTCCGCGTGTTCCACGAGGGGTGGGAGGGGGCCGAGGATCCGGTTGCTGCCCGTAAAGAGTACGTTGCCGCATGGCCGGCCATCCTGGAAAGCTTCGCACGGTTCATGGGTGCCGGCGCCTCAGCGGATGGCGCCTCACCTGGCGCCTCACCTGGCTTGTCCTAAGGGGTCCGCCCGGCCACGTCCGTTGGCACGGCGGTGCTGTGCCGGATCACGAATTCTGTTGGGTACTCCTGGTCCTGTCCTGCCGCAGCTGCCGGACCGCCGTCGGAGTCCCCGCCGGCGCCCTCCAGCAGTGCCAACGCAGTAGCCGCCGCCAGCCTTCCCTGGCCCCGCGGATCCTGGCTGACCGTGGTCAGCCCAAAGGTCTCTGCCAGATCATGCCCGTCAATTCCCACCACGGAGAGATCCTCCGGGACCCGGAGCCCAAAGTCGCGCGCGGCAAGCATGATGCCCACCGCCATCTCATCCGACGCGGCAAAAACTGCCGTGGGCCGTTCCGCGGGAGTTCCCAGCAGCCGGCGGCCAGCTGCGTAGGCGCCTTGGATGGTGAAGTCAGCGCTGGCGTGCCACTCCGGCCGAAGCGCCAGCCCTGCGGCTGCCATTGCCGCGGAAAAGCCCTTCTGCCGAAGCTGCGGAAGCTTGAAGTCCCGGTTCGGCCCTGTGTTCCCCGTGATATGCGCAATCCGGGTATGTCCCAGCCCGATCAGGTGGCGGGTAGCCATCATGGCCAGGCCCTCGTCGTCGATCCTGATGGTCGAGGCCCCGGGCAGGGCACCTCCGATCACCACGATGGGACGGTGTACGGCCAGGAGTTGGCCAATCTCTTCTTCGCTGAGCACCAGCGCCACCGCGATCACGGCATCCAGGCGTTTCCGCAGCAGGAAGTCGGTCAGGATGCTGTTGCGGCGCTCCGGCTGCTCGCCCGCGTTGTACAGCGTCAGGTCGTAGCCCGCATCGAGCAGGGTTTCGGAAACGCCCTCCAAGACCGAGGAGAAGTACCAGCGCTGCACATTGGGTATCACCAGCCCAACGTTGTGGTTCCGTCCGGACGCCAGGCTGGACGCATGGTAGGAAGGGACGAAGCCGAGTTCCCGGGCAGCTTCCTGGGCCAGCCGGCGGCTCTTGGACGAGACATTGGTCTTACCGCTCAATGCCCGCGAGACGGTGGCCACTGAGAGGCCTGCCCGGCTGGCAACTTCTTTGATGCCTGCCATTGTCAGCGGTCTGCTGGGGCGTCCGGTCCAAGCTGGATCCACGCCGTCTCACCGGAGGCAAGGGCATGGCCCGCACCTGCGGGCAGGCTGCGGATCAGGACATGGCCCGCAGGCATTTCCAGCGGCTCGTGGTTCAGGTTCATAAGCACCAGCGTAGTGCCGTTCACATAGCCCAAGGAGGAGCCGGTGCACCAGTCCTCGGCCCAGGACAAGGACCCCCTGCCCAGGTCCAGTTCCCGCCGGCAGGCAAGGGCGCTGCGGTACAGGGAAAGGTGCGACGACGGCGATTCCGCCTGCAGGTCCCTCGCCAGTGCTTTGAACGTGGCAGGAATCGGCAGCCAGGGGGCGCTTCCTGAACCAAACCCCAAATGCAGGTCCTCGCCCCTCCAAGGCAGCGGCACCCGGCAGCCGTCGCGGCCAAGCCGCTGCCCACCGGTGCGGGCGAACGTAGGGTCCTGGCGGAGATGGTCGGGGATGTCGACGCCGTCGGGCAGTCCCAGCTCCTCGCCCTGGTACAGGTAGGCGGCGCCGGGGAGTCCCAGCATGAACATCGAAGCAGCGGCGGCGCGGCCGCGGCCGAGGTCGTGGTCCGGCTGCGGGTCAGCGCATCCGATGCCGTCCCCGTCCCGCGGGCCCAGCCCGTTGTAGCCAAATCGGCTGGCGTGGCGGACCACGTCATGGTTGGAAAGCACCCATGTGCTGGGGGCGCCTACCCCGTCAAGGACAGTCAGCGAGTCTGTGATGACCGAGCGGAGCCGGTAGACGTCAAGGCCCGCATGCAAATAGGGGAAGTTGAACGCCTGATGCATCTCGTCGGGCCGGACCCACTGCGCCAGGCGGTGGAGGTCGACACTTGCCTCGGCACAGAGGATGCGGTCAGGCCCGTATTCGTCCAGGATCAGGCGCCATGCGCGGTAAATGTCATGGACAGCCGGCTGGCCAAACATGGGTGCTTCATGGCCGGGGAACCCGTCGCTGCTGCCGCCGTCAGCACGCCCGCCCCAGGCCGGCAGCCCTGGGGCCTTGACCAGCGCATGGGCCACGTCCACCCGGAAACCTGAGACGCCCCGGTCCAGCCAGAACCGGAGCACACGCTCGAACTCGGCGTGGACGGCGGGATTGTCCCAGTTGAAGTCCGGCTGGGAGGAGTCGAAGAGGTGCAGGTACCACTGGCCCGGCTGGCCGTCCGGTCCTTCCACCTGGGTCCACGCGGGGCCGCCGAAGTGGGACTGCCAGTTGTTCGGCGGTTCCTGTCCGTCCGGTCCGGTCCCGTCGCGGAAGATGAACATGTCCCGCTCCGGGCTTCCGGCCGGCGCTGCAAGGGCTGCCTGGAATGCGGGATGCTGCGCCGAGCAATGATTGGGTACCAGGTCCACGATGACCCGCAGGCCCAGCCGGTGCGATTCAGCCATCATGACGTCGAAGTCGCCCAGCGTGCCGAAGATGGGGTCCACGTCGCAGTAGTCGCTGACGTCGTAACCGGCATCCCGCTGCGGGGAACGGAAGAAGGGGGACAGCCACACGGCGTCCACGCCCAGGTCTGCCAGATGCGGCAGTTCCTCGGTAATCCCTGCCAGGTCGCCAATGCCGTCCCCGTTCAGGTCCCGGAAGGACCGGGGATACACCTGGTAGATCACCGCGGAGCGCCACCAGCCCGGGGCGGTGTCAGCAGTATGGATGAGCGTCAGGGGACCGGCAGGAGCGGAAGTGTCCTGGGTCACAGTTTCGACAGGCATGGAAGTCAGCATAGCGGTGGAGCAGTGCATTAATGAAAACGCTTCCATCATTGTTTCGAGCCAACTGTCATCCTTCACTGCTGGTCTGGCAGCCTGCAGGACTGGAAGCGGTTACAGCACCTGAAACCCGGGCCTCGGCTTCAGCGCACTTAGACTGGCAAGGTATGTCCGACGACGGGTGGAGGCTTTGTGGGAAGCATTGTTGACGAGCTGGAAGCCATCCTGGCGCCAGGTCAACTGGACACGGGTGAGGTCTCGCTTCGCCGGTACGCCGTAGACCAGGCGCCGGTCATTGACTTCCAGCTTCCGCTCGCAGTGGTGTTCGCGGAATCGGTGGCAGACGTCCAGGCGGTGGTGAAGGCCTGTGCGGGCCACGGAGTGGCGATCGTGCCCCGAGGAGCCGGCACAGGTGTATCTGGTGGTGCCCATGCCACCGCCAACTGCGTCATCCTCTCCCTGGAGCGGATGGACCGGATCCTCGCCCTGAACCCGGATGATGAAACCGCCGTGGTGGAGCCCGGGGTGGTCAACGCCGTCCTGAACGAAGCCGCCGCAGAGCATGGCCTCATGTATGCGCCGGACCCTGCCAGCTTCAGGAGCTCCACGATCGGTGGCAACGTTGCCACCAATGCCGGCGGCCTCCGGTGCGCCAAGTACGGGGTGACCAGGGACTCAGTCCTGGCACTGGATGTCGTCCTGGCGGATGGTTCCCTGATCCACACAGGCCACCAGACCTTCAAGGGCGTGGCGGGCTATGACCTCACCGGCCTGTTCGTGGGGTCGGAAGGCACGCTGGGCATCGTCGTCGGAATCACCGTGCGGCTGAAGTACTTGCCCCGGGAAGTGCACACCGTCGCCGCCTTCTACCCGGACTTCAGGCTGGCCGCCGCAGGCGTCCTGGCGGTGGGAAGGGCGCGCGTCCAGCCCGCCATCATGGAACTGCTCGACGGCGGGACGCTGGCACAACTTGACGACATCCATGGCTCCGACCTCACCGCACGGGGAAGATCGCTGCTGCTGGTCCAGACGGACGGGTTTGGGGCTGCCGCGGAAGCCGATGTGGTGCGACATGTGCTGCGTGACGGTGGAGCCATCGTCACCACCGAGGCTAGTGCCGAAGCCGAACGGCTGGTGGAGCTCCGGCGGCACAGCAGGGGCACCGAGGTGGACGACGAGTACCGGGTGGGCGAAGACGTCGCGGTTCCGCGCTCCCGCCTGGTGGACTACGTTGCAGCGCTTGAGGCCATGGCCGCCGCGCAGCAGGTGCACCTCAAGGTGGTGGCCCACGCCGGCGACGGCAACCTGCACCCGACCTTCTGGATCGACCGGAAGGGGCCGGACCTGGACAGCGGCGCCATGGAGCGGCTCCAGGTGGCCCTGGACGAGTCCATCACCGCGGCCCTGGCCATGGGCGGCACCATTACGGGGGAGCACGGTGTAGGCCAGTACAAGCTGCGGTGGCTGGGCCAGGAGCAGCCGGAGCCCATCCGGGAGCTCCAGCGCAGCATCAAGGACCTGTTCGACCCGGCCGGAGTCCTGAACCCCGGGAAGGCCATCTAGGACTCAGTCGTCCGAATCCGGATATTCGTCGTCGGATTCGTCAGCGCCGTAGCGGGACTCCTCATGTTCCACCTCGAGGATCTTCAGCAGTTCGGTGTCCGGGTTGAGCATGATGGCGGCCTCGTCCCGCCGGTGCCGGAGGATCGAGTCGATGTAGGACTGCACGGCCTCTGCCAGCGGAATGTGGCGCTCCTGCTTCTCTGACATGTACCACCGGTGCTCCAGGACCTCGTGCACCACTTCGGCGTGCTCGAGCTTGCCGGAGAGATCCCGGGGGATGGCACGGACGATCGGCTCGAAGATCTGGCTGACCCAAAGATGGGCGCTGTATTCCTCGTCCATTTCCGGGTTGTTGTCCGCCCGGAACGAGTCCATGTCGTTGAGGAGGCGGCGGGCCTGGTTCTCCTGGGCGTCCAGGCCGGTAAGCCGCAGCAGCCGCCGCTGGTGGTGTCCCGCGTCCACCACCTTGGGCTGCAGCTGGATGGTGGAGCCGTTCTGGGTGGTCTTGATGGCGTATTCCTCGACGTCGAAGCCGAGTTCGTTCAGCCGCCGGATACGGGCCCCCACCCGCCACCGCTCGCCGAGTTCAAAGGATTCCTTCTCGGTCAGTTCAGCCCACAGCCGCCGGTAGCTGTCCATGATCAGCTCACTGGTGGCCACAGGGTCCACCTTCTCCTCAATGAGGCCGCCGTCCAGCAGGTCCATCAGCTCGCCGGCGATGTTGACCCGGGCAATCTCGAGGTCGTATTCGCGCTGGCCGGTAGAAAGGTCAGGGTAGAGCTCGCCCGTTTCGGCGTCCACCAGGTAGGCGGCGAAAGCGCCGGCGTCGCGGCGGAAGAGCGTGTTGGACAGCGAAACGTCACCCCAGTAGAAACCGATCAGGTGCAGCCTCACCAGCAGCAGGGCCTGCGCGTCGATGAGGCGGGTCAGCGTGTCCTTGCGCAGCATCTGCGAAAAGAGCGCTCGGTACGGCATGGAGAATTTCAGGTGGCGGGTCACCAGCACCGGGTTGAGCGGACGCCCGTCAGGGGTGGTGCGCCCCGTGATCACCGCCACCGGCTCCACGCAGGGCACATCGAAACGGGCCAGCTTGCGGAGCATGTGGTATTCGTGGCGGGCCACGTGCTCGGAGGTTTCCTTGATGGCGATGACCGAGCCGCCCAGGTGGGCAAAGCGCACGATGTGCCGGGAAATACCGCGGGGGAGTGCCGCAAGGTACTGGGCCGGCCACTCCTCAAGGGCGATGTGCCACGGCAGGTCCAGCAGTTCGGGATCCGCCGCCGCCGCGGTGATGTTCAGCGACGAGGCTACCGATGCTGCCTTGTTGTCGTCGGCACTCGCGGCCACGAACCGCGGCAGTTTACCGATCTGCGCGTAGTCGGTGGGTTCGTCGTGCCACTGGGCGCTGTATTCCTCGGTCATGGGTCAATTCTTCCGTACTCGGGGCAGGGCGGCTAAATCCCGCTCAGGCATGGTTAAAGGCCGACGGCGGCCCGCACCATTTGCGAAAAGGGTGCGGGCCGCCGTCGGTTGCGCAGGCCTCCGACTGGAGGGCCCACGCGGCACAAATCAGTCGCCGAGGCGCAGGCCGGTCTTGGTGTCGAACAAGTGCACGTGGCCCGACTGCGGACGGACGTAGATGACCTCGCCCTTCATCGGAGGACGGCGGCCGTCGACGCGGGCCACGATGTCGTGGTCCTTGCCGTCAAGGTTGGTGTGGCCGTAGACGTAGGCGTCGGCGCCGAGCTCTTCGACGACGTCAACCTCCACCTTCAGGCCTTCACCCTGCGGGGCGGTTTCCAGGTCCTCCGGACGGCTGCCCAGCGTGACCGTGGAGCCGTGTGCCTCTTCGAGGACGTCGCGCGGCACAGGGTACACGGTGCCGCCGAACTGGACGCCGCCGTCGACGACGGGAAGCTCGAGCAGGTTCATGGCGGGGGAGCCGATGAAGCCGGCCACGAAGACGTTCTTGGGGCGGTCGTAGAGGTTGCGCGGGGTGTCAACCTGCTGCAGCAGGCCGTCCTTCAGCACGGCCACACGGTCACCCATGGTCATGGCCTCCACCTGGTCGTGCGTCACGTACACGGTGGTGACACCCAGGCGGCGGGTCAGGGATGCGATCTGCGTACGGGTCTGCACGCGGAGCTTGGCGTCCAGGTTGGACAGCGGCTCATCCATGAGGAAGACCTGCGGGTTACGCACGATGGCGCGGCCCATGGCAACACGCTGGCGCTGGCCGCCGGAGAGTGCCTTCGGCTTGCGGTCCAGGTACTGCTCGAGGTCCAGGAGCTTGGCGGCTTCGCGGACACGCTCGGCACGCTCTTCCTTGGAGACGCCGGCGATCTTCAGGGCGAAGCCCATGTTGTCGGCCACAGTCATGTGCGGGTACAGCGCGTAGTTCTGGAAAACCATCGCGATGTCGCGGTCCTTCGGCGGGACATCGGTGACGTCGCGGTCACCGATCAGGATACGGCCGGCGTTGACGTCCTCAAGGCCTGCGAGCATGCGCAGGGAGGTGGACTTACCGCAACCGGAGGGTCCCACGAGGACCAGGAATTCGCCATCGGCGATGTCGATGTTGAGCTTATCGACGGCGGGCTTATCTGTGCCCGGGTACAGGCGCGTAGCGTTATCAAAAGTAACTGTAGCCACAGTTATCAATCCCTTCACCGGCAGGTACGTGCCGGACGATCCGTTGTGAATGGTTCATGTTTATTCAGTTTTGTTCCTGCAAAGTGCTCCGCGCCTAAGCCCGGAGCACAGAATGACGCCGCACGCTGGTTGTGCGCCACATCACACAAAGAGTATGCCAGAGGTTGCGCTTCTTTGCGTAAATGTTACGAACGTCACATGTGCCGCCGGCCACGTCCTAACCGGAAGCAGTCTGAGGATCCTCTTCGGCCACGGCGATGCTTCGCTCCTGCAGCAGCGTCTCCAGCAGCTCCGCGATGTGGACGGGGGCCTCCACCCGGTATTGGGCCTGGGTGAAATCGAGGCCCACCTTGACCCCTACGTCGCCCGGTTCCAGCCGGCCAAAAGCGTCCTCGTCCGTGACGTCGTCGCCGGCGAACAGCACGGCGGTGGCCCCGGTGGCCTGCCGAAGGAAGGTGACACCTTCTCCCTTGGAAGCGTTGACCACCGAGGTCTCCAGGACGCGCTTGCCTTCTTTCAGGTACACGCCCTTGCGGTCCTGCAGTACCGACCGCGCGGCCGCTACAGCGTCCTCCGCCACGTCGTCCGCTGCCTGGCGGGTGTGCAGCACCACGCCCGCGGGCTTGTACTCCAGGGAGGTGCCGGGAGCCTGTGAAACGATGTCTGCCAGCTCCGCCCGCACGTCTTCAAGGAGCGCTTTTTGGTCCGGCTCAAGGGCCAGCTCGGTGGAGCCCGGGCCCAGCCATGCCTCGGCGCCATGGCTGCCGATCAGCAGCGTGTCGACCGGCGGGGAAGCGACCTCCCGCAGGCTGGCGAGGGCCCGGCCCGAGATGAGGGCCGTCGTCGTGCGTGGAAGCACGGCGAGGCCAGCGAATGCGGCGGCCGACCGCGGAAGCGGCCGGGCGTCCTGTGCCCGGCCCACGATGGGCGCCATGGTGCCATCAAAATCCATGGCCACGAGCAGGTGCTCGGTGCCGGCAATCCGGCGCAGGGCTTTCCGGAGTTCGGGGGACAGCGCCAGCGGTGCCTTGCTGCGGCGGCCCTCAGGAGTCATCGCGGACCACCTTCTCATTCAGCGCGTGGAGGAAGTCCGCGGACCAGTAATCCACGTCATGCTCAAGGATCTGCTTGCGCATGGCCCGCATGCGCCGCGACGCGTCCCTGGGCGGCAGCTCAACAGCACGCATGATGGTGGCCTTGAGCCCGTCAATGTCGTGCGGGTTCATCAGCAGGGCCTGCTTGAGCTGGTCGGCGGCGCCGGCAAACTCACTGAGGACCAGTGCGCCGTCGTTGTTGGTGCGCGCGGTGACGTATTCCTTCGCCACCAGGTTCATCCCGTCCCGCAGGGCGGTGACCAGCATGACGTCGGCGGCCAAGTACAGCGCCACCATCTCCTCCACCGGATAGCTGTGGTGCAGGTAGCGGACAGCGGTGTTCTCGATGGTGTCGTAGGTGCCGTTGATGTGGCCCACGGTCCCTTCCACCTCCTCCCGCAGCAGGCGGTACTGCTCGACACGCTCGCGGCTGGGGGATGCCACCTGGATGAGCGTAGCCTCGCCGACGGTGAGCCGGCCGTCTGCCAGGAGCTCCTCGAAGGCCTTTAGCCGGTGCCGGATGCCTTTGGTGTAGTCCAGGCGGTCGACGCCGAGCAGGATGGTCTTGGGGTTTCCAAGGTCCTGGCGGATCTGGCGGGCACGCTCGATGATCTCGGGTTTCGCCGCCAGTTCGCTGATCTGCTGCACGTCAATGGAGATGGGAAAAGCCTGAGCCCTGGCAATGTGCGTGATGGCGCCGTCCTGGCCCTTGACGTGGACCTGCTGCTGCTTGACGCTGGCGCCCAGGAAGCGGCGCGCGGAGCGCATGAAGTTGCCCGCATCGCTGGGCCGCTGGAACCCCACCAGGTCGGCGCCGAGGAGGCCGTCGATGATCGCCTGGCGCCACGGCAGCTGGGCGAAGATTTCCGGAGGGGGAAACGGGATGTGATTGAAGAACCCGATCCGCAGGTCCGGACGCGCCTGGCGCAGCATCCGCGGCACCAGTTGCAATTGATAGTCCTGGACCCAAATCGTGGCGCCTTTATCCGCGTGCTGGACGACGGCGTCGGCGAATCTCTGGTTGACCTTGCGGTACGCGTCCCACCAGGTGCGGTGGAATTCCGGCGGGGCGATGACGTCGTGGTACAGCGGCCAGAGGGTGGCGTTGGAGAATCCTTCGTAATACAGCTCCACGTCGTCGGTGCTGAGCTGGACCGGAACAAGGTCCATGCCCCCGTGGCTGAACGGTTTGACCGTCTCGTCCGGTGCGCCGTGCCACCCAACCCAGGCGCCGTCGGTCTTGGTCATCATCGGCGCGAGGGCAGTCACCAGGCCGCCGGGGGACCGGCGCCAGCCTGAGCCGTCGTCGCTGTCGTCCCCTGGTGCCACCCGGTCGACGGGCAGCCTGTTGGAGACCACCATGAAGTCGTATTTGGTGTGGCCGGCGTGGCCGGAACCGGAACTGCCGGCCGTAGCTGTTCCGGCTGGTTTTTCCTGGACGGGTGTTTGCATTGCGGCCCCCTGGGGTTGCTTGTGCCTTTAAGCCACCCTAGCCGGACGGAATCATCGGGGCTATTCGTCCGTTGGTCAACCCGGAAGAATGGTTGAACCCGCAAGCTCTCAGCTTTCTCCCCTAAAATGTTGGGGTGCCACCAAGTGGTCCCCCTACGTCGACCGACCCAAGGAATTCATGAGCCCCGCAAACGAAGTACGTAAGTCCAAGGCTGAGCGAACCGCGGAGGCGCGGGAAAAGGCGCGCCTGATCCGCGAAGCACAGGTAAAGAAGGACAAGCGCAACAAGCTCCTGATCGGCTGGGGCATCGTGGCGGCGGTCGTGGCCATCCTGGTGGTGGTGGCCCTGGTAGTCACCAACAGCCTCAAGCAGAACGCGCCGGTTGCGGACCAGGGGCCCGTCCCGGCCAATGCCAACGTCCACGGCGGCGTCACCCTGCTGGCCAACACCGACGTGGCAAAGACGGAACCGGCAACGGTTGACGCTGCGTCCCTGGGGGACGCCCCGAAGACGCCGCCTGCCGAGGTAGCGGCTCCGGGCGCCGAAGCGGAGGCCGGCAAGCCGGTGAAGGTTGTCCTCTACATCGACTTCATCTGCCCCATCTGCAAGAACTTCGAGACTCAGTACAACGACCAGCTCACCTCGCTGCGCAACGAAGGCAAGATCACCGTTGAGTACCGGGCCCTCGGGTTCCTGGACAGCCGGTCCACCACCAACTACTCGTCCCGCGCCGCCAACGCGGCGGCCTGCGTGGTCAACAAGTCCCCCGAGAAGTACTCCGACTTCGTCAACGCGCTGTTTGCCAAGCAGCCGGCCGAGGGCAGCGCGGGCCTCTCAGACAACGACCTGAAGAAGATGGCATCCGACATGGGCGTGAACATCGACTCCTGCGTGGATGACAAGACCTACCGCCCGTTCGTGAAGTTCACCACCAAGGAAGCGGCGGCCATCGGCGTGACCGGTACGCCCACGGTGCTGGTGGACGGCAAGCAGTGGGGCAAGGGGGACAGCGCGCAGACGCCGTTCCCGGACTTCCTGCAGGCGGCCATCGCGGCCAAGGGCTAAGGGCCAACACTTTAGGGCAAGGGCCCGTTCCGGATCGGCTCCGGGGCGGGCCCTTGCCGCGTACAGCGGCGGCGCCGTCGCGTTTTTACGCCCGGCGGGAGTTGGGCTAACCTTATCTAGCGCCTTCCGGGGCGCACGCCCGCAGGGGCACGCCTCCTTAGCTCAGTTGGCCAGAGCACCGCTCTTGTAAAGCGGGGGTCGTCGGTTCGAATCCGACAGGGGGCTCCACACAACCTCCAGGTCTAAGCTGGATCCATCCGAATAATCAGCCTGCTGACTAAAGGAGGATGGGTGCCATGCCCAAGACCGGCAAGAATGACCATGCCCGCAAGGACGAGCTTCCTTCGACCCTGCAGCGTTCTGACCAGAAGGCCCAGGACACATTCGCCAAAACCTACGATTCGGCGCTTGAGTCCTATGACCAGGACGAAGAACGCGCTGCCCGTGCAGCCTACGCCTCCCTGAAGCACAGCTATGAGAAGGTGGGCGACCACTGGGAGCCCAAGGAAAACCGCGGCCCCTCTGACAAGCGAGCGGAACAGGGCGTACGTTCATCCGAACCCACCGCCGGCGGAGTCGATGCCAACGCCTCCAAGGAGCACCTTTACAAGCTGGCCAGGGAATTGGACGTCAAGGGCCGCTCGAAGATGGACAAGGACCAGCTGGTACACGCTCTCCAGAAGGCCAACGACGCAGCCACCCGCAAAGCCCGCAGCAAATAGCCTGCGCTCTTGCCGTCCCGCCGTCCCAAGGTGTCGAATCAGAGGACACGTCCGGTCCGGTCGGCAATGATGCCAGGAGGTTCCAATGTCGGTGAAGAGCACCAGGGAGTCAGCGCGGGCGGCAGGCGGCAGGAACGGGCCTGATTCAAAGCGGTCCGACCAGGCCGCCGGCATCGCGGCCCAGGACCCGGCCCGGATCCGGAACGTGGCCCTGGTGGGGCACTCCGGCGCCGGAAAGACCATGCTGATCGAGGCCCTGCTCGCGGCCAACGGCATGATCACCCGCAAGGGATCCATTGCGGACGGGTCCACGGTCAGCGACTCGGATCCGGCAGCGGTTCACCAGCAGCGCAGTGTCACACTGTCCCTGGTGCCGCTGATGGTTGACGACGTCAAAGTGAACCTCCTGGACACCCCCGGCTACCCGGACTTCATCGGGGAGTTGCGGGCGGGACTAAGGGCCTCGGACGCCGCCCTCTTTGTGGTCTCCGCGGTCGACGGAATCGACGCCACCACCACCGCACTGTGGGGCGAGTGCGCGCACATGGGGCTGCCACGCGCCGTCGTGATCACCCGGGTGGACCACCCGCGCGCAAATTACGACGGCGCCCTGGCCGCCTGCCGGAAAGCGTTCGGCGACGGCATCCTGCCGCTGTGCGTCCCGGTGCCGGCAGGGGGCGGGGCCACCGGCCTGCTTGGCCTCTTGTCCCGGGAAGTGACGGATTACTCCTCCGGAGACCCAGCCCCCGATGTCCGTCCGGCAGCCCCGGAGGAACTTGCTGCCGCCGGGCCTGACAGGGGTGCCCTGATCGAGGGCATCATCGCCGAAAGCGAAGACGAGACACTGATGGACCGCTACCTGGAAGGGGAGGACATCGACATAGAGGTGCTGGCGGCCGACCTGGAAACCGCCGTCGCCCGTGGCTCGTTCTTTCCCGTCCTCCCCACGTCCGCCGTCACAGGGCTCGGCACCGCGGAGCTGCTCGACGTGCTGGTGCGCGCCTTCCCGGCCCCGCCGGAACGCAGCCTGCCGGAGACGACCGACCTCGCGGGGGAGCCGGCCGGAAGGCTGGTGTGCGATCCGGCCGGGCCGCTCGCCGCCGAAGTGGTGCGCACCTCCAACGATCCCTTCCTGGGACGCATCTGCCTGGTGCGCGTCTTCTCGGGGACGCTGCGGGAGGACACGCCGGTCCACGTGGGCGGCCACGGCCTGGCAGACCGCGGGCACCAGGACCACGACACCGATGAACGGGTCACCCACATATACTCTCCGCTGGGCGCCAGCCTGCGCCCCGTTCCCTACTGCGTGGCCGGGGACATGTGTGCACTGGCGAAGCTGGGCAGCGCGGAAACCGGAGACACCATTTCCGCCCGGGAAAGCCCGCTGCTGCTGGCCACGTGGGAGATGCCCGAGCCGCTGCTGCCAGTCGCCGTGGAAGCGGATTCCCGCAGCGATGAGGACGCCCTGGCGCGCAGCCTGGGCAGGATCGCGGCGGGGGATCCCACGCTCCGGGTGGAACGGAACGCCGAAACGCACCAACTGGTGCTGTGGTGCATGGGTGAGGCCCACGCGGAGGTGGTCCTGGACCGGCTGCGGGAACAGGGCGTCAAGCTGCACACCGTAGACGTGGTGACACCGCTGCGGGAAACCTTCGCGGCCCCCGCCTCCGGCCACGGACGCCACGTCAAGCAGTCCGGCGGCCATGGCCAGTACGCCGTATGCGACATCGAGGTGGAACCGCTGGAGCGCGGCGGCGGGTTCGAGTTCGTGGACAAGACCGTGGGCGGCGTCATTCCTGGAACGTTTATCCCGTCCATCGAAAAAGGAGTCCGGGCACAAATGGACCGGGGAGTGTCTGCCGGTTTTACCGTGGTGGACCTTCGCGTGACCCTGACCGGCGGCAAGGCCCACAGCGTGGACTCCTCCGATGCGGCCTTCCAGGCTGCAGGGGCCTTGGCCCTCCGCGAAGCCGCGGCCGCCGGCAAGATCCAGCTCCTGGAACCGGTGTCCTCCGTGTCCATCACCGTTGCCGACGAACATGTGGGCACCGTGATGAGCGATTTGTCCGGCCGGCGCGGACGCCTCACCGGCACCACCTCGTCCGGCGAAGGGTTGACGGAGATCAGCGCCGAAGTCCCCGACCAGGAACTCCTGCGGTACGCAGTGGAACTGCGGGCCCTGACGGCAGGTACGGGCAGGTTCCGCCGGCAGTACCTGCGCCATGATCCGGTTCCCCCCAACTACAGCCCGTCCTGATCCGCCGGCCAGGAACAGCCCGAAGGGAACGGCCGCCGGTGAACGCCGCAGCACGAAAGATCCAAAACATTTACCTGACGCTGACGCTGGGAAACACCCTTGCGGCGTCGTTCATCTGGGGCATCAACACGCTCTTCCTGCTCGATGCCGGCCTCACCAACCTGGAAGCCTTCGCGGCCAACGCCTTCTTCACCGCCGGGATGGTTCTCTTCGAGGTGCCCACCGGGGTGGTGGCCGACAGCTGGGGACGCCGCACGTCCTTCCTGCTGGGCACCGTGACCCTGGCTGCGTCCACGTACCTCTACTACCTGCTGTGGCAGTTGTCGGCTCCATTCTGGTGGTGGGCAGGAGTGTCTGCACTGCTGGGCCTTGGCTTCACCTTTTTCTCGGGTGCAGTGGAAGCCTGGCTGGTGGACGCCCTCCACTTTTCCGGCTACGACGGCGGCCTGGAAGCCGTCCTGGGCAAGGGCCAGATGGTTTCCGGCATCGCCATGCTGGCCGGATCAGTAGCGGGCGGAGTCATCGCCCAGGCCACGAACCTGGGCGTGCCGTTCCTGCTGCGGGTCGCGGTCCTGGTGGCAATGTTCGCTGTCGCCTTCCTGCTCATGCACGACGTCGGCTTCACCCCGGAGCGGTCGGCGCACCCTCTGCAGGCCACCCGCGCAGTCCTGCAGGCCTCCGTGGACGGCGGATTGAAGAACCCCCCGGTGCGGTTCATGATGCTGGCTGCCCCGTTCACCGAGGGGGTGGGATTCTACGTCTTTTACGCCCTCCAGCCCTACCTGCTGCAGCTCTTCGGCGATCCCAAGGCGTACGCCATCGCAGGCCTGGCAGCGGCTATTGTTGCAGGCGCGGACATTGTGGGCGGCTGGCTTGCTCCCGTGGTCCGGAGGCGGGTCCGCCGCCGCACCACGGTGCTGATCGCCTCCACCATCACCAGCTCAGCGGTCCTGGTGGTGCTCCTGGCTACCCACATTTTTTGGCTGGCCCTGGTACTCCTGGCGCTCTGGGCGGTGGTTGCTTCCGCAGGTACCCCCGTGCGCCAGGCGTACCTGAACGACATGATTGCCTCGAAGCAGCGGGCAACTGTCCTGAGCTTTGCCTCGCTCATGGGGTCCAGCGGGGGAGTGGTGGTGCAGCCGCTGCTCGGCAGGACTGCTGACCTGTATGGCTACCCGGCGTCGCTGGCCCTGGGCGGCGCGGTCCAGCTGTTGGCGGCACCCTTCATCGTGCTGAGCCGGCGCCGGCGCTCGCCGGCGGATGTTGCCGCCGGCCTGGCTGCCCCCTGAGCCGCTGCCCGTCGGAGCGCTGCAGCCGGACGCAGGGAAAGGCCCCCGTTGCCTGGACGCGGTCCGGGGCAGCGGGGGCCTTCGAAGGTGCGGTTCTTCCTACTTGATGCCTGCCTCGATCGTTTCGCTGGCTGCCGGCGCTGGCTTCTCCTGGGCCGGCGGTGGGCTGGTCTTGAGCTTGAAGCGCTTTCCAATGTCGCCGCCGCCACCGCTGCGGTTCTTGTTGAAGATGTCGAAACCGACCGCGACAAGGAGTACCAGGCCCTTGATGAGCTGTTGGTAGTCAGTGCCCAGGCCCAGGATGGACATGCCGTTGTTCAGCACCCCCATGATGAGGCCGCCGATCATGGCTCCCGCCACCGTTCCGATGCCGCCGGTGACGGCAGCGCCGCCAATGAAGGCTGCGGCGATGGAATCGAGCTCGAAGCCGGTTCCGCCCGCGGGCTGTGCGGAGTTGAGCCGGGCGGTGAAGACAAGGCCGGCCAGCGCGGAGAGGACGCCCATGTTTACGAAGAGCCGGAACGTGACGGCCTTGGTCTTGACGCCTGACAGCTCAGCTGCGTGGAGGTTGCCGCCGATGGCATAGGTGTGGCGGCCAAAGACGCTGTTGTTCATGAGGGCGGTGTACGCGATGACCAGCGCCGCCAGGACCACCAGGACGATCGGCGTGCCCCGGTAGGACGCCAGCAGGAAGGTGATGACGAGCATGAGCAGCGCCGTGAAGGCGGTCTTGATGACGAACCAGACCAGGGGTTCGCTTTCGAGATCGAACTTCCGGCGGATCCTGCGCTCCTTGAGGGCCTGGATCAGCAGGGCCACCGTGGCGCCGACGCCCAGGATGACGGTGAGCCATTCCAGCACGGAGGTGCCGCCGGTAAGGTCCGGAAGGAAGCCGCCGCCCAAGGCCCGCAGCTCCGCCGGGAAGGGGGTGATCTGCTGGTTCTTCAGGGTGATGAGCGTCAGCCCGCGGAAGATCAGCATGCCCGCCAGGGTGACGATGAAGGCGGGGATCCCCACGTAGGCGATCCAGTAGCCCTGCCAGGCACCAACCAGGGCGCCGACCAGCAGGCAGGCGGGGATGGCGGCCCACCACGGCCAGCCCCAGTGCACGATCATGACGCCGGCCACGGCGCCGATGAACCCGGCCACCGATCCCACGGAAAGGTCGATATGCCCGGCGATGATCACCATCACCATGCCGATGGCCAGGATGAGGATGTAGCTGTTCTGGACCACCAGGTTGGTCACGTTCTGCGGTTCCAGCAGGATGCCGCCGGTCAGTCCCTGGAACAGCAGGACGATCAGGATCAGGGCAACGAAGATGCCGACCTGGCGGAGGCGGCTGGTGAGGAATCCGAGCGATTCTCGTAGGGCGGACATTTCGCTATTCCTTCTCTTTGGTCATGTAGTGCATCAGGGTTTCCTGGGTGGCCTCGGCGATGGGCACCTCACCTGTGATGTGCCCGGCAGCGAGGGTGTAGATGCGGTCGCAGATGCCCAGGAGCTCGGGGAGCTCCGAGGAAATGACGATCACCGCTTTTCCTTCGGCCGCGAGTTTGGCAATGATCGTGTAGATCTCGTACTTGGCACCGACGTCGATCCCGCGGGTGGGTTCATCGAGGATGAGCACGTCAGGATCTGAGAACATCCATTTACTCAGCACCACCTTCTGCTGGTTTCCGCCGGACAGCTTCCCGGTGATGGCGGCCACCGACGGGGCTTTGATGTTCATGCTCTTGCGGTAGCCGTTGGCCACCACGGTCTCCTGGTTCTTGTCCACGAAGCCGCGCTTGGCCAGCTTGCGCAGAGCCGCCAGGGAGATGTTCCGCTTGATGTCCTCGATGAGGTTCAGGCCATAGTGCTTGCGGTCCTCGGTGGCGTACGCGATGCCGTGCCTGATGGCGTCCGACACCGTGGCTGTGTTGATTTCCTCGCCGTACTTGTAAACCTTGCCGGAGGTGGCGGTTCCGTAGGTGCGGCCGAAGACGCTCATGGCAAGTTCGGTGCGGCCGGCACCCATGAGGCCGGCGAGCCCCACCACTTCACCTTTCCTGACGTGCAGGTTGGCGTTCCTGACCACCATGCGGGTGTGGTCCTGGGGGTGGCGGACGGACCAGTCCTCGATCCGCAGGACTTCCTCGCCGATGTGCGGCTCGCGGTCCGGGTACAGGCTCTCAAGGTCCCGGCCCACCATGCCGCGGATGATCCGCTCCTGGGTGATCTGGCCTTCGTCGAGCCGCAGCGTCTCGATGGTTTTGCCGTCCCGGATGATGGTGACGGCATCTGCCACTTTGCGGATCTCGTTGAGTTTGTGGCTGATGATGATGCTGGTGACGCCCTGGCCCTTCAGGTGGAGGATCAGGTCCAGCAGGTGGCCGGAGTCCTCGTCATTGAGGGCGGCCGTGGGCTCGTCCAGGATCAGCAGCTTCACTTCCTTGGACAATGCCTTGGCGATTTCCACCAGTTGCTGCTTGCCCACACTGATGTGCTGCACGGGGGTGACAGGGTTTTCGTCGAGGCCGACGCGGGCCAGCAGCCGGGCTGCCTCCAGGTTGGTCTTGCGCCAGTCCACCCACCCGTTGGTGGCCTGTTCGTTGCCAAGGTAGATGTTCTCGGCGATGGACAGGTACGGGCTCAAGGCCAGTTCCTGGTGGATGATGACAATCCCGCGCTTCTCGCTGTCGGAGATGCTGGAAAAGTTGCAGGGTTCGTTTTCGAAGAGGATCTCCCCCTCGAAGGTGTTGTGTGGATAGACGCCGGACAACACTTTCATGAGTGTTGATTTGCCGGCTCCGTTTTCACCGCAGATGGCGTGGACCTCTCCACGGTTCACATCCAGGGTGACGTCCTGGAGGGCTTTTACGCCCGGGAACGTCTTGGTGATTCCTCGCATTTGAAGAATGGGTGTGTTCATCGTCAATTCCCACTGACTGGTCGAAGCTGGGCCTTCCTGCTGCTGCAGGAGGCGGCGGGAGGGGGCTGCGGCCGGACTCGCGGCCCGGCCACAGCCCCCGGACGCTGACTACTTGACGTCGGCGTCGGTGTAGTAGCCCGAGTCGATCAGTTCCTTCTTGTAGTTGTCCTTGGTGATGATCACGGACTTCAGCAGGAAGGCCGGGACAACCTTGACCTTGTTGTTGTAGGTCTTGGTGTCGTTGGTTTCCGCTTCCTGGCCCTTGAGGACGGCGTCGACCATCTTGACGGCCTGGGCGCCGAGCTGGCGGGTGTCCTTGAAGATGGTGGAGTACTGCTCACCGGCGATGATGGACTTCACGGAACCCTTTTCGGCGTCCTGGCCGGTCACCACGGGCAGGCTTCCCTTGGCGTAGCCGCCGGTGCTGGTGAGGGCCGAGATGATGCCGATGGAGAGGCCGTCATACGGGGACAGGACACCGTTCAGCTTGGTGCCGGAGCTGTAGGCGGAGGTGATGATGTCCTCCATGCGCTTCTGGGCCACGGGTGCCTGCCAGCGAAGGATCGCTGCCTGCTCAAACTTGGTCTGGCCGCTGGGGACCTTCAGGGTGCCTGCATCCAGGTACGGCTTGAGCGTGTCCATGGCGCCGGTCCAGAAGAAGTTGGCGTTGTTGTCGTCGGGGCTGCCGGCGAAGAGCTCGATGTTGAAGGGGCCCTTGCCGTCCACCTTCTTGCCGGTGGCATCGACGAGGCCCAGCCCGGTCAGCAGCGAGGTGGCCTGCTGGACACCCACGGTGTAGTTGTCGAACGTGGTGTAGTAGTCGACGTTCGGGGTGCCGTTGATGAGGCGGTCGTACGCGATGACCTTGACGTTCTGCTCCTTGGCCTTGGCCAGGACGTCAGTCAGGGTGGTGCCGTCAATGGCGGCGATGATCAGGGCCTTGGCGCCCTTGGTCAGCATGTTCTCGATCTGCGAAACCTGGGTGGGGATATCGTCATTGGCGAACTGGAGGTCCGTCTTGTAGCCGAGGTCCTTCAGGGACTTCTCCACGTTCGCTCCGTCAGCGATCCACCGTTCGGACGTCTGCGTGGGCATCGAAATGCCTACCAGCGAATCGCTGGGCTTGGCGGCACTGCTGGATTCGCTGGCCCCGCCACGGGAGCCGCAACCGGTGGCGCCCACCGTCAGGGCGAGGACAAGGGCCACCGCGCCCATCAGTTTTTTGATTCTCACCATTTTCTCCTTCCGCGGCAGCACTGCCGCGAAGTGTTGGTGGACCGGGCAGCACCGCTGCTCCCTGGTCCTGGCCACATTGTTGATGTGTCGGTTCAATATAGACCCATTTGTGAACGCTAACAAGAGTGCGCGACGGGAATTTCGAAAACCTTTCGGGTTCATTGACTTCTGGTTTGTTAGCGTTCACACTTGCTGCAGCACGTAGCTCCACCCTGACCCCTACAAAACCCGGTAACGAGGCCCATGCCTCCCGGACGGAGGCAACCCCATGCCAGATGCGCTGTTCACTTCCAGCTCCGAGTCCCGCCATGACCATTGCGTCATTGGGGTGGACTACGGAACCCTTTCAGGCCGTGCCGTGGTGGTGCGGGTCCGTGACGGCAAGGAACTTGGGAGTGCGGTCCATGAGTATCCGCACGCAGTGGTTACCGATGCCCTGCCCAAGGACCCAGCGGGCGCAGGATCCGACGGACAAGCCGCAAGGCTTCCCGGGGAATGGGCGCTGCAGGTGCCCAACGACTACCGGGAGGTCCTGCGGACCGCCGTCCCCGCCGCGGTGGCGGACGCCGGGATCGACCCTGCCGCCGTCGTCGGCATTGCCACGGATTTCACTGCCTGCACCATGGTCCCGGTCAAGGCGGACGGCACACCCCTCAACGAACTGCCCGGCTTCGCCAACCGCCCGCACGCCTACGTGAAGCTCTGGCGCCACCACGCTGCGCAGGGCCAGGCCGACCGGATCAACCGGCTTGCCGCCGAACGGGGGGAGGACTGGCTTCCCCGCTACGGGGGCCTGATCTCCTCTGAATGGGAGTTCGCCAAGGGGCTGCAGCTGCTGGAGGAGGACCCGGAGGCCTACGCCGCGATGGACCACTGGGTGGAGGCGGCGGACTGGATCGTCTGGCAGCTCTGCGGCCGGTATGTCCGCAACGCCTGCACTGCCGGCTACAAGGGCATCTACCAGGATGGCCGGTATCCTTCCGAAGAGTTCCTGGCCGCCCTGAACCCGGACTTCAAGGACTTTGTCAGCTCCAAGCTGGAGCACACCATCGGCCAGCTGGGGGACGCCGCCGGCACCCTTACGGCGGAGGCAGCGGCCTGGACCGGGCTGCCGGAGGGCATCGCGGTGGCCGTGGGAAACGTTGACGCCCATGTCACGGCCCCGGCCGCGAAGGCTGTGGAATCCGGCCAGCTGGTGGCGATCATGGGCACCTCCACCTGCCACGTCATGAACGGCAGCGAGCTGCGCGAGGTGCCGGGAATGTGCGGTGCCGTGGATGGTGGAATCGTGCCGGGCCTGTGGGGTTACGAGGCCGGACAGTCAGGCGTGGGCGACATCTTCGGCTGGTTCACCAAGTACGGCGTCCCGCCCGAATATCACCAGGCTGCCAAGGACGCCGGACTGGGGATTCACGAGTACCTCACCGAACTGGCATCCCGGCAGGCCATCGGACAGCACGGCCTGATCGCGCTCGACTGGCATTCCGGCAACCGTTCGGTCCTGGTGGACCACGAGCTTTCGGGCATGGTGGTGGGCCAGACCCTGGCCACCAGGCCGGAGGATACCTACCGCGCGCTGCTGGAAGCCACAGCCTTTGGAACCCGCACCATCGTGGACGCCTTCCGCGACGCCGGGGTCCCGGTCAAGGAATTCATCGTGGCCGGCGGCCTGCTCAAGAACAGGCTCCTGATGCAGATCTATGCAGACGCCACCGGCCTGCAGCTGTCCACCATCGGCTCGGAACAAGGTCCGGCCCTGGGATCGGCCATCCACGCCGCCGTCGCAGCGGGCGAATACGCGGACATCCGTGCGGCCGCCGCGGCCATGGGCGCCGAGCCCGGGGAGGTCTACACGCCAATTCCCGAAAACGCGGCCGCCTACGAAGAACTGTTCCAGGAATACAAGGCCCTCCACGACTACTTCGGCCGGGGCGGTAACGACGTGATGCACCGGCTCAAGGCCATCCAGCGCAAAGCCGCCCAAGCGGCCCAGCCTGGCGCAGGCGCCGTGTCCGAAGCACCCGTGGGGGTGTCCGCATGACCGCCGGAACAGGCGCCGGAACCGGTCTCCTGGAAACCATTGCCCGGGTCCGGGCGGAGGTGTGCGCCCTGCACGCGGAGCTGACCCGGTACGGACTGGTGGTGTGGACCGCCGGCAACGTTTCGGCCCGCGTTCCCGGCACCGACCTCATGGTCATCAAGCCCTCCGGCGTCTCGTACCAGGACCTGACCCCGGAGCAGATGATTGTCACCGACCTGTATGGCACCCCGGTCAGGGGCACCAACCTTGGTGGGGGCGGCACGGTGGACTGGGGCAATCCCGCGCTGTCGCCGTCGTCGGACACGGCCGCGCACGCCTACGTGTACCGGCACATGCCGGAGGTGGGAGGGGTGGTGCACACGCACTCCACGTATGCCACCGCGTGGGCTGCCCGGGGAGAAGCCATTCCGTGCGTGCTGACCATGATGGGGGACGAGTTCGGCGGGTCCATCCCCGTGGGCCCGTTCGCGCTGATCGGTGACGACTCGATCGGCCACGGCATCGTGGAAACGCTGAAGAATTCCAAGTCCCCTGCGGTCCTGATGCAGAACCACGGCCCGTTCACCATCGGCAAGGACGCCCGGTCCGCCGTGAAGGCCGCTGTCATGTGCGAGGAAGTGGCCCGCACCGTGCACGTTTCCCGGCAGCTGGGCGAGCCGCTGCCCATCGGCCAGGACCACATCGACTCCCTTTACGCCCGCTACCAGAACGTTTACGGCCAATAACCGGCCCAAAACTCTTCCCAGGAGAATTCATGAGCACCGCAGCAACCACGTCCCTCGACGGCTACGAAGTCTGGTTCCTTACGGGCAGCCAGCACCTCTACGGGGAGGAAGTCCTCAAGCAGGTGGCCGCCCAATCGCAGGAGATCGCCAACCAGCTCAATGCCTCCTCGTCGGTTCCCGTGCGGATCGTGTGGAAGCCGGTCCTGACCGACTCCGATGCCATCCGGCGCACCGCGCTGGAGGCGAACTCGGATGACTCGGTCATCGGAGTGACGGCCTGGATGCACACCTTCAGCCCGGCCAAGATGTGGATCCAGGGCCTGGACCTGCTGCGCAAGCCCCTGCTGCACCTGCATACGCAGGCCAACCGCGACCTGCCGTGGGCGGACATCGATTTCGATTTCATGAACCTGAACCAGGCCGCGCACGGCGACCGCGAGTTCGGCTACATCCAGTCCCGCCTGGGCATCGCCCGGAAGACCGTCGTCGGGCACGTCTCCAACCCCGAGGTGGCACGCCAAGTGGGTTCGTGGCAGCGGGCCGCCGCCGGCTGGGCCGCCGTCCGGAGCCTGAAGCTCACCCGCTTCGGCGACAACATGCGCAACGTGGCCGTGACCGAAGGCGACAAAACCGAGGCCGAGCTGCGTTTCGGCGTCGCGGTCAACACCTGGTCCGTCAACGAGCTCGCCGATGCCGTCCACGGTGCTGCGGAGTCCGACGTCGACGCCCTGGTGGCCGAGTATGAGGACCTTTACGACGTGGTGCCGGAGCTCCGCGCAGGCGCGGCCCGGCACGACTCCCTGCGGTACGGCGCCCGGATCGAACTGGGCCTGCGGTCCTTCCTGGAAGGCAACGGCTCCGCCGCGTTCACCACCTCCTTCGAGGACCTCGGCGCCCTCCGCCAGCTTCCCGGCCTGGCCGTGCAGCGGCTCATGGCCGCCGGTTACGGGTTCGGCGCCGAAGGCGACTGGAAGACCGCCATCCTGGTCCGGGCCGCCAAGGTCATGGGCGCCGGCCTGCCCGGCGGCGCCTCCCTCATGGAGGACTACACCTACCACCTGGAACCCGGCTCCGAGAAGATCCTGGGCGCCCACATGCTCGAGGTCTGCCCCTCCCTCACGGCAGCAAAGCCGCGGCTGGAAATCCACCCCCTGGGTATCGGCGGCAAAGAAGACCCCGTCCGCCTGGTGTTCGACGCCGACGCCTCCCCGGGCGTCGTCGTCGCCCTGTCCGACATGCGCGACCGTTTCCGCCTGGTGGCCAACGCCGTCGACGTCGTCCCGCTCGACCAGCCGCTGCCCAACCTCCCCGTGGCCCGCGCCCTGTGGGAGCCGAAGCCGGACTTCGCCACCTCCGCCGCCGCCTGGCTCACCGCCGGCGCCGCCCACCACACCGTGCTCTCCACCCAGGTGGGCATGGACGTCTTCGAGGACTTCGCCGACATCGCCAAAACGGAACTGCTCACCATCGACGAAGACACCACCATCCGCCAGTTCAAGAAGGACCTGAACTGGAACGCCGCCTACTACAAACTGGCCGGTGGGATCTGATCCAGTGCCACCGGTGAGGTCCCGGCCACGCCGGCCGCCATGGACAGGAACCCCGTGACGGACGGCAGGCCACGCCGCCTGCCCCGGCTCGAGGACGTGGCGGAACTGGCCGGGGTCTCGCACCAGACCGTCTCACGGGTGGTCAACAACCACCCCAACGTCAGCCCCGGGACCCGCGGGAAGGTGGAAGCGGCGATTGCCGCACTCGGCTACCGCCGCAACACCGCCGCGCGGAGCCTGGTCACCCGGCGCTCGCAGACCATCGGCGTCCTGGGCAGCGAGCTCTCGCAGTACGGCCCTGCCAACACCCTGCTGGGGGTGGAACGTGCGGCGCGGGATGCTGGATACTTCGTCAGCGTCGCGGCGCTGCGGGAGGTCAACCGGGACGCGATCCTGGACGCCGTCCGGCACTTCCTGGACCAGTCGGTGGACGGAATCGTGGTGATCGTTCCGCACTTGGAGACGCTGGCCGCCCTGGCGGTACTGCCCATCGGAGTACCGGTGGTGGCCGTGGGTCCCACCGGAAATGACACCGTGGGCGGCGTCAAGGTGGACCAGCACCGCGGGGCCGAACTGGCAGTGGAACACCTCATCGGGCAGGGGCACGTCCGGATCGGACACGTCGCGGGGCCCCAGGAATGGATCGACGCCGTGGCCCGCGCCAACGGCTGGCGGGACGCCCTGGCCTCCGCCGGACTCACCGCAGACCTGATTGCCGAGGGGGACTGGAGTGCGGGCAGCGGTTATGAGATCGGCAGGCGGCTGGCAGCCGGCGGCCATGCCACTGCCCTTTTCGTCGGCAACGACCAGATGGCGCTGGGGGTCCTGCGCGCGCTGAACGAGGCGGGCATCAGGGTGCCGCAGGACGTATCCGTGGTGGGCTTCGACGACCAGCCCGAGGCCGGCTATTTCAGTCCGCCCCTCACCGTGGTCCGGCAGGACTTTGAAGAGCTGGGCCGCCGGTGCATGGACATGATGCTCACGGCATTCGAGGGCATGGAGGGGCCACGGACCCTGGTGGTGGAGCCTGAACTGGTCCTGCGCAGCAGCACGGCCCCGCCCGGGCGGTAACGTCAGCGTCGCCGGAATCAATCGTCGCCGTTAATCCGGCGGAGACCGCGGCGAAACGTGGCCACAACAATGGCTGCGTAGGTTTCAGGCATGACGGCTACCCTGTACGTCCGGCTCCGCGACTGGCTGCTGGACACTTTCACCTACGAGTCCGAATCCGATGCCGCCGACGCCACCCGGTGGGGCTGGCTGCCGGCCCTAAGCGGAGTGACCATAGGGGCCGGCCAGGCCCGCTCGGAGCACGCAGGAGAAGTGCCTGGAACGGGCCCAATGTCTGGTTAAGCACACTATTGCGCCGGTAGCGGGATAATGCCCTAAACTGCTTCACTGAGGTGCCTGAAATGGCGCTGCGCAGCAACGAAAGTGAACATGCTATGGCTACCGATTACGATGCTCCACGCAAGCAGGAAGAAGAGTCGCCGGCCGACTCTCTCGAGGCCCTCCAGGCATCACGGAGCGGCAGCGCGCAGACCGCGGTTATCGATGTCGACGAGAACGACACCGCCGAAGGTATCGACCTGCCCGGCGCCGACCTTTCCAATGAGGAACTGACCGTCATTGTGGTCCCCGAGCAGTCTGACGAGTTCACCTGCTCGTCGTGCTTCCTGGTCCGCCACCGGTCGCAGGTTGCCCGCGAGAAGGACGGCCTGAAGTACTGCCGCGACTGCGAAGGCTAAATTTCCATCCTGCTTTTCCCGGCGCCGGCCATCTCCCCGAGGTGGCCGGCGCTGCTTTGTCCCCCGCCGCTTTGTCCCGCGCCGCCGTCGTTATCAAAATGACCCTCGTTTCCGCCCGCGAACGCTCCTACGCTGGAAGCATCCAACGGCTCTTATTTTGGATGGCACGGCATGAAGAAGTTCATTATGTGGCTTGTGGCAGTCCTGTTCGCCGCAGGCCTGGGTTTGGTGGTTCCGGGGGCCGCCTCGGCAACCACGTCGTACTGCGGACTCACTTGGGGTTCGCTGATGAAATCCGACGGCGCCATGAGCGGCGCGCCCGTCACCGACGTCCGGACCGGGCAGCACTACTGCTTCGACCGGCTGGTGGTTGACCTGGGCGGCTCGCCGGCACCCGGCTACACCGTCCGCTACGTCCCGCAGGTTATCCAGGACGGCTCGGGGGCGGTCGTGCCAACGCGGGGCGGCGCCCGGCTGCAGGTGGTCGTCAAAGCGCCGGCCTATGACAATAACGGGCAGTCCACCTACACCCCCGCCGACAAGGCTGAGCTCTCCAACGTTTCGGGTTACCAGACCTTCCGCCAGGTGGTCTGGGCCGGAAGCTTCGAGGGCCAGACCACCATTGGCCTGGGCGTCCGTGGCCGCCTGCCGTTCCGGGTGTTCACGCTTGACGGTCCGGGCTCCGGCTCCCGCCTGGTGGTGGACGTGGCGCACTACTGGTGAGCCATCCGTCGTCGGCGACAACAAAGGTGCCGTGCCCCTGGCAGGGGCACGGCACCTTTCTGTTGGGGCCTTATTCCGGAATTACCAGCGCGGGGGTGTCCTGCTTGAGGGTTTCCCCGCGGAAGAAGCCCGGGTGCGTGCGGGACACGACCAGCATGACCACGGCGCCCAGGGCGAGGATGCCAATGCCAAGGATGAACACCAGGCCCACGCCGAACACCTCGGAACCGCTGCCGAACTCGGGTGCGAGGCTGTCCACGGCGGTCTGGACGAACACCACGAACAGCCCCACGCCGCCCACCACCGGGCAGACCAGCCGGAGCACAAAGTGGCGCACGCTGTTGAACAGGCTGTGGCGGAAGTACCAGGTGCAGGCCAGCGCGGTAAGTCCGTAGTAGAAGCAGATCATCAGGCCCAGGGCCAGGATGGTGTCGTTCAGGACGTTCTCGCTGACCACATGCATCACTGCGTAGAACCCCGCTGACATGACGCCGGCGGCGATGGTGGCGAAGCCCGGCGTCGAAAACTTCCTGCTGATCCGGCTGAAGGGCTCGGGCAGAGCGCCGTAGTGGGCCATGGCCAGCAGGCTGCGCGACGGCGACATGAAGGTGGACTGCAGGGAGGCGGCAGAGCTGGAGAGCACGGCGAGGGACATCAGGATGGCGAACGGGCCCATGATGGGGGAGGCCAGCGCCGTGAAGATGTTCTCGTGGTTTTCGGCGTTGTTCAGGCCGTTGCCGGTATCGCCGACGCCGGCGAACATCATGGTGGCGATGCTGACCAACAGGTAGATGGCCAGGACGATGACGGCGGTCAGGGTGCCCGCAACGCCGGCGGTCTTCTTGCCGTTGGCCGTTTCCTCATTGACCGTCAGGCAGACGTCCCAGCCCCAGTACACGAAGATGGACAGGGAGATGCCGGCGGCGATCTGCCCGAACGTTTCGATCCTGGTGACGTCGAACCAGTCCCAGCTGAAGGGGATGGCTGTTTCCGATGTCGACCAGTTGGCAAAGGCCATGGCGACGAACAGGCCCAGCACCAGCAGCTGGAAGCCCACCAGGCTGTACTGCACCAACTTGGTGGTGTGCAGGCCGCGGTAGCTGACCCAGACGGCCAGCGCCACGAAGACGAAGCAGGTGATGACGTTCAACGCTTTGTTGTCCGCCAGTTCCGCCAGCTCGGGGGAGCCGGTGAGCTGGGAGAGGAAAAGGTAGAAGAAGTCGACGGCGACGCCGGCCAGGTTGGACAGCACGATGATGTTGGCGGCCAGCAGGCCCCAGCCGCCCATCCAGCCGATCCAGGGGCCGAACGCCTTGGTCACCCAGGTGAAGGTGGTGCCGCTGTCCGGGGAGTCGGCGTTGAGCTCCCGGTAGGCGAGCGAGACCAGGATCATCGGAATGAACCCGATCAGGAAGATGACGGGCAGCTGGAGGCCGGCTTCGTTGACGGTGGGTCCGAGTGCGCTGGTGAGGGTATAGGCAGGGGCGATGGTTGAAATGCCCAGGACGACGACGGCCAGGAGTCCGAGCTGGCCGCCCTTGAGTCCCTTGGCGCTGACGCCGTCCGCGGACGGCGCGTGGGCGTCCGGACCGGGTTTGGCCGTACTGGTGCGGATTATCTCTGTCATGGCACCACTTTCTGGAAGGCTGTGAGACGGAGGTCACTATATGAATGGCGTTCATTTAGTATGCGGGTGCCGCCGCTGTGATGCAAGACGCAATATGAATCCCATTCGTTTATGACTCACTTTCGAAATTAGTAAGCTCACTGAGAAATTGCCTTTGGCCCTGCCGCCACGCCGTCCACGGCTGGTAGCGTCTGCCGTACTGGACCAATTGAGGAGGATGCATGAAAGCTTCACCGACGCTGACCAACAACCTGCAGGCTGTCCTGGCGGACCTGATCGAGCTCCATGTCCAGGGCAAGCAGGCGCACTGGAATATCGTGGGCACCAACTTCCGCGACCTTCACCTGCAGCTTGATGAGATCGTGGACGCCGCCCGCCAGTTCGCCGACGACACTGCAGAGCGCATGCGTGCCCTGCACGCGCTTCCCGATGGCCGCAGCTCCACCGTTGCCGAAACCACCAGCCTGGCCCAGTTCCCTGACGGGCTCATCAGCACCAGGGATGCCATTGAGCGGATCGTTGCCGCCATGGAAGCTGCCGTTGGCACCATGCGGAAAGTCCATGACGAAGTGGATGAGGAAGACCCCACCTCCGCGGACCTCCTGCACGAGTTCATCGCCAGGCTGGAGCAGTTCGCCTGGATGGTGCAGGCGGAAAACATGAAGCCCACCGCCAAGGTCACGGCCGCTGATTCCAAGTAGCGCACGTCCCGAGGGGCGTTCGGCGCCGGGGTTGCCCCGGCGCCGGACGCCTTTTTAACGCTGCCCACCGGCCTGGGCTGGGTGCTGCTACGTCGCTTTGGGCACTTTCCGAAGGACGACGGCGGCCAGGACTGCCGCCGTCGACATCAGTACCAGCGCAATCGCGGCAGTGATGTGCACGCCGGAATCGAACGCGGCCGCTGCGGCGGCGCGGACCGCGGCGGCGAGTGAATCCGGCAGCAGATTGGCCGCCTCTACCGCGCCGGCCAGCGTTTCCCCTGCGTTGTGCAGTGAGGCTCCGGGCAGCATGGCCTCCAGTCCCGCCGGCAGCCGAAGGTTTTGCTGGTAGGACGCCGTCAGGATGGAGCCCAGCACTGCGGTCCCCAGCAGCGAGCCAACTTCGTAGCCGGTCTCGGAAATCGCCGCCGCAGCTCCTGATTTGGCTGGCGGGGCCGAGCCGAGGATGAGGTCGTTCGAGATGGTTTCCGCCGTCCCCACGCCAAGCGCCAGGACCAGCAGCGCCGCCAGCAGGAGCGAGGGCCCGCCGTCGTGGTTTCCGAAAGCCACCATGCTGTAGCCGCATGCGCTGAAGGCCAGGCCCAAAGCCACCACGTATCCGGGGCGGACCTTACGAACCAGTGGCACCGCCACCAGGCCTGCCGCCACCGTGGCTGCCAGCGCCGGGATCATGGCAACGCCCGCTGCCGAAGGAGTCATTCCTTCGAGGAGTTGGAGGTGCTGGGCAAGGAACAGTATGAACCCGTTGAAGGAAAACAGGGCAAGGATATTGGCGCTGATGGCCATGCTGAATACCCTGTTCCGGAACAAGGACATGTCCAGCAGTGGGTGCTCCAGCCGGTACTGCCGCCGCACGAAAACGACGCCCATGGCCAGTCCGAAAGTAATGGTGGCCAGCCCGGCAGGGCCCGGACCTTCGGTGGCCACGGACTTGATGCCGTAGACCGCGGGCACCATGACCAGCATGGAGAGCAGGATGCTTGGGATATCCACCTTGCCCGGCGCGGGGTCCCTGGATTCCGGAATGAGGGCCGGCCCCAGCGCCAGCAGGGGGAGCATGAGCGGCACGGCCACCAGGAAGACGGCGCCCCACCAGAAGTGCTCCACCAGCCATCCGCCCAGGATTGGCCCCAGGGCGGCGCCGCCGGAAAAGCCTGCGGCCCAGATGGCAACGGCCAGCCTCCTGCGGTTGGGCTCAGGAAAGATGTTGCGGATCAGCGACAAGGTGGACGGCATCAGCATGGCGCCGAAGAATCCCAGCGCGGCGCGCCCGGCGACCAGCCACTCCGCGGTGGGGGCAAAGGCTGTAGCGGCGGAGAGCCCGGCAAAGCCCATGCTGCCGATAACCAGCAGCCGCCGGCGCCCTATCCGGTCGCCGAGGCTTCCCATTGACACCAGCAGCCCGGCCAGGACCAAGGGATAGGCGTCAATGATCCACAGCAGCTGCAGGCCGGTCGGTTCCAGGGCGCGGGCGATGGCAGGCAGGGCAAACGTCAGGGCCGTATTGTCCACCGCCACCAGCAGCACGGGAAACATCAGCAGCCCCAGCGCAAGCCAATCGCGCCACGGGCGGCGTGCAAGCGTGCTGTCCCCGTGGGTTTGAGGGGGGCTGAAAGAGATCGTCATAAAATAACTATACCGTCCGGACGGTATAGTTTCGAAGCGAGGCTATTCCGTTTTCCGTCCAGGCGGAGGGCATGATGGGGGTTATGCCCCGAAAGCCTGTAGCGCGTGATGCGGTCCTTGACGCCTTCGAGTCCCTGTTGATCGAAGTGGGGGAGCGGGCGGCAACCCTGGATGCCGTTGCCAAGAAGGCCGGAGTGTCCAAAGGGGGCCTCCTGTACCACTTCCCCAGCAAGGAAGCGCTCATCGCCGTGCTGCTTGACCGCCTTGAGGAACTGGCAAGGGCAGATGCCGATGCCATGGCTTCGGCCAACGAAGGTGCCGCCGCCTATTTCATCCGTTCCTCCGTCTGGGCGGATACTCCGCTGGACCGGTCCATCGTGGCCGCCACGCGGCTTGCCGAGGTGGCGCACCAGGAGACGCGCCAACGGTTCGCGGCCATCCAGCAGCGATGGCTGGACGAGATCGCAGCGGATGTGGGCCCCGGGCTGGCCAAGGCCGTCCTGTACATGGGAGACGGGTTGTACTTCAATGCGATGCTGTCCGTGGGCCCTGCGCCGGCAGGGGGAGCGGCCGCCGATGTGGAGGAGCTTCTCGCGGCATTGGAGCGGCTCCGCAGGTAGTTCCGCCATTTGCCGGGAGGGGTTGTGGCGTAGGACAATGGAGAGTTGTGAGGGCTGTCACCGGCCGTCATAATCCAACAACTGAATAGCCTTTGATCTGCGGCGGGAGAGTCCTGCCCGAAGTACAGGCAGGCGCCGTAGGAGCAAATCCTCCCCAGGAATCTCGCAGGCCCCTGTACCGCCGCGGCGAGGCGCCTCTGGAAAGCAGCAGGCAGTTATCTGGACTCCCCTCGGGAGCGAAACGACTGTTGTGCTCACCGACGGTGCAAGCGGGTCCTGCCCAGGCAGGCAACGCGGAAACTCTCAGGTCCAATACAGAGCGGGGAGGGACCCGAATAGCTGTGGCGTACCCTGCGCCGCCTGAAAAAATGGAGTTCCTTCGTGTCGGTTACCCCAGCCTCCACCACCTTCGTAGACCGCCATATCGGCGCACGCCACCAGGACGACGTCGACACCATGCTCAAAGCCGTTGGCTACGGCACGGTGGATTCCCTGGTTGATACCGCCGTTCCCAAGGTCATCCGCCAGGAAACCGCCCTCCGCCTGCAGGATGCCCTCAGCGAAGTTGAAGTGCTTGCGGAACTGCGCAGGCTCGCCGCCAAGAACAAGACCGCCGTCCAGTTGATCGGCCAGGGCTACTACGACACCATCACCCCTGCCGTGATACGCCGGAACATCCTCGAGGCCCCGGCCTGGTACACCGCCTACACTCCGTACCAGCCTGAGATTTCCCAGGGCAGGCTCGAGGCGCTGCTGAACTTCCAGACCATGGTCCAGGACCTGGTGGGCCTGCCCATCGCCAACGCCTCGCTGCTGGATGAAGCGACCGCCGTGGCCGAGGCCGTGCTGCTGATGCGCCGCTCCAACAAGACCAAGCCTGCAGCGGACGGCAAGACTGTCCTGGACATCGACGTGCTGCCGCAGACCATCGCGATCGTCAAGGGCCGCGCCGAGGCGCTCGGCTTCGAAGTTGAGGTCGCCGACCTGTCCAACGGCCTGCCCGACGGCGACATCAATGGCATCGTGCTCCAGCAGCCCGGAGCCTCCGGCCGGGTCTGGGACCAGTCCGCCACTGTTGCGGCGGCGAAGGACCGCGGTGCACTGGTCACCGTGGCCGCTGACCTGCTGGCCCTGACCCTGATCACCCCTCCGGGCGAGCAGGGCGCCGACATCGCTGTCGGCTCCACGCAGCGCTTCGGCGTGCCGTTGTTCTTCGGCGGCCCGCACGCCGCCTACATGGCCGTCCGCAAGGGCCTGGAGCGTTCGCTGCCCGGCCGCCTGGTGGGCGTGTCCAAGGACGATGCAGGGGTTCCCGCGTACCGCCTGGCGCTGCAGACCCGCGAGCAGCACATCCGCCGCGAGAAGGCCACGTCCAACATCTGCACGGCGCAGGCCCTGCTGGCCATCGTCTCCTCCATGTATGCCGTCTACCACGGCCCCGACGGACTGAAGGCCATTGCCGAGGCGGCGCACCGCCACGCGCGTACCCTGGCCACCTCGCTCGCAGCCGCGGGCGTGGAGGTGCTGCACTCGAGCTTCTTCGACACGCTGACCGTCCGCGTCCCCGGCCGCGCTGCAGCGCTTGTCGCCGATGCCGAGGCACGTGGAATCAACCTGCGTTCCGTCGACGCCGACACGGTTGGCATCTCTCTGGATGAAACCACGACGGTGGCCATCGTCGCCGACGTCGCGGACGTCTTTGGCGCTTCCGTTGCCGCGGCTGACGGCTTCGGACTGGAGGCCGCCGTCGAACGTTCCTCCGCGTACCTGCAGCACCCGGTGTTCAACACGCACCGGTCCGAAACGCAGCTGCTGCGCTACATCAGGAAGCTGTCGGACCGGGACCTGGCGCTGGACCGCACCATGATCCCGCTGGGCTCGTGCACCATGAAGCTGAACGCCACCGCCGAGATGGAGGCCATTTCCTGGCCGGAGTTCGCCTCCATCCACCCCTTCGCGCCGGACTCCCAGACCGAAGGCTGGCGTGAACTGATCGCCGATCTGGAGGCGGACCTGACCGCGATCACCGGCTACGACCAGGTGTCCATCCAGCCGAACGCCGGATCGCAGGGCGAGCTCGCGGGCCTGCTGGCCATCCGCGGCTACCACCACTCCCGCGGGGAAGAGCAGCGCAACGTCTGCCTGATTCCTGCCTCGGCCCACGGCACCAACGCGGCCTCCGCCGTCCTGGCGGGCATGAAGGTGGTCGTGGTGGCTACGGCCGCGGACGGCACCATCAACCATGATGACCTGACGGCCAAGATCGAAGCCAACAAGGATGTCCTGTCCTGCATCATGATCACGTACCCGTCCACGCACGGGGTGTACGACGGGGACGTCCGCGAGGTCTGCGATGCCGTGCACGCAGCCGGAGGACAGGTCTACATCGACGGCGCCAACCTGAACGCCCTGGTGGGCCTGGCCCAGCCCGGTAAGTTCGGCGGCGACGTCTCGCACCTGAACCTGCACAAGACCTTCTGCATCCCGCACGGCGGCGGCGGGCCCGGCGTCGGACCCGTGGCAGCCAAGGCGCACCTGGCACCGTTCATGCCGGGCGACGCCACCACCTGGACCCCTGGGTCCGGCGCCACTGACGTGCCGATTGCGGCGTCCCGGTTCGGCTCTGCAGGCGTGCTGCCCATTTCCTGGGCCTACGTGAAGCTGATGGGCGGCGAAGGGCTGACCGAGGCCACCAAGTCAGCCCTGCTGGCAGCGAACTACGTTGCCTCCCGCCTGAACGAGTATTTCCCGGTCCTCTACACCGGCGAAGGCGGCCTCGTGGCGCACGAATGCATTCTGGACCTGCGCGAGTTGACCGCGAAGACCGGCGTTACGGCCGAGGATGTGGCCAAGCGCCTCATCGACTTCGGCTTCCACGCGCCCACCCTGGCGTTCCCGGTGGCAGGCACCTTGATGGTGGAACCCACGGAGTCCGAGGACCTGGGCGAGATCGACCGCTTTATCGAGGCCATGATTACCATCCGCAAGGAAATCGACCAGGTGGCCAACGGCGACTTCTCCGTGGCGGACTCACCCCTGCGCCGCGCACCCCACACGGCAGCCGCCGTCGTCAGCTCCGACTGGGACCGCGCCTACCCGCGGGAACAGGCAGCCTTCCCTGCCCACCACAAGCAGGACAAGTACTTCCCGCCGGTGGGACGGATCGACGGCGCCGCAGGCGACCGCAACCTGATCTGCTCCTGCCCGCCGCTCGAAGAGTTCGAGAACTGAGGGCTGCCACCATGACCGAGAAATACACCGCGCTGTACGAGGAGCACAAGAAGCTGGGCGCCTCCTTCACCGGCTTCGGCGGCTGGCAGATGCCATTGAAGTACAGCTCCGAACTGGCCGAACACCACGCGGTTCGAAAGGCCGCAGGCCTGTTCGACCTCTCCCACATGGGCGAAGTCTGGGTCACCGGTCCGGACGCTGCGGCCTTCCTCGACTTCGCCCTGGTGGGGAAGATCTCCGCCCTGGCGGTCGGCAAGGCCAAGTACTCGCTGATCTGCAACGAGGACGGCGGGATCATCGACGACCTCATCACCTACCGCCGTCCCGCCGCTGAAGACGGCACGGACGTCTTCCTGGTGGTGCCCAATGCAGGCAACGCCGCGGTGGTGGCGGCAGCCCTGCAGGAACGGGTCGCTGGGTTTGACGTGCTGGTGGAGGACGCCTCTGCCGGTACCTCGCTGGTGGCAGTGCAGGGCCCCAGTGCCCAGGAACTCCTGTTGCGCCTGGTCCCGGCCGCACAGCACTCCCTGGTGACGGAGCTGAAGTACTACGCCGCCGTGGAGGTTCCGTTTCTGGTGGGCGGCGCCGGCAAGGAACTCCTGCTCGCACGCACCGGGTATACCGGTGAGGACGGGTTCGAGATCTTCGTGGACAACGCAGACGCCCCCGCACTCTGGCAGGCACTGGTCGCCATTGCCGACGAAGGGGAACTGACCCCCGCCGGCCTGGCCTCCCGCGACTCCCTTCGCCTGGAAGCGGGAATGCCGCTGTACGGCAACGAACTGTCGCTGCAGGGCGACCCGTTCGCTGCAGGCCTGGGCCCCGTCGTCGCGCTCTTCAAGGAAGGCGACTTTGTTGGCAAGGCCGCCCTGGCAGCCAAAAAGGAAGCGGGCGCCGGCAGCACCTCCGGCCGCCGCCTCGTGGGGCTCAAAGGCAAGGGCCGCCGCGCAGGCCGCGCGCACTACCCCGTGCTCAAGGACGGCGTGACCGTCGGCGAAGTCACCTCCGGCCAGCCATCGCCCACCCTGGGGTACCCGATCGCCATGGCCTACGTCGACGTCGAGTATTCCGCACCCGGCACTGCCCTGGATATCGATCTCCGCGGCAAGGCAGAGCCCTTCGAAGTCGTCGACCTCCCGTTTTACCGCCGCGCCCAGTAATGTGCCTCGCCGTGGTCACCTTCGGTACCCGCGGATGGTGGTCGCCTTCGGGACCGCCGGACCGGACATTTTCACGCGTGCTGCTCGTTCCTCGCTTTGACGCACGCTTTCGAAAAGTCCGGCTCCGCCGGCCCCTCGTGCGAAAGTCGCGGTGGTGCGGGGAAGACAGCAGGGCCTAGAGGAAGCGGGTGGAGGCGGACCATGTGTGTTTTCCTGTCCGGGCAACCCGTGTCCTGGCTGCGCCTGCACGCCTGTCGCGTCAGTCGCAGGCCACGGGCCGGCTTAGAGGAAACGGGAGGGCGCGGACTACGTGTGTGTTTTCTTTCCCCGGCACTCACGATCGTTGTCAGCCTGCTCGTTGCCTGCCTGCCGGGTCGCTTTGGTGCCGTGTGCCTCGGGAGTGGGCGGGGCATCCGGCAGCGTGCGTCTAAGGGAGCGTCACGTCCGCTTAGCGGGCGTCTTCGCGACCGAGCACGCAGAGGATGTCCTGCCCGCTCCACCCCAACCACCCAGAGTGACCCGACCACACTGTTTTAGTTAGGAACCAATCGCATGGCTGTTGGCGTTTTTGATCTGTTTTCGATCGGTATTGGCCCTTCGTCTTCGCATACTGTGGGGCCGATGCGGGCTGCTGCTGTGTTCGCTGAGGAGTTGAAGGCCTCGGGGAAGCTCGCGGACGTGGCGGGGTTGCGGGTGGATTTGTATGGGTCGTTGGCGGCGACGGGGCACGGGCACGGGACGATGACCGCCATTCTCCTGGGGTTGGAGGGGTTCCATCCGGAGTTGATCCTGCCTGAGGAGGTGGAGGAGCGGCTGGCTTCGATCGCGGAGACGGGGATCCTGAACCTGGCCGGTGCGGTGCCGCTGCCGTACGGGGTGGGCGACATGGTGCTGCGGCCGTTGACGGTGTTGCCGCGGCACACGAACGGGATGACGTTCACCGTTACCGATGCTGAGGGTTCCGTGGTGCATGCGGCGACGTTCTTCTCGGTCGGTGGCGGGTTCATTGTCCGTGAGGGGGAGGAGGACGCGGCGCAGCA
>NZ_JBQCMK010000023.1:0-14840 GCF_051965175.1 Arthrobacter sp. SAFR-044
CAAAACCGAAGGCCAATACGCAGCCACCGACGTCAAAGACCGCGCAACAGACGCCAAAGACAACATCCAAAACACCTGATCAGCCCACAGCGGCACCGTAAGGCAACAGTTTGATCGGCAGGCCGGCACCGCCATCCGCGGGCCGGCCTGTCCGCTTGGCCCCCTGATTGAGAGGACTTCCCCATGGCCACTCACGACGATTCCGAGACCAGCACCGCCAAGGCGGGGCAGGCTCCGGATCCAAACGATTCAAGGAAACCTGCCAGCCCGAGGGACCTGGATAAACCTTCCTGGAAATACATCACCAAGAAGACGCTCCGGGAGTTCACCAAGGACCAATGCCCCGATCTGGCAGCGGCCCTGACGTATTACGCCGTTCTCTCGCTGTTCCCGGCACTGCTGGCACTGGTTTCGCTCCTTGGCCTCTTTGGGGATCCGCAGAAGACCACAAACGCCTTGCTGGAAATCGTGCGCGGATTCGCCCCGGCGGAGACGGTCAACACCATCAGCGGTCCGGTGTCGGAACTGACCAGCGCCCCGGCGGCCGGGTTCACCCTGGTGATCGGCCTTGTCACCGCGCTGTGGTCGGCGTCCGGATATGTCGGAGCCTTCGGGCGCGCCATGAACCGCATTTATGAGGTAGATGAGGGGCGCGCGTTCGTGAAGCTCCGCGGCACCATGCTTGGCGTCACGCTCCTGGCCGTGGTCATCGTGGCGCTGCTGGCCGGCATGCTGGTCCTCAGCGGCCCGGTTTCTGAGGCAGTGGGCGGGCTGATCGGCCTCAGCGGGCCCTTCCTCATGGTCTGGAACATTGCCAAGTGGCCGGTCATGATCGCGCTGATCATCGCCATCATTGCCGTGCTGTACTACGCAACCCCGAACGTCAAGCAGCCCAAGTTCCGGTGGATGAGCATGGGGTCCGGCATTGCCCTCTTTGTCTTCCTGATCGCCTCGCTGGGCTTCGGCTTCTATGTCGGCAACTTCGGCAACTACAACAAGACCTACGGTGCACTGGGCAGCGTGATCATCATGCTGCTGTGGCTGTGGATCCTGAACATGTCCCTTCTTTTCGGCGCTGAGTTCGACGCTGAGGTGGAGCGCGGCCGCGAACTCCAGGCCGGCATCAAGGCAGAGGAAACAATCCAGCTTCCGCCGCGCGACACGAAGAAGAGCGAGAAACTGCAGAAGCAGATCGAGGAGGACATCAAGCACGGCCGTGAACTGCGGGAGCAGTATGCCTCGGAGAACGGGCAGCACGATTCGGGCGATAACCCCGACGGGCAGCCTGCGGGGAATGAACAGAACGAACTCCGGCCAGGCGAGCGGCACCGCGACAGGGTCCGCGAGAAGGTGCAGCACCGGGCCGGCAACGGGGAGCCCGACGGCGGCGGCGAGCCAGGCGGGAGCGCTTAGGCAGGCAGGTTCAGCCGCTGCCCGGGGGGACTAGGCAGGACCTTCGAGATGGAGGAAAATTCATCTTGAAGGTCCTGTTTGTCTTCCTGGGTTGAAGTACACCCGGGGCAATACGGGGTCGGCGGTGAGATGGCCTCTTCTGAGACCGAGGCCAGTCCCCCCAGTCGCCGTCGGCCCCCCTCAAATCCCGCCCGGCACCCGGGCGCCACTTTTCGACGCGCCACGGTTCAGGGCGTGGCCAGGCAACGCGCAACCGGGCCGGGTCAAACTGGACAAGCACGGAGAACTGCAATAATTTCTTGATTACCTCGCCGGGATCCCCCGGAAACCGGCAAGGCCGCTGAAGCAGACGGCGGAACTACTGTCGACCCTTTATGAGCGGACATGCCTGCTACCCATTTTGAACAGTTTCTCGCCGAAGCAGTTGTCGCGGACAGGGAGCCCGGGCTGGGCCTCAGGCGCGACGAGCTATACGGCCTCTACACAAGCTGGTGCCTCCTGCACAAGGCCGAACTCCAGCCGCCGGAAGCTCTTTGGGAGGCCCTGCAGGATGCCGGAATCAACCCGGACAGCAACAACCTCTCCATGACTGGGCCAACTGCGGCGGACTACATCGTTGCCAGCGCTCCGGACCTGGTCTGACACGAAGCGGAAGCGCCGGCCGAAGCCGGCGGCCGGGAAGGTCAGGGACGCTGTCGCGGGAGATTGAGTTCCCGGAACGAAGGGCTGCTGCCGCAGGGCAGCAGCCCTTTTCCATGCCCCGGCAGCTCTTGGGTCAGGTGCCGCTGCTGTGACTCCGCCGGGCCCTATGGCTGCGCCAGGGCCAGGAGATACGCGGCGAACCCGCGCGGCGCCCGTCCCGCCGTCCGTCCTGATGTGAGGACCCGCGTGGTGTCGGTGGCAACAATGCCCGCGCCACTGCTTCGAAGCCGGCGCACCAGCGCCTGGTCTTCATCGAAATCGACGCCGGGGAAGCCACCTGCAGCGAGGTAGGAAGAGGCACGGACTCCAAGGTTGGCACCGTACACATGGGAGTGGTCCTCGGTGCCGGCGTGCCGCGCATGCCAGCGGGCCAACAGCTCGAGGTGCATGCCGTGGGGGTCCGGCTGCACGGTGCCAAGGACAACATCGAAACCGAGTTCAGCGAGTTCCAGTTGCCGCACCAGCCAGTGTGAAGGCACGCAGGAATCGGCATCTGTGTTGGCCAGCCAGATTCCCCGCATGGAATGGCCCCCTCCCGCCCGGCCAGCCTGCGTACGCGTGGTTGAGTTCTCCAGCGCGGCCCTGACGCCGGCCTGCCGGCTTTTTCCCACGCTCCCGAAGCTGACGGGAAGGAGCAGGTACCGCGGATCCCCGGCAGCCACCCGCGCGGCAACCGCTGGGGACCGGTCCGTGCAGCCGTCCAGGACAACCACCACCTGCACGGCAACCTCCGGCAGTTCCGCTTCGACCCGGTCAGCCGCGCAGCTGACCGCAGTGAGCGCCCGTTCCAGGTGCTGCTCCTCGTTGTGGGCCGGAACGACGACCGCAACATGCTGGATGCCGTTGGCGCTTTGGACGGACGGCGGCCTTGAAGCATCGTCCCCCGGACCGGCCGGCATCATCCCGTCGCCCCGCGCGGAGCAACCAGGACTTCCAGCAGGAAGTCGCGTTCCTGGTAAAGCCCGGCCGTCCGCCATCCCAGCCTTTGCCTGGCCAGCGTGTGGACGGTGTCCCCATCGAGCTCCCAGCCGGTGATGGGATGCCGCCAGTGGCACAGGAGAAGGGTTCCGCCGGGTTCCAGGGTGGCCTCCACGCGGTCCCACAGCTGGGCCAGCTCTTCAGGGGCAAGGTAGTAACCCACTTCGGAAACCACTACCAGGTCGAATGTTCCTCCGGGCCAGGATCCGGGCAGGACCCGCTGCTCCACCTGGACCCCGGGTATGCCTTCCAGCCGTTGGCCGGCCCTGCGCACTGCGGTCCCGCTGGCGTCCACCGCCAGCAGCTTCCGGCACCGGGTAGCCAAATCCGCCGTCAACGTGCCGATGGAACAACCTACTTCCAGGCCGCGCTCATACGATTCCGCCGGCAGGGCTGCTAGGGTGAGCGCGCGTTTGCGCCGCTCGTACCAGCTTGTGCCGTAGTTCCAGGGATCCTCCGAACCGCCATGGACGCCGTCGAAGACCAGTTCGGCGTCACTGCTGGAATGCGGCCGTCCGGACGAAGGGGGTGCGGGCGTCCAGGCGAAGACCTCGTAGCCACGCGAGAAGTGCTCCAGGAATGCCCCGCTGAGCAACGTTTCATCACCGGGAAGAGGCGACAGCGGCTGAACCTGGGTTGCGTGCTCCTCCATGGCATGCTTCTTGGCCGTGCGGGCGGGGTCGTCCAGATGGAAGCGGACCCATTGCTGCCAGTCCTGGTCCTGGGGCGTGGCCCAGTGCCAAAACCAGATGGAATACTCCAGGAGGGCGTGGCCGTCGCGCAGGGCCACTTCTGCCGCTGCCGCGCCAAGGGCATCGTGGTCGCCGTGGCCGTCGGCACGGTACGGCGCCACCAGGACCAGCCGGTCCGGGGCGCCGGCCAGCCGCTGTGCAGCGTCCCGGACAGCAGTGGCGATCGCTTCGGCATGGCCGCCCAGTCCACGGTCCGGCAAGCCGAGGAACGTCCAGCGGTCCGCCAGGCCCAGGGCGGCCAGGGCCGCGGAAAACTCGGCAAGCCGGACCGCGGCCAGCTGCCCGGGAGTGGTGGTGGGCGAATCCGGGTGCGACCCCTCCCCCGCGGTGCACAGCAGGACTTCCACCTCGGCTCCCAGGGCCACGAGCGAGGCCATGAGCCCCCCAGCGCCAAGTGTTTCATCGTCAGGATGGGCCGCCAGGACCACGAAGCGCATGCCCGCCAGTTCGGCCGCGTCGAGCGGCAGCTCCGGCACAGCAGCCAATCCGCTCCGGGCCCACGCTTCCTCGGCGGTCCCCTGGTCTGTATGCGAAAAGGTCACCACGGGCAGTCCCCCTTGAGCGCCAGCCGGCCCAGTTGGGCATCATCACGTACCCCATGATGCTGCCGGACATACAGCGCCAGGTCCGCCATCCTTTTGGCATACGGTTCATCAAAGGCGAGTGGCCCGGGCCCCCGGTGGGAGCCCACCAGGTGAAGGACACGTTCGACGGCGGCCGCAACGGTTCCGCGCACGCGCTGGGCCTCGCTCCAGGTGCTTTGGTTCCCGTCGGCACCGAGGGTGCCGTCGTCGATTCGGGCTGCCGTCCGGGCAAGGTACTGCAGGGCGGCGGCGAGGATCCGGTCCACCTCGCCCAATGCCGCGAGCGCCAGCTGGTCCGGCTCCCGCCCGTTATCCGCACCTGCCAGCAGGCCGGCACGGAAATCCCGTGCCACCCCCACTGCTCCGCCCAGCCAGCAGGCGGCGACGCCCATCCCGCCCCATGCAAAGCCGGGCCGGCTGTGGTACCAGCCGGTATCGCCAACCGGCGTCGCCGGGACCTGGTCGAAGCGCACGCTTCCGCTGGGGATCTCCCGGAGCCCGCGCGCAATCCACTCCGGTTCCTCACATGCCACGCCCGGGTGGCGAAGACTGACGGCAAAAGCCGCCCTGCCGCCGTCGTCCGTATGCGCGGTGATGACGGCGCAGTCCAGCTGGCTGGCAAGTGAACACCAAGGCTTGGTTCCGGTGAGCACAATGCCGGTACTTCCAGAGCGCGCCTCCAGCCTGGCGTTGGGTGCCTCTGCGGCGAACACGCCCCACGCAGCTTGTGCGGCACCATCGGGTGTGGGGTGGACGGCCGGAAACGCTTGGGCGGCCTGGGCAAGGATAGCGACGGCGTCGAGGTGCGGCTCGAGCACCCTGGCGGCGGCAACATCAGCGGCGGCCACAGACGCCAGGAGCTCCCACAACTCTGCAGTGCGTCCTTCACCAGGCCGTGGCCACGACCGTCCGGCGTCGACCGCGAGGGCCAGCAGGGCCGGCACATCGCCCACGGCACCGGCGAATGACTCCAGGAGGGAACCCCATGGGGAGAGCTCAGCGGGGGCGGAACTGAGGAGCACAGGAGTAAGTGGCGCTTGCAAATACGTCCTCCAGGAGAGATGTCCGGCGGGCACCGGACGCATCTCCACAGCTTACTTACTGTTTTGCGGGAGGATGCGCGCCAGGGCGAACCCGTCCCAGCCTTTGGAGCCGACGGTCTGGATCACGGTGGCGTCCAGCCGGGGGTGGTCGCCCAGCAGCTTGAGTGCATCGATGATCCCCGGCGCGTTGACGGGGTCCATGTCCGGGTCCAGCACCGCGCCTTCCCAGATGGTGTTGTCCAGGACCACCGCGGCACCGGGCCTGCCAAGCCTGACGGCCCAGTCCAGGTAGCGGCTGTTGTTCTGCTTATCGGCGTCGATGAAGATGAAGTCGAACGGCTCCCGTTCCTCTTCCTCGAGGGCCGCCAAGGTCTCCAGCGCAGGGCCCAGCCGGATCTCCACCCTTTCCCCCAGGCCGGCCGCATCAATATTGGCCCACGCCACTTCCGCATGCTGGGGCAGGTACTCGCAGGTGACCAGGGTGCCGTTAGGGGGCAGGCCGCGGCCCATCCAGATGGTGCTGTATCCAGCGAGCGTCCCTATCTCCAGGATGCGCCTGGCACCGGACAGCTGGACCAGGAGCTTCAGGAGCTTTCCCGCGTTCGGCGCCACCTCGATGGCGGGCATCCCGGCCTCCGCCGCGGCGTGGATGGCCTGTTGGACGGCACTGTCCGGATGCACCACGGTTTCCGACAGGAACTCCTCGGTGGCAATCCATTCCGGCCGGGGTTTGTGCTCGAACATTGCCACAGTTTGGCACGCGGCGTGCCGGGGGTCCAGATGATATGGCCCCCGAACGACGCTTAGGGTTCCTGTGCCAACGCGTTCTCCAGGCGGTCTACCTTGGCGGTCAGCTCGCCGCGGTACCCCGGCCTGATGTCTGCTTTGATCACCAATGAAACACGGCTGCCATAGCGGCCCACGGCTTCGGTGGCGCGCTTTACGACGTCGAACACCTCGTCCCATTCGCCTTCAATCGTGGTGAACATGGAATCCGTTTGGTTGGGCAGCCCGGACTCCCGGACGATCTTCACTGCGGCCGCAACGGCGTCGTGCACTGACGCATCGTGGGGCCTGGAACCTTCGCTGGGAACGCCTGACGGAGCAACAGAAAATGCAAGCAACATGCTCCCCAGTCTCCCACGCGTCGTAGGACAGCAGCGTGCCCGGACGCCCGGCCGGGGCCGTCACATAAGGGCCTACCCCGCAGTAACCGTGTTGGCCGCAGGCTCCGTTGCTACCCTTTTGGGCATGAGCCTCGCAGTTGCCCGAAAACCCCTCCGCGCAGACGCAGCGCGGAACGTGGACAAGATCATCACAGCTGCGCGCAAGTGCTTCCGGGAGTTCGGACCGGAGGTACCGCTCCAGATCATCGCAACCACCGCCGGAGTAGGCCCGGCAACCCTCTTCCGCAACTTTGCCGACAAAGAAGAACTGGTGCTTGCTGCACTCAACCGGCAGCTCCGGCTGACAGTTGACCCTGTCATGGACGGCGCCCTTGCCGATATCGACGCCGCCGCAGGCCTGTTGCGCGTCCTCGAAGCCCTGATGGGGGCCGCGAGCGACGACGCCAACCTGCTGTGCGCGGTGGCCGGCCGGCGCGAACTCCTCACCGGAATCACCGGTTCCCTGATGGAATCCATGAGCATCCTGCTGGCGCGCGGCCAAGGCCAGGGAAGCCTGCGCACTGACATTTCCATGACGGACATGTTCCGGCTGCTGGCCATGCTGATCGGCGTGGTGGACACCATGGAACCCGGTTCTGATGCGTGGCGCCGCCCGCTGGCGCTGGTGGAGGATGCTATCCGCACGGTCCGCCCGTCGCGCCCGCTCCCCGTGTTCGTGCCGGTGCCGCCGGCCCCGGGCATCACCACAGTGCCCGGCCGGCCCGGAGCACTGCCGGAGTAAGCCGTGCCGCGGCCGGCTGCCGCAATTCGTTGACGGTAGTTCGATGGCGGCAATTTCCTGGTGGCAGATGCCTTGTGGGCCAACTCCATTGTTACCAGTAAGTACGTGCAATACACTCTGAATTGGGGTTAGGCAGTCAGCCTCGGCACTTCCACGTTGGAGCTACCCCATGCCCTTCGCGCCTGTCCCCCACACAACGGCAGCACTGCAATGAACCACTCAAAGCTTCTCCACTACCTGACCGATCCCCGCGGGCCGGAGGAAGTCCTGCCTACACTGCCCGCCGGCGAGCTGGTCGAGTTGCTTGACGCCCTGTACCAGAACCTGGATACCCCTGAACCCGAGTTTGGCGCGCAGGTCTGGTACGAGATGGGCGTGGAGGAAACGTGCCGCAGGTCCGTGTCACCTGACGGCGCTGCCCACGGCGTAGCTTAAACCACCGCTTGTTCCAGGGGTCCGGCGGCCGAAAGTCTGTGGCGGCCGCCGCAGGCAGGGGGCTAACCGGCCAGGGACTCCACTGCTGATCAGGGCTTGTCCGCGCCCTTATCGCCGGTGCGGCTGTCCTGCTCCTGGCCGGTCTGTTCCTGGTCTGGCGTCTCATGACCGGACGGCGCATGGGCCGGGTGCTCATGTCCTTCGTGTCCGTGTCCCACGTAGCCGTGTCCGGGATGTTCATGGAACTCGTTGGGAACGTGGTCCTTCGCTTCCATCAGGTGTTGTTGGAGTTTTTCTTCCGCGTCCCGGCGCCTCCTGGCGGTATCGCGCAGCTCGCGGGTTGACTCCGAACCGCGCGGGTCAAGATAGGCGGCCCGTGACTTTGCGGACTGTTCCCCGGCCGGCACCCCGGTGCCGTGTTCTCCCCTGGCGTCCTTGCCGGTCTCATCGGTGCCGTGGCCGTCCTGCGGCTCAACAGGCCGTGACTCGTCGTCCATCTCGATTCCTCCTTTGGTGGCCGCCTGGGTGTGGGCTGCCTCTCTTCCAGTCCATCACAGATGGCACCCGGAATGGTGGGCCGCTACGAGCTGCCTGTGTCCGCCCGCTTGCAGATCTCCCGGCGCACCAAGGCTTGAAGGGCAGGCACGGACGACGTCGGATCCAGGTCGAGTGCATCCCGAAGTCTTTGGGAGAGAAGTTCCAGGTCCTCTTCCGGGACGTCCGAAAGTCCGGAAAAGCGCTTGAAGAAGCGTTTGGCAGGAAGGCCTGCCCGCCGTCGGGCGTTCTTATGGCGAAGCCTGCCCGCTAAGCCGCCCGCAGGGTGCAGCTGATTTTCCATGGTTGCCGTTCAATAGGAAATTCCATGGCCAACTGCATAAGCCGATCCCATAGTACAGCCGGTACACGCCCAATAAAGTGACCTGGATCACCACTTTGACCATCAATTAGGGGATCAATTCCAGCCCAAGATCCTCAACAGTGCCGCCGTGCCGGCTCCGGCGACCACCACCACAAGGAACGGTGCCCGGAGTACCAGGGCGATCGCGGCGGCGGCCAGCGCTCCCAGCCTGGCGTCTGCGGCGAGAGCCTGGCCCGACACCACCGCATTCACCACTGTGAGCGAGGCCAGCAGGCCGATGGTCATGGTTCCCGCGACGCGTGATGCTCGCGGGTCCTCGAGGAACTTGGCGGGAACAAAGTAGCCCACCAGCTTCCAGGCATAGGCAAGCGCGCAGGCAATAAGCAGCCAGATCCACAGATTCATGCCCCTGCCTCCGGGTCCGTGCCTCGCCTAATGCCATAGGGCTCGACGTCGGGTTCGAGGCCTTCGTCGCGGCGGCCGTGGCTGAACCACCCCACCAGCGCGGCCACGACGGCGGCCACCAGGATGGGCACGCCGGGAGGAACGAAGGGAACAGCAACTACAGTAGCCACGGCACACACCACCGCGATGGCGATGGGCTCCCGCCCCTTGAGCCGGGGCCAGAGCAGCGCCAGGAACGCGGCGACGGCGGCCCCGTCAAGCCCCCACTGTTTTGGGTCACCCAAGCCGCTGCCGGCGAGCGCACCCACAGCCGTGAAGAGGTTCCAGAGCACGTAGACACCAATTCCGGCAGTCCAAAAACCGCGCCGCTGTTCGGCCGGGTCCGTCTGGCCCGTGCTGGTGGCGGTGGATTCGTCAATGGTGAGTTGCGCGCCGACGTACTTGCGCCAGCCGGTGGGCCGGAGCAGCGCGTTCAGTTGCATGCCGTAGATGCCGTTGCGCATGCCCAGGAGCGTGGCGGCGCTCATGGCCGCGAGGCCTGAACCTCCGCCTGCCACCACCCCGATGAACGCGAACTGCGAGCCGCCGCTGAAAAGGAGCAGGCTCAACGCCATGGTCTGCCAGAAGTCCAGCCCGGACGTCACCGCGAGCGCCCCGAATGACACGCCGTAAAGGCCGGTGGCAATACTGATGGAGATACCCACCCTGACCGCCGGCGATGCCAGCAGCTTCACCCCCGGCCTCCGTGCTTTCGGCCAGCCGCCGCCGGATGCCGCAAGCTCCAGGCCCACAGGATCAGCGGCGCCTGGAGCGGAAGCCGCACGGCATGGATCTTCCGCCGGCGGGGAGTGCCCTCCGGTCCGTACGCCCCCACGAGGGCATCGACGTGCCCGGCCAGGAACGCGGTGAACATCGCCGTGATGGCAGTGGCCGTCAGCTTTCGAGTGGGCGGGAGGAGAATTCCGACGGCGGCTGCGAGCTCCAGCAGGCCGCTGACGGCGATCCACTCGTCCCGGGACAGGACGGCCCACGGATGCTGGGTTGCGGCGCCTGTGGTCGTGCGGCTTTGGGTCGCGCTGCTTTGGGTCGCGCTGTTTTGGCTCGCACTGTTTTCGGCGGTGCCTTCTTGGGTGGCGCCGCTTGGAGTGGCGCCCGGTGCCTGATCCTGCCGGCACAGATATTCCGGAACGACGTCGCGGTAGAAGGCGGGATCCCTGAAATGCTTGCCGGCGCTGGCCAGCAGGAGGGCTCCCATGGCAGCCGCGGACAGGTGCTGCAGGGCCGGTGCGTGAATGCATGGGGACAGAGCGGACAGGCCCTTAGTTGCGGGGCCGGACCTGGGAAAAGACATGGAACCACTCAATCACAGCCAAAGCGCCGCCCAGAAACCAGGACTTGGGCAAGCTGAGCCCGCACCCCGGCGGCGCCGCACGGCTTCACAGCCAGGCGGGCTGCGCAGTTCCATACGGTGGCGGCGGGGATTGATAATCCAGCGACTGCCCCGCGTCGAGCAGGGGCGGCCCAACATAGCGCAAGTCCCCGTAACTGCTGGCCATGAACCGGTCTTGAGGCGCAGGGAGTTCCACAGGACTTGCCGCGCCGGCCGGGATCTCCGTGCTGGCCGGGTTCTGCATGCTGCCGAGGTTCTGCATGCTGACCGGGTTCTGCATGCTGCCCAGGGAAAACAGCTCCTCCGCCGTTCGGGCCAAGGAAAGGTGCGCGGTACCGCCCGCGCCCGTCTGGCGACGGCCGGCCAGCAGACGAACGGCAGCCGCGGCCACGCCGTAACCGGTGGCGTGGTCCAGCGCCTGGACCGGAAGGGCACCCGGGTGCCACCCGCCGTCGTCATTCTCTGTTCCGTAAAGATGCGCGATCCCGCTGGCGGCCTGGACAATGCTGTCGAAGCCGCGCAGGCCGCTCCACGGCCCACTGCTTCCCCAGCTGTCCAGGCTGACCACCACCAGTCCCGGATGTGCTGCCAGCAGTGCCGGCGGGTTGAGCCCAAAACGGTCCAGGGCACCGTGCCGGTAGCCAATCACCACAACGTCTGCGCGGGCGAGGAGTCGCTGGAGGTGCTGCTGGTTTTCCGCGAGCCCCAGGTCGAGTGCTGCGCTGCGCTTGCCAAAGGCCGTGTCCACGAACTGGTCTTCGATTTCGGGAAAGGCGGGCGGGTCGATCCGCAGGACGTCTGCTCCGAGGGTGGCCAGCAGCCGGGTGGCGACCGGCCCTGCGATCACCCGCGTCAGGTCCAGGACCCGTATTCCGGCCAGGGGCTGGCCGTCGGCACCTTGCCGGTTGCTGGTGCCAGTGCCTGTTGCCGCCCCAACATCCCCCAGCCCGAAGCCACTGGTTGTGCCGTCGGCGTGCTCCACAGCGACCCAAGGTCCTGACCCGGCCGCCCGGCCCATGTCCGTTGCAAGCCACTCGTTGCGCGTCCGGACAGCTGCGGCAATCCCGCCGTGCCCCTGGATGACGGCCTCGGCTTCCAGCGCGGCCATGGAGCGAAGTTCCCGTTCCACCCCTTCCGCGGAGGTGGCATCCAGGGCCTTGAGGAGCCGCTGCTCGTGGTGCGGGTAGTTTGCGTGCAGCCGGACCCAGCCGTCGGAGGTCTTCCGGAAGCCGGAAAGTGGCGCGAAGCCCTGCGGCTTGCGCCCCGCGATCCGCAGGTGCCCGAAGGAATCGAACGCGGCTGCCGTGAGCACCGGGGCGGTGCTGAACCGGCCAGGCGTCCCCGCGTACAGGTTCAGGGCCTCCGCCGCAGCCTCCACGGACTGCAGCGCCAGGCCTTCGACGTCGAGCGGTCCGGTCCACCACCGGGGCCCGGAGTACGCGCTGAGGGCGCCCATGCCCGCGCTACTTTCCCTGCGGCGCGGCCACGCGCAACTGGTCAAGGACACGGGCCGGCACGTTGGTGGTGATCTCCTGGATGCCCAACTCCTGGCAGAGGGCCACGTCCTCCGGTGAGTCCACGGTCCAGACCCTGAAGCGGCGGCCGGAGTCCAGCCAGCGCCGGACGGTGGCGGGACGCTCACGCACGTAATCGATGCCGGGTCCGGCCATCCCCACTTCCTGGTCGTCCAGGATCCGTTCGCCTTCCAGCTGGGTGGCCTTCATCAGGTTGGCGATGGCGCCGCCGGTAATTGGCCCCACCCCCAGCCCGCCACGGATCTCATGGATGGTGAGGTCGTCCACGAGCTGGCAGATGTACTGCGGCGGGACGGAGAGGAGCAGGTGCCGGACCGAATCGGGACTGAAACTCATGAAGGTCACAGCCACTTTGTCCAGTGTGGAGCTCTGCGGGTCCCAGCCCTCGCTGCGGAGCACCTCCAGGACCCTGTCCTCCAGCTTGAGCTGGTAGGGGCTTGGGTGCTTGAGCTCGATGGCGAGTTTCACGGGGCGGCCCGCCCCGCGGAGGATGTCCAGCAGCTCCGGGAGGGTCAGGAGTTGTTCGGACCGCGCTCCGTAGGTTTCGGGAATGCGGACGCCTTTCCAGGACGAGAAGTCCAGCTGGCGCAGCTCGTCCAGGCTCCGTTCCGCCACCGGCCCCGTTCCGTCCGAGGTCCGGTCCAGGTTGGCGTCGTGGAGCAGGACCAGGTGCTGGTCCCGGGTCAGGTGGACGTCGCATTCAACTCCGTCGGCGCCGTCAGCCAGGGCCTGCAGGTAGGCGGCGCGGGTGTGTTCGGCATATGCTCCGCTGGAACCGCGGTGGGCAAAGACCAGCGGCCGCTGCGGCACTGACTCGTCAATTGTCATGGACACACGGTAGCCGACCGGCCCGCGCCTTCGGGGCTAGGCTTGGCTCATGCAGGTGAACTCTGAGGCAACTACCGGGCCAACCACGCAGGAAGCACCCGCGGAGGCAGCGCGGGAGGTGCCGCCGGGAAGGATGGCGGCAGGCGCCGTCGTAAGCCGCCAGCTTGGTGCCGGCGACGCCGAGAAGGCGGCAGCGCTGCGGAAAATGAAGCTGCTGGCACTGAGCCTGCTGATCGCCATGGCCGTGATCTTTGTCTTCGCGTTCGCGCTGCAGAAGGACTACCCGTGGCTGCAGTACGTGCGTGCGGCTGCCGAGGGCGGCATGGTGGGCGCGCTGGCCGACTGGTTCGCCGTGACGGCCCTGTTCAAGTACCCCATGGGCATCAAGATTCCGCACACCGCCATCATTCCGCGCCGGAAGGACCAGATTGGCGCCTCCCTGGGTGAGTTCGTGGAAACCAACTTCCTCTCCGAACAGGTGGTCCAGGACAAGCTGGCCAGCGTCAACATCGCCCGCCGGGCCGGGGAATGGCTGGCTGCGCCCGGCGGCGCGGACCGGGTGGCAAAGGAAGGGGCTGCGGTGATCCGCGGCGCCTTCAAGGTTTTGAACGACGACGACGTCCAGGCCGTCATCGAAGGCATGGTCCGCAAGCACTTGCTCACTCCGCCGTGGGGGCCGCCGGTGGGCAGGCTCGCGGAGCGGATCTTCCACGACGGGCACCATCGCACGCTGGTGGACCTGCTGGTGGACCGGGCGGCGGACTGGGTGGATGACAACCACGAGACCGTCACCCGCCTGGTATCCGACCGCTCCCCCACTTGGGTTCCGCAGTTCGTGGACGGGCTGGTGGGCGACAAGGTCTACCTCGAGATCCTCAAGTTCGTGCGGGCCGTGCAGGCCGATCCCCGGCACCAGGTGCGCCAGTCCATCGACACCTACCTCAGCGACCTCGCACAGGACCTGCAGCATGATCCGGCGATGATTGCACGCGCAGAGGACATCAAGGCGCAGGTCCTGGGTGATCCCGAGGTGCGCGAGCTCGCGTCCCGGACCTGGGGCACCGTGAAGAATGCGCTGCTTGGTGCCGTGGACGATCCGGACAGCGAGCTCACCATCAAGTTCAAGGCCGCGGTGCGCGATTTTGGGTCGCGGCTGGTAGACGATCCGGAACTGGCCGGGAAGGTCAACACCTGGATCGGCGACGCCGCGGGATACCTGGTCCGGACCTACCGTTCAGACATCGCCGGCGTCATCACGGACACGGTTGCGCGCTGGGATGCCGAGGAGACCTCGCAGAAAATCGAGCTCCAAGTAGGGAAGGACCTGCAGTTCATCCGCATCAACGGCACCGTGGTGGGATCCCTGGCCGGGTTGGTGATTTTCACGGTGGCGCAGCTGATTTTTGGGTGACTTTCGCACGGGGCGGCCTGGCGGTTAGGCAGGGGCGGCTTCAAATGTCAGTGCCTCGATGGATGATGTCGGTATGGGAATCATCCAGGACAGGGCGGCAGTATCGGAAGGTATTGGTGCCTCTGTTGCTGCCCTTGATGCGCTGGCTCTTGAGGACGCTTCCCTGGCTTCCGGGGCTCATGTTCACACCGACAGGGATGTGTTGCAGCGGCGGTACGAGATCCGGTTGGAACGGCTGGAACTTCGGTCCCGCCTCACGGCGCGGCTCAGCGCAGATCAGGCGCGGGACGCCGCCGACGCCATGGAGTTCCAGCAGGCCATGACCCCGCCGAATGCCTCGATCCAGGACCGCACCTACGCGGGGATATCCGTTGTCGAGGAGATCGCGGGGATCCTGACCATCAGTTCCGCCGCAGCAGGCGCGTTCGTGGACCAGTCCCGCCGGATCTGTTCCCTGCCGCCCGTGGTCGAGGCCCTGTCCGCGGGCACGGTGTCGTGGCAGCACGCGAAGATCATTGCCGACGAAACCGAAGGCCTCGATGCCGCCGGTGCCGCCGGTGCCGCCGGGTTGGTGGCGCACTTCTTCGACCCCGACGC
>NZ_JBQCMK010000024.1:0-12482 GCF_051965175.1 Arthrobacter sp. SAFR-044
TGGGTCTCGCCCCCTGAATGCCAGTGCCTGGAGGCCAGCCTCGAAGACCTTCCCCTGTGGGAACCCGACGACGACAGGTACGTGGACCTCGACGACCTGCCAGCCGACGATCCACTCTGGGCCGAACTCCTCACGACGCCACTAGTACCGTCGGGATGATGCGAGCCCTGGACACTACATGTTGGCCACGATCAGCAGTCACTGGGTCCGGAGCACGCCACCGCCTTCTACGCGAAGGCCTCCAGCTCCACGCCTGAGGCCTCAAGACCTGCCCGAATGTGGGCTGCAGCCTCCACGGCGCCAGGAGTCTCGCCGTGGATACGCAGCGAGTCAGGCCGGACCGCGACCAAGGACCCGTCGATGGCCACCACTTCGCCTTTTGTTGCCAGGCGAACTGCCCGCTCGACGATCGTGTCGACGTCGTGCAGTAGGGCGTCTTCCCGCGAAAGCGGCACCAACGTGCCGTCGGCGAAATAGGCGCGGTCAGCAAAAGCCTCGGTGAACACGGGGTGGCCTGCCTCCTTGGCCTGCTTCAACAGCTCCGAGCCGGGGAAGCCCAGGATGGGAAGGCCCGGATCGTAGGCGTTCACCGCCGCCAACAGGGCGGAGGCCTGCTCGGCATCATGGACCAGGGTGTCATACAGCGCACCGTGCGGTTTCACGAAGTCCACCGAAGCACCCACGGCGTGCGCGACGCCGTCGAGCGCGCCCAGCTGGTACAGCACGTCACCAAAAAGCTCATCAAAGCTCATGTCCAGTGAGCGCCGGCCGAAGCCGGCCAGATCGCGGTAGCCAACGTGTGCACCTACGGTGACATCCAGCTCGTAGGCCGCCCGGCAGCTGTCCAGCATGGTGACGGGATCGCCTGCATGGAGGCCGCACGCCACGTTAACGCTGGTGGCCAGCTGGAACATCGCCGGATCGCCTCCCGCGGTCCAGGATCCGAATGATTGGCCTACGTCAGCGTTGAGATCCAAGTATGTTGCCTTCCAGGGTCAGGTTGTCCGGCCCGGCAGCAGCGGTCAGCTCCCCGGGAATGGTATCCGGCATGGGCCCGAACGCCTCCCTGGCGTTCTGCGCCACGGCACGGCCCATCACGAGGTTACCGGCTCCACCCACAACCGCGCCTATGCCGAAGGGAAGGGCCCTGCCGAACAGTGCCGTGCCCTGGCGTTTGAGCAGGTTCTTCAGGAAGGCGTGCTGGATCCTCTTCCGGACGTTGCCGAACCCCGGCATCGAGGACTTGGACAGCATGTTTCCCCAGACGTCGGCGGGCTTGGCGCCGCCGGCCGCCTGGCCGCTGAGAGTGCCCATCAGGGCGGTCCCTTCCTCGCCAAGCATGATGGCCATGACCATGGTCCCGGCCTTCTCGGGATTGGTGAGGCGGATGCCGTGGAGCTCTGCCAGCGAGGTCGCGTAGAGGGCCGTCGCCTCCAGGAAGCCGACGGTTGCGGCTGCGGAAAGCCCAAGCGACGCCACGGTTCCCACACCAGGGACGACGGCGGTGGCACCCACCAGCGCACCCCCGCCGGTCACGGCCCGCAGGTAGTCACGCTCCGCGATGTCTGCCAGCTGCGCGGCGGTGGCCCGCGGATGCTTCTTCTGCAGCCGGCGGATGTAGGCCACCACCAGGGGCCGCTGGATCTGCACCGCCTTCAGGAGCATGTTGTGGACGCCGGGTTTGGGTTTGCCGTCGGCATCGAACATTGCGTTGTGGGCGGTTTCCTGTGCGATTCGTACTGCGGGATTGCTGCGCCTGGCCATGGTCACCTTCATTCAAATCGACCTGCAGCGGGTAGGCTGCCGTGCTTATCCCATCCTATGTGGACAAACACTAAGCATGCTGAACTTTCCGCTCCGCGCCACAGGCAGCCCCGGCCGCCGGCCTTCCAGCTGGCGCCGCCGGCCCTTTTAGCTGTTGAGACCGTGCAGGTTGTTGAAGGTGTACAGGTGGATACCCTTCACCGCTCCGCCGTCCTGCAGTTGCGCGAGGATTGACTGGGAGGAGTAGTGGCCGCCACGGAGCAGTCGGCGGCCGAGGGGGCCGCGGCGGTTCAGCAGTTTGAGGGACGGGCCCACGCCGATCTTCGTGGCAAGCAAAATCAACTGGGCCCGGGGAACGCTACCAGCCACTCCGGCCCATACAGGCAGGGTCACCCCTTCCCGGCGCAGGGTTTCGGCGTACCACTGGATGCGGGGAGCCGAAAAGCACAGCTGCGTCACCATTGACGATGCCAGATGCTGCTTTTCCAGCAGGGCATCAAGCATGTGCAGTTCGCCGTGGCCGGGGTGCCTCTCGGGGTAACCCGCCACTCCGGCCCGGATCCGTCCGCCGGACACCTCCGCGACGTCCTCCAGCAACGGAAGGCTGCTGTCATAGGGACCGGCCGGCTCCCCGGCGTCACCGCCGACGGCGAACACTTCGGCGATGCCGGCGTCGTGGCAGTTCCGGACCACGCCGGCCAGTTGCTCACGGCTTTCGATGCTTCGTGCGGCCAGGTGCGGGACAACCTCGAAGCCAAGGTAGGCAAGCTCGATGGCCGTGCGGATGGTGGTCCCCACGCCTTGGCGGGGCAGGCACGTCACCGTCAGCTGTGTCCCGGCGGGTACCGCGGCCTGGACGCGGGCGGCAATACCCTCCGTGGGATTGATCTGCATCCGGACAGGCAGTACCGTCCCGGCATTGCCGGCCTGTCCTTCCGCGGGAATCGGTGCAGCGGCTGATGGCATGAGGGATTGAATCGTCATGAGGAACTCCAGGTTCGGCCGGCCACGGGTGGCACGGCATGGATCGGGTCCCTCCCCGCTCTGTATTGGACCTGAGAGATTCCGCAAACCCTGCCAGGGCCTGCTTGCACCGTCGGTGAGCGCTGGCTGAGCAGCGCTGCTTTCCAGAGTCGCCTCGCCGTGACGGTACATGGGCCTGAGAGATTCCTGGGGAGGATTTGCTCCTACGGCGCCTGCCCGGTGATGGCCGGGAGAACTCTCCCGCCACAGCTCGAAAGGCTGTCTTTAGATGTGGTGGTACTGCGGCCGGTGCCTGCCCTCCGGCAGAAGGAGTGCGGGCACCGGCCGCATGGATGGACCGGCAATTAGCGGAGGATGACCGTCCGGTTGCCGGAGAGGACGATCCGCCCTTCAGCGTGCCAGCGGACCGCATTCGTTAGCGCCTTGCATTCGGCGTCGCGGCCAACCGTGACCAGGTCCGAGGCGGAGTAAGTATGGTCCACCTCGATGACCTGCTGTGAAATGATCGGCCCCTCGTCCAGCTCGGAGTTGACGTAGTGGGCAGTGGCGCCCACCGTTTTGACGCCGCGCTCGTAGGCCTGGTGGTAGGGCTTGGCACCCTTGAAGCTGGGCAGGAACGAGTGGTGGATATTGATGGCCTTGCCGCTCAGGCGGGTGGTGGCCTCATCGCTGAGCACCTGCATGTAGCGGGCAAGCACCACCAGTTCCACGGCGTAGTGGTCCACCAGGCCCAGGAGGCGCCCTTCCGCATCCGCTTTCGTTTCAGGGGTCACCGGAATGTGGTGGAACGGAACACCGTGCCACGTAGCAAGCGGTTCCAGGTCCGGGTGGTTTGACACCACGGCGGCGATCTCCACGGGCAGCTCACCGCTGCGGGCGCGGAACAGGAGGTCGTTGAGGCAATGCTCGTATTTGGAGACCATCACCAGGATGGGCTGCTTGCGTCCGTGGCGTTCCAGGCGCCAGTCCATCTGCCACTCCTGGGCCACCTGACCGAAACCGGCCCGGAGGCGGGCAAGGTCCAGCTCAACCTGCGAGGTTACGTGGATGCGCATGAAGAACCGGCCGCTTGCCCTGTCGCCGAATTGCTTGATGTCCACGATGTAGCATTCCTGTTCCAGCAGGTATGCCGACACCGCCTGGACAATGCCGAGGGCATCCAGGCAGTGGAACGTCAGCACGAATTCCCTGCCGGTTTCCGGGGTCACGGACTGGAGCCGCCCGGCCTCGAAGGTGTCTGCCTCGGATGTGCCGGTCCCGGTGGGGCGGGCCTTGGTGCCGATCACCGCTTGACCCGCTCTTCCCCCGCTTCTGCGGCGGCACCCGGCCGTACAGCCTTGCCGGCTGCGGCGTCAGAGAAGTCCTGGTCTGCCTGCAGTTCAGCCTGGAACGTGGCGAAACGGGCCTGGTGTGCGGGCCGGCGGCGGAGGACGAACCATGCAGCGCCGAGCAGGATGAACCACACCGGGGTGACCAGCAGGGCCACCAGGGTGTCCGGCTGGGTGGTGAGGGTCCAGATCACGAAGGCGAAGAAGGCGAAGACCACCCAGACCATGGCAACGCCGCCGGGCATCTTGAACTTCGACGCCTCGTGCAGGTGCGGCCGCCGGCGGCGGAAGGCAATGTAGCTGGCCAGGATGATCGACCAGACAAAGACGAAGCAGACGGCGGAGACGGTGGTCACCATGTCGAAGGCCTTGCCCACGTCCTGGCCCGCATACATGAGGACGACGCCGGACAGCAACAGCACGCAGGAAAGGAACAGTGCGTTCTGGGGTACCTTCCGCCGGGACAGTTTGCCAAAGACGTCCGGGGCGTCGCCTTCCTGTGCAAGGCCGAAGACCATGCGGGAGGTCGAATAAATGCCGGAGTTCGCGGAGGACATCGCGGAGCTCAGCACCACGAGGTTGACTACAGTGGCGGCGGCGCCCAGCCCCGCCAGGGAGAACATGGCAATGAAGGGGCTGTGGCCGGCCCTGAACTCGGTCCAGGGGGTGACGGCCATCAGGATGATGAGGGCACCCACGTAGAAGAGGAGCACGCGGATGGGGATGGAGTTGATGGCCTTGGGCAGGTTTCGCTCCGGGTTCTTGGCCTCGGCAGCGGTGGTACCCACCAGTTCGATGCCCACGAAGGCGAAGACTGCGATCTGGAAGCCGGCAACGAAGCCCATGAACTCGTTCGGGAAGAACCCGCCATGGCTCCACAGGTTGGTGAAGGTGGCAGGGCCGGCGTCGGACTGGAAACCGCTGAAGATCATGAAGAGGCCCACGATGATCAGGGCCGCGATGGCGATGATCTTGATCAGCGCGAACCAGAACTCGGTCTCACCGAATGCCTTGACGGTGGCGAGGTTCAGCAGGAGGAGGATGGCAATCGTTGCCAGGCCCGGGATCCACAGCGGGAGCCCCGGCCAGAGTTCCTGAGAGTACCCGGCGATGGCGATGACGTCCGCAATGCCGGTGATCACCCAGCAGAACCAGTAGGTCCAGCCCGTAAAGAAGCCGGCCCACGGGCCCAGCAGGTCAGCGGCAAAGTCACTGAAGGACTTGTAGTTGAGGTTGCTGAGCAGCAGTTCACCCATGGCACGCATGACGAAGAACAGCATGAAGCCGATGATCATGTACACGAAGATCACTGAGGGGCCGGCGGCCGAGATGGTCTTGCCGGAACCCATGAACAGGCCGGTGCCGATTGCGCCGCCAATGGCGATCAGTTGGATGTGGCGGTTGCTGAGCTGCCGCTCCAGGTGCGGGGCTCCGCCGCCGGGGGACGTCGGGGAATGGGTCGTCATTGAGGAACTCCATCGTTCGAGCGGCACCCGGGGTGTCGCAAAGATTGGATTTCCTCCCCGCTCTGTCTGGGACCTGAGAGTTTCCACATGCCGGCCAGGGGCGTGCTTGCACCGTCGGTGAGCCAGGACAGGGCCTGGCTGCTTTCCAGAGTTGCCTCACCGCGGCGGTACGTGGGCCTGAGAGTTTCCTGGGGAGGGTTTGCTCCTACGGCGCCTGCTGAACGTACCGGCAGGGCTCTCCCGCCGCAGGTCAAAAGCGTTTGCTTGGTAAATCAGTGTTCAGTTGTCAGAGGGCATCCATCCTTGGCGCGGTGATCCGCAGGATGGATAGCGGGGCCTCCGGTGATCCCTGCCGGCGAACGGAGCGCCCAGCGTCTTTGGGCCAGTTCCGCTGCCCGGCCAGATCACGGGGTTCAGTGTGGCGCCGGTCACGGACAAAAGTCAAGCCAGGCCTTATTCCTCCGAGGGACGCTGCCCAGGCGCGCTTCATGATGGACCGATTTGCTCCCCACTCAACCTTGCGTGTAGCCTGTGAGCCGAATCACCCACATTTCAATATGCCTTTCGAGCTGTGGCGGGAGAGTTCTCCCGGCCATCACCGGGCAGGCGCCGTAGGAGCAAATCCTCCCCAGGAATCTCTCAGGCCCATGTACCGTCACGGCGAGGCGACTCTGGAAAGCAGCGCTGCTCAGGCAGCGCTCACCGACGGTGCAAGCAGGCCCTGGCAAGGTTTGCGGAATCTCTCAGGTCCAATACAGAGCGGGGAGGGACCCGATCCATGCCGAGCCACCCGTGGCCGGCCGAACCTGGAGTTCCTCATGACGATTCAATCCCTTCCGTCTGCCTTTGCAGACCGGCATATCGGTGCACGCCGCCAGGCTGACGTCGACACCATGCTCAAGGCCGTTGGCTACGACAGCGTTGACGGACTCGTGGACATCGCTGTTCCCAATTCGATCCGCCAGTCCAAGCCGCTCGCGCTCAAGGACGCGCTGAGCGAGGTTGAGGTGCTTGCGGAACTGCGCAGGCTCGCCGCCAAGAACAAGACCGCCGTCCAGATGATCGGGCAGGGCTACTACGACACCATCACGCCCGCCGTGATCCGCCGGAACGTGCTGGAAGCCCCGGCCTGGTACACCGCCTACACCCCGTACCAGCCCGAAATTTCCCAGGGCCGGCTCGAGGCGCTGCTGAACTTCCAGACCATGGTCCAGGACCTGGTGGGCCTGCCCATCGCCAACGCCTCGCTGCTGGACGAAGCCACGGCTGTCGCCGAAGCCGTCCTCATGATGCGCAGGGCCAATAAGGCCAAAGGCCAGAACGCAGACGCCCGCGATGGCAAGACCGTCCTGGACGCCGACGTACTGCCGCAGACCATCGCCATCGTCAAGGGCCGCGCCGAGGCGCTCGGCTTCGAGGTCGAGGTCGCCGACCTGTCCAAGGGACTCCCTGAAGGCGCGATCAACGGGATCGTGCTCCAGCAGCCCGGCGTCTCCGGCCGCGTCTTCAACCACGCAGGCGTCATCGCCGAAGCGAAGGAGCGCGGCGCGCTGGTCACCGTCGCCGCAGACCTGCTTGCCCTGACCCTGATCACCCCTCCGGGCGAGCAGGGCGCCGACATCGCCGTCGGCTCCACCCAGCGCTTCGGTGTCCCGCTGTTCTTCGGCGGCCCGCACGCCGCCTACATGGCCGTGGCCAAGGGGCTGGAGCGTTCCATGCCCGGCCGCCTGGTGGGCGTGTCCAAGGACGACGCCGGCCTCCCGGCTTACCGCCTGGCCCTGCAGACCCGCGAGCAGCACATCCGCCGCGAAAAGGCCACGTCCAACATCTGCACGGCTCAGGCCCTGCTGGCCATCGTGTCCTCCTTCTACGCCGTCTACCACGGCCCGGACGGGCTGAAGGCCATCGCCGAGCGGGTCCACAACAACGCCCGCGTCCTCGCCACCACGCTCAAGGTCGCGGGCCGGGAACTGGCCACCGAGACGTTCTTCGACACTGTCACGGTCTCCGTTCCCGGCAAGGCCGCCAAGGTCATCACGGCTGCTGAAGCACGCGGCATCAACCTGCGCCACATTGACGCGGACACCATCGGTGTCTCCGTGGATGAAACCACGACGCCGGAAATCCTGTCCGCAATCGCCGTCGCCTTTGGTGCCGGCCCCGTCGTGGACGCCGAGGGCTTCGACCTGCCCGCAGAGGTGCTCCGCACCTCTGCGTTCATGCAGCACCCGGTGTTCAACACCCACCGGTCCGAAACCCAACTCCTGCGCTACATCCGCAGGCTGTCGGACCGGGACCTGGCGCTGGACCGCACCATGATCCCGCTCGGTTCCTGCACCATGAAGCTGAACGCCACTGCCGAGATGGAGGCCATCTCCTGGCCGGAGTTCGCCTCCATCCACCCCTTCGCCCCCGAGTCCCAGACCAAGGGCTGGCGTGAACTGATCAGCGGCCTGGAAGCCGACCTGGCGGAGATCACCGGCTACGACCAGGTGTCGCTGCAGCCGAACGCCGGATCCCAGGGCGAGCTCGCCGGCCTGCTGGCCATCCGCGGCTACCACCGCGCCAACGGCGATACCCAGCGCAACGTCTGCCTGATCCCCGCCTCGGCCCACGGCACCAACGCCGCCTCCGCCGTCCTGGCCGGCATGAAGGTCGTCGTGGTTGCCACGGCCGGGGACGGGACGATCGACCACGAGGACCTGTACGCGAAGATCGAGGCGAACAGGGACGCCCTCTCGGCGATCATGATCACCTACCCGTCCACCCACGGTGTCTATGACGCGGACGTGACCGAGATCTGCGAGGCTGTCCACGCAGCCGGCGGCCAGGTCTACGTTGACGGTGCCAACCTGAACGCCCTCGTGGGCCTGGCCCAGCCCGGCAAGTTCGGCGGCGACGTCTCCCACCTGAACCTGCACAAGACCTTCTGCATCCCGCACGGAGGCGGCGGACCCGGCGTCGGACCTGTTGCGGCCAAGGCCCACCTGGCGCCGTTCATGCCCGGCGACGCCAACAAGGCAGCGCATGAGGAAGGCCGCGGCGTGGCCATCAGCGCCTCGAACTTCGGTTCTGCCGGTGTCCTGCCGATCTCCTGGGCGTACGTGAAGCTCATGGGCGGCGAGGGCCTGACCGAGGCCACCAAGGCAGCCCTGCTCGCAGCGAACTATGTTGCCGTGCGCCTGAACGAGTACTTCCCGGTGCTGTACACCGGCGAAGGCGGCCTCGTGGCGCACGAATGCATCCTGGACCTGCGCGACCTCACTGCTAAGACGGGCGTCACTGCTGAAGATGTGGCCAAGCGCCTCATCGACTTCGGCTTCCACGCCCCCACCTTGGCATTCCCCGTCGCAGGGACGCTGATGGTGGAGCCCACCGAGTCCGAGGACCTGGCCGAGATCGACCGCTTCATCGAAGCCATGATCACCATCCGCAAGGAAATCGACCAGGTGGTCAACGGCGACTTCACTGTCGAGGACTCCCCGCTGCGCAACGCACCCCACACCGCGTCCGCCGTCGTGAACTCCGACTGGGACCGCGCCTACAGCCGCGAGCAGGCCGCCTTCCCCGTCCACCACCTCAAGCAGGACAAGTACTTCCCGCCGGTGGGCCGGATCGACGGCGCCGGTGGAGACCGGAACCTGATCTGCTCCTGCCCGCCGCTGTCCGAGTTCGAAAACTAAGGATTCCCCATGACTGAGAACTACACGGCTCTCTACGAAGAGCACAAGAAGCTTGGCGCCTCCTTCACCGACTTCGGTGGCTGGCAGATGCCGCTCAAATACAGCTCCGAACTGGCCGAGCACCACGCCGTCCGCAACGCCGCAGGCCTGTTCGACCTCTCCCACATGGGTGAAGTCTGGGTCACCGGCCCCCAGGCCGGTGCGTTCCTGGACTACGCCCTGGTGGGCAAGTTGTCCGCCATCGCGGACGGCAAAGCCAAGTACTCGCTGATCTGCAATGAGGACGGGGGCATCATCGACGACCTCATCACCTACCGTTTCGGCGATGAGAAGTACCTGGTGGTTCCCAACGCCGGCAATGCTCCCACCGTGGCCGCCGCCCTCGCCGAACGTGCAGCCAACTTCGACGTGACAGTGGAGGACGCTTCGGCGGCAACCTCGCTCGTCGCAGTCCAGGGACCCAAGGCCGAGGCCATCCTGCTCAAGCTCACGGATGAGTCCCAGCACGCCTTGGTCACTGGCCTGAAGTACTACGCGTTCAACGAAGTGACCGTGGCCGGCCACGATGTCATCCTGGCCCGCACCGGCTACACCGGCGAAGACGGCTTCGAACTCTTCCTCCCGAATGAAGGCGCCGCTGCTTTGTGGGAGTCCGTGGCCCAGGCCGGGGAAGAGTTCGGCATTGTCCCGTGCGGCCTCGCATCCCGCGATTCGCTCCGCCTTGAAGCGGGCATGCCGCTGTACGGCAACGAACTCTCGCTGGAGCGTTCACCCTTCGATGCCGGCCTGGGTCCCGTCGTGGCGCTTAAGTCCAAGGAAGGCGACTTCGTGGGCCGGTCAGCACTGCAGGCAGCCAAGGAAGCCGGCCCGAAGCGCAAACTGGTGGGCCTGAAGGGCCACGGCCGCCGGGCTGGCCGTGGCGGCTACCCGGTCCTCAAAGACGGAACCGTGGTGGGCGAGGTGACGTCGGGCCAGCCCAGCCCCACCCTTGGCTACCCTGTGGCACTGGCCTATGTCGACGTCGAGCACGCCGAGTTGGGCACCGCCCTGGACGTGGACCTGCGCGGCAAGGCTGAGCCGTTTGAAGTCGTCGCACTGCCCTTTTACAAGCGCCAGAAATAGCGCTCCCCACTCTTGAACCCCAAACTTAAGGAAACACACCATGGCTAAAGTTGCCGCTGAACTGAAGTACTCCGCCGAGCATGAATGGATCGCCGCTGACGGCTCCGGCCCGTCCGTAGTGGGCGTGTCCGCTGTTGCCGCCGAAGCGCTGGGCGACATTGTGTACGTGGACCTGCCCGAGGTTGGCTCCACCGTGACCGCAGGCGAAACCTGTGGCGAAATCGAATCCACCAAGTCCGTCTCCGACCTGTACTCCCCCGTCACGGGCGAAGTCACGGAAATCAACGACGACGTGGTCGGCGACCCTGCCGTGATCAACAACGATCCCTACGGCGCCGGCTGGCTCTTCAAGGTCACCGTCACCGAAGAGGGCCCGCTGCTGTCCGCGCAGGAATACGCCGAAGCAAACGGCGGCGAACTGTGAGCGGCGCCGCGGCCGCCGCGGGCACCATGGCCTTTGAACAGGTCGTCTCCCCCAGCCTGAACGCAAACCTGTCCGCCCTGGACCCCGAGATTGCGGCAAAGATCGACGACGAACTGGGCCGCCAGCGCGACGGCCTGGAAATGATCGCTTCGGAGAACCACACCGCGGCCGCCGTCATGCAGGCGCAGGGCTCGGTGCTGACCAACAAGTACGCCGAAGGCTACCCGGGCAAGCGCTACTACGGCGGCTGCGAGCACGTGGACGTCATCGAGCAGCTGGCCATCGACCGGGTCAAGGCCTTGTTCGGCGCTGAGTTCGCCAACGTCCAGCCTCACTCCGGCGCCCAGGCCAACGCCTCGGTGATGCACGCGCTGATCAAGCCCGGCGACACCATCATGGGCCTGAACCTGGCCCACGGCGGCCACCTGACCCACGGCATGCGGATCAACTTCTCCGGCAAGCTCTACAACGTGGTCCCGTACCAGGTCCGCGAAGACACCCACACCATCGACATGGCCGAGGTGGAGCGGCTGGCCCAGGAGCACAAGCCGCAGCTCATCGTGGCCGGCTGGTCAGCCTACGCGCGCCAGCTGGACTTCGCTGAGTTCCGCCGCATCGCCGATTCCGTGGGCGCCTACCTCATGGTGGACATGGCGCACTTCGCCGGACTGGTGGCAGCTGGCCTGCACCCCTCCCCCGTCCCGCACGCCCACGTGGTCACCTCCACCACGCACAAGACCCTCGCCGGTCCGCGCGGCGGCATCATCCTCTCCAACGACCCCGACATCGCCAAGAAGATCAACTCGGCCGTGTTCCCGGGCCAGCAGGGCGGGCCACTGGAGCACGTCATTGCCGGTAAGGCCGTGGCATTCAAGATCGCTGCGTCCGAGGAGTTCCGCGAGCGGCAGGAACGCGTCCTGGCCGGTGCCCGCATCCTGGCCGAGCGACTGGTCCAGCCCGACGTCACCGCCAAGGGCATCAGCGTGGTGTCCGGCGGCACCGACGTGCACCTGGTCCTGGTGGACCTGCGCAACTGCGAACTCGACGGCCAGCAGGCAGAAGACCGCTTGGCCGCGATCGACACCACGGTCAACCGCAACGCGGTCCCGTTCGATCCGCGTCCCCCGATGGTGACGTCGGGCCTGCGCATCGGCACCCCCGCCCTGGCCACCCGTGGCTTCGGCGAGGAAGCCTTCCGCGAGGTTGCAGACATCATCGCCGAGGCATTGATCGCCGACGCCGGCGCGGACCTGTCCGGGCTCCGTCACCGCGTTGACGCCTTGGCAAAGTCCCACCCGCTCTACCCCTCCATCACAAACCTCGCCTAAGTGCATGGCTCTGGTCACCTTCGGGACCGGCGGACCGGACATTTTCACGCCTGCTGCGCCCCACCGTCCCCCTTGCCTCGCAAGCTCGGCAGGGAACCCGGACGGCGTGGGCCCAGTTCGTCGCTTTGACGCAGGCTTTCGAAAAGTCCGGCTCCTCCGGCCCCTCCCGGGGAAGTCGCCTTGGTGACGTGCCCGCGGAGTGGGCGGGGCATCCGGCAGCATCCGCTTAGCGGGCGTCTTCGCGACCGAGCACGCAGAGGATGTCCTGCCCGCTCCACCCCAACCACCTGTTCAAGTTAGGAACCAGCATGGCTGTTGGCGTTTTTGATCTGTTTTCGATCGGTATTGGCCCTTCGTCTTCGCATACTGTGGGGCCGATGCGG
>NZ_JBQCMK010000025.1:0-7074 GCF_051965175.1 Arthrobacter sp. SAFR-044
CCACTGCATCAAGGCACGCGGTCTCGTCCGCCATGACCACCGCATGGCCCCAGGACAGAACCCCGGCCTGCAACCCCTCAAGAGTGCGCGGCAACGTGGTGGTCACGGCGTGGGCGGTCGCCAGAAATGAGGACGCCGCCCGCGGACCCAAAGCCAGCACGCACCCGATCTCCGCAACCGCCGCCATCTCCTGCGCCCGCACCGGCACATCCGGCCCGGCAACCACCTCTGCGGTGTCCGCGTACGTCACCGCAGCCTTCGCCTTCAAACCCGCGATCCCGGCCTCAACTTCCCTGGACCGGGCAAGAATATCCAGGCACCCATCCGCCAAACCAGCCAACGGATCAGCCACAGAAAACGGCAACGCCCCCTGCCCGTCCACCTCCGCATTCAACACGGCAAGGGCAGCCCGGATATCCCCGAACGCCTTCACCACCGCCGCTTTCCCCATAAAAACATCATGGCAAGGGGGTACGACAATTAGGGTCGGCTCGGGAGCACTGGCCTGTCGTACCCACGTTTTGGGGATGCAGGCCTTGCTCCGGTACCCTATTGAGGTTGGTGACGTGTCCGAGCGGCCGAAGGTGCAACACTCGAAATGTTGTTTGGTGTAAAAGCCAACGTGGGTTCAAATCCCACCGTCACCGCCAGGTAGAAAGGCCCTGCTTCCCTTGTGAAAAGGGAAGCAGGGCCTTTCTCATTCCGCACGGAATGAGCACAGCTCCTCCGGGAAGGCCACCACGACTTGACGGAACAGCGATCTGCCGGCGGCGGATGCGTCAGCGCGTCGGATCGATCATCGTCATCCCCGCGACATTGGCGGTATCAAGCCGTGGCAGCATGTCGGCGGCCTCGGCCAGCCCAATCACGCGTTCGATCAACTTCTGCGGTTCAAGCGCACCCGACTCAATCAGGGCGAGCATCCCGGGGTAGTCCGCCGCGGCCATTCCGTGGCTTCCAAAGACGTCCAGTTCCCACGCGATCACGCGCGCCATGGGCACACGGGGGTGGCCTTCCACCGGCGGCAGGAGCCCGATCTGGACGTGCCGGCCCCGGCGGCGCAAGCTCAAGAGCGCATCCGCGCACGTCAGCTCACTGCCGACGGCGTCAATGGAGACGTGGCTTCCTCCCGTGAGGGCGTGCACCTGCGCCGGGATATCTGAACCGTCTGCTGCCAGAACGTGGTCCGCACCGAGGGACTCCGCCACCTCCAAGGCAGCTGGGTGCCGGTCGACGGCGATAACCTTTCCACCGAGTGCTTTGGCGATCATGACGGCGCTGAGCCCTACGCCGCCTGCCCCTACAACGGTGACCCATTCGTTGGCAGTGAGGCGGGCCCGGCCGGTGAGTGCACGGTAAGCGGTGGCGAACCGGCACCCCAGGCTGGCGGCTGCCTCGAAGCTGACCCCATCGGGAATCGCCACGAGATTGGTGTCCGCTGCATGGATCACGACTTGCCCGGCAAAAGAACCCCAATGCGTAAAACCTGGCTGTTGCTGCTCCGGGCAAACCTGCGCGTTGCCCGCGAGGCACCACTCGCAGGCTCCGCAGCCCTCGACGAACGGTGCTGTGACCCTGTCGCCGACCGTCCACTTCGCCACTCCTGGACCGACACTGACAACGACGCCGGCGAACTCGTGGCCCGGGACGTGCGGCAGCTCAATATCGTCGTGCCCGGCCCAGGCATGCCAGTCGCTGCGGCACAGCCCCGTGGCAACCACGCCGATGACGACGCCGCCCACCGGAACCTCCGGCTCTTCAACCTCCCGGACAGCCAGCGGTCCTGCTATCTGGTCCATGACAATCGCGCGCACATGACCTCCATATATCCGCCTCGTCCCGCTCACATCCATGAGGGGGTTCGGGCGACATCTTCGCACGGGGCTCCACGCGGTGAAAAACCTCGCCAGCGTCATGCCCGGGCCGGGCGGTGATGCCGGGGGCCGCCGTCGGGCATATCCCAAACCGCGCGGCAGTTAGAGAATCCGCTGGTACATGCGGTGATCCTGCCACTGGCCGGCTATCCGGAGGTAGGCCCGCGCCGTGCCGTAGGCCTCAAAACCGTTTTTTTCCAGCACTCTTTGGGATGCGACATTATGCACCAGGGTGCCTGCTTCGAGGCGGTGGAGGCCGAGCCCGTCTTTAGCGATGTCCACCGCCGCGGCCAGCGCCGCCGTCATGAGCCCCCTGCCCTGGACAGCCGGGGAGATCCAGTAGCCGACGTGGGCATTCTGGAATGAACCCCGCACGATCGAACTGAGAGTCAGGAGGCCCAGGATGCCTTCATCGCCGCTCAACACCATGGAAAGCGCTGCGCCTGAATCAAGGTCAGCCTGCCGTCGCCTGATCAGCTCACGCTGTCCCTCGACGGTATAGAACTCCTCCGCCCTGACCGGCTCCCAGGGGGCGAGGTGGGACCGGTTCGCCTGGAACGCCAAAGCCAGCGCCCCTGCATCCCCCATCTGGACGGGACGCAGAACAATGCCGCCAGCGAGTTCACAAGAGAAGTCCACTGATTCACACTACACAGCCGGAAAACGGCCGGACCTCACAATCACCCGCGGCCCGCTCCTGGCCCAAATGTCGTGCTGATCAGGCAGAATGGGCCTCGATTGGTCAAAATACGAGGTCTCAATGAGAATCCGGGACGGGAATGAACGAGTTCTTTACTGCCGCTTTTGAAAAGGGCGTGCTGCAGCTGCAGTGGAAACCGGAAGTATTCATCACGTACGACATTGCCGTTCAGGCTGCCCGGGTCCTGGAAAACCTCAGTGGCGGACGTCTCCTGCCACTTCTCGTTGATCTCGCGGCAGTTGCGGGATTGACGCCGGAAGCCAGGGCAGGCATGAACGCCTACCGCGGGTTCTCGGCCGTGGCCCTCGTTGGGGATGGCCCCATGGGTAAGGTTGTGGCCGCCTTTTCCCAGCGGTCCCTGACTCCCACCGCATACTTCACCAACGCACCCGAGGCCCTCCATTGGCTGTTGGAGCAGGGCAGCCGGACCGGCACGCCAGGCAGGGCGCAGCCCACGGAGCACTGAGGGCTCCGCGGTCACTCCGGCGTCGACGGCGGGTGCCTCCTGCGCGCCCCGCCCTCCGCGCGTTCTTTGATGCCCACGAGCATGGCACGGTCCATGACGAGGTAGCCGGGCCGAAGGAGGAAATCCATCAGGCGAAGACCGACTGGCCGGCCGGGGCCAGAACGCGTCCGGAGCAGCAGCCTGGTCCCCGCGTCACCCGCATCGCGGAGGACAAACTGCCATGTCCCGGTGACAGTCCCCGGCGCTGCACCAGGGCTCAAGTCCAGGACCAGATGCCGCCCGCTCTCCATGCCCACCACACGCGGCCCGCGGCGCCCTCCCGGATAGCCATCCGGGGTGAAGGCAACGACGTCTCCCACCTGCAGGTCCTGCCACTCCGGATGGATGCGGTCCGCATTCTCAACGCCCAAATGGAGCAGCCAGTTCTCCACCCACGTGTAGGAATACAAGCCCGCACGGTCCACCCCCATCTGCAGGAGCCACGGCCAGACTTCGTCCGGAGGGGCAGACACGGTCACTGCCATGGTCTGGACTTCATCGGGACGGGGAATCAACTCGTCGCCGGGAAGAGGCATCGACCTTTCCGGCGCATCGGTCCCCAGACCCCCAGTGCACGTGGCAGGACCAGGTGCGTGCAAAGCCCTGCAGCGGCCACAGCGCCGAGAAGCCCGGGCAACGGCGTGCGTGTCCAGATGCCTGCGCGGCTTCCACTCTTTAGCGTCGCTGTGGGGGCCTGGACACGTGACGTCACACTGCTCATGGCTGGCTCCTTCGGATCCGGGACTTGTGGAGCCTACCTGCCGGGTATTCGTAACCACAGAGTCCAAAGCCCCGCGTGGGGAAATGCGGAACCTGCAGCGTGACATCCGGCCACGGCGCTTGACGCCACATCCGCGCACACGCTAGAAAGTAAGCAGCCTTATTATTTGTCGATTCTGCAAAGAGCTCTGCAAAAGGGAGGACATGCCGTGAGTGACAAGCCAGGAAACCAGACGCCGAACACACCCGATGTGAGTGAAACCGAACTGCGCAAGATGAAAGTGGACGAACTCCGCCAGGAGGCCAAGGAAGAGCACATCACCGGCGCTTCCGGAATGCGCAAGGAAGAACTGGTGAAGGAGGTGGCCCAGAGCCGGCAGGAAGGCGCGGATCATGGCCGAGTCGACGCAGGCGCTGATGGCGCGGAAGGCCTGGGCGCCGGGCCTGACGGCGGCAAGATCCGCTACGGCGATGATTCATCCAAGTCGCTGAAGTACTCGCAGGAAATCACCTCAACCGAGGAGGAACCCGAACGCGAAGGCCGAAGCCTGGCAACCACGCACCACGAGGTCATCAGGCAGTGGGCGGAAGAACGCGGCGGCGTTCCCGCAACAGTCGACGGCACGGAACGCGGGGACCACCTGGGCGTGCTGCGCATCGACTTCCGCGACAAGGACGCGAACCTTCGCGAAGTCAGCTGGGAGGAGTGGTTCAAGACGTTTGACGACCGTCGGCTCAACTTCATCTATCAGGAACAGCGGTCCGATGGAAGGCAGTCCAACTTCTTCCGGCTGGAGAACCCGGAGCGTGAAGACGCGTAGGACCTCCCAGGCCTGAGGCACGAAGGAGGCGCCGCCGCTGACAGCGGTGGCGCCTCCTTCAGTACCGCCCTAATGCCAATACTGCCTTACAGCCGGGTGTCGAAGGATCCGCAGAACACGTTGTCGTTGAACGTACCCTGGAACTCCGATTTGCCCTGGATCTTCTCCACCGCAGCCCGGATGGCTTCCCGCGTCCCGGCATGCGCGTGGATAGCCGTTTTAACCATGGGCACGTCGATCAGGTGGTTCGGCTGGTTCAGGGAAACGAACACGGTGGGGACCTCCGTGACGTACCACGGGATTTCCGCGGCCATCGGGGAAGACCACTTGATCCGGATGGCGGCCTCCTGGGCAAAGCCCTTCACGTTGGCAAAGACAAACGCCGCGTCGTACTTCTCCGCGTAGTCCCCCGTAGCCTCCTCGGAGATGATCGACATGAAGTTCACGCCGGTCTCCCCCGCGGCCTCGCGCTGCCCAGCGGTCCGGAAGAGGTGCACCTCGAAACCGGCGGCTTCCAGTTCCTCCTTGACCACCTCCAGGTAGGCCAGCGGGTCGGCGCGGGTGAAATCGGACCCGCCGGAGATCCCGTAAAGGCGGATCCGGGGATGGGTCCGCGGAGTGATGGGCAGGTTGCCGGCGGTGTCCTTGACCAGCGTCACCGTTTTGTCCGCGATCTCCGCAGCCACCTTACGATGCTCGGCCGATCCAATGACGGCAAGCGCCTCGGCGGGCGGCACCAGTTGGTCTGCAGCCTTGAGGTGCAGGGCCAGGGACGCCTTCAGCCCGAGAATCCGCCGAAGCGCATCGTGGAGCCGCTGCTCGGTGATGATCCCGGACTTGTACCCGTCCAGCATGTACTGGAAGTCCTCGGCCGGGTTCCGGAAGAACAGGAACATGTCGCAACCGGCGGCGATTGTGGCAGGCACCAGGTCTTTGCGTTTCTTCGCCTGCGTCAGGCCCACCATCTGCGAGGCGTCCGTGAGCACCAGCCCATTGAAGCCGAGTTCGCCGCGCAGCAGGTCCTGCAGCAGTTCCGGGGACAAGGTGGCGGGAAGGATCTCAGCATCGGAGAGGCCTGGCCGGAAATGCCGGGAAACCTCCGGCGCCCCAATGTGGCCCACCATGATGGACTGCACGCCGTGCGCAATCATCTCCCGGTACACGTGGCCGTACGTCCGGTTCCACTCCTCGTAAGGGAGGGTGTTGTAGGAGGTGACCACGTGCTGGTCGCGCTCGTCAATCCCGTCGCCCGGGAAGTGCTTCATGGCGCAGGCCGTAGGCGATTCGCTGATGCCGTCGAAGTATTCCTTGGCGCGTTCCACCACGATTTCCGGGGTGTTGCCGAAAGAACGCGTGGAAATGACGGTGTTCCGCCAGTTGTAGTGGATATCCACGATCGGCGCGAACGCCCAGTTGCACCCCAGTGCCGCAGTCTCCACCCCGGCCACCTGCCCCATTTGCCGGGCAATGGTCTTGTCCGGGTGCGAGCCTGCCTGGAGGTGCGTCGAGACGAAAGTGCCGTCGTCGCAGCTGCCGGCTCCGCCCATCTCCGGGTTGGACGCGATCAGCAGCGGAATCCGGGTCCTGGACTGCGCATAGCGGATGTGTTCCTGCACTGCAGCGGACGGACCCGGGCGGTACCGCATGCCGCCCACGTGGTAGTTTTCCAGCACGCCATCGAGGTACTCGGGTGAGTAGTCGTTGTTGTGGTTGATGAACAGCTGCCCGATCTTTTCCTCGAGCGTCATGGCGCCAAGGGTGCCCTCCACCCAGGCGATGGCATCGGCGTCGAGGTTGAACGGGGCGGCGGCAAGGTCGACGTCGAACTGCCGGGGAGCAGTGCCCTGCGCTGCCTTGGGTGAAGGTACGACGGCGGCGATCCCCTTGAGTGCCTGGGCCACCACGTCCGGAACGGGCGCGGCGATGTCCACCACTACGCCGCGCTCGTCCTCCTGCAGCGGTTCCAGGGTGGCGAGCTGGGAGTCCAGCAGCGCCGGTGGCATGAAGTGCCCGGTGCGGCCTTCCGTCCGCGCCTTCAAGACCTCTTTGCTGCCATTGAGGTGCAGGAAGATCGTGTCCGGTTCCTGTTTCCGGATGGCGTCGCGGTAGCTGCGACGAAGGGCGGAACAGGCCAGGACCAGTCCGCCATCGCCCGCCTTGGCCAACTCCGCGCCCACGGTGGCGAGCCAGGGCCAGCGGTCCTCGTCCGTGAGCGGGGTGCCGGCTGCCATTTTGGCCACGTTCTCCACGGGGTGGAGGGAGTCGCCGTCGAGGAACGGGACGCCCAGTTCCCGGGCCACAAGGTCTCCAATAGTGGACTTGCCGCAGCCGGAGACGCCCATGACGATGATCTGCTGTTTAGTCATTGTTTGATTCCTTGACAGTCGTGGCCTGTTTTACCAGTCATGCCTCACCAGTCATGCACGGTGCCGTCGACGAGGCGGTTGTAGGGCA
>NZ_JBQCMK010000026.1:0-1727 GCF_051965175.1 Arthrobacter sp. SAFR-044
TGTGTCTGTTGTTTGAGAACTCAATAGTGTGCCAAGTTTGTTGATACCGATTATGTATGTAATTGGTTGATTGTGCCGAATCGTGCCGCCCCTGTGGTATTGGTTTGGTGTTTTTAGCTGGTTTCAAATTTTGTGCAGCCTTTGCCGCCGTTATTTCCGGTGGTTTTGGTTGTGTCTGTTTTACTTCAACGGAGAGTTTGATCCTGGCTCAGGATGAACGCTGGCGGCGTGCTTAACACATGCAAGTCGAACGATGAAGGGAGCTTGCTCCTGGATTAGTGGCGAACGGGTGAGTAACACGTGAGTAACCTGCCCTTGACTCTGGGATAAGCCTGGGAAACTGGGTCTAATACCGGATATGACTGACCGTCGCATGGTGGTTGGTGGAAAGCTTTTGTGGTTTTGGATGGACTCGCGGCCTATCAGCTTGTTGGTGGGGTAATGGCCTACCAAGGCGACGACGGGTAGCCGGCCTGAGAGGGTGACCGGCCACACTGGGACTGAGACACGGCCCAGACTCCTACGGGAGGCAGCAGTGGGGAATATTGCACAATGGGCGCAAGCCTGATGCAGCGACGCCGCGTGAGGGATGACGGCCTTCGGGTTGTAAACCTCTTTCAGTAGGGAAGAAGCCGCAAGGTGACGGTACCTGCAGAAGAAGCGCCGGCTAACTACGTGCCAGCAGCCGCGGTAATACGTAGGGCGCAAGCGTTATCCGGAATTATTGGGCGTAAAGAGCTCGTAGGCGGTTTGTCGCGTCTGCCGTGAAAGTCCGGGGCTCAACTCCGGATCTGCGGTGGGTACGGGCAGACTAGAGTGATGTAGGGGAGACTGGAATTCCTGGTGTAGCGGTGAAATGCGCAGATATCAGGAGGAACACCGATGGCGAAGGCAGGTCTCTGGGCATTAACTGACGCTGAGGAGCGAAAGCATGGGGAGCGAACAGGATTAGATACCCTGGTAGTCCATGCCGTAAACGTTGGGCACTAGGTGTGGGGGACATTCCACGTTTTCCGCGCCGTAGCTAACGCATTAAGTGCCCCGCCTGGGGAGTACGGCCGCAAGGCTAAAACTCAAAGGAATTGACGGGGGCCCGCACAAGCGGCGGAGCATGCGGATTAATTCGATGCAACGCGAAGAACCTTACCAAGGCTTGACATGAACCGGTAAGACCTGGAAACAGGTCCCCCACTTGTGGTCGGTTTACAGGTGGTGCATGGTTGTCGTCAGCTCGTGTCGTGAGATGTTGGGTTAAGTCCCGCAACGAGCGCAACCCTCGTTCTATGTTGCCAGCACGTGATGGTGGGGACTCATAGGAGACTGCCGGGGTCAACTCGGAGGAAGGTGGGGACGACGTCAAATCATCATGCCCCTTATGTCTTGGGCTTCACGCATGCTACAATGGCCGGTACAAAGGGTTGCGATACTGTGAGGTGGAGCTAATCCCAAAAAGCCGGTCTCAGTTCGGATTGGGGTCTGCAACTCGACCCCATGAAGTCGGAGTCGCTAGTAATCGCAGATCAGCAACGCTGCGGTGAATACGTTCCCGGGCCTTGTACACACCGCCCGTCAAGTCACGAAAGTTGGTAACACCCGAAGCCGGTGGCCTAACCCCTTGTGGGAGGGAGCTGTCGAAGGTGGGACTGGCGATTGGGACTAAGTCGTAACAAGGTAGCCGTACCGGAAGGTGCGGCTGGATCACCTCCTTTCTAAGGAGCACCTACAAC
>NZ_JBQCMK010000026.1:1827-5162 GCF_051965175.1 Arthrobacter sp. SAFR-044
CGCATGTTTGTGTGTGTGGGGTGTGTGGTGTGGGGTTGTTGTTTGAGAACTACATAGTGGACGCGAGCATCTTGTATAAGAAGCAATTTCCAAGATATATGAACCTGGATCTGGCTGCGCGTGATGGTACTGCCCTTGGGTGGTGTCCGTTGGGTGTGGTTGGTTTTCGTGGTTCTCTCGAAAATGTTTTTGATCTTTGTGGTCAAGTTTTTAAGAGCACACGGTGGATGCCTTGGCATTAGGAGCCGAAGAAGGACGTAGGAATCTGCGATAAGCCTGGGGGAGTCGATAACCGGACTGTGATCCCAGGGTGTCCGAATGGGGAAACCCCGCTAAGCGCCGCAAGGTGACTTGGTGACCCGTACCTGAACACATAGGGTGCGTGGGGGGAACGCGGGGAAGTGAAACATCTCAGTACCCGCAGGAAGAGAAAACAATAGTGATTCCGTTAGTAGTGGCGAGCGAACGCGGATCAGGCTAAACCGTTCCATGTGTGATAGCCGGCGGGCGTTGCATGGTCGGGGTTGTGGGACTTTCCATACCAGTTCTGCCGGGCTGGTGGGGTGTGATGTGCGCGCATAGGTGAACGGTTTTGAAAGGCCGGCCAGAGAGGGTGTTAGTCCCGTAACCGTAATGTGTTTGTACCGCCTGTGAGAGTATCCCAAGTAGTACGGGGCCCGAGAAATCCCGTGCGAATCTGTCAGGACCACCTGATAAGCCTAAATACTCCCTAATGACCGATAGCGGACCAGTACCGTGAGGGAAAGGTGAAAAGTACCCCGGGAGGGGAGTGAAACAGTACCTGAAACCGTGTGCTTACAATCCGTCGGAGCCAGTCTGATTCTGGTGACGGCGTGCCTTTTGAAGAATGAGCCTGCGAGTTAGTGTTACGTCGCGAGGTTAACCCGTGTGGGGCAGCCGTAGCGAAAGCGAGTCTGAATAGGGCGTGTGAGTGGCGTGATCTAGACCCGAAGCGAAGTGATCTACCCATGGCCAGGTTGAAGCGACGGTAAGACGTCGTGGAGGACCGAACCCACTTCAGTTGAAAATGGAGGGGATGAGCTGTGGGTAGGGGTGAAAGGCCAATCAAACTTCGTGATAGCTGGTTCTCCCCGAAATGCATTTAGGTGCAGCGTTGCGTGTTTCTTGCTGGAGGTAGAGCTACTGGATGGCTAATGGGCCCTACAAGGTTACTGACGTCAGCCAAACTCCGAATGCCGGTAAGTGAGAGCGCAGCAGTGAGACTGTGGGGGATAAGCTTCATAGTCGAGAGGGAAACAGCCCAGACCACCAACTAAGGCCCCTAAGCGTGTGCTAAGTGGGAAAGGATGTGGAGTTGCCCAGACAACCAGGAGGTTGGCTTAGAAGCAGCCACCCTTAAAAGAGTGCGTAATAGCTCACTGGTCAAGTGATTCCGCGCCGACAATGTAGCGGGGCTCAAGTACACCGCCGAAGTTGTGGCATTCACATATGTTCCTAGCCTTCGTGGTTCAGGAGTGTGGATGGGTAGGGGAGCGTCGTGTGGGCGGTGAAGTCGCGGTGTAAACCAGCGGTGGAGCCTACACGAGTGAGAATGCAGGCATGAGTAGCGAAAGACGGGTGAGAAACCCGTCCGCCGAATGATCAAGGGTTCCAGGGTCAAGCTAATCTGCCCTGGGTAAGTCGGGACCTAAGGCGAGGCCGACAGGCGTAGTCGATGGACAACGGGTTGATATTCCCGTACCGGCGAAAAACCGTCCATGTTGAACAGGGGATACTAACCGCCCGAAACCTGCCTGACCGTCCTTTGGATGGAAGGGTTTTGGTGGAGCGCGGGACCTGATCCTGGGAGGCAAGCGTATTAACAGGTGTGACGCAGGAAGGTAGCCGAGCCGGGCGATGGTTGTCCCGGTCTAAGGATGTAGGGCGAGTGGTAGGCAAATCCGCCACTCATAGTGCCTGAGATCTGATGGGACCCCCGTTTGGGGGGATTTGGTGATCCTATGCTGCCGAGAAAAGCATCGACGCGAGGTTTTAGCCGCCCGTACCCCAAACCGACACAGGTGATCAGGTAGAGAATACTAAGGCGATCGAGAGAATTATGGTTAAGGAACTCGGCAAAATGCCCCCGTAACTTCGGGAGAAGGGGGGCCCCAACCTTGATACACCCTTGCGGTGTGGAGGGGATCGGGGCCGCAGAGACCAGGGGGAAGCGACTGTTTACTAAAAACACAGGTCCGTGCGAAGTCGCAAGACGATGTATACGGACTGACTCCTGCCCGGTGCTGGAAGGTTAAGAGGACCGGTTAGCCTCACGGCGAAGCTGAGAATTTAAGCCCCAGTAAACGGCGGTGGTAACTATAACCATCCTAAGGTAGCGAAATTCCTTGTCGGGTAAGTTCCGACCTGCACGAATGGAGTAACGACTTCCCCGCTGTCTCAACCATAAACTCGGCGAAATTGCAGTACGAGTAAAGATGCTCGTTACGCGCAGCAGGACGGAAAGACCCCGAGACCTTTACTATAGTTTGGTATTGGTGTTCGGAGTGGCTTGTGTAGGATAGGTGGGAGACGTTGAAGCCCGGACGCCAGTTCGGGTGGAGTCATCGTTGAAATACCACTCTGGTCACTTTGGACATCTAACTTCGGCCCGTAATCCGGGTCAGGGACAGTGCCTGATGGGTAGTTTAACTGGGGCGGTTGCCTCCTAAAAAGTAACGGAGGCGCCCAAAGGTTCCCTCAGCCTGGTTGGCAATCAGGTGTCGAGTGTAAGTGCACAAGGGAGCTTGACTGTGAGAGAGACATCTCGAGCAGGGACGAAAGTCGGGACTAGTGATCCGGCGGTACATTGTGGAATGGCCGTCGCTCAACGGATAAAAGGTACCTCGGGGATAACAGGCTGATCTTGCCCAAGAGTCCATATCGACGGCATGGTTTGGCACCTCGATGTCGGCTCGTCGCATCCTGGGGCTGGAGTAGGTCCCAAGGGTTGGGCTGTTCGCCCATTAAAGCGGTACGCGAGCTGGGTTTAGAACGTCGTGAGACAGTTCGGTCCCTATCCGCTGCGCGCGCAGGAAATTTGAGAAGGGCTGTCCTTAGTACGAGAGGACCGGGACGGACGAACCTCTGGTGTGTCAGTTGTACTGCCAAGTGCACCGCTGATTAGCTACGTTCGGATGGGATAACCGCTGAAAGCATCTAAGCGGGAAGCTCGCTTCAAGATGAGATTTCCATACACCTTGTGTGTGAGAGGCCCCCAGCCAGACCACTGGGTTGATAGGCCGGATGTGGAAGCGAGGACTAACGACTCGTGAAGCTGACCGGTACTAATAGGCCAACAACTTACACCACACAGA
>NZ_JBQCMK010000027.1:0-4443 GCF_051965175.1 Arthrobacter sp. SAFR-044
GTCACCGCCGGAACATCATTAATGGAGGGCCCTGACAAGGAATGTCAGGGCCCTCCGACTTTAACCACCACAACACCACAAGCCCCGGACGCCTAGACTTACCGTCTATGACCCCCCAGATCCAAGGACCCAGTGGCAAGCGGGCCACCATCCTGGATGTGGCAGCTGCAGCCGGCGTATCACGCCAGACCGTGACCCGAGCCATGAATGACATGGCCGGCATCAGCCGGGAAACCAGGGAACGGGTTCAGGCACTGGCCGCGGAGATGGGTTACATACCCAGCCGTTATGCGAAGGGCTTGGTGCAGGGCGCCCGGACTTCTGTTGGGCTCGCTATCCCGGATCTGACAAACCCCTATTTTCCGGCCTTTGCCTCCAGCGTGGTGGAGGCTGTCACCGAGCGCGGCTGGAATGTGGTGATGGACGACTACGGCCATGGCACCGGCAGCGCAGTAGATGCCGCGGCCCGGCTTGCGCCGCAGGTGGACGCCTTGATTGGTTACCTTGCGCCGCACCCTGATGAAGCGCAGGCGCTAATGGGCCGTCGCCCCGTCGTCGCCATTGATTCCCCGGGCACGGGCACTGCCGGCGGGATCTCCTTCGACTATCGTCACGCTGCGGGCCTCGCCCTCACCCACCTGTCATCCCGGGGCTGCCGGAACATCATCTTCCTGGACTCGGACCAGGGCGTCCACGCCAGCAGCCGAAGCGCCGCAGCAGCGGCCGAGGCGGAGCAGGCAGGCGTGCACCTCACCCGCCTGCCGGCGGAGCCTTCCGCGGCTGCTGCCAGATCGGCCATCGCCCTCCTCTCCACGGGCGGCGGGCGAGTCGATGGCATTCTCGCCTTCAACGATCTGATGGCAGCAGGGGCACTGAAGGCGCTGCACGAAACTGGCAGGTCTGTCCCAGGCGATTGTCCGGTCATCGGCATGGACGGGATACCGCTCGGCGAGCTGCTCACCCCTGAGCTGACCACCCTGTCTGTGGACCTTCGGGCGGTGGGCCGCGCCGCCGTCGGACTCGTGGACGGTCTTCTTTCCGGCGCGATCAAGGACCGCAGCCCCGAGGCCTACCTGACCCTGCGGCACCAGCTTGTCCTGCGGCAATCCGCTTGAGCCCTACTCAAACCGAAATCGAACGGTTAGGCTTCTTCTGCAGCTGCGTGAACGTTCACGCAGTACGATTCTCCCCCGCCGAAGGAAGACATATGCGAGTGCCTAACCCCGCCGCGACTGCTGGTTTCCAGCCCGACAGCACGGCCGCGGCCCCCTCCCGCCGCCTGGATCTTGGTGCCGCGGAGGCCCGGGAATTGGCCTCTCCGGCACCGGGGCGGGGAAGCCTTCCAGCACGGGCGTACCTCGAATCCGACGCACCCAGGCTCTTACTCAATGGGGAATGGCAGTTCCGGCTGAGCTCCGGAATCCGGACGGCACCCAACGACGGGTGGCAGCGCGGCGCCGGGCTGTCCGGCTTCACTGCCCTTCCCGTCCCCTCGAGCTGGAACATGCACGGCCACGGCTCCCCGGCCTATACCAACGTCCAGTTCCCCTTCCCGGTGGAACCGCCGCACGTGCCGGATGCCAATCCCATCGGCGACCACCTGGTGGCCTTTGAGGCAGGTTCGGAGTTCCTCCCGCACGCCGTGCTCCGCTTCGATGGCGTCGATTCGGCCGGGACCGTGTGGCTGAACGGGGTGGAACTGGGGACTACCCGCGGGAGCAGGCTGGCCCACGAATTCGATGTCTCCGGCGTCCTGGTCGAAGGAACCAACATCCTGGCGGTTCGGGTGGCCCAGTTCTCCGCCTCGAGCTACGTGGAGGACCAGGACATGTGGTGGCTCCCGGGCATCTTCCGGGACGTGACGCTGCAAGGCCGGCCGGAGCACGGCATTGACGATGTCTTTGTCCACGCGGGCTACCACCCGGGAACGGGCGCCGGCTCGCTCCGCGTTGAGGTGACCCGCTCGGGGCAGCCGATTGACGCCGTCGTCCGCGTTCCGGAACTTGGCCTCGAACTGGCCGCCGGGGTGGAGCAGCAAGTTCCCGGCGTGGAACCCTGGTCCGCTGAAACCCCACGCCTCTACGGCGCCACTGTCAGCAGCCCCGGCGAGACGGTCTCGCTGCAGCTGGGCTTCCGGAGCATCGCCATCGAAAACGCCCAGTTCAAGGTGAACGGGCGGCGGATCCTGCTCCGCGGCGTAAACCGCCACGAGCACCACCCCCGGTTTGGCCGTGTTGTGCCGCCGGATGTGGTGGAGGCCGAGCTGCGGTTGATGAAGCAGCACAACATCAACGCCATCCGGACCTCGCATTACCCGCCCCACCCGGAATTCCTTGCGCTGGCGGACCGGCTGGGATTCTACGTGGTTCTTGAATGCGATCTCGAAACGCACGGCTTCCATAGCGCCGGCTGGGCACAAAACCCCAGCGATGATCCGCGGTGGGAGGCTGCGCTGGTGGACCGGATGCAGCGGACGGTGGAGCGCGACAAAAACCATCCTTCGGTGATTATGTGGTCGCTGGGCAACGAGGCGGGCACCGGCAGGAACCTGGCGGCCATGTCGCGCTGGACCAAGGACCGTGACCCTTGCCGTCCCATCCACTACGAAGGTGACTGGTCCTCGCCCGACGTGGACGTCTACTCACGGATGTACGCGAGTCAGGCCGAGACGGAGCTCATCGGGCAGGGCATTGAACCGGCATTGGAGGATGCCGCACTCAATGCGCGGCGCCGCGCCATGCCGTTCATGCTGTGCGAATACGTACACGCCATGGGCAACGGGCCCGGCGGCATGAGCGAGTACCAGGAGTTGTTCGAACGGTATCCCCGGCTCATGGGCGGCTTCGTCTGGGAGTGGCTTGAGCACGGGATCACCGTCCCGTCCCCTGGCGGCGGCCACCACTTCGCCTATGGCGGGGACTTCGGTGAGGAGATCCACGACGGGAACTTCGTCACGGACGGGCTGGTGGACGCCGAGCGCAACCCCCGCCCCGGCCTGCTGGATTTCAAGAAGGTGATTGAGCCGCTGCATATCGGGGTGGCTGACTCCTGGGCCAGCTTCACCGTGCGGAACGGGCAGGACTTTGCGGACACGTCCGCTTTTCGGTTCCAGTACAAGGTGGAGGCCGACGGCGGCACCCGGCTTGAGGGGGCAGTTGCAGTTCCGCCGCTCGCACCGCAGTCGCGGGCTGTTGTGGAGCTGCCGGCCGGCGTCGCCCGGTATGTGGCGGGCCTGCCGGAGGCTTCGGCTGCAGTGCTCACGGTCAGCGGCGTCCTCGCCGCGGACACTGCCTGGAGTTCTGCCGGCCATGAGGTGGCGTGGGCGCAGGCGGTCCGGGCGGTGCCGCCACCCGCCATGCCGCCGGCCGTAGATCCCGTCGAGGTTAGCGACCAGGAACTCCGGCTGGGCCCTGCCATATTCGACCGGGCCACCGGCATGCCCACCTGCATCGGTGGCCTGCCCGTCGAAAAACTGGGCCTGGTCCTGTGGTGGGCACCCACGGACAACGACCTTGGCCGGGAGTGGGGGAGCAGCGACGAGCGGCCGCTTGCCATCCAGTGGAAGGAGGCGGGACTCGACCGGTTGCACACCCGCCTGCTTGGCATCAGCGCCGAAATAACGCCCGACGGCGGCGAGCACCTTCGCGTCAGCACGCGCATGGGGGCGGCGGACAAGCAGTTCGGAGTGTTGGTTGACTACGAGTGGAGCAGCGCCTCGGATGCCTTGGCGCTGCGGACGCAGGTGAAGCCCGTGGGCGACTGGGTGAACGGGGGCTTCGACGTGGAATGGGCCCGCATCGGGCTGGAGCTTGTGCTGGGCGCCGGGACAACCACCGTGGGCTGGCTCGGCCAAGGTCCGCACCAGAGTTACCCGGACACCGGGCAGGGCGCCCGGACAGGATGGTTCGAACTGCCCCTCGCCGACCTGGACGTGGAGTACGTCCGCCCCCAGGAGTCGGGGGCCCGGTCCGGCGTGCGGTCCGCGGTGTTGAGCACGGGTGGCAGGGAGGTGCACGTTTCCGGTGGCCCCTTTGCGCTGACAGTCCGGCCGTACAGTATGCAGGCCCTGGCGGCGGCAACCCACAGGCCGGATCTCATTCCGGACGGGCGCACCTACATCTACCTCGACCATGCCATGAGGGGTGTGGGGACGGCAGCGTGCGGGCCCGGCGTTCTGGAGCCATACCGGTTGAAGCCGCGGGAAGCGGCCTTCGAGCTGGTCCTCCAGGTGACTGGGAACGACATGCCGCAGATGTGAGCCACTCCACAGAGGCATTGGATTGATGTCGAAGGGGCTGAAACCCTCGCCAGGGGCCTCGAAAACCGCGTATTTTCGGGGTTTTCGAGGCCCCTGGGGTCCGGTGTGGCCCGATTTGCGGTGGGGGTTGTGTGCGGGTATTGTTTTCTGAGTCGCCGCCGCTGAAGCGGAAAAATAGCGGCCAA
>NZ_JBQCMK010000028.1:0-3858 GCF_051965175.1 Arthrobacter sp. SAFR-044
GCTCCCCCACTCAAATCAAGTTCTTTGGCAACGGCTCCGAGCACCTTAGCGCTCGTTGCCAAGCTAACGTACGACGCGGCTCGCTTTTCCGCAAAAGCATTGCTTCGAGCCACATCAGCGGCTGGAACGCTGGTATTTACAGAAACGAAAAGGTGGCTGTTCGCCGTGTACAAAGGGGTCCGAACGAGAACTATTCCTAAAGCAAGCGCAAGCCCCAGCACGACGGCAGCAAGTATGCTGGGCCAACGTCGCCGTACGACCCGCAAGCAGAATTCCAGCTCCATCGCTTCCCCAGTATTTTCCGCACAAAAGCGTACCTGTGGGCACCGTTCATTAGACCACGCAGACGCTCTAAAGGCCAGACTCAACCTGACGAGTGAGAAATGAGCATGAAACAGGTGTCGAAGAATCACACGAGGATCGGCTGGGAAAGTCGCCGCAAGCGAGTGCGTCCGCAAGTTTGTCAAGGCGCTCTATCCCGGCGAGGGAGATCAGCTGGCGGAAGACGAACTCCAGACGTGGTTAAGGGCGTTCAGGCGCACGGAGAAAAAGCGCTACCGGACGGGGTGGAGCTGGGTGAGTGAGCCTGAAGTTTTCATTGCCGTCGGCACCACCACCGGGAAGGCAAAATTTTTCAAGAACCGGGATGAAACACACCAAGCGCTCCGCACTGATTGAGGCCATCGAAGACGGGCCACTTCAAAGCACGTATCTTATTGAGGCGTGCAACTCGGATGCAGCACCACCTATCAACTCAGCGGATCATTCAGTGGAAATTTGGAGAGAATGCCGCTGCGGCTGCAAGTGGGGAGTTAGGTATAGCGGTTCTAGTCTGTGCGGAGACCGTCACGCCTCAAGTAATTGGAAGGTTGGGCAGCGTTCCTGACTTGATGTGTCCCGGGTCGGGATCGCGGAGCATGACGTTGATAACCGCGAGCGGAAGAAAAATAGCCCACATATGTGCGGGAGCCTGAAGATAGGGATCGGTGGAATTGGCGATGAGCATAGCGACGCCCGCACAAAGGGTTACTGTCAACGTTGGATTCATATCCGGGCGGAGGCGAGAAGCTTTTTTAGCGGAGACAACCACCATAACGACGATTGCCGCGACGAGGAGCGCACCGATCACGCCTGTCTGCATGAGGAGCACGTGGTACTGCAGCTCGAACTGCCAAGGCTGGGTTTCGCTGCGAAAGTAGCCTGGAATAGTCGCCCCCAGTCCGTGTCCCCAAAGAGGCGACTGCAACCATGCCCGTGTAAGTTGGTCGGCTTGCTCGCTACGCGTCGACTGACTGGTGCTCACATCCACCTCGACGCCCGAGAAGAAAGATACGAGCGAACCCCCAGTGTTGACCACGATCGGGTTTGCAATAATGGCCGGCGCAACAAGGATAATGACGAAAATGGCGCCAATCCCTGCCGTTGCTTGGACGGGTGAAACAGCCGCCGGGCCCGGTCGCGTAGCAATGCGCCTCAATACCCAAGCAATCAGAGGAACCAGTACCAAGGCTAGTATGATGGCGCGGCGTCCACCCAAGATGGCCCCCGCGACTCCAGCCATCGCCGCCGCAGCCCGTAGGGGGAGGTTTGGCAATACATCGTCGCGCTTCACTGCCAGTGACAGCACCCACATTGGCGCGGACGCAGCAAGCGTTGAGAGACCGTAGAAACGGATCTCTGTTCCGTTGCCAATCTGACCGAACCCGGCCCCGGTCAGTTCCAGGACACTCGTCGGGATAACTTGGGGGATGACTTTCAACTCGCCACCGACGTACACCAGAATATAAAGCCCAGCGACCACCGTCATGACTGCACACGTGGTGAGGAGGGCTTTGAGGGTGGATTGGTCGATAGCCGAGATGCTGATGAAGTACACAACTGGGGCGATGACGAACACGCCTGCTGAATTGACCAGCCCCGGATTGTCCGCCCCGACGAGGAGCCCGAACATCCCCAGCAAGAGAGTGAAGAAGGCCACCCCCATGAGCGGCAGCGTCAGAACTTTTCGCTCGACCGCAATCGTCATCGTTGCGGCTCCAATCATCACTGCGAAAGTGACTACGAGCAACTGTCCCTGCGACACCGGCATCAGCAGCAGGAAGGTGAACGACGCGACAGCCAGCAAGCGCATTAACCTCGCCCCAACTGGTTTTCTCTCAGTCATGACCCCATGATAGGTACTGGCGCAAGTAACGGATCAGCTGAGATGATCCATATTTGCATGACTGCACTTGTTGCTGATTGTCCAGGACGAAGTGCGGCGAGACCAGCGGCATAAAGCGCCGATCACGCAGAACATTTAGCAAGAACCGTAAGCCGGGTGGACTCTCGCATTCATCTATCGCTGACTGCCGTCCGGCAAATACTGCTACACGTTTTCTAGGACGGCGCTAACGGGAATGGTGTGAGCCCGCACGATGATTAACTCAACGCGTTGGCCCTTCGGATGTCAGCATGAGCGATGCCCAGGTTATCGAGGAAACTACGGTGGCTCCAACAAATCCCCAAACCGCACCTGAGAGCCCGAAAAGTGCCGCGCCGCCCAGTGGACCGGCAATGATAAGCACCGTTTGTACAGCTCGACCGGTGCGGATCCCGTGCGCCGACGCATGCGCTCTACTGAGCAAGTAGTAGACGTGACCCAAGAAATTTGTGAAGACGAAAATTGAGCACGGCACAGCAAACGCAGAAAGCTCCGCGAGTGTCCCTTGCACCAAGTGAAAGTGACTAAGTGACAGAAGTACAATGAAACAAGCGACAGACATCGCCCCGCCAGCCGTGAGAACTCCTACCAGCAGCTTCAGGCCAGTTCGATGAGCCCTAGACATCTGAGCCAAATTTGGCCTTATCGGCTCGAGAAGAAGCTGAACTGGCGATGCAACGCTTGAAATGCCCCGATAAATTCCATATCCATGGGTTCCCAATCCGGGTAGTAATAGCATTGGCGACATAATGGCTCCCAAATCCATGAAGACTGAATCTGATAGTAGCGTCCGGATGGTTGACCACCTGGTCTTGCACCAGCGCGAGAGTGCCTTGACTGGATTCGACATGACAGGCGGTGAGATGATGAGGTTCGTTATGCCTGCGCCAATCCATGCGGCGGAATGTGACGTCAGGACGTTTACCCCAATGGCCATAGCGCCGAAGAGTGCGAAGAGAAAGACAGACAGGTAACACGCATCGGCCAAGAGTACGGACTTGGCATTGAGTCTGGCAGATTTGAAAAAGCGCACACCGAGCCGATAGATACCTAGCCCTATGGCTCCCGATGCAAAGAACGCCGGAACGACGCCTGGGTATATGAATAGGGAGACGACGAGTCCGACTGCAGTGAAGATAATCGACAAGCCAACGAGCGCCGACGAATACTCCGCCCAAGTGCTGTTTCCCTTGAAAGTACGCAGAAATGAATCACAAACCACAGATAGGCAAACCGACCAGCCGAGAGCAAAAACGGCGTATAAGAATGCGAATACACCGAACTCATGCACCGAGAAGAGCAAAAGTGCAGAAATTGTTGGTGCAATGTTTGTTATGGCGCCAAGGCCCGAGGACAAAAGTACTTGTATTCTACTCACAACACTTCTCACTTTAAGTTACAAGACTGAATTGCCTGGGATCGATGGATCAATGCCAATTCAAGTCAACGCTTGAGAACGACCTTGTTGCGGTTACTTACGGAGGGCCGGACACTTCGTCCTACGAGTGGTGAATGAAAAAGCCCTTGCGGGGCTGCAACCGGTGCGTGCCGTGGGCAATAGATCTGCCGCCACGGGGCCGTTCGGTCCTGCCGGCCTTGTTGACGACTACGCCCAGGAACGAGGTATTAATTGCATTCAGGGTCGCGACGGCTTG
>NZ_JBQCMK010000029.1:0-2810 GCF_051965175.1 Arthrobacter sp. SAFR-044
CTCGTCGCGGACCTCACCGATGACCAGATCTGGAACCTCAAGCGCGGCGGCCACGACTACCGCAAGGTCTACGCCGCGTACAAGGCCGCCACCGAGTTCAAGGGCAAACCCACCGTCATCCTCGCCCACACCGTCAAGGGCTACGGCCTCGGACCAAGGTTTGAGGGGCGGAATGCCACGCATCAGATGAAGAAACTGACGGTTGAGGATCTCAAGGACTTCAGGGATTACCTGCGCATTCCCATTTCGGATGAACAGCTGGACGCTGACCCCTACCGCCCGCCCTATTTCCACCCGGGCCTCGATGCGCCCGAAATCGCCTACCTCCTCGAACGGCGGAGCGTGCTGGGCGGTTTTGTTCCCGAGCGCCGCGGCGGACCCGGGGCTGTTGATCTTCCGGACGCCAAATCCTACGAGGTGGCCAAGCGCGGCTCGGGAAAGCAGATGGCGGCCACCACCATGTCATTTGTGCGCCTGCTCAAGGACTTGCTCCGTGACAAAAAGTTCGGGAACCGGATCGTTCCCATCGTGCCGGACGAGTCACGCACCTTCGGCATGGATGCATTCTTCCCGACCGCGAAGATCTATAGCCCGGCAGGGCAGAACTATCTGTCCGTGGACCGGGACCTGGTCCTGGCCTACAAGGAATCCCCCGCCGGGCAGCTGATCCACCCGGGCATCAACGAAGCCGGCGCCGTGGCAGCATTCACCGCCGCCGGAACCTCCTACGCCACCCACGGCGTCCCCCTGGTCCCGGTCTACGTGTTCTACTCCATGTTCGGCTTCCAGCGCACCGGCGACGCGTTCTGGGCCGCCGGGGACCAGATGACCCGCGGGTTCATCATCGGCGCCACCGCAGGACGGACCACCCTCACCGGCGAGGGCCTCCAGCACGCCGACGGACACTCACCCCTGCTGGCCTCCACCAACCCGGCCGTCCTCACCTACGACCCCGCCTACGGCTACGAAATCGGACACATCGTCCGCTCAGGCCTGGAACGCATGTACGGGGACGGGTCCGAAGGACACAACGGCGATAAGAACGTCATGTACTACCTCACCGTGTACAACGAACCCATCATCCAGCCCGCAGAACCCGAGAACCTCGACGTGCAGGGTGTGCTGGGCGGCATCTACCGGGTGTCGGCGTCGAGTATAGAAGGACCGAAGGCACAGATCCTCGCCTCCGGCGTCTCCGTGCCTTGGGCCATCGAAGCCCAGCGCGTGCTGGCCGATGACTGGAACGTCTCCGCCGACGTCTGGTCCGTGACCTCCTGGAACGAACTGCGCCGCGACGGCCTCGCCGCCGAAGAGGAAGCCTTCCTCAACCCCGGCCAGCCCGCCCGCGTCCCGTTCGTCACCCAGCAACTCGAAGGCGCCACCGGCCCCATCGTCGCCGTCTCCGACTACATGAAAGCCGTCCCGGACCAGATCCGGCAATTCGTCCCCAACGAATTCGCCACCCTCGGCGCCGACGGCTTCGGCTTCTCCGACACCCGCGCAGCAGCCCGCCGCTACTTCAAGAACGACACCCACTCCATCGTGGTGAAAGCGCTGCAGATGCTCGCAGCGAGGGGCGAAGTGGAGGAGGGCGCACCGTCATACGCCATGGACCGCTACAAGCTCCTGGACGTGAACGCCGGCACCACCGGTGGCGCGGGTGGGGACGCCTGAGAACCACTGCCGGCAGGAGTCGGGGCAGTTTCCGGGGGGAGGCTGCCCCGACCGCTTTGGCATTGGCTAGGGTGCAGCTATGAAGAAGACGGACGCGCCCGGACCCGTAGGCCCGACTGGCCGCGGGGTGACTGGCGTCGTCCTTGCGGCCGGAGCGGGCACCCGCCTGGGACTGGGACCAAAGGCGCTGCTGCCCTACCGGGGCCGACCGCTGGTGGAGTCCGTCGCCAACACACTGCTCGACGGCGGCTGCCGGGAAGTGGTGGTGGTCCTGGGGGCAGGAGCATCTGAAGTTCAGTCAGTTGCCAGCCTCGACCGCTTCCGGGTAGTGAAAAACCCGGAGTGGCAGACGGGCATGGGCAGCTCGTTCATCCTCGGAAACCAAGCCGCGGATCCCGGAAGCCACCTTTTGATAGCGCTTGTGGACCAGCCCGGACTGACCCGTGAAACGGTGGCACGGTTGCTGGCCCGGCACCGGACGGGCCGGATCACCGCCGCCGCTTACCGCCGCGCATTCGCCGAGGGCGGGCTGCCGGACCATCACGGCCGCAAAGACAACGCCGGCCACGGAGACAACCGCGGGCAATCGGGGCAGCTTCGCCGCGGGCACCCCCTGTTCATCGACGCCTCCCTGCGGGAGGCCGTATGCGCAACGGTGACGGGCGACGCCGGGGCGCGCGGCTTCCTGCGCTCACACCCGAACCTGGTGGATGAAGTGGACTGCAGCGATCAGTCCACCGGGGAAGATGTGGATACGCCGGACCAGCTGGGCCTTCTCCAGTAGCAGCCGAGTTCCACTGGCACCCGACCACCACCAGAAGGCCACCTTCAGCAGCACGCGAAGACGGTCAGGCGTGGGCGCGCAGGAACCGCTCAAGGGCCTCTTCCCAGGGCGACCCGCTGTGGTGAACGACGTCGACACCGCCCGAAGGCAGTCCCCTGGGCCATCGCGGTGGTTCCCAGTCCTGGTGTTCGCTCGGGTAGTGGCGGCCGGAGGGTGAGGTCCAGCCCGGTGGTTCATTCTTCGTGGCAGGGGTGGGTTTCCAGCCGGTGCTGTGCCGAAGTTTGTGATGTTTCGGGCAGGGCTGTCCCAGGTTGCTGATCCCTGTGGTGCCGCCGTTGGCCCAGGCGAGGAT
>NZ_JBQCMK010000030.1:0-1782 GCF_051965175.1 Arthrobacter sp. SAFR-044
TGAGCCACTTTGACGCTGGTTATTCTGCCGTATTTTCTGGTCTTGTCGAGGGCAGCGAGTCGACCTGTGTGTGTTTGAGGCGGTAGCTGGATCCTTTGAGGGTGATGACTTCGGCGTGGTGGACGATGCGGTCGATCATGGCCGAGGCTACGACTTGGTCCCCGAACACGTCGCCCCAGCGGGCGAACGGCAGGTTCGAGGTCAGGATCAGCGAGGCGTGTTCGTAGCGGGACGAGACCAGTTGGAAGAACAGGTTCGCGGCGTCCTGCTCGAACGGGATGTAGCCGACTTCGTCCACGATGATCAGTCCGTAGCGGCGCAGCCTGACCAGTTCCTGAGGCAGCCTGCCGTTCTGGTGGGCGCTTTGGAGCCGGGCGACCCAGTCGATGGCTGTGGCGAACAGGACCCGGTGCCCGAGCTGGGTGGCCCGCAGGCCCAGCCCGGTGGCGAGGTGTGTTTTGCCGGTGCCGGGCGGCCCGAGCAGGACGATGTTGGACGCTTCGGTGAGGAACGCGCCGGTGGCCAGGTGCGCGATCGTGTCACGTTTGAGGCCGGGCTGGTGATCGAAGTTGAAGTCCTCGAGTGATTTCCGGGCCGGGAAACCGGCAGCCCGGGCCCTGAGCTCGGCGCCGGAGGCTTCCCGGGCGGCCACTTCCCGCGACAGCACAGCGGCGAGGTATTCCCCGTGGCTCCAACCCCCGTCGCGGGCCTGGTCCGCAAGCCTGGCTGCTGCTTCACGGATCCGGGGTGCTTTCATCGCCCGGGAGTAGTACTCGATCTGGCTGGTGGTTTCCTTGGCCGCGGGCATCAGGCGACCTGCCCCTCATCGAGGACAACACCGAAGGCCCGGTCGTAGTCGGCCAGGTCCCGCACCCCGGCAGTCTCTGCCGGCGGTGCCGGGTTTTGGAAGGCCTTCCGCAGCGTGAGCGCTGCCTGGACGTGGTCCGGGTCGGTGACCGTGAGCCCGGTGCCCCAGGACCTGGCATGGGTCCCGACGGTTCTGCCGTCCAGGCTGATGGTGACGGTTTCCAGGTCGGCGGTGACGTCAACGAACCTGCCGATGGCCTGCGGGTGCACCGAGTAGTCGTTGGATCCCATCCTGACGTAGTAGTCCCGCGGGAGCCGGACCCGGGCGGTGAACCCGGTGACCGGTGGAACCGGTGGCAGCGCCAGCATGGCCGCCTTGTCCGTGGCGATCAGCTCCGACGGCCTGGCACCGGTCCGGCGGACCAGCCGGGCGTTGGCCTTCGGCAGCCACTGCGCAAGCTGGTTGTTGAAGTCTTCCGCTGAGGTGAAGACCCGGCCCGGCAGGAACGAGGTCTCCAGGAACTGGTTGGCCCGCTCGACCACGCCCTTGGTTTCCGGGTCGTAGGGTTTGACCTGAACGATCCGGGTGGCCAAGACCCCGGCGAACGCCGCGACTCCGACGGCGTAACTGTTCCTGCGGCCGATGCCGGTTTCGTTGTCCCAGATCAACCGCCGCGGAACCGCACCCAAACCACCGAGCAGCTCCCACATCCCTGCCAGCAGATCCCCGGTCATCCTGGACGGGATCATCCTGGCCATGATGAACCGCGAATGCGAACACACCATCACCAGCACCGGCAGCACCCTGGCCTTGCCGGCGCCGACGGGTATCCGCACCTCCGGGAACCACAAATCGCACTGGACCTGATCCCCGGGATCGTAAGAGATCCTGTCAGCAGGATCAGCCGGAGCATACTCGGGCCGGATCCTTGCCACGTTCTCCCGGAACCAGGCCGGAGACCCCGACCAGCCCAC
>NZ_JBQCMK010000031.1:0-1651 GCF_051965175.1 Arthrobacter sp. SAFR-044
CTTGCGGCCCTTGCCCTGGCCGCCCCGGACGTGCTGGCGTCCGCCTCCTATGTCGAAGCCGCCGAATTCGCCGCCCGGGCCGAGGAGCTCGCCCGGAGCGTGGAGTACCTTCAGCTCCTGGGCGCCGCGGCGGTGGACCGGACCCGCACCCAGGCCATCACCCACGCCACCGCAGCCAAGACACGCGCCAACCCGTCCCGGGACTGGGCCAACGGGTGGGACGCCCACAGTGTCGAAACCCTGAACACCGGCCCCAACGCCGTGAACGAGACCGACACCAACTGGCCCGGCCCACCCTCCCGTCCAAGCCGCCCAGTGGTGACGTCCCCGGCCGATGACGGATGCCGGAACACCGCAGAGTTCCTCCGCCAGCGCCTGCACATCCCCATCCGCGAAGCCCGCCGCCGCCTCACCCTCGCCCACCACGTCCTCCCAGCCACCACCCTCACCGGCGAACCACTCCCACCAACCCGGCCCCACCTCGCCGCCGCCCTCACCCCCACCACCACCGACACCGACACCGACACCGACACCGACACTGGCACCGGCACCGTGATCACGTCCAAGACTGTGATCACGTCCGGGACCGGGCAGGGACCAGCCGTATCCTCGCACGCCGCGACCATCATCACCGCCACCCTGGACCGGCTCCAACACCACACCACCACCGAGACCCTGGACACGATCGAACACCACCTCACCAAAGCCGCCACCACCACCGACCCTGACTTCCTCACCCGCCTGGCCCAACGCTGGACCGACACCATCGACGCCGACGGCACCGAACCCACCGAAGAAGCCCTCGCCCACACCCAAGGCGCCTTCATCCGCAAACCCCGCCACGGCCTGCACCACCTCGAAATCTTCGCCACCACCGACCAATACGAACACCTCCTCACCGTCATGAACACCGCCACCAACCCCCGCACCCCAAGCACCGAAAGGGGTGCCGGGGACAGCCCACGGGCGCGCACCGCAACAGAACACAACACAACGGAGACCACCGCGCTACCCGACCTGGACCGCCGCACCCGCGCCCAAAAACAACTCGACGGCCTCATCACCGCCGCCAAAACCGCCCTCGCCACCAACACCCTGCCCACCACCGGCGGCAACCGACCCCAAATCATCGCCACCATCCACTACCAACACCTCTTCCCCGCCAGCGCCCCACCAAAAGCAACAGCAACAGCAACAGCAACGGCAGACCCTGACACGGGAAACAACACCGGGACCTTTGCCTTCACCGGACCCGTTCCCGCCGCCACGCTCCGCAAAATCGCCTGCGATGCCGACATCATCCCCGCACTCCTGGGCACCCACGGCGAAATCCTCGACCTCGGCCGCAAAACCCGCCTCTTCACCCCAGCCCAACGCACCGCCCTCACCGCCCGCGATCAAGGCTGCGCCTTCCCCAACTGCACCATCCCCGCCCCCTGGTGCGAAGCCCACCACATCACCTACTGGTCACACGGCGGACCAACCACCACCACCAACGGCGTCCTGCTCTGCAGCCACCACCACCACCTCATCCACAAAGAACAATGGACCATCACCACCACCAACAACACACCCACATTCATCCCCCCACCCCACATCGACCCCACCCAAACACCCCAACAAAACCACTACTTCAAACCACCCCCACCAC
>NZ_JBQCMK010000032.1:0-1312 GCF_051965175.1 Arthrobacter sp. SAFR-044
TGTTAGCGGCCATGAAAAACTGCCCATAGGCGGCCACGAAAATGCCCACTGACGGCCAGTAGAACTGCCCAGCGGTGGCCATGAGATCTGCCCACTTCCTTACTGAACCTGCCGCGTCTTAAGCGGCGGGGGCCTCTCCCCGGGATTTGATGACGGTGTCTAGACGCACCAAGTCACTCGGGAAGAGGCCCTGTATGAAGCATGACGGAGAAATCATGGAAATTCTTGCTGCCTACGATCTGACCGGATCGTTGCGCGCGACGGCGGAACTGACAGGCTGTTCGCACCACACTGTTGCCAGGCATGTCGCCGCCCGGGACGCCGGCCGGCCGATCGCCCAACCAGCTCCCCGGCCGCGGGTCACGGATTCTTACCTGCCCAAGATCGAGGAATGGATCGAGGCGTCCAAAGGGCGGATCCGCGCCGACAAGGCCCACGAAAAGCTCCTGGCCCTGGGCTATACGGGATCGGAACGGTCGACCCGCCGGGCGATTGCCCAGGTGAAGGCCGCCTGGCGGTTGGGCCACACCCGCGTGCACCGGCCTTGGATCACAGAGCCGGGGATGTGGCTGCAGTACGACTTCGGCGACGGGCCCCGCATTGACGGGGTGAAGACCATCCTGTTCGTGGCCTGGCTGGCGTTCTCGAGGTTCCGGATCGTGATCCCGTTGCGGGACCGGACCGCGCCGAGCGTGTTCGCCGCCCTGGACCGCTGCTTCCGGGTCCTGGGCGGGGCACCGACCTACGTCCTGACCGATAACGAGAAAACCGTGACCACCGCCCACGTCGCCGGGGTCCCGGTGCGGAACCAGCAGACCTTGGACTTCGCCCGCCACTACGGGGTCACCGTGCTGACCTGTCAGCCAGCGGATCCCGCCACGAAGGGCGGGGTTGAGGCGTCGGTGAAGCTAGCCAAGGCCGACCTCGTGCCCAAAGACACCAACCTCCGCCCCGGCTACGCCTCCTTCGCCGAGCTCGAGAGCGCTTGCGAGGAATTCATGGCAGAGGTGAACAACCGGGAACACCGGGCGACCCGGCGAAAACCCTCCGCCATGCTCACTGAGGAGCAGCCCCGGCTGCACCGCATCCCGGACACCGCGCATACGGTCGCGTTCGGACTCTCCCGCACCGTCCCGGACAACACCCCAATGGTCGCCTTCGAGAACGGCCAATACTCCGTGCCCGCGCATCTGCTCGGGGCGAGGGTGTTCGTCCGTTCCCACGGCACCGGGCCCGACGAACAGGTCATCATCGTCCACCACGGCCCCGCCGGCCCCGTCGAGGTCGCCCGACATCACCGGGCCAGGCCCGG
>NZ_JBQCMK010000033.1:0-1197 GCF_051965175.1 Arthrobacter sp. SAFR-044
GCCACGGGTGATGTTGGTGTTGAGGGTCCGTCGCATTCGGGGACGGGGACTCCGACGGGTACGAAGCGGGCGACGAGTTCGTTGTGGTTTAACGACGGGTTTTGGTGGGGCAACCTGTGGGACTCTGCGAGTTCGGATTTTCATATTTTCCGGTTCAATGCGGGGACGAGTTCCTGGGTTGATACGGGGGTGGCGACGGATCCGCGTGCCAGTACCCACCATGACGTGTTGTGGGACGGGAAGATGCTGAATGTCGCCAGCTACCGGTTCGTCAATGATGGTCTTCCGGCTGAGCCGAATTATCCGACCACGATGCGGCGGTACAGTTACGATCCGGTGGCGAAGAAGTACTCGCTGGAGAGTTCCACGCAGATCAATAATTCAAAGGTTGAGGTCCTGACCATTGATAAGGATTCCACGGGCCGGGTGTGGGCGACGTGGCAGCAGGGGAACAAGATTTATTTGAATGTCACGGCCACGGACGGCAAGACGTGGGGGACGGCGTTCCAGCATCCGGCGTCGATGAGCAATGTCTCGGTGGATGACACCTCGGCCGTGATTGCCTTCGATGGGAAGATCGGTGTGATGTGGAGCCGGCAGGTCGGGGACGCAACGGATGGGATGTACTGGAGTTATCACGTTGATGGTGCGTCGGCGACGTCCTGGAGCGGTGCTGTGGCGGCGGTGTCGGGGCAGCGCAGCAGTGATGACCATATGAACCTGAAATGGCTGGATTCATCCGGTGGCCGGGTTTTCGCGGCGATCAAGACTTCGTTCACGTCCTCGTCGCAGCCGTTGATCCAGCTGTTGGCCTTGAGTGGTACCAGCTGGTCGGCGCATACGATCGCTACGGTGGCGGAATGCCCCAACCGGGTGATCGTGATGATTGATGAGAGCACGCAGATGCTGCGTACGTTCGCGACCTATCCGAAGCCGTCGGGCACGACGAACGCCGGTGTCTGCACGAGTTCCGGTGGTGCGATCTACGAGAAGTCGACGCCGCTGGATAACATCAACTTCACCACCACCAAGACGCCGCGGATCGTGGACGCCGACCAGTACGTGCATAACGTCACCTCGACCAAGCAGAACGTCAACAGCGCCGCGCGGGGGACTGCCAACAGCGGCCTGCTGGTGCTCGCGGATGTCAACGCCACCAGCCGGTACTGGCACTACTACAGTCCCAGCAGCGGCGGC
>NZ_JBQCMK010000034.1:0-1103 GCF_051965175.1 Arthrobacter sp. SAFR-044
AGGTGTTTTGGATGTTGTCTTTGGCGTCTGTTGCGCGGTCTTTGACGTCGGTGGCTGCGTATTGGCCTTCGGTTTTGACGTTTTGGGCGGCGTCGGTGGCGGTGGCCTTGACGTTTTCCATGGCTTCCTGGGCGGGTTCCTTGAGGTCCTGGGCCATGGTTTTGGCGGCGTCGGTGACCTGGGTTGCCAGGGGCTGGGCTGCGGTTTTGAGTTGGTCCGCGGCTTCGCGTTCTTTCTCGCTTGCCGGGATCAGGGAGGAGATCAGCATGCCTGCGCCGAAGGCGATAAGTCCGGCGGCGAGGGGGTTGCCGGCGGTTTTGGCTTTGACCTGGTCCGGGGCGTGGGAGACGGCGTGGCCGGCGTCGGAGAGTTTGGTGGAGACGGTCTCTGATGCCTGGTGCAGGCTGTCGCCGGTGGAGTGCATGGCGTTGGTGGTGTGTCCGGCGCCGGTGGCGGTGGTGTCGTGGACTTTGGTGGTGGCGGTGTCTGCTGCTCCCATGATTTTCTCCTTCACCCCGGTCACGGCGTCGCGGACCTTGTCGGTTTGGCGGTGGACGATGTTGGACGGGGTGACTTTGTCGGCCACGGCGTCCACGTTGGTGCCCAGGCGTGCCCGGGTGGCTTCTATGTCTGCGCGGATGACGTCAGGGTTGTCGCTCATCGGTTTACCTCACCTGGTTTTAGGGTTGGGGGAATTTCTGAGAGGGTTTCCCCGGTTTGGGGCATGCCCTTGATCTGTTTGAGTTCCTTGCGGCCGATGGAGGCCAGGACGGCGGCGATGATGGCCCAGATCACGGCGACGATCAGCGCGGACCAGCCCAGGGGCATGATGGCGCCCAGGGCCCACATCAGGGCCAGGGAGAGGAAGAGCAGGACGAAGTGTCCGCCGATCCCGGCGCCGGCGAGCATGCCGGCGCCTTTGCCTGCGCGGGAGGTGGTTTGTTTGAGTTCGGCCTTGGCCAGTTCCACTTCCTGGCGCATCAGGGTGGACAGGTCCCGGGTCACGTCCCCGAGCAGCTCACCCAGTGATGCGTTGTCTGCTTTCATGTGCGCCGCGCTGGGCGGCGGCTCAGGAATCTGGCTGCTCATCACAGACCACCCGT
>NZ_JBQCMK010000035.1:0-1014 GCF_051965175.1 Arthrobacter sp. SAFR-044
CACCGCTGGGCAGTTCTACTGGCCGTCAGTGGGCATTTTCGTGGCCGCCTATGGGCAGTTTTTCATGGCCGCTAACATAATCGCGCACACCTTCAACAACTCATCACGGCGGCAGAGACTGGAGCCAGCACCGCCCGCAGCCCGCGCCGGCGGGCATCAGGTAATGGTCGGCAAGCTGCGCCACAACAGGTCCTTGGCGTCGGAACTTTCCCTGCTTACAGAGCTCCATGCGAAAGGGGCTCTTTCCGATGAGGAGTTCAGCCTCGCAAAGCGCCACCTTCTCGGAGGCTGATTAGCTCAGGGCGATGGGCCGCAGCCCAACGTGAATCGCTCTGCACAAACCATAACCGCGGGCATGAACGACTCGCATCCAGGCGAACGTGGGGCAGGCGCCCGGTAAAGGATCGGTTAACGGGAGATTGGGACCGTCTTCGTTTTACGAAGCTGAGCGATCCCGATGGTTGTAATGGCAGCTGTGCCCAGCAGGACCAGGATTAACAGCCCCAGCAGGGGAGCTCATGCATGGCGAGCTGGGGAATGCGGCCTTCCAATTGTTGGTCGATCTGGACGGGAAGGGACTGGCGCTCTTCTCCAAACAATTTTTCAGCGTCGGGGTTGTCCATACGAACATCTCCGCCGCCGCATAGACGCTGCGCGGGCGGAGCCCCGACCACCCCACAGCTAAGCTTCCGTGAACTCTTTTCTCTCATGGGGCAATACATCTTGTGACGACCGACAGTGAACTAATACATAGATCCCGCGAGGATCCCAGGCATTCGCCGTGCTGTACGACAAGTACTGCCGTTCGGTGCACAGGTACGCGGCGACCAGGGCAGGTGAATCCGTTGCTGACGACGTCATGGCGCAAACCTTCCTGGTGGCGTTCGAAAGCCTGTCAGCGATGGTCGAAAAGTGAGCCATTTCGCGGGCTGAAAACTGAGCCACTTTGACGCTGGTTATTCTGCCGTATTTTCTGGTCTTGTCGAGGGCAGCGAGTCGACCTGTGTGTGTTTG
>NZ_JBQCMK010000036.1:0-997 GCF_051965175.1 Arthrobacter sp. SAFR-044
TGGCACCTGAAGGCCGGAAGATGCTGCGGATCGAGCAGCGCAACGCTGCGGTCCCGGTGGAGCGCAAGCCCGAGTGGATCAAGGCCAAGGTCCAGATGGGCCCGGAATTCGTCGGGCTCAAGAACCTGGTCAAAAAAGAAGGCCTGCACACCGTCTGCGAAGAAGCCGGCTGCCCCAACATCTTCGAATGCTGGGAAGACAAGGAAGCCACCTTCCTGATCGGCGGCTCCGAATGCACCCGCCGCTGCGACTTCTGCCAGATCGACACCGGCAAACCCTCCCCCGTGGACATGTTCGAACCCACCAAGGTGGCCCGCTCCGTCCAGTCAATGGCCCTGCGCTACGCCACCGTCACCGGCGTCGCCCGCGACGACCTCGAAGACGAAGGCGTCTGGCTCTACGCCGAAACCGTCCGCAAAATCCACGAACTGAACCCCGGCACCGGCGTCGAACTGCTCATCCCCGACTTCTCCGGCAACCCCGACCACATCAAAGCGATCTGCGACTCCGCCCCCGAAGTCTTCGCCCACAACGTCGAAACCGTCCCCCGGATCTTCAAAAGGATCCGCCCCGCGTTCCGCTACGAACGCTCCCTGGACGTCATCACCCAAGGCCGGAACCACGGGATGGTCACCAAATCCAACCTCATCCTCGGCATGGGCGAAACCCGCGAAGAAATCAGCGAAGCCCTCCGCGACCTCCACCAGGCCGGCTGCGACCTGATCACCATCACCCAATACCTGCGCCCCTCCGAACGGCACCTGCCCGTGGACCGCTGGGTCAAACCCCAGGAATTCGTGGACCTCCAGCACGAAGCCGAAGAAATCGGCTTCCTCGGCGTCATGTCCGGACCTCTGGTCCGCTCCTCCTACCGCGCCGGCCGCCTCTGGGCCACCGCCATGCGCAAAAAAGGCCGCGACATCCCCGCCAACCTCGCCCACATCGCAGAAGGCATCCAGGACTCCGGCACCACCCGCCAGGAAGCCGCCACCCTCCT
>NZ_JBQCMK010000037.1:0-987 GCF_051965175.1 Arthrobacter sp. SAFR-044
CGTTCGGTCCTGCCGGCCTTGTTGACGACTACGCCCAGGAACGAGGTATTAATTGCATTCAGGGTCGCGACGGCTTGGGTAACATCTTCCTGTGTTGTCCGGCCGTCAGCACTGACGACAAGAACCACTCCACTGGTTTTGGCCGCGATGATCGCCGGATCCGCGACGGGCAACAATGGCGGCGTATCGATCAACACGACGGCGTAGTCCGTCTCAGCACGCTCGATGAGTTTCTCCATCGTGGGCGAGCCCAGAAGCTTGCTCGGATTTGGCACCGGGCCTCCGGAAGGGAGGACGTGGAACGCTTCCGCATGGCCAGATTCTTGGACGGCATCGGCCAGTGCCACGCTATCCGACAGTACATCTGAGAGCCCAACAGAACCATCGATCCCAAGGATGTTTGCAATCTGCGGACATCGCAAATCAGCATCAATCAACAGTACGCGAGTACCACTTTCGGCAAACATGATCGCCAGGTTCACCGCGATCGAAGTCTTACCCTCCCCCGCTATCGAGGACGACACAACTACCGTCTGCGAGCCCCCAGCGGTGTTGGTGAAGCGTAACTGGGTCCGCAGCTGGCGAAGGCTTTCTGCCCTAGAGCTAAAAGCATCTCTTTGAACGACCTCGAGTTGATGTTCCACGCTTGGGTCAAAGGCAACAGCACCGAGAATCCTCGCCCCAACAACTGGCTCAACATCGGCTTGGCCTCGAATTCCCCTATCCAGCGCTTGGCGAAAAAATACATAGCCGAACCCGACAAGGAGTCCTAGCAGCCCCCCGAGGGCAAGATTGGCGGGCAGGACCGGCGAAGATGGGAAACTCGGGGCCGAAGCTTCCTCGAAAACACTCAGGCGCACAAGGCCCACGTCCTCGACCCCGTCCACAGCCGAGATCAGCTGCTTAGCGGACAAATTTGCAATCTTCGCAGCTTGATTCGGGTCCGGGTCGGTCGCCGTCAGGATAATGATGACAGTCTCCTCAGGC
>NZ_JBQCMK010000038.1:0-629 GCF_051965175.1 Arthrobacter sp. SAFR-044
ACGGCGCCGGCGGCGAGCAGGAACCGCACCACCACGTCGTCCCGGTCTTCCTGGGTGGCCTGGTCCATGCCCGGGGCGAAGTGCAGCGCGTAGAACAGCACCGCGGGGATGATCCCCGCCGCCCCGTTCGTGGGGGCGGTGACTACCCGGCCGCCGGAGGCGTTCTCTTCGTTTACCGCCAGGGCCACCAAGTTAACCCACTCCTGCCAATACCTGGGGTCGTAGTGGTCCTGCCCGTCCTGCCCGTCATTGTCGGTGTCTTCGGGGCGGGCGGTTTCCTTCTTCAGCCGTTCGTACCAGTCCGGGGCGCGGCGGCGGACCTTCAACCCGCCCGGCAGCACCCCCTCACGCTTGAGCGAGGTCTGCACGCAGTTCTCCATCACGGACCAGATATGCAGCAGCCCGGCCCGGATCTCCGCCTGACTGCGGGAGGCTTTCTCGTTCACGAACATCACATCCGCGATGCCCAGCCCGGTCACCGCGCAGTGCTCCAGCAGTTCCGCCGCGGTCCTGAACGGCAGCGGCAGTTCCTCCTTGGACGCGTCCAGTTCCTGCTGCGCCGCGTCCTCCTCCCCCTCACGGACAATGAACCCGCCACCGACCGAGAAGAACGTCGCCGCATGCACCAC
>NZ_JBQCMK010000039.1:0-623 GCF_051965175.1 Arthrobacter sp. SAFR-044
AAGGGGGTGGCTGATCGGCGGGTGGAGTTCCGGCCGGACCAGGATGGGATGGCGTGGCTGTCCGCTTGCCTGCCGGCGGACCAGGCGTTGGCGGGGTGGAACCGGCTCACCGCAATATCCCGGTCGCTGCAAGGTCCCCAGGAGTCCCGCACCATGTCCCAGTTACGGGCCGACAAGTTCGCTGATGCGATTCTCGGGAGCGGCAGTGGCTACGGCGAGGCCGATGACATCGACAGTGTTGCCGTTGAAGGTGCCGGTGCAGGACCCGGACACTCGTCTTCACCGATCCGGGCGCAGGTTCTGGTCACGGTTCCGGTGTTCTCACTGATGGGGGTGACCGATGAGCCGGCCATGCTCGACGGTTACGGGCCTATTCCGCCGTCGATGGCCCGGGACTTGGTGGCGAACGGGGCGGGGTCGGTTTACCGGGTGTTGGTGGACCCGCGGGACGGGGCGCCGTTGGAGATCGGCCGGACCAGCTACCGGGTGACCGGCGCGATGCGTGCCTGGTTGAGGATGCGCGATGGCAAGTGCCCGTTCCCCGGGTGCAGCAACAACTCCCTGGACAACGACGCCGACCACATCCTCGCCTGGGCCAACGGCGGCACCACAGGGATCAGCAA
>NZ_JBQCMK010000040.1:0-554 GCF_051965175.1 Arthrobacter sp. SAFR-044
GTTTTACCAGTCATGCCTCACCAGTCATGCACGGTGCCGTCGACGAGGCGGTTGTAGGGCAGGTAGGCCTGCTGGTACGGGTAGGCTGCGGCGGCTTCTTCGTTGAATTCGACGCCGATCCCGGGCTTGTCGCCCGGGTGCAGGTACCCGTCCACGAACGTCATGGACTGCTCGAAGACCTCGTTGGTCTTATCCGAGTGCTGCATGTACTCCTGGATCCCGTAATTATGGATCGCCAACCCCACATGCAGCTGCGCCGCGAACCCCACCGGGGAAATATCCGTCGGCCCGTGGAAACCGGACTTGATCTGGTACTGCGCCGCGAAATCCATCACCTTCTTCAGAGGGCTGATCCCGCCGAAGTGCGTGGACGCGGCCCGCACGTAGTCGATCAGCTGTTCCTTGATCAGCGTCTGGTAATCCCACACCGTGTTGAAGATCTCCCCGATCGCCAGCGGCGTCGTGGTGTGCTGCCGCACCAGGCGCAGCCCCTCCTGGTTCTCCGCCGGCGTGCAGTCCTCCAGCCAGAACAAGTCATACGGCTCCAACGCCTT
>NZ_JBQCMK010000041.1:0-545 GCF_051965175.1 Arthrobacter sp. SAFR-044
TGGCGGCGGGGTCCGGTGACGATGGCGGCGATCGCTGCGGTGGACATGGCGTTGTGGGATATCAAGGGCAAGCTCGCCGGGATGCCGGTGTACCAGCTGCTCGGCGGTGCGTCGCGGAACGGGTTGCGGGCGTACGGGCACGCGTCGGGTGCCGATATTGAGTCGTTGTTTGATTCGGTCCGGGAGCATTTGGAGCTCGGGTACAAGTCGATCCGGATCCAGACGGCGGTCCCGGGGATCAAGGCTGTTTATGGTGTGGCGGCGCAGGCGCAGGCGTCGGGGGAGCGGTATGACTATGAGCCGGCGGGGCGGGGTGCGTTCCCGGTGGAGGAGGACTGGGACACCCGGGCGTATCTGCGGCATTTACCGACCGTCTTCGAAGCGGTCCGGAATGAGTTTGGTCCGGAGCTTCCGTTGCTGCATGACGGGCACCACCGGATGACGCCGATCCAGGCCGCGAAGCTGGGCAAGGCGTTGGAGCCGTATGACTTGTTCTGGCTGGAGGACTGCACGCCGGCGGAGAACCAGGAGGGGCTGCGCCTGGT